>NZ_JBHTIK010000005.1:0-884698 GCF_042676985.1 Sphingosinicella xenopeptidilytica | reverse complement strand
TCGCTCCTTCCAAGCGCAAAATAGCCGAAACTCTCACTTTCAAAGCGGACCAGTTTTCAGGGGGAAGGCCAGCCCAAGAACCAGCTCCGTGGGTAGGCGAAGCTGGTGCGGCAATAGGCGCAAGAGTTAGGGTCTAGCTATGAGCAAAGCTCGCGTTGGTCCCTAACAACCGAAGCGCAAAATATCGTAGCGTTACGTCGGAACCTGATCCGCCCCCGCTGAGTGGCCCAGAGATTTATGACAGTCTGGACCACTCAGCGGGGAGGCAGATAGCTACGCTTGAAAGGTAACCACATAGCTTTGATAAAAGCGTGAGCATGTCGCTATCAGGAAACGTCTCGCGCACTAAGCCCTTCCAAAGGTTATCATTCGCCGCGCGAAGTTAATACGGAAAGCGGGCGTCTGAGGCGGATACGCGGCTGCTCTACAGACCTCAGTTAGCTTCAGCCATGTCAGAAGCAGCGCCATTACATAACGACCGCATTATAACTCACATGCAATCGATGATGCTAGTCCGAGACAGGGGCGTCCCCTTATTTTCGCGCGATAACGGGCCCGGAGCCAATCTTCCGGTCACACCGATAACCTAAGGGGGAGGAATGATAATGCATCATCATAAAATCGCTCGTAAATTTCCTATGCCGGGCTCCATCGCGCCGACGCTGATCTGCGCGTTTCTCGTCACCACAGGCCTCACTTCGACTACGGCATTCGCACAAGTCGAAACGGCTGACGACAGCTATGCACAGTTGCAGGAGATTGTGGTCACGGCACAGCGGCGTTCGGAACGCCTGCAAGATATCCCTGTCGCGGTCAGCGCCTTCAACGCGGAAGCTCTTCAGGCTAGCGGCGTCGCCAATCTCGCTGATCTCTCACATGTGGCTCCATCACTGCAGGTTTCCTCCACTGCTGGCGTCTATCTGCCGTTCCTTCGCGGCGTGGGAAACAACAACGGTTCACTGGGCAACGAATCCAGCGTCGCGACTTATATCGACGACGTCTATTACACTCGGCTTGCGACCGCCTATCTGGAGCTTGGAAGCATAGACCGCGTCGAGGTGCTGAATGGTCCGCAAGGAACTCTGTTCGGGCGCAATTCGTCTGGCGGCGCAATCCAGATGTTCAGCAAGGACCCGGGCAGAGATGCCGAAGTTAACGCTACGATCGGCTACGCCAATTTCGACAAAATCAGCGGGCAGTTCTACGCATCCACTCCCCTTACCGACACTCTTGCCTGGAATATCACCGTGGCAGGATCGGATCAGCGCGACGGATGGGGCAAGAGCCTCACCACGGGCGAGGACGCCAACCTTGGTTGGTTCGTGACCCTCCGATCCAAGCTCGTTTGGGAGCCAACTGATCGTACCGGGATCAAGCTCGTTGGCTTCTATGCGAAGTCGCGGAGCGATATCGGGTCGGTTCAGGACTTCTACGAGGGAACGTTCGGCCTCAATGTCGTCGAGGGAACCGTCCTGACGTCATTGAAAAACGACAAGGAAACGTTTTACGACACGCGCCTGGACCATCGCCCGGACTCATCGGAGGAAGGCTATGGTGGCTCGCTCAGGATAGACCAGGACGTGGGCTTCGCTGACATTGTCTCGATCTCGGCGTTCCGCAAATCCGATGGCGTTTATCGCACCGACCTGGACTACAGCGGGCAGCCCTTCTACAGCGCCGATCTCGGTGACCAGGATGACCAGATCACGCAAGAATTTCAGGTAAAGTCCAAGGGTGACTCGAAGATCAACTGGATACTTGGCGCCTATTATCTGCACTGGAAGGCGGGCTACAATCCAGCCGTGGGATATGGCGACCTGTTCAACTTGTTTGTGGCCCCGGGCGCGCAGTTGAACTTTTTCAGTCGGCAGATCGTCAACAGTTATTCCGGTTTTGTGCAGGTCACCGCGCCTCTTGGCGAGAGGACAAACCTGACGGTTGGGGGGCGGTACACGCATGACAGAATCTCGGGCTACGGCGAACAGAATTACGTGATCCCAGGCGTTGGTGAGGTTTCCGCAGCCGCGCCAGGCGTGCCGAACCCTTTCAGTGACAAGACGAAGACAAACGCCTTCACTTATCGTGTAGCGCTCGACCACCGCTTCACCGATGACGTGATGGCATATGCATCCGTCAGCCGCGGCTTCAAGGCGGGCGCCTACAACACGCTTCCTCTTCAGACCGAAGCTGCCGATCCTGAGAAGGTCCAGGCTTATGAAATCGGACTCAAAACCGAGCTGCTGGATCGCCGTATCAGGCTGAATGGTGCGGCGTTCTGGAGCGACATCACCAGTCCGCAGGTGCTTACGACCATAAATACCGGCACGGTTTCGGCTGTTAGCCTCACCAACGCTGAAAAGGCAAGGATCCGGGGCGCGGAAGCTTCGATCGAGGCCATTGTATCCAAAGGGCTCACACTTCGCGGCGCAGCGACGTACCTGGATGCGGAATACACTAGATTCACCAACACCCCGATCTTTTCCGGTGGGCTCACTCCGGGCTCGATCATCACCGGTCCGGTGCTAGGTGATGGCAGTGGCAACCGGATGGCCAACGTTCCGGAGTGGCGGTTCGACCTAGGTGCGAACTACGCGGTGACAACAGATATAGGCGAGTGGGTGGGCGACGTCAGCATGTCCTATACCGGGTCCTATCCGTGGACGGCTGACAATAATCTCGCTGCGAAATCTGTAACGCTCGTAAACGCTTCGCTGACATTCACACCCACTTCGCTCGACTGGCTGACGGTCAGCTTGTGGGGCAAGAACCTCGGAAACGAGCGCTATTATCTCATCGGACAGGAGTCGGCAGGTCCCGCTGGTACTGGTGGATATCCGGCCGCCCCTGCCGCGCCTCGCACTTACGGCGGCTCCTTGTCAGTGAAGTTCTAAGGCGAGCAGCTCAAGCGGAAAACGGGTGCCGGGATCATCTCGGCGCCCCTCTTTTTTTGGTCGAGCTTGCCGGAGCTTTTTTGGGGATGTCGACAATTTTACTTCCGCTTCGGTATGGCGGTTCTGCGGCACGGGATGCAGGTAGCGCTCAGCACGCGCCGGCAGATCGGCCTGTTGAAATTTCCGGTGCGTCAGCAAGCGATGACATCAACACATTTCAGCCTGGCCTGCCCCCGCATACGTGATCGGGTGAAGCCAGCTGCGTGACGGCGTTGAAAGGCTCCAAATAAGCCACGGTCAGTGAGCCGATCCGGCCGATGTGGGAGGTCGTCGCATGCGGGCCAGCCAGCGTAGTTGCCCTGGCAAGTGCTGCAGTCATACGCCCGACTCCGATGATCCCGCCTGTTCTGCAAAAAGCGCTCGCAGTTGCTTCTTGTCGATTTTTCCGACACTTGTTCTGGGAAGATGATCCATGATCCTGAAACGGTCGAGCTTCGCATAGCGCGTGATCTCACCGCTTGCGATAGCGTGTTCCACCGGGCCGTTGATGATCTCCAGGGTAAGGTCAGCGCCAGGCCGGGGCACCACGATAGCCAATGGCCGCTCTCCCCATTTTGGATCTGGCACCGCGATCACCGAAGCCTCTGCAATACCTTCAGCCGTCGCCACGAGCTCTTCGAGCTGGATGGAGTCAACCCATTCTCCCCCAGTCTTGACGACGTCCTTCAACCGATCGCGAATCTGCACACTGCCCAAGGGGTCGATCGTCGCGATATCCTGGGTATGCATCCAGCCGCCGCGCCAGAGAGCTTCCGACGCCTTGGGATCGCCGGCATAAGCAGCGGTCAACCAGGGAGCCCGCAGCACAAGTTCGCCGCGCGTCCGACCGTCATGGGGAAGCGGGTTCATCAATTCGTCGACGATTCGCACCTCGACGAGTGGAACGGAAATGCCTGAGGCCGTGAAGGTGGCCAACATCTCATCCTCGTCGCTGAACGCGACAGATGTGCGCCGGGCGGCCTTCAGAATCGTCGGGCACGTTTCGGACATCCCGTAGCCAGCGGCCGAAAGCATACCGCGCCGGCGGGCCTTCCCGCACAGCGCCTTGGCGAGCGCTGAGCCGCCGGTGGTCATCTTCCACCCCGTCAGGTCCGTTGCGGTCTGTTCGGCGGCTTGCAGAACCATTTCCAGCACGGTCGGAACGCAGTGCGAGTAGGTGATTTTATGGTCGTCACGCAGCTTGCAGATCATCTCCGGCTCGTAGCGCCCGGGATAGACCTGCTTCACCCCCAGCATGGTCGCAATGTAGGGGACCCCCCAGGCATGGACGTGGAACATTGGCGTTAGTGGCATGTAAACGTCTTCAACCCCCAGACTGGGAGAAGCCGTCGATGCGCCATATGGCCCGGCCACAGCAAGTGTGTGAAGTACAAGCTGGCGGTGGGTGAAGTAGACGCCCTTCGGATTACCCGTGGTGCCGGTCGTGTAAAAGGTGGTCGCTACGGCGTTCTCGTCAAAATCCACGAAGGGATAGTCAGCTGGCGCCTCAGCAGAGAGAGCCTCATATTCCCCGCGTGCCCAAGCGGGGAGCGGATCATGGATGCCGTCCATGATCGCGATGACCGCCTTGATGGTAGGGAGAGCGGGGAGCAGCGCCTCGACAATTGGGAAGAAGTCGCGATGGACGAGAAGAATCCCGGCCTCTGCGTGCTGCAAGGTGTAAGCGATCTGAGGTTGGGGCAGCCTGACGTTCACAGTTTGCAGGACGGCGCCCATCATTGGAACAGCGAAATAGGCCTCGAGGTAGCGATGGCTGTCCCAGTCCATGACCGCCACAGTCATGCCCTGCTCGGTCCCTAGCGTCTCCAGCAACGACGCCAGTCGTCCAACCCGGTCCACAAATTCGCGGTAGGTGAAGGCCGCCTGATCGCGATAGACAATCTGCTGATCGCCCGCCTTTGTCAGAACACCATCCAGCAGATGCCGGATGATAAGAGGGGCATGATAGGCCTCGGGGGCGGGGTTGGCAAAGCGCAGGGGCATGGCGATGTTTCCCGGTTGGTTTGTCGGTCAGGCCTCGGCATTGCCGAAGAGCGAGCCTCCATGGGCTGCGCATCGGGCGAGAAGAGGCGAAAGAGAAAAGGCGGCGCCGAGCCCGTCACAATAGCAGTTCAGGGTGTCTACGACCTTTGTCGAGTCCAACCTGTTCAGCCCGGAACATCGGACCACCTGTGTGCCGAGGCCAGTCATAGCCGTTGAGCCAGACCTCATCGATGTCCGAGGCGCATTTTCAGAGCGTGCCCTTGATGGTGGATCCGCCATCGACGACGATAGCTTGCCCGGTCACATAGGCGCCGGCTTTCGATGCCAGGAAGACTGCGGTGCCTGCTATCTCTTCGGGTTCTCCGATGCGTCCGAGCGGGGTCGCCCGTCGTAAGGCTGCTTCAGCCTCCGGGTCTTCCCAAAGCGCGCGCGCGAAATCGGTGCGAATGACCCCAGGCGCGATTGCGTTGATCCGGACATTGTGCGGGCCAAGCTCGGTCGCAAGGTTGCGTACAAGCTGGAAATCGGCCGCTTTCGAGACATTGTAAGCGCCAATGACATCAGAGCCGATCAAACCGCCGATTGAGGAAACCACGATGATCGCGCCTTCCCGTCGTTCAATCATCCCGGGCGCGACCATCCTTATTAGCCAATGATTGGCGAGCACATTATTGTCGAAAATCTTGCGGAACTGCTCGTCGCTGATGCCCGCCATCGGACCATAATAAGGGTTGGAAGCCGCATTGCAGACAAGCAGGTCGATATGTCCGAACCGCTGCCGGGTTTTGGCGATCAATGCCTCCAGAGCGCTCTTGTCGGAAAGGCTTGCCGCGACCGCGATCGCGCGCTCCTCACCATAGCGGGCATTGATGGTGCCGGCCACGGCGTCGCAGGCGGATTGCTTCCGGCTGGAAATGACGACGCGGACGCCAGCCTCCACATAGGCCTCCGCGATCGCTCGACCGATGCCGCGCGACGAGCCTGTCACAACGGCAACCTTGCCGGTCAGATCGAACATTTCCATTTTTTTCCCTTCATTCTGTCGATCCCGTCGATCGCAAGTTGCGCGATTCTGTGACCGCAAATCTCCCGTCATTCCGTCGCGCGGAGCAAGATGCATGCCCCGGGGGAAGGTGCAGCACCTTATGCAGTATCGACGGTAGCCGTTTGGCGCACCACCGCCGGAAGGATCAAACCATGAGGCCGGAGACTTGAGTTGCTGCCATCGCCGTTCAATCAGAAGCTGCTGAATAAACGCATCACTTCCGGCGCTTCAATCCATGCTTCTTTAACCGGCTGTCATTCCGCCATCGATCGGAATCTCGGCACCTGTGACGTGTCTTGCCCCGTTCGAGACCAGATAGGCCACCATTTCGCCTACCTCTTCGGAGGTACAAGCAACTCCGATCGGCACAGCGGTCTTGGCGACTTCGTCCGGCTCGATTGTCTCCAGGCCACGACCGTGACCAGCCTTGGTGGCGTCATCGATGTGCTTCCGCAGCGCCGGCGTATCGACAAATCCCGGATGGACCGAGTTGACACGGACGTTGTTGCGCATGCCGGCGCACTCAAGCGCTACAGCCTTACTCATCATCCGGATAGCGCCTTTGGAGGCGCAATAGGCCGTCATGCCGGCGATGCCTTTGAGGCCGGCCATCGAGGAAATGTTGACCACGGACCCGCCACCGGAGTTCGCGATGATGGGGACGGCGTGCTTCATGCCCAGAAAGGTGCCTTCCACATTCACGGCCATGATTCGCCGGAAGTCCTCCAGCGACATCGAGAAAGTGTCCGTTACCATCGAGGTGCCGGCGCAGTTGACGAGGATCTTCGTTTGCCAGTGTTTCGACCACCGCCGGAAAGGATGGCGGCGCGACTATATCCGGATACCCCTGGGCGCGCGCCGCCTCAGCGTCGGTAAAAATCGGATTGGACTCTCCCAGAACATTAGCAAGGAATTGCATGCGGCCGCGTTCGAGTTGCAGGGTGATGGGCGCGGTGACAAATCCCTTCGTCTCGCGCCTGAAAAGACGGCGCGGTTCGACCGGTGCAGTCGTGACTCCCATTCGTTTCCGCCCCTTCGACCAGCCCGGCTCGACGAGCATACGGCGTCGACGCTACATTTGCCCCGTCACCCAGGCCACGATCGAGACCAGCTGTAGCTGTCTTTTCTGCTCCCCAGCCCCACCGGGGCACTGAGGAGCGTGCGCCGCTGTATGCACGGCCTGCAAGGACTGCAGCAATGCTGCCCCGGTTATATTTCCGATGTCGCAATCTGACCTAGTCGCTGGCCGTCAGCGCCTCGAAAATAGCCAAAATGCCCGAAGCCGGGGCTGAGCAAATCAGGAGGGGAGTTGTGGCACATTGATGCGGAATGCCGAAGCCGCCCCCGACAATGTCTGCTTGCCGGCGGCCGGGTGTTTTCGGCAAACCTTACGATGCGGCGTGACGGCTCCTGCCCGACAAGGTGCACCGCTGCCCCAGCCTCGATTTTATTAGGAAAATGCGCCGACGCGGAACGCCCGCCAGCGTGTGGTCCATTGGCATAATTATCGGTCGAAGAAGAAGGAATACGCTTATGGATCAAGCAAGTGCCCGTCAGGCTGCCAATCTCGTCATCTCGCTCTATCGAGGAACCGCTGAGCGGCCGGTGGTGCGATTCCCCGAAGAATGTCGCCCCGCTTCCTTCTTTGATGTACAGAAAATATTCGACAGCCTTGTCGAAAATTTTGATCAGCCTGTGAAGGGATGGAAGCTCTATTTCCCATTCAAGGCGGGACAGCCTAATCTCGTCGCACCGATCTTCAACCTGCTCCGCTCGGGCGATCATATCACGCCCGAGATGTCGCGCATCCGGATCTGGGAGCCCGAGATCGTGTTCCGCGCCAACCGTGATCTTCCGCCACGTGCCGAGCCTTATAGCTACGAGGAGGTTGCACAGGCTGTCGATGCTGTTCCTGCGATCGAGTTCCTCGCCTTCCGGTTCGACGTCAACAGCATGCAGGACATGGCGGATCGCCCTTTCGAAGCCTATGCGGACAATACGTTGAGCGGAGGTTTTGTGGTCGGCGAGGCGCTCGCCGACTGGCGCGCTCTCGATTTCAGAAAAATGCGCCACGTGGCGCGAGAGGGCGACAAGACTGCAAGCGAGGCCGTCGGCGGTCACCCGGTGGTCGACCCGTTCATTCTGGTTTTCGTAGGTGCCAACACGGCACGTGAGCGGCAAGGTATACAGAAGGGCCAGATCCTTGCGACGCTGTCGCCGTCCGCATTGCTCACCGCCGGGCCGAACGCGGCAATCAGCGCTCATTTCGAGGGGCTTGGCGGCGTGTCCGCAGTCTTCGATTATTGAGCGGAACAAGGGGAGGTCACGTGGATCTAAACGGCAAAATCGCCATCGTCACAGGTGGCGGCACCGGCATAGGGCGTGCAACATCGCTCAAGCTTGCCAAGCGAGGTGCCCACGTCGCCGTCAACTACCGGGCCAGCCGGAGTGAAGCAGAGGAAACTGCAGAAGCTTGCCGCCAGCTTGGCGTCCGGGCGGTCGCCATCGCGGCGGATGTCGGCAGCGACAAAGATTGCCGCCAGCTGGTAGCGGCGGCGGAGATAAAGCTTGGCGGCAATGTGGGAATCCTTGTGAATAATGCAGCTGCCACAAAGTTCGTGCCCCACGCCCGGCTTGATGGGCTGTCCGACGAAGACTTTGCCAATATCTTCCGCACCAATGTGACCGGTGCCTACCAGATGATCCGCGCGGCAGTGCCGGGGATGAGAGCGCTCGGCGGAGGTACTGTCGTCAATGTCGCATCGATCGCCGGATTGTTCGGAGGTGGCACGTGTTCAGCCTATGCAGCGTCCAAGGCTGCCCTCATCAACCTCACGAAGACTCTGGCACGCGCGCTCGCTCCTGATATTCGCATCAATGCTGTGTGCCCGGGCTTCGTGGCGACCCGGTGGTTTGAGGACCGCATGTCACCAGAAGATTACGCCGTGGCGCTGAACGAGGTTACCGGTGCGATGCCGCTCGGGCGCGCACCGACGCCGGAGGATATCGCCGGCGGCATCACCTATTTCTGCTCGCAAGATGCGGCAGCGATCACAGGAGAGACCCTCATCATGGACGCGGGCGCCCATCTGGACCTTGCAATTTCCCGTCGTGCGGTGGGCAGGGAATAGCCGGGCGGGGTCGACACAAAATTCTCCGGACATGGCTGCAATGAGCGGTAGGCATTGGTCGCCTGGTCCCTTGTCCAGTTAAATTCCGAATAACCGACTTGACGTGGAGAGCAATGGAATGAGCAACAATTATGACGGCTTCGAATACCTCGAGGTCGACCGGCCCCGGGAAGCGATCCTGCGGGTGACGCTTAATCGTCCTCAAAAGCGCAATGCCATGAGCAACGGGTTACGGCGCGAACTGTTCTCCGTGCTGGAACAAGCGGATACCGATGACACCGTTCGCGTCATCATTCTGCGCGGCGCGGGAAAATGTTTTTCCTCTGGCTATGACCTTTCCGAGGGGTCGGTGGAGGGCAGCGGGGACAGGCCAGTTCCTTACTACACCGCGTCCGGCATCGGCTATTGGAGCCGCCATGTCGTGGAAGGCTGCTTCCGGATGTGGGACCTCGCCAAGCCGCTCATCGCGCAGGTGCACGGCTATTGCCTCGCCGGAGGAAGCGAACTCGCCTCGGCCTGTGACCTGGTCTATGTGGCGGATGACGCCGAGATCGGCTATCCGCCGATCCGCCTTATGAGTCCTCCGGACAACCAGGTTTTCCCTTGGCTGATGGGCATGCGACAGGCTGCGGAAATGATGCTGACGGGCGACTCCATCTCGGGCAAGCGGGCCGCCGAGTTCGGCTTTGCAAACCGGTCCTTTCCCATCGACAAGCTCGAGGCGGCCGTGCTGGACATAGCAGAGCGCGTGGCGAAGGTCCCCGCTCCGCTGCAGCAGATGAACAAGCGGGCGCTTCATCGGCAGATGGAGGCGATGGGCATCCGGGCCGGGTTACGCGCTGGAACGGAGATCCAGGCGCAGGCGTGGTTCACGCCCGAGGTCATCGCCTATGTGGCCGAACTCCGAAAAAGTGTCACCGGCGCGCTCGACCAGCGCGACGGCCAGTATGGCGATTATCGCACCACCGACCGGGTTTGATCTCCGGCTATTATCGAAGAGGGCTATCTATGAGCACCGAGGTCAATGCTGCGAGCCGGCTTCCGCTGATCGACATCGACAAGATGGAGGGACCTGCGGGAGAGACGCTGCGCTCGCTTCCCATGCGGATGAACATCATAGCAATGGCAGCGCACGCGAGCACCTGCGTCATCCCGCAGCTCATGCTGGGCAACGCGGTCATGAACGAGCAGGTGCTTCCAGGGCTACGGCGCGAACTGCTGATTTTGCTCGCCGCCCGACTCGACGGCGCACAATATGTCTGGTCGCAGCACCGCGTCATCGCCGAGAGGCTTGGAGCCACTCCGGCGATGGTGGCGGCGATTGAGGAGCTCGATCTTGCCTCTGCCGCGTTCGATGAAGCGGAGCAGGCTCTTCTGGACTTTGGCAAGCAGGTCATTGAGGGCGGCAATGTAGCGGATGAGGTGTTCGAGCGCTTTTCCTGCCACTTCACCGCGCAGGAGGTTCTCGAAGCCATTATCGCCATCGGTTACTACATGACGATGAATCGCCTTACACTCGCGACACGAACGCCGCTGGAGCCAGGCGCGGATGCAATGAGGATGCGCGAAGGCGCTTAGAGCAAACCTCGATCGGCAAGGGGCGATGCTGCGTGTCAGGAGCTGGCTTTGTTTCTGCCTTATGGCCGCAGCGTGGGGAACGACTCTCCGCTGCGGCCGATGCCGACGTTCATGCGAGGACATTCCCGGGCATCCTAAGATCCTGCGGGCTGTCCGGATCCCGCAGTCCCACCCCGGACTCTTCGCCGACAACATCCGTAAGACTCTGGCCATTGATGCCTCGCAGGCACTATTCTCCTGCGTTGCTTTTGGTTATCCGCCTCCTTTGCCGATTTACCGCGGCGAGCGACGCATCTCAACCAGCTTGAAAAGCAACTGCAAAGTCAGGATACGAGCCGTTAGTATTTTACCGAAGACATATCGTGTTTGAATAAGGAGATGATCATGGCAACCGCGAGCGAAAACTACAAACTTGTGACTGACTATTACGGGTCTTTTGGGGAAGGCGGCCCTGAGGGCCTTGCTCGGATGCTGAGTTTTTTCGCCGAAGGAAAGGCGAATTATACCGCCGGCAATTCGGAATTCGCGGGCACTCAGAATAGCCCGGCGGAATCGGAGAAGGTTCTCCATCGCATCCTCGAGCTGAATGAGGGCAACCTCCAGATTGTCGGTACGCCGACGATCCTGCTGGCGGGCGACGCGATGGTCGCAGTCCTGCTGAAAGAGAAGCACAAGCGCGCCGGGCACCCTGAATTGATCGTTCCCCGCCTCTGCGTCTACGAGATTGCCGACGGCAAACTGACCCGATCCTTCATCTGGCAGCTCGAGTCGGAGGCATACGATGCCTATTATCCGCGGCCGTAATCGGGGCTGTGGTGAACACTCGCGCACGCTGCCGGTCATCTACACTTCCACAGGCGCAGCAAGGGCGGGGTCAGCGCCCTCCTCGTAGCGGCACCGGCCACCCTTGCTGCCGCAAACCGCGCTTTTCGACGGCGTTGTGGTGCCTTGGCCTGCCTTGTAGCGATGCGCAAGGTGCGGGCGGGAGTCGATAATCTTGCGGCTTTTGCGGACCCGAGGATCGCAGATTTCTCGAGCGCCGCGATGTGCCCTACTGAATCGCAGCCCTCCAAAAGCAGGTTGGCGACATTACTTTACGAAGATCGCATGTTCGATTTGCCACCAGCCCTCAGCGTCGATCTGCTTGCAAAAGGAGCATCCGGTAACATCGATGCCGTCGGATGCTCCTGGGCATCTCATCCTGTCAGTTGTGGAAAATCACTGTCTCCTCGATCGAAGCCTTGTCGAGCGGGAAACTGTTCACCGGATTTCCCGGCTCTGGATAACCAAAAGAGATACCAAACAGCATCTTGTACATGGGATCGATACCCAGAACCTCCCGCGCCGTGCCGGCGAAGAAGCTCAGCAGTGTCTGGGGTACGCCGCCCAGCCCGTGGGCCGCGAGCGACAGAAGCAAGGATTGTCCGTACATGCCCACGTCACCTGCAACGCGCACGGTCTCGTATACCGGGGCCATGAAGAGCAGAGCGACATGCGGCGCGCCGAAAAATTGGAGATTTTTCATGACAGCGAAGTTGCGCTGTCCAGTGGCATCGCGTGAGATTCCGGCCGCTTCATAATAACCTGCTCCTTGCTTCTGCCGGCGCTCGGTATAAATGCCGTAGGAGCTGTCGAAGTCGAATGGAAAATCCCACGTGAAACTCTGCTGGCCCGCCGCGTTCAGAAACGCCGCGCTCAGCTTGTCGCGTGATGCCCCGGATGCTATGTGGATCATCCAGGGTTGATAGTTGCAGTTGGAGGGTGTGTTACGCGCGTCCTCGAGCACCGACTGGAGCACCTCTTGAGGCACCGGGTCTGGCAGGAAGCTGCGCGGAGACCTGCGGCCGCGAATGACATCCTGGAATAGTTTGGCTTCAGACATTGAGACTTCTCCGATAACAAAACTGGCATGGGTTGGTACGAAGGTTACGCGCCTATGCGGGAGTCAAACAGCCAGGCGAACACATTCCCGGCATAACCTCAATCTTATGGCTCACGCCCCTGCCCCAACCCTTTCCGCCTGACGCCAGGCGATGGCCATCAGTTCTGGCAGGACAGCAACCCGCTCGCGTGCTTGGGCCGAAGAGGCAGTCCCCCTGAGGACGCGGCCCTTGATCCCATGGAAGATTGCCGCCAGCCGAAAGAAGTTGAACGCGATGTAGAAATCGTAACCCGGCATGCCCGCCAGACCGCGCTGCGCGCAATATGCGGAGAGATAATCAGCTTCGGAAGGAATACCGAGAGCCGCAAAATCCGCGCCGCCAAGACCGGCCACGATATGCGGCGGCATTCGGAACATCATCGCGTGATAGGCAAAATCCGCGCCCGGGTGTCCCAATGTCGACAATTCCCAATCGAGCACGGCCAAAACCCTTGGCTCAGTCGGATGGAAGATCATATTGTCGCAGCGAAAATCGCCATGGACAATGCTGGTCTCGTCGCCAGCCGGAATGTGCCGAGGCAGCCAGTCGACAAGGCGGTCCATATTAGGGTCACGTCCTGCCTCGGCGTCTTCAAGATATTGCTTCGACCAGCGCGCGATCTGACGCTCGAAATAATTGCCTGATCGGCCGAAGTCGGCGAGCCCGATGGCTATGAAATCGATACTGTGCAATGCTGCGATAGCATCGTTCATCGCGTCAAAGTGAGCGGCGCGCGCGCCGGGCGACATGCCCGGCATCGTGGCATCCCAGAAGATTCGACCCTCGACCATCGCCGTGACATAGAACCAGGTGCCGATCACAGTCTCATCAGTGCACAGACCGTAGACATGAGCGACCGGAAACCCCGCTCTGCCCAAAGCCATAAGGACCCTGGCCTCGCGATCGACAGCATGTGCTCCCTTGAGAAGCTGGCCGGGGGGCTTGCGGCGAAGCACGTAGGATCGCTGCGGGGTCGTGAGCTTATAGGTGGGGTTCGATTGCCCGCCTTTGAATTGCTCGATCGTCAGCGGTCCGGCAAAGCCGTCTACATGATCTTTCATCCAGCGGTCGAGCGCGAGGATGTCGAAGGCATAGCCTTCGCGAACGGTGGTTGTACCCGAATTCGCGCCGGACTGCTCCGTCACTGTGCCACGCTTGCCCGTGCGGCCGACCAGTCATGCTTGATCTTCTTTGCGAGAGACCATTTGTGCACCTCGGTCGGCCCGTCATAGATGCGAAAGGCGCGTATTTCACGGAAAGCCTGCTCGACGATTGTATCTCCGCTTACGCCGCTGCCCCCCATGACCTGAACGCAGCGATCGACCACGCGGAAAAGAGCATCGGATACCGCAACCTTCGTCATTGAGCTCTCGACGGTACCAAGGGAACCGGTGTCGAGCACGCCCGCGCACCACGCGATGATCAGTTCCGACTGCCTGAGGTCGATGAGGTTATCCGCCAGCATGAAGCCCACGCCCTCGTGATCGATGAGAGCCTTGCCGAATGCCTGGCGGCGACAGGCATAGTCGCTCGCGATTTCGTTGGCGCGAATGGCAAGGCCCAGCCAACGCATGCAATGAGACAGGCGCGCAGGGCTCAGGCGCACCTGCGCATATTTGAACCCTTCCCCCGATGCACCGAGCATCTGGTCGGCTGGCACGCGAAGGTCCACGATGTCGATCTCGGCATGGCCGCCGGGCATCGAGCTGTCGATCGTGTCCAGCACGCGGGTTGTTCTGATCGCCGCATCGGGAAGGTCGACTAGGAACATGCACGCACCATCATCCGATCTGGCCATGACAATGCCAACTTTTGCGCCTTCGGCACCGGTGATGAACTTCTTCCGGCCGTTGATTACCCAGTGGTTGCCGTCCAGCTGACAGGTCGTCTTCATCATCGAAGGATCGGAGCCTGCGCCCCCCTCCTCCGCGGGCTCGGTCATGAAAAAAGCCGATCGCGCCGCCCCCGATACCAATGGTTCGAGAAAGTGCGCCTTCTGTTCGGGCGAGCCAACCTTGCCAAGCAGATACATATTTCCCTCATCGGGCGCCATGGTGTTGCACGCGAGCGGTCCCAACGGAGAAAGGCCTGATCGAACGAAAACCGCGGCTGTCTCGCTCTGCGTCAGATGGGTTCCGTCGCTCATGATGTGCGGCGTCAACACACCAGCGGCCCTCGCCTTCTCCCGCAGCTCCTGGACCAGTTCGTCGGTCGGCCCATGTCCACCAAGACGCGGGTCACGCTCGTAGGGAATGACCTTTTCACGGACAAAAGCGTCAACACGGTCCGCAATGTCCTGCGCCCGGCCACTCGACGCGGCGCCATATTCGAAACTCACTAGACAGACCTTCCTGTTGTCGGGCTGGCAGGCGGGATGCCGTTTCTCCCAATATATTCGACCTCGGTTGAGGCATCCAATCGTCAGTCTTTATTGGAGCCATGCCGGATTGCCCGGTGGCCGCCATAAGAACCGTCTCAGGTCAGGCATTTCTTGATGAACGCGATAGCCCTTTCATGCGCATCGGCGGCAGCTCTGCAGGGCATGGCAACAAAATTGTGCGGGGCCCCGGGATAGACCCGCAGTTCGCTCGGACTTCCGGCGGCCAGCCAGCGCATGTGCATGAAGAGGCTGTCCTCAAGCAGCGCATCTTCGGTACCGACAAGGAACAGCGCTGGGCATGCGCCGGCCAAATCGGCATAGAATGGGGAAACATCGGGAGATCGGCGATCGCGGTCAGGACCGATGAAAGCGTCCACAAAGCCATGCAAATCCGTTGTACGCGGGGTGCTGCGCGCGTCACCGAATTGCTGCGCCCAGGGCGTTAATGCAAGATCGAAAAAGCCGTAGACGAAATGCGCGCCGGAAAAGCGGACATCGAACGCATCGCGCATCTCGATCAGGGTCAATGCGGCAAGATGCGCCCCCGAGGAATCGCCGCCAACCACAATCCTGTCCACGCCCCATTTGTCTACCGCATTGTCCACCAGCCATTTGGCCACCGCCACACCGTCATCCAGCGCCGCCGGGAAGGGATGCTCTGGTGCCAGTCGATAGTCGACGCTCACGCAAACGACGTTTGCCTCGTCCGCGTAACGCACGAGCATGGGATCCTGGAGATCGGCAGCGCCCATGAACCAGCCGCCGCCGTGGAAATGGAGGTAAATGCCCTTGGGCGCCGGCGCCGCTATGACCCGGACGGGCACTTCGCCGTCAGATCGTTCAATATGCAGCGTCTCGGCTCGCTCTGAGCGGATGATTGTCGGAAAGCCGCCAACCCCGGTATTGCGCGCGTCGCGGATTGGCTTGGCGTGGTCGGGGGTCCATAGGGGCGGCAGCGTCGTGAGCCGGGCTTTTGCTCCGGCCGCCATCGCAAGCGTGTCCTCTGCGACCTCGCTCCCGTCGAATAACGATGACGTGAGTGCCTGCACTTCTTTTCTCCTGATCTTCGGCCTACGGGCTCGGTGTCCACGTGGATGAGCGCTTGAAATGCGTTTGCCGCATGCCTCCGTCACAATACAGCCATGCGTTGATTGCACGCCGACGACACCATCAGCTGACCAGACCGGTCACATCGAGAATGACGACGATCGCGCCGAAGATAATCGCCTTGAAGGCGCTGCGGGTGGCCACGCATCGACTGACATTTCCCGCAAGCGCTGCATTGGTGGCGGCCCGCCAGTACGCGTACATGCCCATGGCGAAGATGAGGATTTCCAGAGCCAATGCTGCCTCCGGCATAGTCCAGAGACCGAACCCGAACTTCGGCAAACCGCCAGGGCTTCCGGGAAGTAAGGGCAGATCATCCCGATGGACAATCACGTCGAGAAACCAGTGAGAGAGCGCCAGGGCTCCCACGAGCAGGCCGCTGCGGGCGCCCCATTTCCGCGCCGACGGGCAGGCCAACGCAACCGCGAGCAGTGCCGCCCCAACCAGGGAATGCGTATAGTCCGCGTGTATGGTGAGACCGCCATAGTGGGGCGCCCCGGGGACCCGTTCAATCCACTCGACGCCGACGGCAAGGAAGGGGATGAAAACGACATCCATCCAGACTGTCGCCAACATGAGTACCCAAAGAGGAATGGAGGGCTCGCGCGCCTTGACGGCGGCGGCCAAACCATAATGGCCGATAATCATTTCTCGTCTTTGCTCGAAGGCCAGGGCAGCCTGCGATCGGAAAGGCCTAGAAGCACGACGAAGAGAAGGAGGCTGATGATGAATGCCATAGACGTTTTTCCGTCGCGAGAGTTGGCTGGTGTCAGCCGTGGAACGGCACGCTTTCGAGAGTCGATTGCGCCGAAATTCTTTCGGCGCGCAGCTGGCTACGTCGCACCTTGCCCGCTTCGTCGCGAAGAGGCTCGTCGGTGAATTCGTAACTTGCGGGCAGTTTGAAACGCGCGAGCCTGGTGGCCAGGAAATCGTTCAGTGCTTCCGCTGTCGGCGCTTCCGGCATGTCCTGGGAAGGGTTCACGATAGCATGGACCACTGCTCCGAGGTCCCTGTCGGGTAGGCCGATCACGACGGCAAGTGCCACGCCGGGATGCTCCGACAGCGCATTCTCGACTTCGGCGGGAT
Source organism: Sphingosinicella xenopeptidilytica (assembly GCF_042676985.1). NCBI lineage: Bacteria > Pseudomonadati > Pseudomonadota > Alphaproteobacteria > Sphingomonadales > Sphingosinicellaceae > Sphingosinicella > Sphingosinicella xenopeptidilytica. Next base: position 867,515 of record NZ_JBHTIK010000005.1, on the reverse strand, counting down.
AGACATTCACGCCACCACGCAAGATCAAATCGGCGCGTCGATCGGCAATGTAGAGATACCCGTCCTCGTCCAGCCACCCGAAATCGCCGATGGTCTCGTAGCCATCGTCCGAACGATGCGGCTCCGCGCCTAGATAGCGATAGGTTGAGCCCGCGCCGGTGAAGGGCAAAAAATGGATCTCTCCCACCTTGCCAGGGCCCAACTGCTGGCCATTTCCACCAAGGATGCGAATATGGCAGTTGATCGGGCGCCCGACGGACCCGCGATGGGTCAGCCACTCGATGCCACTCAGGACAGTGTTGCCCTGTCGCTCGGTTCCACCGTAGATTTCCCAGACCTTCTCAGGCCCGATCCAGTCGATCCACGCCTCCTTGAGCCAGGCGGGCATCGGCGCGGCGGTGTGCCACACGGCCTCAAGCGAGGAAAGATTGTAGCGCGAGCGCGTTTTTTCGGGTAAGGCCCAGATGCGGCTCATCATTGTGGGCACCAAATTTGCCCATGCGACCCGATGGCGCTCAATGAGGCGCAGCGTTTCCTCAGCATCAAAACGCGGCATGCTGATGACGCTGTTGCCATGATGCAGCGCCATCGACATGAACGTGAACGGCGCATTGTGGCAGAGCGGGCCAGCGTTGAGCACTGTTCCCCCTTGGGGCAGGTTGAGCAGGGGCTGACCGATGTTCACGGCGCCCGGCCCCATGTCGACGATCATCTTTGGCCGCCCTGACGAACCGCCTGACGTCATGGCTTTCCAATGGTTTCCGATAGTCGAGGGTAACAGCTCATCGCTGCCTTGTTCGAGACCATAGTCAGCGGGCAGCGCCCCCGTTGCCGCACGGATAGCAGGATCGGACGCGAAGACGGCACGTGGACGGGCAAGATCGAGCACCGCCCTGAGCTCGTCCTCCGGCAGCCGTGCCGAGATGGACGATGGGGTGGCTCCAAGCTTCCAGAGAGCAAAGGAGAGCTCGAATACCGCATTTTCATTGGGCAGCACGAGCGCCACGATATCGTCTTTGCCGATACCAAGCCGCTTCAGGGCCCAGGCGCGACGGTTGACGCGTGTCGCCATGTCCCCCCATGAAAGACGGTCATCTTGATGGACGACGCACAGGCGGTCGCCACCAAGGCGCTCGGCATACAGGGCGGGGATATCGCCCATCGCGACAAGACTCATGTATCACTCCAGTTGAACGCCCTTCTGCCGTCGGAACGGCGCACTCTGCCCCGATGCTACGCGCTGCCTGCCCCGCCAAACAGCGCCCATAGCGGCATTTCCGGTATAACATTGCGGTTATGGCTTGATCTTTGGGGGCGGCTCTTATTTAAGCCTCCAGGGAGTTGACATGAACATATTGAGCTTGCGCTATTTCCTGAAAATCGCTGAACACGGCAGCATAACGCGCGCGGCCGGCGAGTTGCACATCACACAGCCGGCGCTCACCCGTCATGTCGCGCATCTTGAAAATCATTTGCGCGTGAAGCTTTTGATGCGACATGGTCGAGGTGTGCGGCTGACGGAATCGGGTCGTTTGCTCACCACGCGGGCGCAAGCCATCCTGGCGGACATCGACATACTTTCGGAGGAATTGCTGGCAAGGCAGACCGAGCCTCAGGGAGAACTCTCGGTGGGCCTGCCTTGGTCCTGGTCCGAGGGCATCACCGCACCGGTCGTCAAGCAGTTCAACGAGCAGTATCCGGATGTCCGGCTCAACGTTATCGCAGACTCAAGCGAAACGCTCGAGGGTATGCTCAAATCGCAATATCTTGACTTTGCGGTACTCACCATGGTCGAGGATGACCCCGAGATCGACTCCAGTCCGGTTGCTCATGACGCGGCATATCTGTTCGGCCCCAAGGGTTGCGGACTTGCCGAGCTTAAGGAGATTTCCATGGCCGATCTGGCTGAGCGACCGACGATACGCCAATATAACGCTACGGTAGTGGCCAAACGTACCGACCAGCGGCTGGCGCGGCTGGGGCGCTCGCAAAACGTCGTAATCAAGACAAGCGCGTCAATGATGCTGGAACTGTCCGAGCTCGGTCTTGGCTATGTGGTGATGACCGGATGCGCGATGGGCTCCAGGCGTTATGATATGGAGGCGGTGGCAATCGCGAATCTCTCGGTCACATGGACGATCAGTACATTGCGCACCCATCCCAGAACGGCCGCGGTCAATGCGTTCGAGGCACTCTTGCGCCAGACCATTCGCGCCCGTGTGGACGCCGGCGACTGGCCGGGTGTCACGCTGATCGAAGGTGCACTTTGAGACCCAAGGTCAGAATCGTGACGATTGGGCCGGCCGACGGCATGCAGGAGGGTGACGGTGTGATCTGCCTGGCAATGGACTATCAACCGTCGGTCACGGCTGGCGGCATGCCCTTGTCGCTACCTTATGATCGCAGCGCTTTCGTGAGGTCAGGACATGTCAGATATCGTTAGTGACGAGCGCGCCATTACCAATTTGATGGCGCGCTATGCATTCCTGATCGATGATGGCGACTACGCGGGAGCAGGCCAGCTGTTCAGTCACGGAGAACTCACGCTCAATGACAATCCTCCAGCTTCAGGTGCCGATGCGGTCGAGGCATTCTTGATCAGGGCGCTCAAAACCTATGATGACGGCACGCCGCGCACGCGCCACGTTACGAGTAACATCATACTCGAGATCGAGGAACCGCCCCGGGGGGCTTCGGCATGTTCCTATGTGACGACTTTTCAAGCCACCGAAGGTTTCCCGCTCCAGCCAATCGCCTGCGGACGGTATAATGACCGATTTGAAAAGGTCGATGGACGATGGCTCTTCCGGTCACGCCAAATCGTGACCGGACTCGTTGGCGATCTCAAACATCACCGCCGCTAAAATCCTCCACCCAAGCCGGATTGTTCAAGGGAAGCGCCAGGCTCATGATCGCATCTGGACGTTCTACGCCGACCACCGGGATTCAGCTGCCGTCATGAACACTGATTCGATGATGGCACCTCGTGCTTCGCCACAGTCGCTGACCCGCGCTTTGCAAGACATCGTCGGCAGGCGCCACGTCCTGACTGGCCCCGCGCGAACCAGCCGCTTCACCACGGGATATCGCTGGGGCGGAGGCCCCGCCCTCGCGGTTGTACGCCCTGGCACTCTCGTCGAAATCTGGCGCGTATTGTCCGTCTGCGTGGACGCGCGGGCCATCGTTATAATGCAGTCGGCCAACACCGGGTTGACCGGCGGATCGACGCCCCATGGGACCTATGACCGCCACGTTATCGTCATCAACACCCTTCGCATCAAGGGCATCCATCTAATCAATGGGGGGCAACAGGTTGTCTGTCTGCCGGGCACAACCCTCCACGAGCTCGAAACGCTTCTGCAGCCGCTCGGACGTGATCCACATTCCGTAATCGGATCATCATGCATCGGAGCGTCCGTGCTGGGCGGGATCTGCAATAATTCAGGTGGCGCCCTCATTCAGCGGGGACCCGCCTACACCGAGATGGCTCTGTTCGCGCAGGTCGGGAACGATGGTCAGCTGCGGCTGGTGAACCATCTGGGCATCACTCTCGGCGAGGAACCTGAAGAGATTTTGCGTCGGGTTGAAGCGGGCACTTTCGGGCCGGATGATATCGAGCTTTCAGACGACCGCAGGGCATCGGATCGCGACTATAGCGATCATGTGCGAAAAATCGACGAGCACACGCCCGCCCGCTTCAATGCAGATCAGGCCCGGTTATACGAGGCATCCGGGAGCGCCGGAAGGGTGGCGCTGCTTGCGGCGCGCCTGGATACTTTCCCGAAAGACGCCGCGACCGCGACCTTTTATATCGGGAGCAGCAGCGTCAGCGATCTCGCGCAGCTCCGCCGAGATGTGTTACGCGACTTCAACGCGCTTCCGATCTCGGGGGAATATTTTCATCGCGAGGCGTTCGACGTTGCGGCGCTTTATGGCAAGGATATGGTGATCGCGATCGAGCGGTTAGGGACCGCCCGCCTTCCGCTCCTGTTCTCCTTAAAATCACGCATAGACGAGCTAGTACGCAAGCTTCCCGTCCTGCCCGAACATCTCAGCGATCGCCTCCTCCAGCTCGCTGGCAGATTGTTTGCCGATCACCTGCCACAACGAATGCGGCAGTACCGTGATCGCTTCGCGCATCACCTCGTTCTCAAGATGGGCGGAACAGGCATCTCGGAAGCGCAACAATATCTTGAGAGACGATATCCGAACCAAGCGGGCGATTTTTTTCAATGCACCGAAGCCGAAGCTGCCAAGGCGTTTCTCCATCGGTTCGCAATCGCGGGCGCTGCGATGCGGTACCGGGCGCTCCACGGACGGGAAGTCGAGGATATCATATCCCTGGATGTGGCCCTCCGACGGAACGACGCCGAATGGTTCGAGCAGCTTCCTGTGCCGCTCGACGATAAGTTCGTTAAGAAAATCTATTACGGCCACTTTTTCTGCCATGTCTTTCATCAGGACTATGTTTTAGCCAAGGGCGCTGATGCGGCTGCAGTGAAACGCCAATTGCTCGACATCCTCGATGACCGCGGGGCTGAGTATCCAGCCGAGCACAATGTCGGCCATCTCTATGAGGCAAAGCCCACGCTCATGGAGCATTATCGCGCACTGGACCCGACAAACCACTTTAATCCTGGGCTTGGGGGCACCTCAAGGCGCGAGCACTGGGGTTAGCGGGAAATGCCTCAATCGATCATCGCACGGAGCAATCTGGCCGACAGGGCGCCCGCGATACCAGCAAGGGCCTGTCATAGCAGTTCGGCTATGGCTGGTATAATCGCATCATTGTAGCCTCCAGGCCGCCCAGGGACTATTTGACACGGCATTCATCTGCGAAGTGCTCGATGTCCGGTTGGACTGATCGCCGCAAAGGGCGAAGGTAAAATGGGGCGATCGGGCGCTCGTCTTGGGTAAAAAAGGTTGAGCCTGGAGAGGACATGGATGCCGACGCTAGCCCGCATTGGGTTCGGGCCGGCACATCGATGCCGCTGCTGCGGATCCATCAGCCTTGCAACCTGACAAGTCTGAGGAGCACCGCCATGGCAGCCAATGTGACAAACAGTGAAACCTTCAGGCGCTGGACCGTCGGTGCAGCACGCATCACGCGGGTTCTGGAGCTGCCTCCGCTCAATGGAGATCCGGCAGATTTCATCCAGACCACGAAGGACGAGATCGTCAAGCGGAACGACTGGCTCTGCCCCCATTTTTCGGACGAGGAAGGCAACATCACGCTGCACTTCCAGGCCTTCATCATAGAGGCCAGCGGCAAGCGTATCCTGGTTGATCCCTGCATCGGGAACGACAAGGAGCGGGATATTCCCGAATTCCACAAGCTCAATGGTCCTTTTCTGGAGCGTCTCGAAGCTGCGGGCTTGCGGCGCGAGAGCATCGATTATGTGCTTTGCACCCACCTTCATCTCGATCACTGCGGCTGGAACACGATGCTTGTCGATGGCGCCTGGGTGCCGACATTTCCCAATGCCCGGTATATATTCGCAAAAGCGGAGTATGAGCATATTCGCTCGGATGATCACCGCGATTCCATTGCCGTTATGGGCGATTCGATCAGGCCGATCATCGATGCGGGCTTAGCGGTCTTCGTCGACGCCGATCACGTCATTGTGGATGAAGTCCGTCTTGAACCGACGCCCGGCCATACGCCAGGACACTGCGCCATCGTGATTTCGTCCGAAGGCCAGGAGGCCATCATCACCGGCGATCTTATTCATCACCCTGTCCAGGTGGCGATCCCGCACATTGGTGACAATTTCTGTTGGAACCAGGACATGGCGAGATCCACCCGGCGAACTGTTCTGGAACGTGTCGCGGATCGCAACTCGCTACTGCTGGGCTCCCACTTCTCGGGTCCGACCGGCATTTATCTGAAGCCGGAGGGTGATGCCTGGATCGTTGATGAGGCGACGTTTGCCGAAGTTGCCGCGCAAGCCAGAACGCCCGCATGATAGCTATACGTTTGGCCGCCACGGCGATGCCCTGGCGTGAAACGCCTTGATCGCCTCGGCGCCAGGCGACTGGAAAGCCATGCCGAGCTATGCGCGAGATTACGGGCCAGCATGCAAGAAACGTTCACCGATTGGGCGAAATATATGACGAACAACCCGATCATTGGCAGCCCTAACAAGCTGAAGCTGGGTATCTTTTGCACGAACGGCCGGGGAACCGCCCAGCACACACGGGTTCCGGAAGCCAACCAGCAAGATTGGTCCCTCTCGCTGCGCGCGGCATGCGCGGTCGATGATGCTGGCTACGAGGCGATTGTGCCGTTTGCGAGATGGAAGGGCTATCTCAAGGACAAACCCGATCATGTTTCCGCCTATGCCCTTGATCCCTTCACATGGGCTGCCGGCATCGCGCAGGCTACAAAACAGATCGGGATATTCGTAACTTCACACGCAGCGTCCATGCATCCCGTCCTGGCGGCCAAACAGACGGCTACGATCGATCATATTTCGGACGGCCGCCTGACATTGAACGTCGTTGGCGGATGGAATCGACCGGAGCTCGAAATGTTCGGGGCTCCGCTTCGAGAGCATGCCCAGCGGTACGAGCATCTTGCCGAGTGGTTGAAGCTCGTCAGAATGCTTTGGCGTTCGTCTGAAGAGTTCGACCATCATGGCGAGTTCTTCGACATCGTCGGCGGGGTCTCTCTTCCCAAGCCCGTCCAGGGGGGCGGTCCCCTCATTATGAACGCCGGAACTTCCGAGCGCGGCAAGCGGTTCGCGTGCGAACACGCCGATGTGTGTTTCATCGGCCTGCCCTCGGAAGAGCCCGAGGATGTCCGTGAGGGTATCACATCCTATAAGCGCCTCGCTCGGGAAATGTTCGGACGCGATGTACAGGTATGGGCCCATACGTTTGTGGTCCAGCGCGATACCCAGCGCGAGGCTGAGGACTATCTGAAATATTATTCCGTCATTCATCAGAATCGCGCCAGCGTCGATGCCTTGATCGAGAAGACCGCTCAGGAATCAAATGGCCTCTCGCGGGAATTCCTTGAACAGGTTCGCGATCGGTTCGCGGCCGGCGCCGGCGGATTTCCACTCGTGGGAACCCCGAGCCATATCGCCGCGAGGCTGGAGATGCTATCCCATGCAGGCTTGGACGGCGTGCTTTTTACCTGGGTAGATTATCTCGACGGGATCGAACGCTTCAACAGCCAGGTGCTGCCTCTTCTGGAGCAAGCGGGGCTTCGCCGACCTTTCGGCCGCGTCGGCGGCCCGGAAGAGGTCGGTGCCTCAGATCCTTCTCTGTCGCTGGCATAGCGGCGCTGGAAGCCTGTAAAGCCGAACTGACGTACGGACCCTAGCTGGTGAAGACCGCCCATCTCCAACCAATAGCGCCGGAAAACTCATGATTATAAGTTCGGGAGCAGATTTTCGATCCGCCGCTCAGCGGCGATTGCCACGCTTTCTTTTCGACTATATCGATGGCGGCTCCTATGGAGAGGATACACTCCGCCGCAATGTCGAAGATCTGTCGCGAATTCACCTTCGCCAGCGCGTTCTCCGTAATGTATCGGACATCAGTCTTGAAACGCGCTGGTTCGGCAAGAAATATGGCCTCCCCGTGGGTCTGGCACCTGTCGGCCTGACAGGCATGTATGCTCGACGCGGGGAGGTTCAGGCCGCTCGCGCTGCGCAATCACGAAAAATCCCCTTTTGCCTCTCGACCGTTTCCGTCTGCGACATCGCGGAAGTCGTACGTAGCTCAGGTTCAATATGGTTCCAGCTCTATGTGATCCGCGATCGCGCATTTATGCGCGACCTTCTCGCGGTGGCAGCCGAAGAAGGTTGCGAAACCCTTGTCTTCACGGTGGACATGCCGGTGCCCGGCGCTCGCTATCGAGACGCGCATTCAGGTATGTCCGGCCCCCTCGCTTCCTCCCGACGGCTGCTTCAGGCCATCAAAAAGCCAGCCTGGGCATGGGACGTGGGAGTTTGTGGCAGACCACATCGCCTGGGCAATATAGCGCCTATTCTGGGTACTAACAGTGGCTTGACCGACTTTATGGGCTGGCTCGCCAAAAACTTCGACCCATCCATTCAGTGGCGGGATCTTGAGTGGATCAGATCCACATGGAAAGGGTCTCTCGTCATCAAGGGGATTCTCGAACCGGACGATGCAAGAGCAGCTCGCGATCTGGGCGCAGATGGTATCGTCGTTTCAAATCATGGCGGCCGACAACTCGATGGCGCGCTTTCGACAACGGCAGCGCTTCCTGCTATCGTGGAAGCTGTCGGAAGCGATCTTACGGTACTGGCGGACTCCGGCGTTCGAACGGGGCTCGATGTCCTTCGTATGCTCGCGCTCGGTGCCCACGGAGTTCTGCTCGGCCGCGCCTGGGTGTACGCATTGGCGGCTCGCGGCCAAAGCGGCGTTGAAACTCTTCTTGATCTCATCGAGCGTGAGATGCGGCTTGCGATGAGCCTCACCGGCTGTACACGCATCGAAGATGTCAACCGCAACATCCTGGCTTGAAGCTGCCCGGTCAATCCTGCCCGACATTGTGGACTTGAACCGGCTTTTCGCGCTTAAAGCGCGCAACAGGAGACCGGTGAAATAATCAGGCACACAGAAGAGTTCAAGCGGGAAGCGGTACGGATTGCATCGACCAGCGGGTTACCCCGCGAGCGGGTCGCACCGAATTGGGTATCGACAAATCGCGGTCTCCTCGCGATTAACGCTTCTTATCCTGTCGTCGGGCTTCAGGCACGGGCCGGACGGCGGCAAGGCCATATCTCCACCGCGTTCGGCATCCAGGCGCTCGAGCGCCATCGCAAGAACGTCTTGCCACCGCGTTTGCGACACTTATCATCGGCACAGGAAAAATCGTCCAAACCTCCAGTTGCATTGTTTGACAATCACGGCTTGTTTTTTCGCGTATCCACAAACGCCCGGGCGAGCGGCGACCCCGCGCTCGATCCTCACCTTGCAACATTGCTTTCGAGCTGAACCTGAAATCGAGATGGAGACAGCAGTGACAGGAAGCGCTGATATGATCGCCCGACATGCACGGCAGCTGCGGGAGGCACTTCTGACCGCCGACCGAGCGGTGCTCGACCGGCTCGTGTCGGACAGCCTCATCTTTTTTCATCTTGGGGGCACGCAGGACAACAAGGCCGGCTTCGTCTCGGCGGGAGACCGCATGCGGCTTCAGAAGATCGAGGTGAGCGATCAGGAGATCGCCATCTATGGTGAGGCGGCTGTCGTCACCAGCGAGGAACGCGTGGAAGCCACGCTGGTCGGCAAGGAAGCGCCAATCTCGCTGCACGCCCGATTGATGACGGTCTGGGCGAAGGAAGATGGCCGATGGCGCCTGACCCGTTACCAGCCCACACCGATCTTGCCGTTCAAGCCCACCGCGACCGGCTGAGGCGCTGTTTCAGCCAATTTTCCAGTCCGGATATTGGGGGAGTGCAAGCGAATTGTGAATTTCCCGGTTTTTCAGCGCCCGATCGTCGGGTGCAGCACTGTTTTGCAGCATCGCCAGCCGCTCGCGGCGAATCGCTACCGCTTCGGCGGATTTCGGCACGAGCGGCCAGCTGTCGGGCGGCGCGATCGCCTGGTTGTCCGCGACAAATTTACTGATTGTCCTTGATCGGGGACGTGCTACGATAAATAAAGATTACTAAGGCTCTGTCAGACGAACGCGGCAGAGTGTGGTGGCTGGCTGGATGCCGCGCAATTCCAGGGAATATCAGTAATCTTGTGCGCGAGACCGTTTTATCGTCATCAGATGACGAACCGTTCGCCGAAGATCGCGGCGAACTGGGTCTTTGCCTCGGACCACTGGCGCGGTGGCCGTTTCCATTCCTGAGCTGCGTTGTGCGCACGAGGTATAGCCGCCTGATCGCGGTATCGTCACCTGGGAAGTGGCCACGCGGCCGAACCGCACGGCGCAGCTTCGAGTTCAGCGCTTCGATTGCGTGCGTAGTGTAGAAGGTCAGTCGCACGCCCTCGGGGACGGCGAAGAACGGGATGGCGAAGACTTCCAGGACAGCATCGGCGATCGTCGAAATCAGATTGGGCGAAACGTCGATGCCGTAGCCATGCAGGGTTCGAACGCACAGATTGCGATTAAATCGATGTCCTCATCCGTCTGGATGCCCAGTACCGGAGTTCGATAGTCCGGGCTCATTGAAAATTGCGGGGGTCCGTCAAGAATTCTCAATGGAAAAGGCGGCGTTCCGCGAGATTATGTCCCGAAGATATCGCCGCCTCCGCCATTTATTCACACTCAGGGGGATAGCCGTCCCTGTTATCAGAACTTCACCCGCGCACCGGCTACGAAGAAGCGACCGACAACATCGTAGAAGCTGGTATTGCGCGATTCCGGCGGAGGCGCCTTGTCCAGCAGGTTGTTAACATTGAAATAGAGTGACAGCGTCTGGTTATCGTCCCGCTGGACGTCCCAGTTCACGCCTAAGTCAAGATACATGAAGGCGGGACGGCTATTATTCTGGATAGTATTGTTGTTGCGGTCATATTTCGATTTGGAAATGAACCGCGTACGCAGATTGGCCTGGAAGTCACCCTTAGCGTAGTAGAGTGTGGTATTCCAGCGCACTCGCGGAACCGCCAGAGAGAATTGTGAGCCCGTCATGCCAAGGTAGCTGACAGTGGTCCCGCTCAGCGGATCGGTTGTCTGGAACTTGCGCACCCAATTGACCGTACTTTGCAGTTGCATGGTGCCGAACGACTCCGGTACAGGCAGCTTATATTCGACTGCACCGTCGATACCGCTGGTCTTGAATTGCGAGAGGTTGACGAGTGAACCGACAACCTGGGTCAATACGCCGTCAGAGTTCCGCGTCAGGCCGGCACAGAATGCCGCAATGCCTTGCGCGCATCCGTTGATCTGGTTCTGGGCCGTTACCGTGCCGATCGCTCCATCGATGGTAATCGTGTAATAGTCTGCGGAAATGCTCAGGCCTGGAATGAACGACGGCGTGAGCGTTGTGCCAAAGCTGGTCGTATCCGACGTTTCAGGTAGCAGTGGCCCCGCGCGTCCGGAAAAGGTCTGAACAAAGACGGGGTCATTTCGTTTTGACGGATCGCTGTTTGCCGTATCAATAAGTGTGGCAAGGCCGACGGGCGCGATCGGCGCGAACAACTCGGCTATCGACGGCGAACGAATGTCGCGCGAATGTGCGAAGCGCAGGCGTATATCATCTGATACCTTGTTGGTCAGACCCAGCTTCCATGACCAGACCGATCCGCTGAGATCGTCGGTAATTCGCGCGGCGCCCTGGAACTCCATCAGCTGCGCGAGCGGAACATCTCTAAGCAAAGGGATAATGACTTCAGCAAATCCCTCCTTCGTCCACATATGCTCCTTGGGAAATTGCGCCTGGTTGACGATGCCGAGAACACGAGCACGGTCGTTGGCGCTGACATTCGCCAGGAGGGAATCACGTCGAACTTCGGCACCAACCGCGACTGAAACGGGCCCGGCCCAAAGAGATACCGGCTCGCCACGCAGGTTCAGGCCAAAGGCGTCGAGCGTGCGCTCAGCATGGAAATAGCCGGTGCCGAGCACATAGTCGCGCGCCTGCTGCGAGACATTACCAAGGCCGAAGATGTTGATCGGCACACAGGCGGAATCGTTGTTGCCCGGATCGAGATCGACATTGACCCGGCATGCCGGTGAACCCGTGCCAGGGTCGATTACCGCATCGACCGCGCGGTTGAAGTTCGGAATGATACGCTGCTGCGACATATCCGTGTTTTCGTTCAGCTTGCCGTGAACATAGGAAGCCGACCAACGCCAATTGTCGCCAATTTTTCCGTCGAGGGCCAGCGTCGCCTCTGTCGATTCACGCTCGAACTTCGTGATGGTTTGCGCAAAATCAGCATTGAAGCGTCCCATCGAGAACGACGTTTCACCGGCCCCGATCATCTGGTCGCGGACCGACGTCGGCAAGAAGGCGTTGTCAACACTGATCGAGATGTTGCCACGGTTGACGTCGACGAGCGTGTCAAACGAGCCGTAGACACGCGCATGACGCAACTCCGCAGTTACCTTCAGACTATCGGAAAGCTCGTATGTAAGCCGACCCAGCGCAGCATACCGCTTATAGGGTGCGGCCAGGGCGATCACGTCGTCGAGCGAAGGCTGTTCTCCGCCTACCGCATTCGACCCCGTAACACGACCGCTGTTGAAATCACGCAATGCCAACCCGTTGTCTGTAAAACTCTTGCCCGCATTGACACCGGACAGGATCAGACCTGCCCAGCTTACATTCGCAATACCGACATTGGGAGAAAGTATATTGGCCTTCTCCCCGTTGGTGGGCGTGTAATTTGGATTGCCCACCAACGCCCAGCGGCCTGCATTGGCACGCGCGGTTTTTGGGGTGATGCCGTCGCTCTGGATATACTCGCCGCCGACCAGGATATGACCGCGTCCGCCGGCGAAGTCACTGCCGAAGGCGATATCGCCTGCCTGCTCGGCATTGTCTCCACGCGACGAGATGCCGGCACGGGCACCCACTCGGAAGCCATCCAGTTTTTCATCGATAATTACGTTCGCAACACCAGCGACAGCACCTGAACCCCAGGCTGCGGACGCACCGCCGGTCACGACATCGACCCGCTTCACGAGCGACGATGGAATCAGCGATAGATCGCCGCCGCCAAAATAGGTGGTTGCACCGATGTAGCGGCGACCATCGACCAGGACCAGGGTACGCGGCTGGCCACCATTGCTCAGACCACGAAGATCGACCGGAGATAGCGCGGGATAGGTCGATCCACCGGTATTGGCCGGCGAGACGCTCGCCTTGAATTGCGGTGAATCCTGAAGCGCGAGGGCGACGTTCCCCCGAAAGCCTTGGGCAAGCTCAGCTTCGCCGAATTTTATGACGGGTGTCGGTGCGTCAAAATTGTCGCGGTCGATGCGCGAGGCGCTGACGACGATCTCGTTGTCAAAATTCTTGTTCTCTTCTCCTTGGCCGCCCGCATTCGCGCCGGAGTCCGTATCTTGTGCCAATGCGGACTGACCGCTCGCCAAGGCGATTACACAAACGGACGTCGCGAGATAGCGGACGATCAAGGATGTAGTGGATTTCATGATGAGAGCCCCTTTTTTCTGACCGGGCGACATGCACCCTGACGGCTAGACGCGCACTGCCACGAAAAATGCACTTGCCTTTTTTCGGGCAGGTCTGATGCAGACAGGCATTGCTGTACGCGGTGCGCTTTCGGTTGCCCTGCGCGTCCTTTGAGCAACGCTTCGACGGCTGGTCCTGCTCGACGGTCTTGAAGGCCAAACAACGGAGAAACGAATGAACGGTGCAGACCTGCTTATTTCCACGCTGATCGCAAACGAAGTCACCACATGTTTCGCCAATCCCGGCACCAGCGAAATGCAGTTCGTCGCTGCACTCGACCATCATCCCCAAATGCGCTCAGTTCTCTGCCTTTTCGAAGGTGTCGCAACCGGCGCAGCGGACGGATATGGACGTATAGCGCAATCTCCGGCCTGCACGTTGCTTCATCTTGGCCCTGGCTATGGAAACGGACTTGCCAACCTGCACAATGCCAGGCGGGCTTTCACACCAATCGTGAACATCATCGGGGACCATGCCACGGGTCATCGGTCCTATGATGCCCCGCTCCATTCCGATATCGAAGGCATTGCCGCACCCAATTCACTATGGGTAAGATCGGCGGAAACGGCCGACTCCGTCGCACTGCTCGCGGCTGAAGCGATCTCGGCAAGCCTGGCTCCGCCGGGTGGGCCCGTCAGTCTCATCCTCCCGGCCGATGCCGCCTGGAACAAAGCCGACGCGCAGCCGACAATCGCACAACGCCGTTCATGGGCTGGGCCCGCACCCGAGGCATTAGGGGAAGCCGCGCGGAGGATCAGGGCAGCAGGGCAGCCTGTCGTTCTGATCGGGGGCCACGCCTGCTCCGAGGCGGGTCTTGCCGCCGCCGCCCGCATTGCCGCAACGGGCGTTCGTGTGGTGGCCGACACCTTCATCGCCCGGTTGAGCCGGGGTGCGGGCAGGTTTGCGCCACACCGCATTCCTTACTTTGGCGAACTTGCGATGGAGGATTTGGCCGGTGCAGATTTGATGGTCCTGGCCGGTACGACGCAACCGGTGGCCTTCTTCGCCTACCCTGATCGGCCGTCCCTGCTTGTACCAGACGGCGCGTCGCTGTGCTCGATCGCCGATCGTCGCGAAGATGCGGTCGCTGCACTGGAGGCTCTGGCCGACACACTTGGCGCTCCATCGCATGGTTCAAGCCAACCTTATGATATCGCGGATGCAGCGCCACGCGGCGCCTTGACGCCGCATACTGCAGGTGTGTCGATCGCGCGCCATATGCCGGAAGGTGCAATCGTATGCGACGACAGTGTCACCTCGCGCACCGGTCTTACAATGCCCGCACTGACGGCAGCGCCGCACGAGGTCCTCGCAGTGACAGGGGGCGCAATCGGCGAGGGGCTGCCGCTGGCGATCGGCGCCGCCCTTGCCGGGCCGCAGCGCAAGGTCATCTCTATGAACGGAGATGGCGCGGCGATGTACACGGTACAATCTCTATGGACGATGGCGCGGGAACGGCTGGACATACTGGTCATCATCATGGCCAATGGCAGCTACCGGATTTTGAATAACGAGATGGCCCGCACATCGGCAGGTGACGCCGGACCGCGCGCGGCTCGTCTGCTGGATCTTGGTGATCCGCGGATCGGCTGGGTGGATCTCGCCAGGGGGCTTGGAGTGGAGGCATTGCGTTGTGACGCTGCTGAGACGTTCGACGCGGCCGTCGCGCAAGCAATGCGTCAACGTGGCCCTTTTCTGATCGAAGCCGTCATCTAAAGAGAATCCGACCTGCCAGCAACAACTGTCGCGAGCCGCACCAATCCGCGTTCGATTTGTGCATCGGCCGTGGCAAAGCTCAACCGGATGAAGCCGGGGGCGCCGAAGGCGGTTCCCGGAATCACGGCGACGCCAGCCTCGAACAGACGCGCGACGAAGGCCGGATCTTCATCTTTCCGCAGTCCAATCTCTGGCAGAGCCTCACGACAATCGACGAGCACGTAAAATGCCCCATCGGGCGGCGTAAAGTCTAGTCCGTGGATTCTGAGAAGGTGCGAAGCAACCAGGTCACGTCGCCGCCGATATGCCTCGCATGCGGCAATCCTGTCCTCCTGCGGACCGGTCAAAGCGGCAACCGCTGCCGCCTGGCTCAACGTGCTCGCCCCTGAGGTGGATTGCGACTGTATGACCGCCATCGCCTGGATCAGTTCGGGCGGCCCCGCAGCATAGCCAAGACGCCAGCCGGTCATGGCATAGGCCTTGGAAACGCCATTGACAATCAGGCAACGATCCCCAAGGTCTGGCGCGACCTGCAGGATATTCCTGACGGGTTGTTCGAAGGCGATGTGTTCGTAGATATCGTCACACAGAATGCGTACGTGCTGGTGCCGGCGCAGGACTTCAGCCACACCACGGAGCGTTTCCTCATTGTATATCGCTCCCGTAGGATTACCGGGCGAATTGAGCAATATCCATTTGGTGCGCGGCGAGATTGCATGATTCAACAGGTCTGCATCGAGTTGAAATCGTTGACTCACATGGGTTTCGACAAAAATCGGCACACCTGCCGCGACGCGAACCATATCCGGATAACTTGTCCAGTAAGGCTTTGGAATGACCACCTCATCGCCCTGATCGAGCGTGGCCATGAACGCATTATAGATCGCCTGTTTCGAGCCCGTCGAGACGATGATTGATCGTAGCCCGAACTCCAGCCCGTAATCCGAGATAAATTTGCCTATGATCGCCTGCTTCAACGCTGCCGTTCCGGTCAACGGCGGATATCGGGTGTCCCCCTTGTCCATTGCTACCCGCGCGGCCGCCACTACATGGCGGGGAGTTGGAAAATCGGGCTCTCCTGCCGTCAGCGAAATAATCTCGATACCCTGCTCACGCAGCGTCGCTTCCTTTTCGAGCATAGCCAGTATGATGCTCGTCCCAACACCTTCAATCCTTCGCGACAGAGACATGCGATCTCTCCATTCTGTATGTTGCAAGACGCGCGTGAGCGCCCGAAGCGCACCTTGCGCGCATGATAGGGAGCAGTGCGGATTGGGCTTGAACACGCGTCTTGTATAGACAGGCACAGAAGCGACAGTGTCGCCAGAGAAAGGAATCTTCGGTGACGATCCAATCGAACAGTGGGACCACCTTGCGCCAAGTCTCCTGCGAGGCTTCCGCTATCGCCGCATTGGGCGCGCGCAGCCTGGAAAGTGGGCCCTATCCCGGCCTCGTGCTCTCGGTATGGCGGGGTGGACACACCATACTTGAAGAGGGATTCGGGTACGCCGACCTCGAGAATCTCATCCCGGCCACGCCGCAGTCCGTTTTCAAAATCTGTTCGCTGAGTAAGTCCTTTGCATCGCTGATCATCGCCCGGCTGGTGGAGCTCGGCCTCGTCGACCTCGACATACCCGTGGGCCGCTACCTACAGGGCTATGTTGGTCCCGGCCGTGATATTCCCGTGCATTTCCTGATGAACCATCGCAGCGGACTGGAAAATTACGTCGATCTGCCGGTTTTCCCGCTCGGCCGTCGCGGCGATGTCAGTCAGGAACAGATTATTGCATCATTCGAATCCGCACCGCTCGTCTTCCATCCGGGCGACGCCTATAGTTACTCCAACTCAAATACCCATCTCCTCGGCCTGATCGCCGAGGCAGTGTGCGGGATGCCATATGCCGCAGTGCTTCGACAGTTCGTCACGTGCCCATTGCAGCTTGAAGACACGCAACTGGACGACCTCGAGCGCATCATTCCGCGCCGGGCCCGCGGCTATTTCCCTACATCCAGCGGGTTCCGAAACGCCCCGGAGATCGGAGGCTCGGCCTGGTTCGCCGCCGCCGGCATCGTCAGCACGGCCGCCGACATTCAACGCTACCTTGATGGGGTTCATCGCCGCAATCTGTTCGGCGACACCGTACGAGCGATCCTGTACACGCAAGACCGCTTGAATGACGGCACCCCGCTCCAGTATGCGCGCGGCGCGTTGATAATTCGCGAATGGGAAGGCCATCGCAAGATGGCGCATGCAGGCGATTTTGTAGGCTTCTCGGCCTATATGGCTTATTATCCGGACGATGATATCTCGATCGTGGTGCTCGCCAACACTCGCGATGTGTTGCCGAGCGTCATTGGTCTCGAACAGAAGATAGCGCGCATTCTATTCGGTGCCGCCTTGCCCGAGCCCTCCAATCAGCCCCTGAGTAGTGAGGAAATTTCCCTGTTGTGCGGCAAATATCTACCCGGACCAATCCGGACCAGTTTTGAGCGGATCGCAGTCGCGCCGCAGCAGGATGGCGTGATCGCGGCAGTGCCGGAAGGTCCAAAATGCGACGGCACCACGCATAGGCTTATCCATGTAGGCGGTCGAACCTTCCTGTCGGCAATCGATGACGAGATGCGGTTCGTCTTCAGCCCCGTTGAAGGCAAGGCCGACGCTGTCACGGTCGAATGGTTCGGCCGGAAGACGTGCTTTGAACGAGGCCGCTAACGGCATCCTTTTTCCATGCATCCTCACGCATACGCCTCCCCGAGCGTCTCGTTCGCTCGGGGGAACTTTGGGATGCCGAAAAGGAATATGGCCGCGTTAAGCACGCTTGCCGTTCCGCATACCAAAGCCAAGGCTGTACCAATCATATGCTCGCCGCCGAGCGCCCCGGACATCAGGCTGATCGTCAACGGCGCAAGACCGGTGAAGAAGACTGCGCCGATCACAATGGTTATGCCCAGATTAAGTCCGCGCAGTTCGCTTGGAATGACGATCAGATTCAGCCCCAACGCACAGGTGGCAATCGTAAAGCCAGCGACGAGAAACAGGCACATAACGAACGCGACAATCGTCACGCTGGGCAACAAGGCAAAGAACGCGCACGGAATACTGAACAAGGCAATAGCAGCCATGCAGGTGAGCACCAGCCGCGGCCCGCCGCGGCGCATGTAGAAATCCACGAGCGGCCCACCGAATAGCAGTCCGAGAATGCCGCTTATCAGCAATATCGAACCCATGATCGCGCCGATCTGATCCGGAGGCAGGTGAAATTTTCGAGCGAAGAATGGCGCGCCCCAAACGATCACAGCACCATCGGCAATGCTCAACGTCGCGCGGCCAAGCTGGATTGGGACGACTACGCGACGATAATTCCATAACATTCGCATTGCGACATGGATGGATAGGTTTCCGCCCGATGATGTCTGATGATGGCGGGGTTGTTCACGCAACAGCAGGAGCGGCAGAAGGAAGGGCAAGGCGAGACCGGCCATCCACAGCAGTGCCCAGCTCCAGCCCTGCAGCTGGGCCGCACCAATCTGGGGCGCGGTCGCCGGATCGTAGGTGACAAGTACAGCGCCGCCCAACGCGAACGCCAACGGCCCGCCACATTTCTCGCCAATCGCGACGAATGTCGCCGCACGTCCGCGCTGGTGCAGCGGCACCAGATCCCCGACCAACGAATAGGCCGCGATGAGCACACCCGACGATGCGATGCCGAGTGGGATGCGTGCGGCACCCAGGCCAAGGAAACTCTGCGCGAATGCGCTGATCACGATCGCCAGGAGGCCAAGCGCCATGAGCATGACGATCAGCCGGCTACGCGAGACACGATCGGTGATGAATCCCAATGGGATAGACACCAGAGCGACCGGGATAGACACCATAAGCCCCTGGATCAGAGCGATCTGGTTGTCGCTGAGCAGTAGCGAGAGACGCAAATCCTCCTGGAGCGGGCCAAGCGACTGACGAAAATAGGTCATTATCGTCACTGCGAGAGCGAGCAGAGCCAGCTGGAAGTAAGGGGCCCAGGGTTTTGCATTATTGAGCACGTTATCCTGGACCATCATATCCTCATTTTATTAAAAAGAAGAATGCCCACTCCTTCACAAGGAGCGAGAGAGAGATATTCCTAAAGTTCTTGGCTTTATATAAACGGTCGAAGGATAGAACAGATCGGACCCGGCAACCAATACTCCGCGTTCGTCTGTGATATTATTCAGGAAAACGTCTATCTTCCATTCTGAAAACCGGACGCTGGCACGTAAGTCTGTCCTGGTATAGCCGGGCAATTGCGGCCGTATTCCTGCGGGATCCGATGCGCTGGCAAAACCACCCTGACGATATCCGACATAGCTGAAGGATCCGCCGAGCGAGACACCTGCGGATCCGATCTTCAACTTCTTGTCGATCGTAACACCACCAGTGAAATGCGAGCTGAACGGCAATTTGTCTCCAACAGCACCCCGCACCGTCGTTCCACTCGGAAACGGCTTGGTCAGCTCCGCATCCGCCAGCACGCCCCACCCCGTCAATTCAAGCCCCGACCCCGGCATCAGCGTGAGGGATAGCTCGATGCCCCGGCTAAGGGCGCCACTGCCGTTGATGCGATATCCCTGGTTCCCGATCGGATCGATCGTGAACAGCTGGATGTTCTTCCAATCAATCCAGTAAAGTGACGTGTCCAGATAGATCTTGCCGTCAAGAAGGTCGCCCTTGATGCCGATCTCGCGATTGATCGTCTTGTCGGGGGCATATTGACAGGGGAAACTGTACGTCGAACAGAGCACCACATTCGCGCCCCCGGGCCGATATCCCGATGCCAATCGTCCATAAAGAATGAGCTCGGGTGTAATCCTGTATCGGGGTGTGATCATGTAATTGACCGGGTGCGCGCGCGCACGTTGAACATCGCCGACAGACGGCTCCTCGCTGGCGAACAGGGACAGGGTCGTTTGTTGGAAACTTTGCCGGATCGCACTGGCTCGCCCGCCAAACTGTACATCGAACGCCGGCGACACTCGAAAGGTGAGATTTGCGAATGCCGCCAGCTCGTTATAGGTACTGAGGAAGGTGGAATGATAGGGGACGCCGACGACGCGCTCGCTCGTCAATTCGCGCGCATAAATAGTCTGTTCGATTGGTGCATGTTCATAGGTATAGTAGGCACCAAGAAGGATATCGGTGCCCTCCGACAGCGTCCCTGAAGCGCGGAATTCCTGACTGAACTTTCGTTGCTGGCTGATATTAACGAGCTCGGCACCACCGACTCCATAAAGCGCGAGGACTGAGGCCCGCCGAAGAATGTGATCGATGGAGGATTGTGCCGTCCGGTTGCTGTACCCGCTTACCGAAATCAGGTCCCATTGTGCAAAGCTGCCGCGCAACTTGAGGCTGTAAGCCCCTACCGCGCCTTTGTTCCGCCCAGTCCCTACGATCTTCTCCTGTTTGAGATCGCCAAGCGACGGATTCACATCATTGCCGCCTTCGGCGTCGAAATTTTGATATAGCGCGTTCAATGTAGCCGAAAAATTAGTTGTTGGCCGCCACAATAGGGAAAGCCGACCGCCAAATACCTTTTGCCGGTTGACGCTCCTCAGCTCGAGGGCGTCATTGTCGATATAGCCAGCATCCTCGCGTTCAAATCCGCTTATTCGGACGGCGACCTGCTCCTGTACGGCAATATTGGTGGAAGCGTGAATACTGTAACCGGGCGTTGGTCCGTTTTGCACGGTATGGACGCTGGCCTCGACCAAGCCATCGCTCGTCCCGATCACCGGCTCGGATAATACATATTTGACCAATCCGCCGAGGCTGTTCGCACCGTAAAGCGTGCCTTGCGGCCCCCGCAAAACTTCAACCCGCTCCAACTCGCGGGGATCGAGGTCGGGAATGACGAGGCCATAACCCAGCGCGGTGGACGATCCGAGCTGCTGTTCATCCAGAGTAATGGCGACAGCAGGATTGCCTCCCAGGCCTCCCGCGGTGATTCCCCGAATGGAGAGGATTTGCCCGAATTCTCCTGCGGGCGTGACGCGTAGACCCGGAACCTGGGTCTGATAATCTTCCAAACGCAACTGATTGTGGGCCACCAGCTTCAAGGCATCGATACTCGTCACCGGGACAGGAACATCCTGCAACCGTTCCTCGCGCTTTTGCGCTGTGACAATGACTTCGGGGGCCGCCTCGCTTTCGATACTGGAAGACCGAATACCCCCCTTTTGATGATGAGCTGATCCGGCTGCTTCCAGCCTGGCACGATTGCTCTCCTTGTTCGCTCTCACTTTTTCCGTGACCAGCGTGAATCCACCATCCGGAAGCACGACCACGCGCAGGCCTGTGCCCGCGCTCAGCCGAACCAATGCCTCGTGTGGTGTCATTTCGCCCGATATCGCGGTGCTCATGCGGTCACGCACCAGGTCGCCGGGCATGAGCACCCCCAGGCGAGATTGGCGCGAAAATTGTGCCAGCGCTGATGCCAGACGCTGTGCCGGTATATTGAAGAAGAGCCGTGCCGACTGGCCGGGAGCACTTTGTACCGCCGCCGGTGACTGACTGGGCGTACCACACGTTGCAAGGGCCGCCAGGAGGACCCAGGTGCTGACGCTGGTATAGGCCGATGTCATGCCTCGGCCTTCCCCCTGTTGTGCGCAAAAGCCAACCCAGCAATCGCCACGCCAGACAAGCTGCGCCTTCTATTTCCATGAAAAGTCGTAATCATGAGGACTCACACATGCCGTAAGCGAACCTCGAGCCAAGAATTACGGTCTTCCTACAAGCAGCACTTCGTCGTCAGAACGCCGAACCGAGATTGGCATTGTGGCAGCAAGAACCGACAGCATCCCATTGATCTGTTCGGGACGATACGCCGCGGTCACGCGCAGGCCAGCAATGTTCGGGTCTGCAATGCGAATAGGCGTCTCGACATAACGGTTCGTGTCAGACACAATCTCGTCCAGTGTCGCGTTCTCGTATATGAGCAGCTTGTCCCGCCATGCTCCGGGCTGTGGACGTGCCGCCATGGCGACCGTGTCCACAGCGAGCAGCCTGGGCGTGACAAGGATCTGGCGTCCCACTGTCAGCCGGTGTGTGCGGTCGCCAGAAATCGCATTGCCTATACGCCACGGCTCTACAACATCCACAATGCCTTCCGCTACTGTGACACGCACGGCCGACCGGACGGCGTGAATTTCGAACTCCGTGCCGATGTCACGGATATCGATGCCCCTCGTCTCGACTACGAACGGACGTGCCGTATCCTGTCCGACGCTGAAATAGGCCTCGCCCGAGGCGAGACGGACACGGCGTTCTTCATCGTTGAAAGCGGTCTGGAGCTTGCTCTCGGGCGCCAGCGCAACCACCGACCCGTCTGACAGCTTGACTGTGCGAACCTCACCGTGCTTCGTCTCGATCAACGGGCTCCACTGAGGGTGCCCGGGCTGGATAAGGAAGAACAGCAGAGCGATGCTCGCGGCAATTGCCAGCCCTCCCGCCCAGACAGTACGCCAGGACCACACCCGCACTTCCTCGCGCGGCTCGCCGGCGAACCGGCTTTCGAGAGCTCCGAGCGCATAATAAACATCAAGCTCCGCCTCATAGGCAGCGGCATTGAGGTGATTGGAATCATACCATACCCGAAACGCGGCATGATCACCGGGGCCGACATCAGCGTCGGCCATGCGAAACACCCAGTCACGCGCCTCGCTTCGCAAGCCGGAAGATTGTTCGGACATCATAGCTTCATCATTCCGGCTTGATTCCGGAGCGGCGGCTGGACGCCTCCAGCGCGCTGACAATTTCTGTCATGGCGCGCATGACGTGCCCCTTGGCGCCGTTGGGCGTCATACCCAGTCGGCGACCGATCTCGGAAAAGGAGAGGTCGTCAAATCTATGCATCAGAAAGCACCGTCTCCGCATATCAGGCATCTCGCGCAAAACCGCTTCAGCAATGTTCAGTTGGTCTCTTGCGAGTATGACGCGCTCGGGTGTGCATTCGGAACTCGTCTTTTCAAGGTATTTCGTTTCCGCAGCATGTGCTGAACGTACCGCGCGCTTTCGCCGCTCGCTGTTCAAAAGGTTTTCCGCCGTCCGGTAGAGGAAAGCTCGAGGGTTTTCAATAATGGCAATTGTCTCGTCAGGGAGCGCCGCCAATCGGGAAAATGCTTCATGCATCACGTCTTCGGGCTCGGGAGGACCAGCGCCATATTTACGCCTTAAGTAGCGACATAGCGCCGCGCTTTGCTCATGATAAAGGGAGATGAGCCAGCGAGGCGGTTGCTGTCGGGCTGGCTGCTCTGGCCCGGCGGAGTCATTGCTATCCGCCATGCGTGTCAACTCAAATTGCGACACGACATCGCTTTGCTGAAATTGAAATACTTATTCCAACGTAGCTGCACTTCGCCGTCTGCCCCTGCGGGATGATCGACGATTTTGATGCCTGCGGTTTCGCCAAGTCAAGGCTTATGATGACGGTTTTGATACATAAGCTCCCAAACGCGCAAATTTTGCTCCCTGACGTCCGCTCACAAACGCTACTGAGCCCACGGATACACCTGGAGCGGATCAAATCGCTTATAGTTGAGCTGTCGCGGGTCGGGAGGCGCGGCGCCTGGCGCTGCCATGTAGAGGATATGGTCCGAAATCGTTGCAAAAGCGCTGTAAAAATGCTGCGTAGATTTGGGTACCAGAATTGATTTTTGCGTAGGATCAATGCCAAGCGCTGTGAATACCGACGGCGAAAAGCATTGGCAGCGCTTGCTGCCCACAACAATCTCAACACCTCCGCAGCGCAACGCGACGATATCGCCGGCTGGATAGAATGCCGGCTCCGCATTATCCTGCGGAAAGGGATGCATATAGTCGTCGAGCATGCTGAGGACTTCGACCTCAAGATCCAGGGGATCGCCGGAACTCCGACCGGTCTTGCCGCCGAGGCGGACTTGGATCGTGGCACCGAGTCCCGCCTTTCTGGCGATCTTGACCACTTCGGGATCATGCAGGATCGCCAGCCCGGCATTTTCGACGCGGTGTTCCAGGAGCCAGCGCAGCGCCAGCGTAGAGTCGCCCGGCGAGCCCAGCCCCGGATTATCCGACTGATCGGCCACGATTGTCAGGTCCGGATTGCTCGCCGCGCGGCTCAAAGCCTCTTCCAGCGACAGCGATGTGGTTTCGAAGCCGATCTCATGGCGCAGTTCATATAACTGCGATCCAAATTCGCGAGCCGTCTGCGCCGCTAACAGCCGATCGTCGTCAGCGACCACCAGCATCTTGGCCCCCATGTCCGGTCGATCAGCGAACTGGAATCCATGTCCAAGCGACACGGAAAGAATGCCCGTCCTGCGTTCTGCTTCCACCATTTGATCGACGAAGCCTCGCATTGGTTGGCGCGTAGTACCGTACAGGCCGACCATACCGCAATCGAACAGGGCCATCACGGGTTTGACCCGACCAAGTTTCGTCGCGACAGCGAGATCGAACAGTTCAGCGCCGCGCGCCTCTATGTCGGTATGAGGATATTCCTTGTAAATGACAATGACATCCACGGCTGCAATCTTCGTTTCGTTAAGATGGCAATGCAGGTCCAGCTCGACCCCGATAACAGTCTCCGGGCCAACCATCGATCGGACATGCTTGATGATGTCCGATTCACAATCCTCGTAGCCCTGCGCAATCATTGCACCGTGCAGATTCAGCAAAACGACATCGACAGGTAGCGCGGCGCGCAGATCGGCAAGCATTTCGTCACGCAATGCCTCATAGGTGCCGCAGGTGTTGATGCCTCCCGGCTGCGCCCAGGCCATGAGGCTGAATAAGAAAGCATGGCCCCCCGAGGCTGCTTGCTTGCCCCAGGTCTGGCACAGATCCTGCGACGGATAATCCATGGGGGAGCCCGGTGCGCCACGCTGCACCAGGTAATCGCTATAGGTGGTAGGCTCCGACACGAAGGTATTGGATTCATGTGCTATTCCGGCAGCAAAAATCTTCATACCCGCCCCTATCCCCACAGCTGCGCGCTTGGTGGAAACATGTCGCTGCCTCGATAATCGATCGCGTTGGCGATGTCCGTGCTGGACCATAGCGGTCCATCCAGGTCGACAAAAGCACAGCGTTGCGCAACAACGAATGCCGGCGCCATCGCAAGCGACGAACCCATCATGCATCCGGTCATCAATCCCAGGTCCAGCGCCTTCGCCTGGTCGGCGAGCCGTAATGCCTCGGTAAGACCGCCCGTCTTATCAAGCTTGATATTGATGAACTGATATCTATCGGCGAGGTCGGCCAGCGACGATGCCGTTTGAATGGATTCATCCGCGCAGATGGGAATCGGGCTTTCGAATCCCCGCAATGCAACGTCATCGCCGGCCGGCAACGGTTGCTCGATGAGCAAGACCCCAAGGTCGGCCAGCCCATGCACGAATGACTCGAGCTGAGCTGGACGCCATGCTTGATTGGCATCGACGATGATCTCGACCTCCGGTCTGATGTCGCGTACGGCGGAAACCCGATCGATATCACCCTCACCACCAAGCTTCAGTTTCAGGATATCGAAAACCGCCGCTTCGGCGGCGGCTTTCGCCATGGCCGCAGGCGTGTCGAGGCTGAGTGTGAAAGCCGTGCGCAGAACTTTGACTTCATCGATTCCCGCCAGCTCCCAGGCGCGCTTTCCCGCACGCTTCGCATCCAAATCCCACAACGCGCAATCGAGTGCGTTGCGCGCACCGCCGGCGGGTAACCGTTCCTGTAGGTTTTCGCGGGTGAGGCCGTCAAAAAAATGGGCGGGAAGCCCTTCCAGCTGTTGCTGAAGGCTGGCTGCCGTTTCGCCACGGTAGGCCACTCCCGACGCTTCGCCACGGCCGGCCAGGTCGCCGTCCCGCAGCTGGACCATCACCGTTTCAGCATGCGTGCTTTCCGAGTAAGAAATCCGGAACGGCGCCTTATGGCGCCAGTCGACCCGCTTGACCTCAAGCTTCACCAATACCCTCGTTCGCCAGTGTTCAATCATAGGACGCGCCAGCTAGGCGAAATCGAACCTACACCCGAGAAGACGCTTCGGGTTCCTCAGCTCTACGCACAACGCCTTGCAACGGGCCTCGGAACTATTGTTAACGCGCTGGCGCCCGTGTTATCGGTCGATTCTCTATCACTATGGTTGAATGTCCAAGCTGGAACGCTATTCTGGGAACTTCCTGCCGTTCGAAGTTCCCGGTTCACATCGATCCTCTTCAATCGGGGTATTATGGAAGAATCAATTCTTGTGCTCACGACAGGCGGCACGATCGATAAGCAGTATTTCGATGCACTGAGCGCGTATCAGATCACCGACACAGTGATTGCGCGGATGCTGGATATCGCACGGGTTACCCAGCCTTTTTCTGTCGAGGAGATCACGCGCAAGGATAGCCTCGATCTTGACGAGATCGACCGTGCAAAACTCCTGAAGCGGATCGAGACAGCTCGGGAAAAGCGCATCGTCGTCACGCACGGCACGGACACGATGACGGACACTGCCCGCATATTATCCGTCGTCCGTAGCAAAACCATTGTTCTGGTCGGCGCACTCACACCGGCGCGGTTTGCCGAAAGCGACGCCGCTTTCAATCTCGGGATGGCATTCGCCACTGCCCAGATCGCCACACGCGGTGTATATATCACGATGAATGGCCATGTCTTTCCGGCCAATAAAGTCGTCAAGAATCGAGCTCAGGGTGCATTCGTGCCAATCTTTTGATCGGATCAGGCCCGAACGTGCGGCCTCGGTGAAAGGCCACAATCGGGAGAGACACACTCTTCTTGAATTGGAAGACATGGCGACGGTCTCCGCTGAATTGCAAAAGCAATTGACACTTGCGCTACATCGCACAGGCCCCACTCATCAGGCGAATCCTTAAACCGTGCTCATTCGCAAAAAGGCAGCTGGACTCCAATTCGGGCTGAAGAAACCGGGGGACACGTCAGAAACCGTTAATGATGTCGCCGAACAACTTCCCTGACTTATTGATGAGACTATAATCAGCGCAGACTGCATGCCGCAATCAGCTACGTCAACACCGCGCAGCTCGAGAAGCAAATAGCCAACCTTTAGCCAATCAGCAGCCTGACCCTGTCCGAGTCCAGGGGCTACTCTACGTATCTCCGGTCCCACCTTGCGGGAAGCGGGCACCATCACTTCGAGCGCGCACCATGAATTGGAGGTTCCGCTTCACGCTCCGGACGCAAAGATCCGAGGCGCCAATGCCAACGGATCATAGCACGAATGCTTCGCACTCGCCGTGATCAATTAGCCATGGAAGGTGACCGTCTCGGCAATGGAGGCCTTGGAAAGTGGAAAGCTGTTTACCGGATTGCCAGGTTCGGGATACCCGAACGAAATTCCGAATAGCATTTTATACATGGGGTCGATGCCGAGCTCCTCGCGCGCCGTTCCAGCAAAAAAGCTGAGCAGTGTCTGCGGTATGCCGGCGAGCCCATGGGCCTCGAGTGAAAGCAGGAAAGATTGGCCGTACATGCCGACATCGCCGGCCACGCGCACCGTTTCGTAGACAGGGGCCATGAACAGCAACGCGACATGCGGCGCGCCGAAGAACTGGAGGTTCTGCATCATAGCGTAGCTGCGCCGTTCCTTCGCGTCCTTCATGATGCCGGCCGCCTCATAATAGGCGGCGCCTTGTGCCTGCCGACGCTCAGCGTAGATACCGTAGGAACTTTCGAAATCGAAAGGAAAATCCCAGGAAAACGTCTGCTCCGCCGCCGCCTCAAGGAATGCTGAACTCAGCTTGTCACGCGAAGCGCCCGAAACGATATGAACGATCCAGGGCTGATAATTGCAGTTGGACGGCGTGTTTCGTGCATCTTCGACAACTACCTGAAGCAATGCTTGAGGCACGGGAGTGGAGAGAAAGCTCCGTGGAGATCTACGGCTGCGAATAACATCTTTAAAAAGCTTGTCTTCGATCATCTATCTCATCTCCAGCCCGAAATTCATTACAAACAAGACCGACTGAAATTTACGCAAGTCCAGCGGAGACAACCAGCCGGGCAATTGTATTTCCGGCATAACGCCTTCTTATGACTTGATCGACCGGAGGGGTGTGTTGCGCTGGAGTGATTGCTTGCCTACGGACCAGACAAAGGCAGCGTCGCCGGGTTGGTACGGCCTCTCTCATGCTTTCGACCACGTAGAATTAGCTCATGATCTTCTGGATAGACGACCTCGACCGGATGTTTGGGCCCCAGGTTTAACGACCCCTTATCGCTGCAGGATGGAGCTCTATGTGGGAGGACTATCAGGACAGCGGTGGACCTTCCGGCCAGCCTTGACAGCGTAATGCTCAGCCATCGATCCAGTCGCGCTCGAGAGTTCGTGAGCAGAGCCAGAAGAAGGCAGCGCTCAGCAGGTAGAGGCAGACAGAGGCTAAAATCGAGTATTTCAGGGCATCATTGCCGAACAGGGGAGTCAGCAAATCTGACAGAAAGCCAAGCAGGACAATGCCGATCCCGATGCCGATGCTGTTGTTGATAAATAGATAGCTGGCAATACCGGTCGAGCGCATGCCTGGACGCACCAGATGTTGCACCGCCACATAGATCGGCGTCGAATATGCGAATGTCAGGATCATGCCGAGGAAGATAAATAACACGGCAACCCATAGAGTGCTCGCGCTCAGGCCCACGACATAGATCGGAATGGCAATGAGCCCCGCCACCGCCGGCAGCAGGACGTAGAGCCTGCGGTTGGAGCCACGTTTGTCCATAATCCAGCCGCTGATCCAGTTGCCCATTATACCCGCAACCGCCGTGGTCACGCCAAAAACAATAGCGCGCTCAATGATCTCCAGCTCGTAGGTGCGTTCCAGGAAGGACGGCAACCAGAAAAGCAGACCCTGCAGCACCATCGAGCTGAAACTGGCTCCGATGGCCAAACACCAGAACGTCGAGGATCTAAATAACTTCTTCAGCCCGTTCCTGCGTTCTGACGGAGCAAGCTTTGCCACGGCGACGACGTCTTCGCCGCGGGTCTGCTCCGAGGGATCTCGCACCGCCCAGCGGAAGTATGGCACGAACAGCAGCCCGCCGACGCCGGCAATCACGAAAGCTGCTCTCCAGTGGATGATCTCGGTGATGAGCGCACCAGCCAACGGTCCAATCGCCACGCCGAGGGGCGCGGCGAAATTAAGAAGGGCCAGCGCGCGGCCGCGTTGATTGGGCGGGTAATAATCCGAGACCAGCGAGAAAGATGGCGCCGTGCCGCCCGCTTCGCCAAACCCCACACCCAAACGACAGAGAAACAGTTGCGCCCCGGTCTGCACCACGCCGCACGCCGCAGTGAAGGCACTCCAAACGCCTAAGCCGATAGCGATCACGTTTGCTCGGCTCCAGCGGTCGGCTATCCAGGCAAGGGGCAGGCCGCAGGTCGCATAGAATAAGGCGAATGCCACACCGCCCATCAGGCCAAGTTCAGTGTCGGAAAGATTCAGGTCGGCTTTTACAGGACCAGCCAGGATCGATAATAATTGGCGATCGGCGGTATTCAAACCATAGCCGATGGCAAGCGCAATGAGCGCCAGGCGACGCCGTCCTGCTGACCAGCCTTGCGGGGTCGCGGTCATCACCTCGCTCATCGGATTTCCTTATAACGATGGCAGCAGATTATACACTGCCGTAATCGGGCGGCTATTACTGGCAAGACACGTGCTTCAGAAAGGCAATAGCGCGATCTTCCGCCTCCTGCGCTATGCGGCTGGGAAACGCTATGAAATTGTGTATCCCGCCAGCATATACTGCGAGCTCGCCGTCATTTCCCGATGACAGCCATCGCATGTACATGAACAATGAGTCGTCCAAAAGCGGATCCTGCGTTCCCACCGTGAACAGCGCAGGGCAGAGGTTTTTAAGGTCAGCGTATAACGGCGAGATATCCGGCGCAGTAAGTTCACCTTTCGGTGCGAACGCCCGCACATAGCTTCGCAGGTCGGTCGTCCGGGGCGCGATGCGATCATCGCCAAACATTCGTGCACTGGGCGTCAGCGTGAGATCAAAAAAACCGAAAATGAGATTTGCGCCTGCGAGCACGATTGCATGCTTGTCTCGTAGGCGCAGGAGAGTGACAAGAGCCAGATGCGCGCCTGACGACTCCCCACCAATCGTGACGATTTCGGTCCCGAACTCAGCTTCGGCGTTAGCCAGGATCCAGAGAGCAGCCGCTTCGCAATCATCGGGAGCCGCGGGATAGGGATGCTCGGGCGTTAACCTGTAGTCGACGCTCACACAGGCCAATTGCGCGCGCTCGGCAATAATTTCCAACCTGGGGTCCTGAAGGTCGGCTCCTCCCATGAACCAGCCGCCACCATGCATATGCAAATAGATACCCCTGGGATTGGCCGGAGCGATTACGCGAAGCAAAACCACTCCCCCAGGACCGGGAATTTCGATCATACGCGCACGGGGTGAATGGTAGACCGGGAGATACAAGCCCCCGCCCCGGGCGCGAGCCTCCCTTATGCCCCTGGCGGATTCAGGCGTCCAAAGTGGAGTTTGCGCGAGCCGCGTTTGCGCCGCCATTTGAATTTTGCGGACATCATCGTCCAAGGCAGCGTCATTGAACTGCCAGCCGTCAATTTTGCCCATTATTGCAAATAGTCTGGAAAACGTGGCATGGAGTTCCAGTCTGCGCGCTCGTGCTGAATAATGATCCTTGCACCCAGCTCTCGTGCCAGACCTTCTATCCGCGCCATGGATTCGAACGTCTGCTCGCGATCAGTATTATTCGAAGGAATATTCCGCGTTGTCCGGCAACGGCAGGTGTACCAGAGGTCTCCTGTGAATATAACTGGACCGCTCTTTGCGAGGTTCACTAAAAGTGCTGCATGACCGGGGGTGTGCCCGGGCGCTCGCAGTATGACAACGGATCCATCACCAAAGACGTCGTGGTCAGCCGTAAATGAACAGATTTCTGCGTTTTCGAGCTCGTGATAGTTCTCGAACTCCTTACTCTCACGCGCAGTATCGCGAAACATGAACTCTCGCTCCGCCTCATCCACGATCCAGGTGGAGCATTTAAAGAGATTGGCGTTCCCTGAATGATCGAGATGCGAGTGGGACAGCGCAAAATAATCAATGTCGTGAAGGTCGATAGCCATGTCTTCCAGTTGCTTGGAGACCTTCCTGGTAAGTGACCACACGGACCGGCCGGAGTTATAGCCATCCGGCAGATCGGCCAGGCTGTCAGAGAAACCGCAGTCCCACATCAGCATGCCCCGTGGATGAACAACGAGATAGCATGGATTCGCCATGTCCCAGTGTTCACCCTTATAGTTCCCATCCGCTGAGAAGATGCTCGCATCTTCCGTCACAAGACGGCCGCCATCAAGAACGTAAACTTTGAGGTCCATAATGGTTCCCATACATTGCGGGGCATCGCCAGTCGGCGGCGCATTCGTCAAGACGCGCCGCCGCCTGTACCTCGCAGTTTAGTAAAAATGCGCCAATAGGGTAATCCCGTAAGTTCTAGGAGCCGCCCGCATCTCCCAATCACCGCGACCTTGCACCTCGGCTTGCGAAATATAGTATTTTTCGTTTCCGAGATTCCGTCCCCAGATGCGAACCTGGTATTTGCCGTCGGCTAAATCCATTGTGATCGAGCTATTCAACAGCACGTAAGACGGTTGGCGGAGACGATTGTCTGCATGCCAGTAAAAGCCGTCATTATATACCATGTTACCAGACGCCGTCACCTGATTTCCGCCAATCTGCGTGCGGTATTCGACGCCGAAATTGCCGGTTATTTTCGGAGCTGCCACCAGCTGGTTACCGCTGGCGTCAATAATCGAGAATTCCCCGTTTGGGCCCACCGCCGGCGCAGGATTGAAACTCTTGTACTTTGTGTCCAGCAAGGACAAAGCGGCTCGGAGTGTCAGGTTATCGGATGCCGCCGCCTGGAGCTCAGCCTCGATACCCTGCACTTTCGCAGTAGCGGCGTTCTGAATCCGATTGCCAACAAGAACCGGCTGTTGCAGCTGGATATCCTTGTAGTCATAGTAGAAGGCCGCAACGTTCAGCCGCAGCCGACGATCAAGAAGGTCAGATTTTATACCGACTTCGTAGGCATCGACAACCTCTGGATTATAGCTTGGAGAAATATGGCCTGTGGGCCGATTAAGCGCTCCAACATCGAGAAGATTGAACCCGCCGCTTTTGTAACCACGGTTGTAGCTCACATACCCCATAACACCTTCGTTAAATTTCTGATCGAGTGCCAACCGCCACGTCAGCTTCTCCTTGCTGAACGAGTCGTTGAATGCATTTTCAGGCACGCCAAGATTGACAGACCGCATTTTCAGCTTTTCCGTCGTCCAGCGCAATCCGCCGGTGACTGACGTGCCAGTGCTCAGCCTTAGCGTCGCTTGCCCATAGCCGGCCCATGACCGGGTCGCCTGCTCAGCGCCCCATAAGAATCCGCCACCCACAGACTGCCAAGGATCATACCCACCCACTACGTCAAAATAATAGAGGCCGGCCACCCAATCCAGATTGCCCTCGGACTGGCTCGCAAGCTGGAATTCCTGCGTCCAGTTTCGAGCATAGCTTTGATAGAGTGAGCCCCCTTGCCTAAGCGGCCCTTGATCTGAGTCGAGATTAAAGTCATGCAGTGACTTTCTGCGCGAGGTGATGGAGACGAACTTCACCGCTCCGAGATCCTGATCGAGGCGTAATGCAAGGCCCCAGCCCTTGGTCCTGACCAGCTGCTCTATATCCCCGAGCGCATTAAATTCGCCGGCATAAAGAGCCTCGCCGTATGACGGCGTCACAACGCCGGGCCGGTATTGATAGGCATTGTTGTGAAACATCTTCGAATAGTCGCCGATTATCCGAAGCTCGGTACCCTCGGCCGGCGACCACAACAGCTTGCTACGCATGTCCGTATTGCGCTTTTTGAAAATTTCCTTGTCGAGGGTGAAGTTCCGTCCATACCCGTCGGCCTGGTTCTCGTGGACGACAGCAAAATCGATCGCAAGTCCGTCAGTAACCCCCGTCGTCCCGTAGAAGGCCTGGCTGAACGTGTTGAAGTTACCGTAGCCCACACTGATGTCTGCTGATGGGTCCTCGCTCGGATCGCGTGTCACGACCTGAATGACGCCCCCGGTCGCATTTCGGCCGAACAGCGTTCCTTGCGGGCCCTTCAAGACTTCGATTCGCTCAATGTTATTGAACGAAAAAAAGTTGGTCTGCGGCGACGAGATATAAACACCGTCAACATACGTTGCGACCGAAGGCTCGGAAGTCGGGTCGGCGAGGTTTGAGCCTACACCGCGCAGGTATATGCTCCCGAAGTTCGAAGTCTGGTTGATCTGGAGGCTTGGCGCTACCGCGGTTAGTGCAAGCGTTCCGGTAATCCCCTGGGCAGCCGCCTGGTCCGACGTAATTGCGGAAACGGCAATCGGTACCCGTTGGAGATTTTCGGCGCGCCGTTGGGCAGTTACGACAATCTCTTCCAGTTGCGCTGCGCTATCGCCTGCAGTTGTTGTCTGCGCAAAAGCAGATAGCGGCGTCAAAGCACTGGTCAAAAGAAAACCATATGACAGCCCGGCCACGAGCAGCCTGCACGGTCCACGCCCCTCGGAATTTGGATAATTCTTCATATTTCTCCCCTCAAATTTTCTTTTCTGAAAAATTGAACACTTCTATGTTTCTTCCGGCAGACTGGTCCATTCCGCGCAGCATTCAGGATTGTTTTTGCGGTCTCGGAGTGTAGCCATGTCTCCCCATTTATGTCGGGCGTTCTAAACGACGAAGGTTTGAACGCTCTGTTCTGCTAACACAGGCTAAGGTGGTGTCTGACGAAGAACTATCGTACTTTTGATTATGGAAGCCATACGTCTCGGGAGATGTGCGGCCCTTTCGCAGCTCCTGTCCGGGCTGGATCGCTAAATGGGGTCCAAGGTGCTTATTCAGAACACATAGCCCGCCGCAGTGGTTTTCTGCCAGCTTCGTGTATGGCAGGCAGAGAAGCGGTTATGCGAACTGCCTGCGCAAGCAACACCCTTCCTGTTCTCGCGTCGAATAGTCGAGATCGCAATCGCCTATTGAAGCACTCCAGAACTATTGTTTGAAAAATCCTGCAGTTGGCGGGAGCGCCATAAGCGCCTTGCTCATTCTTCAGGATGCAGCGAGGCGGTTCAGCGCCCGAGCGCGCAGTTCCGCCCGGCGCACCTTTCCGGCATCATCGCGGAGGTCGTCGTTTGTAAACTCGTAGGAGCGTGGCGTTTTGGATCGCGTCAGCCGCTGCTCGACGAACCTCGAAAGCGCCTCCTCCTCGAGCACCGCACCACACACTGTCCGTTTGATGATTGCATGCGGTACGACGCCCATATCTTCGTGAGGTATACCAATCACCACGGCGGTATCGACGTCCGGGTGCTCCATCAGCACACTCTCCACCTCAGCCGGGTATATATTGGCTCCGCCGCTGATGATGAGGTCAGTTCGACGGTCGGCAAGAAACAGATAGCCGTCTTCGTCAAGCCAGCCAAAGTCCCCTATCGACTCATAGCCGTCGGCGGCAATCCTGGGCGTGGCGCCCAGATAATGATAGGTCTGGCCTGCGCCCGCGTCAGGTCGCATGAAAACTTCCCCGATCTCGCCAGTAGTCAGTTCCCGCCCGCTATCATCAAGAATGCGGATGGAGCAGTTAAAGGCGCGCCCGACCGAGCCTCGATGGGTTTGCCACTCGGCACCGTCGAGGATCGTGTTGCCCTGGCGTTCGGTGCCACCGTAGATTTCCCAGACCTTCTCAGCACCGATCCATTCGATCCAGGCGTCCTTGAGCCATGCAGGCATCGGTGCTGCGCTGTGCCACACGGCTTGGAGCGACGAGAGATCGTAGCGCGCCCGCACGTCATCAGGCAGGCGCCAGATCCGGCTCATCATGGTAGGCACCATCATTGCCCACGCTATGCTGTGCCGATCGATCAGTTTGAGAGCCTCCTCGGCGTCGAACTTCGTCATGCTCACGACGCAGTTACCACGATGCAAAGCGCCGACGGTGAAGCGGAAAGGCGCATTATGGTAGAGTGGCCCGGGATTCAGGACGGATTTGTCCTGCGGCACGTTCAAGAGCGGCGCGAAGGGATCAACGGCCCCGGGCTGATGATCAATAATGACCTTGGGGCGGCCCGTCGAGCCGCCCGACGTCATAGCTTTCCAATAGGTACCGACGACAGCTTCGACCGGCAAATCTTCTCCCTCGCTCAGACCAAAGGAGGACGGCAGGGCCGAGCTCACAGTGAGAATGTCGGGATTCGATGCAAAGACCACCTTCGGCCGCACAATATCGAGGATTGCGCTGAACTCTTGCGGCGGCAAGCGATGGGAGAGCAGCGACGGGGTCGCGCCCACTTTCCAGCAGGCAAAGGCGAGCTCGTAGAGCGCATTGCAGTTTGGAAGACTGATGGCGACAATATCGTCCTTGGCCACTCCGCGCGCCAGCAACGCATTGGCGCGCCTCGTCACCCGTCGCGCCAATTCACCCCAGGTCAGGCGGTCGTCGCCGTGAAGAACGGCCAACCGCTCGCCGCCAAGGCGGTTCGCATGAAACTCCGGGATATCGCCCATGGGCATTAACATGACAGTCTCTCTCGTTCACGCATACTTGAAGGTCGCCGCGAGTGCTGCTCAACAGCGCCAATATCGCCGGAGATCTGATGACGTCTCCCCGAGGCTCAGCGAGCGACAGTTCCCGGCTGCCTGTCCAGGCTCGGCGGTTGCTCAACATCCGGCGCCTCGAGCGGCGTGAGTGTCGCCGAGGTGATGCGATTCATGGTCATGTAATAGCCGATCGCCAGGATCGCCTCGACGAGCTCACGATGAGAATAGCGCCTCGCCGCCGCGCGAAAGGTGACTTCATCAACCGCTCCGCCGCGCACCACCTGGGCACCGTAAACCAGCAGCGCTCGCTCGTCGGGACTGAATGCCTTGGAAGCTATATCACCTTTCTCCAGCGCGCTTATTTTCTCACGCGAAGCACCATGCTGGATAGCGATCGGAACATGCTGGCGCCAAACATACTCGCCATCCTCCAGATGGGCCGTGAGCAGGATAAGGAGTTCCCGCGAGAGCGGGTCGAGATCCTGCTCGCTGTTGACGGCGCGCCCAAGCTGCAGCTGCTGGACGACACAACCCTGCGCGTGGGCCATCATGGCCACAATGTTGAGTTTACTGCGCCGACCTCGCAATGCGTCGCCCACAGGCCCTTCCAGCGCCTCGACGTCGAGAAGCGGAATACGGGTGGTCATCGTCTTTGATCCTGCATCATCCGGTCGTTGAACTCCGGCCAGCACGCGGCCGCCACAATACTATTCAGACTTATTGGTCGTCCGATAATCACCGTATTTTCCGTCGCGGGCATCCAGCGCTTCGGTGATGTTTTTGCGCAGGGAATCGTAATATTCCTTCACTTCCGGGATGAAGATGGCTTGGGCCTGAATCTCGGCACCGGCGCGTACGCCCGCTCGAATTCCCATAATCTCCATCTGCCTGTGAACCGCGCGTTTATTCATCTGCTGTAGCGCCGGTGGCACCTTCGTCAGCCGCTCGGCCATGGTGAGCACCCCGGCCTCCAGACTGTCTAGGGCAAAGGCTCGATTGGCGAAGCCCGCTTCGACGGCCTCGAGGCCCGTCAGATAGTCACCCGTAAGCATCATTTCCATTGCACGTCGCATGCCCATTAACCAGGGAAAGATCTGATTATCGGGCGGGCTCATCATCCGAACCGGCGGATAGCCGATCTGGGCATCCTCGGCTACGTACACGAGGTCACAGGAGGAAGCGAGCTCAGTCCCGCCAGCCAGGCAGTAGCCGTGCACCTGCGCAATAACAGGCTTGGCGAGATCCCAGATGCGAAAGCAACCTTCGACCACATGACGCGACCAAAGGCCAATACCCCGTGAGGTATGATAGGGCCAGTTGTCGCGCTTGAAAGAAAGATCGTAGCCCGACGAGAAACATTTACCCGCACCTCGCAAGATGATGACACGGACCTTATCGTCGACGTCCGCGACTTCCAAAGCCTTGAAGAGCTCGATCCTGAGATCATTGCTCATCGCGTTTCGCTTCTCGGGTCTGTTGAGCGTAATACGTTGAACGAATGGCATCGGCTGGTCGATGAGTATATATTTATATTCCGACGACATTTCGACCATGGCGGCGATCTCTCTACGACTAATCAATTGAGCCCCTAGGCTATGGCCTGCCCGGACATGGAACCACATCGAAATTCGTGATCGAAGCCATGCCCCAAGCCGGGTTGATTGGCCGAATCCCGAAATCTCCATGCCAAATGCCGAAAAGTCGCTGCATTTGGATATGCTGAGTGTTTTTTGCCCTGGTGAATTCTTGCCCCCCAGCAGCAACCATCGACCTATAAGGTAAGAAACATGATTTTCTTTTATACCGGATCGGTTATCGTGACGAGAAAAGGAGGGGGACGTCTGTGAACATCCGAAGCTTGCGCTATTTCCTCAAAGTCGCCGAGTACGGCAACGTAACGCGTGCTGCCGCCGAATTGCATCTCACCCAGCCCGCACTTACGCGCCATATCGCCTTGCTGGAAGACGAGCTGCAGGCGAAGCTTCTGATGCGCCATGGACGCGGTGTCCAGCTGACCGAAGCGGGACGTCTCGTTACCGAGCGGGCAGCAATTCTGATCGCCCAGATCGAAGATCTTGCGGATGAGCTGGCAGCGCGCGAAACACAGCCGCAAGGCTCATTGTCGGTCGGCTTGCCATATGCATGGTCACAAATGGCCGTGGAGGTGCTTGCCCGTTTTCGCGAGTTACATCCTGATGTCCGCATTAGATGCATCATCGACTCCAGCGAAACCCTCGAGGGAATGCTCAAATCACGATATATCGACGCTGCGGTCCTTACTTTGTTGGAGGATGACGCTGAGATCGAGACACGTGTTCTGGCCAACGACAACCGTTTCCTTTTTGGGCCGATGGACTCCGATCTGCGCGATATTGACCATGTGCCGATGACTGAGCTTGCATACAGGCCGATCATCCGTCAGCACAATGCCACCGTGAGCCTCAAGCGCATGCACCAGAGGCTGTCCCGTCACGGTCTCACGGTGAACACTGTCATCGAGACGAGTTCTTCGATGCTACTTGATCTGGTCGAAGCCGGCCTTGGATATGTCGTGATGCCCGGATGTGCACTGACCCTGCGCGGCCACAATGTTAAAGCCACCCGCATCGAAGGACTGACAACGGTCTGGACCTTCGGCCGATTGAAGACGCGTCCGAGGACGGCCGCGATCGACGTGTTTGACACGCTCTTGCGCGAGACCATGAAGCCGAAAGTCGCATCCGGCGAGTGGCCGGCGGTCACTCTAATGGATGTTTAACCACTGAAGCGGCAGCACCGGCACGCGACATGGCAAGTTCCAAATGGGCGCCGCTGTCCATGATGAGGGTCTCTCCCGTCACCAGATTGGCGCCTTCTGCCAGCAGAAATATGACGCCATCGGCGACTTCCTCGGCCGTTCCAGAGTGCCTGAGCGGCAGAACATCGATCATACGCCGTAAAAGAGCCTGATATTCCGCCGGCGGAAGCCGGTTCTCGTACCAGCGAGTCGCGATGAAACCCGGGCAGACGACATTCACTCTGATTGTCGGTGCCAGGGCACGCGCCATCGTTTTCGTGAGATTGATCAGTGCACCTTTTGATGAGGAATAAGCAGTCGAAGATCCGCCGCCAAACAGGCCCGCGATTGAGGCGATATTGACGACAGATCCCCTCCCCGCCGCTTTCATGGCAGGCGTCACTGCTCGAATCATCTGATAAGCACCGACTAGATTGGTGCGATAGATCGAGAGGAAGTCATCTGCCGAAAGCGCGTCTAGATCGGAATGCGCGGCAAATTTGGTAGTGCCGGCATTGTTGACCAGCATGTCGATCGATCCGCCGAGCTCTTGCGCAATGTGCGCGAGTGCCCGGCAATCTCGGTCCTCACCCACATCGCCCTTGGCAGCGACCGCTTTGACGCCAAGCCGCTGGCAGCGCTCGGCAGCCTCTTCTGCTTCCATGGCACTCGATCGATAATTGATGATCACATTGGCGCCTCGCGCCGCAAGTTTCAACGATACGGCTTCACCAATCCCGGTGCCGCCGCCAGTAACAATCGCGGTCTTGCCCTGCAAATCCATCAATTCCACCATGATATTGCTGTGATTCAGAATGCGTAAGAGGTCTCGACCCTACCGAAACCTTCGAACTCTGCGACGATCTCGACACCTTTCTCGGCAGTGAGGAGTCCCGTCGGAGAGAGCGTCGCCAGGACCTGATTTTTTTTGACACCTTGCAAAGACCGAAGCAGATTGACACCAACGTAGATGAGGATGAACGGATCCTTTACCGGATGCCCCCCCGTCTCATCGGAAACGACCTTGCCGCCGAAGGTCGTGACGATCCGCATCCTCAGGAAGTCGAGAGCACGCCAGTTCGGATTGGCCTGGCCGACGACAAAGCCTCCGCTCAGCGTATTGTCGGCATAAATCTGCGGGTCCTTCTGTCCAAGCAGGCTTGTAAAGTCGCCGCTGAAGCGCGTTGCTAGAAACTCGAAGGCCGGCACGGCCACAAACGCGCTTGCAACCTCCTCATAGCTATAGGGTTCG
Source organism: Sphingosinicella xenopeptidilytica (assembly GCF_042676985.1). Classification (NCBI taxonomy): domain Bacteria; kingdom Pseudomonadati; phylum Pseudomonadota; class Alphaproteobacteria; order Sphingomonadales; family Sphingosinicellaceae; genus Sphingosinicella; species Sphingosinicella xenopeptidilytica. The sequence continues at coordinate 828,006 of NZ_JBHTIK010000005.1, read as the reverse complement.
TCGCGGGGCGGCAGATCGCGCTCGGCCCGAAAGAGGATTTCGGGCTCGATGAGATGAAGATTCGCAACCTCTGGCGTAATTGCTGCGCCGCTGGGCAAGATGTTGAAGATCGGCGCGAACAGGTTCGGCTGCGTCGCCTTGAAGGGGAAATAGCACTTATAGCCCTGTACGGGACGGCCCAGGCTGCCAGCCAGCTCGTTGAGGATTTGCTGTGCGTCGGCGATGGATTGCGGACGGCAGGATTCCGGTAACCTCTCCAGCGAGAGCTCGCCACGATAGAGAGAAGCAATGAGATTTGCGGCCTCGACAGCCTGACTATTTTCCATACAGACACCTAATTAGCTGCGCTGAATCCGAAAGATTTATGAGCACGTTTCCATCGAGAACCCTTCGAGAATCTCGAGAACAATACTTGCTGTTGCGAACTTGAGTTTAGTTACGGTCTGGCGACCCTATCCGGCGCCGCATCGCTCGACATCAGCGCTTTTTTTTATCAATGTCATAGCCACTTGCGGCTCTCCTTCGTTCAGATTTGAGGTCGCGTGAAAGCCGAACCAGTTCCTGGTTCTCCTTCAACCGCCTGCTGGCCTTATGCCCTGCCGTTCTGCACTGTCTTCGACAGCGATACTTCACTCACCAATTGTCATGGCCGGCTTGCCGAGCGTAGAGCCGCCATCAATGACGAGCTGTGCTCCGGTGACGTGGCGGGATTCTTCAGAAGCAAAATAGAGAACGCCATATGCCACGTCCGATGCCTCGCCCAGGCGTCCGAGCGGGACGAGGTCCTCCAACTTCTGGCGTGCCTTTTCGGCGGGGATTTCCATATCCTGCTCGATCTTGTCGAAAAGTCCCTGCAAGATCGGTGTTGCGGTGTAGCCGGGGTGGACGGAGTTGCACCGGATGCGTAGCGGCGCGCCGAACTGTGCGACCGACCGCGTGAACTGAGCGACTCCTGCTTTGGAGAACCCATAAGCTGCATTCATTGCAGTCGGCGTCGCCGAAGCTATGGACGACATGTTAATGATCGACCCGCCGCCCGATGTGCGCATTGCGGCGATCCCATATTTGCACCCGAGAAACGTTCCCTCGCCATTCACGCGCTGCATCTGTCGCCAATCGTCTAGAAGCCCGACATCCGGGGTCGATGGATGCGGCGCATTGCCGATGCCCGCATTGTTCACGAGAATGTCGAGCCGCCCTTCCCGCTCGAGGACGTCATCAGTAAGCGCCCGCCATCCTTCCTCATCGGCCACATCATGACGAACGAACCGTGCTGCGGGCCCAAGAGTTTGCGCATACACCTGCCCTTGGGCAGACACATCCGCGAGGATGACACGCGCACCCTGTTGCGCGAAAAGTTCAGAGATCGCCGCTCCTATGCCGGACGCCGCGCCCGTGACGATGGCCACCTTGTTCTGAAGTCGCCCCGCCGCGCTCACGCAAATTTCCTTTTCGATATTTGTCGTTTCGACACGATTGCTTCGCCTCGCACGACCTCGCCCACGCCCTCGACCTCGGCCCACAAAGCGACCCGAAGACAGATTTCCCCGGCGAACTCGACCTCTCCGCGGACTTCCGTGAAACATGTGGCTGAAGACAAAACGGGCGTGATAGACATGAATCGTACATTCCAACGCCGAATGCCGGACGGTCCCGCCCAATCACTGAGTTGTCTACCCAATTGCGCCATGACAAGCATTCCCGGCACAATGACGTCATCGAAGCCTTTTTCTTTGGCAACATCGATATCGATATGGATAGGATTGTGGTCACCCGAGCCACCAGCGAATAGCGCGAGCTGTGCCCGGCTGAAGGCGCCAGCGGATAAAGGTACCGGCGACTTCGGCAGAGTATCTTCAGACATAAAGCCTTTCTGGACCCGCGTCATGGATTTTGAATGACGCCAACCATCCGCGATCGGACGCAGAGTTCGTTTCGCTGGTTGGTGGCTTCGGTGTCGATGACGACGAACGAAAGTTTGCCGCCCTTCTTTTCATACCGGTCCACGACGTTGCGCCGTAGCAAGAGCACGTCCTGGGCATAAACAGGTTCAAAATATTCGAAAGTCTGCTCGCCGTGGAGCAGCCGGGCGCGATCGATGCCGAGGCATTCTGACAAGCTTTCGGAATCGAAGGCCAGGAGAGCCAACGAATAGGAGAAGGTAGGCGGCGCCAACGGGGCCGGCAGACCGGCGGCCTCGGCCGCCGCCGCCTCGAAATAGATTGGATTTGTTTCGCCGATCGCCTTGGCAAAAAGCTTCAACTGACCGAGTTCAACGCGGATTTTGCGCTGGGCATGACCCAGTGACCCCAATTCTTCCATGGCGATCCTCTCTGGAGAGGAAACCTATCAATGCGCGCGACGAAAAACAGGCACGAAACCCTTATGCCGTCGATAAGCTCATGCTGGTTGATGACGGTGCCTTGGCGCAACACTTCGCCCGATGCGCAATCCAAAACTTCAGACATTTTTAGGCTGTGCGGAGCAAGCGTGGCGAAATGGGCTCAGGAGCCTCGTCGCTACGTACACCAGCGCCACGACGGCAATGATGCCGGGTATTTGGGTCCGCCCCTCAACGTAATTTCGGCTCCGGGGAGCTTCTTGTGAATAGCTGGCCCAGGCTCGACCGGCAGGCCCGGAATTTGCGTGCGAAAGACTTCACGCGTTCGCAGGCCTGACCTCGGCCTGGTCGCCATAGTCCTCGCCGGACACCTGCGTCTCTACGCGACGACGCAAGCCGACCATAGCGACGATACACAGGACCAACGACGCCACGCCGCTAAATCCCCCCATCAGGGCCATTGCTCGCGCGTAAGTTCCAGGCCCCTCCGGCATGAAGCTGGCGATCCAGGGGAGCAACACCGGGCCCACGCCAACTCCTAGAAGCGCAATCACGAGATAGTAAGCGGCGATCGATGAACCGCGCATGCGATTTGGCAAGAGCAGACCGACCGCGATCGGCGGAATGGATGTGATGCCGATTGACGAAAATATCGCGACACCCAAAAAGACGAGTAGTTGCGCCGAGTTAGCAGCCAGAGGCAGCATAGCATAGACAAGCGTCGCTGCCGTGATGGCAATCGCACAGACAAGGACGAATGCTACACCTCGTTGCAGCCGTCTGAACAGGGCACCGGCGAGCGCGCCAAGGATAATTTGGCCGGTAGGCGCCGTGACGAGTTGAGTCAGCCCGAGCGTCAAACCGGCTTCAGCGATGCTATAGCCATAATCGCGCTGCAGGATGGTCGGCACCCACGCGGCGATCGATGCAGGCGCGAGCTGTGAAAAGGCCATCGCAAGAAAAAACGCCCCCATGCCCCACCATCGGCCTGTAACCAGGGACAGCAACTCCCGCACCCCAGAAGCCTTGTCATTCGCATCGACCCCGGTTCTTTTCGGCTCGCGTATCACGAATATCATAAGCATCGCGAGCAGAAGGCCGGGTACGCCGACCGCGATGAACGTCAAGCGCCAGGGTTCAGCCCAGCTCGGCATCATTCCCGATGCAATCAATGCGGTCATTGCAGCAACCACCGCGCCCCCGACGATGAACGAGCCGCCAGCACCTATCATGCCGGATGCGAAGAAAACAGAAATCGGAAGGGCTCTTGTCTTTGGAGAAAATAAATCCGAAATGATCGACGTGGCGGCAGGAGACAAGGTTGCCTCGCCGATTGCTACTCCGATCCTGCAAATGAACAACCATTGCAGCGCAGTTGCAAATCCCGCTAAAACCGTCAGCAAGCTCCAGACGGTCAAGCCACAGACCACGAGCCATTTCCGATTGCCTCTATCAACTACAAAGCCAATGGGAATACCAGCAAGAGCATAGACGACACCGAATGTCGCACCAAAAAGCAGCCCAATCTGAATGTCGCTGGCCTGGAAAGTGGCCTTAACCGGTTCGACCAGAAGCCCAAGGATCAAGCGATCAACATAGGACATGAAAAAGCAGATCGAAAGGGTCGCGGTCACGCCCCATCGGCCGAACGTCAGCTTACGTTGAGTCATTTTGATCGAACCAATCGACTGATAGGTCTGGAACGTGGCGCGGCCCACGAATTGAAGGGTGTGGACCGACTTACCCGCCAAGGAGCCATCAGTTCACACCGACCAAGAAGATCTTGCGGAAACCTTGCTTTTCCTGATCATTGTTGTGTCCACCCCTCACTCCGCAGAGAAACCTACCAGTCTCTCAGGCGAAAAACACGCATGAAAATCTTATGTGGCCGATAAGCGCAGCCGGGTTTTCAAACGGATAAGAGCGATTTTGACGCGGTGAGCGTCCCGTTGCCCGCTCGGCCGGTGACACGGTGAAACCTGCATAGCGATGCGTATCAATGCCATAATGATTTCGCTGTATTAGAAGCGGCGGAACCGCCCTAGGGTTGCTCTGCTCGGCGTCAGATACCCGCTGAAAGCGATGACGGACAATGCACCACCGCGAGTTTGATCGCAGAGCGCGACGGCAATGTGTGAGCAAAATTGTCAAGAAGGTTTAGCTCGGGGAGATAAAGATGAGTTTTGAGGGAAGTGTAGCCATTGTTACGGGTGCAGGCGGAGAGGGCGGGATCGGCGAGGCGATCGCGCTCAAGCTCGCGCGTAGTGGCGCATCGGTCGCCGTGGTGGATATTTGCCATGACGATCCGGAGGCACCGAGACGGAAGCTCGCTTCCTGGGACGAACTGCAAGCCGTGGCCGAGCGGGTGAACGCGGCTGGTGGAACCGGCCTGGCGATTAAGGCCGATCTTACAGACGAGGACGCGGTAGCCGATATGATTCGCCAGGTGGAGACACAGTTTGGCGCACTCAACCTCCTGTTCAACAATGCTGCTGGCGGGCGAAGCGCGGGTCCGATCAATCACACGCCCGTCACGCAACTCTCCCGCAGCGACTGGGATTTTACACTTGCGGCGAGCCTTACCTCGGTGTTCCTGTGCTGCAAATGGGCAGCGCCGTTGATCGCCCGGAGCGGTGGCGGGGCAATCGTGAATACGAACACCATGTCTGCCCATTATGGTGTGCGGGGAATGTCTGCGTATCTGTCGGCTAAATATGCCTTGGTGGAGTTCACCAAGATTCTGGCTCTTGAGCTGGCACCCGACAACATCCGGGTGAACGCCTTCTCGCCGGGCATGACGCTCACCCCGTCGCTGCGCTTCAGGTACGAGGAGATCGCGGCCGAAAAACCGGAACATAGCGCCGAGGAACATATGAAACTGCGCACAGTCGATATCCCGCTCGGGCGCATGGCAGATCCCGAGGAGATGGCATCGGTCGCCTGCTTCCTCGCCAGCAAGGAAGCGAGCTACATGATCGGTCAGACCCTGGAAGTCGACGGTGGAAGACGCGTATAGAACTCTGGAGTTGAACATTGACCTGCCCCATTAGGCGGGTCCACCGGATAAGAGAGAGTTCCGGCGGTCGTGGTCGCCGTGGTGGGCTGACCGGAGCGAAGCGTAGGGCAGACCAGCAGGGCGAGGCAAGATGGCTTGCGGGGCCGGAGGCAGATAGCCGATCGAGCTGTGCGGCCTGATGGTATTATAGTGTTCGCGCCAACGGCTGACCAAGATCTGGGCCTCCCTGAGCGTATAGAAGATCTCCCCGTTGAGGAGTTCATCGCGCAGCTTGCCGTTAAAGCTTTCGCAGTAGCCATTTTCCCAAGGCGATCCGGGTTCGATGTAGAGCGTCTTCACGCCGATCCTGCCCAGCCACTCCCGCACGGCATTGGCGGTAAACTCAGCGCCATTATCGGACCGGATATGGGCCGGAGGGCCATATTTTACGAACAGATCGGTGAGTACCGCCAGCACATCATCGCTTTTGAGCTGGCGCTGCACATGGATCGCCAGGCACTCCCGGCTATGTTCATCTATTACCGTCAGCATGCGGAACGCTTTGCCATCATGGGTTCGATCCGCGACGAAGTCGTAACTCCAGACATGGCCACGATAACGCGGCCGCAGTCGTACGCATGAGCCATCGTTCAACCACAGACGGCCGCGCTTCGGCTGCCTCTTTGGTAATCTCAGCCCCTCGCGACGCCAGATGCGTTCGACCCGCTTGGCGTTCACCGTCCAACCCTCCTGCCGTAGCAAGGCTGTGATCCGACGATAGCCATATCGACCGTAACGCGATGCCAGGCGGACTATATCCGCCGTCAGGCGCTTTTCATCGGATCGTGGTCGTGCAACACGGCGCTGGGTCGAACGGTGCTGGCCGACGGCCCGGCATGCACGACGCTCGGACACACCGAGCGCCGCACACGCATGGGCTACGCCAGCACGGCGTCGCGAGGGGCTCAGTACTTTCCCTCAATGACCTCCTTCAGGATCAGCGCATCCAGCGTCAGGTTGGACACCGCCTTGCGCAACCGCGCATTCTCCTTCTCCAGCGACTTCAGACGAGCCGCCTGCGTCACCTTCAACCCGCCATATTCACGCCGCCAGCGATAATAGCTCTGCTCCGAGATACCCAGGCCACGACATATCGACCCCGTCTTCTCACCTCCGGAAAGCCGCACCTCAGCCTCCCGCAACATCCCAATAATCTGCTCTGCCGTGTAATTCTTCCGTGCCATTCCTCGCTCCTTCCAAGCGCAAAATAGCCGAAACTCTCACTCTCAAAGCAGACCAGTTTTCAGGGGGAAGGCCACTCGCCTGCGTGCGCATTGCATCGTAGTTGCCGTAGCTCGCGTAGACGGTGCCCTCGACGGTATCCGTCGGCTCCTTGGTGACGATATTGATCACGCCGCCGATCGTGTTCTTGCCGAAAAGCGTCCCCTGCGGCCCGCGCAGTACCTCGATCTGTGAAATCTCCGCGAGATCTGCATTATAGCCTGAGGTGCGCGGAATGTAGACGCCGTCGAGATACATGCCGACACCCGCCTCAATACCGATGTTACGGGAATCACCCCCAACGCCGCGGATCGTGAGCTGCGCTGACAGGCTGCCACGTTCGGTGAACTGCACGCCCGGCATCAGGTGCGCTATGTCGCGAAAGCTGTTCACACCGGCGGTTTCGAGTGCCGCGCTATCAAACGCCGTCACCGACAGCGGAATATCCTGAAGGCTTTCAGCACGCCGTCGCGCCGTGACGACAATCTCGCCGCTCGTGACAACATCGTCACCAGCCGGAACGGGCTCCGCAGCGAATGCGGTAGCGATTGGCGCCAACATGATCATCACACCAAGAGAACTTGCTGATTTCAGAATGGATTTGGTCATTTTCTTACCCCCCTCGACGGTTCGAGTTTTTTGGACATGTTCCATCAATCGGTATTCTCTACCGTTTTAATTGAAAAACTGTTTTTACCGATCGTAAGTGATCACGATTTCTTATAGGCAGGCATCAGCACGGACCTTCCGCCGAGCCCGAACCAGGTCGCCCGCGCGAGCAGCGCCATGACGGCTGTCGATGCGAACATGGCGGGTCCGACAACAAGACTCATCGCGCTGCGCAAATCGCCAGCATCGGTCGCCATTCCCGTGGAAAGCGCACCAACAAGCGTGGGGCCGAGACCAAGGCCGATGACGTTGATCACCAGCACGTAGAGCCCGGACACTTGGGCCCGCGCATCCTGAGGCGTCGCGAGCTGCAGGAACGCCGGAACCACACCCATCGGCATCGACACCGCGAAGTGCAACCCGGCCGCGACCAGCAGCAGTCCATACGGACCCTGCGGCACGGAAAGCAGCAAGGCGAAGGGCAGGCCGATAAGCGCGGCAAGTGCAGCCACGCGCACGTGAGCATTCGCAGCACCGCGGCGCACGATAACGTCCGCCAGCCAGCCTCCGGCAAGGAGCCCAACGGGGCTCGCGAGCAGAACGGTGAAGCCGTAGCGCGCGCCGACCTCATCGGTGGACCAGCCGAACTCGCGGCCGAGAACGGCGGGCATCCACGAGACAAGCGCGTAGCTTGTCATGATGACCCCAGACATGCCCAGGAAAAGCGGCACATAAAGCGCGGCGCGAGCTTTCACGGCCGCGACCATACCGAGCTTCTGTTCGCCCCGCACACCGGCTTCTCCCGCCTCTCCCGGAACACGTTCCGGTTCCTTGATGAGCGCGATGAGCGCCACGAAGAGTGCACCGGGCGCAGCGATGGCAACGAAGGTTTGCTGCCACGGGCGAAGATCGGCAACGAAAGGTAGACCCGCACCTCCACCATCCGAGAAGTAACGATAGACATAACCAGTGATGACGAGCGCCAGACCCGCCCCGATGACACCGCCAACCTGAAACAGGCTGATCGCGCGCCCAAGCTGCTCTTTCGGGAACCGATCGTGGACGATCGAGTAGCTTGCGGGCGCCAGCGCCGCTTCCCCTGCACCCACACCGATCCGCGCGAGCAGGAGCTGCACGAAATTAGAGGAGAGGCCGCAAGCTGCAGTGGCGGCGGACCAAAGCGCAACGCCGAGCATGATGGTGCCCTTGCGCGTCCAACGATCGGCGAGCCATCCGAGCGGGAGCCCCATGACAGCGAAAAACAGGCCGAACGCGATGCCCTGCAGCAACCCGATTTCGGCATCGCTGATCCCGAGATCGGCACGAATAGGATCGACGAGCAACGACAGGGCGATGCGATCGACAAAGGACAGGATAAGCGCCGCCATCAACAGCAGCACCACCAGCCAATCTCTGATCCGTCCCTTTTGCACGCCCGTCATTCCCTCCCGTGCCATCCCTTTCGGGGTGACGTTATCAAAGCAGCATTTGCTCCGCCTGAGCCGCCTTTGCCTCACCATAGGCTTCCCGCACTGCGGATGGAGACACCCGCCCTGCGCGCAGGTCCGCCGCGATTGCCGCGACATCACGCGTCTCGGCCGGCCCAAAGCCGCCGCCGCCGGGCGTCTCGACGCGCACCGATTGCCCTGGCGCAAGCACGAGACGCGGCTGGTTCGCGGGGATTTCCTGCTCCGCAGCCGTGCCCCTGTCGCGAATGATGTGCGCCACAGCGCCCTTCCCGCCGCCGAACACGCCGTCGGCGGGAATGATCGTACCTTCGCTGGAGGCGTAGCAGAACGTCTCGTCGTCGAGTGCGCGAATCTGCCGGGCAATGCCCATACCACCGCGCCACTCGCCTGCGCCACCACTGTCGGTGATCAGGCTGTATTCGTCGACCACCAACGGGTACTCGTTTTCCAGCGCCTCGGCCGGCAGGTTCGAGGAATTCGTGATGTGGACGTGTGTACCGTCGGCGCCGTCGTGCCCGAAGCGCGCACCTGCACCGCCACCGATCGTCTCGACATAGACATAGGTGCCCGCGCGTCTGCGACTGCGCCCGGAAAAGACCATCGCCGGCATGGCGTCGTTGCTCGACGCCATCACCCGCTCACGCGGCAGGAAGTGGGAGAACGCGCCGATGATGGACGCGGAAACCCTCTGCGCGGTGTTGGAGCGCATACCGACCGCTGCCGGGAAGGTGGGGTTGGTGATCGTACCCTCGGGCAGCTTGATGCTGATGGCATCGAACATACCCTCGTTCGCCATCAGCTCCGGGTCCAGCATTGTCTTCACGACATAGTAGACGCTCGCGCGCATGGCGCTTTCAGGCATATTGTAGCTGCCGCGGCACTGCGGGCCGGAACCCGCGAAATCGACCGTGAGGTTATCGCCGTCCACGATCAGCGTCGCCTTGATCGCCACCGGATCTCCGCCGAACCCATCGTCGTCGAGATAGGCTGTATGGCTTCCCGTACCATCCTTCAGCGCGGCAACGCGGTTGCGCAGCCGACGGGCCGTGTAGGAGAGAATATCTTCGATCGACTGCTGCACGGCATCGATGCCGAGCTGGCGGACAAGCTCCAGCATCAACTGCGCGCCGCGGTCGTTCGCCGCGATCTGCACCTTGAGGTCGGCGATACGATCTGCTGGTTCGCGGCTGTTTTCCGCCAGCAGCGTCATCATCCCCATGTCGAGTTCGCCTTCGCGGACGATGCGGACGAGCGGGATGCGGATACCTTCCTCGAACACCGTTCGCGCAGTGGGCGATATGGAGCCCGGGTAGGTGCCGCCGACATCGGAATGGTGGCCGATGTTCGCTGCGAAGAAGCGGCAGACGCCGCCCCAGAAGATCGGCGTGACGATGGTGATATCCGGCGCATGGGTGCCGCCGGCGAGGTAGGAGTCGTTGCAGATGAAGGCGTCGCCCTCACGCACGTTCTCGATGCCATACTTGCCCAGCACGGTCTCGACACCCCCTGAAAGCGAGCCGAGGTGCATCGGGATATGCGCCGCCTGCGCGATCAGCCGCCCCTTGCGGTCGAACATCGCCACGGAGCAATCCTTCCGCTCCTTGATGTTCGGCGAGAATGATGCGCGTACGAGGCGGTTGCCCATGTCCTCGGTGATCGAAAGCAGGCGGTTCGAGAAGACCTCCATCGCGATCGGGTCGAAAAGCTGGCCGTCGGCCTTTGTGATCTGAGCGTCCATGTTTGCCACTTTCGCGCCTCCTACTCGAACACCGACACGATGAGATTCCCGACCGGATCGACCGTGACGGTCTGCCCTGGCCGCACGATGAGCGTGGAGCTCATTTCCTCGATGATCGCAGGCCCCGCGAAGGTCCGGCCGATGGGAAGCTGTCCCCGGCGGTAGATCGAGGTTTCGATCCAACCCTGCTCGCCGAAGTATACCGGCCTGCGCCCCTTCACCGCATCCACACCCGGCACCGGGATCGGCGGTGCGATGGGGACGCGCGACACGCGCCCGATCGCCTGCACGCGACAGTTCACGATCTCGACCGGCCGGTCGGAGACGTCGTAGCCGTACTCCTGCACATGCTGGCGGCGGAAACGGGCGATCAAGTCCTCAAGACCATCAGCGTCCACACCGTCCAGCGGCACGGAAACCTCGAAGTTCTGGCCATCATAGCGGGCATCCACCATGATCCGCAGCACCGTGTCGGCTTCGGGAACGCCTTCGCGGCTAAGCCATGCGGCGGCTTCGGCCTCCATCTCCGCAAGCACCTCGCACGCCCGCGACCATGCCGCCGGCGTGGCGATGCTGAGTTCGCTGCGCACGAAATCCATGTTGATGTCGGAGAGCAGGATGCCGCGCGCGCACAGCGTTCCCGGCTCCTGCGGCACGAGCACGGTGCGGATGCCGCAATCCTGCGCCAGATCGCAGGCGTGAAGCGGCCCCGCCCCGCCATAGGCGAAGAGCGCGAAATCGCGCACGTCGTGTCCACGCTCGGTGGAGACCGAGCGGATTGCCCGGCTCATGTTCGCGTTCGCGATGCGAAGGATCCCGTATGCTGCCTCCTCGACCGAAAGGCCGAGCGGCTGGGCGATCTGTTCCTCGATCGCCTTGCGCGCTGCCGCTGCGTCCACAGGCAGGCGGCCTTCCAGAAGCGCGACCGGATCGAGCCGCCCGAGCACGATGTTGGCGTCCGTGATCGTCGGCTCCGTGCCGCCGCGCCCGTAAGCGACCGGCCCCGGCGCCGCCCCGGCACTGCGCGGCCCGACTTTGAGCGCGCCCGCATCGTCGATCGCCGCGATGCTGCCGCCACCGGCCCCGATCACATGGATGTCGATCATCGGCGTCTTCACCGGATAGTCGGCGACCAGTCGGTCAGAAGCGAACAGCGGCTTGCCGCCGACGATGACCGAAACGTCCGTCGACGTGCCGCCAACGTCGAAAGTAACGAGATTGGGGAAGTTCGCGACCTGACCGATCTCCGCGGCGCCGATCACGCCCGCGGCCGGACCCGAAACGCAGGTGCGCACCGGAATCTCGCGCACCGTCGGCACCGACATCAGGCCGCCGTTCGAATGCACCGTGTTGAGCTCGCCCGTGATGCCGAGATCGGAAACGCGGCCGAGCAGGCGCTCGAGGTACGTCCCCATGCGCGGGCCCATGTAGGCATTGAGCACGGTGGTCGACATACGCTCGAACTCCCGGAACTCGGGGAGAACACTCGACGAGAGGCTGACGTAGGCGTTGGGCAGGATGGCGCGGACGATCTCGGCAGCGCGGCGCTCATGCTCGGGTCGACGATAGCTGTGCAGGAAGCAGATGACGACCGCGCCCACGCCCGCCTCACCGAGCTTCCGGGCGGCTTCCGCGACCTGCTCCTCGTTCAGCGGCACTTCCACCGTACCGTCGGACAGGACGCGCTCGTCGACCTCCAGCCGCAGTTCGCGGGTGACGAGCGGTGTCGGGCGGCTGATCGAATAGTCGTAAAGATGCGGCCGCGTCTGCCGCCCGATCTCCAGCGTATCGCGGAAACCGCGGGTCGTGATGAGGCCGGTCAGCGCACCCTTGCGCTCGATCACCATATTCGTCGCCACGGTCGTGCCATGGCCGAGATGGCGGATTCGCGCGGGATCGATGCTGTGAACGTCGATAAGTGCCGCGAGGCCCGTTTCGATCGCTTCGGACGGATCATGCGGCGTGGAGGGCACCTTGAAATAGTGAACCGACCCGCCGTCCTCATCCAGCATGGTGAAATCGGTAAAGGTTCCGCCGACATCGAACCCGATACGATACATTCAAAATCCCTCTTCCAGACGACCAGACCCGAGAACGGGTACCCATCGTTTCATCTTCGGGGTAACGCAGCGGCGGCGCGGGCGGCCAACGCGATTTTCCGATGAAATCCGATCAGCAATTGCAATAGGCGCAGAAAACCGGGGCTTTCGGACCACGCCAGCAACGCCTGATCGAAATCCATCGGAAGAAACGATGACGGGCCTGTGCTGCTCCGGCTGGATGTTCGCGGGCAGGCGGCTACCATGCGTGCGAAGACATTGTACCGAACGGAATGCCCGCATGAACACGCGCTTTCTTGAAACCTTCCTTTGGCTGGCACGGCTGAAGAGCTTCAGCCGGACAGCCGAAAAGCTCCATGCGAGCCAGCCTGCCGTTTCGGGACGGATCGTCGCGCTCGAGGAACTGCTCGGCGTCACGCTCTACGAGCGCCATGTCAAAGGCTTCGAGCTGACGCCGGCGGGTCGGCGTATCCTCGATCGCTGCGAGCAGATCGTGCAGCTTTCAAGAGAGCTGAAATCGGTGGCGTCGGAAGACAATGTCCTCGGACGCCCACTGCGGATCGGTGCGTCCGACGCGATCAGTCTCAGCTGGATGCCCGATCTGGTCTCCATGCTGACGACGACGTTCGCTGATTACCAGTTCGACATGATCACCGACAGCGCGCCCAATCTCAGCCGTATGCTGATGAACGACGAGATCGACATTGCGCTCATTGCAAACGGCATCGACGAGCCCCGCATCGTCAACGCCCCGCTTTGCAACTATCGCATCGAATGGCTCGCAAACCCGCGCAAGTTCAAGATCGACAAGCCCATGAACATCGAGCAGCTTTGCGAGCTGCCCATCATCATGCCGCCGCCCTCGACCCCCGGGTACATGTGGCAGGTGGAGTATCTGAAGCGCCACAATCCGAACTATTCGCCCGACGATCCGAAGACGATGCGCATCTCCTGCGGTTACTCGCCCGGCACCGGAATCCAGATGGTCGCGCTCGGCTTCGGCGTGATGCCGGTCCCCGTGCTGCTCGCCCGGCCGTGGATCGCGGCGGGCGACCTTGCCGTTATCAAGGTGAAGGAGAATTTCCCGCCCTGGGCGATGTACGCGTCCTACAAGACGCCGCCCACGATCCCGATCATCACCAGCCTCGTCGAAACGGCGCAGGCTGTCGCGAAAGCCTATGCGGATCGCCGGGGCGGGGAAGATTTCTGGCCCTGAGAGATACGCTCAGTTCAGAACGTCGGCGGCGTGCAGGCGCTGACGACACGCGCAGGCTCGGCACTTACGCAGCGAAAACGATGCGGTATCCGGCTCTCGAAGCTGTAAGCGTCGCCCGGGCCGAGGACGCGCCTCTCGTTACCGACTATCACTTCGATCTGGCCTGAAATGACAATTCCGGCTTCCTCGCCGTCATGGCTCAGCAGGATGCGGCCTGTATCCGAGCCTGGCTTGTAGCGTTCGTCCAGCATCTGCAGCTTGCGCCCCGTCATCGATCGCCCCACCTGGCGGTACGAGACATTCCCTTTGCCGATTTCGATCAGGTCGCTTGCCGCGTGGAACGTCGCGTCGTCCGGTTCCCGCTCCAACGCGAAAAACTCCGACAGGCCGACCGGGATCGCATCGAGAATGCGCTTCAGCGCACCGAGCGACGGATTGGCGCGATCCGCCTCGATGAGTGAGATCGTGGAGTTCGTGATACCCGCGCGTTTCGCAAGGACACGCTGCGAGAGGCCCGCCGCATGTCGCACATGACGCAGTCGCCACCCAACGCCTATATCTTCCGACACCGCGCTCCCTCCCTGCGTTCACGTTGTTGAACCCTACTCAACACCTCGCCTTCAATGCGCCGAAACGCGCGTAGAGCAAAGCACAAAGAAAACGCCTTGTTTTAACCCGCCCGGAGTGTTGGAGTGCTTGAGAAAGGACAACACATGCCGACCAATACCGCCGCCCTCGATAATTTCTGGATGCCGTTCACCGCCAACCGGCAGTTCAAGGCTGCGCCGCGCCTGCTCGCGGAAGCAGAGGGCATGTATTATCGCAGCGACGATGGCAGGCGTATTCTGGACGGCACTGCAGGCCTCTGGTGCGTCAATGCGGGTCATGGCCGACGCGAAATCGCCGAGGCCGTGGGCGAACAGCTCCGCACGCTCGACTATGCGCCCACTTTCCAGATGGGACACCCCATCGCGTTCCGCTTTGCCGAGCGGCTCGGCGAGATCGCACCTGCGGGACTCGACCGCATCTTCTTCACCAATTCCGGCTCGGAATCGGTCGATACGGCCCTGAAAATCGCCGTCGCTTACCAGCGCGCGATCGGGCAAGGCACGCGCACGCGCTTCATCGGCCGGGAACGGGGCTACCATGGTGTCGGCTTCGGCGGCATTTCCGTCGGCGGTCTCGTAAACAATCGGCGCGTCTTCCCGACGCTGACCGGCGTCGATCACCTGCGCCACACTCACGACCCGGCGCGCAACGCCTTTTCGCCGGACCTGCCGGAACATGGCGCCGATCTTGCCGACGACCTCGAGCGGCTTGTCGGCCTGCACGGTGCGGAAACGATCGCGGCGGTGATCGTCGAACCCATGGCGGGCTCCACCGGCGTTTTGCTGCCGCCGAAGGGCTATCTGGAGCGGCTTCGCGAGATCGCGACGCGCCACGGCATCCTGCTGATATTCGACGAAGTGATCACGGGTTTCGGCCGGCTCGGCACGCCGTTCGCAACGGAGAAATTCGGTGTTCGGCCCGACATCGTGACGACCGCCAAGGCCATCACCAACGGCGCGGTGCCGATGGGCGCGGTCTTCTGCTCGCGGGATGTTCACGATGCCCTGATGCAAGGCCCAGAGTCCGCCATCGAGCTGTTCCACGGTTACACCTATTCGGGCCACCCGGTCGCCTGCGCGGCGGGCATGGCGACACTCGACATCTATGCGCGGGAAGGCCTTCTCACACGCGCGGCAGAGCTCGAAGCGTACTGGAAGGAGGCTGTTTTCAGCCTGCGCGATCTGCCGGCGATCACGGACATTCGCGCGATCGGTCTCGTCGCCGGTATCGAACTCGCATCGCGCGAAGGTGCGCCGGGCAGCCGTGCCTACGACGTATTCACGGATTGCTTCCAGCGCGGGTTGCTCATCCGCGTGACCGGCGACATCATTGCCTTGTCTCCGCCCCTCATCGTCGAGAAAGCGGAAATCGATACGATGGTCGAGATGCTTCGGGAAACGATCACGGCGGCGGCGTAAAGGTCGCCGCCCTTACTTGAAGGGCGGCGTTTCGAACAGGACCTGCGCGTTCACGTAATCGACCTGTTCGGCGACGTGGCACGCCTGACAAGATGAGTTGGCAAGCTCATATGCGGCAACGGCCTTCACAGGATCGCTGCTTTCGACGCCTGTACGCACTTCGTCCCACGTCGCATCAAGAAACACCTGCCGCGCATTTTCTGCTCGACCCGGACGCTTTTCGATGCCGTTTTCTATGGTGACACGGATCTTTCGCCACTGATAGGCGGCGAGGTCATAGTTACCCCGGCCGAGTGCTTCCTTGAACGAACGGTAGCGTTCGCCGACCTCAAGCATAGGCTGGTCGAACCCGCGCATCTGCTTCTGCAAAAGGCGTGCACGATCATCCGGATCGGGAACCGAGAGCAGCCAATCGTTCGGAGAGAATTGAGGTGTGTCGTCGCCCGGAGCAGCAGCGATGATCGCGACAGCGGCCACGGCCAACCCGACGGCCATTTGGATTTTCATGGAACGGCTTCCTTGATGGATACGCCGCCATGCGCGAGCGTATCAGGTTTCTGCGAACAACCTCAAGAGGTTGGACCGTGATTTCGCGATGAGGTCAAAAGCCTCGCCTTTGCCCGTCGTTTCCAGAAGCTGCCGCTCCGCAATACTGAGGTCGAGCAGCATTTCCCGAACGCGCGGGTCCCGTACCAGGCTCTGTATCCAGCCGACCACGACAAGGCGCTCACCCCGCGTCACCGTGTTTACCCGATGTATCGTCGTCGCCGGATAGAGCACCATTGCACCGGCGGGGAGTTTCAGGACCTGGTCGCCTTGCGCGTCCGACACGACCAACTCACCACCATCGTAACTGTCTTCATCATTGATGAAGACCGTGAAGGCGAGATCGGTGCGGATCGGCGGATCCCCCATCACCGCATTATCCGCGTGGGGGCCGTAGCCCATGCCCGGTCCTGCACGACTGATCAGCAGTCGGGACATGAGACGGGGCAGTGCAGAAGCTGCAACAACCTCGTTTTGACTGACCGCCTCTGCAACAATAGCCGTGATTTCAGCATAGGCCGGATCGGTGCCCGGAAGCTGGTCCACCTTTTTGACAGTGCTTGCCGCACCCCCGGCAGTTCCACGGCCATCCATGAAACCACCACGTGCCGCAAGGGCGCGGATGCTTTCAAGCTTCGAACCGTCAAGGACATCGCCAATACAGATGATCATACGATGCCCCCGACGATCCTTTATTCGTCACACCTTAGTGAAGATGTGGCTGGAATGCAGCAAGCTCCTTGCCGGGAACGAGATCCTTGCCGCTTCCGTACATGCGCTTTCCATCGCCAATGATGACATACTTGCCCATGAAGCCCAAGTAGTAGCAGCCTCGGCCATCCGCGGCCTTGCCCGAATAGGCAGGCATACAGACAGTTCCATTCTTGATCTCATACGAGCCGACAACCGGATTTACGGTAGCGGTGTAGCAAATACCGTGCTCGATTTCATAGTTGCCACCGAGTGCCGTCGGGCATTCCTTCATGTCCGCCTTCGCCCAGTCCCGCTTCCAGCCCTCGACCTTGCCGTCGGCACCGAAATAAAGCGCCACGGCCTGATCCTTGCGAACCGTGTTGCCCACGAGCGATGCCTTCAGTTGCTTGTCGGTCAGCGCGTTGATGACGAACTGCTTCCCGCCCGAGGAAAAGCCGATACCACCTTCGCCGTTTTCGCCTGCGAGAACCTTCTTGAGTGCCGTAGCGAACGGATAATCAGGCTTGTGCGTCGCACCGAAATAATTCTCGGCAGCAACAGCCGCCGGAGTGCCGGCCTCGCCGCCTTCACCCGCCTCGCCAGCCTCACCCGACTGAGCGGCCGCCGTACCCGCACTGAGCGCGACCACACCAAGACCGCACCAGATTTTTCTCATAAGCATAACAACTGTCCCCTACCCTGAGTTAGAATGATGTTTCGATGGAGAACCGCACCGAAGGCGGTAGACCGGGCGCGAGCAGGCTCGAGCTGGCCGATGCCCAGTATTTCTTGCCGGTCACGTTATCCGCATAGACGCGGAACGTGGTTTCCTTGCCGATCAGCGTTTCGGTCGTATAGCTCGCGCCGACGTCGAAGGTCGTGTAGCCGGGAACCTGATAGGCATTGGCCGCATTGCCGTAGCGCTTACCGACGCGGAACACGCCCGCGGACACCGCCAGCCCCTCGACGACCGGGAGATCATATTCGAGGAACAGTGAGCCCGAGAACTTCGGGGCGTTCTCGATATCGTTGCCGATGTTGGTGCTGCCGCTGATCTGCTCGGTATCGAGCACGAGCGCCGACGCGTAAACTGACAGGCTCGGTACGATTTCGCCGGTCAGGCTGAACTCGGCACCTTTGTAGCGGGCAAGGCCATCGAGAACGAACCTGTTGTCGGCGTTCGTGAACGATGAGCCGCGCTCGATCTCGAAATAGGCGGCCGTCGCCATCAAGCGACCGAACTCCGCCTTGATACCGAACTCTTTCTGCTCGCTGACCGCGGCCGGAAGCGATTCACCGGCATTGATCGTGCCGGCGGGCGCGACGCGGGAATTTTCCAGACCTTCGATATAGGTGCCGTATACACTGATCCACGACACGGGCTTCACGAGGAGGCCCGCAGACCATGATGTCGGCTTGGTCTCGTAGGTGACGCGGCTCGTTTCCACGCCCGCTGCCGAGAAGTTACGCGTGTCATCCTTGAAATCGGTGTAGCGCATACCGACCGTCAAATAGACGAAATCGTTATAGGACACACGGTCGAACGCATAGAGACCGACATCCTCGATCTTGGACGTGTTCAGAAGCGCTCGCGCCGGCATCGGCGTTTCCGGCACAACGACCGGATCGAAATAGTTCTGCGCGAACGCGACCGTCGGCACGCGCGGATTGATGGCATCGCGACGGTTGCTGCTTGCGCCGGCTATGATCTCGTGACGCAGCGGTCCTGTATCGAACGTACCCGCGATCTCGCCGCGGAAATACACATTCTCATAGCTGTTGTCGTTGGCGAGCTCGACCGTCAGCGTACCGGGCCCGAGCGTGGGATTGGCAAGCGTGGGGTTCGTGAACCGGAAATCCGAGAAGCGACGATCACGCTTCAGGTTCGAAACGCCGGCATTGAGGGTGAGCGCCCAGGCTGGCGAAATCTTGTATTCCGCACGTGCCAGCAGGTTGTACTCACGCGCCGGCGACTTGAACCACTGCGATCCGACATTCCGCTTCATCGAAATGATCGGCGGCAGGGTCAACACGCCGCTTTGCGTATAAGGGCGAAGTGTCGTCGGTTCGGTGAGTGTCTTGTAGATATACTCGCCGTCGAGCTGAAGGCTGAAGGAATCGCTCGGCTCCCAGTCGATAGCTGCGGAGGTAAACCAGCGGTGTCCTTCGGTGCGCGCCACGCCGGTTTCGAGGTTCGCAGCAAGAGCGTTGACGCGAACGCCGAAGTCGCCGAACCGGCGGCCAATATCGACATGACCGCCGGCCTGCCCGTGAATATTGCCGAAGGCGCGCAAGGACGTGACAGGATCAGCCGTCGCGCGCTTCGAGACAAGATTGACGATGCCCGAGGGCGTGCTGAAACCATAGTAGAGCGCCGATGCGCCCTTCAGGGCTTCCACGCGCATCTTGTTTTCCAGCGGCAGGTCGATGAGGTTCACGATCGGCAGGCTGCCGTTCAAGCGCCAGTTGCCGCGGTTCTCCACCGGAATGCCGCGAACAGAAAGGTTGCTGTAGACGCTGGCATTGATGGACGCGGTCGTCACGCCCGGCGTGTTGCGCAGCGCATCGAGGACCGAAGTGGCGAGCTGGGCTTCCAGCAGTTTTTCGGGGATGACGCTGACGGTCAGCGGCGTATCCATCTGATGACCGTTGCGGAACGTGCCAGCCTGCAGGAAATCAGCGCCGAAGCTATCGGACCTGTCGGCCGTCACCACGATTTCTTCAAGCTGCGGCGATCCCGCGTCCTGCGCGAACGCAGCACTCGCGCCAAACGATAGCGACAGGGCCGTCGCAGATATCAGAACCGTTTTACGATTGATCACAGTTGTCCCCCTTTTTTCCGGCAACCTATGAATGCATTTTTCAACGCAAGAAAATATTGTTGTCTTTATATTGTCAATAGTACATTTTAAATCACATCAAAAACGCGGTGACGCCTCGACGAGAGCGCGCGTGAACTGATGTGCCGGATGCGCGAAAATCATCCCGGCATCACCGGTTTCAACGACCCGCCCACCGTCCATCACCAACGCCCGCGATGCGACCTGTTCGATTGCCGCAAGGTCATGCGAAATGAACAGACACGTGAACCCCCGCTCCGCCTGAAGCGTTTGCAGCAAAACCAGAATCTGCGCCTGGATCGTCATGTCGAGCGCCGAGGTCGGTTCATCCGCAACAACCAGATCGGGCTCGCGAACGAGAGCACGCGCGATCGCTACACGTTGGCGCTGACCACCCGAAAGCTGATGCGGAAGACGTTCGCCAAAACCGCCGAGTCCAACCTTCTCGAGAAGTGCGTTGGCGCGGTCGCGGCGTTCGGCCGCAGACAGATCCGCTTCGTGTCTCAACGGGTCGGCCACGGCATTTACCAGCTTGCGCCGCGGATCGAGCGATGAATAGGGATCCTGAAAGATCATCTGCGTTCGTGCCCGAAACGCCGGGCTGCGCGGCATGGAAAGCGGTTCGCCCACAAAACGGACAGAACCGGACGAAGGACTGACAAGCCCCATGATCGCACGCCCAAGAGTCGTCTTGCCAGACCCGGAGCCGCCGACGACCCCGATGAACTCCCCCTTCCATGCGTCGAAGGACACGTCATCAAGCGCGCGCTTTGCGGCTACGGATGCTCCACCGCGCGCCGGATACTCCACCGACAGGCCACGAACGGAAAGAAGAGGATCGCCATCTGCGCGAGGCGCAGGCATTGCAATCTCGCTCCTGCGCGGCACAGCCTCGACCAGTTTTCGCGTATAGGGCTGCGCCGGCGCCGCGAGGACCACCCTCGCCTGCCCGCTTTCGACGATATCGCCATTGTTCATCACCGCCAGCGAATCGGCATAGCGATTTGCAAGCGCGAGATTGTGCGTGATGAGCAGAACAGCGGCTCCGCTGTCGCGGCCCAGTTCAACCATCAGATCGAGCACTTCGCGCTGCGCGAGGGCATCGAGGGCTGTGGTCGGTTCATCGGCAATAATAAGTTCGGGTTTCAGCAGAAAGACCGAAGCGAGCATGATGCGTTGTCGCATCCCGCCAGAGAATTCATGAGGATAGGCACGCAGAAGCGCTTCTGCGTCACCGATTCGAACGCGCTCAAGCATCGCAATCGCGCGCTGCCTCGCTTCGCGCCGCGAGAGCTTCTCGTGCCAGAGGAGCGCTTCGACCAACTGATCACCGATCCGCATAGCCGGATTGAGCGATGACAGCGGCTCCTGCAGCACCATGCCGACCCGCTTGCCGCGTACCTTGCGAAGATCTGTATCCGCCATCGCCGTGAGATCATCGCCGCCAAGCCGGATACTACCGCTGAGGCGTCGAACGCCCGGCGGCAGCAAACTGACCACGGCCCGCGCGGTCATCGATTTTCCGCTGCCGGATTCGCCGGCAAGCGCGAGGATTTCCCCATGCTTCACGCCAAGGTTCACGCCCTTCACCAGCAGCTTATCACTGCTCGCGATGGACAGACCGCTAATCTCCAGGGCCGAAGGTGTCATGTTCAAAGCCGGCTCCTCGGATCAAGATAGTCGCGCAGCGCATCGCCGAGCAGATTGACCGCGAGAACCGCCGCCGTGATGCACAGGCCCGGAACAATCGCGAGATGGGGTGCGACATCAAGATGGGGACGCGCCGCCGCAAGCATGTTCCCCCACGTCGGCGCCGGCGGCGAAATGCCTACACCCAGAAAGCTGAGCGCACTTTCCGACAGCAGGACCCACCCGAACATGCTGGTCATCAGAACCAGCACCGGGCCCGCGAGATTGGGCGCCACATGGCGCAGCATGATCGTCACCGCACCATCTCCCGAAACACGCGCAGCCTCGATGAACTCCTTTTCGCGAAGGGAAAGCGTCGCGCCGCGCACCACGCGGGCGACGATCGGGATATAGGCGAGGGTCAACGCCCCGATGATTCCCCACCGGCTTGCACCGAACACGGCAACGAGCGCCAGTGCGAGCAGGATCCCGGGAAAGGCGAGAAGCGCATCGATCAGGATCATCCAGGCCCTGTCCGCCCAGCCGCGCAGGAAGCCCGCAACAACACCGATCGCGCCGCCGACCGCTGTTGCCAGCAGCACGGTGGAAAGTGCAATACCACTGCTGATCAGCGCGCCGTGCGCCGTGCGGGCAAGGATGTCGCGTCCGAATTCGTCCGTGCCGAACCAGTGCTGCATGGAAGGCTTGCCGAGCCTCAGCGCAAGGTCCACCATAAACGGATCTTGGGCAAACGGGTTCGCGCCGAGGATAACGACGACAGCAAGCGCCAGCGCAGCGGCGCCTCCTAGCCAGAGATTGAGCCGGGATATCGAAAGCATGGCGCGGCTCATCGATTGACGATCCGCGGATCGAAGACCGGATAGATGAGGTCTACGACGAGATTGACGACGATGTAGATGGATGCCGTGAAGAGCAGACAGGCCTGAATGACCGGATAGTCGCGGGCAAGGACGGCGTCGACCATCAGCCGCCCGAGCCCCGGAAGCGTGAAAACGGTTTCGATCACCGCGATTCCTCCGAGAAGATTGCCGAGTATGAGACCGACCAGTGTCAATGTCGGTGCGAAGGCATTCGGAAAGACATGCCGCGCGAGAACCGTATCGTCGTCGAGCCCCTTGGCGCGCGCGTGAAGCACATAATCGAGCCGCAAGACATCAACGGCGCTGGCACGCATCATCCGTGTAAGAACACCCGCTTCGACGAGTGCCAGTGCGATCGAAGGCAACACGAGAAACCGTATCGCCTCGTGCGCGTCTTCTGAAAACGGAACATAGCCGACGACGGGAAGCCATCCGAGCTTGAGCCCGAAGACGAGCAGCAACATCAGACCCAGCCAGAACGTCGGAATCGAGAGTAGCACAGTCGCGCCCGTCACGATTGCGAGATCGGCGGCTTTCCCGTGATGCAGCGCTGCCCACAGGCCGAGAAGCACGGCAACGATGGTGGCAAGCGCCACCGCAATCAACACGATCGGTGCGCTGACTGCGAAGCGATCGAGCACAAGCGTCCCCACGGACTCGTCGGTCATGAGCGAGGTGCCCAAATCACCCTGCAGCGCATTCGTTGCCCAGATCGTGAACTGCGTAAAAATCGGCTTGTCGAGTCCCATCGCGGCGTGCGCAGCGGCAAGGCTTTCCTCGTCGGCGCTATCACCCAGCATCACCTGAGCCGGATCACCCGGCACCAGACGAACCAGCACGAAAACGGCGACACCCACGAGAAGCAGCGTCGGGATGGCGGCAAGCACCCTTTTTGCGAGATAGCTCAGCATGACGCGGCTCTCTTTCCTGTCTGTCCCGCCATCATTTTTTGGATACACCCCAAAGTCGCTGCTGAACCGCGGGCCACGAACGCGCACCTTCAACCCCTGCGCGCGTGGCGATGATGTGCGCGGGATTGTAGGTGACGACGAGCGGTGTCTCGGTGAGCATACGCGTGTGCAGAGAATCGAATGCGGCTTGTCTGTCGGCGGCCGCGGTCGCCTGAGCGGATCTCGACAGCAGGTCGGCCGCAACCGGATCATCCCAGACCTTGCGCGGTTCGTCGTCCTTGTTGCCGATCACGGAGCCGTAGTTGAAGCTGGGATCGAGGCGTGCGGAATAGGCGAAGGTCATCGTTTGATACGTGCCTTCGCTGTAGTGATCGAGCTGCGTCGCCCAGTCGAATGTCTGAATTTCGAAGTTGATTCCAGCGTCACGTGCCATAGCCTGGATCAGAACGGCAGCATCGAACATCTGCAGATAGCGACGATTCGTGATCAACGTGATCGGCTCTCTGCGATAGCCCGATGCGGCGACAAGCCTACGCGCCTCCGCAAGATTCTGCTGGATCAGCGCCTTGTGCGCGCCTTTGTGGAATGGGCTTGGAACCGGCACCATCGAACTGTTCGCGCCCGCGGTGCCGTTGCTGACCGCCACTGCAAGCCCACCGACATCGATGGAAAGTGCAATCGCCTTGCGAAGGCGCGCGTCCTTGAGCAGCGGGTCCCGCGTCTGCAAAAGGAGGGCGTAGACATCCATCAGCGGCACGGACTCGATGCGGATGTCGTCAGTCTTCTCCAGAACATCCATTTCGTTCGGATTGACGCCATCATAGATGTCTATGCTACCACTCATCAGCGCCGCGGCCGCGGCCGAACTGTCCGGAATGATGAGGAAGCGCACACCGGGCACCAACGGTTTCTTGTTGCCTACGTTTCCGTCCATCGGCCCTGAGAGTGGCGAATACTCATCGAAGCGCAGCAGTTCCACATACTGGTTCGGAACATGTCGGGAGAAGCGGAAGGGGCCGGTTCCGATCGGCCGGTTCCAGCTGCCGTCCGCATTGACCGAATCGGGATGCAGAACAGGTGCGCCAGCACAATCAATGCGGGCAAGCGTCTTCAGTAGCAGCGGCGCGGCAGCGGCGAGCGTGATCCGCACATGAGTCGCGTCGAGCGCACTGACTTCCAGAATATCGGCGATTCCACCCGTGAGGTCGGAGCGACAACGCCAGTCGCTGTCCTCGCGGAGATAGCGGCGGAGCGACCACACGACCGAATCGGCGGATAGCGGGGCGCCGTTGTGGAAGCGCACACCGCTGCGCAGCGTGAAATCGTAAACCTTTCCATATTCGGAGATTTTGACGGCACTTGCGAGGAGCAGACCGACCGAACCGTCTTCCCGCAACCCCACGAGGCCTTCGCCGACATGCATAAGGACGCTGTCGGTATTTTCGTCGCGCTGATCGCCAGGTTCTGTGGAAATAATATCACTGTTGAGCCGTGAAATCAGAAAGCCGCCATGCCCCGTGCCCCTGCTTTCCGGGGCAAGTGCAAACCACGTGGCCACCAAGGCCACGATCAGTGCCAGGACAGTGAGTGCGATGCGTTTCATGATCAGCTCGTCCCGCTTTGCTTTTATCGCACGCCGTGCAGATTGTAGCGTGTGAATTCAGGCGCGAGCGCAGGCAGCATCGCGATTTCCATCGTCCCCTCAGTCGGATCCATGATGAGGGACGCAACCGTAGCGCTGAGATTGGTGAACGCCGACGGCCGCGGTGGGCGACAGATCGACCACGGCGAGCCGTAACCATCGAGAAGCACTTCGCGGATATCCTCGACCGTAATCGACCCAAGCTTCGGCATGAGCAATCCCTCAGCGCGTACCTGCCGCTGGTAGCTGCACGGAAACGCACGCGCGCCCGTATTCCGGAGCTTCACCTGCGCCGCCAAAGAGAGCCAATGGTTTGCGTGAATCATGAGCCCGTTCGCGGCCGGCACGTGAAACATCTCATCCGGCGCACACTCGAAATCGAGGATCATGCCGTCCCGGTCTGAAAGCACGATGTTGTTTGACGCCGACTTGCGCGTGCAGACGGCCTCGACCGCCTTCGCCATATGCGTCTGGTCCAGAATCTTGCGGCGGATGAGCGACAGCGGCACACCGAGGTCGCGATAGTCGCGCTCGCATTCCAGATAGTTCCCGGCCGTCGCCAGACCCACGCTGTTGAGCCCGAAACGTCCGAGTGCACCGGCTTCTGTAAAGGTCAGATAATCAGGCCCGTCGTCGCGGCGTACCCTGAGCACGACGGAAGTCTCGGCACATTCCGCCTTCCAGTCCCAGTTGTGTGCATGGATCACTTTGCCATCCCGGGTCGCACCCGGGCCGGCGACGATTGCCGTGCAGCCATCGGGCGCTTCCGCTTTGAAGCGCTTTTCCATTTCGGGATTCGCGGCGATCTTGAGCAGTTCGGTGCGCGCATTGATCAACATGATCTCGGAAAAGGAAACGCCGGCACCGCGCGCGATCGCCCGCATCTCGACCACATAGGCCTCGTCGAACGCCTCGACGATGGGAAGGTAGTGAGCAACGAGCAAGTCCAGCCGCGCCGAGTCGACATTGAACGCGGAAAGTTGTTCGGAATAATGGCCGATGCCGCGCCGAATGCGATCCGCAGCCTGGACGCCATAGGCATGGGCGCGCGCTTCCGGGGAACCGGAAACATCGATGAAAAAGCCCTGAACCATGAGACGTCCCCTCCTGACGTTGACAGGGTCTAAGAAAGCAAAATGCATTTTACAACACAAAAAAGCAATTCTATAGCAAAGACACGATGAGCATGATCGGCAGGACACAATGAGGGCGGCAGAAGCAGCAACAGCGAACAGCAGTGTTGCGGCGATCAATGCTCCGTTGTGGGCAGCAACCGCGCCGCCCGGCGCATTTTTCCCTGAACTCTCCGGCAGTGCAGACGCGGATGTGGTTATCATCGGGGCGGGCTTTACCGGCCTTTCCACGGCACTCGCGCTTGCCAGCCGGGGGCAGAAGGTCGCAGTTCTCGAAGCCGGAGAGCCGGGTGAAGGCGCTTCCGGGCGGAGCGGCGGGCAGGTCATTCCAGGCCTCCGCCACTTCATGAAAGATCTGAATGCCGCCTATGGAGAGGCCGCCGCACGGCGTGCGCATGATTTTGGCAGCACGGCGGCAGATGCCTGTTTCGATCTGATCGATGCAAACAGCATCGCGTGTGAAGCCGTCCGCTCAGGCAAGATACAGGTCGCCGATACACAAGCAGGGCTTGCCGACGCAAAGGTACGCGCCGATGCTTGGCAGAAGCGCGGTGCCCCTGTCCGGTTCCTGGACCGCGACGAACTTATCGCTGCAACCGGCACGCGCGGCTATCTCGGCGGCTGGATCGACATGCGCGGTGGCTCGGTGCAACCGCTGGCGCTGACACGCGGCCTGGCAAGCGCAAGCCGCACTGCCGGAGCTACGGTGTACGCGCGCTCCCGCGTCCGGTCCGCGGCGCGGACGGGCGCAGCGTGGCGCGTATCGACCGCGAACGGGCATGTAACCGCCCCCAAGCTGCTGCTTGCAACAAACGCAACGACGGACGCGCTCTGGCCGGGCCTATGCCAGACGTTTCTACGCGTCTGGTCATACCAGATCGCAACCACGCCTCTTTCGGCAGAGCTCAGAGCGCATATCCTCCCCGGCGACCAGTCAGTGTCTGACACGCGCCGGGTTCTGCGCTATTTCAGAACCGACGCGGCGGGGCGCCTCATCGTCGGTGGCAAGGGGCGCGCGAGAACACCTGCCTCGATAGACGATTTCGATTTCCAACGGCAGACGCTCGGTCGTCTCTATCCCGAACTTGCGGATCATCCGCTGGAATATGCTTGGGGCGGGGAAGTCTGCATCACGGCAGACCGGTT
Source organism: Sphingosinicella xenopeptidilytica (assembly GCF_042676985.1). Lineage (NCBI taxonomy): Bacteria > Pseudomonadati > Pseudomonadota > Alphaproteobacteria > Sphingomonadales > Sphingosinicellaceae > Sphingosinicella > Sphingosinicella xenopeptidilytica. Next base: position 800,849 of record NZ_JBHTIK010000005.1, on the reverse strand, counting down.
GCCACGGATCATCCGCCTCGGCCCAGATGCCTATGCTCACCTCGGTTGCAATGGCAAGGGCGTCGCCTGGTGCACTGCGATCGGCGAGGCCTTCGCCGAAATGTTCACGAGCGGTGACGAACGCGCGCTGCCGATCCCGGTCACACCATTGAAGCGCATCCCGTTCCACTGGCTGCGCCATGTCTATGTCGGCGTCGGCGGCGCCTGGCTGCGCCTACGCGACAGCCTCGATGCCGCGAGTGCGCCCACTCTCAAGGAAAGCAAATGAACAACGCCGAGTCCCTGCGCAGTTACTGGATGCCGTTCACTGCGAACGCGAAATTCGCGGCGGCCCCAAGGCTGTTCTCGTCTGCGGAAGGGATGTTCTACACCACGACCGACGGCAGGCCGATTCTGGATGCCATTGCCGGGCTTTGGTGCGTGAATGCTGGCCACGGCCGCCGAGAAATCACGGATGCGATCAAGACGGCGGCCGAAACGCTGGATTTCGTTTCGTCGTTCCAGATGGGACATCCGGCCGCCTTCGAGCTTTGCCGTCGCCTCTCCGAAAAGGCGCCCGAGGGGAAAGGCCACGTCTTCCTCAGCAATTCGGGATCGGAAGCTGTCGACACAGCGCTCAAGATCGCACGCGGCTATCATCGCTCGCGCGGCGAACCGTCGCGGACGCGCTTCGTCGGCAGAGCACGCGCCTATCACGGCATGGGCTGGGCAGGTCTCTCCGTGGGCGGCATCGGCCGTCACCGCCGCGATTTCGAGCCCCTGCTCCCGCAGGTTTCCCACATGCGGCACCCCTATGATCCGCAGAAATCCGGATTTTCGCGGGGACTTCCGGAGTGGGGAGCAGACTTCGCCAACGATCTCGAAAACGTTCTCGCCGTTCACGATCCAACGACGGTCGCAGCCGTCATCGTGGAGCCGGTGGCGGGCTCGACCGGCGTGTTTGCGCCGCCCCGCGGCTATCTCGAACGGCTTCGGCAGATCTGCGACAAGCACGGCATTCTTCTGATCTTCGACGAAGTCATCACCGGCTTCGGGCGCCTCGGCTCCACCTTTGCGGCAAAGCGTTTCGGCGTGACACCGGATATCATCACCTGCGCAAAGGGCCTTTCGAATGGCGCTGCGCCGATCGGCGCGACAATCGCTCGCCCCTTCATCTACGACACATGGATGAACGGCGCGCGAGACGCGATCGAATTTTCGCACGGCTACACCTATTCCGGCCACCCGCTTTCCTGTGCCGCAGCACTCGCCACAATGGACGTTTTCGACAAGGAGGATTTGTGGACACGTGGGCTCGGCATCGAACAGATGTTCGAAGATGCCGCACATGATCTCGCTGATCGGAACTGTGTCCGCGACGTGCGCAACATTGGTCTTCTGGCCGCCATCGATCTCGAGCCGGAACCCGGCAAACCCGGCGTTCGCGCCCAACAGGTGAATGCCGCCTGCTTCGAGGCTGGCGTACTGATCCGTACAACCGGAGATACGCTGATGATCTCCCCACCGATCGTCGCCGAACCGGCGCAAATCGATCGAATCTTCAGCACGCTACGCAACGCGATTGGCACGATTGCATGAGCGGAGACGCTTATCCCGCGCATCGTCTGTCACTGCGCATCGACGGCGAAGAGATTCGGAACGAGCGGGAAAAGATTCCGGTGGTCGACCCGGCAACCGAAGCCCCGCTCGGCCAATTGGCGTGCGCCACGCCCGAAGATGTCGACCGCGCCGCAGATGCAGCTTCGCGGGCCTTCCCGCTCTGGCGCAAGACGCCGCCTCATCAGCGCGCGCAGGTGCTGCGTGGTGCGGCCGCACGCATTCGCGGCAAGCTGGATTCGCTCGCCCTCATCATGACGCTGGAGCAAGGAAAACCTCTTGCCGAATCCAGAACCGAGCTAACGGCAGCAGCGGACCTCTTCGACTGGTTCGCCGAAGAGGGCCGCCGCGTCTTCAGCCACATCATTCCAGGCCGAACACATGACGTTTCGTACCGTGTCGACCATGAGCCGGTCGGTCCGATCGCCGCCTTCACGCCATGGAATTTTCCTGCGACCTCTCCCGTGCGCAAGATTGCCGCTGCGCTTGCCGCCGGATGTACGGTCGTCATCAAGCCCGCCGAAGAGACGCCGGCGACCGCACTTGCAATCGCAGACGCTCTTACCGATGCGGGCCTGCCAGCCGGTGTTCTGAATGTGCTGTTCGGTGATCCGGCGATGATTTCCGAGCGCCTTGTCGCCTCGCCCTTCATTCGCAAGATTTCGCTGACCGGCTCGACGCGCGTGGGTCGTCTCATCGGCGAGATGGCAGGCCACCATATCAAGCCCGTCACCATGGAACTCGGCGGCCACGCACCCGTGATCGTTCTGGAAGATGCAGATATCGTGCGCGCAGCACGCCTTGCGGCAGCAACGAAATTCCGAAACGCTGGGCAAGTCTGCATCGGGCCGACACGCTATCTCGTCGCGCGGGATGCCTATCCGGCCTTCCATGAGGCCTTTCGCGAACATGCCTCGGCTATCCGTCTCGGTAGCGGACTAAGCGTTGAAACCACGATGGGTCCGCTCGCACATGCACGCCGTCCGGAGGCCTTGTCCGCGCTTGTCGACGATGCCGTGCGAAAGGGCGCGGGTTTGTGGACCGGTGCGCACGCCTCCACGAACGCCGGATACTTCATGGCACCGACGATTCTCTCCGAGGTGCCCGTCGATGCCGCTATCATGAATGACGAGCCGTTCGGCCCTGTCGCCATCGTCAACCCCTTCGACAGCGAAGATGAGGCCGTCGCGGAAGCGAACCGTCTACCTTACGCGCTCGCCGCTTATGCCTTTTCGGGCAGCCCAGGAAGGCTCGCGGCACTCGGCGAGCGGATCGAGGCGGGCATGGTTGGTCTGAACGGTTACGGCATCACGATTGCGGAAACCCCCTTCGGTGGCAAGAAGGACAGCGGCTTTGGCTCGGAAGGCGGACGCGAAGGGCTCGAAGCCTATCTTTCGGTCCGTTTGACTGGAACAACAATGAGCTAAGAGCAGTTGCCGAGTGGGAAACGAAAGAATAACAGCGGAACAACAGGACGATCAGTTCCGGAGGCAAGTGGAGGATCATGGCGAACGCTGCACGTTCGGCACCGGTATCTGCGACTGCACCTAGCAAGTTGCAGCAAAACCTTGCTGCGCAGATCGCCGCGCTGATCCGCGCGCGCGGCTACGCGATCGGCTATCATCTCGTCGAGGCCGATCTGTGTTCGCACCTCAGCGTTTCACGAACACCGATCCGCGCCGCTTTGGCGCTTCTGGCACAGGACGGCATTGTCGAGTATCGGCCTAACCGCGGTTTTGCGGTCGCTTCCATTCCCAAGGCCGTCGACGAGCCGCCGCCCGCCGGTGAGACGGACGAAGAGGAAAATCAGCTTTTCATTGCCATCGCGCAGGCGCATCTCAACGGGCGGTTGCCAAGCACGTGCACGCAGCAGGAGTTGCTGCGCCTGTTTGATGCACGACTGCCTATCGTCGTGCGTGTCCTGCAACAACTCGCAGCGTTAGGCCTTGTAGAGCGCAAGCCGGGAAATGGCTGGTCATTCCTTCCGTCGATCGATTCCACGCAGACGCAGAAAGAAAGTTATCAGTTCCGCATCGTCATCGAACCCGCGATCCTTCTGCAAAAGGAATTTCGTGCGACACCGGAGTGGGTTGAGGACATGCGGGATCGACACGAACAGTTTCACAAACGCAGGTGGCGCGATACGCTGGCCATTGAATTCTACGAGATGAACGCCGAATTCCATCTCGGCCTCGCCGAGGCTTCCGGAAATCGCTACTTCATCCAGGCGATGGAACAGCAGAACAAACTGCGCCGCTTCCTTAACTACAATTGGGATTTTGGTATCGAACGTGTTCACGAATCCATTCGTGAGCATCTCGATCTTCTACGCGCGATCGAAAGCGGTGATCAGGAACTCGCTGCCGTTCTGATGCGCGGCCATTTGATGCGCGCGAGCGATACGCCGACCCTGACTTCATAGGGTTGATGCACGTCGACGCCTGATGAGCCAAAGCCGGAAGCCGTAAACGGTCAGAGCGATCAGCCACAGGCCGACCGAAAAGGTGAGCAGGCGCCCTGCAGTCCCTGCCCATTCCCCCGTATGCAGAGCATATAAGGAATCGACCGCAGCCGCGACCGGATGCCCCTCCTCGGGGCTCCATGCCGCAAGAACGGTGCCGTCAGCGGCGTCCACATAGACAATCGTCGTGCCAAGCGTGGCCCGAAGTTCGGAAGGCCGCGTCAGCCGGATTAGATACCATGGCCGCTCCGGCGTCGGCATCACGAGGATCGCAAGCTCTCCGTCCGGATAACGCGCCTGTGCCGCCCGAATTGCCGTGGTCGGGCGAATGACAACGGGCTTTACCGTCTCCGCCACCTCCGGCTTTGGTGGTGCGATACCAAGCCCTCTCTCGATCTCGCCCCGCCAAACCATCAGCGTGCCGCAAAGGACGATGAAGATGGCGATCGGCGCCAACCAGAAACCGATCGACCTATGCAGCAGCATTGCGGACGAGGATTGTGAGCGCGTTTTCGGGGGAAACAATACCTGCTTCCAGCGCCCCCGAGCCGGCCAAGCCAGCCACAAGCCCAGCACGAGATTCGTCAGGAGCAGAAAACCCGACAGACTGACGAAACGCTTGCCGAGTGGCCCAGAGAAGAATTCGTTGTGAAACAGATAGGCAAGGTGCAGGGGTTCCATTTCACTCAGCGGCCCCTCCCAGAGATCGCTCCCCAGAATGCGACCGTCCGCTCCATCGATCCAAACGCGCGTCTGGCGCTCCGCTTCGTGTTGCAGCAGCACATCGAAACGCCCGGGCTGCGCGCCTCCGGCAAACAATTCTTCCACTGTCCCGTATTGGGCACTTACGCGCGCAATAGCCGTATCGACGGCCTCGGCGTTCACCCGGTGACCGGATACGCCAAGCCACTCATCTTCGAGCTGGCGATGGAAGCTCAGCACCAAGCCGGTCGCTGCCTGCAAGAGCCAGATTCCCGCGACTGTGAGGCTCAGATAACGATGCAGGCGCAGCATCCTCAAAACGAACTCCTCTTATGGCCTGATTCGAAGATGGCAATAATGTTCTTTTAAACTTATAAAGACAATATAGCGAAAGCTGCAGCGATCTGGCGCGCCGGTTTGCTTGAGGGACTTCGTGCGCGTTTAGATAATCGAGGCTCTCAAGCCTCTCGCACCCTTCATCAGAATCCCGATATCGGTTCCGATCGACACCAGCGAAGCGCCCGCAGCGATCCTTGCCTTTGCGTCGTCGACAGACAAGGCGAATATTCCCGAAGCCTTGCCGGTCCTTCCTATTCGCGCGAGCGCGTCGCTGATGGCGGCTTGCACGTCGGGATGATCCGCGCCGCCGAGGTGCCCAAGGGCCGCGGCAAGGTCTCCGGGGCCAATGAACAGGGCATCAACGCCGTCTGTCTCTGCAATCTCTTCGATCGCATCGAGCCCCGCACGGCTTTCGATCTGGACGATGAGACAAATATCTTCATGCGCATCCACCAGATAACGGGGGTTGGATCCGAAGCCGGATGCACGGCTCGTCGCACTTGCAACGCCGCGTATGCCGCGCGGCGGGAACCGTGTCGCCGAAACGAGCATACGCGCCTGCTCCGCGCTTTCGACCATCGGGATCAGAAGCGAGCGGAAACCGATATCGAGGTACTGCTTCATGATGGCGGGATCGCCAACTGGCGGACGCGCGATCGGCTCCACGGGATAAGGGGCTACGGCCTGAAGCTGCGCGAGGAGCGTTTGCGGGGTGTTTGGGGCATGCTCCCCGTCGAACAGGAGCCAGTCATACCCGGCCCCCGCGCAAATCTCTGCCGTGTAAGGATTGGCGAGCGCCTGCCACAGACCGATCTGCGTTCGGCCTTCCCCAAGTGCTACCTTCAGGGGATTCATGCGAACCTCACGGAGATCGAACCCATCGGTCCAAAATCGACATGGAAACTATCGCCAGCGTTTGCGAACACAGGCGCGGTGAAACTGCCACCAAGAACAATCTCGCCCGGCATCAGCTTTTCACTGTGCAGCGCGAGCTTGTTTGCGAGCCATGCCGGGCCCTTTGCCGGATGCCCGAGAACGGCGGCAGCAACACCCGAGTCCTCGATCACGCCATTGCGATGAATCAGCGCAGAAACCCAGCGCAGGTCCACTGCGTCCGTCTTTACTGGCCTACCTCCAAGAACAAGGCCCGCGTTCGCGGCATTGTCGGAAATCGTGTCGAACACTTTGCGCGTGACGCCCGTGTTTCGGTCCAGACGCTCTATGCGTGCATCGATGATCTCTATGGCCGGCACCACGTAGTCGGTCGCGTTCAGAACATCGAAGATCGTGCAGTTCGGTCCCTCGATGCGACTTTTGAGTACGAAGGCAAGCTCCACCTCCACACGCGGCTCTATGAAACGGGAGAAGGGGATATCGTTTCCGTCTTCAAACAGCATGTCATCGAGAAGCGCGCCGAAATCAGGCTCGTTCACATTCGAGGAGCGCTGCATGGCGCGGCTGGTGAGGCCAATCTTGTGGCCAATGAGCGTGCGCCCCGCAGCGATCTTCCGGCGAACCCATGCGCGCTGGATCATGTAGCCGTCATCGATGGTCATGTCGGGATAAGCCAGCGAGAACTGGCCGATCTGCGTCCGCGTGCGCTCGGCTTCATCAAGCTGTACCGCGCAAGCTTCAATGATGGATGGATCGAGCGGCATCAGTCCGCCTTTCTAAATCGCTTGTGAATATTATTGTGCTTGAAGCTGCCCGCCTCGTCGGCTTCTTCCACATACAGAGACAGGGCCAGGTAGCGGCGCTCGTAAAGCGTGGCGAAGTGCGTCTTTACCGCCTCGAACAGTTTCCCGAAGAATTCGCGCTTGAACTCTACGCTGCGCCCTGCCCCCATCTTCACGGTGATGTTCACGAAGGCATCGTCGACTGCACCGTCTGCGATCACATAGTCATCAATGCGGATACCGCGTACACGAATACCGCCCCATGGGAACACGCCGCCGGAATCGCGCATGTTGGCTGCGATCAGTTCAAGAAGTCCCTTGATATCGGCTTCATCCGCAAGGTTTGCGGTCCATTCCACGATCGCATGCGCCATCAGACGATCTCCAGTGTACCGATCGTGCAGCCCACGGCGAAGATCGGAATCGGCTGATAATGATGCACCGCTCCCTTGCCGCCCGCCGCCGCAGCAGCGGCAATGAAGGTGCGGATTTCGAAACCGCCCTGACCACCTTCGGCATAGGTCTCGGTGTCCGTATAGGCCAGCATCGCATCCTTGTCGCTGCGCGACCAGCGATCGAGGAAATCCCGATCCCATGCTTCGTTGATGCGGCCGCTGTCCGGCGTTGCCGGCCAGTGCGAGATGCCGCCCGTGCCGACAAGGGCTATGCGTTCCGGTACTGCGTCTGCCGCGCGGCGTAGTGCCTCACCGAAGGCCCACGCGCGATGCAGCGGTGTCAGCGGCGGCCCCTGACAATTGATATTCGCCGGGATGACGATCAGTTCGTTGTGCGGATCGAGGAAATGCAGGGGCACCATGATGCCGTGATCAAACCGCCATTCCTCGCAGAAGGCGACATCTACCGTCTGCTGCACCTCGCGGATGAGGCGCTGCGAAAGCGATGGATCGCCCATCGCCTTGCGCTTTGGAATCGCAAGCCATTCGGGGTCCTCGATCGGCCCTTCGTAGCTTTCGCCCATGCCTAGCGCATAGGCGGGCATGTTGTTCATGAAGAAGTTCGCGAAATGCTCTGCCGCGATCACGATGATCGCATCGGGCTTTGCTGTCTGGAGCCGTGCGCGCATATCGTCGAAAGCGGCGTAAAGTGCATCCTTCTGGTCCGCCGGTGCACGCGCCGCGCGACCGGTGATCCCAGGCGCATGACTGCAAACGCCGCTGAAAACAAGGCTCATCTCAAGCTCCCGCGATCTTTTCGTCAACGGATGTGGTCATGGCGTAAATGCCCGCGCGAACAGGTCCGTGCTGCTTCACGCCGTCCCGCATCCGCTGGAGATAGTCCGACCATTCGATCCCGCAGAGCGCCGCGAAGTGCATGAGGATCTGGCCGTTGACACCGAGCACATAAAGCAGCCCGATATCGGGACGGAGGATTGCCTCCCGCTCCTCCTCGCTGAGCGTATAGCCCGAAACGATATCGCGCGGGTCGGCACGGAATCGAGTCTTCAGCGTGTCGTCCCGATTAAGCTCGTAGAGCAGCTTGCTCAGTTGGTAGAGGCTCATGCTGCCTTGTCCCCGACCAGCCTATTGGAAAGCCTGCCAATGCCCTCGATCTCGCAGACGATCCTGTCGCCGGCCTCGCAGTAGTAAACACCCTGCGGCGTACCGGTGAGAATGAGGTCGCCCGGCATCAAGGTCATCGTGGCTGACAGATAAGAAATCAGCCCGGCGACGCTCATCACCATGTCGGCGGTCGAACCGTCCTGCACGGTTTTGCCATTCACCGTCGTTCTCAACGCAAGCGCCTGCGGATCGGCGATATCAGCGGCATCCATGACCCATGGTCCGAGCGGCGTCGCGCCGTCGCGATTCTTCACGCGCGCGTTCGGACGGTAATAATTCTCCAGATACTCGCGCACGGCGTAGTCGCAGGCGATCGTATAGCCGGAAACATGATCGAGTGCCCGAACGACTGATACGCTGCGTGCAGGCTTGCCGATCACGGCGACGAGTTCACATTCCGGATGCATCTGGTTTGCATCGGTAGGACGCAAAGTCGTGCCGTTGTGGCCGGAAAGCGTGTTCGGGCCCTTCAGGAACACCAGCGGCGGCTCCTTGGATTGGAAACCGAGTTCCTTGTTGTGGTCGGCATAGTTAAGGCCGAGCGCGAAGATGGTTGCGCCCGGTGTGACCGGCGGTAGCCAGACGGCGTCCGCGGCTTTCACGCTTCCACCATCCGGCAGGCGGAGCACTTCGCCGTCTTCCACGACCTCCACCCACAGCGCGCGGCCTTCATGTGCGATCCGTGCGCGCTTCACCAGGCGTCTCCTGCGTTGAACTGCGCCTTCAATGTGGGAAGCGATCCCGATGTCACCGTTACGCTCTGGCCCGCCCGTACGCATGGCGCATCATATGGAAGACCGATGAGCAGCACATCGCCTGCCGCCAGGGTCATGAACGCGGAGAGATCGGCGATCAGCGTAGCGGCATCGCGCACGAGACGCGTGGGCGCCCAGCGATGCACGCTGTTTCCATCTACTGAGGTCACAATTTCCGTGGTGAGGATGGACGGCGCGAACGCGGCGAAATCCCCAAGCGGCAAAAAGCCGTCGCGGCAACGCAGCGGTACAACCGGCCGATAGTAGCTCTCGTGCGGCACCGTGACATCAAGAGCAAGGCAGACGCCTGCCACATGCGCCAGCGCATCCGCTGCCGCAGTTCGAGCCGCATCACGCCCGATCAGCAAACCTAGCGTTGCCGCAACCTCAACGTCTTCATCGCCGATGAAAACCTCAGCACCCGAGCGCGCGAAACAATTGCGCGGCTTGATGTAGACAACAGGCGCTTCCGGCGGCGCCTTGTAGGGAGGGGCCGCAAAGACTTCAGCGAGCCTCGCGCGTTCGTCCCGATCGTTAAGGACCACTCCGTAGACCGTACCCGCTAACATTCTTCCCGCCCGTCGCTGGATTTCATTTTATTTAACACGCTAACTTGTAAACTGCCACAAGCGCTGGCACTCGAAACGTCATGACGAACGCCCGACGGAAACTTCTTCCCTATCGCCAATCCCTGGCCGGGACGCTTCTTGCCGCACGCGAAGCTGTGATGGCGCCGCTGCGCCCGATGCTTCGCGAAGCGGGCGTGACCGAGCAGCAATGGCGTGTCCTCCGCGTTATCAACGACTCGGAACCGGTCGACGCCACCGCGCTTGCTGACGCCGCATTGCTGTTCGGCCCCAGCGTCACGCGCATCCTGAAGGAACTGACCGATCGCGGCCTCATCACGCGCGACACGGACGCGCGCGATCGGCGCCGCTCCATCGTTACGTTGACCGCCGAAGGGCGCAGGCTGATCGAACACACGGCGAGCCGGACCGTGCGCGAACTCGATCGCTACGCGGAACGCTTCGGCTCCGAACGGCTCGAAGCGCTGAAAACCGAACTTCGCGCCTTCATCGCAGCGATCGGTCCGTCTTCCACCTGAAACCACAGGCACGGCGTCAAACGCCCAGTTTCTGGATCGCGTGATCGTCGTGCGCGAGCGCGATGTTCTTCGTCTCCATATAGAAATCGAAGCTCCAGTCGCCGCCATCGCGGCCGATCCCGCTCGCCTTCACACCGCCGAACGGCGTCGGCAGGTGGCGAACGTTCTCGCTGTTCACCCAGACCATGCCGGCTTCCAGCGCCTGAGACACGCGAAGCGCCCGGCCGAGATCGCGCGTCCAGACGTAACCGGCGAGGCCGTATTCAACATCGTTGGCCTTGGCGACGGCATCGGCTTCGTCGTTGAACGAAATCACCGTCAGCACGGGCCCGAAGATCTCTTCATGCGCGATCCGCATGGCCTGCGCCGCATCGGTGAACAACGTGGGCTTGAAGAAATAGCCTTCACCGTCCATCCGTTCGCCGCCGACGGCAACGTTCGCACCATCGGCGCGCGCGATCTCCATGTAGCTCGCAACCTTGTCGAGGTGACGCAGGTGGATCAGTGGTCCCACCTCCGTTTCCGGATCGAGCGGATCACCCACCTTGAGGCGCGCGACACGCTCGGCAAGCTTTGCCACGAACGCCTCACGGATCGATTCCTGAACCAGGAGCCGCGATGACGACGTGCAGCGCTGACCGTTCAGCGAATAGATCATGAACACGACCGCATCGAGCGCGCGGTCGAGATCGGCATCTTCAAACACCACCACGGGATTCTTGCCCCCGAGCTCGAAGTGAACCCGTTTCAGCGTGTCGGCGCCCTGCTTCATGATCGCCGAGCCCGTGCGCGATTCACCGACGAAAGCGACGGCCTTGATATCCGGGTGCTCGGTGAGCCGCCTGCCGGTCGTCTCGCCCAGCCCGTTCACGGAATTGAACACACCTGCCGGAAGGCCCGCCTCGTGCGCAATCTCGACGAGCAGGCGCGCGGAATAGGGCGACCACTCGGCAGGCTTGTGGACAACCGTGCATCCCGCAGCGAGCGCAGGGGCGATCTTCCAGGTGGAGAGCATGAACGGCGTGTTCCACGGCGTGATGACACCAACAGGACCGATCGGCAGACGTGTCGTTACGTTCATCATGCCGCTTGTGGGAAGCGCCTGCCCATCGCGTGCGCCAGGAGCGCGGTCTGCGAAGAAGCGGAAATTTTCCGCGCCGCGGATCGCCGCCTTCGACATGAAACGCCAGCACTGGCCCGAATCCACGCACTCCACCGCGGCGATCTCGTCTGCCCGCTCAATGATCAAATCGGCGATCCGGTGAAGCACGGCGCGCCGCTTGTCACCGGAGACGGAGGCCCAATCCGGGAACGCATCTTTTGCGGCTTTCACGGCGGCATTCAGCTCGCCCTCCGTCGCATCCGCAGCCTTGCCCAACGGAGCGCCCGTTGCGGGTTCCCAGACATCGAAGGCCTGCCCTGCTCCGTTTACGGCTTTTCCGCCGATGAAGTGGCCGAGGCTGTCCGAGTCGATTGCGTGAATGCGGCGGATAGCAGCGCTGCGGCGATCGTTGATCATGAAACTCTCCAAAAACTCTAAGGAGCCCTAGATACTTAACATGTTAAGTTCAATCAAGCGCCAAGATGGCTGTCGTCCGGTGGAATCAGTTCGCTATCGCGCCATCCCGAACGGGAAAGAACAGGTCTTTCAGGGCGGCCGATTGGGCCGGCTCGGCCCGGTAAACGATGCCGTCCTTCATCACGAAGCGCATATTTTCCAGCGCATCGATGTTGACGGTGGGATCGCCGGAAACCGCAACAATATCGGCAAGATAGTCTGCCTTGATCTGCCCCAGACGGTCTTCGACGCCGATCGCCTCCGCGCCGTTCATCGTTGCCGCCTTGATCGTCTCACCGGCCGGAACACCGCTTGCGACAAACAGCTTCAGTTCAAGCAGACTCGTTTCGCGCTCGCTGACGCCCATGTCCGTACCCGTCGCCAGCTTGATGCCATCGCGCCACGCGCGGCCGGGCGTGCCGCGCATCCATTCGGACGTTTCGGTGGCGCGCTTCCAATCCTCATCGGTCATGCGATTGCGGAAGCTCTGCATCATACGCATACCGTAGTCGGCAACAGACGCTGTCGGCACGAGAATGGCGCCACTCTGTTTGAAGAGGCGGATCGATTCCTTGTCATAATAGGCGCCGTGCTCGATGGTGCGCGCACCCCGCTTCAACGCTTCGTTGATCCCGGCGACACTGTGCGCGTGCGCCGCGACCGGGCGCTTCACCTGGCGCGCAGCCTCGAAGATCGCATCCAGTTCCCCGGCGGTGAACTGCACAGGCGAATTCGCCTCGCCGGTGTCGTCCCGGGCGCCGCCAGACGTGACAATCTTCAGAAGGTCGGCACCGTGCCCGACCTCTTCGCGCACGCGCCTGCGACAGCTCTCCGCACCGTCGCAGCCGTTCTGCCCCTGATGCAGCGCGTGGGCAACTTCCGGAAGCACCACTGGATCGGCGCCATGCCCGGAGGTACGCGCGATCAGCTCGCCCGAAAGATAGAGGCGAGGCCCCGGGATCTGGCCTTTCTGAATCGCATTCCGGAGCGAGAAGCCGTTGCGGTTGTTGCCAACGTCGCGAACCGTCGTGAAACCCCGCTCTAACATCCGCCGCATCTGCCGCGCGGAATGGAGCACGACCTCCGTATCGGCCACGGTGACGGACTGCATCGTGAGGTTCATGTCCTGAAGCCCGCTGAGGTGCATGTGCACGTCCATCATGCCGGGCATCACGAACTTGTCGGAAAGATCCACGATCCGCACATCGCCGCCAAACGACGCAGCATCGGCGAAACCGGGCCGCACCTCCACAATGCGGTTGCCGCGCACGACGACCGTCTGCCGCTCGAGCGGCGCCTTGCCCGGCGTGGCGAGCAGCTTGCCCGCGTGGATGAGAACGGTCGGCTGAGCGGCGACGGCACTCCCCTCGGCCTGCATCGCCTGCACCGGCGCCTGGAACCCGATCAGCGCCGCGGCCAGAAGTGCGGCTTTCAGAAGGTGACGGCAGGTTTTCATCGCAGCATCTCCATAACGCGGGCAGGCCATCAGGAACCGGACGGCTTCAGATAGTCGAGCGCCAGCATCGACATCGTTTGAACGCCGCTCTTCATGGCATCCTCGTTCAACATGAACTCCGGCGAATGCAGATCGGCAGTCGCGCCGAGCGATACGCCGGGCGCATTGACGCCAAGGAAGAAGAACAATCCCGGTATCTTCGCCTGGTAGTGGGCAAAATCCTCCGAACCCATCACGAGGCCCATGGACCGGAGCTTGTCTCCCGCCGCGCGTCTGAGCGTGGGCTCCATGCGTTCCACCAGCGCGACATCGTTGTAAACGGGTGGCGCATAGGGCTGGATCTCAACATCCGCCCTGGCGCCTGCCGCTGCGGCGATATCGGTTGCGGTCCGCTTCACGCGGGCAATGATATCCTCGCGCATCTCAGGATCAAAGGTACGGATCGTGCCTTCCATGTCGACGGTTTCCGGCACGATGTTGCTGGCTGTCCCGCCCTGAATGCGGCCGATGGTGACAACGGCGGGCGCGGTCGTGATGTTCACCTGCCGGGCCGGGATCATCTGGAGCCCGGTCACGATCTGAGCCGCGGTGGTGATCGGGTCGATCCCGTGCCACGGCTGCGCGCCATGCGTCTGCTTGCCCGTTACCTTGATGACGAGCCTGTCCGCGCTAGCCATGCTGCCGCGTGCGCGATACGAAATGGTTCCGGCCTCGCCCGGCCAGACATGAAGGCCGAAAATCGCTTCCGGCGCATAAGCGCCCGAAAGCGCACCTTCTTTCAGGATGAGCGCGGCGCCGCCTTCCTCACCCTGCGGTGCGCCTTCTTCAGCAGGCTGGAACACGAACACGACCGTTCCCGCGATGCGATCGCGCATTCCCGAAAGAACCTCGGCCACGCCCATCATCATCGCCGTGTGGGCATCGTGACCGCACGCGTGCATCACGCCTACGGTTTCATCGCCGCGCTTCGCCTTTACCGTGGAAGCAAAGGGAAGCCCCGTGCGCTCCGTTACCGGCAGGGCATCCATATCGGCACGTAGCGCGATGACGGGGCCGGGCAGCTTGCCCTTAAGGATGCCGATAACACCCGTGTGCGCGATGCCGGTTCTGACCTCGTCGAGCTTCAGGCGCTTCAAATGGGCCGCAACAAGGGCCGACGTTCGCGTTTCGCGATTTCCGAGTTCAGGATGCTGATGGATATCGCGCCGCCACTGGACGACATCCGGCTCCACGGCTGCAACGCGCGCCGCAAGGTCCGCATCCTGATCTGCAGCCAGAGCAGGAAGAGCGGAGGCGATCAGCGTGGAGGCTGCAACCAGAAGGAACGCCGGGCGCAAATTCACCTCCACGTGGGGAAATGAAGGCCCGCCGAACGACGGGCCTTCATGGACATCAGAAGTTGATACCGAGCCGTGCACCGATCGTACGCGGACGGTTTGTGAGCACGACATGCGGATCGTTGATCGTGTTGAACACGGTCAGTTCCGCCGCCTTGTCGAACAGGTTGTTCACATAGAGGTCGAGCTTGAACTGATCCCAGCTCACCCGGGCACGCACATCGGCCAGCGTGTATGACCGCGACGGCTGGTTGAAGGCCGTGTAATAGGTCGTATCGATCTTGCCGGTATGCGTTACCGAGAACCCGACGCTGGCCTCGACGGCCTCCGTCAGCGCGAACTCCTGATCGGCGGTGAAGCTGAGATTCACCTTGGGCACATAGGAAAGCCCTGCGCCCTTGACGGCGGCGGCTCCGAGATCCGGCACGTCCTTCGCCAGCTTGGCGTCGGTGTAGTTCCCGGCGAACTGCAGCGTCAGGCCCTGCGCAGGCTTGACCACCAGATCCGCCTCGATACCCTTCGAGCGGGCAGCCGTACCCGAGATATTGCCCACACCGGCAAAGGCGCCGCCCGGCCCGAAACGCTGCTCGACCTGAAGACCCTTGAGATCGATCCGGTAGGCCGCAACGTTCAGGATAACGGCACCGTCAGCCCAGCTGGTCTTGGCACCGATCTCGTAGTTGGAGGTGGTATCCGGATCATACTGCGGAGGGACGCCGGCGAACGAAGATGCGTTGGTGCCGCCCGAGCGGTAGCCTTCCGCGTACTGCGCGTAGATCAGAGCATCCGGCGTGACTTCATAGGAAACCTGCGCCTTGAAGATCACGTCTTCATTCTTCGCCTTCGCCGAGGTCGTACCCGGCGCGCCGAGACCGAAGAACGGCACCAGCGTGTTGGCGAGAAGATCGCGCTTCGTACGGAACCAGCGCGCACCGCCGGTGAACGAAAGCGCTTCGGTGATATCGAACGTGAATTCGCCGAAGATCGCGAAATCCTTGGTGGTATCGGAGAAATTCCGGCGCGAGATGAGCGGGATCGAAAAATCTCCGTTACCGGTAATCGGATCGACGACGACCGTATTCGTTTCGAAATTGTTTTCACGATCCGAATAGAAGACGCCGGCAACACCGTTGAGCGGGCCATCAAGCTTGGTCGCGAGGCGCGTTTCGAACGTCCACATCTTCGTGCTCTGCGGCGAGTAGGAAAGGCTGCCGATCGGCACCGTCACCGGCGGAAACTCGCCGATGCGCTGCAGATATTCGAAGTAACGGAACGACGGGCCGTTATCGACAAAATCGATGACATCACGGTCCAGATAAGAGCCCGATACGGTGAGCGTTGACCAGTCGAGATCGCGATCAGCCGTCAGCGCATAGATCTTCGTCTCGTCGTCATGAACCTCGCGGCCGATCTGGGACGTCGCACGACGGCCGATCGCCGGGAAGAAATTGTCACCGATGGTCGTGGCATAGGGGCGCGTATAGGCACGACCGCCCGTTTCCATGTCCTGGTAGAAGAACTGGCCGACGATGCTGGTGAGATCGTCCGGAGTCAGCGTGAAGCTCGCGCGAATGCCGGAACGCTTCGTATCGTTGAAGTCCTTCTCGTCGCGGTAGACGTTGTCCACCCAGCCCGAATAGTCTTCGGAGTAGCCGACGATACGCACCGCCAGAACATCCTGCACGAGCGGAACGTTCACCATGCCGCGGATGCCGTAGTTGGTTCCGCCATCCTTGGTTGCGGAAACTTCTGCCTGCGCCGAACCTTCGAAGCGGTCGGTCCGCGCCTTGTTGGTCACGAAGCGGATCACGCCGGACTGCGAATTCGATCCGTACAGCGTGCCCTGCGGCCCGCGCAGAACTTCGATCTGCTGTACGTCATAGAGCTGGAGATCGGGCTGACGTCCGCCGAACGACGAGGCGGCGCCGCCGATGCCCGTCATGGGAATATTGTCGTAGTAGAGCGCCGTCTGCGCTTCACCCGCGGCATTGATACCGCGAACGATGTAGCGCTTGTCGCCTGCGCCGCTGTCGATGAAGTTGAGGCCCGCGACGTTGCGCGCGAAATCGGCGAACTCCACGACACCGCGCTTTTCCAGCGTCTCCTGCCCGACAACGGCAATACTGCTCGCCACATCCTGAAGCTGCACGTCACCGCGCTTCAGAGCCGTCACGACGATCTCGTCCGTCGATACAGTCTCGGCTTCAGCCAGCGCGGGAGATGCGTACATGGTTCCGGCGAGCAGGAGAGCAACTCCCGACCTCACGCCGTATTGGCTCGTTTTCATTTTAATTTCCCCTTCCCTGAACAGCCGTCTTCCTTCGTCGGAACGAACGGAATGGAATGCAGCGTTCTCATTCTCTGCCCTGCGACGGCGCACTTTTGCTCCTGCGACTCGTCGCGCCAAAACAATTTAACATGTTATCTGTTTGTCGCAAGCGGGTGATTGATCCGATTTAAAGAAACGTCGAGGATTGCAATCGTGCCACACCTCGATGGCATCATCGATGAACCTATGCGCTGGTCGCGCCTTCCACCTCCGCGAGACGTCGCCGGAACTGCTTCATACCGATGAACAACAGCCCGAACGCAATCGGAGCAATGATCCCCGAGGCGACCGAGAGCGAATAGCGCAACGCGTTTTCATCCCGGAAAACATAGTCGTTGAGCAGCGCCGGAAGAATGGGGCCGAGCGACACGCCAACGATGCCCACCGTGAACATGAAGACAGCCCCAAGCTGCGCCCTCAGCGCCGCGGGCGCTATCATCTGGATCGCTGTCGGGATCAGCACGGGCGTGAAGCCGCCAAAGAACTTGAGCGGCAGCAACAATACGCCCATCAGATAGCCGTTCGGCATAAGCGGCATCAGCACAGCAGGCAGTGCGATCCCCGCAGCGGCATAGGCAGTCAGACGCAGGCAAGCATCACCCTGCCCGTTCTGAATCATCCGGCTCGACCACCAACCCGCTGCCAGCATACCGAGGGGTCCGGCGATCAGAGATGCGGCACCATTCACGAAGCCCGTCTGTTGCGGCCCCCAACCCCACGTGCGGATGAAAAGTTCGGGGAACCACGCGTCCGTGTAGCTCATCACCGAAAACATCGCCGATCCCAGGAACAGCGACACGGACATCAAGGGATAGGACGCGAGGAATTTCCATATGCGCGGCAAAGAGAAGCCAGCCGCCTGAGCATCGGCTGCATCTGCCGGACGCACCCTGCGCACCGGCTCGGTCAGCGTCGCCACCCAGAGGGCCACAAGCAGACCCGGCAGCCCGACGACGATGAACACCACATGCCACGACCGCATCTCGCCGAGCAGCGGCACAACGATGTCCGGCGTCTTTTCAATAGCGCCAACCACTGTGCCGCCGATGATCATGGCAAGGCCAGCGCCGATATAAATGCCGACAGTGTAAACGCTCATCGCTTTCGGCAATCGCGTTTTGTCGAACAGGTCGGACAACATCGAATAAGCGGAAGGCGAGAGCGTCGCCTCGCCCACACCCACACCGATCCGTGCCAGCATGAGCTGCGGAAATGTTCGCGTCAGCCCTGAAAGCGCAGTCATGAGGCTCCAGAGCGCAATGCCGGTGCTGATGATCCACTTGCGGGGATAGCGATCCGCCATCCAGCCGATGGGGAGCCCCATGATCGTGTAGAAGATGCCGAACGCACCGCCTGTCAAAAGCGCGAACTGCACGTCGGTGATGGCGAGATCCGCCTTGATCGGTCCGACCATCAGGTTGAGAATCTGGCGGTCCAGAAACGAGAACGTATAGGCCAGCATCAGCACACCGGTCGTATACCAACCGTAGCGATAGCTGAGCGGCTGTCCGGTCGCCGCTGTTCCCCCCGTGTCGTCCGCCATCCTCAACCCCTCCCTCATTTTCTGGATCAGGCCGCTGTTGGCGCGCCGAGCGGATTGGGCGGCGGCGGCGATACGGGCGGCACGAACGGATGGATGAGCGCCCACGGGCTCGGCATCTCGCCAACCCTTACCGCGATCAGTGCAGGCCCACCGCGCGCCTTCGCCGCGACCAGTTCCGCTTCAAGCGCTTCTGGCGTCTCCACCTCTGCGGATAGAATGCCGTAGGCGGCTGCGAGACCCCGATACTCCGGGTTCCGAAGCTCCGTTGCGAACTCGACGCCGAACGTCCGCTTCTGGATGCGCTGCACATTGCCGTAGCGGCCATCTACGAACACGACGATGCTGAGGTTCAGCTGATCGCGCGCGACCGTGGAAAGTTCCTGAATTCCCCATGCAAAGCCGCCGTCGCCGTTGATCGAAACGACGCGGCGATCGGGATTGCCATGCGCCGCCCCGAGAGCGGTGTTGAAGCCATAGCCGAGCGTTCCCTGATAGCCCGGCGTCACGAAGCGGCGGGGTCCATAAACCGGGAATGCAATATTCGAATAATAGCCGAGCTGGGTGAGTTCGCTGACGAGAATATCGTCGTCCGCCATCGATGTGCGCAAAGCCCGCATGAAGGCATTCTGCGGCTGGATCGCATCGATCTGTTCGGCACACCATGTTTTCACCGCCGCGACCTGCTCGCCGCGTGCCGCCGCCTCGCCTGCCGGAAGAGCGGCAAGGATCGCTTCCACACCGGCCTTCACATCAGCTGCGATGCGTATGCCCATCTGGCGTGGCCCTGCCATGTCTTCCGGCTCGATATTCAGATAGATGAAGTTCGTTCCTTCAGCGACGTGCGTGGGGCGGGCAACGGCATCCACGAAGCGGCTGCCCGCGACCAGCACCACGTCGGCGTGCGGAAGGACCGCCCGGCCGCCCAGCGAAACCAGCGCCAGCGGATGCCTGTCCGAAAGCGTCCCGCGGCCGCCTTCCGTCATCACCACCGGCGCCTGTATACGTTCGGCAAGCGCCCTGATCGCTTCGCCGGCACCGGAGGCCGCTGCGCCGCCCCCCGCGTAGATCACCGGGAAGCGCGCTTCGGCAAGCAGCTTCGCCGCATCGGCGACAGACGCTTCGTCCGGTAACGTCGGCACCGACACGGCGCGCGGGATGACGGCAACAGGCGCCTTGTTCTGAAGGATATCGGGCGGCAACTCGATCGCCACCGGACGCGGACGCCCGGACCGCATCTGCACGAAAGCCTCGTGGACAAGGCTGGGGATATCCTCGACGCGGTGGGCGATGCCATGCCACTTGGTGAGCGATTTCAGGATGCCGCTCTGATCCGGAATCTCGTGAAGCATCCCGAACCCCTGCCCAATGGTGTTCGAAGGAATCTGCCCCGCGATAAAAAGTACCCGCGAATTGCAGGCGTATGCCGTGGAAAGCCCGGCAAGGGCATTCAGAACGCCCGGCCCAGGAACCACCATGCAAACACCTTCCCGGCCCGTGGTTCGCGCATAGCCGTCCGCCATGTAGGATGCGGCCTGCTCGTGGCGCGGCACGATGAAGCGGATGCGATCGGCAGCCTGACGCAGCGCCTCGACCGCCCAATCGAGCTGCACGCCGGGAATGCCGAACACATCCACGACGCCTTCCTCGATAAGCTGCGCAACCAGCGCTTCGCCGCCCGTGCGTTCCTTCAGAGAATTGTCACCCACAACTGCACTCCACATCTATCGTTCGCGCCTTCAGGCGACGGCCGCTTTCGGCATTTCGCTGCGGACTTCGCGCAGCTTTTCGAAGAACAGGTCGTTTTCATGCGGCAAGCCGACGCTCACCCGCAGCCAATCCGGCAAACCATAGTTCGCAACCGGCCGCACAATCACGCCTTTCTGCATCAACGCCCGTGCGTTTGCTGCCCCATCGCCCGTGCGCGCGAGAACGAAATTGCCTGCAGAGGCAATGGTCTCGATGCCCATCGCATCGAACGCAGCCGCCATGCGGGTACGTTCAGTTTCGTTTTCCCGGCGGGCAGTGTCCACGAATGCGGTGTCGCCGAGGGCCGCGACTGCGGCAGCCTGCGCGGGCGCGCTGACCGAGAATGGAAGCTGGAGACGGCGTAGGAGCGCAAGCAGTTCCGGATCACCGATGCCGTAGCCAACCCGCAGCGCCGCAAGACCATAAACCTTCGAGAAGGTCCGCATGACGAGAAGGTTCCGTCGCCGGGCAAACAGCCGCGCGATATCGACCTGCTCGTCATCGGGCAGGAACTCGCGATAGGCTTCGTCGAGCACGAGCAGGACATGCGCCGGCAATGCCTCGGCGAAGCGCTCGAGCTCGTCCCTCGGAATGATCGTACCCGTAGGGTTGTTCGGCGTCGCGAGATAAACAAGATGCACCCGCTTGTCGGTCGCCGCCGCGAGCATGGCGTCGAGATCCGGCTTCCAGTCGCGCACAGGAACGACGATCGGCTCCGCACCTACGGAACGGATCGCGCCTTCATAGGATTGGAACGCATATTGCGGGATGACTGCGGCGCGCGCCGCGTCGAGCCATGCCCGCGCGGCCAGCAAGATGATCTCACTCGAACCCGCCCCGGGAAGGACGTGATCCGCAGCCACGCCGACATGCGCTGCAATGGCATGGCGCAGGGCATGGCAATCGAAATCAGGATAGAGATGTGTTTCGGCGACGGCAACGCGCAGGGCTTCGGCCGCCTTGGGCGAACATCCCAGCGGGTTCTCGTTCGAAGCAAGCTTCACGACCGCCGCCGGATCGAGCCCGAATTCGCGTGCGACCGCATCGATAGGCCGCCCCGGCGGATAAGGAGGAATCGAGACCACATGCGGCAAGGGGAAACCAAAATCGCTCATCAACACGTCTCCGCAACCCACGCAGCCACGGCAGGGCCGGTGATCGCTTTCAAAATTCCATGAAACACGGCAGGTTCAGGCATCCACCGCCTCGACCACGGCCGTGCCCGCATCGAGCATCACCAGTTCTCCGGAAGGGTCAAAGGCCGTTCCCATCGGATTGCCCCCGGCTTCGACGATCTTGATCTGCTCGCGATAAAGCCGCCGCAGCATACCGATGCCGCGATCCGACGTCACGAGATGCTCCTCCGAATGCGCCGTGATGGCGCCCTGGCTCACCTGCGCCTCGTAGTCGCCCGGAAAATCCCGGTGCTCCGCGTCTGTAAGTTCCTGCCAGAGCTTGCCGTTGAAGTGCGAGCGTATCGTCTTCAATGTGCTCGCCTTGGTCACGCGCCCGGCTGAATAGATGCGGAAGCTGGTGTCGTCGATGGGAAGCACCCAGCCGAGAAGTGAACACGGACCGTCCACTGTGGCGCGGGGGCTTGCAACGGCGCGGACAGCCGGAAGCACGGCCTCAGTGATACGCCGATGCACGCGCCCCTCCCCCAGATCGCGCACCTGAAGGCTGCGGATGCCGCGCATGGTATCCTCGAAACGGACCTTGGGCATCAAACCCATGCGCTCGTTGAACTGAACACCGCTGAACGAACCATGCAGGATCGGCACGTGGAACGGGTCCATCACGTTCTCGAAATGCTGCAACCAGTTGCACGGCACAATCGTCGGCCCGCCGCTGCCGATGCTGCTGTCGTCAGCCTCCACGAACTCGCCGGGCTCAAGGTCTTCCAATACGTTGTAGCGCGGCAGAAGCGGCTTTCGATCGAGCGGCCCGAGATAAGCGAAAATCAGGCCGTAGCGCTCTTCCACCGGATAGGCGGGCTGCTGCACGCGCGCGCAGGTCTTCGCACCCAGGTTCGGCTCACACGGCTGCTCCAGGCAATTGCCGTCCACATCGAACAGCCAGCCGTGATAGCAGCAACGTATGCCCTTCTCCTCGGTCTTGCCATAGAGCAGCGAAGCACCGCGGTGCGCGCAGCGAGGGTGCAGAAGCCCGGGCCGGCCGGCATGATCGCGAAACAGGATGAGATCTTCGCCAAGCACCCGAATCTGCCGAGGCGTTTCGTTCGCGTCCCCGATGAGGCCGATGGGATGCCAATAGCGCCGCATCAACTCGCCCATCGGCGTGCCGCGCCCGACAAGTGTCAAAGCGGCTTCACAGGTTGGCGCGGCAAGGCCATAGGCGCTTCTCATGACAAATCGCTCCCGAGGAATCCCAACCAGATCAAAATCATTTAACATGTTATGTAACTTTGAAGACGCTTTGGCAAGAGCCGATCGGAAATTGCGCGATCGGCGGGCAAAGCCTTGACGCCGCTATGATTCAAGCGGGATACCGGGGAAAATCAGGACGAAGTGTCATGAAAAACGCATCAGAGCTTCTCTACGGGCAAACCGACACGGGCAAGAGGTTGCCCGACATGTATCGCGCCCTGCCGGTGAAACTGCACCAGACGCGCGAAGCATTCGCCAATTGCTTCAGGCCGATTTTCCTGAAGTACGACCTGACCGACCCCCAATGGAGGGTGCTGCGCATTTTGAGCGCCGTTGACGAGATCGACACAGCCGCACTGGCGAAGCGCTCGCTTTTGCTCGGCCCCAGCCTCTCGCGCATCTTACGGGATCTACAGGCTCGAAAGCTGATCCGGCGATATACGAGCAAGGAAGACGCGCGGCGCTTCTTTCACGCGATCACACCCGCCGGACAGCAGCTGATCGACAAAATCACCCCCCAGTTCGGACCGTTCTACGAGCAGCTTTCCGCACACATCACCGAACAGGAAGCGGCCACGCTCAACACGCTTCTGGACAAGGTCGCCGCAGCGGTAAACGCTTCAGACATGTAGACATGCAGAAACGGCGGCACTGCCCTCAGCTCTCAAGATCCTCGTAACTGAGAGAAAATACCGGGCCGCCATACGTCAGGATATGCTCATCATAAGCGGTTTTTTCGATCCGCCGTGTTTCGCAGATCGTCACGATCTCATCATCGTCGATGAGGTGGGGCGTATCGAAGTTTTTGAGATGAATGGACTGTCCCGCCGCATCTTCGAACGTCAGAACGGTCAAGGTGAACGCGACATCGCCGCTGAAGATGCCGCTCTTCTCCCATTTTTCCGTCGTTACATCGACGGTTTCGCCGAACTGGCCATAGACGCGGTGCCCCTTTAGTCTTTCGATGATCGTCCCCGTCTCCGCCGCGAAACTTCGGCTGAAGTCGAGGAAACGCGCGCCGGGGCCGACGATGCTCATCGGCGAGGGCGCATAGGTCATCCGAATCTGAAGCTGCTGCTTGAGGCAGGAGGCGTTCGAGGTCTGCAGCATCGCGCGCATTCGGCGGCGCAGCTGCAACGAGGGTAGATCGTGCCCGTTCTCCCATCGCGAAACCGATGCCTGCCGCACCCCAAGCTCTTCCGCCAGCGCAGCCTGAGAGAGACCCGCCCTTCGGCGTAACTGCTTGATCAGATTGGGCCAGCGCCGCGCCTCCGCCGGCCGATTCATCGGCAGATCAGGGCGCCATACGTTTCCATACGCGTCTGCCTTCCAGTGTTCACGGTCGCGAAATCGATCGGTCATGCAGCAGCCCTAGGTGCCCCCCAGAAAGCAAACGAACAGGTAGCCCCCCTTATGACCGCGCATCGTTACATATCCGCGATACTCGCCCTCCCGCTCTCCGCTGTTCTGGCGCCGTCCGCATATGCGGATGTGGCAGCCAAGGATGAGCAGATCATCGTCACCGCGATGCGCGGCAAGTCGAGCGCAGAGAGCGTCGCTGCGCGGACGGAAGTCATCACGCGCGATCTTATTGAGCAGAAAGGCTACGTGACCGCCGCCGATGTGCTGAAGACGGTCCCGGGTCTCAGCGTCGTCCAAAGCGGCGGGGCCGGTACGCTGACCTCCGTGTTTTCGCGCGGCACCAACTCCAAGCATACGCTGGCGCTCTTCGACGGCATCCGCATGAACGACGCGTCGACTCCCAACGGCCAGTTCAACTTCGGCTCGGACACGCTCGGCGACCTGGAGCGGGTCGAAGTCCTGCGCGGCCCCGCCTCCGCCGTTTACGGATCGGATGCCATCGGCGGCGTCATCAACTTTATCCCGCGTATCGGCGGCGAGGAAGCCTTCATGCCCTATGCCGAGGTTGCTGCGGGCAATCTCGACACATACCGCGGCCTTGCAGGCGCGCGCGGTTCGACGGGCGTGCTCGCTTATGGCGTGACGGCGGAATATTTCGAAACCGGCGGCTTCAACAACGTTGCCAGCCGCATCGCGGACGATCTCGGCGAACGCGACGGCAGCCGTTTCCTGACGCTGACGGCAAACGGCGAACTCACGCTTACCGACGCGCTCTCGCTGAGGGGCCTCGCACGTTTCCGCCGCGCGAAAAGCGACTTCGACGACGCCGCGCTCGACCGCGAAGGCCGCAGCGGCACGGACCGCTATTTCGTATGGCGCATCGCACCGCGGCTCACGCTGCTGGACGATCGCTATCAAGGCGATCTCGAATTCGGACAGGTCGACAACAAACGGGTCGATCACAATGATCCCGATGCCAACAACAGCTTCGGCAGTCCCGACGCCACATCGACCGGCCTCCGCACCTTCGCAGCCTGGCGGAACCGGATCAGCTTCACCCCCGTGGACGGCACGGAGGCCACGCTTTCGGGCGGCATCGAATGGCAGAAGGAAAAGGTACGCTCGCTGAGCGGTACCACGGAAACGCTCGCCCGTGCCGAGAAGCAGACAGCACTTTATGCGCTGGCGCAGGTCTCAGTCGTGGAGCGGCTTGAACTGAACGGATCGCTCCGCCACGACGACCCGGAGGCGTTCAAGTCGGTCACCACATGGAACTCCGGCGCGGTGCTTCGCCTGCCGGAGATCGGCGGCCGTGCCTATGTGGCTTACGGCAAATCGTTCAAAGCACCGACGCTGAGCGAGCGCTTCACGGAAAGTGCGTGGAACATAGGCAATCCCGGCCTCCGCCCCGAGCACGGAAAATCCTTCGAAGCCGGCCTCGACGCGGGCGCGGATATCGGCAGCGCGGGCTGGGTCGGCATCACGGCGACCTATTTCGACACGAAGATCCGGAACCTCATCGAATACGACTCCGCAGCGCTCCAGAACCGCAACATCGGCCGCGCCGCGATCGACGGCTACGAAGTCAGCCTCAGTGCACGCGCAGAAGGCGTTGCCGAGTTCAAGGTCAACTACACGCGCACCGATGCCGTCAATGACGCAACGGGCACCCGCCTGCTGCGACGGCCCAAGCATGGCTGGTCCGCCAGCCTCACCGTCACGCCCATCTCGGCCCTGTCGCTTTCCGCCGACTATTTCCGGCGCGGTTCGCGCGAAGACGTCCTCTACGAGAACACAAGTCCCTGGGGCCCGGGCGGCGGTTATCTCGGGAACGGCACGGTGGCCGCCTACGACCTCGTCAACATCTCGGCGCGCTATACCGTTTCGGACGGTATCGAGCTGTTCGCCAATCTGCGGAACGCGTTCGACGAAAGCTACGAGGAGCCCGACAGCTACCGGGGCGCACCGCGCACCTGGCAGCTCGGTGCCCGCGCACGCTTCTGACCCTCCCCAAGCGAAGGTGAAAACGAATGCGTAAAGCCATCCTGAGTGCACTGCTTGTCAGTGTCCTGACGCCCTCCACGGGTCTTGCCGCCTCAACGGCACTTCCCGAGCCGCGTGTTCCAGTCGCAAATCCTTTTGCATCCGTGCATGACCTCCTCGCCTGCACCCGCAGCACCGGAACGCTGGTCAGCGCGCACCGTGGCGGCGCAGCGCCGGGCTTCCCTGAAAATGCGCTGGAATCGGCCGCGCAGACGCTCACCACGTTTCCCGCGCTGCTCGAGGTCGATGTACGGCAGAGCCGCGACGGCGTGCTCGTGCTGATGCATGACGCCACGCTGGAACGAACGACGACCGGAACAGGCCCTGTCTCGGCGCAGGATTGGTCAACGCTCCGCACGCTTCGTCTCAAGGACAATGACGGCAACGAAACCGCATTCCGCATCCCGCAACTGCGCGACATGGCGGCATGGGCAAAAGGACGCGGTCTCGTTCTTGCGGAAGTGAAGGTCAGCGAGACGCTGCCCCGGATCGTGAAGGAAATCCGCGAGTCCGGCGCGCAAGCGAACTTCATGCTGCTGATAAACAGCCTCGACGATGCAAAGCGACTTCAGGCGCTCGATTCTGAGATCAGCATGTCGCTTGAAATCCCCGATGCCGCAGCGTTGCAACGTGTGAAGGATGCCGGAATCGACATGCGCCGCGTCGTACCGTGGACGGGGATCGGCAAGCGAGACCGTGCTTTCTGGCGCGCACTCCATGCCGAGGGGCACACCGTATCCTACGGCACGCTGTGGTACGTGGATGGCGCGATCGAGAATCTCGATCTCAAGGGCATCTATGCGGAGCTTGCGGCAGACGGAGTCGATCTGCTGGCAACCGACCGGGCTTCCGCGGCCTACACCGAGATCGCCCCGGTACGTTCGATCGAAACGGCGCTACGCCAGTGCAAGGCCGTGCGGACCACAGTTCGGTGAGCGGAGACGACTGCGCCGAACGGCGCTGGCCAGTCGCCATTGTCGCAGTGCACTGGACTGCCGGTCTATTGGCCTTCGCGGTTGCAGGGTTTGCGATCTATCTTCTGTCTCCACCGGACTGGAGCCAGCGCTATATCGATCGCTACATGGCGCTCATCGGCTGGCACAAGTTCGGCGGCCTTCTGGTTCTCGGTCTTGCGCTCTTCTGGACCAGCGTGCGCAGGCACACGCCGCGACCCTCCGCAGTGGGTGGGCGGGCTGCACGGATTGTTCACGGAACGCTGCTCGTTTTGCTGATCGCGCTTCCCGTGAGCGGTTATGTGATGGACGCATTCGTGAACGCGCGGCTCGAACTGCCTCTCGGGATATCCATACCGTCCCCCTTTGCGCCGAACGAAACGGCAGGCATTGCACTCAGCTACGCACACAAATGGGGCGGGTTTGCTTTTATCGGCATCGCCGCCGCGCACGCGGCCGCTGCGATCGGCCATGCCATGCGGCCCGGCGATCGCGTTCTGCGAGCCATGACTCCGAACCCTTTCCAGGGAAAGCGCAGCCGTTGAAGACTGCAGTTCTGGCGGTTACCGCCGCGCTTGGCGTGTTGCCCGCGCACGCATGGTCGGCAAGCGACCTTGTCTTCGAGCCCGCCTATTTTGAACAGGCCGCACCCGTGACCGCGTTCGACATGGTGGCGCGGCTTCCCGGTTTCGTCATCGATTCCGGCGACGCCGTCCGCGGCTATGCCGGGGCTGCCGGCAACGTCCTTGTCGATGGCGTGCGTCCCTCCACCAAGAACCGCACGCTCGACGACATCCTGAAGGCGATTCCGGCAAGCCAGGTTGCGCGCATCGAATTGATCCGCATGGCGCGGCCGGGGCTGGACCAGAAGGGCGCGCAGCTTCTGGCCAACGTCGTGCGCATCACCGCTGCCTCCAGCGTCCACGCCTTCACGCTTTCCAACTATACTTATACCGACGGCACCACGCGCCCGGCATTCCGGGCAGAAACCTCGCGGCGCGGCATCGCGGGCGGCTGGGAAGCTTCGCTGCTTCTCTCTCGCAATCAGGACGAAAGCGGCAATGGCGAGCGGGTAAAGCGCAGCCCCTCGGGAGAACTGCTGGAACGCGCGCATATTTCCGTGGACTCCCCTATTCGCGGCGCCGAGGCGCGCATGGCGGCGGACCTTCCGCTGGCTGGAGGCACGGCGCGCGGCAATCTCTCGCTCACGCACCAGGACTATCGCACGCACGAAGCCATAGCCTTTGTCGAGGGCGGAATGTCCGGCCTCAATGCGCGGACGGACGATCGGATCCGTACGAACAGCGGAGAGATCGGCGGCGAATGGTCGCGTGCTTTCGGTGGCCTCAACACGAAGCTCCTCATGCTTGCGACGCGCAAGGATATTGCCGTCCGTTCGGCAAGCGATGATGGCGGCACGCCATCCGACTATGTATCGGACAGTGTCGCCGATGAACGAATCCTGCGCGTAACGGCCGA
Organism: Sphingosinicella xenopeptidilytica; assembly: GCF_042676985.1. Classification (NCBI taxonomy): domain Bacteria; kingdom Pseudomonadati; phylum Pseudomonadota; class Alphaproteobacteria; order Sphingomonadales; family Sphingosinicellaceae; genus Sphingosinicella; species Sphingosinicella xenopeptidilytica. The sequence goes on along the minus strand of NZ_JBHTIK010000005.1, from coordinate 772,442 downwards.
TCGCACGCCCGAGCGGGGTGCCGCATGGGAAATCAGCACTGAGGTTGCCTACAACGCACTGGAGAGCAGGAGCGCGCTATCCATAGCAGGTACGCCGGTTGCGCTTCCCGGCGGGAACGTGACGATCACGGAATGGCGAGGCGATGCGTCGGCCCAGGTGAAGGTGCCTGTCTTCAATCGTCTCTCAGCGGAGATGATGATCCGCGGCGAGGCCTCGCGACTGGAACAGGAGGACCACGCATCGGGCTTCGTCTATTCTCGGGATTTCGGCTTTCTGAAACCGAAGGTATTGCTGCGCTGGAGCCCGGGCACGCGTGGGCAGGTCCGTTTACGGGCGGAACGGGAAGTCGGCCAACTCGATTTCTCGGATTTCGCAAGTTCAGCATCGCTTCTCGAAGGGACCGTGGATGCGGGGAATGTGGGCCTCCGTCCGCAAACCTCATGGGTCTTCGAAGCAGACGTCGAGCGACGGTTCGGCGCGGATGGCGCGCTGACCCTCGCCCTTCGCCACGAACGCATCGACAACGTGCTCGATCTTCGGCCCGTGGAAGGGTTCGATGCGCCGGGCAACATTGGCCGGGGCAAGACCAATGCCGCGTCTGTCCAGTTCACGTGGCCGCTCGACAGTGTCGGCATAGCGGGCGGACGTGTCTCGTTCAGCGGCGAATGGCGACACAGTCGCGTCCGCGATCCGGTGACTGGCAACCGCCGCTCGATCACTGCGCTTGCACCCTTCGAGGGCGAAATCCACGCCTCGCTCGATCGCCCTGCGCTACGCTCGACGTTCGCGCTCGACGTCTATTTCGGCCAGAAGCTGACCTATCGCAGAATTAACGAAGTCCGCCAAACCCTCGCCGAGCCCTATGCCAGTCTGAAATGGACGTTCAATGCAACGCCCCGCGTGACCATTGAAACGAGCGTGCAGAATATCCTCTCCCGCAAGCACGATCGCGACCGCTTCGTCTATGCGGGACCACGCGGTACGGACGACATCCAGTTTGAGGAGAACCGTTGGTATCGCTCAAGGACGGGCGCATTCATTTCGATCCGCTATCAGCATTGAACCTCGCATAGTCCCGCTTCTCAAGCGACCGACAGGACGTATTGATGGCGGCTGGCGACGCCTGCGCGTTTGCCGAACCCATCGAAATTATCAGGTAAATATTAACATTAAAGTCCTGCCACGTCATCGCCCATACCGACCAGACGGCACACCATCTTGATATTATATTATTATAATTACTTTATATTTATCAATTCGAACTAAATTTCGTTTTCCGTACCCTAGAGCAGGACTCGACGATCGTTGCGATAAATTCGGATAATTATCGATTTATACCTTGACTCGCTACGCGAGCCTGCGGCACGACACAAGCGGACTGTTGCAAGGGAGGCAAATGTGTCGGGTCAAAGGGATCAGGAATTGCGCGCGCGCGCGGCGAAGGTCATGCCGAGCTCGGCATTTGGCCACGTGGGCACCGCGCTGCTGCCCGCAAACTACCCCCAATTCTTCGAACGGGCCGAGGGCGCCTATGTCTGGGACGCCGATGGCAACCGCTATCTCGACTATATGTGCGCGTTCGGGCCAAACCTGCTCGGCTATCGCGATCCTCGCGTCGAGTCCGCGGCCAGCGCACAGGCGGCACGCGGCGACGTCATGACCGGCCCCTCGCCTCTCGCAGTGGAACTCGCCGAGAAATTCGTGGAGATCGTCGCTCACGCCGACTGGGCGTTCTTCTGCAAGAACGGCACCGACGCGACCACCATCGCACGCACCATCGCCCGCGCGCAAACCGGACGACGCAAGATATTGATCGCGGAGGGCAGCTATCATGGCGCCGCCCCCTGGTGCACCCCCTTCCCCGCCGGAACAGTGCCCGAGGACCGGGCGCATATGCTCACCTTCACCTTCAACGATATTGCCAGTCTCGAAGCAGCCGTGGCCGAGGCGGGCGACGATCTTGCGGGGATCATCGCAACGCCGTTCAAGCATGAAGCCTTTGCCAATCAGGAACTTCCGACCCAGAACTACGCCCGCCGCTGCCGCGAAATCTGCGATGCGACGGGCGCCGTCCTGGTCGTCGACGATGTCCGCGCCGGCTTCCGCCTGGCGGTCGACTGCAGCTGGGCGACCGTCGGCGTAGAGCCCGATCTCAGCTGCTGGGGCAAATGCTTTGCCAACGGATATTCGATTTCGGCGGTGATGGGATCGAACCGCGTCAAGCAAGGCGCGGACTCGATCTTCGCAACCGGCTCATTCTGGCAATCCGCCATCTCCATGGCCGCGGCACTCGCAACGCTCGACATCATTCGCGATGGCAAGGTGATCGAGAAGACCGCTCGCCTCGGCCAGCGCCTACGCGATGGCCTCGACCAGGTATCGCGCCGGCACGGCTTCACCCTCAATCAAACCGGTCCGGCACAGATGCCGCAGATACTCTTCGAAGGCGATCCGGATTTTCGCATCGGCTTCGCCTGGACATCGGCAATGATCGATCACGGCTTCTACCTCCATCCCTGGCACAATATGTTCCTGTGCGACGCGATGACCGAAGAGGACATCGACCAGACGATCTCAGCGGCAGATTCCGCCTTCGCCTCCGTCCGTGCCGCACTGCCGACGCTCCAACCCCACGAGCGCGTCCTCGCGCTCTTTTCGGCCCGAGCGCACTAGGCGGCGCGCCCTTCTCGCTTTCCAACCAGTCGATTGGAACCATCCTCATGACCATCACGGATCTGAAAGGCTGGACATCGGCCTTTTCCGCTGCGCTCAGTGCCACCGACCGCACCACGCTTGCCGCCCTCTTCTCACCCGCCGCGCTGTGGCGCGACATATTGGCGATCAGCTGGAACCTCGTCACAATCGAGGGCGCCGACGCGATCGCCGACATGTTGTTGGAGACACAGCCGCACGTCCACCTCGGCGAGATGAGCACCAGCGCCGAGCCGGGCGCCACCGAGGGATGGATCAGTTTCGAAAACGCTTTCGGTCGGGGCACTGGCTACGTCCGTCTGGACGGCGGCGTGTGTCTCACCATCCTCACCGCGCTGCAAAGCCTCACCGGCCATGACGAGGCCGTCGGGTCGCACCGAGCCATCGGCACCGGCCGCGCAGACGACAAACGGAACTGGCTTGAGCGGCGACAGCAGGAAGCCGCCGAACTGGGCCGCGAAATTCCGCCCTACGTGATCATCATCGGCGGCGGTCAGGGCGGGTTGGCGCTCGGCGCGAGACTGAAGGCGCTCGGCGTGCCCTGCCTCATCATCGACAAGCATCCAAAGGTCGGCGACCAATGGCGCTCGCGATACAAGTCGCTGACCCTCCACGACCCCGTCTGGTACGATCATATGCCGTACCTGCCCTTCCCCGAAAATTGGCCTGTCTACACGCCCAAGGACAAGATGGGGGACTGGCTCGAAGATTATGCCCGGATCATGGAGCTCGATGTCTGGACATCGACCGAATGCACCTCGGCATCCTATGATGCTACGGACCGACAATGGACCGTCAACCTGGTGCGCCACGGCGAGAAGCTCGCCATTCGTGCGCCACACCTCGTGATGGCTGTTGGCAACGCGGGCTTTCCGAACATCCCCGCATTCGAGGGTGCGGAGGCTTTCCGTGGGACGCTCATTCATTCGAGCCAGCACCCAGGCGGCGAGGGCTATGACGGCAAGCGCGTGGCGGTCATCGGGTCGAACAACAGCGCGCACGACATCTGCGCCGATCTGGTGGCGAATGGTGCACATGTGACGATGATCCAGCGATCGAGCACGCTCATTGTCCGCCAGAAAACGATGCAGGACGTTCTCCTCGCCCCACTCTATTCGCAGGAAGCGGTCGACCAGGGCATCACGACCGAACGCGCCGATCTTCTGGTCGCCTCGATGCCGCTCCGTCTTCAGGAAGCATATCACAAGCAGATTTGGCAGGGCATTCGCGCGATGGATGCCGACTTCTACGCGAGCCTCGAAAACGCCGGCTTCCAACTCGACTTCGCCGAGGATGGAACCGGCATGGCGATGAAATACCAGCGCACAGCCTCGGGCTATTATATCGACGTCGGCGCCAGCGACATGATCATCGACGGCCGCATCGCTCTGCGTTCGGGTGTCGGTGTAAAGCAAATCGTCGAGGACGGACTCATTCTTTCAGACGGCTCGCATCTTGCCGCAGACGCCATCGTCATGGCGACAGGCTTTGGATCAATGGACGAATGGGTGGCGCGGCTGATCTCACCCGGAGTCGCGGCGCGCATCGGCAAATGCTGGGGCTATGGATCGGGCGTCGCGGGCGATCCCGGACCGTGGGAAGGCGAGCTCCGCAACATGTGGAAGCCGACCGCACAGCCGGGGCTCTGGTTCCACGGCGGTAACCTTGCCCAATCGCGCTTTTATTCCCGCTATCTCGCGTTGCAGCTCAAGGCGCGACACGCGCAACTGCCGCTGCCGATCTATGGAGAGCCCAAGTAGACGCGGCGGTCGTGGATGACCGTAGCGTCGGAGGTATCAGGAAGCGCCACTGATATCAGTTCGCCTCCAGCTCGAAATGCTCGGCAATCATGTCTTCCCATTCGTCGGGAGCGAAGGTCGGCCGCGCGTCGAACAGCTCGATCTGCTCGTCAGATGCCACGACGGTGCGCAGCGGTGGAGTGGGATCGGCCGCGAGTTTCGAGATGGCCTTGGCAAGAAGGGAAAGATCCCCGCCGTTGTTCTCGTCGTTCTCAACAATCGCCATCGCGCGCACAAACTTCTCACGATGCGCAGGAGAGACATCGGCCTCGTCGACCAGCGTCCGCGACGAGGTGAAACCGGTCGGAAAATCCCCGGGCTGGATGAGCGACACGCGCACGCTCGAATCCCGCAATTCGAGCCGTAGCGCTTCGCAATACCCTTCAAGCGCGAATTTCGAAGCGCTGTACATGCCCTGATAGGGCACACCGACCGTGCCGGCGAGCGAACCGACGACAATCAGCTTGGCGGCAGGTCGCTGTCGGAGGTACGGCACCGTCGCGCGCACGACCCGATGGACACCGAAGACATTCGTTTGAAACTGCGCCACCATATCGGCCATCGGCGTATCCTCGATCGGCCCCATGACGCCGAAGCCTGCGCTGCACAGGACCAGATCGACCTGCCCCGCCTGCCCGACGACCGAAGCGACCGCCTGCTCAACCGAGGCATCGCTGTCGACATCCATCGCCACAAACTCGACGCCCGGAGCAGCAACGATCTTTCCGGGGTTTCGAGAGGTTCCGAACACACGATAGCCGTCGGCAACCAGCGCCTTCGCCATGATCTTGCCAAGGCCCGAACTGGCACCCGTCACGAGTGCCACAGGCTGCTTGTTGTCATTTGATGCGTTGCTCATGAGTCTTCCCAATCCGTGAAATTCGCTATCCAATGGAGCGGTACTTTTGTCCCAGACCTCAGAAGCTGAAGGACACCTGGACGCCATATGTCTTGGGATCATTGTAGTTGAGCTGATCCTGGGTGATGACCGGGAAGAGCGCCGTGAGATATTTGGTCCCTGTCAGATTTTTCCCCCAAAGCGCGATTTCGAATTTCCCATCGGGCTTGTAAGCAAGGCGGGCATTCAGCTGTGCGTGCTCGCCAACCGCATTGCCGGGGAGGTTGTCAGGGTAAAGATAGATCTTCGAGCTGTAGGATGTATCGACATGCGCGCGCACGGTTCCGTTCTCGCCAACGGGCAGCGTGAGAGTGGCGCCCGCCGACAGCGCGAGCGAAGGCGCGTTGACCAGCTTGTTACCGTCGAAATCGGAGCCGGCGAGGCCGCTAAAATCCTTGTATTCGCTGTCGAGGATACTCGCCGCGACGAACAGTTCCAGCGGCTCCACGGGCTTTGCGGTAACTTCCGCCTCGAAGCCGAGGATCCGTGCATTACCGGCGTTGAGCTTGCGCTGCACCGGGACCGTCGCGCTGGTATCGAACACAAACACCTGAAGATCGCGATAGTCGTAGTAGAACGCAGAGGCATTGAAACGAAGCCGCCGATCGAACAGATCGCTCTTGAAGCCCGCCTCATAAGCGAAAAGCTTTTCCGAGCCGAAAGGCTGGAGCTGCAGCGGATCGGTCGCGGCGCCCCCGGCGAAGCCGCCGCTGTTATACCCCTTCGAAGCAGACGCATAGAGCAGGATATTGTCGCCCTGCCAGGCAAGTGCAGCGCGCCACGAAAGATCCTTGAAACGCCGACTGTCGTTGATGTCGACGAGCGGGACGATGAAGCCCTCCTCATCGAAGAAGCTGCTGAAATCGAATTTGATCTTGTCCGTCGAGTAGCGCAGGCCGAGCGTCGCGGTCAGGCGGTCGGTGAGCTTGATGTCGGCCTGGCCGAAGGCGGCAAGACTGGTCGTCTTCTGCTCATAAGGATAGCGCAGCAGCCCGATCGAGTTTGCCGGATCGAAACCGTTCATCGGCGCCGTCGGATCGCGCAGATCGCGAAGCAGATCATAGTAACTGGCGGTTGTCAGCTTATCGTGGAAATAATATCCGCCGACGATCCACGAAATGCGATCACCCGTGCCCGAGGCAAGGCGCAGCTCCTGGCTGAACTGGCGGGGCCGGTCTTTGTAGAGCGCATTGATGATGTCGTTGGGGCTGGTATCAGTATCCTCAATCGTCGACCGGTTGACCTTCTCGTAAGCGCTGATCGACGTGAGGGTAAGGTCGCCGATATTGAATTCACCGGTGAGCGAGGCGCCGAACACATCCACCCTCTCCTGCCCTTCGATGTCATAATCGCCGGCATAGATGTCATCGTCGGTATCCGCATAACCAAGGCCATCAAGCGGCGTGCCGTCAGGCAGAAAGGCCGGGTTCCCGAAAAAGTCGATGCCTTGGCCGCGATGCTGGAATTGCCGGGCGCCACCGCGATTGGCCCCGCCATGGACGCTAAGACGCAGCAGAGCAGAAGCGCTCGGCGTGAAATCAACGATGCCGCGCGCGGCCCAGATATCGATATCGTTGACATGGTTGCCGGTCACACGGTTGAGCGTGGTGCCGTCGCGGCGATTGTAGAGGCCGGCGACCCGGACCTTGAGCACGTCCTTCACGATCGGGCCGCCCACGCCCGCTTCAAGATGCACTTCGTCGAAACGGCCATAAAGCAGAGAGGCGTTCATCGTCAGCTCGTTGGTCGGCTTGCGCGAGCTGAACCGGATCGCGCCTGCCGTCGTGTTGCGGCCATAGAGCGTTCCCTGCGGCCCCTTCAGCACCTCAATCCCTTCGCTGTCGAAAATGTTGAACAGCTTGCCGGCGTTGGCGCCAAGAAACACGTCGTCGACATAAACGCCGACCGCGCCCGTGGTGTTCGAATTGAAATCGCCGATCCCGACACCGCGGATGAACAGCGAGGTCGTCGTCGCCGCGGTTCCAGCCTGCATCGAAAGGCTGGGTACAAGCAGAGTCAAGTCGCGCGGGTCGCGAACCCCAGCCTCCTGCAATCCTTCGCCCCCAATCGCCGCGATCGCGATCGGCACATCCTGGACATTCTGGGCACGGCGCTGCGCCGTCACAACGATGACACCGATGCCGCCGGCTTGTTCCGCATCCTCCGGCGAAGCAGCCTCGACCTCAGCCGGCACAGCCTGGGCGAATGCGGGAGCAGCCATCGCGGCAAGCGAGGCGGTCATCATCAGAAGCGTTTTACGCATTGCAGTTTCCCCTCCTTTAAGCGGCCGCCTGTCTTCAGATTGCGGCCATCCATAATCAAATTGGACCGGGTGTCCGGTCCACCTCGCGAAGATGGCTCGACACGCGCTCACCCGAGGTCGCGAGGGGATAACGGCGCGGCATCCCCCCGCATCCGTCCACGTCCGCAGATGTTGCCGAGAGCCGACGCCTCCATCCTGTCCCACCGACTCACGCCATCCCTAAAATGGATATTTATCTTATTATTCTTTTTCGATTTGCTATTATGTCAAGCCATATGTGCAAAATTGGCCACCTCCTACCTTTATAATCAGATATGTATTGACTTACAGATGAGATAGGGCAGCGTGCGTGCCGGCATCCAGCGGGCAGGGAGCAGCATGGAGAATCACGCGATCAACGGGCGGAACCTCGGCACCGCCATCGTCATCGGGTCGCTCGGAACAACGGTGCTCGGCATCGAACCCATTCTCCTCAGTGCCATGGTCCATGAAGGACGGATCGCGGAAACGACCGTCGGGGCACTGGTCACGACCGAACTGCTGGCCATCGCTATCGGCAGCGTCATCGGCACGCGCCTGCTCGCGCGCTTCGGAGCCCATGGCGTCGCCGCGAGTGCCGGTCTTCTCACAGCAGCACTCAATGCGTGCACGATAGGTGTCAAAGGCGATCTGGCGCTGATCGCCACGCGCGGCGCGGCCGGCGCGATCGAAGGTATTTTGATGGCTCTCGCCCTCGTCGCGATCGCGCGAAGCAGGCAACCCGAGCGCGCCAGCGGTCTCTTCCTTGCCGCTCAGACCTTCATTCAATTCGTCGCCGTATCGCTCGCCCCCAGCCTTGCGCTCGAAGGATCGAACACCGATGGCTGCCTCACCATCCTTTCGGGTTGCGGACTGGCAGCAGCACTCATCGCAACGATCGCACCTCGGCGGCTTGTCCCACCAGAACGCAAACAAAGCGGCGGCGAACTCGGCCCACGCAGCTTCGTCGGCTTGGCGGCCGTCGGCGCCTTCACCGGAGCGACACTATGCATATGGGGATATCTCGGCCTTTGGATCTCGCACAATGGCTTTCCGGCTGAACTTGAAAGCAGAGCCGTCGCGCTGTCGCTCGCCGCACAGATCATAGGCGCATTGGTCGCCGCGCACCTCGGCTCTCGTTTGCTGCCGCGCGCTACAATTCTCGCGAGCACTGCGCTCGCGATTCTCGTGCTATTGCTGATGCTGCACGCGCAGCATGATATACGCATCCTGTATGCGCTGAGCGCCGCCTTCAGTTTTCTCTGGCTCTTCACGCTTCCCGCCTTTGCCGGCCTCCTCGTCGAGATCGACCCGACCCGGCGCGCACTTCTTTATATCGCAGCGGTCCAGCTCGCGGGGGCCGCGCTGTTGCCAACGCTCGCGGGGATCGCCGTCGGTTATCACGGCATCGGGGGCGCCTTCTGGCTGGCGATAGGCGTGCTGGCGATCGCGATGGCGCTCGTAGCCGGCCTGCACGCGCCGCCCGCGAAAATCGAAAAGGAAGCGTGGCAGGACTGATCGCGAGTGACGACCGCGAAACCTTCAAATTTTCCTAAGCCACCACTTCGGATGCAGCATCCGATTCCTCGATCTCGCGCTGCACCAGAAACTCGGGCAGATAAGTCCGCATATGCGCAAAGCGCGCGCGCCGAACATATTCTTCCTCATGGTCGGGAAGATAGCCGTAGCGATGATTGTACAAGGCCCAAAGCGAGTCATTGAGAACGATCGTCTCGGTTACGCGATCAACGAGGCCCGGGATCTCCGGCAGGACGAAGCATTGCCGGATTTGCGCGATGGCACTCAATGCGAGTTCGCGGTCGAGCTCAAGGTCGCGCGCGCGTATCGTCCAGTTGCTTCCAGCGCCGAAGATGATCTTTCGGGCCGCGACGTTCGCATTGTAGAAACAGCGCGATGCCTCGTAGCGAAAATCCACCAGACTCTGCCACGTCGCGAACGGCGTATCAGAGACGGGATTCATGCCATCCGAGAAAATGCCAAAATAGCGCTCCGCCAGCGCCGCGAAGACGTGCTGCGCGTCTGGAAAGAAGTGGTAAATCGAGGCAGGCGACATTTCCGCCTCTTCGGCAAGCGTATAAATACTGACATCGCCGGGCTCGCGATCCTTCAGCACCCGCGCGGCTGCATCGAGGATCGCCTCGAACCGCTCCTGGCTCCGCTTCTGACGCGGCCTTCGGATTTGGGCTGGCCGGGCTGGAGGTTGATCTTCAATCATAACGGGCGATCATTTATCCAATAATTACAGGGTCTGAGATAAAGCCTGCCCTAATCTCTCGACCGTTGCAACCAGCCAGCGATTGCCCGACACGGCCTCCGCTGCCAGTATAGGCGCTGAAACGGCCGTCGATGCCAGCCTTCGCCAAACCAACTCCTAATTTGAAATATTCGATATTAGTGGAAATGCCTCCACTCCATAGTAATGGTTATGCAACCGCTCGGCGAGATCGACCGCCGCTTCCGGCGAAGTCGGGATCATCGTGGCCGTGATCAATAACCGATCATCACGGCCTTGGTTTCGGTGAACGCCTCGACACCAGCACGGCCGTTCTCGCGGCCAAGGCCGGATTGTCGGAAGCCGCCGAACGGCAGTGCGAATTCCATGCCCGCGCCGTTCACCTTCACCGATCCTGCGCGCAGCCGTTTCGCCATGGCGTGGGCGGCGGTGAGATCGCGCGTCCAGACATAGGCGGAAAGGCCGTAGATACTGTCGTTGGCGCGGCAGGCCAGTGCGTCGAAATCCCCGTCCGAGAAACGCATCACGCTGAGCACGGGGCCGAAAATCTCCTCGCACACGATCCGCATGTCGGCGCGCGCGTCGACGAAGATGGTGGGGCGAACGAAATAGCCCGCCCCCTCGGGCGCGGAGCCGCCGGTGAGCAGACTGGCGCCCTCGCGGAGGCCCGCGTCGATGTAGCCGAGCACACGCTCGCGCTGACGCTGCGAGATCAGCGGGCCAAGCGCCACACCGCCCTGCCAGCCGGGGCCGACCGTCAGCCTGTCCGCGAATTCGGCGAGCGCAGCCATTAAGCGGTCAAAGATCGCATCGGCCACGAACAGGCGCGAGCCGGCGGCGCAGACCTGCCCGCTGTTGCCGAAGATGCCCATGGCGACGGCAGGCACGGCCTTTTCGAGATCGGCATCGGCGAAGACGATCGATGCCGACTTTCCGCCGAGTTCGAGCGAGACGCGCTTCAGGTCGGCGACGCTCGCCCGCAGGATGCCCTGCCCCGTTTCGGTGGAGCCGGTGAAGGAGATCTTGTCGACGCCAGGATGCGCGACAAGCGCCGCGCCGGCCTCCGCGCCGAGGCCGGTGACGACATTGACGCTGCCGGCCGGGAAGCCCGCCGCCTCGACGAGCTCGGCGAGGCGAAGCCCGCTCATCGGTGCAAGCTCGGCGGGCTTCAGGACCACCGTGCAGCCAGCCGCGAGCGCCGCCGACAGCTTGGCGCAGGTGATCGCGAACGGCGCGTTCCACGGCACGATCAGCGCGGCGACGCCGAGCGGATCGCGGGTGGTGTAGCCGTGCCAGTTGCCGGGCACCGAAACCGGCACGGTCTCCCCGCCCAGCCGCCGCGCCCAGCCCGCATTGTAGCGGATGACGCTAATGGCAGCGCCGACGGCGCCGCGCGCGTTCGGAAACGGCATGCCGTTATCGAGCGTTTCGATCGCGGCGATTTCATCCTGTTCCGCCTCGATCAGCGCAGCGAGATTGAGCAGCAGGGACTCGCGCCGTGCAGCGGGCATGTCGCGCCATTCCGGCCGTTCGAAAGCGGCGCGCGCGGCGGTGACCGCAGCGTCGATCTCGCGTGCGGTTCCGGCCGCGATCTCGCCGATGCACTGTTCATCGGCAGGGTTGATCACCGCGATCGGCGGCGCATCCTGCGCCTGCCAGCGCCCGCCGATGAAATGCCCGTGTGGCTGCGCGATCCGCGCCCGCGCGCGTTCGAACACCGGGCTCCACGCCTCGCCAGCTTCCGCCATTTCCCTCTCCTCAGGCCGATTTTTGCAGAATGACGTCCGCCGCCTTCTCGCCGATCATGACGGCGGCGGCATTGGTGTTGGCGCCCACCAGCAACGGCATGATCGAGGCGTCGACGATGCGAAGCCCTTCAATCCCGTGGACGCGAAGCGAAGGATCGACCACGGCGTCCGGCCCCCTCCCCATCGCGCAGGTGCCGACCGGATGATGCACGACGCCCGCAAGCTCCGCCTTCATCGCGTCGAGCTGCTCGTCGCTCTGCCTGTCGGCGCCGGGGAGAATTTCCCGCTCGACGTAGCTGGCGAGCGGCCCCGCCGAATAGATGCGACGCGAGAGCGCGAGCCCCTTCTTCAGCTTCGCCCAGTCGTTCTCATGCTGAAGGAGATTGAGCTGGATGCGCGGCGACGAGCGGGGATCGCTGTCGCGCAGGGTGAGCGCGCCCCGGCTTTCCGGCCGCAGCAGGCAGATCGAATTGTAGAAGCAATCCTTCTTCGCCGCGCGGAAGCCGGGGAACCAGATGTTGGCGTCGACCCGAACCGGGCTCACCATGATCTGCAGGTCCGGCCGGTCGAGCCCCTCTTCCGAGCGCGCGAGAATGCAGGCAGCGGCGATCTGGTTGGCGAACATGCCCTTGCCCATCAGATACCAGCGAAGGAATGAAAGCGCTGCACGATCGAAGCGGAGTTCCTTCGCGAAGCTGTGCGGCGGCGCTGCATCGTACTGGTGCGCTAGGCGGACATGCTCCTGAAGATTGCGCCCGACGCCGCCGAGATCGTGCACCACATCGATGCCGTGTTCCTTCAGCGCGGCGCCGTCGCCGACGCCCGACAGCATCAGCAATTGCGGCGAGCCATAGGCGCCCGCGCTGAGGATCACCTCACGATCCGCGCGCGCGGCCTGAACGGCGCCGCCGCGCTCGTACTCGATGCCCACGGCGCGCCGGCCTTCGAACAGGATACGCCGCACGAGCGAGCGCGTCGCAATCACCAGATTGGGGCGACGACGGATACCGTCGAGGTAGGCGCGCGCCGATCCGCAGCGCCGGCCGTCCCGGATCGCGATCTGGACATCCGCGCAGCCTTCGTTGGAGGCGCCGTCCGCGTCCGGATTATAGTCGAAGCCGCAGAGTGCGGCGGACGCCCGCACCTCCTCCGCCATCAGGCGCGACGTGTCGACCGGCGCGACACCTATCGGTCCGCTCTTCCCGCGCCATGCGTTGCCGCCCGTCCAGTGATCCTCGGATCGCTTGAAATAGGGCAGCACGTCGGCATAGCCCCACCCCTCGCAGCCGAGCGCCGCCCAATCGTCGAAATCCTTCGGATGCCCGCGAAAATGCACCATGCCGTTGATCGACGACGAACCGCCGAGCAGCCGCCCACGCGGCAGGGGAAAGACCTTGCCATCGACCGCAGCCTCAGGCTCCGACGCGAACGCCCAGGTGAGATCGGGATTGCGCAGCGCCTGCAGGAAGCCGAGCGGCATCTGCACATAGGGATGGTTCGCCTCGCCGCCCGCTTCGAGCAGCAAAACCCGGCAGGCCGGGTCCGCCGACAGGCGATTGGCGAGCACGGAGCCCGCCGAGCCGGCACCCACAATGATGAAGTCGAACTGTGAACCGTTCACGCTAGGAGATTCCTTCTTGTGCCGGCGCTCAGACGCGCCAGAAAAATCCGCTCGGCCCGGAGGGTGCGGTCCGGGCCGCGACATGGCGCAGGGATCGCCCGGCGGACCGGGCGATATCGCGCATCAGGTGCATGTCCGAGTAGCCGGTGAGGCCGATGAGAGGCGTGCCCGATGCAAGCCAGCCGGCACCCCGCCCCAGAAACAGCGCGACGATTTCGCCGCGCGGATCGACAAGCTCATACCCCCGGCTGCGCGCGCGGGCTTCAAGCGCGGGCGCGGATGGCATCCGCATATCCACCACGAAACGCATTCCGCCGGCAGCGGCCGCTCCGTTCACCAATCCCGCGAGCGGTAGCGCTGCGAAACCCTTAATCAGCGTTCGGCGATTTGGAGTCATTTCTTTTTCGTCCGAGTCAGATACTCGGCGATCTTGCCCAACTCCTCGTCGGTCACGTCGACTCTGGAGATAGGCGGCATGTTCACGATACCGCTGCGGACCACGGCCTTCACATAGTCGGCGTCGAGATCGGTGCGCGTGTGGAGTTCGGCCATGTCCTTGCCGAGGCGGCGGCCGAGCATGATCGCGCCGGTATTCCGGCCGACGTGGCAGAAGGCGCATTTACTGCCGTACAGGCGTTCGCCGGCATCCGCCGACGCCGTCCCGAAAAGGACCACCTGGGACTGGCGTGTCCTTGCCGGCTCCCGCGTCTGCGCAGGCGCTTCCTCACTGCTTCCCGCGCAGGCAACGATGGCGAGGCCGAGTGCACAGGAGAGCAACACGCGGCCACGCCTTCCACCGTAGAAGTTCACAGGCTTGCCTCTCCTCATGCGCGGTTGGTGCCGATGCCGTTGCGGCCGGGCGCGATGATGTTGTTGGGATCGAGGCAGGCCTTGATCCTGTCGTTCAGCCGGCGCAGCGCGCCGTTGTTGAAGTCGTAGGTGGCGGCGATGATATCCATGTAGGAGATGTGTCCGCGATACTCCGCGAAACCGTGCGACGCCGCCTCGGCGACGAGATGACGGTAGAGCGCATCCACCCGCGCCACCATCTCGGGATCGTCGCGGTCGTAGAGGATCAGGCTGACGTTGTTGACGTGGCGTCGGCCGATCGTGAAGCTGGCATAATAATCGTGCCCGACATGCTCGTAATAGGCCTTCACCTTGCGGGCATAGTCGAGGATCAGCGCGCCATCGGACGGCATCACCGGCGCGAAGCTGAGATGCCCGCCGCGCCCACCATACCAGTTCACGCTCTGCAGGCCGATCGTCGTCGGGATGCCGCGCGCCGATCTGTCGGGTGGATCGTCCTGCTGCCAGAGTTCGAAATTCAGCTCGCGGCCGAGCCTCGGCTCGAACAGGCCGCGGATCAGTTCGACATGGGCCTTCACCGTCGCCGCATGACCGAAGAGGTTGATCTTGGCGTTCCACCAGCCGATGCCGAGCTTCGCGATCATCGCCTCGCACGCCTTGTCCGGGATGGCGCCGGGGCCTTCGTACCATTCCGCGCGCTGCGATACGACCGACGCGGCGCGAACTGGGTTGCCGAACACGATGTTGTGCTGGATGACATCGCGGCGACGGAGATCCGCAAGGATATCGATCGCCCATGCTGCGTCTTCGAATTTCGGAAACGCCAGCTCGATCTTCGCGGTCATTTCCGGCTCGGGCTGAAGCCAGACGCCTGCCTTGGTGACGATGCCGAAATTGGACTGGAAGAACATCTGGTCCCAGCCCGGGCCGTAGCCGTATTTGTAGGCGTGCCAGCCCGCGCTGCCCTCCATCGCCCCCATGCCGGTGCGCAGGAGATCGCCGTCCGGCAGCACCGCCTCGATACCGCAAATCTGCTCGCAGTGATCGCCGTAGGGCGTATAGCCGATACCGCGATCGAGCGCGTTGCCGATGACGCTGCCCCAGCTGTTGCCGGGGGTGGACATCCACAGGCGGCTCTTCCGCGCATCGAGGTGCGCGTAGAGATCGAAGAAGCTGACGCCCGGTTCGATCAGACAGTGCGCCTGCTTCTCGTTTACGTCGAGCACCCGGTTCATGCGGCCGAGATCGAGGATCACGTTGCCGCGCTCGGTGGGCGACGCGGCGCCGTAGCCGAGGTTCTTGCCGCGGCTGACCGGCCAGAGCGGCACCTTGAATGTGTTCGCGGCGCGCACGATCGCTCGCACCTCCTCGACCGAGGCCGGGGCGACGACGGCCGAGCAATCATGATCGAGCCCGTCGCCGAGCGCGTAGGGATCGATATAGGCCTGCCGGTCCTCGTCGCCGTCCAGCACCCAGTCCTTGCCGACGACGGAGCGGAAGGCAGCAAGCGCGCGGGCGAATGCAGCTTCGCCGAGCCGTCGCGGAACCACGGATGTCATGCCGCCCTCCCGATCGATTCAGACACGCGCACGCTTCGCGGCGTAGCCGGCCCAGTATTTCGGCTCGAAACCGAAGCCGATGAACGCGCACACGAACGCCGTCACCACCACCGCGATGAACGGAATCGTGAAGCCGCCGGTGAGATCGACGCCAAGCCCGATCGCCCAGATGCCGCCCGCCGCGCCCAGATGGAAGGAGGCGTTCAGGAAGGCGATGACCTGCGCGATCGGCTTCACGCCGTAAAGATGGCGCGCCAGCACCGGCGCCTGCACGACGACACCGCCATGCGAGAGGCCGCGCACGAACGTGAACAGCACGAAGGTCGCGAAGCCCGACACCGGGAAGGCAAGGAGGACGGCAACGCCGCACAGCGCCCAGCAGGCGGCGACGCCCTTGCTGGAAAACCGGTCGAACACCCAGCCGAACAGGATCTTGCCGAGCCCCGACAGCACGATGACGATGGTGAAGCCGAGCGCGGCCATGTACGCGCCGAGATTGGCCTGCCGCTCCACGAACAGCGGGATATATTCGTTGATGCCGTTGCTGATCGCGCCGGAAAGCGCGGTGGCGACGATGAGCAGGATGAACTGCCGCGACTTCAGGATCTCCCGGAATTCCGGCCCCGGATCGGCGGCGGCCACCGCGGCGGCCCTGGCGCCGCCAGGACCCGGATCAAGCTCCTCCGCCGTGTAGCCATAGGCGGCCGGCGTTTCGCGGAACAGGAAGATCGCGGCCGACGTGACGAAGATGAGCACGACGAGGCCGGCGAAAGCCGAGGTCGCGTGCCAGCCGAAATGCGTGAGCCCGTAGGCGGTAGCGAGCGGCACGATGGCGCCCGCCGCCGCGCCGCCCAGCATCGCGACGCCCGTCATCCGGCCAAGACTGGCCGAGTACCATTTGGCGAGCGTCACCTGCACGGCGATGAGGCTGAGAATGGACGCGAAGCCCGACAGCGCCGCCAGCAGATAATAGACGGGCAGGTTGCGCACGAAATACAGAAGCAAGGTGGCGACGCCGACCACCACGACCGACTGCACGAAGACGCGCTTCAAGCCGAACTTCACGATCAGGCCGCCGGCGAAGAGACCGCCGACCGCCGACACCGCCGACTTGATGGCCATGAAGCTGGTCGTCTGCGTGACGCTCCAGCCCATGTCGCTTGAGATCGTACCGTACATGATCGGCATCATCATCGACACGCCGGCGAGCGCGATGCCCCACACGAGAAATCCCGTCAGGATGTTCATCCACGCATAGCGCCGCATCGTCGCGACGGAAGGGCGACCCTCCTCACTCATAACCAAAATCCTCCCCAAGTCCGTCGGATGAAGGCCCGCAAGGCCCGCACGCGCTTCCCTTCCGCCGCATCGGAAGGCGGTCGTTCTTTTTGACAGAACGATGTTCTTTTATTTTGACATGCCCTCACTGTCAATCGAACATACTCCCCAACGACGTTCTGTTTGACAGAACGTCGTTATATTCTATTTGCACCAAACGCGAATCGTGAATACACGTGTTTTCATTCGGGGAGTAGATCACATGGCAGTTCGCACAGGCACAGAGTATAAATCCGGGCTCGACGACGACCGTTCGGTCTGGCTTGGAGAGAGCAGGATCGACGTGACGACGGACCCGCGCCTCGCCGGTTCGCTGGACGGCATGGCCGGCTATTTCGACTGGCAGACCGCGTATGCGGACGAATGCCTGATCGACGACCCCGAGCGGGCCGGCGAGAAGATGAGCATCAGCCTGATGCTGCCCCGGAGCAAGGACGACCTGAAGCTGCGGCGGCGCGGGCTGGAACGCCTCGCCCGCTATTCCTACGGCATGCTGGGCCGCACACCCGACTATGTGAACGTCGTGCTTTCGGGCCATACCGCGCGCCGCGACCTGTGGGAACGCGGCGACCCCTGCCACCACGACCGGCTTGCCCGCTTCCACCGCGAGGTGATCGACGGCGATCTTTCGATGACGCACACGATCGTCCACGCCAACATCGACAAGGGCGCCGGCGATCTGGAGGGCATGAATTCCGACCTCACGCTGCGCGTCGTCGGCCGCAACGAGAACGGCATCATCGTGCGCGGCGGCAAGGTGCTGGCGACGCTTGGCCCGATCGCGGACGAGATCTACGTCTACCCGTCCGCCCCCATCCCGAGCGGCGCAGAGCAATATGCGCTGATCTTCTCCGTGCCGGTGAAGACCAAGGGCGTCACCATGATCTGCCGCGACCACTACGGCATCAACGCCAGCGTGGCGGACGCGCCCTTCTCCTCGCGCTTCGACGAGCAGGACGCCTTCGTGATCTTCGACGATGTCGAGGTCCCCTACGAGCGGCTGTTCTGCGAGGGCGACCTCGCCGTCTACAACAGCATCACGCAGGGCGTTTCGCCCGGCAACACGCTGCAGCAGACGGCGATCCGCGCCATGGTGAAGCTGGAGTTCGCCTACGATCTCTGCACCAGCATCGCCCGCGTTTCGAACAGCGACAAGCGGCCCGACGTCGCCGTGCTGCTGGGCGAGGTGCACGCCTATCTTTCGATCACCCGCTCCGTCCTGCACGCCGCCGAGGACCGCGCACACGACTGGGGCGCGGGCGCCGTCTTCCCGCACAAGGACCTCGCCGTGCTGCGCTGCGTGATGCCGACATGGATGACGCGCGTGAACGAGATCATCCGCGCGCTCGGATCGCACAACCTGCTGGCGACGCCCTCGCTCGCACTGTTCGAGAATCCCGAGATCGGCGACATGCTGCGCAAGTATCTGCCCGGCGCGAACGGCATTTCGGCGGAGGACCGCGCGCGGATCATGCGCACGGCGTGGGACTTCGCCGGCTCCGCGCTTGGCAGCCGCATCGAGCTGTATGAGATGTTCTATCTCGGCAGCCAGGGCCGCGCGCGCATCGGCGACCACATGGTCGCGCAGCGCGACCACGAATGGGGCCAGGTGCGCGAGTTCATGCAGAAATCCGGCATCCTGCCCGGCTGAGCCGAACGGTTCGGAGCCACAAATGGCAGCAACAGGAAGCGCCCGCGCCGCGATGGCGGACACCGACACACCGGCGTCGTTTCGCGCGGCGATGCGGCGTCTGGCGAGCGGTGTCGCGCTCGTCACCACCGCCGATGACGCGGGCGCGCGCTACGGCATCGCGATGACGGCGCTGATGTCGCTGAGCATGGATCCGGCCTCGCTGCTGCTGGCGATCAACCGGGATGCCTCGCTGTGCCGCCCCCTCCTCGCCTGCCGCCGGTTCGGCGTGAACATCCTCGGGCGCGCGGATGAGGAGACGTGTCAGGCGTTCGTTTCGGCGCCTGCCGGCGAGCGCTTCGTCCACGCCCGCTGGGCGGCGCACGACCGGATTCCGCTGCTGGAAACGGCGCTGGCGCGGGTCGTCTGCACGCTCGACAAGGCCGAGCCCTTCGGCAGCCATATGGTCATTCGCGGCCTTGTCGACTATGTCGCGCTTGCACCCTCGACCGATGCGCTGGTCTATGTGGACGGCCGCTATGGCGGAATGACGGTCAATGCGTGAAAAGGCAGCCGGGACCATGAAACAAGAGCCGCCGCGCGGCGACCTGTCGAGCCGCGAACGCTTTCTGGAGGCCGCGGACGACCAGTTCATCGCGCACGGCTATGACGGCTGCACGATCCGGGCGATCGCCGCGCAGGCGGGCACCAGCCTCGCCTCGCTGAGCCGCAACTGGACGAGCAAGCGGCACCTGTTCGAGGAAGTGTTCCGGCGGCATTTCGATCCGATCCATCAGGCGCAGCACAGCAGCTTCGACGCGCTGGAACAGGCGGGCGATCCGACGATCCGCGAGATCGTCGCGGCCTTCTTCGGCTCGGCGCTCGGCAGGAGCGGCACGGCGGGCGAGAACCGGAAGAGCTATCTTGTCTACTGCTGCGCGCTCGCCGACCCATCCGAGGAAGCCCGCACCATCACGCGCCCGCTGGTCACCCCGGTGCGCGGCCGGCTGATCGCGCTGATGCGCAGGGCCATGCCGACGCTCGACGAGCAGACCTTCTTCTTCGCGATGAATGTCGTGCTCGGCGTCTATCTCTATCCGCAGACGCACGGCGGACGGCTCGCCGGCATCATGAACATCGATGCGGCGACGATCGAATGGCAGAAGGCGGCCGAAATCCTCGCCGAATTCGTCAGCGACGGCCTTTCCAAGCACCAATGACGATCCAGCAATGACGGCACTGCCCGCCAAGGAGGAAAACCGTGAACTTTGAACGCAGCAATCCGATCACCGGCGAGACGGTTTCGTCGGCAGAGGCGATGACGGCGGCCGAGATGCCGGCGATCGCCGCGCGCGCCGGCGCGGCGGCGCCGCGCTGGGCGGCGACCGGCCCCAACGAGCGGCGCACGGTGCTGATGAAGGCGGCGGCGGCGCTGGAGGCGCGCGCCGATGCCTTCGTCGAGGCGATGATCGGCGAGATCGGCGCCACCAGGGGCTGGGCCATGTTCAACGTGGTGACGGCGGTGAAGATGGTGCGCGAGGCCGCCGCGCTGACCACGCAGATCGCGGGCGAGGTGATCCCCTCCGACAGGCCGGGCTGCCTTGCCATGGCGATGCGGGAGCCGGTGGGCGTCGTGCTCGGCATCGCGCCGTGGAACGCGCCCATCATCCTTGGCGTGCGCGCCATCGCGGTGCCGCTGGCGTGCGGCAACGCCGTGATCCTGAAGGCCAGCGAGACCTGCCCGCGCACGCACGCGCTGATCGTCGAGGCCTTCGCCGAGGCGGGCTTTCCGGAAGGCATCGTCAATCTCGTTACCAACGCACCGCAGGACGCGGGCGACGTCGTGGGCGCGCTCATCGATGCGCCGGCGGTGCGGCGGATCAATTTCACCGGATCGACGGGCGTCGGGCGGATCATCGCGCGGCGCGCGGCGGAGCATCTGAAGCCCGTGCTGCTGGAGCTTGGCGGCAAGGCGCCGTTCATCGTCCTTGAAGATGCCGATCTCGACGAAGCGGTGAAGGCGGCCGCGTTCGGCGCCTTCATGAATCAGGGCCAGATCTGCATGTCGACCGAGCGCATCATCGTGGTCGAGGCCGTAGCCGATGCCTTCGCGGAGAAGTTCAAGGCCAAGGTCGCCGCGATGGCGGTGGGCGATCCGCGCGCGGGCACGGCGCCGCTCGGCGCGGTGGTCGACGCGAGGACGGTCGCGCACTGCCGCGCACTCATCGCCGATGCGCTGGCGAGCGGCGCTGAGCAGTTGACGGGCGGCGAGACCACGGACGCGGTGCTGATGCCGCCGCACGTGATCGACAAGCTGACGACCGACATGAAGCTATTCCGCGACGAGAGCTTTGGGCCGGTGGTCGGCATCATCAGGGCGCGCGATACCGAGCACGCCATCGCACTCGCCAACGACACCGAATATGGCCTCTCCGCCTCGGTGTTCACGCGCGACATCGCGCTCGGCCTCAGCGTCGCGCGGCGTATCCAGTCCGGCATCTGTCACGTGAACGGCCCGACCGTGCACGACGAGCCGCAGATGCCGTTCGGCGGCACCAAGGCCTCGGGCCACGGCCGCTTCGGCGGCAAGGCGGGCATCGATGCATTCACCGAACTGCGCTGGGTTACCATCGACACGCAGCCGGTGCACTATCCCATCTGAAGTATGAGGCCACGAAAAAGCCCCCCGATCCAGACCGGACCGGGGGGCTTTCCTTTCGTCAGGCCGCCTGGCTGAGCGCGCCTATGTCGGCTGCGTCGGCCCAGTTGCCGTGCAGGCCGAAGCGCAGCCGGACCGGAATGTTGATCGTCGCGATCGGTCCCTTTGCGATCTCGGTCGCCTCGAAGATGAGGAGGTCGCTGCTACGCTCCTCAAGGCGGTTACACACCATGACGATCCAGCCGTCACCCTCCGCCGCATCGGGCGTACGCGGAACGAAGCACGGCTCCTGAATGCTGGAGACCGGACCGCACCACCATTTCTGCTCGGTGCCGGTTTCGAGATCGACCATGCCGAGCGTGTTCATCACCCAGCCGCCGGCACTGCCGCCCTTCATCTCCACGGGCTGATCGGGGTCGATCACCACCATCCAGCCGAAGCGGTTCTTGCTGCCCGCGAAGCGATCGTCGATGCGCGGGAACTCGCCGATCATTTCCGACAGGCGGACCGAGCGATACTCCTCCTCGTTCTGGTTCATATCGACGGTCCAGCGCGTCAGGAAGGTGCGGCCCGCCATGGGATCGAACGGCGCGTCGTTGATGTCCGGGAAGAACGGCATCATGTTGTTCTCAGCCACCGGCAGATCGAGATAAAGGCGCGTTCCCTCCTGCCACGCATTCATCACATGCGCGGTGAAACAGTTGCCGCCCTTGAACCAGCGGATGTCCGCTGCGGTCGTGCCGGCCTTGCGCGGCATCACGGCGAGATAGGTCGGCATCGACGTGTCGAAACCGAAATGCGGCTTGCCCGCCTCAAGACGTTCCCAGCTGCTCGTCATCGGCATCACCGAGAACAGCGCATAGTCGGGTGTGATCGCGAAGTCGTGCATCATGCAGTAGTAAGGCGTCTCGAACCAGACGTCGTAGAGCAGCTCGCCGGTGGGGCTGATCTCGTAATAGGTCATGTCGCGCGTGAGCACACCCTTCGACGCATAGCCGAAACCGCAGAGATTGCCCGTGGCTGGATCGGTCTTGGGATGCGCGGTGAAGGTCTCGCCCTTCATCCTGCCGCCGAAATCGGTGTAGCCCTCCGTCTCCAGCGTCGCCGGATCCATCACCAGCGCGGGCGAATCCTCCTTGAGCGCGTAGAGCCGACCGCCGTGGATGTAAGCGTTCGTGTTCGCCGTGCCGCGGATCTTGCCCTTCACCGCCTCGTCGTCGGTCAGTGGATTGCGATAGGCGCCGAACACCGCCCGCCCGGCCTCGTTCTCCAGCTTCCACTTGTCGGTCTTCGCCCATCGCTGGGTGAAGTTCACCTTGCCGTTCCTAAACCGGAACATCGAGATCATGCCGTCGCCGTTGAAGGCGATGTCGTTGCCGAGCTTCGGCGGGAACTGGTGTTCGGGCTGCACGCGGTAGAAGGCGCCGTCCATCGCCTTCGGGATTTCCCCATGCACGTTGAGATCCTCCACATTGGCCTCGACGCGGGACGGCGTGTTGAAGCCGGTGAAGGCGGGAACGTCCGGGAAGGTGGTCATAGCGATCTCCTGAGACAGCAATTTAGCCGGCTGACAGCCAAATGAACGACGAGTCTTCAAAAATAGAACGATATTCTAAAATATGATGGGCATTTTGTCCAGCCGACATCGGCAAGGCCCGCCGCAGGTCTCCTACACCCGCGTGAACACATTCAAAATCAATGACTTTCCGGCAAGAGACATGGTTCGGAATCCCCTGCCCTCGCCGGGAATTGACAAGCCTTCGACTCTAAAATAAAAGAACATCGTTCTGCGGAAAAGAACATAAACAGCGTAGCCCTCAGGGCAAGCGCACTGTCGACAAGCATTTTGGGGGAGGAAGTTGATGAAACAGCATTTCCGCGTTGGCGGCCTGTTGGCGAGCGCCGCGCTCGCGGCGCTGATGCCGGCGCAGGCCTTTGCGCAGGACACGTCGGAAACCGACGCCGCGATCGAAGACATCGTCGTGACCGCACAGTTCCGGCAGGAAAGCGTGCAGAAGGCCGCACTCTCCATCGACGTGTTGTCGGCCCAAACGCTGCAGGAAGCCGGCGTCGCGCAGGCCACGGACCTCGCGCGGCTTTCGCCCGGCGTGCAGATCGCGCAGGGCGGCACCGCGCTGCAGATCTACGTGCGCGGCGCGGGCGACTTCTCGACCACCGGCTACAGCAACTCGGCGGTCGCGCAGAATTACGACGGCGTCTTCGCGGCGCGCACGCAATATGTGGCGGGCACGTTCTTCGATCTCGAGCGCATCGAGATCCTGAAAGGCCCGCAAGGCACGCTCTACGGCCGCAACGCCACCGGCGGCGCGCTCAACATCCTGCCGGTGCAGCCGCAGCTCGGCGAATTCGAAGGCTATGTCAGCGCCGGCGTCCAGAACTACAACGGCTTCAGCGCGGAAGGCGCTATCAACATTCCGGTCGGCGAGAAGTCGGCGCTGCGCGCGTCCTTCCAGGGCGTTTCGCGCGAGGGCTACATCAGCGACGGCACGGATGACGACAAGCACCATTCGTTCCGCCTGCAGTTCAAGACCGAGCCGACCGACACGGTCACGCTGCGCCTCGGCCTCAACTATCAGCACATCGGCGGTCGCGGCCCCGGCAAGGTGATCTACGCGCCGACCGCGCCCAACGCGCCCGGTATCGCCACGCCGCAGCCGATCCTTCCCGATGACCGCTGGACCTCGATCGGCGACACGCTGAACGCGCTGATCGCGCAGACGACGGCGCCGCCGGGCATCTATCCGCTCGACATGAGCGAGACCTATCAGGACATGGACGTCTGGGGCGTCAATGCGCATCTCGACTGGGATCTCGGTCCCGCGACGCTGACGATCATTCCGGCCTATCAGAGCGTGAGCATCGATTCTCTGGCGCTGCCGGCGCTGTATTTCAGCACCAACAATCCTTTCACCGATGATCCTTCGACATCGGACACGCAGACGCTCGAAGTGCGCCTCGGCCACGCCGACGACAGGCTGAAGTGGGTGCTCGGCGGCTATTTCTTCAACGAGGACCAGGACAGCTACAGCGCGGTGCGGCTCGGCTTCGCCTCCGACACGGCGTTCGTCGCCAAACTCAACACGCGGTCCTACGCGGCGTTCGGCGAACTCACCTATTCGCTGACCGATGCGCTGCGCCTGACCGGCGGCCTGCGCTACACCAACGAGACGAAGACGGTGGACGCCCACCGCTATGCGTTCATGGGAAGCGCCGGATGCGTCGCGGGCGGCACCGGCCCCGACCAGAGCTGCGAACTCCTGACCTCGGCCGGAACGAACGTCGAGGGCAAGTACGAGGCCAACCGCGTCAACTACAAGATCGGTGCCGAGTTCGACGCCGGACCGGACAGCCTCCTCTACGCAAGCATGGTGACGGGGTTCAAATCGGGCGGCCAGTCCAACGCCGATCTCGATCCGTATCGCCCGGAGGAAGTGACCGCGTACACGCTCGGCACGAAGAACCGCTTCTTCGACCGGCTGATCCAGTTCAACGCCGAACTGTTCTACATGGACTACAAGGACCGGCAGGAGAATTTCTCCGCGCTGGACCGCGGCGGCGCGCAGGTCTCCTCGCTGTTCAACGCCGGCAAAGCGGTGGCCAAGGGCGCGAGCGCCGACCTGATGATCTTCCCGACGGACAACGACCAGCTTCGCTTCGCCGTGGAATATACGGAGAGCAAGTACAAGGAATTCGTCTACCGGAACTACCGCGCCGCCAACCCTTCGGCGCGCACGGCCTGCCCCGTGACGGCGATCACCGGCGGCACGGCGACAACCGGCTTCTGGACGATCGACTGCACCGGCTTCCAGCTGCCGCGCACGCCGAAATGGTCCGGCACGGTCAGCTACAATCACAGCTTCGATCTGGCGAACGGCGCGACGATCGATTTCTCGCCGGACATGACGTTCTCGTCGTCGCGCTGGCTGAGCGCCGAGTTCGTGGAGAACGCACGCGCCAAGGGCTATGCGCTGTTCAACGCAAGCCTGACCTACCGGTCGCCGGACGACAATTATTCGATCCAGCTTTTCGTCCGCAATATCGGCGACAAGGCGGTCTACACCGGCACGCAGCAGTATCCGTTCATCGCCAACTACAACGGCCTCGATATCGCGCCGCCGCGCACCTACGGCGCACGCATCCGCGCGTCGTTCTGATCGCTTGAACACGAGCAGCCGGGCTTTCTTCAGGCCCGGCTGCTCGCTTTCTTTTTCCGCAGATTCCGAAGGCAGGAAACACACCCTGCCCTCGCTCTCCCCAAACCGCACTCCTCCGTGATCGGCGTGCTGTTTTGGATTGATCTTCGACATTATCACAAATAAAATAGAATGATATTCTGTTAAACAGAACGGTACGATTCGCATGAAACTGGCTCGATTCAATGGTGGGCGCCTCGGCGTTGTGGTGGGCGAGGAGATCGCGGACATCACGCGCCTCAGCGGATGCGATCCACAGGAATGGCCCGCCATGGGCATGGTCCGCCTGATCCGCGATTTCGACGCGCTGCGAGAGACCTTCGCCGCGGCACTGCCAAGCCTGCCGCGTTTCGCGCTGGCGCAGGTGCGCCTCGAAACGCCGATCGCATGGCCCAACAAGGTAATCGCCTATCCGGTCAATTATCACGCCCACGGCCGCGAGATGCAGGCGCAGTACCGCGCCACCAACCAGGGCTTTTTCCTGAAACCGAATTCGTCGCTTTCCGGGCCGGCCGATCCCGTGATGCTGCCCGCCGTGCCCGGCCGCGAGGTCCACCACGAAAGCGAACTCGCGATCATCATCGGCAAGGAATGCCGCGCCGTGGCCCGCGAGGACTGGCGCGATGTCGTGTTCGGCTATTCGTGCCTTCTCGACATGGTGGTGCGCGGCCGCGAGGAGCGCGTCTTCCGCAAAGCCTATGACAGTTTCTGTCCGGTCGGCCCATGGATCGCGACCGCCGACGAGGTGCCCGACCCCGCGAATCTCGATCTGAAGCTGTGGGTGAACGGAGAGCTGCGCCAGTCCGCCAACACGCGCGACCTCGTGCTCGACATTCCCGGCATGGTCGCGACCGCCTCGGCCGTCATGACACTCTACCCCGGCGACATCATCGCCACCGGCACGCCGGAAGGCGTCGGGCCGGTCGTGGACGGCGACCGCATCCGCATCCTCATCGATCAGGTCGGCGAGATGAACGTCGATGTCGTGCAGGGCGAGCTCGGCATGAGCGAGGTGTTCGCCGAGCCCTATGTCCCGCCGATCATCAAGCAGAACTGACATGGCACACGCGCCCCAGACCGAACTCGACGCGCTCTACCGGGACTTCGCCGATCTCAACATGGAGGGCGGCTGGCATCGCCGTTTCCCGGCGCTGTGGCCGGAGCCGCGCCGGAACTTCCTGCCGCACGTCTGGCATTATGCCGACGTGAAGCCGATCCTCGACCGCGCGGGCGACCTGATCGACACGCAGCAGGCCGAGCGGCGCAATCTCACCATGTTCAATCCGGTCGAGGGCAATATCTATTCGACGGTCCGCACGATCGTCGCCGCGTACCAGATGATCAAGCCCGGCGAGGTGGCGCGCGCGCACCGCCACACGCCGAACGCGCTGCGCCTGATCCTTGACGGCAAGGGCACCTCCACTGTCGTCGACGGCAAGGAAGTGGAGATGCGCCCGGGCGACGTGCTGCTGACACCGAACTGGGCATGGCATTCGCACGCCAACCACGGCGATGCGCAATGCTACTGGATGGACTTTCTGGACGTGCCGCTCGTCCATCTGCTCGAGCCGATGTTCTACGAGCCTCATCCGAAGGAGATCGAGCCCGATGTGGAAACGCTCGCTGAAGCGCCGATCGCCTTCCGCTGGGAAGACACGCTGGCGAGGCTCGATGCGGAAAGCCGCGCGCGACCGGGTGAACCCGCCGTCGTCGAACTCGGCCCAGCGCAGCTCGATACGATCGCGCTCCACATGATCAGGATCACTGCCGGCGACGCGACCCGCCCGCTGCGCACGACCGCGAACATCATCTTCGCCGCCGTCGAAGGGAACGGCGTCGCGGAGATCGACGGGCAGACATTCGCGTGGTCGCGCGGCGACACCATCGCGGTTCCCGCATGGCGGCGCTTCCGCCTCCTCGCCGACAGCGAGGCCGTGCTGCTCAGGGTTTCGGACGAGCCCGTCATGCGCAAGCTCGGCTGGCTGCGGAGCGAAGCACCATGACCCGCGCGCTGCAAATATCACCCACACGTCATTCGAACTGGAGTCCGTCGTGAGCAAGTCGCCCAAAATTCTGATCGCCGGCGGTGGGATCGGCGGCATGGCGGCCGCGCTGTCGCTGCTGCGCCGGGGCTATGACGTCGAGGTCTATGAACAGGCGCCCGAGCTCGGCGAAGTCGGCGCAGGCGTTCAGATCAGCCCCAATGGTTCGCGCGCGCTCGATGCGCTCGGCGTGTTCGGCGCGCTGCGGCAGGCATCGTGCGAACCGCGCAGGAAGGAATTCCGTCTGTGGAACACCGGCCGCGCGTGGCCGATGTTCGATCTCGGTGCGATCGCCATCGAGAAATACGGCTATCCCTATCTCACGGTCTATCGCCCCGACCTGCTCAGCACACTTGTCGACGCGGTGCGCGCGCTGAAACCGGACGCCATTCATCTCGGCGCACACGTGACGGACGTGACGCTCACGCCCAGCGATGCGACGCTGCACCTCTCCGGCGACCGCCACGTTACCGGCGACGTGTTGATCGGTGCGGACGGGGTGAAGTCCACCGTGCGCAAGTGCCTGTTCGGCGACGACGAGGCGAATTTCACCGGCATGATCGCATGGCGCGCCGTGATCCCCATGGAGCGGCTGCCGGAACGTATGCGCCAGATGGTCGGCTGGACGTGGATCGGGCCGGGCGGGCATCTCGTCAATTATCCGCTGCGCGGCGGCCAGCTGATGAACATGATCGGCACCATCGAGCGCGACGACTGGCAGGTCGAATCCTGGTACGCGCAGGGCGACATCGAGGAATGCGCCAACGATTTCCGGGGCTGGCACGAGGATGTGCAGACGCTGATCCGCGCGGCACCCGCCGTGATGAAATGGGCGTTCATGGAGCGCCCGCCCCGGCAGGTCTGGTCGAAGGGCCGCGCGACGCTGCTTGGCGACGCCTGCCACGCGACATTGCCCTTCCTCGCGCAGGGTGCCGTGATGTCGATCGAGGACGGTGTCATCCTCGGCCGCTGCATCGATGCCTACGACGATATCGAGGAAGCACTGCGCCGCTATGAGGCCGCGCGCGTGGAGCGCACCAGCAAGATGGTGCGCGGCGCCAAGGACAATACCGGACGTTTCCACGAGGCCGCGCTCGCCACCGAGGAAGGCGCGATCAAATACATGGAAAGCGAATGGAGCCGCGATCCCATCCGCGATCGCTACGACTGGCTCTACCGCTACGACGTCGAGACCACGGACATCTGAAGATGACGGAGCGCCTGCCGCCCGCCGACCTGCTGCAAGGCGTGCGGGTTCTCGATCTCACCAACGTCCTCTCGGGGCCCTACGCCACCTATCAGATGGCGATGCTGGGCGCGGAGGTGATCAAGGTCGAGAACCCGAAGGACGGCGATCTCGCGCGCAAGCTCGGTGCGTCGGCGGAACTGAACGACGCGCTGATGGGCACGTCGTTTCTGGCGCAGAACGCCGGCAAGAAATCCGTGACGCTCGACCTGAAGACGCCGCGCGGCAAGGCGCTGTTCGCACAGCTGATCGAACAGTCGGATGTCATCGTCGAGAATTACCGGCCGAAGGTGATGGCACGGCTCGGCTTCTCTTACGAAGACGTGCGCGCGATCAATCCGCGGATCGTCTATTGCTCGATCTCCGGCTTCGGGCAGAACGGCCCGCTGAGCGCCAACCCCGCCTACGACCAGATCGTGCAGGGCTATTCCGGGGTGATGAGCATCACGGGGGACAGCGAGTCCGCACCGCTGCGGGTCGGATACCCCCTCTGCGACACGCTGGGCGGCATGGGCGCCGCCTTCGCGATCGCGAGCGCATTGTTCCGGCGCGCGCGCAGCGGGCAAGGCTGCTTCATCGACCTGTCGATGCTCGATTCCACGATCTCGGCGCTGGGCTGGGCGGTTTCCAACTATCTGATCGCGGGGGTCGAGCCCCGGCCCATCGGCAACCAGAACACGACCGCCGCGCCTTCAGGTGCGTTCATGGCAGCCGACGGCCCGCTCAACATCGCCGCCAACAAGCAGGAGCAGTTCGAGGCGCTATGCGGCATCGTCGGCCTGCCCGAGCTGGTCAGCGATCCGCGATTTGCCGCACGCGATGCACGGAAAGCCAATCGCGAGTTGCTGAACATTCTGCTCAATGCCGCGCTTGCCCGCAAGACGGCAGCGGCTTGGGAAACGGAACTAAACGCGGCGGGTATCCCCGCGGGACGCATCCTCAGCGTGCCGGAGGTACTCGCGCACCCACAGATCACGACGCGCGATCTTATCCAGAACCTGCCGCTAGACGAGGCCGGGCGCAATCATGTGAAAGTCGTCCGCGCCGGCTTCGCGCTTGGCGACAGCCGCCCGTCCGCACGCACGCCGCCGCCTGCCCTCGGCGCGCACAATGCGGAAATCTTCGGTGAACTCGGCGTGACCGAAGCGGACCTCGCGGCGCTACACGCGGAAGGCGTGATCTGATGCGCCGAGGGTCAGGCGCCCCGTGCCGCCTGCAGCGCGGCGAAGTGCGCGGGTGTGTCACCAAGGCTCAGCGACAACCGAACGCTCGCATCGATGACCAGCGGCCGGATCTGCCCGACATAATCCGGATTGAAGCGCACGATCGGGCCGGACAGCATCAGTACGCCCTGGAGCACGCGATTGGCCCCGAACACCGGCGCCGCGATCGCCGCCATTTCCGGCTCGACGCTGCCGAAGGACTCAGCGGTGATCGTCTCCGGCGTCAGTACAGCCGCGGGATCCTGCTCGAACCGGCGGAAGAGCGTGGAGGCCGCACCCTTGTTGAACGGCTGGCGATCTCCCAGCCGGATGTTGTAGTCGCGGATCGCGTGCCGACCATCGATGCGGAACAGGCAGACCTGCTCGTCCCCATCGCGGATGAAGAAGGTCGCGCCCTCGTTGGTCGCCGTAACCAGTTCCTCGAGCACCGGCTCCACGAAATCGCGCAGGTTGAAGCTGTCCTGAAAGATGCTGGCGAGCCCGAGCAGCCCCGGCCCGAGCTGATACAGGCCGTCCGCGCGCTGCCAGACGAAACCGTATTTCTCCAGCGAGCCCATCAGCCGCAGGATCGTGCTTTTGTAGAGACCGGTGATGCGGGAGATTTCCGCGAGGGTGAGAACGGCCTTGTCGTGATGGAAGGCGTGGAGAATGTCGAACGCGCGGTCGACCGCCGCAACTCCGCCCTTGGAACTCATGCTGTTCACTTCTTTCCGGCTCAAACGCCGTTCTATTTAGTAGAACAGAGATCCGCCCTGTCAACGGCTCATTCGGCGGGCACCCTCCCCGCTTCTCATCCCCAGGGAACCCTATCATGAACAGCTTGCCGCCGCGCGTCCACATCCATGAGGAAGGTCCGCGCGAGGGCTTCCAGATCGAACGCGGACCGATCCCGACGGCGCAGAAAATCCGCCTTGTCGACGCGCTCGCCGAAACGGGCTTGGCCGATATCCAGGTCACTTCGTTCGTGCATCCCGGCAAGGTGCCGGGCATGGCCGACGCCGAAGCCGTGGTCGCCGGAATCACCCCGCGCCCGGGTGTTCGCTTCACCGCGCTCTGGCTCAATCAGCGCGGGCTGGAACGCGCCATCGCCACGGGGCGCCTGCATCTGGAAGGCAAGCTGACGCTCTACGGTTCCGACGCCTTCCTGAAGCGCAACCAGAACCGCGATCCCGAAGCGCAGCGCGCCGCGCAGCCGGAACTCATCGCCATGTATCAGGCGCACGACATTCCCGTTCGCACCGGCTTCGTCACCGCCGCCTTCGGTTGTAATTTCGAGGGCGACGTGCCCGCCGAACGCGTCGTCCGTCTGGTCGACGAGATGCGCGCCATCGCGCGCGATCACGGCGAGGAATTGAGCCTCGTCGGGCTGGGCGACACCATGGCGTGGGCGACGCCCGAACGGATACGCCGCGTCGTCGGCGCTGTGCAGGACGCCAATCCCGACGTGGCGCTCTCGCTCCACCTGCACGACACGCGCGGGCTTGGCCTCGCCAACGCCTATGCCGGGCTTCAGATGGGCGTCGCGCATTTCGACGCCGCCGTCGCCGGCCTCGGCGGATGCCCCTTCGCCGCCCATGCCGGCGCGGCGGGGAACATCTGCACAGAGGATTTCGCGTTCATGTGCGCGGAGATGGGCATCGAAACCGGCATCGATCTGGAAAAGCTGATCGCATGCGCCGTGCTCGCCGAGGAGATCGTCGGCCACCCGCTGCCCGGCAAGGTGAAGACGGGCGGCAGCCTCGCCGCGCTGCGCGCCCGGCTGGGCTGACGATGGCAGGCCTGCCCGATGCCGGGCCGGAGACGCCGTGGTCGCGGCTCGGCGGCGAAAGCCGCGCGCGCCTCGCCCGCCTGCCCCGCGCGCTGGCGATCCTGCTCGAGAACATCCTGGCGCACGAGCCCGACATCGCGCCGTATGTACGCCTGTTCGATGCATGGCTGGACGGCGACGAAACGCCGGCGGAAATCCCGTTTCGGCCTTCGCGAATCCTGCTCCAGGACACGGCGGGCGTCGCCGCGCTCGCCGACCTCGCCGCGCTGCGCGACCATCATGTCGCGGCGGGCGGAAAGCCCGAGGGCGTGGACGCCGCGATCCCGATCGATCTGGTGATCGACCATTCGGTGCGCGTCGACCATAGCGGCACGCCCGACGCGCTCGCCCGCAATCTCGCGCTCGAATACGAACGCAATGCAGAACGCTACAGCTTCTTCAAATGGGCACAGCGCAGCTTCCCGCGCCTCTCGGTGGTACCGCCGGGGCACGGCATCTGCCACCAGATCAACCTCGAACAGCTTTCGGAAATTGCCGCCCCCTTGCCGAACCGCCCGGACTGGATCGGCGCGCAGGCCGTAATCGGCACCGACAGCCACACCACGATGGTCAACGCGCTCGGCATCCTCGGCTGGGGCGTGGGCGGCATCGAGGCGGAAATGGCCGCGCTCGGCCATCCGCTGCCGGTCGAGCTGCCGAAGGTGCGCGAGGTCCGCCTGACCGGCAAGGCGCGCGAAGGCGTCACTGCCACAGATATCGCGCTGCATGTCACAGCGCAGCTTCGGCAGGCGGGTGTGGTCGACCAGATCGTCGAGTTCGGGGGCGACGCGCTCGGCACGCTCTCGCTGCCCGACCGCGCCGCGATCGCGAACATGTGCCCTGAATATGGCGCGACCGCCGCCCTGATGCCGATCGACGAGATCACGCTCGCCTATCTCGCGGCCATGGGGCGCAATGCCGAAGCCGTCGCGCGCTACCGCACCTATGCAAAGGCAACCGGTCTTTGGCACGATGCCTACCCGGAACGGCGCTACAGCCGCTCGATCGAAATCGCCCTCGATGAACTAGAGCCAGTTCTCGCTGGACCGCACCGGCCCCAGCAACTCCACGGCCTTTCCGATGTGCCCCGAAGCCTGCGCGAGGCTTTCGCCGGGATCGCAACACCGGTGGACCGGGAGACGTGCGGCGACGGCGCCGTCGCCATCGCCGCGATCACGAGTTGCACCAACACCGCCAACCCGCACCTGATGATCGCGGCGGGTCTGCTGGCGCGCAATGCCGTCGCACGCGGCCTTTCGGTGCCGCCCTGGGTGAAGACATCGCTCGCGCCAGGTTCGCGCCACATCGCGGAAATGCTGCGCCTGAGCGGACTGCAGCCTAGCCTCGATGCGCTGGGTTTCCACGTCGTCGGTTTCGGGTGCACGACATGTGTCGGCAATTCAGGCGACCTCAAACCCGCGGCGCGCGCCGCCCGCGACCCCGCTACCCTGCTTGCCGCGCTCCTCTCCGGCAACCGCAACTTCGAAAACCGCGTTCACTCCGATATCCGCGCCAATTATCTCGCCTCACCACCGCTGGTGGTGGCAGGCGCGCTCGCCGGGAACCTGCTGATCGATCTCGCCTCGGAACCGCTCGGCCACGACACGCAGGGTACACCGGTGATGCTTCGCGACATCTGGCCCGATGCCCGCGAGATCGCCGCGACCGTCGAGCAGGCGAGCGCGGCAATGCAAAGCACAGGGGCTTCGTCCGTCAACGACGATGCATGGCAGGCGCTGCCCTTCAATGAGGCGCCGTGCTTCGCATGGAACGCAGACTCCACCTTCATCCAGCGACCACCCTTCTTTGAGGGTAGCGAAGCACCCGTCCGCGGCGACATTCTCGATGCCCGACCGCTGCTTTACCTAGGCGACGATGTGACGACCGATCATATCTCGCCCATCGGCCGCATCGCGCCTGCCTCCCCCGCCGGGGCATATCTGCAGGCGCAGGGCGCCCTGCCCGCGCGGCTCGGCAGCTATGGCGACCGCCGCGCCAATCACCACGTCATGCTCCGCGGCACATTCGACAACGCGCGCCTCCAAAACGCGCTGGCCGAAACCACAGGGAACTCGACGGTGGACCCCGAAGGCGCGAACGTCTCCGTATTCGATGCCGCCATGCGCTTCGCCGCGCGGGGCACCCCGATGGTGATCGTAGCAGGCAGGAACTACGGCACGGGCTCGGCACGCGATTGGGCCGCCAAGGGCACGGCCCTGCTCGGTGTGCGCGCCGTCATCGCGCGCAGCTTCGAACGCATCCACCGCGCCAACCTCGTCGCGATGGGCGTTCTGCCCATCGTCGTCGCCTCAACCGAGCCCCTGCCCGACATTACTGCGGAAACCCGCATCAGCATCCTCGGCATCGGCACCCTGTCACCCGCACAGCCCGCGCTCACGCTCCGCCTCATTGCGCCGGATGGATCGGAGACGATCCACCCCGCCCGCGCGGACATTCGATCACAGAGCCAGTTCGCCCTGCTGGCGGGCGGCGGCCTGTTCGCCCTGCTGAAAGCTCGATACGGGCGCGAGAGCACGCCGCACTAAGAAACGGCACCGATGCCGCATCGACAAACATTGGTTGTGCCGACGCTGGGTTAACTCGGCATTAGCCAGATTTGTTTATCAAGACGGCAGAGCGCCAACGCCTCGATTGGCGCGAGGGCCGCAGAGCATGAAGATAAACATCCAGAATTTCGCCCGCGCACGCAGCACACGCCTTGTGCTTGCCGCATCGCTTATCGCTGTCAGCGCGATCGGCTTCGCGCCTTATGTCTTCAACGACGTCTCGACGCAGGCGGCGATCAACGCGCCGCTCATTCGCCTGTCGGCGCCGGTTGATGGCACGGTGGCGGACCTGCCCGCAGACGGCCGGTATTTTGCGAAGGCCTCCTCGATCCGGCTGCTTGATCTGTCGCAGGATACGGGAGACGTTGCGGACCTCGCGGCGGCGGCGGATCTGGCGCAGGCGCAGATCGATCTTGCCCAGCGCCAGCTCGCCGAGCTTCGATCGGAAGAGCAGCGGCTTGAAAAGCGCGCATCGGCATTCAACGCGGCCACGAGCGCACGTCTCGGCGAGGATCGCGGCGGCGCCCTTGCCGATCTCAATGGATGCCAGGCAGAACGCGTGCAGCAGGCGGCAACGCTCGCGCGCGTTCGCAAGCTTGCAGGCGAAGGCTTCATGTCCCCCGCCGCCGTGGAAAAGGCCGAAGCTGCGGCAACACGCACGAACAGCGAATGCAGCAGCGCCGCCGCGAAGCTGCGCTCGATCGAGGTCACCGAAAAGGCAGCGCGCGCCGGCGTTTTCATCGGCGACAGCTACAACGACGCGCCTTATGCCACGCAGCAGGCCGACCGGCTGATGCTGCAGCGGCAGATCATCGAAAAGACGCTGGGCGATGCCACCGCTCAGTACACGCAGGCAAAGCTGCGCCTGAAAGACGCGCTCGGCCGCGCAAGCTACCGCGCGCCCGCCGGAACGCTCATCTGGGCGGCAACGGCAAGCTCCGGTGCCGCCGTGCGCGCCGGTGAACCCATCCTCGATCTCGTCGATTGCCGGCGCCGTTTCGTGCAGGTCGCGCTGCCGGAGCGCAAGGCCGAAGCCATCGTGCCCGGCGGCCCCGCCGACGTGCGCCTGATCGGCTCCGATCGCTGGATGAAGGGCCGCATCTCAAGCATCACCGGCGCCGCGAGCCGCCGCGAGGAGCGGCTGCTGGCCGCGTCCACCTATTCGAAGCCGGGCGCGCGCGAAATCATCGTGGACGTCGCGCTTTCGGTATCCGCGCCGGAAGCGCTCGATCCCAGCCGCAGGTGCGATGTCGGGCGGCTGGCCGAAGTGCGGTTCAGCCGAACGATCTGACCGCCTTGAACACACTCCCGCTGATCGAAACGCTGGCGCCCCTCGCCCTGGTGCTTGGGGCGCTGATCCTGTTCGGCGGTGTCCGCTACAGCCGGGCGGGCATCATCACGACTGTCGGCGCCACGATCCTCTACTATCTCCACTGGCGAATCACGCGGACGATTCCATGGTCCGGCGGCCCCGGCGACCTCTGGTGGCCGCTCCTCTGCCTCACCGTGGAGCTCGCGGCCTTGTTTGATGCCGCGATCCTGCTCGCGATCCTCTCCCGTCCCACCGACCGCTCGGCCGAAGCCGACGCTGGCGAAGCCCTGCTGCGCGCACGATGGACCGAGAGCGCCGCGAAGCTGCCTCCCGTCGACGTGTTCATCGCGACCTACAACGAGCCGCGCGACGTTCTGGAAAAGACCATTCTCGGATGCCTTGCGCTGAACTGGCCCGACGCGCGGATTTGGGTGCTCGATGACGGGCGCAGGCAGTGGGTCCACGACCTCTGCGTCGCGAAGGGCGCCGGCTACATCAACCGTCCCGACAACAAGGGCGCCAAGGCCGGCAACATCAACCACGCGCTCACGCTCACGACCGCACCCTATGTCGCGGTGTTCGATGCCGATTTCGTGCCCCGGCGCGATTTCCTGCTGCGCACGATGGGCTTCTTCGAAGACGAGAAGATCGGGATCGTCCAGATTCCGCACAGCTTCTACAACCACGATCCGATGCAGACGAATCTCGGCCTGCAGCAGGCGATGCCGGACGATCAGCGTTTCTTCTTCGAAGCCATCATGCCCGGCCGCGACGGCTGGGATGCCTCGTTCTGCTGCGGCTCGAATTCCGTCACGCGGCGCAAGCTGTTCGAGGATATCGGCGGCGGCCTGCCCGAAGGCTCGATCACGGAAGACATGCTGCTGACGCTGGCGAGCCTGCGCCAGGGCTATGTCACGCGCTATCTCAACGAGCCACTCGCTTACGGCCTTGCGGCGGAAAGCACGGCGGCGTTCTTCGTGCAGCGGCAGCGCTGGGCGCAGGGTGCGATCCAGATCCTCTATCTCAAAGAAGGCCCGCTCGGCCCCGGCCTCAAGCTGCGGCACCGCCTGATGTTCCTGCCCTCGGCATGGATCACGCAGGGTTTGCAATCGGCCTTCGCGATCCTGATGCCGATCATGTTCATGCTCTTCAACCTGTCGCCGATGATCGACGTCGATCTGCCGAGTCTCACGAGTTATCTGCTGCC
This sequence comes from Sphingosinicella xenopeptidilytica, assembly GCF_042676985.1. NCBI lineage: Bacteria > Pseudomonadati > Pseudomonadota > Alphaproteobacteria > Sphingomonadales > Sphingosinicellaceae > Sphingosinicella > Sphingosinicella xenopeptidilytica. Next base: position 735,514 of record NZ_JBHTIK010000005.1, on the reverse strand, counting down.
GCTGGTGCTGGCGCTGCTCGTCGGCATCACGCTGCTTGCGCCCTGCCGGTATTATCCGCTGGCGGCACAGGTTCTCGCGGTGTTCCAGATGTTCCGCATTCTCCCCGTCGTCCTGCAGACCCTGATCAAGCCGCACGGCCACGTCTTCAAGGTCACGCCCAAGGGCTCCGCGGCGGGAGGCGGAAACTGGGAAACGCGCGTGCTTTTCTCCTGCCTCTTTCTGATCGCCGCGAGCGTGGCGGGCATGGTCGCGAACATGGGCGCGGACTATCGCATCGTCGTACAAGACGAACTGCTGCCGATGGTGAGCTTCTGGCTTCTGCTCAACATGCTCGTCATGATCCTCGTCGCGATGATGTGCCTCGAAAAGCCGCGCATCCGCGGTGAGGAGCGGTTCGAGATCCAGCAGCCGCTGTCGCTGCTCAGCGACGCAGGCCACATGATCACCTCGGGCAAGGGCGATATTTCCCTGTCCGGCCTTGGCATGGAGGTCGCCGAGCCTGCTGATCTGGCGATCGGTGAGCGCGTGCAGGTGGTTCTTCCCGAAGTCGGCATCGTTCGCGGTTTCGTCCGCCGAACCGGCCGCCGCATCGGTGTCGCGTTCGATTTCCATTCCGAAGACGTGCGCGACCGCCTGATCGTCTGGCTGTTCACGAACCGGATTCAGGTCAATGCGCAGCGGCCCTCCGCTATGACTGTCGCCGGGGCGGTTATCCGGAGGCTGTGGGCCGCCGATCTCACGGTACAGGCCCTGCCCGCGCCCGCGCCAGAACCCGAAGCGCCGGAGATCAAGCTCTCCGCAGCGACCCGCCTCATTCAGCCCGCCGCCGTGCGCAAGCTGGCGGCGAATCTCGAAGCCGGTGTCGCGCTTGCCTCCTCTTCAGCCGAAGACGAATCGCTTGAAGAAGCCGGCGCCGCGCATTCCGCGAACCTCCCGGCGCCAAGGCAAGCCGGCCTAGGGCGATAAACGTCTACGATTTATCGATTGTCGACAGTATGCATATTGTGAAACGCATGGCTCCTGACATAAAACGCCTGCGCTAACGCCGCAGGGAGCGGCCGGATCAGGAGTCGCCATGCTGGTCAAGTTGCGCCCGGACGGGTTCACGATCGCGCTTTTCACCGTCGTCGCCATCGCCAGCGTGCTGCCCTGCCGGGGCGAGGTAGCAGACGCCTTCGCGATCGCCACGCGGCTTGCCATCATGCTGCTGTTCTTCATGCATGGCGCCAAGCTCTCGCGCGAGGCGATCGTGCGCGGCGCAGGCGCGGTGAAGCTGCACGTGTCGGCCCTCAGCGTCACCTACATCGTGTTCCCGCTGATCGCGCTCGCGATCGCGCTGGCGCCAGACCGGATCATTTCCGCCGACATCAAGGCGGGCCTCATGTTCCTCGCCGTGCTGCCTTCCACCGTCCAGTCGTCGATCGCGTTCACGTCGATCGGGCACGGCAATGTCGCCGCGGCGGTCTGCAGTGCATCACTTTCCAACATCATCGGCGTGTTCCTCACGCCCCTGCTCGCCGGTCTGCTGATCCATGCCCAGGGCGCCGGCGGCGAGATCGACACGGTCGCGGCGATCCGCTCTGTGGTGGTGACACTTCTGATACCGTTCATCGTCGGGCACCTGTCGCGGCCCTTGATCGGCCGCTTCGTCGATCGCCACAAGGCGTTCCTCAGCAAGCTCGACCGCGGCTCGATCCTGCTCGTCGTCTACACGGCGTTCAGCGCGGCGGTTGTCGACGGGCTATGGTCACGCGTTTCGGGTGTCGACCTCGCGACCATCGCGGGGCTTTCCGTCCTGCTGCTCGCCGCGGTGCTGCTGGTTTCCCTCGCGCTGTCGCGTGTGCTCGGCATGTCGCGGGCGGACGAGGTGGCGCTGGTGTTCTGCGGCTCCACGAAGAGCCTTGCGAGCGGCGTGCCGATCGCGGCGGCGCTGTTCGCGGCGCCGCTCGTCGGGATGCTGATCCTGCCGCTGATGATCTATCACCAGATCCAGCTCATCGTCTGCGCCGTGATCGCGCGCGTCTACGCGGATCACCCGGAGGCTGTCGCCAGCGCGGCGGAATGAACCCTTCGCATATGCCCGCGGAAGGCCTCGGCAAAGCAGCGGGGGTGCGAAATGTGCGCGCCGTGTCCCCCGTCCACCGGCGCGACATTCATGGCCGGGAGTCTCGCGGCAATGCGTTCCACAACCGCCGTGTAAGCCGGTAGCGTCCCGGTGCCGGTCGACATCGTGATCGGCCCGTGAAAGCCCGCCAGCGCGCCCACATCCACGGCAAGCCGCTCGGGATCATGGAACTGATCGAGCCAGGTATGCGCATTGTTCAGGATCGCCGCGCGCGCCGCGCCGTCGAACAAGGTATCCCACGTCCCCTCGCCAAACGCGACACGTTCGATGAAGAGCCGCGCGCCCTCTTCCGTCTCGCCGCGCGTCAGCAATTCTGCCGCCTGTTTCATCAGCCCCGCCGCTTCGGCGCGCAGCGCCTCGCTCTCATCTCCGGCAAGCAATGCAAACACGGGCGGTTCATGCAGCATCAGGCTGCGCACGCGCGCGGGGAAGCGCGCCGCGAGCATGATCGCGATCGTCGCGCCATAGGAATGGCCGATCACATGCGCAGCCTCGATTCCAAGCGCCGCGAGCAGACCCGCGGCATCCTCCACATCTTCCCCAAGACGTCCCTGCCCCGGCGGCGCGGTGCTCGCGCTGTGTCCGCGGCGATCGTAGCGAATGATTCGAAAATCGCCGGCAAGCGCCTGCACGACTCCGTCCCAGCTGCCATGATCGTCCCATGATCCGTGAATGCAAAGCACCGGCTCGGTCCCCGAACCCTCTTCACGCCACGCAAGCGATACGGGGCCGAGATCGACACGCGAAATATCATCCGAACCGGTCATGAATTCCATTGCCTCCAGACTTGAATTTGGCTGGAAAACTCATTTCAAACATGGATTTATCGTAGAAGGAGAATTTTTCAGAGGAGCCAGTTGACTCCTTTCGTCCACTGTATACACTTCAATTCGTCCACTGTATACAGTGGCCAAAATCAAAAAAGTTACTGCGAGTATCGAAGAGGGAATTCGACCAACGCGGGCGGAACTGACTCACAACAATCGCTAAAAACGACGTGCCTGAGTCTCGTCCGTGGGTCTTAAGAGGGGGTGAAGCGATGGTTTCGTATCATAATTCGCGCAGTGCTGCGCGAAGCCAAAAGTCGTATTCGTATGCCACGGTCTCGGCACTTCTGGTCGCCACGACGTGCCTTTCCACATTGCCGACAACCGCATTCGCACAGGCGGAAGATCCAGCCGCTGAAGAAACCATCATCGTCACGGGATCGCGCCGCGAGGCGCGCTCTGTGGCCGATCTTCCGGCCCCCGTCGATATCTTCAGTGCGGAGGATCTCTCGCGTCAGGGCAGCCCGGACGTTGCCAATCTGCTGCGTCAGATCGTGCCTTCGCTCAACGTGAACGACAATACGATCAGCGGCACGGCATCGGGCATTCGCCCGGTCACGCTGCGCGGCCTGTCGCCTGACCACACGCTGGTTCTGGTGAACGGCAAGCGGCAGCATCGCGCCTCCGATATCCCGACTTTCTCGGGCGGCATTTCAGACGGCGCGCAGGGGCCGGACATGGCCTCGATCCCCGCGATCGCGCTGAAGCAGGTTCAGGTGCTGCGAGACGGCGCCGCCGCGCAATACGGCTCCGACGCCATCGCCGGCGTCGTGAACTTCATCATGAGCGATGCGCCCGAGGGTGGAACCATCCAGGCGAAAATCGGCAGCACCTACAAGGGCGACGGTGATTCCTATCAGGTCGCGGCAACGTGGGGCACGCGCCTCGGAGAAAACGGTTTCGTCCGCTTCAGCGGCGAATACAGCGACACCGACATGACGACGCGCGCCGTGCAGCGCGGCGACGCGCAGGCGCTGATCGACGCAGGCTTCGAGGATGTGCCCACCCCCGCCACGCGCTTCGGTTCCCCGGCATTCAAGGACGACATCAAGACGTTCGTGAACATGGCGGTCGAAAATGGCCTCGGTGGCGAATTCTACGCCTTCGGCGGCTATGCACAGCGCACCGTCTACAACGATTTCTTCTATCGCAACGCCGCCGATCGGCAGGGCGTGTTCACGGACGGCGCGGGCAATTATCTCGTCGGCGACATGACGCCCGATGATGGCGTCACCTGCGACGGCGGCATCGATTTCGGCGGCACCGGCATCGTCAACGATCCGATCGGCGTCAATGATCCGGATGCCCTCGCCCGTCTTGCCGCGGCGTCCGCCAATCCGAACTGCTTCGTTGCACAGAATGTGCATCCGGGCGGCTACACACCGCTGTTCGGCAACAAGATCAAGGACATCTACGGATCGCTCGGAATGCGCGGCGATATCACCGACAAGCTGAGCTACGATGTCAGCTTCGGTGCCGGTCGCCATTCGATGCACATCTTTGTCGGCAATTCCTTGAACCCGAGCCTCGGCACGGGATCGCCGGTGGATTTCAAGAACAACGGCAAGCGGCACCAGTCCGAAATGGTGTTCAATGCCGACCTCAATTACGCCGCCGACGTCGGCTTCCATTCGCCGCTCAATATCGCGGGCGGTGTCCAGTGGCACCGCGAACAGTTCGAGGTGATCGCGGGCGATCCCGAAACCTATCTCGCGGGCGTGCTCGCGACACAGGGTTTCCTTGTCGGTGAAGAATCCTATCCCGGCTATTCGCCCGCCATTGCCGGCACGTTTTCGCGCCGGAACATCTCCGCCTATCTCGATCTTGAAGCCAACGTCACCGAGGCGCTCGTGCTCGGCACGGCGGTCCGCTTCGAAGACTTCAGCGATTTCGGCAGCAAGGTGACGTACAAGCTCTCCGGCCTTTACAATATCACCGAAGATTTTGGCATTCGCGGCACCTACGCGACCGGCTTCCACGCGCCGACGCCGGGCCAGCAGAACTACAGCGGTCTCACCACCGAACTCACCACCGATGGCCGGCTTATCCAGTCGGGCATCATCCCCGCCACCAATCCGGCGGCGGTTGCGGTGGGCGGCAAGCCGCTGAAGCCCGAAACGTCGAAGAGCTTCAGCCTCGGCTTCGTCTACGATGCCGGCTGGCTGAGCCTCACGGTCGATTATTTCAACATCAAGATGAAGGATCGCCTCACCCAGTCCGCCAGCTACGCGCTGACGGACGAGCAGAAGGCCGCACTCGTCGCCGCGGGTTATCTCAGCGCCGTCGATCTCGGCTCGGTGCGGTTCTTCACCAACGACTTCTCGTCGAAGACGCAGGGCGTCGATGTGGTTGCAACGATGCCGCTCGATTTCATTCCCGGCGGCAAGACGAACTTCAGCCTCGCCGGCAACTGGACGGAAACCAAGGTCACATCCTTCGATCCGACAGACCCCGACGAGCTCCTGAGCGTGACGCGCGTTCTGCAGCTGGAAAAGAACCTGCCCCGTTATCGCGGCAATGCCTCGATCACGCACACGGCAGATAATTGGCGGGCCCTGGCGCGCGTCAATTATTACGGCAAGTACACCGAGATGCACGTCAACTCGGGCGGCCTCAGAATCGATGCCGGTAGCGAAATCACGTTCGATGCCGAACTCGGCTACAATATCACGCCGGCCATCGAACTTTCGGTGGGTGCTCAGAACCTGCTCAACAACAATCCGGACATCAATCCGTATCGCTTCATCCTCGGGTCGAAATATCCCACCACGTCGCCGATGGGCGTGAATGGCGGCACGTATTACGCACGCGTACAGTTCCAGTTCTAGTTTCGTATGAGCAGGCGGTGGCGCGGTGCGTTTCAAGCGCATCGCGCCATAGCCTTTTCAAACACGCAAAAGGCGCATGATGAGGAAAAGCATTGCTGCGGCCCCGCTGAAGGTCGGAATCGTCGGGCTGGGCGTGATCGGCAAGATCGTTTCTTCCGCTCTCGATGAAGGCATCCCCGGCCTGTCGCTCGCAGCCATATCGGTGCGCGACGCAGCGAAAGCTGCCGCGAGTCTCGGCACGCTCCGAACACCGGTTCCGCTGCTTTCGATCGGCGAACTGGTCGCGGCGGCAGACATTGTCTTCGATTGCGCCGTGGCGGCCGCGCATATCGACATCGCGCACCCCGCCATCGCTGCAGGCAAGACCTTCCTCACGATGAACTCGGGCGCCTTGCTGCATCATCCCGAGCTGTTCGATCTTGCCGAAAAAACCGGCGCACGTATCGTCGTACCTTCGGGCGGCATCGTCGGTTTCGATGGCATTCGCGCCCTCGCGCGCGCGGGTTTCGATGCGGTGACGCTGGTTTCGCGCAAACCTCCCGAAAGCCTGATCGGCGCGCCGCACATCGTGCGCGAAGGCTTCGATCTTTCCGGGCTCGACGCGCCAATGCTGGTGTTCGAAGGCAGCGCCGCCGAAGCCGCGCGCGCCTTCCCCGCCAACGCCAACGTTGCCGCAACGCTCAGCCTTGCGACGCTCGGCCCCGATAAAACGCGCGTCGAGATGTGGGCCGACCCCGCAGTCGACTGCATCTATCAGGAAATCCTCGTCAAATCGCCCGCGGCCGAGCTGCGGATCGAGGTGAAGAGCTACAAGATGCCCGATAACCCGCGCACCGGCACGCTCACGCCGCTGTCCGCGATCGCGGCGCTGCGTTCGCTCGTTCCGGCAACGCGGATCGGCGGCTAGAAGCACGTTGACTCATTTATGCATACTGTATACACAAAACGGGATAGCGGATTCAGGGAGAGACGATATGACCGAACTTCTCAGCAAGGAGGCCTTCAAGGCCGCGATCAAGGAGGCCATGCAGGGCCGCGCCGCCAAGGACGCGTCGTTCAGCCTCGCGTGGATGAATGGTGAGCTGACCCGCGAGCATTTCTGCCGCTGGGCGGAAAACCACTTCTACTATGTCGGCCCTTTCGCCGACTATCTGGCCTATATCTATGCGAACGCGCCCGAGCACGCGATGGATGCCAAGGATTTCCTCCTCCAGAACATGTACGAGGAAGAACTCGCTGACATCCGTCACACCGATCTGCTGATCCGCTTCGCCGAAGCCTGCGGCACCACCGCCGAGCGCGTGATGGACCCGACCAACGTGAACCCGGTTACGCGCGGTTTCCAGGGCTGGTGCTATGCCACCGCCATGCGCCGCAACTGGGTCGTCGCCAGCGCCGCGCTGATCGTCGGCCTCGAATCGCAGGTGCCGGACATTTACCGCCGCCAGTATCCGGTGCTGATCGAGAAATACGGCTTCACAGAAGACGAAGCCGAATTCTTCGAACTCCACATCTCGTCGGACGAGGTGCACGGTGCGCGCGGCTACGAGATCGTGCTCAAGTACGCCGACACGCCTGCGCTGCAGCAGGAGTGCCTCGAAGCCGTGCGCGATGCCGCCGACATGCGCTTCTCCTACACCAAGGCGCTTTACGACTATTACGTGCAGGGCAGCAGCAAAACAGCGCCGCAGGCCGTCGCGGCCTAAGCAGCGCGTCGTTGAAGGGGGCAAGGCCGGGCAGGTTTCCTCCCGGCCTCGAGGGGAACGTGCGGGATCATGGCTGAGTGGGTGGAAGCCGTCGAACTCGACGTGCTCCGGAAGAAGAAGAAGGTGCTTGCGAACGTCGGCGGCGAAGATGTCGTCGTCTATCTGTTCGAAGGCGAGCCCCGCGCCATGGCGGACATCTGCGTCCACAAGCAGAAGCGGCTCTTCAAGGGCCTGATCTTCCAGGGCAAGCTCATCTGCCCCGGCCACCAGTGGGCCTTCGACGTCAACACCGGCTGGGAAGAGCAGATGGGCCGCTGTCAGCCCGTCTACGACACGCGCGTCACGAACGGCATGGTCGAGATTTTCGCCGAGCCGCGCGTCATCGTGAGCCCCGTTGCCGTTGCAAACTGAATCCAAAACCGGAGACCAAGGCCCGATGCGGCAATTCGTTCTGATCGGCGGCGGCCACACGTCCGCCTCCGCCGCCCGCGCACTTCGCAAGCAGGGCTTCGACGGCAAGATCGTGATCGTCGGCGATGAAGTCCATGCGCCTTACCAGCGTCCGCCGCTGTCCAAGGACTATCTCTCCGGCAGCGCCGACCACGACGAGATCTGGTCCGTGTCGCCGGACTGGTACGCCGAAAACAACGTCGAACTTCGCCTCGGCGTTCCCGCCAGGCGCATCGACGTCGAAACGCTCGGCGTGGAGCTTGCCGACGGCAGCACGCTCGCCGCCGACGCCGTGCTGATCGCCACCGGCGTGTCGCCGCGCCGCCTGCCCGGCGTCACCTCGTCCGCCGTCCATTATCTGAAGACGCTCGATGACGCGCAGGCGATCAAGGCGAAGCTCCGCGAAGGCCTGCGCGTCGTCATTGTCGGCGCCGGTTTCATCGGCCTCGAAATCGCTGCCGCCGCACGCAGCGCGGGCGCCGACGTCACCGTCCTCGAAGCCGCAGAAACACCGCTCGAACACATCCTCGGCAAGGATATCGGCGACATCGTCGCGCGCATCCACAAGGATCAGGGCGTAGACATCCGCTGTGGCGTGATGGTGGACGCCATCGAGGACACCGCAACCGGCGTCGTCGTCCGCACGAAGGACGGCACGACGCTCGAAGGCGACATGGTTGTCGTCGGCATCGGCGTCACCCCCAACGACCAGATCGCCCGCGCCTCCGAAATCACCGTCGGCAACGGCATCCGCGTCGACGAATTCTGCCGCACATCGGCGGTCGGCGTCTATGCGGCGGGCGACATCGCCAATCACGCGCATCCGGTCGCGGGCCGCGTCCGCGTCGAGCATTTCGACAACGCCACACGCCAGGCGCAGGCCGCCGCCGCGAACATGCTCGGCGTCCGCACCGAATACACCGACGTGCACTGGTTCTGGTCGGATCAATACGACTACAACCTCCAGTTCGCCGGACACGCCGCGAAGTGGGACGAGATTGTCTTCCGCGGCGATGTCGAAGGCCGCGACTTCAGCGCCTTTTATCTGAAGGACGGCCACGTGGTCGCCGTCTTCGGACTCGATCGCGGCGGCGACGTGATGCACGCGAAAACGCTGATCGCCGATAAGCGCAGCGTCGACCGCGCGCTGCTCGCCGACGACGATACCGAGATGACCGAGATCATCTTCGGCAAGGAAGAGCCGGACGAAGAGGATGCAACACCCGCCGAATCCTCACCCGACGATTTCCAGCGCGTCGCGCGCAGCGGGCAGGTGACCGAGGGCATGGTGCGCCGCTTTTCGGTGGAAGGCACCGAGATCGCCGTCGCGCGTGCCAGCGGCAAGGTGTACGCTCTGCACAATCTCTGCACCCACCTCGCCTGCCACCTCGCCTCGGGCAAGGTGGAGGGCAAGGGGCTCACCTGTCTGTGCCACGGATCGATCTTCGAGCTGGAGACGGGCGTGCCGATCAATCCGCCGGCAACCCGGCCGGTCCGCACCTATCCAACGCTGGAGAAGGACGGGCAGATTTACGTCAAGGTTTCGTAGGTTACCGAACAAAAAAATAGCGAGCATACAAACCAACCCGAGAGAGGGCCGGACCTGCGGAGGGCCGGAAAGAGGGGGCGGTGGTACTGAGTATGGGCATGACGCCTGCGCACTGGACATTCGTCCTGGTGGTCGTTGCAATCATTCTGGCCATGGCGTTTCGCCGCGGCGTGATCATCCTGTCGATCCTCGGCATCGTGGCGCTGGGCTTTCAGTCCGTGAACGCCGGAACCGGCGCGGTGGATCGCACGATCTTTGCCGTGCAGAGCGTGTTCAAGGCGATGCTGATGTCCGGCACGCAGCTGTTCGACATCGTGCTGCTGATCGCGCTGATGCTCGCCATGCTGCGTTCGCTGCAGGCACAGGGCGTCGACGAGATGATGGTCGCGCCGCTGCGCAAGTTCATGGTCGGGCCGTGGTCGGCGTTCTTCGTGATCGGCGGCGCCATGTACATCGCCTCGGTGTTCTTCTGGCCCTCGCCCGCCGTGGCGCTGATCGGCACCGTGCTGATCCCCGTCGCTGCCCGCGTCGGCCTTCCCGCGATGGGCGCCGCGGTCGCGATGAACATCGCCGGGCACGGCATGGCGCTTTCCGCCGATCCCGTGATCCAGGCCGCGACCCGCATCAGCGCCAGCGCCGCCAACCTGCCGTCGAGCGCGGTGATGCCCTACACGTCGCTGTTCTCCACGATCCTCGGCGTCGTCGCGTTCGCGGTGGCCGCGCTGCTCCTGCACCGGGATATGCGCAAAGGCCGCCTCGAGGAGGGCCCGGCGATCTCGATCTCGGTCAGCGTCGTCGTCACCGCAGGCGCCCCGCCCGTGCCCGGCCGGTTCAGCCGCCTGCTCGCTTTCTGCGTGCCGCTCGTGCTGCTCGGTGTCGGCGCGCTGATGATCTACCGGGCCGTGTTCACGCCCGACAAGGCGATCTACGGCAGCGATGCGACCGCACTTCTCGGCGGCACCGCAGTCGGCCTACTCATCCTCGCCAGCCTCGCGCATGAAGGCCACCGCGCGCTCGAAGGCATCGTCATCCACCTGACGGAAGGTTTCCTCTTCGCCATCCGCATCTTCGCGCCCGTCATCCCCATCGTCGCCTTCTTCCTGCTCGGCGATCCGAAACACGCGATCACCGTGCTCGGCGATGGCACGCCCGGTTATCTCATGGATGTCGGCCGCATCGTCGGCGAAAGCATAGAGGGCAACACCACCCTGCTCGCCTTCGGCATCCTCCTCATCGGAATGCTCTCCGGCGTGGAAGGATCGGGCTTTTCGGGCCTGCCGCTCACCGGCGCACTCAGTGCCGCGCTCGCGGGCGTCTCGCCCGAAAACGTAGCCATCCTCGCGGGCGCCGGGCAGATCGCGAGCGTATGGGTCGGCGGCGGCACCATCATCCCCTGGTCGGGCGTGTGCGCCGTCGCAGGCATCGCCGGCGTCTCGCCGGAGGAGCTTGCCCGCCGCAATCTCATCCCCGTGTTCCTCGGCCTGCTCACCGTCGGCATCGTCGCCGCGCTGATGCTGGAATAGGGTAGCGCGAATGGCAAAAGGCGACGATGGATCGAGCGCGGCCAGTGCCGTCCGCTGGCGCGAAACCGGCGCCGAAGCGATCATGGCGGAGCAGTGCCAGGCGCGCGGCGAATGGGGCATCGTCGCAGCCGCCGCGCCCACGGCCGCCCTCATCGGCGCCGAGGCATTGCGCGCCGGCGGCAACGCCTATGATGCCGTGGTCGCCGCCGCGCTTGCGGAAACCGTGTTGCTGCCCCCGAAATGCGGGCTCGGCGGAGACCTGATCGCACTGGCCTGGGCGCCCGAGCAGACAGCGCCCGAAGCCCTTCTCGCAATCGGCGGCGCACCCGCCGGGCTCGCCGATGTCGCGGCGCACGGCGCGATGGAAGAAACAGGCCCCACATCAATCGGCGTCCCGGCCGCGCCCATGGGCTATCTCGCGCTCGCGGCGCGCGGACGCCTGCCGCTCGGCGACCTCGCCGCCCCGGCGATCGATCTCGCGCGGCGCGGCTTCGCATGGTCGCGTATCTGCTCGGTGCTGTCGGAGGAAGCCCGCACGCTCGTTGCCGCCATGAACCCGGCGGGCACCGTCTATTATCCCGGCGGCAAGGTGATCGCACCGGGAACGACAGTGCGCCTGCCCGGCATGGCCCGCATGATCGGCGAACTCGTCGAACGCCGCGAAGGCTTCTTCGGCGGCCCGGTCGGAAACGCCGTCGTTGCACGCATCGCCGAAGCGGGCGGCATCGTGACCGCAGCCGACCTGATGAGCGCGAGCGCGGACTGGACTGACGCCGCCAAAGCGCAGCTCTGCGGCATGGACCTGTTCGTTACCCCGCTCCCCACGCACGGTGCTTCGCTCGCCGATGCCGTGGCCGGGCTCGACGCGGAGAAGGCAGCATCGCAACCCGAAGTCTACCGCCACGTCGTCTCCGCGATCGCGAAGCGACGGCGCGAACTCTCCGGCCTGTCCGGCACCTCGATGGTCTCCGCCGTGGACGCGGACGGCACGATGGTCACCGTCATCCATTCGAATTCCTACCCGCGCTTCGGCAGCGGCATCATCGTCGGCGATTTCGATCTGATCCTCGCCAACCGCGCCGGGCGCGGTTTCAGCAGCACACCGGGCCACCCGAATTTCCCGCAGGCCGGGCGCCGCCCGGCAACGACGCTGCACGCATGGGCGACCCAGAAGGCAGACGGCACCCGCTTCCTCGGCGCCACCCCCGGCGGCGCCAACCAGATGCCGTGGAACGCGCAGACGCTCGCGCGCATCGGCGCCGGCGAAACCCATGTCGGCCGCCTTGTCGCCGCGCCGCGCTGGGAATGGAAACCGGGCGATGATTCCGTGATCGTCGAGGACGGCTTCGACGCGCAAACCCTCACGGATTTCGCCGCCGCCGCACCCGCCGTTCAGGCCGTCGACCGCTGGGCAACACGATCCGCAATGCAGATCCTCCGCCGCTCGCCAGATGAAGGCACAGCAGCGGCAGCAGACCCCCGCACCGTCGGTGCTTGCGTCGCGCTTTAGGACCAGTTTCCCCCCTCCCTCTTCAGGGGAGGGGCCGGGGGTGGGGCATCTCCACGAACGCCACGCCGGGCGGAACCGCCCCACCCCAACCCTTCCCCTGAAGAGGAGGGGCTTTCCCGATTCCGCCTGAATCAATCACGGTGCTAGAGACAAAGACCGCCATCGATGTGAATGCACTGCCCGGTAATCTGCCGGGCGTCCGCGCCGAGCAGAAATGCCACCAGCGCCGCCACATCGTCCGGCTCCGCAATGCGCCGCGTGGGTGTTTTTGCGGCCATCGCCTCCATCGCTTCGGCGGACATGGCGCGGTGCCCGGTCGCATCCTTGCGCGTATAGCCGGGCACGACACAGTTCACGGTCACGCCCTCCGGTCCGAATTCGACGGCAAGGGCTTTCGCCAGCGCTTCGATCCCGGCCTTGGCAGCGGCAGTGACCGGAAACAATTCGCCTTCCGCAAAGCGATGCGCAACGAAAGAGCTGATCGCCACGATGCGCCCGGCGCCTCCGCGCGCGAGCGGATCGGCGGCGGCAGTCGCGAGCGCGAAGAATGCCTCCGTCATACCGCGCAGCGAGCGGCTCAGTGTTTCGGGTGCCGCTTGCCGAAGCGGCGTCCGGTCCGCGAAACCCGCGTTTGCGACAAGCGCGTCCAGCCTGCTGAAGCGGGCGAGCGCAATATCGACCACGGATTGTGCGGCGCCCGGCGTATCGAAATCCGCGAACACGGTTTCAACGGGCGCACCTTCGCTCCGCAGCATTTCCGCCAATGCCTCCAATGCGCGGACCTTTTCTTCCGTGCGCCCGCTGGCGTGCAGCAGAAGGCTGTTCCCGGTCCCCGCAATCCGGCGCGCGACGGCCGCGCCGATACCGCTCGCCGCGCCGGTGATCAGCGTGACACGCCCACCCGTCACAGGATGCTCACCATCGCGCGGGCGATCAGAACCAGTGCGGATGCCCCCGAGATCCCCAGCACGAAGCGCCGAACAGCGTCATTCGAGATATGCCTGACGACGAGGTTCGAAAACGCGAAACCGACGAGCATCACCGGCACGTACACGAGCGTCGCCGTAAGCTGCTTCATGCCGAACTTGCCGATGACGATCAGCACGAGCAGCGAAAACATCGAACTCAGCAGGAAGAAAGCCGAAAGCGTCGCCCGGATCACCGGCCCGCCCGATTTCTGGTAGACGAGCGCGATCGTCGGCGAACCGGCGGACGTCAGCGTGCCCATGATCCCCGAGGTGAAACCGGCGAACACGAGGTTGCGCGGCGTCCGCTCGATACGCCCGCCGAACACGCTCAAGAGCACGGCGCCGAGGATGAGGATGCCGAACACCAGCTCATACGCGGAAAGCGGCAACAGGCTGTAGATCGCGCCCGCCACCACCGAGCCGACAACGCGGCCGGAAAAGGAAATGGCAAGGCCGGGCCGGTCGATCGAACCGAACTCGCGCCAGATCATCACCGACGAGAGAATGACGGTAAGGACCAGCACCGGCCCCGGCCCGAGGTTCGGATCGATGATGATGAGCGCGGGCGCGGAGACGAGGCCAAGCCCCATCCCGCTCGATCCCTGCACGATGGCGCCCACCAGCACGGCGAACGCCGCAAGCGTAAGGAGCGTCCAGTCGACAGGCGGAAGGCTTGCGGCAATGCCGCTCAGCATGGCGAACGCAGCCGGGTGTTACGCGCCGAGATAGACCGCCTTGGTGAGCGTGTAGAAGTCCATGACCCCATGCCCGGCCTGTTCCTTGTACGTCTGGTTGCTCGAATGCTTGATGCCGCCGAAGGGCGCCGTGCTGGCGACGCCGCCCGTGGCGCTGTTCACCTTGATGATGCCCGCCTCGATATCCTTCGCGTAGGAGAGGATCGAGGAGAGGTCGCGCGTAACGATCGATGCGGCGAGGCCGTATTCCACATCGTTCGCCAGCGCGACCGCCTCGGCATAGCTCGCGGCCCGGTGGAACGCGAGCACGGGGCCGAAGATTTCTTCCCGTGCCAGCCGCGAGGATGGCGGCACGTCCACGAACACCGTCGGCGGAATGAAGAAACCACCTTTTGCCTCGTCGAGGTCGGGGAGATCGTCCGGCCCGGCGAGCATTTTCAGCCCTTCCGCCTTGCCGACCGCGATCATGCCGCGCACCTTGTCGTATTGCGCGCGCGTCGCCACGGGTCCCATCGTCGTCGCGGCATCGAGGCCGCTGCCGAGCACGAAGCCCTTCGCCGCCGCGACCACCTTCTCGACGATCGCGTCGTAGATGTCGCCCACGATGATCGCGCGGCTGGTTGCGGTGCACGCCTGCCCGGTGAGCGAGAAGGCGCCCTGCACGATGATCTTCGCGGCCTTGTCCGGGTCCGCGTCGGCGAGCACGATGCAGGGGTTCTTGCCGCCCATTTCGAGCTGCAGGCGCTTGTCCGGGCCGGCGGCACGGTGGATGGCGCAGCCGGTCGCATAGGAGCCGGTGAAGGTGACGGCCCGCACGGAAGGCGCTTCGACGAGCGCGTTTCCGAGTTCGGGGCCGTGGCCTTGTACCAGTGCTATGGTTCCGGCTGGCACACCGGCTTCAAGCAGGATCTCGACCATACGCTGACCCGAGAGGGGCGAGATTTCCGAAGGCTTGAACAGCACGCCATTGCCGGTCGCGAGCGCCGGCCCGATCTTGCGTGACGGGAGCGACACCGGGAAGTTCCACGGCGTGATGACGAGCACGATGCCCACCGGCTCCCGCACAGAATATACCATGCTATCCGCAACCGGGAACGTCTCCCCGCGCGTGCGCAGCGCCTCGCCCGCGTACAGGCGGAAGTTCGCCGCCACGCGTTTCCATTCGGTCGCGGCCGACGCCAGCGTCTTGCCCTCTTCGCGGGTCAGCTCGGCGGCGAGCGCATCGACGCGCGTCAGGATGATGTCGGCGGCACGGTTCAGAACCTCGACGCGAACCTCCGGGTTCGTCGCCGCCCACGCACGCCAGCCTTTTTCCAGCCCCGCGACAGCGGCGGCGGCATCGGCGGGCGACGATTTCGGAAACAGCCCCACGAGATCGCTGCCGTCCGCCGGATTGCGCCGCTCGAACGTCGCGCCGTCAGCGGCGGCGACCCATGCGCTGCCGATGAAGTTCAGGAAGGCGGTCATGCCTTCTTCGCCTGCTCCGGAATGGTCACGACGCCGCCGCCCGTCTGGCGCATGTGCTCCGCGAACGCCTCGATCGCCGTTTCGCACACCGCGATGTCCTGCTCGCCGTTGCCGCCCGAAACGCCGATGCCGCCCACGACCTTGCCGTCCACGTAGATCGGATAGCCGCCCACGAACACGGTGATGCGGCCGCCGTGCTGCGTGAAGATGCCCCACGCCTCCTCGCCCGGGTAGGTGTTCGTGAACGTATGCGTCACGCGGCGGTGCGCGGCGGCGGTGAACGCCTTGTTCTCGGCGATCTGCACGCTCGTCACCTTGCCCTTGTCGAGCCGGCGCAGCGCGATCGGATAGCCCGCGTCATCCGCGATGCAGATGACGTGAATCCCTCCCAGTTCCTCGGATTTCTTCTGCGCGGCATCGAGCAGCAGCTCGGCTTCGGCCAGGCTCAGCACGTTCTTGGTGATCACGATTTTCCCCTGAATCGGACAACGGACAGTGAAAGCATACTGTATACACGAACCGCAGGTGTCAAGCACCCGCACCGTATCAGTCGACTGTATCCGCGATCAGGCGTCCGCAGCTTCCCGCGCGGCAATGTCCACAAGAAGCGCCTCGCCAATGCCCTTCACATGCGCCGTCGCCAGCGTCGCCGCCTTCTGCTCGTCGCCCGCGATCACGGCCTTCAGCACGTTCGCGTGCTCCATCCAAGATTCGAGCGCCCGCTCGTAAGACTTGGCGGAAAACAGCCAGTAGGTCCGGTCCCGTAGCGTCCGTACGAACTCGGCAAGGTAGCGGTTGCGCCCCGCATCCGCGAGCTCCAGGTGGAAGCGGTTATTGAGCACACGCAACTCATCAAGGTTCTGCGTTTCATGCGCGGCATTGCCCGCATCAAGCAGCGCGCTCAGCTTCGCCTTCAGCGCCGCATCGCAGTGCCTTGCCGCGTTGCGCGCACCGAGCCCTTCCAGCTCGGCCCGAAGCTCCACCGTTTCCGCGACCTCTTCATAGCTCATCATCTGCACCCGCGCGCCCTTGCGGCGGTTGATCTCGATGAGCCCTTCATGGGAGAGGATGTGCAGCGCCTCACGGATCGGATTGCGCGACACCCCGAACATTTCGGCGAGCTGCGGCTCAGGCAAACGGTCGCCCGGCTTGAACTGGCCGGAAAGGATCGCCTCACGAAGCGCATCCGCCACCACATCATTGAGAGAACGATGGCGGCTCCCGATTCCTTTCCACTCGCCCTTCATTGCAGCGGTCGGCGCTTCCACGACTGTTCCTTCCCAGGCACTTGAATGCAATTGACTGTATGGAGTCTGCACTAGACCCATAGCCCCGCAAGAGTAAAGCACGTGCCTCGCACGCGCCCGCCTGCGTTCAATAGCGTGTAGGTCCGGGAAGGCGGCCTGCCCCCATATAAACAGCTGGTTCTTCTACGTTTCCTTTACGCGCTCAAGCGAGCTCGACGTGCAAACGCGCACGTTCGCGTAGTACGGTTTTCAGCACCTTTCCAGTTGCCGAATGCGGCAATTCTTCCAGGAAGACGATGTCATCCGGCAACCACCATTTGGCGACGTGGGCCTCCAGAAAGCGCAGAATATCGCCGCGCGATACTGCGGAGCCGGGCTTTTTCACCACGTAGAGCAACGGCCGTTCGTCCCATTTGGGATGCGGGATGCCGACAACGGCAGCCTCCGCGACCCCTTCGCAGCCCAGCGCAGCGTTTTCGAGTTGAACGGAGCTGATCCACTCGCCGCCGGACTTGATCACGTCCTTCGCGCGGTCGGTGATCTGCATGTAGCCGAGCGGGTCGATCGTCGCGATATCACCTGTATCGAAGAAGCCGTCGCTGTCGAGCGCGGTCGCCTCGTGTCCGTAGTAACGCTCGACGATCCATGGCCCCCTGACCATCAGGCGGCCCGAGCTGGCATCGTCACGGGGCAAGAGCGCGCCCTCCTCGTCCTTCAGGCACATTTCCACACCGAACAGCGCACGCCCCTGCTTGCACCTTAGATCGAGTTGTGCCTCTGCGGGCAGTTCACTGCCTGCGGCGCTGAGCGCGCCGATCGTTCCGACCGGTGAAAGCTCGGTCATGCCCCAGGCATGCATCACCTCGACGCCGAACTGGTTTGCGAAGGTCTCGATCATCGATCGGGGCGCGGCAGAGCCGCCGATGATCACGCGCCGCAGGCTTCCTAGATCGGCGCCCGTTTCCTCCAGATACTGCAACATCGAAAGCCAGACAGTCGGCACTGCGCCGGTGATGTTCACGCCGTGGTCGATGATGAGATCATGGAGGACCTTCGCTTCGAAGTGCGCACCGTTCAGCACCAGTTTCGCGCCGACCATCGCCGACGCGTAGGGCAATCCCCAGGCGTTCGCGTGGTACATGGGTACGACTGGGAGCAGAACCGAACTCGAAGACAGGCAGAAGGCATCGATCTGGACGATCGCCAGGCTGTGGAGAACGTTGGAACGATGCGAATAGAGAACGCCCTTCGGGTTGCCCGTGGTGCCCGAGGTATAACAGAGACCGGCGGGCGCGTTCTCGTCGATCTCCACCCACGCGAAATCGCCCGTCTGTGCAGCGACCAGCTCCTCGTAGCACAGGAAATCGACACTCCGGCCTATCGGCATGTGCGTCCTGTCGGTCAGAAGCACATAATGTTCGATCGTCTCCAACTGCGGCGCCAGTTGCTCGACGAGGTCAACAAAGCTGAGATCGAGGAAAAGCACGCGGTCGCCCGCGTGATTGGCGATGTAGACGATCTGTTCGTGATAGAGGCGGGGGTTGATCGTATGGGCAACCGCACCAGCCCCCGGAATGCCGAAGCAGCATTCAACATGTCGGTGTGTATTCCACGCGAGCGTCGCCACCCTGTCGCCGATACCGATGCCGAGCGCGTCCAGCGCCTGCGCGAGCCGCCGCGCCCTGCCTGCGACTTCGGCCCAGTTCGAACGGTGCAGCCCGCCTTCGACCGTCTGCGTGACGATCTCACGTGTGCCATGATTGAGCGCCGCGTGATCGAGGAGCCTGGGCACGACGAGCGGCCAGTTCTGCATCAGGTTCAGCACTAACGATCTCCCCACATTTTTCTTATTTTTGTGCCGGTATCCGGCTCAGGCCACCATGGTGTTAGGATCGAGGCCCAGCATCACGCGCCCAAACGGCTCGAACGACGTATCCGGCTCGAACAGGAAGTGGTTGGCCATCATTGTGACGTCGCGCAGCGCGCGCTGCATCGGATGGCCCGCCATGAAGCTCGACGAGCCCGCAGCCGATGCCAGATTCTGCACGACATCCCGCGCCTCCGCTACGCAGTGCGCTGCGCCTGAACGGATATTGACGCGTTGAAGCGTGGTCAACGCTCCCGCCCGCTGCCAGTCCTTCAAATGCCGCGCCAGCGCATAGAGATACTCCTCCGCGGCCTGCAGGCGGGTTTCGGCGCGCGCGAGCCGGGTGACCGCCGCGCTATTGTCGAGCGTTCGCGTACCGTGGATCGGGCTCACATAGTTCGACAGCTTGTCGCGATAGGCATCGATCGCGCCGCGCGCTGCCGCCACGATCGGCGCCGCGGCACCGAAGGTCACGGCGGCGAAACGCGGCACCTTGTATTGCCAGCCTTCGAACTCGGCATAGCCACCGGCACCGCCAACGGCGGAAATCTCATACGGCACCACGCGCCGGTCGGGCACGAAGATATCCGGGAATTCGAGATCGTGACTGCCGGTTGCCCGCATTCCCGAGGCGTGCCACGTATCGTGGACGATGACCTGATCCGGTTTCACGAGGAAATCGGAAAGGCGGCCCTTGCCGTCCGGCCCTTCGCCTTCGGCGATCGTGCTGATCAGAATCCACTGCGCGTGGTTGATGCCGGTCGCCCACTTCGATCGACCGGTGAGCTTATAGCCACCCTCGACCTTCTTCGTATGCACCGTCGTCGGCGAGAGCATCACAGGACCGATACCCCAGCCGCGATCCGCCTGAATCTCGCGGCGTGTCTCTTCTGGGAACCCGAGCCATAGCCAATTGTGAATGATGAAGAAGCCGATCTGCCACGCGGACGAGGCATCGCCGCGGCCAAGCGCAACCACCACGCGGCAGGCCGTTTCCCAATCCAGCTGGTAGCCGCCCAGCGCCTTGGGAACGAGGATCTGATAGAAGCCCGCCTCGCCCGCCTCCCTTATCGTATCGTCGGAAATCCGCCGTGCGGCTTCGCCGTCCGCGGCGCGCGCGGCGACGCGCGGCGCCATGTCCCGCGCGCGTTGCACGAGCATTTCGGCGACCGCATTATCGCTGCCTGCATCCTGATTCCGCTGATCTTTCTCGGCCATGGCTCCGTACCCTTTTTCCGAAGTTCTCGGAGCCATAGTGTCATCGCCTTAGGGAAACGGTTAGGCGTGCCCTGCAAGCCATAAGGCGATTGTGCAATCCGGTTTACGGACGAAAAATAGCGGGTGTATCAGCCTGCCATCACGGACATGACATGGAAACTGTCAAAGAACTCCGTGATCCTCGCAACGCGGCCATCAACAAAATCGAAGATCATGCAATAGTCGTTGTCATATGTTTTTCCGTTCTTCAGGAGCCCACTGCCCTTGAAGGTCACAACAGCGCTGTCACCCGATACGATCAGACGCTCTACGTCATATTTCGGACCGCCATCTTCGAAAGCCGATCCGACCTGCGCCATGAGCGCGCCAATGGCCTCTTTACCCCGTATTTTCTGCGAAAACGGGTGATTACCGGAAATTGCATAAACGACATCATCATGCAGGAAAGCGAGGAATCTTTCCGGCTCTCCCGCCGAGATGGCGCCGAGCGCCTGAACGACGACCTGTTCGGTTGACATGTGCATTGCTCTCTTTTCTCTGGAACCGGCGTACGTGTGGTCAGATCGCTTTCGGAAGTGCCGAACAGCCTTCCCTGCGCTTCACCGTCACCGAGGGCAGCTCGCCGAACATCGCACGATAGGCCGCAGCGAACGCGCTCCCGTCGTAGAAGCCCCAGCGCGCGGCGATGTCCGCGATCGTACTGCGCTGATCGTCGGCCATCAATTCGGCCCGTATGTGATAAAGGCGCAGCTGACGCGCATAGGCTATCGGGCCGACGCAAAACAATTTCTTGAACCAGTAATGCAAAGTCCGCGCCGGCACGCCCGATGCCGCGACGACGGAAGCACGGCACAGGTCCTCATCCTGAAGGCGGCGATCGATGTAGTCGAGCGCCGTCTTGACGAATGCGGGCATTTCCTCCCGCGCGCCCTCATCCTTCCGGTACACATTGTTGGGCTGCCGCCGCAGCAGCGCGGAGGCGATCAACGTCGCCCACGCGCTGGCGACGTCCGGATACTGGAAAAGCGCCTCGTCATTCGCGACATCCACCGCAAGCGCGCGCAGAAGCGGGCTGAAAGCCTCGCCGCCTTCGGAATTCAGATCCATGATTGGAGAGAAATGCATGGGCATTCCAGCCCCGGCCGCGCCGGCCCGGCTGAGCACGCCTTCAAAGGCGCTTCGGGAAATGCGCAGGGCAAAGAGGCGCCCGCCTTCCGGCCAGCGAATGCACTGCGGCCGGCCGGGCGAAGAGACGAGAACGCTCGCGGGCGCGACCGGCTCCCAAGACTTCCGATCGGAGAGGACGGAAAATTCCGGCTCCAGCGGAATCATGATATTGACCCCCCGCTGGGCCACCGTCTCGCTGACGAACGCGGAGCTCGTCTTCACGGCGCAGATCGAAAGCTCCGGGTTCTCCGGGCCGTGGATCACCATGTTCTGGCTGAGGCGATCTTCAGGCCGGAATTTGTAGGAATCACCATGTTTTCCGCAAAGCTGCCGCGCCACGGTACTCAAGGTAGACGGTCTCACGACGGGCAGGCGCAGCTGCTCGAAGACGTCGCTGTCGATCAGATCTCTGGCATTCGATTGCATTAGGCGCCCATTTCCCACCCATCCCGGAAGCCTGCACCCACTTTACTACATAGTGTAATTTATTTGCAAGACACGGCCTCCAGGGCGATTTCGAAGGAATGACCAAAAAGGAAGAAGAGATATCTCTCCTTCTCAACGATTCGGCATAATCCACTTTACCAAGCAGTTTAGTAAAGATCAGCCCAAAAAATCGACGCGACTGATGCCGTAAGATGGCCTTCCAATTGCACTTTGCACACATCGCTTGCGCGGCTCCCCTCTAGGCGAAGCGCGCGCAGTGGCATGTTTCGATACGCGGGAAAGGGAGATTCCGAGGTTCGTGCGCCAAGAGGCGCCCAACACGCCTCGCTCGCCCGGAAACGAACACCGTCACCCCGTTTCGAAGGTGGGGATCATACAGGATTGGAGGGAAGCATGAAAAAGGGCACATGGCGGATATCGGCATCCGTCCTCGCAGTCGCCTTGACGAATGTTGCAACACCTGCGGCCGCACAGGATGAAGGCGCCGCACCAGCACTCGAAGAAATCACGGTCACCGCACGCAAGCGAGCAGAAAGCCTTCAGGACACACCGCTCGCCGTCACCGCCATGAGCGCCGCGGCACTCGAGGAGCGCCAGGTGAGCACCATCGCGGACGTCGGCAAGTTCACGCCCAACGTCAGCTTCGACGGCGCCTCGGCGATCTCGGGCAGCAGCAACTCGGCCACGGTCTTCATTCGAGGCATCGGCCAGACCGACTTCAACCTCACGATCGACCCCGGCGTCGGCATCTACCTTGACGGCGTCTACATCAGTCGCGCGGTCGGCGCGCTGCTCGATACCGCAGACACCAGCCAGATCGAGATTCTTCGCGGGCCGCAGGGTACGCTGTTCGGCAAGAACACGATCGGCGGTGCCGTCGTCATCACCTCCAAGGCGCCCTCACAGGATTTCGAGCTGAACCTCGAAGGCGCGACGGGCCGCTACAGCCGCACGGACTTCAAGGGTGGTATCAACCTTCCCGTTTCCGAAGATTTCGCCGTGCGCGCCTCTCTCAGCTATCAGGGCCGCGACGGCTATGGCAAACGCCTGACGGACGGCTGGGACACGGGCAACAAGAACAGCCTCTCGGGTCGGATCGTCGCCGCGTGGACGCCGGCCGACGACATCACCGTCACCCTCGCCGCCGACGCGACGCGGGCGCGCGAACATGAGCCGCCGATCAAGGTTCTCGCCATCAACGAGTTCGGCTTCTTCCCGCTGCTCTATAATAACTTCGGCGCGGGTGGCGTTGCGGGCTGCGCCAACATGATGACCGGTCCGAGCCCGCTCGACAATCCGGCCTGCTACAACAGCCAATGGCTGACGGACAGCAAATACACGAACTCCAATAGCCAGATGAACAGATCGTCGCTCGACGTTTGGGGTCTCAGCCTCACGGTCGAAAAGCGCAGCGATATCGTCAACGTGAAGTCGATCACGGCTTACCGCGATCTCGAAAGCACCTTCTCGCTGGAGCACGATGGCGCTCCGGTCCGCGCGACGAACTCCGCGAACGACTACAGCCAGTGGCAGTTCAGTCAGGAACTGCAGTTCAGCGGCACTGCGTTCGACAGGCTGAAGTGGCTGATGGGACTTTACTACCTGAAGGAGAAAGGCACGGACAGGAACGGCATTCAGCCCGGCACGGATCAGCCGATCGGCTTCCTCAGCGGCGGCAAGGTCGACAACGACAGCTACGCGGCGTTCGCCCAGCTGATCTATCCTGTCACGGACCAGCTCAATCTCACGCTCGGCGGGCGCTATACCCATGAGAAGAAGCGCTTCCTCGCCGATCAATATGTCACCTCGATCGCGCCTTCGGTGTCCGGCTTCCTCGCCATGCTCGGGATCGTGGATTTCAACGGGGATGGCGGACCACTGGAGGTCGGCGATCGCTTCCTGCCCTATGCATGGAGCGCGACAACCGCGAAGGAGTTCACACCCGCCGTCACACTCGACTATCGCTTCGATGACGGCCCCATGGTCTATGCGACCTATTCGCGCGGCTTCAAATCGGGCGGCTTCACGCAGCGCGTCTTCCCGCCGCTCACGCAGACTCCGTCGTTCAAGCCAGAGTTCGTGACAAGCTACGAGATGGGTGTGAAGAGCGAGCTGTTCGACCGCCGCCTTCGTCTCAACGTCGCGGGCTTTTACACGGACTACAAGGATCTCCAGACCACGGTCACCGTGTTGATCGCTCCCACCGTACAGAATGCCGGCAAGGCGCGCATGAAGGGTATCGAAGCCGAATTCGAGGCCGCGGCAACGGGCTGGCTGACCCTGAACGGCGGCTTCGGCTATACGCACTCCGAGTATCTGGAAGTGCCGGCGGTCGCGGCGCCGGTCACGGTGGACAGCAAACTGCCGAACGCGCCCAAATGGACGGGCACAGCCGGCTTCACCTCGGATCTCCTTACCCTAGAAGCCGGGAAGCTCAGCCTGCGCGGAGACTGGGCCTACAGGAGCAGCCATTACAAAGACGCGGCCAACACCGCGCTGCTTCGTCAGCCCGGTTACAGCACGTTCAATGCCTCGCTCACGTTTACCAGCGACGACGCACGCTGGGCGATCAGCACCGGGGCGACGAACCTCACGAACAAGAAATACATGATGACGGGCTACGCGGACCTTTCTGGCGCAGGCATGGCCTATGCCATCTATGCCCGCCCCATCGAATGGTTCCTGCGCCTGAAGTATAGCCTGTAATGCATCGCCGGGCCGGGATGCGCGTGGCGTCCCGGCCCGGGTTTCACGCCTTACCGTAAGCCTTAAGGAAAATCGTCAATCCCTTGCGAATGAAGTCGTCGATCTGCTTTCCGGTCAGGGAATCGTGGCCGAAAAACAGCATGTGGTTCCGTGGCGGGTTGATCGTCAGGCCATAGAAATGATGCGCGGCCATTTCCGGGTCCGAGATGTCGAGCTCCCCGAGCTGCGCGAACGCGGCGAGATAGCTTGTCACGCCCTCCAGCGCTTTCGCAGGGCCCGCATTGTAGAAGAGTTTTCCGAGATGCGGGAAACGCTGCGCCTCTCCCACCCCGAGACGATGGACGGCAAGCATCTCCTTGCTGAGTAGAACGTCAGCATAGCGCTTGGCAAATTCATAGAGCGCAGCCTCAATCGTCTTCACCGATTTAAGGCTCTGCTTCGTCGGCAGCAGAATCTCGTCCGCAGCCGATCTCAGAATCTGCTCGAACAGTTCTTCCTTGTTTCCCACCAGACTGTAGAGCGTCGGCTTCGAAACCCCGGCGGCGGCCGTCACCGCATCCATGCTCGCGCCGTGATATCCGTGCTCGAGGAATATCTTCGTTGCAGCCTCGATGATCTGTCTGCGCTTCCGCTGAGACAGGCTCGCCCGGCTAGTTTTTCGGACACGCAGATCGCCGTCGCGCGGTTTCGCATCTCCGGCAATCCTTGCGCGCGCGCCTTTTGTCATGGCCGATCCTCTACCCCAGGAACCTCCCCATAATATGAAGCCGGGCGCTTGTCATATTCACTTTGCCGCTGCGAAGGTTCGATCAAACACCTCTCGACGTTTCGAGCAGAAATTCAAGCACCTGACGGTTGAACACATCGGGCGCCTCGATATTGATGAGGTGCCCTGCCCCTTTCAGAATACTCAGCCGCGCGGTCGGAATGAGGCGCGCGATTTCCTCCGCCTCATCCGGCGGCGTGAGTTGATCGTCCTCGCCCACCATCACCAGCGTCGGCGCCGCGATTTTCGTGAGATCGGCGAGTACCGCATCCGACACATTGGTTTCGATAGCCTTCAGATAGCTGTCCTTGTGGAGACGCCCGAGGCTGTCGACGAGCTTCGCCAGGGCTTCGGCGCTTGCGTTGGGAGAAACAAGCGACCTCGCCACGTCGTTTGCGATATCGGCAGGGGTCAGCCCGTTCAAAAGCGGTTCCTGCCGCGAGCGTATGAAGTCCAGGCGCCGTTCTTCTGTCCAGCCTTTTGGGCCTTGCGTTGTATCACAAAGCACGAGCGAACGGACACGCTCCGGATAATTGTCCGCGAAATGCATGGCGACGCGCCCGCCCATCGACAAGCCGACCAGATGCGCCCGTGTATGCCCGAGGAAATCGATGACCCTGCACAGATCTGCCGACATGTCCGCGAAGGTCAATGGGCCGTCATAATCATCGCTCTCGCCCCACCCCCTCGCATCCCACGCTGCAACGTGGAAATGTTCGGCGAACACCTCCAGATTGTCGATCCAATTGCGTTTGTTGCCGCCAATTCCATGAAGCAGCAATATCAGTTCGCCCCGCCCGGCGTGATCGATGGCAATAAAAGGCGCAGGCCCGATACGCTCACGGTGCAGCAGCGGCATCCGTTTACTCTCCTTACATGACAATAACAGGCCCGTACCGCCCCCCTAAAGAACGCGGAGCCGACCTCGATCGACCACCATGCGATCGTCGACATGGATCGTGGCGCCGCGCGTCGGCAGATCGAAGTGATTCAGCGTTTCGCGCCGCGCGACATGGCTCGCGCCGATCCCCAGCAGGAAATTGCCCGCGAACGTCCGCGCCTCGATACCGTTGGTATCGCACTTGTCGTACATGGCCATGCTTTCCCAGCGTGCCTTCGGGTTTGTGCCCCAGCCGAGATGGGAGGTTGTCAGCGCATTCTCGTCGTTCCACGCTGCCGAATAGCTGCGGAAGAGTTCAGCATCGACGCCATCGCCCTCCACTGCAACGATGATATCCTTCTCGATATGGAGCGTTATCGGACGTTCCAGATAGCGTTTGAACGTGCAGTTGAGATCGCCGACGTCGACGACGACCTTACCGTTCACGCACCCCGCCGCCGGCGACACCGCGACAAGCCCGCCGGGCCAGTGGCCAAGCGGCATTTGCGCATCGACGACGCCCGTGGCGGCGGCACAGTGCCCGCCGACCATGTCAACGGTCAGGTCGGTTCCGGCATCGGACACAATTTTCATGACCTTCCCGGCGTTCAGGATTTCCCAGCTACGCAGCGTCACCGCGATTTCGGCGGGGCTCATGTCGAGCCGCTCCAGCGCCTCCGGATGCTCGTTGAGGATGTAGAGCGCCCGCAGCCCAACCGAGAGCAGGTCATGAAGCTCGGGCGAATGCAGCATACCTTCGACGGTCAGGTCGACAATCAGGTCGCACGGCGCGAATCCCTTGATGATTGGCCCAAGCCCGGCCATCGATGCGGAGGTACCCGTCGAGCGCGTCGGCACGATCGTATCGACGCGGGGCGTCGTCGCCACGAACTTGAAACTCCGCGCGCCGAGCATCGTTAACGCAAGCTCGACGAGATGCACGTTCAGCGTGCGCGACTGCGTTTCACAAATGATGCCGACAAGGCTGTTTTCACCGATGCCCGACGCCGCCAACACGTCGCGGAACATGAGTATCCATTTGCCTTCGATACGATCGCTTAACATGCCGGCCCTCGCCCCGTTCCCTCGTCTCCGGGCACTATAATGTGCCGCCAGGATGAGACGGTATGCGTTTACTGCAATAACCATATCATATTGTATAGAAAGGGCTTTCAGCTTCTTTCCTTACATTGACACCATTGCCGGCTTGCAAATTTCCCGTCCGCGGCGCCTCTCCTCTGCTCCGTTCGCCGCAGGAGAAGCTGCGGTGAACCGTGGGGAACATGCCGCGCTCTCCACGCGTTTGATCGGACAACCACATAATGAACATGATTCGGCGTTCGCGAGACCAGCGTTTGCGGCAAGGAGATACAGCCATGGCGGAATATACCGATGCGATCGCCCTTCTGAAGGCGGACCATCGCAAGGTCGAAGCGTTGTTCGAAGCCTTCGAAAAAGCGCGCGATAGCAAACGTAAACGCGAGATCGTTCAAGAAATCTGCACCGAGCTCAAGGTGCATACGATGATCGAGGAAGAGATTTTCTATCCCGCGCTTCGCGACAAGATCGAAGATGACACGCTCGACGAGGCCTATGTGGAACATGATGGTGCCAAGCTGCTCGTGAACGATCTGCAGACCGCATTTCCGGATGAGCAATATTACGACGCAAAGGTGACCGTGCTGGCAGAGGAAATCCGGCACCACGTCGCGGAGGAGGAACGCCCTTCGGATGGCATGTTCGCGCAGGCCCGTAAGGCGGATGTTGATCTTGTCGCGCTCCGCGACCAGATGCTCGCCCGCAAGCAGGCCTTGATGGCTAAGGCAGGCAGCAAGGCGCTCCCCACGGCAAAGCCAAGTGCCCTGAAGCTGATCGCAGCGTGATGGGAGGGCGCCCGGCGGCCGCCCCGGATCCGCCGTTTCCGTCTTCGCTCCGGCATGTTGCGCTCATCGGTAACAGCGAGCCGCGCCGTTGCGGCATTGCCACCTTTACCACCGATTGCCGAAACGCGCTGAAAACGGCGTTCCCTAAGCTTTGCATCGATCTTTATGCGATGAAGGGTAAGGCCTACGAATCCTACCCCTCCGATATCCGCCTTCTGGATGATCAGGACCTGTCCGCCTATTCCGAGGCCGCGCGAGCCATTGAGGAAAGCGGCGCTCAGGCGATCTGGCTGCAGCACGAATTCGGTATTTTCGGCGGAAGCGGCGGGGATTTCATCCTGCACCTGCTCGCCCGCACAAACCTGCCGCTCGTCACCACGCTCCATACGGTGCTCGAACATCCGGATGCGGACCAGCGCCGTGTGATGAACGCGCTGCTCACCCGCAGCAGCCGCATCATGGTGATGGCGGAACGTGGGCGCAGCATCCTCTCCGAATGCTATGGGATGGCATCCGGGCGGATCAGCGTTATCCCGCACGGCGTTCCCGACCGCCCCTGCGTCGATCCGGATACCGTGAAGCCCCGCTTCGGCTGGGAAACGCGCAAGGTGATCCTGACCTTCGGGCTGCTTGCCCCGGACAAAGGTATCGATACGATGGTTCGCGCGATGCCGACGATCGCGGCGACGCATCCCGATGCGCTCTACGTCGTGCTCGGTGCCACGCACCCCAACCTGCTCGGAACCGAGGGCGATACGCACCGGGAACGACTGACGTCGCTCGGCCACGAGCTTGGCGTGGATCAACACATCGCCTTCATCGACCGGTTCGTACCACGCGACGAACTTCTCGATTACCTGCAAGCTGCGGATATCTATGTCACGCCCTACGTGAATCCGGCGCAGATCACGTCGGGTACGCTCAGCTATGCGGTTGGCCTTGGCAAGCCTGTGGTGTCGACGCCCTATCTGCACGCAACGGAAATTCTCGATACCGATCACGGCATCCTCGTTCCGTTCCGCGACAGCGACGCTATGGCGGAAGCCATATCCGGGTTGCTTTCGAACACGCACACCCGCCTCGCATATAGCGCGCGTGCCTATGCGCGAGGCCGTTCGATGCTCTGGTCGGAACTGGCCCGCAGTGCACATGCGCTCCTCGTCACGGCAGAGGCGCAAAAGCCCGCGCGACTCTCGCCTCGGCCTGCCCAAACCATCCTGCCGCCGGATGCGAGCGCCGTGTTGCGCATGAGCGATACCACCGGTCTTCTCCAGCACGGCACCTTTGCCGTGGCCGACCGCAACCACGGCTATTGCACAGACGACAACGCCCGCGCGCTCATCCTGATGCACCGCCTGCCATCGCTTGACGACGCCGTGCGCGATCGCTGGACAGCAGTCTACGCCGCCTTCCTTCAGCACGCGTGGAACCCTGAACGCCGCCGCTTCCGGAACTTCATGACCTACGACCGAAGGTGGTGCGAGGAAGAAGGCTCCGAAGACTCTTGCGGCCGCGCACTGTGGGCGCTCGGCGTCACGGCGCGCGAGGCGCCTATGGGCAAACACCGGGAATGGGGCCTGCGCCTTTTCGAAACAGCCGCCCGCGACATTACACTCGATGCACCGCGCGCCATGGCCTTCACGATACTGGGCGCGACAGCCGTGCTCGATGCGGTGCCGCATCATGCCATGGCCCGTGAACTCATCGAACGATCAGGCGATCAGTTGCTGGCAATCCTCGATACCGCCCGCCGTCCCGACTGGGCATGGTTCGAGGCGATGCTGGCCTACGACAATGCACGGCTTCCGGAGGCGCTTCTGGCGGCTGGACAGCGACTGCAGAATTCCACGTTCATCGAAACAGGCCTTGCGACGCTGCGCTGGATCATGGAGCGGCAGACCGCGCCGGGAGGCCATTTCCGCGCAGTCGGTACGGAGAGTTTCGGGCGCCCCTACAAGCACCCCCTGCCGTTCGATCAGCAACCGCTCGAGGCGCACGCCACGCTCGAAGCGTGCCTCGCCGCTTTTGAGGTGGCACCGGACAGGCATTGGGTCGAGATGGGGCGAAGCTGCTACCAGTGGTTCCTCGGCTACAACGATCACGGCACCCCGCTCGCCACGCGTGGTGACGGCGGGTGTTTCGACGGGCTGACCCCGGTCGGCGTCAACCGCAATCAAGGCGCAGAGTCGCTGCTTGCACTGCAATTGTCCTCCTGCGCCATGATCAGGCTTTCGAAACTGGCCCAATCGGTGGCACAACAACACCCGGCGGAGAAGCTTTCCGCCTGAGCCGGAGAGACGGGGCCGATCCTTGCAAGCAATCCAGACGTTGCCGCTCCGCCTGACCGCAGACCCGTCGCGGGTCGTAGTGCGCCCGTTCCATCTGGGCTGGCAGGCGACCAGCGCTGCGCCGAGCCGAAGCCGTCGGATCGTCGACGCGGTGCTTGCGCTCGATGAGCAGACGGTCGCGGACGAGCTTGCGCTCGTGATGCGCGATTTCGAGGCGCGGCACTGGCAGACGCAGAAGGTATTCATCACCCGCTGCGACGAGGTGGCCGCGATGCTGGAGCTGGATACATGCCTGCTCAGCGCAGCGCGGCGGCAGCTGATCGGCGCCTATTTCTGTCACGAATACAGCTATGCCGCTGCCGCACTCATGAACCCGAGCGTCGTGCCACATGTCGATCAGAGCGGCCTTGAAAAGGACAGCGTGCGCATCGTGCTGTCGCTGCGCGCCGTTGGTGAGGGGCATATCTCCTCCGTCGCC
This sequence comes from Sphingosinicella xenopeptidilytica, assembly GCF_042676985.1. Taxonomy (NCBI): domain Bacteria; kingdom Pseudomonadati; phylum Pseudomonadota; class Alphaproteobacteria; order Sphingomonadales; family Sphingosinicellaceae; genus Sphingosinicella; species Sphingosinicella xenopeptidilytica. The sequence continues at coordinate 704,918 of NZ_JBHTIK010000005.1, read as the reverse complement.
TTTCGCGAAGGCATTCTGGGATCGAAAGGCAAGCTTCAACTCGCGCCGCAGCCGCCGTTTGCGACGGCAGCGGACGCGCAGAGCCCCGAAGACAGGCTGCAGGAAGGCCCCGTCTGCGTGTATCGCCATGCCGACAGCACGCTTTCGGGTACGGTACTGTTCCCGATCACCCCCGCACAGACCAACGGCCTTGAAGACCTGCGCCTGCTGCGCTTCGAACATGAGGACGGCAGCTACGAATGGCTCGGCACCTACACCGCTTATAACGGGCGCGAAATCCGCTCCGAACTGCTCTCGACACGGGATTTCCGCAGCTTCCACCTAACGCCGCTGACAGGTCGCGCCGCCCGCAACAAGGGCATGGGCCTTTTCCCGCGCAAGATCGGCGGCCGCTACATGATGATCGGGCGCCAGGACGGCGAAAACCTTTACCTGATCGCATCCGACAGTCTCACCCATTGGGACGAAGGCACGTTGCTGCTCGCACCCCGCTATTCCTGGGAACTCCTCCAGATTGGCAATTGCGGCGCCCCAATCGAACTCGACGAGGGCTGGCTCGTGCTCACCCATGGCGTCGGCGCCATGCGCAAATACTCGATCGGCGCCGTACTGCTCGACAAGACCGATCCGTCACGCGTGCTTGGCCGCACCGCCACACCCATTCTCGCCGCGTCCGAAGAGGACCGCGAGGGCTATGTACCGAATGTCGTCTACACATGCGGGGCGCTACGCCATGGAAACTCGATCTTCATGCCCTACGGCATTGCGGACAGCGCAGTAGCCTTCGCTTTCATACGCATCCCCGATCTGCTCGCGTCGCTTTCTTAATCCCGATCGGGGGCGCCGGGTGGGAAGTAGGCGCGGTACGGGCGGGCTTCGTCCACGCACCAGGCGACGGACGGGCGCGCGAGCAGCCGGGCACGATAGGCCTTGAGCCGCGCCTGCGCGGGAGCAATCGGGCGCACCCAATCGGCATAGAAAAGCGCGGGTGCTGCTGCACAATCGGCGATTGTGAAATCCTCGCCGCAGGCCCAGTCGCCCTTCAGCCGTTCGTCGAGCCAGGCGTAAATCGTGTCCAGCGCAGCGCAGGCGCGGTCGATCCGCGACCTGTCGGGCGCCTGCATATCGATCAGGTATTCGCCCACGACAGCCTGCATCGGCGCCATCACATGGTTGTCGAACACACGGTCCAGAAACCGCGCCGCAAGCGCTGCCTCGGGCGTCTCCGGAATAAGTCGGGGCGATCCGGGAAAATGCAGGTCCAGATATTCTATGATGATCGAGGATTCGATCACCGGGCGCTCGCCGTCGACGAGCACGGGAAACTTTCCGGGAGACCAGTGTCCGCGCAGCGCTTCGACATTCTCTGCATGTTCCGGATCGAGGATACGAAACGTGTAAGGAATGCCCTTTTCAAGGAGCGCGATCTCCGCCTTCCATGTGTAGGAGGAAAAGGGGTGGCCGTAGAGCTGGAGCATGGCGGTCTCCGTTCAGGGATCAGGGGTGGCCCTCTCTACGCGCCCATACGTGTCACGGAAAGTGTCCGCCGCTCAGACCGCGTCCTGCCACAACGTCGGCGTGAAGCCCTCCTCCCGCAGCCGTTCCACGATGACGGCCCGGTGCGCATGATCCTGAACCTCAACGACCACATCGATCACCGCGCCCTTGGGGCTGGACGACAGCGCCAACCGGTCATGCATGATCTCGATAATGTTCGCGCCAAGCTGGCCAAGCAGCGTCGCGAGGCGGGCGAGCGTTCCGGGCTGGTCGTTCACCGCGATGCTGAAGCGCATCAGCTGCCCGCCGCGCACCAGGGCGCGCATCGCGACCGAGGCAAGAACCCTGAGATCGATGTTACCGCCGCTGAGCGGCACAGCCACATTGAGGCCCCGAAACCGCTCCCGGTTGCTCATCACGCCCGCGAGCGCCGCCGCGCCCGCACCTTCGGCCACGGTTTTCTCGATAGCGAGAAGGTCGGCGATGGCGCGCTCGATCGCGGCCTCCTCGACAACCAGCACCTCGTCGACAAAACGCGAGACGATCGCCCGCGTATAGGGATGCGCCTCTTTCACGGCGATGCCCTCGGCGATCGTGAGTCGATCCGCCGCAGGCGGCTGCGTTCCCGCCATCGCGCAGGCCATCGACGGATACACCTCCGATTGTACGCCGATGATGCGGATCGAAGGCTTGATCGCTTTCGCCGCGACAGCGATGCCCGAGATGAGCCCGCCACCGCCCACAGGCACGACGATCACATCGAGTGACGGCACTGCGCCCAGCATTTCGAGCGCAAGCGTCCCCTGCCCCGCGATCACCGCCGGATCAGCATAAGGATGGACAAACGTCATCCCGTCGCGCTCGGCAAGTTCGTTCGCCAGAGTGAGCGCGGCATTCAGATTGCTGCCGTGCACGATGACGTTCGCGCCGTGATCGCGCGTGCGCGAGATCTTGGTGAGCGGCGTGCCTTCCGGCATTACGATCGTTGCCGCGATGCCGAGCCGGTGCGCATGATACGCCACTCCCTGCGCGTGGTTGCCGGCGGACATCGCGCAGACGCCCGCCGCGCGCTCCGTCGCCGACAGAGACAATAGCTTGTTCAGTGCACCGCGCTCCTTGAACGAGGCGGTGAACTGGAGGTTCTCGAACTTCAGGTAGAGCTTGCACCCCGCGCTTGCCGACAGGGTCTCGCTGAGCATGAACGGCGTGTCCGCAACCGCGCCGGCAATGGCGCGCGCGGCCTGTTCGACATCGGCGAGTGTGGGCAGCCGCCCGGGTTCGAAGGACGAAGCCATCGGATCAATAGGGGACCGGCACGGTGCCGGTCTTTCGGTCCCAGCGATCGTGCTGTTTTTGCACGGCCTCACGCTCGTGCGCCGGAAGCGCCGCGATCCAGCCGCGCAGGCGGCGGTCGAATGCTGCGGGATCTGCGTTGGTGAGGCTACGCCCGGCACGGCGTACAGCAGCCTGCCGCTCAGGCGTCAGTTTGAAATAAGCGTCCGCATCCTCGATCGCCTTTGCGTCGACGCCCAGGTCATACGCCTTCAGATAGCTCGCTTTGTCCGTGTCCGTCGCCGCGAAAACGGTGTCGTAGAAACGTGTGAACGCGGGCGTCGCGACAGAGATATGCTCTTCGCCCGGAAACGCCACATAGGTGAAATCGAGCCGGTCATATTTCGCTGCCGCGATGCGCTTAGCCATGGCGTCAGCGTCGGCGACCATGTGCGGAAGCTCGCTGGCACCGATACCCATGAAGAGGTTAGCCCGCCCCTTGTGCTTCGCAAGCGCGGCCGGAAACGCCTTCTCCTCGTCCGTCACATACGCCTTGTTCCACCAGATCGACGGGCTCATCGCGCCGAAATACTGGAAGCTCTCCGGGCGCGTGAACGCGGCGTGCAGTGTGAACAGACCGCCGAGCGAATGGCCGTACAGTGCCTGCCGGCTGGTATCGATCTTGAATTCGGCCTCGATCATCGGCTTCACGCGCGTCTTGAGAAACGCGAGGAAATCCTCCGACCCCCCGGTGCGCGACCACGGCCTGCCGCCGGGCTCGGGCGGCGGTTCGCGGAGTTCCGCGGGTGGTGTGAAATCCCACGTCCGCCGCTCGGTATGAAACGGCCGTTCGCCGGGATAGCCGATGCCGACGACAACGGCAGGCAGCCGCCCGTTGTGATCGGGGCGACGGCCGACCATGCGGGCGAGCTGCGCGAACGGCAGGAACCAGCCGTTGCCGTCGAGCACATAAACGACGGGCCAGCCGCCCGGCGGCGCCTGCTCCGTGGGCGTCGAAATAAAGATGCGGTAGTCGAGGCCTTCAGCGGACTGGAGCGAACGCTCTTCCGTCCCTTCGAGCGCGACCGGCGCAGCCTGGGTGATTTCGGCCCGCGCCGCCGCATTCACGGGAAGCCCTGTGGCCAAAAGCAGCACGGTGATGAAACGTGTCTTCATTGGGAGCAGTCCTTTGAATGCGATCTTTACGCCATGGCGGCGAAAACGAAGCGCGAGGCGCGGCTGATCAGGGCGGGTACGGCAGAGCGGTGATGCTCGTCCGGCGCGATCGCGAAGCCGTTTGCAAAACCGCGCGCCGTGAGCGGCTGCAACACGTCGGAGACCAGCCGCGCATTGTCGACCATCCGTGTCTCTTCGGGTTCGCTGCTGTCCTGCTCACGCTCCCCGACGCCGATGAACAGGCTTTCGGTCCACACCCGCGCCTGCTGACGCGCCGCGAACTCTTTTGCGGCAGTAAGGATGTAGCGCCGCTTCCACCATACCGAAGGGCTGAGCGCGATATAGCCGCGAAAGTGCCCGAAATGGTGGAACATCATGTTCAGGCAAAACAGGCCGCCGAGCGAATGGCCGGAGAGGATTTGCCGGTTGCGATCGACCTTCCAGCGCCGCGCGATTTCCGGCTGCACCGTTTCAATGATGAAACGCGTGAAAGCATCCGCACCGCCGGTTGCATTCTCGTCGCGGGGTTTGCCGTCCGGTCGGGGCGGGAATTCCGATGCCGCCGTCGGCACGGTGAGGTCGAACACGCGCCGCTCGGAATCGAAAGGCCCATCGATCGGGTAACCGATGCCGACGACAATCGCGGGCGAGATACCCGTGTCCTTCGGAAAACGGCTCTGCCCCCGCACCATGTCCGTCACCGTGCCGAACACTGAATTGCCGTCGAGCACATACAGCACCGGAAAGCCTTCCGGCGGTGTCGGTTGGAGCGGAAGTGAAACCAGAATTCGGTAGGTGTACCCTTCCGCGTTCTTCATCTCGAATTCGGCACTGTTGCGAACGGTTACGGAGCCGCTGGCTTCCGCAGCCATGACTGGCCGGGAGATCAACACCGCCCCGGCCGCGGCACTCGCACCGAGCAACGCGCGACGATCGAGAACTCCCGCCATGTCAGTTCCCCCGGCTGTAGGCCCAGCGCACGTCGCGCATGTAGGCGGCACGACTGTCGGCGCGCGAATAGAACATGTGCCCGCCGGGATAGACCGTGAAGCGCGCACGGCCTGCGTCGCCCATCGGCGGAAGCTGCCCGAACACAAGCTTGCTGGCGAAATAAGGCGTGCGCAGATCGGTGTAGCCGTGGGAGATGAGCAGCTTCATGTTGCCGTCCATCGCCATCGCCTTGCGAAGGTCGCTCGCGGACTCAAGCCCCTCCTTGCTTTCCCAGCTCCTGTTCAGCGGGATATTGAGCGTCATGTAGGTGTTTTCCGGTTTCCAGCCGATATCCTGCGTCACGTAATGAACGATGGAGGACGTCAGCGGAGCGATACTCCCCTGCAGGATCGCGTCGTCGCCCTGCCGCTCAGCGGAAAACGGATAGGGATCGAAATTCGTCACCACCGGGTCGTAGGCGCTGACGAACACGCCTTTCGCCTTCTCAAGCTCCCGCGTGTAGACGAGGTTACTCACGCGTCCGCCGAGACGGCGGACCATTTCCGTCGGCAGCCCGATCAGATCCGCAACCTTGTCCGCCGCACGGACGGCAGCCGCCGGATCTTCGCGTCCGAGCATCAGGTCACGTATGTATTCGCCGCGCGCATAGTCTTCGACGTCCCGGATCGCGGCATCGGTGAGCTTGCCCTGCCGTTCGAGATGGGTCGCCGCCATCGACGGCAAACGCGATACCCAGGGCAGTGGCGAAATATCAGGCTCAGCAGACATCACTGTATTGAGCATCGGCGACAGCAGGATGATTCCCGAAATCGCGACACCTTCCACTTTCACGAGACGATACGCCATCTTGGGCACGCGAATACCCGCATAGCTTTCACCGACCAGATATTTGGGCGACGCCATGCGACCGTTCTTCGCCAGCCAACGTGCCACGAAGCCAGAGAGGTAGTCGGCGTCCTGATCCGTACCGAAAAAATGTTTGCGCGCAGTATCCGGCGCGACGTGCGCCTTGCTGAAGCCCGTGCCCACCGGATCGACGAACACGAGATCGGTGAAGGCGAGCCACGTGTCGGGATTGTCCAGAAGCGGCGTCGCATCGGAGGGTGTCGATCCCGCGATGGCGAAATCGACGCGCTTCGGCCCAAGGAGGCCGATGTGGAGAAACACCGAAGACGCACCGGGACCACCGTTGAACGCGAAGGTCACAGGGCGGCGTCCCCTGTCCTGCCCCGCGGCCACATAGGCCGTGTAGCTCACCTCACCGAGAAGCTCTCCGCCCGGCCCTTCAACCGGAAGCGCCCCCGCCGTGACCTGATAGGCGAGCGCCTTGCCATCGCTGAGGCGGACCGATGCCTGACGCGTCACGGCGTCCGGAAGCTTCGCGGGCTCCGCCTCAGCCGCCGCGACCGGCACCAGCAGTGTGAGGAATGCAGCGGCCAGGCAGGCAACCGAACGACCGATTCGCGGCGCTCCCGCAATCGCACCTGCTCCACCCCTCAATCTGGCATTACCCCGTTTCCACAACCAAATCATGAGCTTGTGCAACGCCCCCTCCTGCTTATAAAATATCGATAAAAACACACGATGAAGACAGTCGAATAACAATAATCCGTAACATACGCCATTTTTTTCGAAATTTATTGACGATCACGTCTCAAGCGCGCGAAAAGGTTCTGAACGAACAGGGAGAGACGTTCGATGAAGATATCCGGCCTGCTTATCCCCGTCGCAAGCGCACTCCTTACAGCAGCGGCGACGCCGGCCGCGTCCGCTGCGGTAGCAGGAGGCGTTGACGTTTCGTCGCCTCCCGTCGAGGCACCTGCCACGATCAGCGGCGCGCGGCAGTTCGATATCACCTCCGAAAACGGCACCTATCGCATCTTCGTCTCCACACCGACCGGACCGGAGCCCGCGGGTGGCTATCCGGTGATCTACCTGCTCGATGGCAATTCGGTGTTCGGATCGATGGTGGACGCCGCGCGGCTGCAGGCAGGCCGCATCGGTCCCGCGATCATCGTCGCGGTCGGCTATCCGATCGACACGGCGTTCGACGGCCCCCGCCGCTTCTTCGACATGACACCGAAGACCGATCCCAAATACGTGCCCGGCAAGATGAAGAACGTGCAGCGCACCGGTGGACGCGAGGCGTTCCTCTCCCTGCTTCTCGATCGCGTGAAGCCTCTCGTTGAAAGCCGCTACCGGATCGATCCCAGGCGGCAGACGCTGTTCGGCCATTCGCTCGGTGGGCAGTTCGTGCTCCACGTGCTGTTCAACCGCCCGGACGCGTTCCAGAAGTACGTGTCCGGCAGTCCTTCGATCTGGTGGAACAACCGCTCGCTCCTCACCGAGCGCGACCGCTATCTCGCGGAACGGGAGAAGCAGGATCGCAACAACGAACTCATGCTGATCGTCGGTGCCGAGGAACTCGGATACATCGTTCAGGATGCCCGCGAGATGGTGAAATCGGTGGCGCCGATGCGCGTCTACTACAAGGAAATCGAGGGGCAGGAGCACGTGTCGATGCTGCCCGCCGCACTCAATACCGCGCTCCGGTTCGCGCTCGATCCGCGCTGATACGCACCCGATCGTTTGCAAAAAGGATCATGACCAGCATGTACCGCACGCTCTGTCTCGTTGCCGCCACGATCGTCACCATATCGCCCGCGCACGCCGAAACCCCGGCACGCATGGTGCACGAGGCGATCGAGACCTTCTCGCTCAGCGCCGCAAACGGCCGCCCCTACGAGATCGTCGTCGCAACGCCGACAGGCCCTGCGCCCGCCACAGGCTATCCCATCGTCTATGTTCTCGATCCGCACATCATGTTCGGCGCGATGACCGAATCGGTGCGGCTGATGGCACGGCGGCAGGATGTGGGCGAGCAAAGCGTCGTCGTCGGTATCGGCTACCCGGCAGGTGCCGATCCGCGCAAGGAACGCGCCATCGATTACACGCCCGCGTTCGGCTCCCAGCCCAACAAAACCCCCGGCACCGGCGGTGCAGAAGGCTTCCTCACATTCGTCCACGACACACTGAAGCCCGCGATCGGCAAGCGCTGGAAGATCGACAGCAAGCGCGAAATGCTGTTCGGCCATTCGCTAGGCGGCCTGTTCACGCTCTACACGCTCATCAACCGCCCCGACACGTTCGACACCTATGTCGCGGCGAGCCCGTCGATCTGGTTCGAAGACGGCATGGTGAAGCGCGGCAACTTCCGTGGAAGGCTTGGCCCGAAGATGGAAACGCAGGGTCTTTCGGCGCGCGTGCTCATCACCGTCGGCGAGTACGAGCAGGATCCTGACCCCGATTTCCCGCCCGAATCGCCACGCGATCTCCAGCAGCGCACGCAGGTGGACAACGCCCACGAATTTGCAGGCTGGCTCGCGGGCTTGCCCGGAATCGAAGCGAAGTTCATCGAAGTGGAGGGTCTCGATCACGGCAGCGTGATCCCGGCCGCCATCGGCCACGGCGTCCACTTCGCCTACTCGCGCACCGCGAAGATGCCTGCTCCTGCGCCGAAGCCCGCGGAGTTCAACAACCCGACAGGAATTCCCGTGCCTGACGCCCCGACCTATATGCTCATGACGGACGAAGATCGCTATCGGCTCCGCCTGCGCATCCGCGCCCTGCCCGAAGCCCAGCACAAAGCCTGGAACGATCGCTTCCAGTATCAGCTCGGCGCGGGCCTCACCTACGATCAGCACCGGCGCCTGCACGAAGAGCGCGTGCGCATGGATGAGAAATACGGCACTGCACCAGTCGACGAATAGACGGGTGGGCATCTCCGTCCTCGAGGTCGAGAGCCTCGGCGCGGAAGGAGACCGGACGGAAAGCCAGATATAAATATCGAAATAAATCGATATTTTCCGGTTAAAATCTATCTGGACGAATTTATTTTCGAAATTATCCTATTGCACAAGAGAGCAACAGGAGGGGTTTCGAGTCCAATGATCCGCACAGTCCGTCATGCACTTCTGCCGCTCGTCGGCAGCCTCGTCTCGGCGTCGGCCAACGCCGCCACGCCGCCCGCGACAACTCAGGCCGCTATCGACGATTTCGCTGCGCGCTGCGAAGCGCTGAACGGCCTCAGCATTGAAAATGCCGCCGATACGCCCGGCAATATCGTCGCCGCGATCTTGGTGAAGGATCGCAAGGCGACGCCGCCTGAAAAGATCATGTTCATGAAGCGCGGCCATTCGCAGGGCAACGTCACGCCGCAGCTCGACACCTTCCCGGTGCACTGCCGCGTCGAGGGCTACGTGACCCCGGCCGTGAAGTTCAACCTGCTGCTGCCGCTCACGGACACGTGGAACGGCCGCTTCCTGCTCGCCGCCTGCGACGCATGGTGCGGCAAGGTCGGCGAGGATATCGTCATGCCCGGCCTCTACGATGGCTACGCGACGATCACCAACGATGGCGGTCACTATGGCCGTGCACCGTTCGACGGGATCTGGGCGTACAAGAACGATCAGGGCCGCGTCGATTTCGCATACCGCGCCAACCATGTCTCGGCGCAGGTCGGCAAGTTCATCACAAAGGCTTTCTACGGCAGCGCTCCGAAATACTCGTACATCACGGGCTTCTCGAAGGGCGGCAATGCGGGCCTGTTCGCGGTGCAAAAATACCCAGAGGATTTCGACGGTGTGTTCGTGAAGGCGCCAGTCGTGAACTACAATCCGAAGAACGCCGCGCACTTCCCGTGGATTGCGCTTGCCGTCCATCCGGACGGCAAGACGCCGCTGCTCAAGGCCGACAAGATCCCACTGCTCATGAAGGGCGCCAACGACGCCTGCGATGCGATCGACGGCCTCAAGGACGGAGTCATCGATGATCCCCGCAAGTGCAAGTACGATCCCGTCGCACTGCTTTGCAAATCGGGCCAATCCGAAGCGAAGAACGAGTGCCTCAATCAGGCACAGGTCGATGCCGTCCGCAAGCTCTACGCAAAGCCGGTGAACGCGAGCGGAGAGGTCTATTTCGACTATCCGACAGACATCGGCTCGGAGCATGACTGGGCCCGCTCGATCCTGCCGATCCCCGGCAGCAACGAGGTCGGTGTTCCCTTCGCGCTCAACGGCGCGGCGACCGGCATCCGTTATTTCGTGACGCGCGATACGCCGGGTCCGAACTACGACTGGACGCAGTTCGATTACGTTGCGGAAAAAGCCAAGATCGATGACATGTCCACGATCTTCGATCCGGACGAAGTTGATCTCAGCGCCTTCTACAAGCGCGGCGGCAAGCTCCTCATCGTGCACGGCTGGGGCGACGCCATGATCACCGCGAACATGACGATCGACTGGTTCGAGAAGGTCCGCAAGCAGATGGGCAAGGACACCGTCTCGAAGTTCGCGCAGCTTTATCTCGTGCCGGGCGCGAACCACGGCAGCGGCGGCTCCGGCCCCTATGTCTTCGATACGCAGGACGCGCTTGTGAAGTGGGTGGAAGAAGGCGTCGTGCCGACGGAGTTCATCCTGACGGACGGCCCCACCGACCCGACGCAGCGCACGCGCCCGATGTACCCCTACCCCGCCTACGCGAAATACAAGGGTAAGGGTGACCCGAACGTGGCGAGCAGCTTCAAGCGTATGGAAAAGTAAAAACCATGTCGCAGCAGGACGGTTTCACCAGACGTAGCTTCGTGGGTGGAACCGGCCTGCTGCTTGGCGCGTGCACGGCACCGGGCGCGCTTGGCGGTGCGGGCGAACGCAAACCGGATGTTCGCCTGACGATTGCGCCGCAAAAGATCGAACTCGCACCCGGTATTTCTTACGAGACCTTCACCTACAACGATCAGGTTCCAGGCCCGATCCTCCGCCTCCCCAAGGGTCGCAATGCAATCGTCGAAGTGACGAACCTGCTGCAAACGCCCGAACTCGTGCATTGGCACGGTCTCGAAATCCCTTCGAACGTCGACGGTGCGGAAGAGGAAGGCACACCGCCCGTGCCGCCGCTCCAGACGCGGCGCTATGAATTCGCGCCGACACCCGGTGGCGCGCACTGGTATCACACGCACATGATCGCGGATAAGGCGCTGATGTTCGGCGCCTACAGCGGGCTGTTCGGTTTCATCATCGTCGAGGGCGACGATCCCGGCGCCTACGATCAGGAAGTCTGCGTCGCGATACACCACTGGGGTTCGCGTTGGGTGCCGGGACAAACACTGCGCCCAAACGATCCCAAGCATGGGTTCGAGGTCGGGTTCGACTACGGCACGATGAACGGCCGTCTGATGGGGCACGATGCGCCGGTACGCGTGCGGCAGGGTCAGCGCGTGCTGTTCCGTATGCTGAATGCAAGCGCCACTGAAATCAGCTGGATCAGCCTTGCGGGCCACACCCTGCGCGTCGTCGCGATGGACGGTTACCCCGTGCCGACACCCTGTGAGATCGACGTGCTGATGATGGGCCCGGGCGAACGCGCGGACGTGATCGTCGAGATGAACAATCCGGGCAAATGGATTCTCGGCTCCACCGACGACAAGGAACGCGAGCGCGGCATGGGCATGATCATCGAGTATGCGGGCGCGACGGGCGCGCCGCAATGGACGCCGGTGAAACGCACATGGAGCTTCCAGCGGTTTGCTGGCGCGCGCGCCGTACCCGAACCCGACGAGCGGATCGAACTTACGATCGGACGAATTCCGGGCGGGCCCGGCGGATACAATATGTGGACGATCAACGGAAAATCGTGGCCGGAAACCGACCGCATCCATGTCGAAAAGGGCAAGCGCTACCGTATCGTCTACAACAACCAGACCGATCTCGGCCATCCGATGCACCTGCACCGGCATCATTTCGAGGTCGTGCGCTGGGACAAGGAGTATTGCCCGGGTCTGATGAAGGACACGATCAACGTGAAACCTTTCACCACCGCCGAACTCGATTTCGTCGCGCACAATCCCGGCCCGACGCTCATCCACTGCCATCAGGCCAAACATCAGGATTACGGCATGATGGCGCTGATGCTTTACGAAGGCGATGTCGAACCGAAGGTCGACCACACTGCCATGCATCGTGCCATCACCGAGGCCTACTGCCGCGAGGGCTGAACGCCCCCGCTCAATTCGCGCCTATTTCGCGCGGGAATCGAGGAACTTCAGCGCGGTCAGCACGTGCGCCTTCACGCCGATCGGCAGCACAGCCTCATCGATATCGAAGCTGTCGCTGTGATTCGTCGGCGCCTTCTCGATCGGAATACCCGGCGGGGTTGAACCGAGGATGTAATAGAGCCCCGGCACCTCGGCCTGGTAGAACGAGAAATCCTCCGCCGCGCCGCGCATCAGCGCGTCGGTGTTCACACCCTTCGGCGCGGCGGCCTTGAGAGCGGGCATCACGAGATCGAGCAGCGCCGGATCGTTGCCGGTGACGAGCGCGACATCTTCGAAATTCACGTCTGCCTGCGCTTCGTATCCAGCCGCAAGGCCGGCGACCGTCGTACGGATGCGCGCCTTCAGATCATCGCGGCGCGCAAGATCGAAGGTGCGGATCGTGCCGTCGAGCGTTGCTTCGCCGGAAAGGATATTGCTGCGGTTCCCGGCGCGGAGCGCGCCGATGGAAACCACGTTCGGGTATTCGAAAACGTTCACCTGCCGCGCCGCGATCGTGTTCAGCGATTTTACGATATCCGCGGAGAGATTGACGAGATCGGTGCCTTCCCACGGACGCCCCGCGTGCGTCTGGCGGCCCTTGAGCTTGATCGAGATTCCGGTCGCGCTCGAAAGCATCGGCCCCGGCCGCGCATCGATCTCGCCCACCCGGCCCGGCTCGACATGAAGCCCGAAAATCGCATCCGGCTTGATCGGCGAGAACGCCCCCTCTTTCAGCATTAGCTGTGCGCCGGCTTCTTGCCCGGCAACGCCCTCCTCGGCAGGCTGGAACACGAACAGGATCGTGCCCGCGATGCGATCACGCATCCCGGCCAGCACCTCCGCCGCGCCCATCAGGATCGCGGTGTGCGCATCATGCCCACAGGCGTGCATCACCGGCGTCGGCGTGCCGTTCACGTCGACGACGACCTTCGAGGCGAACGGCAGACCGGTCACCTCGCGGATCGGCAGTGCGTCCATGTCCGCGCGCAGCGCCAGCACGCCGCCGGGGCGCTTGCCCTTCAGCACGCCAACAACGCCCGTATGCGCGACGCCCGTGCGCACCTCGTCGAAGCCGAGCCTTTTGAGGTGCGCCGCGACCAGCTTTGCTGTGCGGACCTCCTGGTTGCCGAGTTCGGGATGCTGGTGGATATCCCGCCGCCACGCGACGACACGCGGTGTGACGCTTTCGATCCGGCTGTCGACATCTGGCAGCACCTCGGCCCGCGCGGGAAGCGCAGCCGCAGCGAGCAGAACCGGAGTCAACGCGCAGCACCACTTCATCGCAAACCCTCTCTCGTCCAATTTTCCATATTATGCTGCATCATTATGCATTTTAGCGCAATAATCTGTTTGATTTTCGAAAATTTTAATTGGCGGATCGAATAGGACGCTCAGGCACCCGCAAACTAAAGCTCACTTGGCGGAGACTGAAAGGAAAGCAATCGACAATGCGGAAAACAATCATCATCGCGCTCGCTGTTCTCACACTAAGCCCACCTGCCGCTGCACAAGGGCCGCAGACACGGACCACGATCAGCATCGACATGGCCGACACGCTGGTGAATGCCGCCGCAAAAGAAGCCGAAACCCGCAAGCTCGGCCTTGCCATCATCGTCGTCGATGAGCAGGGCAGCATCGTGCTCGCCCGCCGCATGGACGGCGCATTTCCGCACAGCGTCGAAATCGCCCGGCGCAAGGCGATGACATCCGCCCTCACCCGACAGCCGACGAAAGTGATTCAGGAGATGGTTGCGAAAGGCGACAACCTCATCCTCGCCATCGACAACATGCTGCCGATCGAAGGCGGCCTGCCTGTGTTTCACGACGGCAAGATCGTCGGCGCGATCGGGGTAAGCGGTTCGCCTTCGCACATCGATGCGGCGGTGGCGCAAGCCGGTGTAGATGCGCTGGCGGCCCATGCGGGCGACAGACAATAGCCCGCTTGCTATTTATCGAAATTTTTAATGCAAAAAGGGCGAGAATTGCCGGTATTTCACGTTGACCGCGGGCTTTATTTTCGAAATAAATGCCGAATACAATAATCTGAAAGGTGGGGGATGGCGGCACCGGCAGCAACAGGAAGCGCAACCCCGATCGACGCGATCCTTGATCGCGCACCGATCGGCTGGTTCCAGATCCGGGTGGCGCTGCTTTGCGCGCTCGTCGCCATGCTCGACGGCTTTGATACGCAGTCGGTCGCCTTCGTCGCGCCGGTTCTCGGCCAGGAATGGGGTATCACGCCCGATCGTTTCGGCCTGATCTTCGCCGCCGGCCTCGTCGGCATCATGGTTGGGCAGGTCGTGCTCGGCCCCCTGTCAGATCGCTGGGGCAGGCGCCCTGTCATCATTGCCTGTACGGTTGCCTTCGGCATCGGCAGCTTCGCGACGGTGCTTGCCGACAACTGGATCGTGCTTCTCCTGCTGCGCTTCCTCACGGGTGTTGGGCTCGGCGGCGCGACGCCCAACATCATCGCGCTCACGGCCGAAGTCGCGCCGCCGCGCGCACGCTCCACGATGATCACCACGATGTTCGCGGGCTTCCCCCTGGGCGCCGCGATCGGCGGCTACATCAGCAGCCACCTCATCCCCGCCTTCGGATGGGAAAGCGTGTTCATCCTCGGCGGCGCCGCGCCGCTGGTGCTGCTGCTCGCGCTGCTGCCGTGGCTTTCGGAAAGCCCGCATCATCTGCTCCGCCGCGAAGGGCGCACCCCGCGCCTCGAAAGCCTGCTGGACAGCATGGCGGGGCCAGACCGCGCGCCGCTTCCCGAAACCCCTGCCCCGTCGCCGGGCACGGCCAAACCGCCCGGCTACGGCGCGCTGTTCGCAGGCGGCCTCGCAGCCACAACCGCACAGCTCTGGCTCGCCTATTTCAACAGCCTTCTGATGATCTATTTCCTGATGAGCTGGCTACCCACGGTCGCCCGCGAATCCGGACTCGCGCTCGATACGGCGATCATCTCGGCGGTGTTCCTGAACCTCGGCGGCGCCATCGGCGGCATCGTGCTCGGCCGCTTCGCCGATCGCTTCGGGCCGTTCCAGACGCTCGCCGTCGGTTTCGCGATCGCCGGGATCAGCCTCGTACTGATCGGCTTCGTCGGTAATCAGACCGTTCTGCTGATGACGCTGGCGTTCATCGCCGGCCTGTTCACGATCGGCGGCCAGACTGCAATGAACGCAGCGAACGCCGGGCTCTATCCCGCCGAGATCCGCGCCACCGCGCTCGGCGGCGCACTTGCCGTGGGGCGGATCGGCTCGATCGTCGGACCAACCGTCGGGGGGCTTCTGCTGGCGGCGGATTGGCCGCTTTCCAGCATCTTCATCGCCGTGTCGCTGCCCGCACTGCTCACCGCCGTGCTGGCCGTCAACCTGTCACGCACAATCCGGAGACCATGAAAAGATGATCGCACATATCTCTGCCTTCCTGCTGACCGCCGCGTTCGCGGCCCCCGCACTCGCAGGCGCCCCCGCCTGCGCCACCACCGAGCAAGCGAGCAACATCAGGGCCTACTACGAGAAGACCCGCCCCGGCGTGCCGCTCGCGGTCTCCAGCCGCTTCTTCAACGTCCCCGAATTCGTGATCGCAAGCGGCCTTCCCGCTTCGCTCAGCGTCGGCACGGCGGTAACGCCCGATCAGGTGAAAACGATCTGGAGTTCGATCGATGCGTGGGGCGCGACGACACGCGTGTCGCTGGTGGTATCGCCCGGCAGCAAGCACGCCTTTGCGTTCCCCAGCCTCGTGCCGATCACACAGAAGGACGCGAAGGACGGCTACATCGACGTCTATGCGGACGAAGGCCGCGGCGTACACTCGCACATCCAGCTCGATCAGGTCGCGGCTATCTACGCCACCGAGCTTGCCGATCCGAAGCCCGGCTTCAAGACGCGCGCGATCTCGCTGTTCGGACCGGACGGAAATCTGGTGATCGGCGTCTACGCCTCGATCAAGAGCGATCCGTTCGACGACAAGGCCGTCGCCGGCTTCGAGCGCACGCGCGCGCTGATCGCATCAATGCCGCGGATTTGCGGATAACGGCTACGAAGCCGCGCCGGTCGTTCAATCGACCGGCGCGGTGCCGTGCTTCTTGTCCATCGCAATCCGCTCTTCCGCCAGCACGCGGTGCGGACCATAGGTGAGGCCAGTCTGCAGGCTGCGATCGAACGCTTCCACCCACGCCTTTCGCTGGGCTGCTTCCGGCAAACGGCGCACCTTCATGCGAAGGTCGTAACGCGCCTCTGGCGTCATCTTCAGATAAGTCGCGGCATCCGGCACCTTGTAGCGCGTCGGGTTCTTGAACGGTGCGGGCTTCGGCGCAGGCGTTGGCTGCTTCGCGCCGGGCGCAAACACAAAGCGTATGCCACGCGTCATCGCCACCGGAATCACACTGCCGTGATCTTCGCCCGCGATCTTTTCGAAGCGCGCTTCGATGCCGGGCTGCGCGGCGAGGAATTCGGCATACTCGCGCGCGTTGTCCACCATCTTGCGTTCCATCAGCAGGGGCAGACGCGGATTCGGGAATTCCGGATCAATGCCCTGCTCGTATTCGCCCGCAGTAACGAGAACACGCCCCGTCGCACCGGTCGCCGCCAGCTTTGGACCGATACGGTCGCGGACGTTGTGATTGGCAAGCAGCTGGTTCTCGAACCACAGCGAGGGGCTCGCGGCGATCCAGTTGTCGAACAGCTCCGGCCGGTTCACCAGCGTGTAGAGAACGAAGTGGCCACCATAGGAATGTCCGAAGATCGTCTCGCGCGCTGGATCGATCCGGAAGCGAGTCGCGATCGACGGTTTCAGCTCGTTCGCGATAAAATCCGCGAAGGATTCCGCACCGCCCGTTCCCGGCAGGGTCGGCTCCTGCGTGCCGAGGCGTGCAGTCAAATCTCGCGCGCGCTCAATGCGAGGGTCCAGATCAAGCGGATAGCCGATCCCGATGACCACCGCCGGCTGCGATGCCTCGCGGCGTTCCATTGCGCGCACCGTATCCACCATCGTGCCGAACATGATGTTGGCGTCGAGCACATAGACGACGGGCCAGCCCCCGGCGGGCGCCTCGCCCTTCGGCCACGCCGCGAAAATCCGGTAGCGATGCCCCGCCTTCGAAGTCACCTCCCACGCGGTCGTATCGGGTAGCACGGAAACCTGCGCGGATTGCGCCTGCGCATCCACAGGTGCCGCTGCCATTACCGTGACGGCTGCAGCCAGTATCAGTCCAAGTGCCGTTTTCGTCTTCATGCCTTCACCCCTCCCGCCGGCGGAAAGATCGCCGTCACCTTGCTCGAATTGAACACATAGGTCTGCACGAAATCGGACCATTCGCAGCGCTGGCCAAGTGCGTTCATCGCGCCCGCGAGTGCGAACCAGTTGAGCAATTCCTGATCGCCGGATTCCTCGATCTGGCGCAGGCTGAGATTGCGCCACACGTCCCAGTCACCGGCAACGAGCGCATCGTAAAGCCTGCGATCAAGCTCCACATCCGGCTGCATCCGGTAGGTCCGATCGACGAGGAAGGCATGGCTCCAGCTCGACGACGCGATCAGCGCCACACGCCACGGGCTCTCGGCACAGATGCGTGCGACCTCCGCGCCCATGTCGAACACGCGGCGCGGCGAAGGTGACGGTGGATCGAGTTCGCGCCCGCGATCGGCAAGGCGGCTGATGAAGCCCCGGTAGCTGATGACGGCGCGGCCGTAGCAATTGATCTGGAACGGTACCACCGGCCAAGGGAAACCCTTGCGGTCGTAATCGAGATAAAGGATCGAATTCAGGAACGCGTGCGGCAGGCTCGGATGGTGCAGCGGCTTGTACGCATAGGAGACGTCGAAGTCGCGATCGAGCAGCGATTCCGCGAGATACTTGGCGGCCTTGCGATGGCCGCGCACTGTAATCTCGAAGTCCTTGCGCTCATTCCACACGTTGGGCTTGCCACCGCCCCACTCGTCTTCCTTGTCCGAAAACATCGCGGATTCGGATGCGTGTCCCCACGGGTGCACGGCCATGTCGTCATAGGCCATCACGCAGAACGGCGGGATGATCGTCTCGCGGAAATTCTCGTACTGGTCGTCACCCCAGATGATAACGAAATCCGGGTTGAAGGCGTCAAGTGCCTCGCGCGCCTTGCGCAGCCCATGAAGCATCGCCGTGCGATGCCGCGCCGCGCCCGCAAGTCCCTCGTCGCTGCCCCACTCCGCCTGCATGTCGGCGGGCCAGTTGGCGGGATCCTTTTCGTGGGCGGGAACATCCGGGTCCTGAAGGCGGCCCTTCAGGATATTGGCCATGTCGGCATCTCGCCCGCTGAGCGGCGGATAGTGCGACACACCGAGACCAAGCACTTCTCCCACGACGTCCGTCCCCTCTTTACATATACAACGTATACGTTGTAATTCGATGTTCGGGACAGGAAGTCAAGGGGGGATGGAATGAATCATCGCGTCTTGTTGCTACTCGCGACCGGAATTCTGGGTCTTGCGACCACGGCCGCGGCACAGCCCGCCACACCGCAACCGGAGGTTCGGCACCCGCTCGACCCTCTCGGATGGAATGAACACTGGCGCGTTCTCGAGGTCCTCGAAGCGTCCGGTCGCCTGACGCCGAAGACGCGTTTCACGCGCATTGCCCTCAGCCCGCCCGAAAAGACGAAGGTTCTGGCATGGAAACCGGGCGCGAAAGCGCTACCCCGTCAGGCGGAAGTTCGCCTGAAGGAAGGCCCGAACGCCGTCGAAGCGCTGGTCGATCTCGACAAGGGCACGGTCACGAACTGGAAGGTTCGCAGCGACGTTCAGCCCGCGTGGCTGATCGAGGAATTCCTCGGTGCGCCCGTGCAGGCGGTGATCAACCATCCCGATTTCAAGGCGAAGCTGAAGGCGCGCGGCATCGAATCGACGCGCTTCCTCAACTGCCGCGCCATGCCGATCGGCAACCATGCCGAGCTCAGATATGCTGGCAAGCGCATCGCCATCGTGCGCTGCGACCCGGTGAACGGCGTGCGCAACCTGTTCGTGCGGCGTGTCGAAGGTCTGATCGCCATCGTCGACGTCAACACCAACGAAGTGCTGGAAATCAGCGACGACGAGGTGGTGCCGACCACGACGACAAAGGCCGATTACGACCGCGCCAATCTCGGCAAGCTGCGCGGCTTCCCGACACCGATCGCGCTATCGCAGCCGGATGGCCCGAGCTTCATCATCGACGGGCACACCGTCACATGGGGCAACTGGTCGTTCCACCTCCGCTCGGACCAGCGCGTCGGCACGCAGATCAGCCGTCTCGTCTGGAACGAAGCCGGCAAATCGCGTGACGTGATGTACGAAGGTTATCTCTCCGAGATTTTCGTACCTTACATGGACCCGCGCCGCGACTGGTACACGCGCACGCTGCTCGACGCGGGCGAATACTCGATGGGCGGCCTTTCCGGCCCACTCACCCCCGGCATCGATTGCCCTGAAACAGCCGCCTACATGAGCGGCCTCATCACGCAGGACAACGGTCGCCCCGCGGAGAAGGACAACGTGATCTGCGTCTTCGAACGCACCACGGGCGATATGAGCTGGCGTCACGCCGACGATGGCCGCCCGAAGCGCGAACTCGTCGTCCGCATGGTCGCCGATCTCGGCAACTATGATTATGTGTTCGACTGGGTGCTCGAAAGCGACGGGCAGTTCCGCGTCGTCACAGGCGCGACCGGCATCGTCGCCGTGCAGACTTCAAAAGGCGAAGACGCAACCAGCCTCGTCAACGGCAAGCGAGACGATGCCTATGGCCGCTTCGTCGACAAGGGCGTCATCGGCGTCAATCATGACCATTATTTCAACTTTCGCCTCGATCTGGATGTCGACGGCCCAGTGAACAGCTTCCTGAAGGACGAGCTGAAAACCGTCCGCCTGCCCGACGATCATCCGCGACGCAGCATCTGGGTTTCGGAGGAAACGACGCTAGGCCGTGAAAACGACGGCAAGCTCTCGGTCGGGCATGGCAACCCTGCACTGTGGCGGGTCATCAACCCCGCAAGGCGCAACCATGTCGGCTACGCGCCGAGCTATCAGCTCATGCTCGGGCACACCGCACACACACTGTTCAGCAAGGACGACATCCCACGTCAGCGCGCCGGGTTCATCGACAATGACCTGTGGATCACGGCCTACGATCCGAATGAGCGCTACGCGGCGGGTGAATACGCCGTGCTGAGCCCGCCGGGCGAAGGCCTGCCCAAATTCGCCGCCGCCAACCGCCCGATCGCGAACGCCGACATCGTGCTATGGCCGACCTTCGGAATGCAGCACAAGGTTCGCTCCGAAGATTGGCCGGTGATGCCCGTGCTCTGGCACAGCATCACCGTGCGGCCGTTCGATTTCTTCGACCGCAATCCCGCAATCGATATCGACGTGAAGCCCTGATCTGATGCGGCATATTCTGCCTGCGATCCTCGCAGCCTCCGCCCTGACCGCCCCGGCCAGATCCGCACCGGCAGCACTGCCCACGGACACACCCGCCGCGCAGTGCGAAGCGCTGAATCACCTGAGCCTTGAAACCGCTGCGGATTCACCGGGGCAGATCGTCTCCACCGCTTATGTCGCGGGCCGCCAGGCCACAGCGGAGGAACAGGGGATGTTCGCATATCGGGGCGTCACGCAGGGCAACCCCACGCCGCCGCTCGGCAGTTTCCCTGACCATTGCCGGGTCGAGGGTTATGTCACGCCGAACGTGAAGTTCATGATGATGCTGCCGCCGTCCCCGCAGTGGAACAACCGCTTCATGCTGGCGGCGTGCGAAGGTTGGTGCGGCAAGGTGAACCCCGAAACGCTCGTGCCAGGTCTTCACCGAGGCTACGCCTCCATCACCAACGATGGCGGCCACTACAGCCGGGAACCCTTCGACGGCATCTGGGCGCATCGCAATATCGAGGCGCGCATAAACTTCGCTTACCGCGCCAACCATGTCACCGCGCAGGTCGGCAAGGCAATTGCCGAGGCTTACTACGGCGCGCGCCCGAAATTCTCATACATCGCGGGCTTCTCGAAGGGCGGCAACGCCGGGCTTTTCACGGCACAGAAATATCCGGAAGATTTCGACGGCGTGTTCTCGATGGCGCCCGTCGTCAACTACAACCCGAAGAACGCCGCGCATTTCCCGTGGATCGCGAAGGCCGTCCATCCGGACGGCAAGACACCGCTCCTCTACAGCGACAAGGTGCCGCTCATCCACGGCGCAGTCACCAAGGCCTGCGATGCCATCGATGGTCTTCGAGACGGCATCATCGGCGATCCACGCCAATGCAATTTCGATCCTGCGGTTCTGCTTTGCAAGGCGGGGCAGGCGGAAGAGAAGAACGAATGCCTGAACGCGGCGCAGGTGGATGCCGTCCGCAAGATTTACACGAAGCCGACCACCGCCGACGGAACCGTCTATTTCGACTACCGCGTCGATCCCGGCTCCGAACAGGAATGGCCGATCGCGATCCTCCCCGAGCGGGGCAACCCGATGCAGCCTTTCGTGCTGACGGGCGCGGCGACCGGCCTTCGCTACATGGCGACCCGCGAAAATCCCGGCCCCGGCTACGACTGGATGCGCTTCGACTACCCGGCCCGCAAGGCGGAGATCGACGAGATGTCGGAAATCCTCGATCCCGACAGCGTCGACCTCAGCGCGTTCAAGGCGCGCGGCGGCAAGATCATCATCGTCCACGGCTGGTCGGATGCCTTCATCACGGCAGCCATGACCATCGACTGGTTCGAAAAGATGCAGGCTTTCATGGGCGGGCGCGCAGCGACGGATGCGTTCGCGCAACTCTATGTCGTGCCGGGGATCAGCCACGAAGGCGGCGGCCCCGCCCCGCACATCTTCGACGCGCTGACTCCGCTCGTCGATTGGGTCGAGAACGGCAAGGCGCCCGAGCGGCTCGTGCTGTCCGACCCGGCAGACAAGGCGCCCCGACGCACACGCCCGGCGTTCCCCTACCCCGCCTATGCGAAATACAAGGGCAAGGGCGATCCGAGCGCGGCGGAGAGTTTCCGCCGCGCCGAATAGCGCTCTTTCTTACTTCTTGAAGCCGTCTCCGATCCGCGCACGCAGTGCGCGGCTGAGCGCGGTCGGCACGATCGAGCCGTGGTCCTCGCCTTCGGCAATGTAGATGTCCGTCTTCACGCCCGTCACGGCCTTCAGGCGCGAGACGACCTCACGGCTGTCGGACACCATCGGGATCCGCTTGGTCTCTTCAAGGCCGCCCGTCGCAACGAACACGCTGACGGGCGGATCGCCCGCCTTGCGCGCGGCGATAAACCGGCGCTCATCCTCAAGAAGCGAGCGGTTATTCCACCAAACGGACGGGCTGAACGCCAGATAGTTCTGGAACGCCTGCGGGCGGTTGAACAGCGTGTAGAGCGTGAAGAACCCGCCGAACGAATGGCCGAGCAGCGTCTGCCGTGTCCGGTCGACAACATAAGCCTTTTCGACCGCCGGTTTCAGCTCGGTCTCGATGAACGAGAGGAAATCCGCCGCCCCGCCCCCGCTATCGGGTTCAAGCTGCCCGCCTTCGCCATGCTTGGGCGAAGTCGAACCCGGCGAACGCACGACATAATCGTAACCGCGCCGCTTCTCGTCGAACGGCCCATCAATCGGATAGCCGATGCCCACGACGAGCGCCGCCGAAACCCCGGTGCGATCCGGCCGCCGCCCCTGCAGGCGCAGCGCATCCGAAACCGTCCCGAAATTGGCGTTGCCGTCGAGCACGTAGACAACAGGGTAGCCCCCCGCCGGCGGCGGCGTGAGCGGTGGCGCGATCATGATGCGGTAGGTCTGGCCCTTGGAGGATGTCAGATCCCACTGCACCGATTGCGGCGTCGAGACCGCCTTCGGTGCGTCACTGTAGAACGCCCCGATACCGGGACGCTTGCAGGGATCGAGACCAAGATAGGCATCGTACCGCACGGCCTCTTCCTGCAGCGCGGCCTGCAGCCATGCCGGAAGTTTCGCCATCTCCTCGGCCATCTTCGCGTCGTAAACTGCCTTTTCGGCAGCGGGCAGACCCCGCGCGCGCAGGCGGTAGTGATAGCGCTGGTGCGGCACGCGCTTCACATAGCCCCACGCGTCGGGCACCGGCGGCTTCGGCATCGGGCCGTTGTAGCTGCCGGTCGTGCAATGATGCCGCGCCACAAGCTCGTTGCTCAGCGCTTCGTAGAGCCACGTCGGCAGCGTGTTGACGTTGGCCGATAGCTTGGTGGTGTGCGCCTCCCGAAGCTCGGGCGGCAGGGCATCGACGCGATCGCGAAGCGCGCTGCGCTCCTCGGGCGTCATCCGCACATAGTCCCAGGCCTCCGGCACGGGGATGCCCTGCGCCGCGGCGGTTGAAGCAGAAAGCGTGGCGGCGAGGCAGAGGCCGAGCAGAAGCGGTTTCATCGTCATCCTCCTCAGCGCCCGCACTCCTGCGGCAGCGTGCGCATCAGCGCCATCGTCTTCTCGAACGCCGGAATCGCCGCCTTGTTGAGGTCCTCTCCGGCAAGGCTCGCATACAGGCCGAACACAGATTCCTGCGAGGCATCATAGAAGATCACCGCGCGCGTCATGCCCTCGCGCATCTTGCCGTCGCGGCCCACACCGCCCGGCAGAGCCACGGCATGGATCGAGGTGACGAGGTCGGGCCGGATATGGCTGATGAGGCCATTTGCGCCCGGCGCTTTCACGTCGGTGAAGGCATCGTTCCGCTTGTTGCCGAGCAGCGCGGGCACCGGACCCTCGAACTTCATGATCCAGCCTTTCTGGTCCATGATGAAGAAGGCGACGGGCCATTCAGCCACAGAATCCCACACGGCCTTGAAATGCGCGCCCGAAACGCCGGTCGCATAGTCGGTCGGCAGGCCCGAAGAGACGACTTCCTCGGCGAGGTTCATGTGCCGCCGCGCGACGAGCGGCGGCGCGCTTGGAAGCGAGGCATAGAAGCTGCGCACGGCGGTGGCCTGTTCGGGCGTGGCACACGTCGCCTGCGGAGCGGCCGTCGCAGCGGCAAGCGCGATGAGCGCGGTCGTTATCATAGTGAATACCCCTCCATCCAATTACAACGTATACGTTGTTTTATATCCTCAAAAGCCAACATTGGTCTCGTCAAAAGCGTCTTTCAGCGCGTGGGCTGCCGCCTCTTGCCTTTGGGCGGTGCTGTTTCGTCCGCGCGCGCGCGCATCGCTTCCCGTACGGCATCGGCCGTCCGCTGCAAGTGAACCTCGATCAGACGGCTGGCGCGCAGCGACTTGCGGCTGAGCGCCGCCTCCGCGATGGCCTCATGTTCGTCGTGAACGTCGCGCCCGGCCGGACGGTTCGCGAGCGAAATCGCCCGGTAACGCTCCGAATGCTGATGCAGCGTCCGGCGGAGACGCACGAGCCACGCCGATCCGCACGCCGAAACGAGCGCCTCGTGGAACTGCGCATTGGCGCGCTCCCACTGGGCGAGCACACCTTCGTCATTCTCGGAAAGCCGCTCCTCCAGCGACGACAGCGTCTCATAGGCCTGTCGAACGCGCTCTTCCCACTCCGGGCCGCCGTTCTCGATGGAGCGGACCACCGCTTCGGTCTCGATAAGCGTACGGATGGCCATGGTATCGTCGAGCTCTTCGATCGAGATCGGCGAGACCCAGAAGCCCCGCTGCCCTTCCGCGTGCACCAGCGCGTCGCCGGTGAGCTTCACGAGCGCCTCGCGCAGTGGGCTCATGCCAACGCCGTAGCGCTTGATCAGCATGTCCATGCGCAGCTTGGTGCCGGGCGCGAGCACGCCCGATACGATATCGCGGCGGAGCTGCTGGTACGTATGGTTGGCGATCGTCTTGGCGACCGCCACGTCTTCGTTGCTGTCAGGGTCTTCGGTCATCGACGCATTCTAGAATGAACGGCACGCCGTTGGAAACCACCCCTGTGAAGAACGGGGACCGATACAAGCTGCACCGGTCCCCGCCTGCCCTGCCTAGAAGCGCTTGCGCAGCGTCAGCGACACCGTGCGCCCGATGATCGTGGCGTTCGCCTGATCATAGGGCTCGGCCGCGTTGTTCGTGACGACACGGCCGGTATCGATGAATGGCGGGTCCTGGTTGAACACGTTGAGCGCGTTGAAGGTGAGCCCGGCATCACGGAAAGCACCGCCAAGGCCGGTGAGGTCGACACCGAGCTGCAGATCAAAGGTCAGCCAGGAGTCGATCTTGACCGGCGAGGTGTTGGTGATGGGGGCACCCGTCGCCGACGGCACGTAGCAGCCGGAGACGCACTCGTAACCGCTCGTATAGTTCGCCGAAAGGACCGCGTTGAACGCCCCCTTCGACCAGGCGATACCCTGACGCGACTTGAACTCGACCGGGTTGCCGGTGCTTTCGTAGAGCCCCAGCTTGTCGATATAGCCGGCACCCGGAACACCTTCGATCTCGTAGCCGGTGATCAGCGTGCCGTTGCCGAAGAGTTCGAATTCGCCCAGCGATCCCGCGTCGAACGCGTAGTTGAGCGAAAGATCGAAGCCCTGCATCTTCAGGTTCGCGAGGTTGGTCTGCGTCGCGTAGATGATGCCCTGGATCTGGCTTGCGGTACGGGTCGGGCCCGCCCCGGAAAGACCGATGAAGCGCGGATCGTCCATCAGCGACTGAACGAGCGCATCATCCGGGTTGAAGATCAGGTTGTTGATGTAAGGGCTGGTACCCGTGGCGAAATAGTTCGCCAGAATGCCGCTCAGCGTACCGCCGGTGATACGCACCAGTCGGTTCGCGATCTTGATGTTGAAATAGTTCAGGCCGATGCGCAGGCCCGGCATCGTCGGCGGTGCGACATCGAGACCGAGCGTCCATGTCGTGGCCGTCTCGGGCTTCAGCGTCGGACCGGCGCCGCCGGAAACGACCATGCCGGTAAACGAGCAGTTGCCGCCCGACGATGAGAAGCCGTTCAGCTCGACAAGCGTCGTGTCGCAGGGCGCGAAATAGAGCCCGTTGCCATAGAAGATCGCATTGCCGCCGCCGACCGGCTGCGGGCCGTCATACTGGAAGCGCATCGGCGGGGCGTGGAACGACGTGCCCCAGCTGCCGCGGATGTTGAAGCCCTCGACCGGCGCGTAGCGGAATCCGAACTTGGGATCGGTCGTCTTGAAGTCCTTCAGGCCCTTCGAGCTTTCGTGCCGAACCGCGGCCGAGAATTCGAGCGCCCGAATGCCGGGAACCGCATTCTCCTCGCCGAAGATCGGAAGCGAAACCTCGCCGAACAGCGAGAAGATCTTCTGCTTCGTGGTGCCATAAGGCACAACGTGCGGATTGATGCTGCGGTAATTGAAATCGAGGACGCCGTTGATCTTTTCCTCGCGGTAATCGACGCCGCCCGCAAGCCGCAGCGGCCCACCCGGCAGATCGATGAGCGTACCGTCCGCCTTCAGCGTCGTCTGGATCACGTCGGACTTGAACGTCAGATCCTCGTAACCGATCAGCTGATTGAGCACGGCCGTCGAAAGCGGCTCCGACGAATAAGGATTGAACGTTTCATAGTTGAGACCGGCGCAATAGGTCTGCGCCTGCGTCGGCACGGCAATCGCACCTATATTGGAGGAATTAAGCCCCATCAGCGAACAGACGAGCGAGCTGGGCGCGAACGCGCCGCTCGGCAGATATTCCATCACGTTCGAATCGCGCAGCGCCTGGCTTTTCCGGAACTGCTTCTCGCGGCTGTAGGAGACGGTCGCATCGGCGATCCAGTCGCCGAACATCTCGTAGCGAACCCCGCCTTCGAGCGCGAGGCTCTTCACCGCCACATCGCGGTGAAGCGACAGGTCGTCGATCACGACGCCGAAATTGTTCGTCACGCCCGTGATGTAGTTCGGATTGGTTGCGGGGAGGCTGTTGTAGCTGACGCCGTAGCCGGTGTTGTAGCTGCCCTTGCGGTGCGTGTAGCGAGCGTCGCCGTAAACTTCGAGCCGATCGCCGATCTGCTGATCGAACGACATGAACAGACTGTGCCGCTGCATTTCTGGCAGGATGTCGAACGACTCCCACGGGTCGTAGCTGTTGCCGAAGCCGCCCGTTGCAGGGGTCAGCGAACCGACCGTCAGGCCCGTACCCGGACCCACCGGGACCGTGTATGCGACTGTGCCGTTCGAAGAAGCGCCGCCGGTGAAGATGTTTGCAGCCGTACCCGCGCGGCTCGTGTACCGTGGCCAGTTGACGCCGCCGCGATCGGAGAAGTCGCCGCCGTTGAAATTACGCTGCGAAGCAAGCACGTTTTCCTGCTTGTTGTATTCATAGCCGAGAACCACGTTGCCGCTGTCCCAGCCCGTGCCCCACACGAGGCTGCCCTGATACTCGAAGCCGCCGCCTTCCGTGGCGGTGCCGATGCGGCCCACGGCGTGAAGCCCGTCGACCTTGCGCTTCAGGATGATGTTGACGACGCCGCCGACGGCGTCCGATCCATAAACGGCGGAGGCGCCGTCCTGCAGAATTTCGATACGCTCGATCGCGGCAACGGGAATGTTCGAGATATCGACATAGTCACCGAACTGCCCCGACACCGCGACGCGGCGGCCATTCACGAGCACCAGCGTCGACAGCGCGCCAAGGCCGCGCAGGTTCACACCCGAGCCGCCGGTCATGTTCGAGCCGCCCGAGCTTGTATCCTGACCGCCGCGGTTGCCGTCCGATTTTGCGGCGCCACCGGCGAAGTTCACCGGAAGCTCGCGCATCAGCTCAGCGATCGTCGCCTTGCCGGTCTTCGCGAGGTCTTCGGCGGTAAGCGACTGCACGGCGCTGCCGATCACTTCGGCGCCGCGAATGTTGGTGCCGGTCACGACGATCAGCTCGTCCTCTATAGACGCCGTCTCCTGCGACCATGCAGGCGCGGCCGCCAGCATTGCCGCCAGCGAGACAGTTGCACAGGCCATTGCGCGAACTTGAATTTTCATCTCTCAACCCCCTTGTGGGCGACCGCTTCGCGGCGCATCAAATTCCCATTGCAATGTCTACGTCGTATTCTTTCGGTCGTCAAACCAATTTTCTAAATTTTTGGCATTATTGGCGCATAATAACCAGAATCACGCTTGATATTTCGAAAACCCTCAGGCATTTCGAAGCAAGATAGCGCCGCGAAGCCGCAAAGGCTCCCGCGTGCCGCAAGGAACGCGAATGCACGGACAGGCTTCGGGAAACATCATGAAATCATTGGGACAATTCATCGACGGCGCCTATGAGGAAGCGGGCACAAGCCGTTTCAACGTCGTCGACCCCGTCACTGGCGAGGTGGCCTACACAACATATGAAGCCGGCCGCGATCAGGTGGACCGCGCCGTTGCCGCCGCGCGCGCCGCCTTGTCCGGCCCGTGGGCGCGTCTCTCGGCGGCGGAGCGCGGCGCCTTGCTCCGCAAGCTCGCAAACCGTATCGCCGAACGCTCCGAAGAGTTCCTCCGCGCGGAAGTGCTCGATACGGGGAAACCCGCCGATCTTGCGTCGCATCTCGATATTCCCCGAGGCGCTGCCAATTTCAGCTTCTTTGCCGATACCGCGCCGATGGCGATGGGCGAAGCCTTCCCCGCCCCCACGCCGGACGGCGCCGGCGCGCTCAATTACACGCTGCGCACGCCGCGCGGTGTGATCGCGGTGGTCTGCCCATGGAACCTGCCGCTGTTGCTGATGACCTGGAAGGTCGCGCCCGCGCTCGCCTGCGGCAACACCGTGGTCGTGAAACCTTCGGAGGAAACCCCCGCCACCGCCACGCTGCTCGGCGAGGTGATGAACGAGGTTGGCATCCCCAAGGGCGTCTTCAACGTCGTCAACGGCTTCGGTGCGGGTTCGACCGGTGAATTCCTCACCAGCCATCCCGATATCGACGGCATCACCTTCACCGGCGAAACGGTGACGGGCACGGCGATCATGAAGGCTGCGGCAGAAGGCATTCGCCCGGTCTCCTTCGAGCTTGGCGGCAAGAACGCCGCGGTCGTCTTCGCGGACTGCGATCTCGACCGCGCAATCGCAGGCACGATGCGCTCGGCGTTTCTCAATTGCGGTCAGGTGTGCCTCGGCACCGAGCGCATCTATGTGGAGCGCCCGTTGTTCGACACGTTCGTCGAAAAGCTCGCCGCGCAGGTGAAGACGCTGAAGCCCGGCGACCCGTGGGACAAGGCGAGCAATTTCGGCCCGCTGATCTCGGAGGTGCATCGCCAGAAGGTGCTCTCCTACTATGCCAAAGCGAAGGCCGAAGGCGCGACGGTCGTCACGGGCGGCGGTATTCCCGACATGCCGGGCAAGCTCGCCGGCGGAAGCTGGATCGAACCGACGATCTGGACCGGGCTTCCCGAAAGCTCGGCCGTGATCCAGGAAGAGATCTTCGGCCCCTGCTGCCACATCGCGCCGTTCGACAGCGAGGACGAAGCCGTCGCGCTTGCGAACGCCGGCCCCTACGGCCTCGCCGCATCGCTCTGGACGCGGGACCTTTCGCGCGCACACCGTCTCGCAGCACGCATCGAGGTCGGCACGCTCTGGATCAACAGCTGGTTCCTGCGCGATCTCCGCGCAGCGTTCGGCGGCTCCAAGAAGTCTGGCATCGGGCGCGAAGGCGGCCTCCACGGCCTCGATTTCTATACCGAGCAGCGCAATGTCTGCATCCATCTTTAAGGCCATCGCAGCCGCGGCGTGCCTGCTCGCGGCTGCGCCCGCCGCCGCTGCGGAGATGCCGCAACCGAAGGTGGATTTCATCTACCCCGGTCCCCACGGCACGATCTTCGACCGCATCTGCAAGGAGTGGATTCACCGCGATGTGAACCCCGCCGACGTGAAGGAACTGCTCGCACGCAAGGCGGAGTTCGAGGCGCACTGGGAAAAGACCGGCAAGGAATACATGCGCCTCGCGCTCGAAGCGACGGGACGCCCCTATCCCTATGCGGAAATCCAGGCGACACTTTCGGTTTGCGCGCCGGATTCGATGGCGTTTCCGCTCATCATCCGCATGAACGATTTTCTCGCGTCGAACACCGAATACTACGTACACGATTTCGGCCTCCTCGCCTTCCACGAGCTGATGCATCACTACGCGCAGGCGATCGAGCACAAGTCGCCGATCTTTGCCAAGTACGCGGACGTGCCCTTCTCGATCCGCGCGCACATCCATGTCGTCGCGTTCGAGCGCTACGTTCTGGAAAAGACCGGCCGTACCGAGCAGCTCGCCAAGCTGCGTGATTATTATGCCTCGCGCGAGGAGCCGACCTATATCCGCGCGTGGGAAATCGTCGACAAGGAAGGCGTTGCCGCCGTTATCGCCGATGCAGGAGTGAAACCGTGAGCAACAATCCCGTTATCGCCGCAGCGGACGCGCTGTCCGCCGCCGCCGCATCCGGCACGCCTTGTGCCCCCGTGAAGGACGGCATCGCCGCGCTCGGCATCGATGGCGCCTATGCTGTCCAGTCCGAACTCACGCGCCGCGCCATCGCCGGCGCACGCACACTCGTCGGGCGCAAGATCGGCCTCACCTCCAAGGCGGTGCAAACACAGCTCGGCGTCGATCAGCCCGACTACGGGATGCTCTTCGCCGACATGGAGATCGCCGATCACGAGATCATCCCGCTGTCGCGCTTCCTGCAACCGCGTGTCGAGGCCGAGATCGCGTTCGTGCTGGACCGCGACCTCGACGATGCCGAGATCACGCTTGGCAAGCTGATCCCCGCGATCGCCTTCGCGCTTCCGGCCATCGAGATCGTCGACAGCCGCATCGCCGACTGGAAAATCTCCATCCTCGACACGATCGCCGACAATGCCTCCAGCGGCGCCTACGTGCTTGGCGGTTCCCCCGCAAAGATCGGCGATCTCGACCTTCGCCTCTGCGGCATGTCGATGGAACTGAAGGGCGAGCCCGTGTCGGTCGGCTGCGGCGCGGCGTGCCTCGGCAATCCGCTCAATGCCGCGCTCTGGCTCGCGCGCCGCATGGCCGCGCTCGGCAGCCCCTTGAAGGCGGGCGACGTCGTGCTGTCCGGCGCGCTCGGACCGATGATCCCGGTGACGCCGGGCGCAAGCTACACCGCGCGCATCAACGGCCTCGGCACCGTCACCGCACATTTCGGGGAGAAGGCATGATGACTGTGGATACCCAGCGCATCGGGCTGTTCCTCGACAACGCCGCGCGCACGGCGACCGCCGTGCCGCAATTCACCGGCAGCGAGGCCTTCGATCTCGACGCCGCCTACCGCATCCAGCAGGCAAGCATCGCCGCCCGCCTGCAGCGCGGCGAGCGCATCGTCGGCATGAAGATGGGCTTCACCAGCCGCGCCAAGATGGTGCAGATGGGCGTGTCGGACATGATCTGCGGGCGGCTCACCGATGCCATGCTCGTGGAAGACGGCGGCAGCATCCGCATGGCCGATTTCGTGCACCCGCGCGTAGAGCCGGAGATCGCCTTCCTGCTGAAGCGCTCCATTCGCGGTAAGCTGACACCGCTGCAGGCGATGGACGCCGTGGAGGCCGTCGCCCCCGCGCTCGAAATCATCGACTCGCGCTACGAGGCGTTCAAGTTCTCGCTCAGCGACGTCGTCGCCGACAACAGCTCCTCGTCCGCCTTCGTGGTCGGCGCGTGGTGCCGGCCCGACAGCGATCTCGACAACCTCGGCATGGTGATGAGCTTCGACGGCCGCGCCGAAGCCATCGGATCGAGCGCCGCCATCCTCGGCCACCCTGCCCGTTCGCTCGCCGCCGCCGCGCGCCTTGCCGACGAGCGCGGCCTCGAACTCGAAGCCGGCTCCATCGTGCTCGCGGGCGGCGCGACCGCCGCGAGCGCGCTCCGTGCCGGTCTCCACGTCTCGCTCGAGGTCCAGACCCTCGGTTTCACCGGCTTCTCGGTCACGGAGTAGCGCCATGCCCATCGTTCAGGTGAACATCCTCGAAGGTCGCTCGCAGGAAGCGAAAAGCGATTTCGCGCGCGCCGTCACCGACGCTGCCGTGGAACATCTCGGCGTCCAGCCCGCGCAGGTCCGCGTGCTCATCAGCGAGATCGCGCCGCAGCACTGGTTCACGGCGGGCGCATCCAAGGCACCGGTATCCTGACCATGGCAACCATCGCAGCCCCCGTCCGCTCCGGCCCCATGCTCAGCCGCAAGGCGCGCGTCCGCCTCTTCTGGTTGAAGCTGCATCGCTGGATCGGCCTTGCCCTGCTCGTCGTGATGGCGGCGTTCGGCATCACCGGCTCGGTGCTCGTCTGGCCCGACACGTTCGATGCGATGGTGAACCCGGGCCGGTACACGCCCGCCAATGCGTCCGGCTTCGTGCCGACCGAAGCCTTCCTTGAAAAGGCCCGCGCTGCGCTTCCCGAAGGCGACCGCATCAGCGGCCTTCGCGTCACCGAAAGCGGCACCGTGATGGTCGCCGGCGACGTCAACGGCCCACCCCCCGCGGGGCTCGGACCGCCCAGCCGCGTGCAGGTCTGGCTGCATCCCGAAACCGGCGCAGTGCTCGACAGGAGCGCTGGCACAGGCGGCTTCATCTGGGCCATGCACGCCATTCATGGCCATCTGCTGCTCAAAACCTTTGGGCGCGAGGCCGTGGCGCTCTCCGGGGTCATCCTGCTTTTCACCTCCGTAGTGGGCGTGTGGCTTTGGTGGCCCGGCCGCCGCAATCTCGTTCGTGCACTCGCTTGGCGGAAGCAGTATTCAAAGAGCATGAACCTGCATCGCCAAACCGGCGCCGTGCTTGCCGTCGTCCTCATCCTCGAGGCGGCGACCGGCACATGGATCGCGCTTCCGCGCCTCTTCGGCCAGTTGGTCGAGCCGAGCGCCGAAGCCGCCCGCGCGCCCACGGAGGGCCCGCCCGTTTCCGCGCCGATGGCCCGCCCCGCGCTTTCGATCGACGATGCCGTTCATCGCGCGGCAGGCGCGCTTCCGGGTGCGGGACCCCTCGTTACCGTGTTCACGCCGAGCGAAACGAATCCGGTCTGGGCGGTCAGCCTCCGCACATCGGCCGGCCCCGCCACCGTTCTCGTGGACGATACGAATGGCAGCACCACGGTTCGCGAAGAGCCGGCGCCCGGTCGCGCCGCGCGCGTCACCTCGGTCATGGAAGCGATCCATTTCGGCCAGGGCCCATTCGTCTGGACGATCATCATCTTCGCGTCCGGCATCGTGCTCACGCTGCTGTCGGTCACCGGCCTGCTGATCTGGCAGCAGGAACGCGCGCGCCGCATGAAGCGGGGCGTGAAGGCATGACGGCAGCGCGAGCGGAGGCCGAACGGCGGTTGCGGATCGCGGGCCGCGCCGTGGCGCGTGCCGGGTTCGTGCACGCCTATGGGCACTGCTCGCTGCGCGTCGATGCCGATCATTTCCTCGTCTCGCCCTCGATGCCGCTTGGCCTCGTGCCGCCCGGCGAGCCGTGCCACCTGCTCCGCATCGATGCACCGCTTCCCGAAAACGTGCTCGGCGAGGTCCGCATCCACCGCGAAATCTACCGGCGGCGGCCGGACGTTGCCGGTATCGTCCGCTCGATGCCGCCGCACGTGATGACACTTGCCGCGCACAGCGCCGTGCCCGTGCCGCGCCACGGCTTCGGCACCTATTTCCATCCCGCGCCTGAACTCTGGAACGACATCCAGCTCCTGCGGTCGGACGAGGCGGCCGCGCAGCTCGCGGACCAGCTCGGCGACGGCCGCGCGATCCTGATGCGCGGCAACGGCGCGGTGGTCGCGGGCGGTTCGATCGAGGAAGCCGTCGTGCTCACCTGGTATCTGGAGGATATGGCGCGCGTCGATCTCGCCGGGCGCGCCGCCGGGCTCTCCGGCGCGCCCACGCCCGATGCCGCCGCGTGCAACGCGCGCGCGACATGGGCTGGCGCGATCCGCGAACGCATGTGGGATTATCTGACGGTGGACGATCCCGAATATCGTTCCTAAAAGCGGTGGATGGCAAAGAAACCATTCGCCGATTTCGATCTCGCCTTTTCCGCTGGTCATCTTCTTCGCCGCTGCCACCAGCGTTCGCACGAACTCTTCAACGAAACCATGGCGCCTTTCGGCCTCACCCGGCAGCAGACTGCGCTGCTCATCACGCTGCTGCGTGAGCCCGGTGCGAGTGTGCAGGAGCTTGCGGACATCACCGGCACCGATCGCAACACGCTTGGCGGCATCATCACGCGCCTCGTCTCGAAAGGCCTTGTCGATCAGCGCCGCTCCGAACGCGACGCGCGCGCCTACGAGCTTGAAATCTCGCAGCAGGGCCTCGCCCTGCTGCACGAGATGGAAGCGGGTGTGAAGCGGGTGCAGGAGCAGATCCTCGCCCCACTCGATCCCGAGGAGCGCGAGGCCTTCATCGGCTACGCCCGCAAGCTCGCCAGCCTCGGCTAGAGCGTCGTGCGGAAAAGTGGGAACCGGTTTTTCGCGAAAAAACGATGCGTTAACAAAGAAATAGAGCAAGTTGCGTGATTCCGAAATCACGCAGCTTGCTCTAAGCTTTTTTATAACAGCGCCGCGAATGGCGTCATCGTCTCCGCCGCCTCCAGCGCCGCGTCCTGCAATCGGGTGAGCACCGGCACGCGTGTACGCCGCGCCGGCCAGTTTCCGGAGCCAGAGAGCGATATCGCGAAGGTCACCGCGCCGCTCGCGGCAGGCACCGGTACGGCGAGGCAGGTAAGGCCGGAAACCACCTCTTCGTCATCCACGGCATACCCCTCCGCGCGGATACGATCGAACGCCTGCCGCAAAGCGTCCGGGTCCGTGATCGTGCGCGGCGTCAGCGCGATGAACGGCGCGCTGGCGAGATATTCGGCCTGATCCTCCCCGGGCAGGTGCGCGAGCAGAACCTTGCCGATGCCCGAACAATACGCCTCCAGCTGAATACCTTCGCGCGTGAACAGGCCTGTCTCATCGCCTTCCTTGATCAGGTACGTCACCATGTTGCTCTCAAGGCGGCCGAGATGCGCCGTCAGCCCCGTGCGCTGTGCCAGCTTCGCGAGCACGGGCCGCGCCGCCTCCGCAGCCGCGGTATGCGCCGAGACGGCACCGCTGACCGCGAGCAGCGCTGGACCCGCCACGAAATGGCCGCGCCGCACCCGGTGCAGATAGCCGCCCTTCGTGAGCGTCGTAGCAAGGCGGTGCGTGGTGGCGATCGGAAGGCCGAGCTCCTGCCCGATATCGAGCGCGGATCTGCGCGCGCCATCGCGCGAAACGGCCGCGAGCAGCGCAAGGCCCCGCTCCAGCGCGGCGACGGATGGCATTCCCTTTTTCACCTGATGAGAACTAGAGCCTTTGGCTCGCTGTGCGCAACTGCTGCTTGCGCTTATGGTCGGCAGAGAAAAACAGGAGAACCGATCTTGGGCCGGGATTTGGAAAACACCGCCGCGCGGCTGCGCGATGCCTATGTCGGATCGGTGATCCCGCCGCTCCGCGACGCGCTGGAACCGAACGACGTGGACGGCGCCTATGCCGTCCAGGCGATCAACACCCGCTTCTGGGAAGCCGCCGGCCGCCGCATCGTCGGACGCAAGGTGGGATTGACCGCAAAGGCCGTGCAACAGCAGCTCGGCGTCGATCAGCCCGATTTCGGCGTGCTGTTCGACGACATGGAGGTCGCCGACGGCGGCGTCATCCCGGCCGGGCGCCTGATCCAGCCCAAGGCCGAGGCGGAGGTCGCCCTGATCCTCGGCAGCGACCTTCCCGGGCCGGATATCACGCGCGCCGATGTCGAAGCTGCCGTCGCGGAGGTCGCCGCCGCGATCGAGATCGTCGACAGCCGCATCGCCGACTGGAAGATCACCTTCGCCGACACGGTCGCCGACAACGGCTCCTCGGCCATGTTCGCGCTGTCGGAAACCCGCAAGCCCCTCGCCGGTCTTGATCTCTGGACCTGCGGCATGGCGCTCGAGGTGAACGGCGCGGTCGTCTCGCTCGGTGCGGGCTGCGCCTGCCTCGGTCACCCGCTGAACGCCGCCGCATGGCTCGCGCAGACGCTCGCGGCACGCGGCGAGCCGCTGCGCGCGGGCGACATCATCCTCACCGGCGCGCTCGGCCCGATGGTCCCCATCCAGCCCGGCGACAGCGTGCGCGCCACGATCGGCGGGCTCGGCACCGTCTCATTCAGTTGCGGAAAGGAAGGCGCATGAGCGCGAAGGTCAAGGTCGCGATCATCGGTTCGGGCAATATCGGCACCGACCTGATGATCAAAGTGATGCGCCTGTCGGATACGCTGGAAATGGGCGCGTTCGTCGGCATCGATCCGGAATCGGACGGGCTGAAGCGCGCCGAGCGTCTCGGCGTGCCGATCACTGCGGGCGGTATCGACGGCCTCGTCGCCATGCCGGAATTCGCCGACATCGCCATCGTGTTCGATGCGACCTCGGCGGGCGCGCACGCGAAGCACAACGAGATCCTGCAGGCCCACGGCAAGCGCGTGATCGACCTCACCCCCGCCGCGATCGGCCCATTCACGATCCCGCCTGTAAATGGCGACGCCAACCTCGACGAGCGCAACGTCAACATGGTGACCTGCGGCGGTCAGGCGACGATCCCGATCGTGAACGCCGTGAACCGCGTCGCGAAGGTGCATTACGGCGAAATCGTCGCGTCGATCGCATCCAAGTCCGCAGGCCCCGGCACGCGCGCCAATATCGATGAGTTCACCGAAACCACGAGCCGCGCCATCGTCGAGGTCGGCGGCGCAACGCGCGGCAAGGCGATCATCATTCTCAACCCCGCCGAACCGCCGCTCATCATGCGCGACACCGTCTATTGCCTCGCCGAAGACGGTGACACCGCCGCGATCGAAGCCTCCGTCGAGGCGATGGTCGCCGAAGTGCAGAAATATGTGCCAGGCTACCGCATGAAGCAGAAGGTGCAGTTCGAGCATATCGGCTCCAACCGCCCCTTGCGGATCCCGGAGATGGACGGCGAGTTCACCGGCCTCAAGGTCAGCGTGTTCCTCGAAGTGGAAGGCGCCGCCCACTATCTCCCCGCCTACGCGGGCAATCTCGACATCATGACCTCGGCGGCATTGAAGACCGCCGAGAAGATCGCGGAAAGGATCGCCGCATGAGCTTCGACCCCACCAAGACCAAGCTCTACATTCAGGACGTCACGCTGCGCGACGGGATGCACGCCATCCGTCACCAATATGGTCTCGATCATGTGAAGGCGATCGCGAAAACGCTCGACCGCGCCAAGGTGGATGCGATCGAAGTGGCGCATGGCGACGGGCTGTCCGGCGGCTCGTTCAACTACGGCTTCGGCGCGCACACCGATTGGGACTGGATCGCCGCCGTCGCCGAGGTTCTGGAACACAGCGTGCTGACGACGCTGCTCCTCCCCGGCATCGGCACGATCCACGATTTGAAGCACGCCTACGATCTCGGCGTGCGCTCGGTGCGCGTCGCGACGCATTGCACCGAGGCGGACGTTTCGAAGCAGCATATCGAATATGCGCGCGGGCTCGGCATGGATGTCTCGGGCTTCCTGATGATGAGCCACATGTCGGAGCCGGAGCCCCTCGCGAAGCAGGCCAAGCTGATGGAGGACTACGGCGCGCACTGCGTCTACGTCACCGACAGCGGCGGCGCCATGACGATGGATCAGTATGCCGCGCGCCTGCAGGCCTACGACCGCGTCCTGAAGCCGGAAACGCAGCGCGGCGTCCACGCGCACCACAACCTGTCGCTCGGCGTCGCGAACTCGATCGTCGCCGTCCAGAACGGCGCGGTGCGTGTCGATGCGAGCCTCGCGGGCATGGGCGCGGGCGCGGGCAACGCCCCGCTCGAAGTGTTCATCGCCGCCGCCGACGTCCACGGCTGGAACCACGGCTGCGATCTCTACGCTCTGATGGACGCTGCCGAGGATCTCGTCCGGCCCTTGCAGGACCGCCCCGTGCGCGTCGACCGCGAAACGCTCACGCTCGGCTACGCAGGCGTCTATTCAAGCTTCCTGCGCCACGCCGAAAAAGCCGCCGCCGAATACGGCCTCGATACGCGCGCGATCCTCGTCGAACTCGGCCGCCGCAAGATGGTCGGCGGTCAGGAAGACATGATCGTCGACGTCGCGCTCGACATGCTCAAGGAAAGCGCCGTTTAAACGGTAACGACGATGCGCCCGCGCACCTTGCCCTGGAGGATGTCCCCCGCCGAGGGAATGACATCCTCCAGCGCGATCTCGCGGATCATGCTTTCGAGCTTCGCGGGATCGAGGTCGCGGGCCAGCCGGCTCCACGCCTCTTCCCGATCCGCGCGCGGCGCCATCACGCTGTCGACGCCCGAGAGCGTCACGTTGCGCAGGATGAACGGGTAGAGCGTCGCCGGAAGGTCGATGCCCTGCGCGAGGCCGGTCGCCGCGACGATGCCGCCGTAGCGCGTCTGCGCGCAGACGTTGACGAGGGTGTGGCTGCCCACGGTATCGATCGCCCCGGCCCAGCGTTCGGCCTGCATCGGCGCGCCGGGTTCGGCGAGCGTATTCCTGTCGATGATCTCCGCGGCGCCAAGCGCCTTCAGATAATTAGCGCCCTCCGGCCTGCCCGTGGAGGCCACAACCCGGTAGCCGAGCTTCGAAAGCACCGCGATGGCGACACTGCCGACGCCGCCGCTCGCGCCTGTCACGATCACCTCGCCGTCGCCGGGCTTCACGCCCAGCTTCTCGAGCCGGAGCACGCACAGCATCGCCGCGTACCCGGCCGTACCGATCGCCATGGCCTGCCGCGTCGTGAAGGCATCCGGCAGCCGGACGAGCCAGTCCCCGTTCACCCGCGCCTTGCCCGCAAGCCCGCCCCAGTGCCGCTCGCCGACGCCCCAGCCGTTCAGCACCACGCGGTCGCCCGCTTTCCAGTCCGGATGGTCGCTCGCTTCAACGACGCCCGCGAAATCGATGCCGGGCACCATCGGGAAACTCTGGATGAGCGGAATCGCGCCGGTGATGGCAAGCCCGTCCTTGAAGTTCACCGTCGAGTATTCGACACGAACAGTGACGTTCCCCTCAGGCAAATCGCCATCGTCCAGCGTCGCGATCCTCGCCGCCTGCCCGGCATCCGTCTTGTCGATAACAATGGCCTTGAACATGCGGTAAACTCCTATGATTTCCGAAGGCGGTCGGCGAGCGCGCGGCCGTTCAGCAGGCCCCACGGGATCAGCAGCCCCGTCTTCGCCTTGTACTCCGCCCAGCCCGGATGACGCGAGATGGCGTGATCCTTCTGATACATGCGCGGCAGGAAGGTGGAGACGGTCGCGTAGATCACGATCGCCCACGCGATCCAGTGCTGTGCGAGCAGCGCATAGGCCGAATAGATCATGATCTCGCCGAGATAATTCGGGTTGCGCGTGTAGGCATAAAGCCCGCCGGTGAAGAGCCCCGAGCGATACTTCAGCGTAAAGTGCCGCTGGCCGTCGGCAGCGATCATCGTGACGACGCCGAGCGTATGGAGCGCGATCGCGGCGGCGAGCAGCGGCCCCGAAGGATCGATGTGCCGCGAGAGGAACAGCCACGGGATCAGCCAGTACCACGCGACCAGCATCACATACATGTTCACCGCGCCCCACCACGCCGTCGTGCGGTCGAGCTGGTGGTCGCGGAAACCGAGATCCTTGATGAGCCAGCAATAGCCGTAGCAGCCGTGCAGCGCGAGATAGACCCACGCCGCGTCGCTGAAATTGTCCGTCACCCGCATCATCCCGAAGATGATGAACACGGTGAAAATCTTGTGCAGATTCACCGCCGTCGCGACCTTGATACGCGGGCTACCCTTCGCCTCGAAGATCAGGTTCGCATGAATCCAAAGCATGAAGCGCGCCCATGCCGGAACGGGTTCGCGTTCCGTCTCCGCTCCGCCGATTGCCGTCGTCGCCATGATGCCCTCCCCTCAGAGTATCTCGTAGGTGCGGTACTGCACGCCGCCGTTCCCCGTGCTACCGATCCCGACCGCGCAAATGCTGTTCAGCCATGCGTAGTCGGCGCTGCCGGTTTCGAAGAGAACGAGCGTGCGGAAATAATAGCGCGATGGGTCGACAGGCTTTGCCGCCGCCACGTCCAGCACGGCATGCAGCAGAGCCGGATCAGCGACGATGCGCCCCGTATAGGTGAGATAGACAAGCGCGCCGTCATCGGTTTCCACCGTGGCGCGCACATCGAGCGCGATCGAGCCGTCGCTGCGCACGAGTGCCCAGTCACCCCCGGGCGGAATGAACCGCCCGTTCAGCCGCTCGCCTTTCAGCGTGCCGCCGCTAACCGGAAAGATCGCGCGCTGCCCATTCGGCGTCGCGCCGATCGTGATGGGCGCGGTGAGCGCAATGTCCGCATCATAGAGATGCCGGTATCGAAGCTCGGTCATGCCGCTGTGTACCCTCCGTCCACGATGAGTTCGCTTCCTGTCATGTACCGCGCATCGTCGCTGGCGAGAAACAGGATCGGCCCCGCGATTTCGTCAGGGACCGCGAACCGCCCGATCGGAATGCGCGCCAGCGTTTCCGCCGCGAAGGCCGCGCCCGCCTCGGCTTCCATCGTGCCGATGGCGTCCGACACCAGCAGCGTATCGGTGTAACCGGGGTGCATCGAGTTGACGCGGATCGGATAGCCGTGCCGCGCGCAGTGCAGCGCCGCATTGCGCGTGAGCAGCTTCACCGCACCCTTCGAGGCGTTGTAGGCGGCAAGCAAGGGCTCGCCGACATTGCCCGCAATGGAGGCGATGTTGACGATCGCCCCGCCCCTCTCCTTCATCACGCCGATCGCGGCCTTGGTGCCAAGGAATACGCCCTCCACGTTCACCGCCATGGTCAGCCGCCAATCGGCGAGCGAGCTTTCCTCGATGGAAGCAATGCGCGCGATCCCGGCATTGTTCACCAGCACGTCGAGGCGGCCATGCCGATGGATCACGTCCGCGACAAGCCGGTCCCAGTCCGCCTCGCGCGTCACATCCTGCACGG
The DNA here is from genome assembly GCF_042676985.1 of Sphingosinicella xenopeptidilytica. Taxonomy (NCBI): domain Bacteria; kingdom Pseudomonadati; phylum Pseudomonadota; class Alphaproteobacteria; order Sphingomonadales; family Sphingosinicellaceae; genus Sphingosinicella; species Sphingosinicella xenopeptidilytica. Next base: position 664,094 of record NZ_JBHTIK010000005.1, on the reverse strand, counting down.
CCGCCTCAACGGCCAGGCCCTCGCCCGAAAGGCGCGCCGCCTGCGCCTCTACCTCGCCATTCAGCACATCGGTGATGACGACCACCGCGCCCTCGCGCGCGAACCGCTCGGCGGAGGCAAGGCCGATGCCCCGCGCTCCGCCGGTGATGACGACGACCTTGCCTTCGAAACGCCGCATGATCGTCTCCACCTCAGAACCGCGCCGTGACTTCGACACCGTAGGTGCGCGGCGATGCCCGGTTCAGATAATCGAGGCCGAACACGTCGATGTTGAGCCCGTAGGTGTAGTAGAACTTGTTGGTGAGGTTCTTGCCCCACACGCTGATCGAGACGTTTTCCATGTCGTAGGTCAGGCGGCTGTTGAACAGCCAGTAGCCGGGATTGCCGCAGGCGATGGCGGGGCCGGCCTGCAGGATATTGAAGCCGGGCGCCGGCGCATCGCACGGCGATTGGCCGTAGTCCTTGAACGGATCGAAATAATATTTGCCCATGTAGGATGTGTCGCCACGCAGCGTCAGCGTGCCGTTCCCGATCTCGGCGACATCCCAGTCGAAGCCTGCCGAGAACGTGATCTCCGGCGCATTCGGGAACGGATTGCCGTTTACGTTGCGCGTCGGGCTGCTCGGATTGGTAGGATCGAGCACGTTGCCCTTGTATTTGCTGTTGAGCAGCCCGAGCGACGCATCGAAGCGCAGCGTGTCGAGCGCCTGCCACGCCAGTTCCGCCTCGCCGCCATAGAGCCGTCCGTTGGCACTGCGCGTGAAGGTGGTGGCGCCGATCACCTGCGTCACCTGATGGTTCGAATAATCGTAATAGAAGCCCGCGAGATTGAGCTGCACGCTGCGATCGAACAGCCGCGTCTTCAGGCCGCCTTCGTATGCGTTCACCTTCTCGGGCTGGATATAATAAACCTGATTGGTGCCCTGATAGGCAAGGCCGTTGAAACTGCCGCTGCGATAGCCACGGCTGTAGTTCACATAGCCCATGATATCGTCGGTGAAATCGTAGCTCACGTTGATGCGGCCGGTCAGCCGGTTCGCCTTTTCGCGCTGGCTCACAGCGGGCAGGCTCGGATCATAAGGGAAGCTGTACGGGATCGTGCTCGCCACGATGTTGTTGCCCGCAAGATCGTAAAGGATCGTGCGGCCGTTCGAGTACTTCACCTTGTCCATCGTGTAGCGAAGGCCGACGCTGATATTGAGCTGATCGGTCACGTCGAAGCTCACGTCGCCATAGATCGCCTTCGAAGGCCGCGTGATCGTGTAATACTGATCGCCGAGGATGGGGCTGAACGGCGGCGCGCCCGCCGCACGGCACGCCGCCGAGAAGGCCCCGCCGAACCCGCCGCCGCCGCTGTTGTCGATGGCGATGTCGGTCAGCAGCGCAACGAGCGAACGCGCATCGAGGAAACCGGTGGGATTGACGTTCACCGGCGCGCAGAAACCCGGATCGGTCGGCGCGAGCGTCGGATCGAGCGCAAACGCGGGCAGGATGCCGATCGAATCCGGCGTCGCGATCGCGGGGTTGCTGTAGGTGCCGGGCAGCCCCGCGCCGAGCAGGATCGGACGCAGGATGCCGAAGAAATCGACCTCGTTATGCGTATCCACCTTGTCGCGGCCGTAGTAGAGGCCGCCGATCACGTTGATCCGGTCGCCGTTGTAGGTCAGGCGCAGATCCTGATTGAAGTTCTCGCTCTTCGAATTGTACCGCAGCGAGCAGAGATCGTTCGGCGATCCGTCGCAGTCGAACGGCGAATTGCGATACTTGCCCTTGTCGTACCCGGTGATCGAGGTCAGCGTCAGCTCGTCGCTGACATCGTAAGCGATGGTGAGCGCCACGCCCTTTGAGGAGCTGTAATATTTGCCCCCCGTGTCGGATGCCACCTCGTTCCGGTTCAGCAGGCGTCCGCCAAGCGCCGCCTGCGGATCGTAGCGCGAATAGCCGAGCGCATCCCGCCCGCCGCTCAGTTGACCCTGCGAATAGGCGAGCGCCGCCCACGGATCGTCCTTCGAGGCATAGGCCTTCACGGTAATGTCGAGCGCATCGGTCGGCTTGAAGCGCACCGTGACGCGACCCGCGATCGAATCCGTGGTGGCGACGTCGCGGTCCTGGATCGGGTTGAACATGAACCCGTCGCCCTTGGATCGGGTGCCGGCGAAGCGGATACCGAGCACATCGGGTACCAGCGTCGCCTCGAATGCGGCTTCGGCAGTCTTGGTATCGTAGTTGCCGTAGCCGAGCGTCAGATAGCCGTCCGTTCCATCGAGATCGGGACGCTTGGTGAAGAAGCTGATCGCGCCGCCCGTGGTGTTGCGGCCATAAAGCGTGCCCTGCGGGCCGCGCAGCACCTCGACGCGGTCGAGGTCGTAAAGCTGCTGGCCGTGGCTGGCGCGGAAACTCTGATAGACCTCGTCCACGTATACGCCCACCGGCGAGGCCGTAGAGGCCGTGAACTCGTTCGCCACCGAGATACCGCGCAGCGAGAAGTTCGGCTGCGTCTTGCCGTAGGGTGTCGTCACCTGCAGGTTCGGCATCGTGCCCATCAGATCGGACGTTTCCGAAACGCCGCGCGCCGCGAGATCATCACCGGTGAATGCCGAAACGGCGACCGGCACGTCCTGCAGATTCTGGCTGCGCTTCTGCGCGGTAACGACGATCTCCTCGAGCCCACCCGAAACTTCGGTCGCGGCGTCCTGTGCGAATGCGGGCGCGGCCATTGCCGTCGAAAGCAGCAGCAGCGACAGCCGCGTCGTTTGCATTTTCCTGTCCATATGATCCTCCCCTGATCGTTTGTGCGGACAAAACTCACCTGTTCCCGCCGGAGCCATCCGGCGGGCCGTAACGTCTGCAATGATTTTTGGGGCTTCAGCCCCGCGCGTTGCCGCGCCCTGCGCTCACGTCGCCTGCGCCTCCCACGTGTGATATCCGTGCTCCGCCCACACGTTCAGAATATTGCGGGCGCCGAAAGCCTTCGCCGGAGACTGGAAACCGGCGGCGAGCAATTGTCCGCGAAGGATGCGGCGGCATCCTTCCGCCGCGAGCAGACCGGTCTGGATGTACGGCGCGTTGCCGCGCAGGATCACCGATACGCCGGACGTGTTGCCGCGTCCGATGCACGAGATCACCGATCGGTTGACATCCGGGTTCTCGCGGTCCGGCTCGACCTGCGTCAATTGCCCGCCAAGCTCGTTGCAGATGCGCTCCTGCTCCGCGTCGGGCAGGTGGCTGTATTCCTTCTCGAACTTCTCCAGCGTCGCGATCACCGCATCGAACATCGCCTGGCTGCGGAAGCCGACGAGGGTTGAGCAGTTGCTGACGCGGGCATCGCCTTCGTACCACACCGGCTCGCCGCCGCCCGACCACGGCAGGCCACGGAACAGCCGGTGCGAATCCGGCGCCTTCACGAGGTAGGACGTCGCCATTGGCCAAGCGACGAGCTTCCGGTGCTCGATGTAATATTGCTCGCGCGTGCACATGCGCAGGAACGACTTGGTCGATGCGACGCTGGTCGCGGAGTCGGCGAGGTAAAGGATATCGAGCGAGTCGATGCCGGGCGTTTCAAGCGCGATCTCGGCGGCGATATTCCCCGCTGCCCACATGTAGGATGTTGCGGGCGCCAGCAGCAGACCCTTCGCGGCGAATTTCGCCCCGTAGGTTTCGCGAACATGGCGCATCCAGTCCGCCTCGCCCGTGGTGTCGAGGTAATGGCAGCCCGCTTCGAGGCAGGCCTGCACCACTGGATCGCCGAGCTGCATGAATGGGCCGGTGACGTTGTAGACGACCTTCGCCCCCGCGAAGAGCTTGGCGAGCGACGCTGCATCGTGCGAAACCGCGCGGCATTCGAAGCTCGCGCCCTTCAGCTCAGGCACGCGCGCCATCTGCTCTTCAAGCCGCTTCTGGTCGCGGCCCGCGGCGATGAACGGGATGCCCGCCTCCGCCAGATGCCAGGATATCAGTTTGCCCGTGTAGCCACTGGCGCCATAAACGATGACAGGTGCGCTCATTGCGTCGCTCTCCCCAGAGTGATTGTTGTGGGTCCTGATGGCCCGAAGATTACCGCATCCGGTGCGCCGAGCATCGTGATGAGATGCCGGGCCTGAGGTTTTTCAGAGGCCGTCTTCGGAATTTCGCTGATGATCTGCACCAGCGAGGGCATGGCCGCCGATCCGATCCGCTGCCGGCAGTGCGCGAACACGGAGAGCGGGTCGAAGTCCCCTGCAGGCACGATCGCCGCAACGACCTCTTTCTCGCCCGGCGCGTTCTCCGCCATGGCCGCACCGTAGACGTGAACGTCGCCCACGCCTTCCATCGCGGCGATCTCCGCCTCGATCTGCACGGCGTTCACGAAATCCCCGTTGCGGCGGATCGCGTCTCCGGCGCGGTGCGAGAAAAACACCCAACCGTCCGCATCCTTGTAGCCGATGTCGCCGGTGCGGAACCAGCCACCGCGCGTCTTCGCCGCCGATGCCTCGGGGTTGCGGAAATATTCAACCGCAGGCGTCTCGCTCCCCTCGGGCCGAAAGCACATCTCTCCCAAAACCCCGGCCGCACAGTCTCGGTCGTCTTCATCAAGGATCGCGCAGATCGTCCCGGCCGGCGGCTTCCCGATCGACCCGATCGGCCCGGCGCCCGGCAGGTTGATCGTCAGCCCACCTTCCGCCGCCCCGAAGAACTCCAGCACTTCCACGCCAAACCGCGCCTCGAAATCCCGCCACATGCTGGGCGGCATTCCCGCGCTCAGCACCATGCGCACCTTGTGCTCCCGATCGCGCGGCGACGGCGGCTCCGCGAAGATCGCCACCGCCATGCCGCCGAGCAGGTTGAACACTGTGCAGCCATAGCGCGCCAGAATGTCCCAAAGCCGCGATTTCGAAAAGCGGCGGCTGACGACCAGCGGAAGCTGCATCGAAAGCGCATTGCCGAGCGTGATGAGCTGCGCGTTCGCGTGCGTAAAGGAAAGGCCCGTATAGAGCTTGTCGTCGCTCCGCACCTGAAGCAGCGGTCCGAAGGTGGAAACCGCAGCATAGCGCCCATAAGGCGCAAGGATCGCCTTGGGATCGCCCGTGGTGCCCGACGTGTAGAGCATCTGCATCGGTCGCGCGAGATCGGCGCCGGGATCGGCGGGCAGCGCCCCTGCCCCGGCAAGCGCCTGCGACAGCGCCGCGACCCGGACGCCGGGCAAAGGCGGCGCCGTATCGCCCAGCACCCAAACCCAATCGAGATCGGGCACCTCGGCGATCACCTCGGCAAGCGCCAGAAGCGCTTCCGGCGCCACGATGGCGCCGCGGCACCCGGCGAAGCGCAGCATGAACGCCAGCCGCGCGCCCCGTGTCCGTGGGTCGATCGGCACGAAGATCGTCGCGGCGAGCTCAGAGCCGATCATCGCATCCACGAACTCGGGATGATTGGGCATGACAAGCGCGAAACTGTCGCCCGGATTCATGCCTTCTCCGGCCAGCGCCGCGGCGGTGCGGGCGCCATTCCCCAGCAATTCACGGTAGCTGCGCGTCTCCTCGGCGAAGCTCCCATCCGGCCGGATGTCGACAAACGTCAGCATCGCCCCGCCGTGCGTTTCCGCACCGTCGCGGAGCATCTGCACGGGCGTGCGCAGATTGGGGATGGGCGCGTGGTTCACCGCGAAAGCACCGTCATCACAAGCGCCGCCGCATCCCGGCCGAGAAAGCCGCCACCGTTCTCGGCAACCGCAAGCCGCGCACCTTCGACCTGCCGCGCACCGGCGCGTCCGCGAAGCTGCTCTGTGAGTTCATGAATCTGTGCGAGACCGGTAGCGCCGATCGGATGCCCCTTGCGGACGAGGCCTCCTGAAGTGTTCACCGGCACGCACCCACCAAGCGCCGTCGCGCCGCTTTCGAGAAGCGCCACACCCTCATTGCGCGGACACAGCCCGAGGTATTCGTAATACATCAGCTCGGCGGGCGACGTGGCGTCGTGAAGCTCCACGCAGTCGATATCTTCGGGCGCAATACCCGCCATCGCATAGGCCTCTCCCGCCGCCCATTCGGTGATGCCAGGCGCGCCCGGCGCGGGCTCAAAGGCACTCGCGATCAGCGAGCTACGCACCTGCACGGGATCGGCGATACCGCGTTCGCGCGCGAACTTCGGCGAGACGATCACCGCAGCCGCAGCGCCGTCGCCGAGCGGCGAGCACATCGGCAGCGTCAGCGGCGCCGAGATCAGCGGCGCTGCGAGCACCGCATCGGCATCAAGCACGTCGCGAAACTGCGCACGCGGGTTGAGGCTGCCGTGCCGCGAATTCTTCGCGGAGACCTCGGCGAAATGCCGCGCCGTCGCACCACTCCGCGCACTGTAGTCGCGCGCCATGCGGGCGTAGATGTCCATGAACAGAGAACGCTGCCGTCCCGGCTCGTCGCTAGCGGGCCGGTCGCCGTCCACGTAAGCGTAAAGCTCTTCCGGTTTCTCGACATCGACCGCGCCAAGGAACACGGCGAAGCTCTTCGCCTTGTCCTCGTGGAACAATTTCTCGACACCGAACGCCAGCACCACATCGTAAACACCAAGCGTCACCATCGTGCACGCCTGCTGGAACGCCGTCGATGCTGTCGCGCAGGCGTTCTCCACGTTCACGACCGGAATGCACCCGATGCCCATGCCGCGCAGAATTGCCTGTCCCGCAATACACGCCTGCCCGGTGACGAGCGGTGCGGCGGCATTCCCGGCCCATGCTGCCTCGATCTCGCGCGCCTCGACGTTCGCATCCTTGAGCGCTTCGCCGATCGCCTCGTGCGCGAGGCTGGACAAGCTGCGGTCCAGATGCTTGCCGAAGCGGGTCATCCCGACACCAGCAATGATCGCGTTCTGCTTCATTCCATCCCCTCGGACAAACCTTCCCCGTCGGCCGAAAACCCGTTCGGCCGCGCAATTTCAATTCTGTGTTTCCGCCGTCAGCCGGGCAGTAAATCCGGATCGGTCAGCAGCATTCCCCCCTTGATCGCGATGACCTCGTTGCACCCATCCTCGATCAGTGAGGCGCGGGCATCGCGGAACAGTTTTTCCATCGGATACTCGCGCGTCAGCCCGTTGCCGCCGAACATCTGCAACGCATCGCTCGTCACCTCGAGCGCGTGCTGCGTCGATGTCACCTTGGAGAACATCGCCGCCTGCAGCGCGGGCATCGCGTTGTTCATGTTGAACGCCGTCACCCGCCGCGCCAGCGCGCGCGAAATCTCGACCTTGCGCGCCATGTGGAACAGCCGCCGCGCCACGTCCTGATGCCGAACGAGCGGTACGCCGCCCTGCCGGCGCTCATGCGCGTAGCTGTGAGCGAGTTCATAGGCAGCGCGTGCGCAGCCCGCGAACGTCGCACCCATCAGCGCATTCGCCTCGCTATGGATCGCATAGACGCCCTTCAGATAATCCTCGGGCGCCACCAGCAGATGGTCGATGTCGAGCGTCACGTCGTTGAAGAAAATCTCGCCCTGCGGCAGCGCGCGCTGGCCCATCTTCTCAAGCGGCTTGCCCTTCGAAACGCCCGCCGCATCGAGCGGCACGATAACAACGGCACCGCGCGCGGGATCGTACCCGGAGCCCGTCTCGGCCGCGCAGTAAAGGATGCAGAGATCCGCGACAGGCCCGTTCGAGACCCACGCCGACTTCTGCCCGTTGATGACGATCTTGCCATCCGAGATGCGCGCAACGCAGTTCGGCCGGTTCGGTTTTCCCGCGGCGTGGGCGGCGTGCCCGCCGGGGTCGATTGAATCGCTCCCCCGGTCGGGCTCCGTGATGCCCCAACTCCCGATCAGCGACTCAGGGTAGGTGCGGGCCACGAAATCATTGCCGAATTTCGCCGCCATGTAGTGCGGCAGCAGGCCGGCGCCTGCGGAAATGGCGAGGCCGGAATCGCCCCAGCCGAGCTCTTCGAAGAGGATCGCGAACACATGCGGCATCTCTTCGGCGGAGAAGGACGCCAGCGTTTCCATGTTGATGCCAAGCTCGGTGTAGGCGCGGCGAAATTCCCAGTAGCGCGAGGCCTTGTCCACCACCGCGTCCGCGCTCAACCGGTCGAGTTCGGTGCCGATCGGCCGCATCACCTTTTCGGCGAAGCTGTGCAGCGACTTCTGGAGTTCGGCGGCAATCTCCGGAAGCGGCGGTTCCGCGCCAAGCTGACCCAGTTTCACATGCGGGTTTGAATCCCACTGCGTGAAGGGGAGCGGTCCACCGCCAAGGGCGATATCGTGATCTACGACGGCAAGCTGATGGTTCACGATCTTCCTCCAAGGCCGGGCTGGACTGATCTTGTGTCATCCATTCCCGATGCTGCGATCAAAACATGAAGCCGGGCATCATTGAATGTCGTCTCGCGCCAAGCCTTTGACTTTAACTGCCACACGGCGCATCATATGTCGTGGGAGGCAATCATGAAGATCGAACTGCTCGGCTCGATGCGAATGCCGAACCAGAGCGTCCGGATCATGCGCGCGGCGCTGGACGAGGCCGGGATCAATCCGCTGCCCTTGCTCGCCGAGGCTGGTATTGCTGTGGCAGAAGCCGACGACCCGCAGGGCGAGGTTTCCGGACTTCAGGAACTGCGCTTTCAGGAGATCTTTGCCACCGCAACGCGCGACATCCCCGGCCTGTGGTTCCACACCGGAATGCGCTATCGCCTGATGACCTACGGCCCGCTCGGGCTCGCCGTGCTCTCCGCCGGAACAGTGCATGACGGGCTGAAGGTGCTGGTGGCATTCCAGGCGCTCACCTACTCGCTGCTGCAATACCGGCTCTACGAGGAAAACGGCGCGCTCGCGGGCATGGAGGCGGACGACAGCAACGTCGCGCCCGACCTTCGCGAATTCTGCCTGGTACGTTCGCTCGGCTCGGCGACAACCTTCCTCAAGGACATGCGGCAGCCGTTTCCGCTCGCCCGCATCGAGTCGTCCGTCTCGCCGCGCAGCGACGGCATCGACTATGCAGCGGAACTCAGCGTGCCCGTCGTGTTCGGCACACCCGTGACCCGCTGGGTGTTCCAGCCCGGCGCGGCAGACCTCGCACTGCCGATGGCGAGTCCTCTTCTCGAACAGACCTACCAGCAACTCTGCGCGCGGCTGATCGACGAGGCGCAGGTCAGCGACGACATGGTCGGGCGGCTTTATTCACTGCTCGTCCGCTCAAGCCGCGGTTTCCCCTCGGCGGCACAGGCGGCCGCGCAGCTCGCGGTTTCGGAGCGCACACTGCACCGGCGCCTTGCCAAGCAGAACCTCGGTTTCGGCGATGTCCTCGATCAGGTCCGTGAGCAGCGCGCCTGCTACCTCCTCGACCGCTCGCACCTCTCGGTCGAAGCCATCGGCGAAATGCTCGGTTTTGCTGAAACCGCCAGCTTCTCCCGCGCCTTCAAGCGATGGACCGGCGTCTCACCGATCAAGTTTCGGCAGCGACCCCGTTAACGCGGCGCAGAAGCGGCGGACATATTGCAACGGCGATAAGAGCAAGCATCGCAGCCGAACCGATCATCATCCCTTTGTTTCCGAAGGCATCGAGCAGCGCGCCGACACCGAATGCGCCGATGCCGCCGCTGAGTGTCGTAAGCGGGATCGAAGCAGCGGTCAGCTCGGGCGCAGCATCGATCAGCACGATGTAGAGATAGCACGACAGGAATGCCCATCCCGCCTGCAACACGGAAATATAGACGATGAACTGCCAAACCTCGTAGCGGGTCATCGTCAGCAGCGCGACCACGACGATCTGGATGACGATCGACGCCATGATCGGCAGCACCAACCCCGCGCGCCGATCCAGCACAAACGCGCCGACCGGGCCGAGCGCGCTACCGAACACCGAAATGCCGATCGCTTTCGAAATCTGGTGCGCGTCCAGCCCCGCACCGTTGCTGCCGAGAAGGCCGAAGAAGGCGAACACGCCGGACTGGAAGGCGCCATAGGGCAGGAACGCGAGGAGGAACGGCACGCCACCAGTTCCAATCTCCGCCTCCTCAACGCTCTCCGCAGGCCATCCCTTCGGCAGCAGCTGCAGGAAGCCGAGGCACAACGCTGTGCTGCCGGCCATCAGCCCATAGAGCCCCCCGGTGCCGACCGCTTCGGCGATCGGCTCCGCGAGCAGAAAGACCGCTGCCTGCGTCAGCAGCTGGCACAAGGTGACGATGGCGATGATGCGCCCGGGCGACCGCGTATTGGCGACGAACGCGAGGTGAATGCCCGAAACGACGCCTGCACCGATCCCGCAGAGCAGCCGCGCGGTGCCCATGAGGTCCAGCGTATCGACGAATGCACATGCCGCGTTCGCGCCCGCCATGACGACAAGTGCGCCCGCGGCAAGCGGCCGCCAGTTCCAGCGTTTCTGCCAATACAGCGCCGAGGCCGCCCCACACGCGAAACCGCCGAGCTCGAGCGCGGCAACAAGGCCGAGATCGGCCTCGCTCCATCCGAACGCCTCGCGCCAGACATCGACGAGCAGCGGCGTCACCATTGTCGGGATCGTTGCGACCACGAACATGGCGACCACGAAGGCGATGCTGGCGGGCGCCGAAAACATCCGGCGTCCGGACGGGAGCGCTTGCCCGCTCACCAGTAGCGCATCGGTGTTCGGGTCAGCAGTTCGGCGCCGTCTTCGGTCACGATCAGATTCTGTTCGAACCCGGCCATGCCGACGCCCGGATGCCGCAGGAACGCCTCGGCGGCAACGACCATGCCGGGTTTCAGCGGCTCGTCGTATCGCATCAGCCCGCCTTCGTCCGGTCCCGGATCACCCACCGGGATGATATGATGGACGAAGAACGTGCCGAGCCCATGCCCGAACAGCGGCACATGCTGGCGATGTTCGTGATAGCCGACCGTTCGTGCGATGCGCTCACCGATGATGCCGAGTTCGCGCGCCGTCGCGCCGGGGCGGATCGCGTCCACGATGCCGTCCACAATCTGGGCTGCACCCTCCAGCACGGCGCGTTGCTCCGCACTCGGCTTGCCGCCGCAAATCGCCGTTCGGCCGGGGTCCATCCAATAGCCCTGAAAGATCGGGCCATAGACCCAGGCTCGCACCATGTCGCCCTTCGCGGGCAGGCTCGTGTCGTAGCCGTAGAAATCGTTGCCGAGCAGGAAATGCTCGCTACGCGGGCCGTGCGTCGCATCGATGCGGTGATAGCCGCCGCCTGCACGGACGACGATCGCTGCCGCGCGTGCCGCCGCCTCGGCGCCGCTGTTTCCAGCAATGAGCGCCTCCATGGCGGCGGACAATGCGTCCGTGACGATGGCGCCGCCGGTCCGGTAGGCTTCCAGCTCGCGCGGACTTTTGATCTGCTGCGGCCCAATCAGAAGCTCTTCGTCCGTGCTCCATTCGATCTGGGGCGACAGGTGGCGAAGCAGGCGGTCGTAAACGCCCGGCAGAATATCGTCGCCGACGACCGCAACACGCCCCTCGATGCCTTCCGCCCGCAAATGCCGTGCGATCCCGCCGATCAAATCCGTCTCGTGAACGACAAGGCGGCCGTATGCGAGCCGCGAAGTGTCCGTCTCGTCGCGGGGCTGGCCAATGTGCAGCTCCGGCTCCGTACCTGCGCGGAACACCACGGCGGCGAACGTGTATCCGGCACCGAACGTCTCGTCGGCGGGGTCCTGCCCCGTCCCCGTCGCCATGTAGTTCGTGAGCCAGTAGACATTTCCCGCCCGGTCGTACGTTCCCGCCGACCGCTGCCAAACGATGACGATTTCGTGCCCCCGCTCGGCCATTGCATCGTAAACGCGGCCCCAACGCGCCTCATACTCCTCGCGCGGGAAATACATGGCTGCCGGTGCCGCGTTCATGGATCAGCCCTTGATGCGGACGGTGAGGCCGATGGTGCGCGGCGTCACGTACGTCACGTTTTCGTACACGCCTGGGATCGTGCTCACCGCTCCCGATCCGACCGCGAGGACGCCGCGTCTGTTGAACGCGTTGCGGACGAACAGGCTGACATCGATCATCGATCCTTCCGCCCCGATGTCGAAGTTCGCGATGTCGTAGGCCGGGCGGAAACGCCCGGAGCTGACCACACCGTCGATCGCGAACGGTATCTTGCCGACATGCTGCCAACTGCCGCGCACATACGCCTCCCACGCATCCGTCACCGGATAGCGCAGTTCGGAGGAAAGCGCGAACTTCCAGCGCGGCGTCTCCGGCGTGCGGTCACCTTCGGCATAACCCGCGGCAGCACCGAAATCGACGGGCACATCGGTGAACTTAGCGTCGGCGTAGCTCACCTGGCCGCTCAGCGTCACGAAGGTCGATGGCCGCACATTCACTTCAAGCTCCGCGCCGTCGATGCGGGCGTCCCCGGCATTTGCGAAGAAGGTCGAACCGCAGGGATCGGGAATCGCGAGCTGAATACCCTTCTGCTTGATGCGATAGGCGGCGCCGTTCACGGTCAGCACACGGTCCAGCGCGTCGACCTTCGCGCCGACCTCGTAGTTCCACACCGAATCCGGGCTGAAGACCTGGCCGACCGAGCTGGCAAGATCGCAGCCGAGTGCCGCGGGCACGGCCGCGTTGGCGCCGCCCGCGCGGAAACCGCGCGAGACCGTGGCATAAAGCGTGGCATTGTCGCTCGGCTTGTAATTCACCGTGAAGCGCGGACTTGCGCTCGTCTTTTTGGCGGTGACGCCCGGCGTGTCGGGGCCGCAAAGGATGCCCGGAATCACCTCCGTGCACGTCGCCGAAAGCGTATTCTTCAGCCGATAGACACGCACGCCCGCGATCAGTTCGAGCTGCTCGGTCGCCTGGAAATTCACCTCCGCGAAACCGGCGATCTGCTGGTCCGACGTCTTCTGCATATAGTCGTAATTGATCGGGCCCACCGGGCCGTCGGCGGGGCCGAAGTAGGCGTCGAGAAGATCGCTGAACGCCTGCCCTTCGAAGATCTGGCCGAGCGACTGATCGGTGTGGCTGAAGTAGACACCCGCGATCCATTTGAAGGGGCCGCTGTTCGAGGATGTGAGGCGCAATTCCTGCACATAGGTATCCGCCTTCGCGGGCGTCAGGCTCGCGAACGGTGCGAATTCGCCGAAAATGTTGTAGCCGAGCGCGGTGTAATCGAGCGTCGCATCCGATGTCTTGTGGAGATAGGAACTCGACGACACGAGTTCGACGCCGCCCAGATCCTTCTCGATGGTGAGGTTCGCGACCAGCAGATCGGTGCGCGACGGTTCGGCACCGACCGCGCTCGCCCGCCCGAAGCCCGCAAGATTGGTCTGCGTCGCGATCGGATTGTCGGCATCGATGCGCTGGAAATAAAGGCTCGGCGTGATGACGAGATCGTCGCCCGCCTCCAGCCGAACCGCGCCGCGCAGGCTGAAGATCTCCGCGTCGTTGGCATTCTTCTCCACGAGCGCATCCGCTGATTCCGGCGACGTGAGCCCAGCGAGCGTCGCATCATAGCGATCGATGTAGCCCGCGATCTTCTCATAGGTACCGGTGAGGCGCAGCGCGGCATTCGGCGCGAGCGGAAGATTGACCGCCGCCTTCGCGCCGTAACCCTCGCCGCCGCCCTTCACGCTGTTCACGAAGGCTTCGCCGTGCGCGTCGAAACCCGAAGCATCGGGCTGGTTGGTGATGTAGCGCACCGTGCCGCCGGTCGAACTCGATCCGAACAGCGTGCCCTGCGGGCCGCGCAGCACCTCGATGCGCTGCATGTCGAACAAATCGATGTTTGGCGTGCCGCTGTAGGCATCGGTGCGGAAATCGAAAGGCGTGTCGTTGATGTAGACAGCGACCGCGGGCGCAAGGCCGAGATCGGTGGTGAGACCGCGTAGGCCGATGTTGGATTCGCCAGGGCCGACAGGCGTGAAGGTCAGGCTCGGCGTGTTGCGCACGAGGCTTTCGGTATCGCGGATCGCAAGCCGCTGCAGCGTATCGGCGCTGAACGCCGTCACCGCCTGCGGTACGTCCTGCAATCGGCTTTCGCGGCGCTGCGCGGTAACGACGATGTCACCCTCGTCATAGGCAGGCTGAGGCGCTGCCTCCTGCCCCATAGCCGGTACCGCAAAGGCCGTACCCGAAAGCAACGCGATCAGAATCATTCGCCGAGACATTAAACACCCCTCCTTTTTCTGGTTTATTCCTGCGTCCGGTTCGCGTTCCGGCCGCCATGCTTGTTGAACCACTGCATGATGAATCCCTGCTCCTCGATCCACTGCGACGGACGCGAAGGGATATGAAACGCGCCGGGAAGCAGCAGCAGCGCCGTGGGCACCCCGCACAGTTTCAGTGCATGATAAAGCTGCACGCCCTCGCTCATCGGCGTGCGGCAATCCGCATCGCCGTGGATGATGAGCGCCGGCGTGGTGATATTCCCCGCGAGCGACAGCGGAGATCGCGCCCACCATGCGGAGATGTCCTCCCACGGCATCGTGCTGAACATCCGCCGCGTGTAGCTGCTGCAAAGGTCCTGCGTCAGTGCGTGGCTGATCCAGTTGATCACGGGCGAATGCACGGCAGCGGCGGCGAAGCGATCGGTCTTGCCGATGGTCCACGCCGTGAGCGCGCCTCCGGCACTAAGACCCGTGACGAACAGACGCGAGGGATCGACCTCGATCTCGCCCAGCGCAGAATCGAGCGATGCCAGCAGATCATCGAGTTCAGCGCCCGGAAACTGCCACGGCTTTTCGTAGAAACCGAGATCCGTGCCGAGGCTGCCCCGATAGTTCGGCAGCAGCACCGCATAGCCCTCGGCAGCGTAACGCTGGAAGCGGAACGAGAATTGTGCCCCGTAAGCGAGGTCGGGGCCGCCGTGGATGTTGAGAATAAGCGGAACGGGGCGACCATCATGCTGCGGCGGCAGGATCAGCCAGCCATCCACGGGTGTGCCATCGCCGGAGATGCAGGAGATCGGCTGCGTGTGGCCCAGCGTGATGGCGGAAAGCCAGTGGTCGTTGAAACGCGCAATAGTGGTGATGTCGCCATCACGCGCCACCATCGCCAGAATACCCGGATCATCCGGCGTAGCGAGGACCACGACGGCACCTTCCGTCCCCGCATCGAATTCGGCGTTGCCGCTGATGCAGGGTTCGGCATCCAGCCCCTCACCGGGCGCAAGACCAGTTGCGATTTCCTCGACAGCTCCTGCGAGCGTAACGTGGCCGAGGTGCTGGCGCCCAGCGCGCACGTAGGAGAACCAGAGACCGTCCCCTGCGCCGTTCCATGCGTGCGCGCCGATATCCTGCCCAACGTCGGCAAGCAGGCGCTGTTCGGATCCATCTCTGCGCATCACGTGGAGCGTCGTCGCATGATGAAAACGGCCGCGATCATCGAAACCGCGCCATGCGATCCATTCGCCGCAGGGGGAGACTCGGGGGTCGAAATCGGGGCCTGCACGGTCGATAAGCGGCGTTACGTCGCCCGACGTACGGTTCAGACGGTAGAGCCCGGCATCTTCGGAGCGGACGTTGGCCGAGAAATAAATATCCGCGCCGTCCCCGGACCATGCGAGCCCGCGCGGCAGCAGCGACGGCCGGTTCTCCCCAAACGTTCGCTGCGTCAGCGCACCGGTCGTGAGATCGAGTTCGTACAGATGCTCGGGTGCGGACAGTACGCCCACCCCGTCCAGACGCCAGAACGCGTCCTCCACATAAAGCGGACCGGAAGAGACGCTGGGAACGGTCATGGTGAGCGCCAGCGTACGTCCGTCAGGCGAGAGCGCGATCCCGGAGGGAACCACGGGCAGCACCGCGACATCGCGGCACGCACTGCCCTTCTCCGCCACGCGCACGAACGCGCCATCGCCGTCGCTTCGTACCACCGCGACGATCGCCCCGTCCGGTCTCCAGCACGCGAACAGCACATCGTCGCCAGCATCGAAATCAGCCGCCTTGCCGGTTTCGCGGGCGACAACGTGAAGGCGCCTGACGAGCCTGTCCGCATCCTTGTCCGCACGTTCGAGCAGGCAAAGGATGAACTGGCCGTCAGGAGACAGCCTTGGCGCGCGCGGCACCGTGATGCGGTAGAGATCCTCTTCCGCGAGCAGGCGGACGGGGCCTGATGCGCCAGGTCCATCGCGCGAATGATGCCGGATTGCCCGATCGGCGTTTCCGTGCATCAGGCAGCGATTGCCGAGATGCGGCCGAGCCCGTTCTTCTTCACTTCATCCGCGTAAACGAAGCCGGGTTCGGTGTGATAGCTGAGCAGCGCGATGATGCGATGCTTGCCGCCCGCCACCTCGGTCACACGGTGCAATGCCTTGCGCCCCCGGAAAAGAAGCAACGTGCCCGCTTCAACCTTCTGGAGCCGCGTGCGCGACGAATTGCCGTCGAGAATGGCGTGGATATCCTCCACCGGCGCCGTGTCGACCTCGGGCGCATATTCGAAAGCGCCGCCTGTTTCGGCCGCCTGCAGCAACAGCGACACCACGAAGTCGTTGTCGTCAAAATGCCAGCCGTGCTGGTCGCCCTCTCCCATGTACGTGACGTTCACGTTGATTAGCGGGTCGACGGTCACGTGCAGGCGCGCAATGCCCAATGCTTCCTGTGCCAGCGTCATGAGCTCGGGCGAGCGATAGAGCGTGCACAGGGTTCCGCCATCATCCAGGAGATCGGAACCGAGAATCCACATCGAATAGGGCGACGCGCGCTTCAGCAGCGCTTCGTCCGCAACCTTCGCAAGGGGACCTTGCGGGTTGAAGCCGAGCCGCTGGTCGCGACGATAGGCGCGGTCGAACCTGGCCGATGCCTCGGCCACCATGTCAGCGAGCGCCTCGGGCGTCACGAACGCCGGAAAGGCGGCGGCACCGTCCTTGTCCAGCTGCCGTGCAGCGTTCGCCACGATCTCGGCACGGCGCGTTTTATCCGACAGCGGATAGAGTGCGGTATTCACGATCGACATGGATGCTCCCGAAACCTCCGCCGGCCACCCCGGCGCCTCGATCATCAGAATTGCATCCGGCCGCATCGCAAAACAGCAGAGATTTGCGGTGACAGCATCTTAAAAAGTGATGGAAGCTCTCGCGCTCAGCGCCCAGCCTTGCGATTGATGTAGAGCGCGCCGGCCACGGAGATCGCCACGCAGGCAACACAAAACGCTGCGACGGTGCCGAGGCCAAGGTATTGAAGAAAAAGGCCGCCCACGGCCGGACCGACGACAAGTCCACCCCCGGTGATCGCCGGCGTCAGCGTCACGATACGGCCGCTGCGATCTGCGGAGGCCAGCAGACCGAACTGAAACGCATATTGAAAAGGCCATGCAAAAGCGAACAGGCTGATCGCGATCGCAAACCCGACCGGGCCCATAGGCAGGCCAAGCCCGGCAATGCCGCAAACAAGGATCACCGTACCGATGAAGAGTCCCGCCCGCCGCGACAACCGGTCCGCGACCGCGCCGGCCGCAAGCGAGCCCGCAAGACCGCCGAACGCCGACGCGGAAAGCGCGAACGCCACCGATCCCGCATCGAAGCCCTTGCCGACACCGATCCGCTCAAGGAACGGCCAGAGAGATGCCATGCCGATAAAGTAGATGAGAACGAAGCCGAGTGCCCCGATCGCAAGCCGGTTTCCGGGAACGCGCAGCCCGCTCTCCGATACCGGCCCCGCTTGCTGAGCCGTGCCGATCACCGGCGCGAGCCAGAACCCCGGCACGGCAACGAGAGAGAGTGCAACGAACAGCCATTGCCACCCGAAGGTGGCAGCGATCCAGCCGAAGCTGCCTAGCCCGATGATGCCGAGGATCGATTGCCCCGCGAAGTAGAGGCTCACCGCCCGCTCCGGCCACGCCGAACGCCCCATCGCCGCATAGCAGATCCCGGCAACGACACCCTCGCCCAGCCCGGAAAACACGCGCGTCGCGGCAATGTAAGCGTAAGACCCATCGAGCATCGTGAGCAGATTTCCGGCGATCATCACGCCAAGTCCGCACCGTGCCGCGACGGACCACGACAGGCGCGCGGCGATCACCGGGCAGAGCAGGCTGCCGACGAGGATGCCGCCCATGTTGAGCGAGGCGATCATCCCCGCCTCCGCGATGCCGTATCCGAAGTGGTCGGCGAAAACGCCGATGATCACCGGAAGCACGGCGGGCAGCGTCGCCGCGGCAACGCCGATGTAGATCGCGGCCCAGACGGCCGCAGGCGGCGTCGCTACGCGGACCGTGTCGTTCAACGCGACCTCACGCGAGATCGCGCTTGTGGAAGCGCCCTGCCTTCATGATCGCGCGAAGGCGCCGGCCGTCCTCGGCGAGGATCGCGATATCTTCCAGCGGATCACCGTCCACGACCAGAAGATCAGCAACTGCCCCGGGTGCGATGCGCCCCAGATCCGGCCGCTTCAGTATGTCCGCGCCCACGATCGTCGCCGAGCGAAGCACGGCGTCGGCAGGCTGCACCTCGCGGCGGTAGACGAACTCGCGCGCCTGCATCCCGAAGAGGTCACCGGGCAAGTCCGTCCCGAACCCCAGCGGCACGTCCGCGCGCCAGGCGGTTTCGAAGCCCTGCATCGCGAGCCGCGTCAATTCCCTGGCCTTGTCGCGAACAGCCGCCGGCAGGCCGAGACCGTCTCCCCGTTCGATGAGCGCCATCACG
Source organism: Sphingosinicella xenopeptidilytica (assembly GCF_042676985.1). Taxonomy (NCBI): domain Bacteria; kingdom Pseudomonadati; phylum Pseudomonadota; class Alphaproteobacteria; order Sphingomonadales; family Sphingosinicellaceae; genus Sphingosinicella; species Sphingosinicella xenopeptidilytica. Next base: position 645,571 of record NZ_JBHTIK010000005.1, on the reverse strand, counting down.
ACGGCAAGCGTCGGGACAGCGAAGCCGCCCGCGTCTCTGAGCGCGGCCGCGGCCTCCGGTGTAACGAGCGTTGCATGTTCCACCGTGCGTACCCCAAGCCGCGCGGCGCGGGCAACAGCCTCGGCGGTATGCGCGTGCGCCGCGACATAGGCACGCCAGCGTCCCGCTTCCTCGACCGCGGCTGCCACCTCCTCATCCGTGAACTGCTCCATCCAGATCGGATCGGTGGGCGAGAGCACGCCGCCCGAAAGCATGATCTTGATGCAGTGGGCGCCCATGCGCAGCTCCTCGCGCGCGGCACGACGCACGGCATCGGAACCGTCCACGATATGCGCGATGCTGTTCATCAAGTGGCAGCGGCAGGGCTCCACATCCTGTTCCTGCGCGCGCAGATCGCCATGACCTCCGGTCATGGAAAGCGTGCGCCCGGCGTAGAACAGGCGCGGCCCGGCGATCAGCCCGTCGTCGAGCGCTTTCGCAAGCCCGTAATCGCCGCCACCGACGTCGCGCAGCGTCGTGAACCCGCAGTCGAGCGCGTGCTTCAGCATCCGCGCCGCGTGCGCCGTCGTGTAGGAGGGCGGATGCCCCAGGATCTGCGCCGCGCTGGCGCTCGAAAGCCGGGGGTGCGTATGCACGTCGATCAGGCCCGGCAGCAGGACGCCGCCGCGAAGATCGATCACATCCGCTTCACGCACGCCTGCACGCCCGCTGTCCACAGCCTTGATCCGGCCATCCTCCACGACGACGTGGCAATCCTCGCGGTAACCGTTCGCGACCGCATTCAGCACGCGCGCGTTCTCGAATATGATCGTCGCCAAACCCTCGTCCCTCGCCCACCGTTTCGGCAAGGCTAGACCGCGGCCCGGCAGCAGGTAACCACAGAATTGTGGACACTCGATGCCTTTTCGATATGAGAAGGCATTCTATGCGCAGCCTTCGCCAATCGCTCCCGCCGCTCAACGCCCTCGCCGTGTTCGAGGCGGCGGCACGCCATCGCAGCTTCACGCGGGCCGCCGCCGAGCTCAACATCGCCCAGTCCGCGGTCAGCCGCCACGTCTCCAATCTGGAGGCGGACCTCGGCGTTTCGCTGTTCGCGCGCAACGGCAATCGCCTAGTCCTCACAGGGTCGGGGCAGGCACTCGCAGAAGCCATCCAGGCCGGGCTCGGGCGCATCCGCGACAGTGTCGACGCGATCCGCCGCCGCCACCGGCAGGACGCCACGCTCACCATCGCCTGCAGCTATGCGATGGCACACGACTGGCTGATGCCCCGCTTCGGCCAACTGCGCGCCCGGCTGCCCGATGTGCAGCTACGGCTGATGACAGCGGACGCCTATCTCGATTTCGATGCGGAAGACGTCGACCTCTCGATCCGCTACGGCAATCCCGCCGATTGGCCGGATTACCGCGCCCGCAAGCTGCTCGAGGAAGCCATCTTCCCGGTCTGCGCGCCCGCGCTCCTCGCACAGCATCCCGGCCTCCTGAAAGAATCGCCGGAGGCATGGGCAGAGGCCCCGCTCCTGCACCTCACTGCAATCAGTCAGGGCCGCGTGGACTGGCACGAATGGTTCCGCGATCTCGGCGTCGCGCCTTCGATGCAGGGGCCGCTCTTCAGCACCTACACGCCGATGCTTCAAGAGGCCCTTGCCGGCCGGGGCGTGGCGCTCGGCTGGAAGGGGATGATCGATGCCTATCTCGAATCCGGCCAACTGGTTCGCCTGTCGAACCGCGTCGTCACGTCGGATCAGGCCTTTTTCATCGTCTATCGCCCGGATGCGCGTGAGGCGCTGATGGAGGCCGTCATTCAGGCACTGACACGCCCTGCAGCACGCTAATCAGTTAGTCTGCAAGGAAGCGCTCCACGACAAGCGCGAACTTTTCCGGCTCCTCGACGAACGGCGAGTGGCCGCTGCGCTCGAAATATTCGAGCCGCGCGCCCGGAATCGCCTTGCTGATCCGGTACGCGACGGACGGCGCCACATTGGCATCGAAGCGTCCGTTGATCACCAGTGTCGGCACCTTGAGCTTGGCCAGCGCGGGATAGAGATCGAGCTTGATCGCATCGAGCATCACTGCGGTGCAGGTCTCCTGCGAGAACTTGGGTGCCTCGCCCGCGACGGCGACATTGTTGCGCTGATCGTAATACGACATTCTGTCGTAGGCATCGGTCTCCACGCAGCCCATCTGCCCCGCCGGGCTTGGATCGGGCGGGATCGTCGCCACGATTTCCGGATAGAGCTTGTCGAACAGATATTCGTTCGCCGCGGGCTTCGCATCGCCCGATCCGACAAGGATCAGGTGGCTCACACGGTCCGGGTAGCGCACCGCATACGCCATTGAAAGAATGCCGCCCCACGAATGGCCGACAAGATCGATCTTCTCGGCGTTCAGGCTTCGGCGAAGCGCTTCGAGATCCTCGACCATCCGCTGGACGGTCAGATCCTTTGCTGCGGCATCCGGCGAGCGCCCGGTTGCGCGCTGGTCGTAGAAAACGATCCGCCGCCGTTCCGCCATGCCGGTCCAGATCGGCGCGGCGATCATGTAGCGATGATCAAAGCCGGGGCCGCCATTGACGGCGACAAGCGGCGTGCCGCCCGCCCGGCCTATCGACACGCGGTAGAGTTCACCGGGGTTCGCGTTCCCCGCCTCTGCCAGAGCACCCGAACTGGCGCAGCCGATAGCCAGCATCGCAAGAAGCATCCGGTATTTCGCCATCATCCGTCCCTTCCCTCGTCTATACGAACGCTACGGAGTGGAGCGAGATGTGGCGAGCGCAATGATGTCATGCATCCATCGCAGCGTGCTATGCGAAGCGGCGATGGATGCCCGGCGTCTATGGAACGCCGCCGGCAAGGATGATCGCGAGATGCGCGGCATCGAGGTGCCCGCCCGAAACGATGCACACCACCGGCCCCGGATGATCGCCGGCGAGTGCGGCGGCGACCGGCGCGGCGCCTGCGCCTTCGGCTATCACGTGATGGCGCTCGGCAAGCAGCCGCACCGCGGCGGCCGTTTCCGCGAGCGACACGAGCGCGGTTCCGGCAACAAGGCGGCGCACCAGCGGCCACATCGCCGGAATGACGGTGGGGCCGCCCATGCCGGTGATGAACGAGGGCACGAACGGCACCGTCACCGGCTCTCCCGCCGCGAATGCCGCGCGCACCGGCGCCCCCGCCTCGGTTTCGCTCGCGATGACAACGCCCGCGGACCCATGCGCCTTCAGCGCCGCGGCAATGCCGCAGGCGAGCCCGCCGCCGCCATACGGCACGAGCACTGTCGCCACTTCCGGCAGATCCTCCAAAACCTCGGCGCCGATGGTGGCATTTCCGGCAAGCACCTCGTTCTCGATGACCGGATGGATGAACGCGGGATCCGTGGGCGGCTCGGCGAGCATCGCCCACCAGTCATCGTAAGCCAGCGACACCACCCTTGCGCCGAATCTCTCCAGCGCCTCCACCTTGCTGCGCGCCGCCGTATCCGGAACGTATGCAGTCACTGGAATGCCCCGCGCGCGTCCTGCATAGGCGAGGCCCTGCGCGAAATTCCCGGCGCTCGCCGTAGACACGCCGTCGCGGCAGGCGTCACCGCGGCTGAGAAGCGCATTCGCGGCGCAGCGGATCTTGAACGAACCGACGGGCTGCAGCGTCTCGAGCTTCAGATAGATATCGTCCCGCGCACCACCCTGCAGGCGGATGAGCGGCGTGCGCACGGCAAGATCGCGGATGCGTTCGCGCGCCGCGTCGATCGCCGCGCGATCCGGTACGACCGGGCTCATTGCGGCCGCACCCCATTCGTGCAGTCCGAAATCATATCCGTCTCCTCCCCAGGGTGATCGACGCGGGATCATCTGCCGCTATTGCAGGCCCGTGATGCGCTTTCCGGCTTCGACGTGCGTTGCAAATCCCGTGATATCGATGTTCGCGCCGCAGACGATCACGCCCACGCGCTTGCCGCGCACACGTTCCGCGAGCGGCCCCATCAGCGCAGCGGTCGCCGCCGCGGCCGCAGGCTCGACTGCCAGCCGCGCCTCGCGGAACAGCAGGTCCATGCCCGCGCGGAGCGCATCGTCGGAAACCAGCACGATCTCCTCGACAGCCTCGCGGCACAGCCCGAAACTATATGGCAGCGAGTAGGGCGGCCCCAGGCTGTCCGCGATCGTTGCGATCTTCGCGTTCGTGGCGGGCGCACCCTGCGCGAAGCTGCGGTACATATTGTCCGCCCCTTCCGGCTCCACGCCGAAAACCTGACAGGCCGGCATCAAAAGCCGGATCGCGGTGGCGAGACCGCCGCAGAGGCCGCCGCCGCCGATCGGGCAGATCAGCACATCGAGCGGCTCGGTCTGGCCTGCCCATTCAAGGCCGATGGTGGCGGTACCGAGCGCGGTCAACGGACCTTCGAAGGGGTGCACGAAAACCCGCCCTTCCTCGGCTTCGATCTGCTTCGCGCGTTCGAACGCCGCCGCACCGCCCGTCGCGATCTCCACTTCGGCACCAAGGCGCCGGCAGCGTTCGATGCGCGCGGGATTGGCCGTGGGCAGCATCACCACGCGCGCCGAAATCCCAAGCGCCCAGGCGGCATAAGCGGTCGCGATGGCATGATTGCCCGCGCTGACGGCGGTAACGCCGCGCGCCCGCTGCGCTTCGTCGAGCGCCATCATCACCGTGAGCGCGCCGCGCGGTTTGAACGTCCCTGTCCGCTGGAACAATTCGAGCTTCAGGTTGACGCGGGTATCCGCGCCAAGACGCTCCCGCAGTTCGTCCGCCTGCCAGTCGAGCGTCGGCGTGGTGACAATGTGGGAGCCGAGCGCCGCGCGCGCCGCGCGAATCGCCTCAATTGTTATCGCAGGATCAGCCATCCCCGTGTTTTTGCATGTTTTCAGTCCCGGGGAAGGCCGTTTTTGTCCTACCGGCGCGGAAACCGCGCCTTCATGATGCGCGCCAGCTGATCATGCGGGATGCCGTAGACCTTCGCGTTGTTCGCGCCGGTCATCGTCTCGGATGCCACGAGCTGGTTCACGAGCGCCTCTTCCGTCGCCTGCACGACACCTCGGAACAATGCATTCATCGTTTCGCTGTCGGTGTCGTTGATGATCGCGGGCAGACGCGGCTTGCCGCCGAGCGGGATGACATGGCTCGTCGAGAAGGCGAGCGCGAACTCACCCGAAAGCGCCCCCGCCGTGCTGCCGTTACGCCCGACCCCGAGCGCGGCGCGGCGGGCCATGCGCTCCAGCTGATGCGGCATCAGCGGCGCATCCGTAGCGATCACGATCAGCAGCGAATTCTTGTCCTGCGGCTTGCCTGCATCGGGGCCAGCAGCCACGATGCCGTTCACCTCCGGCCACGCGCCCTTGATCTCCTTGCCGATCTGCACGCCCGCGATGCGCAGGTCGTTGCGGTCGCCGTGGTTCGCCTGCACGAGCACGCCGACGGTGTAGCGCGTGTCCCCCGCCGAAACGACGCGCGACGACGTGCCGATGCCGCCCTTGAACGTGTAGGCGATCATCCCCGTGCCGCCGCCGACATTGCCCTCCGCAACCGGGCCACCTTTGGCGCCGTCGAGCGCCGCGAATACGTGATCGCGTGTCAGGCCATGCCCGAAGACGTCGTTGAGCCGGTTGTCGAGCGTTTCGGCGACCACCGGGAGCAAGCGCGAGAACAGCGCCTCTTCCGGCACCTTGCCGACCGACCAGTCCATCATACTCTGGTGCACGAGGCCTACGTTACCCGTTCCCGTCAGCGCGATCGGTCCCAAGAACTGCCCGACCTCGTCGACGAGATGCATCCCGGTCCATTCGCCGGTGCCGTTGATCACGGCACGGCCCGCGGCGACACCATCGAGGCTGGTTTTCCCGAGCGGATGAATGATCGTCACGCCCGTGCGGTACGGCCCCTTCCCGATCACCATCGCCCCATCGCCTGAAATCACGGTGGTATGGCCGACTTCGACACCCGCGACGTCGGTGATGGCATTCAACGCGCCCGGCGTGCCTTCGAACGGCACCCCGAGATCGCGAGCGCGCGGCCCGGCGAGCGATGCTGTTGCGGCGATCGAAACGATCAGCGCCGTCAGCAGCGGCAGCGCGCCCGACCATAGTCTTTGCGTCGAAGTCATGGCGTGATCTTTCCTGTCGAAGGGGTTTCATAGACACTGCGGAACCGCACGAGCAGCAACAGACTCGCCGTCACAAGCAGCGAGGGCAGAATAGCAAACGCAAGGCGAATACCCGTGAGCGCCGACTCCGGCTGCGCCACCACGGTTCCGCTCGATGCGACGAAGCTTGTCCACGAAAGCACGGCGCCCGTCACCAATCCGCCGAGCGCAAGGCCGAGTTTCTCGCCTGCCGTCCACAGCCCCGTGAACATGCCCTGCCGGTGGATACCCGTAGCGCGCGCGTCGGCATCGAGAACGTCGGGCAGCAGCGCGAAGGGAAAGAGCTGCTGCCCCGCGAAAACGAGGCCCATCAGGCAGACCTGCGTGTAGAGAAAGGCATCGGGCGTTTCGCTGTCGCAGAACCAGAGCCCCCCGGTCGCGAGCACAAGCAGCACGCTCGACGCAAGATAGGCCCGCACCTTGCCCACGCTGCGGGAGATGCGCACCCAGAGCGGCATGGCGACGATCGCCGAAACATTGAGCGCAACGAACAGCAGCGTCACGGTCATCCCCGAACCTTCGCGGATATGCACGGCATAATAGGGCAAAGCGCCCGAGAAACAGCCAAGCCCCGCCAGTTGCAGCAGGTAGGTGACGAGGAGCAGCAGAAACGGCTTGCAGGCCGCCGCCTGCCGAAGCCCCTGCCAGAACTGGAAGTCTGCCGAAACCGATGCCGCCGTCCCCAGCCTGCGCGTCGCCACCACCGGCACGAGCATGGCAATGCCGCACACGATACCGATGGTCAGCGCCATCACGGCGTAACCCGCACGCCCGCCGCCCGCGAGATCGACAAGGAACGGCGCCCCCGCGCCGCCGAGCAGGATGCCGACCATCGCGAACCCCATGCGGAACGACATCAAGGTCGTGCGTTCCTCGGGGCTGCTGGAAATCTCGGCGGGCATGGCGATGTAGGGCACCGAGAACACCGCGTATGCCGTGGCGCAGGCCATGTAGGCGGCGGTCACGTAGAGGAAACTTTCAAGCGGCGTTTCGAATGCGGGCACCGAAAACAGCATCACGAAGAACAGGCTCATCGTGATGCCGCCGATCAGCATATAAGGCCGGCGCCGACCCCAGCGGCTCTGCGTGCGATCGGAAATCATGCCGATCAGGGGATCGATCAGCACGTCCCAGAACTTGGGGATGAAGACAGTGAGTGCCGCCAGCGCCGGCGAAATGCCGAGAACGCTCGTCATGAAAAAGAGCAGCAGCACGCTCGGCACGGTGGAGAATACGCCCGTTCCGAGCGAACCGACACCGAACGCCGCCATTGTGCCGATGGAAAGGCCGCGCGCTTCCGCCAGAGGAGCCGATGCCACTGCGCCGCCCATCGCCTTGTTCACCGCGCAGCGCTCAGGTGACGCACTTCATCGCGAAGCGCGTGCTTGTCCACCTTCCCGATCGGCAGCAGCGGCAGCGCCTCGCGGATCAGGAAGGTCTTGGGCACCTTGTAGTTCGCAAGCCGCTCACCCGCGAATGCCCGGAGCGTGGTCTCGTCGATCACCGCCCCCGGCGCCGGAATCACGAATGCCCAGCCAACCTCGTCGTAGCGCGGATCGGCGACGGGGATCACAGCCGCCGCCGCGACACCCGGATGCTCTTCGAGCGCGAGTTCGACCTCGCGCGGATAGACGTTGTACCCGCCCGACTTGAACATCTCGACGCTGCGCCCGACGAAACGCCAGTTGCCGCCCGGCAGCAGTTCCACCTGGTCGCCGGTGCGGAACCAGCCGTCCGCCGTGAACGCCGCCGCGGTCGCCGCGGGATTGTTGAAATAGCCGAGCATCACCCCCGGCCCCTTGATCTGCACCTCGCCGATGCTGTTCTCGGGAACGGGCACGCCGCCCTCATCCACAACGCGATATTCGTTGCTATGATCGTGGTGGCCGATCGTTTCCGTCAGCAGCGCGAAATCGGCGTCCGGCGGATTGACGCTGTTGATCGATCCGCCCTCGGTGAGCCCGTAGTGCAGCGAGAAGAAATACCCCTTCCCCTCCAGCCGGCGCAGCAACGGCGCAGGCATCGGCGCGCCGCCCCATGCGATCACGGAAACGCTGGAGAGATCGCGGCGAGCAACGTCGGGGTGATCGAACACCGCCTGATGCATGAGCGGCAATCCGCCCAGGATCGTGATCTTCTCGCGTTCCGTCGTCTCCAGAATTCCGGCCGGATCGAAGGTTTCCATGAACACGATCGTGCCGCCGTCGATCAGGCAGTTCCCAGACACGTCGGACTGGCAGCCGACATGGTTGGTCGGCAGGTTGCAGATCACGCGGTGCCCGGCACGCAGATGCTCGCGGCCCACGAAGGATTCCGAAAGCGCTTTGTAGGAATGGAAGAAGCTGTCGTGCGAGAGCACGGCCCCCTTGGGCTTCCCGGTCGATCCCGAAGTGTAGACGATGCTCACAGGATCGCGCCGTGAGGTGCGATTCATCCGGGCAGCGGCCTGTGCCGGATCGAACGCATCGCCGTCTGCGAGAAATGTATCGAGCGACCGGCTCATTCCATCCAGAGTACCGCCGATGGTGATGAGCCCAACGCCTGCGACGACATCGCCCGCGAGATCGCGGAGGTCATCGTCGTAGCGGCGCCCCGCCGGGTCTTCGAGAATCGAAACCAGCAGTTTGGGCCTGCAGTCCCCCAGCACGTGGCGCATTTCCTCGCGCCTGTATTTCGGGTTCACGCCCACCCACACGGCACCCGCGCGCATCGCGCCGAGCAGCATCAGCATGAACTCGGGGCGCGGCGTCACGATCATGGCGACACGGTCGCCGGTCTCCACGCCTGCCGCGATCAGCGCACGCGCATAGCGATCGATCTCGCGGTCGAATTCGGCGTAGGAAAGGCGCAGGTCACCGAAGATGATCGCCTCGCGATCCGGCACGGCCTCGGCGTAGGCGGCAACAGCGTCGGGAAGCCGCTCGATGCTACGGACAAGGTCCGGCCCCGTCGGCATCGGCATCAGGCATTCTCTCTCGAAACGAGGCCGATCCATTCCGCAACGAGCGCGGGGCGCTCCTGCCCCTCGATCTCGATCGTATTTTCGGAGGTGATGAGATAGGCGCCGTCCTCGCGCTGCTCGACGCTCTTGATCGACATGCGGTTACGGAAGCGCGCATTCACCGGAACCGGCGAAATGAAGCGCACCCGGTTGAGGCCATAGTTGAGATCGTATCCGATCACGCCGCCGTCGTGGCGATACCGGATCGGCGAGCAAAGGTGGCTCAGCATGGAAAGCGTCTGGAAACCGAACAGGATGGTCTGACCGAACGGGCTGTGCTCGCGGGCGTAGTCCGGGTCCACGTGCATGGGATCGATGTCACGCGTCACCTTGCCGAAGGCGTCAATCTCATCCTGCGAGATCGATATCCAGTCGCTGACGAGAATCTCTTGCCCAACCAGCGACGACAGGGTTTCGACATCATATTCCATTGGTGTTACGCAGCCCTTCCGGTTTCAGGACGGCGGCATCTGCACTTCGCATCGCGGGATGCTCGCGCACGAACAAGGGCCACCCTCCCTTTTGATCCATGCTGCTTACCATGGTTGAATTTAAATTCAAGTTTATAAATTGCCATGCGAGCCTATGATTAGAAATTGGTTTCATGGCCGGTTTCCGGTACACCGGCGCAATCGAGGTTGATCAAGAACGCAATGGCAACGAAGAAAAAAGCCGTGGGCGCAAGGCCCGCCGTCGCGCCGCTGGGCCGCAAGGAACGCCGCAACGCCGTTAGTAAGAAGCCTGCCGCGCCGCAGACGCAGCGCGGCAACCAGACGCGCGAGAAGCTGAAGGAAGCGACCGTGCGCGTGCTGGAGCGGATCGGCTACCGCGCCATGCGCCTTTCCGATATCGCGTCCGAAGCTGGCGTCAACGTCAGCCTCCTCTACCACTATTTTTCAGGCAAGGCGGACCTCACCCACGAGATCCTTGTTGAACTGCTCGATCGGCAGCGTTTTGAGGATCTCTCCGGCATGGCGCCGACCAGCGACCCGTTCGATTCGATCGTGCGGGCCAACAAGGTCATGGTTTCCACCTATTCGCGCACACCTGGCCTGATGCGGTGCCTGCTCCACTTCGATGAGGAGGAGGTCGAGTTCTCCGAACTCTATCGCAAGGTCAGCGTGGACTGGAGCCTCAAGATCGCAAAGGATATCGCCCGGCGCTGCCCGGACGTGGCACTCGGCGATGAGCAGCGGCTGATGATCGCTTATGCCCTCGGCGGCATGGTCGACAACTTCCTGTTCGAGCTCTACGTCGATCGCAACCCGACACTCGTGAAGGCCTTCTCCTCGCCGGAGGACGTGGCGCATTTCCTCGCGATTCTCTTCTCTGGTACCGGGCGATCTACCTCGCAAACCCGCCCGCCGAACAGTTGAAGGGCTACGAGGGTTTCACCAGCCTCAGGATGGTCTGAACCGGCCTGAACGGGCTCGTCAGTTTTTCGCCGTTCCGCGCGGACGCGCGGCGCGCAACAGGTCGATCGCCCACACAGCGGGATTGTGCCCCACCTGATTGATCGTTCCGCCGAGGCTGATCCCCGTGCCCGGTTCATAGAGCATGATCGCACCCCAGAATCCGGTGTGCCCGAAATAAGAAATGCCGTCCGGCGTCGTCAGGCGGGATACGCCGAGCCCACGCTCCACCGCGATGTCGCCGCGCATCTGGCGCCACTGCGGCGTCGTCATCAGCGTCAGTGTTTCCGCCTTCTTGAACAGCCGTCCTTCGCCAAGCGCGCGGATGAAGCGGTTCAACTCCTCGGCCGTCGAAACGACGCCGCCGCCTGCCCAATCGAAGGAAATGTTGAAGCGCCCGGTCCGGCCGGGAAAGTCGCCGAGGTAGAAATCGGCAGCATTGCCTTCGTATGCCGCCGTCCCAGGCTTCGTTGCATATTCGAGATAGGTGTGCTTCAGCCCTAGCGGATCGAACAGGCGCTTCCGATAGGCCTCGTGCAGCGTGCCCCCGGTGAGCTTCTCGATCACGAGGCCAAGGATGATGTAGCCGGTATCGCTGTAGTGATAGCCTTGCCCCGGCGCGAACAGCCCGTTCGTGGCACCGCCGTTGTAACTCAGATAGAAATTGAGGACCCCGGCCTGCGGATCGTCGGGCCGCGACGCGTCCCACGGCGTCCACATACGCCCGGTCATCAGCGCGGAGATATCGCATCCCGGCGTTTCGAGGCACTTGCGATGCGCGCCGAGCACGCCGAGCTGAACGCCACCGAACGACTCCGGCGCCGCATTGCCTTCATTGTTGTCCGACGTGAGCTTCGCATCATCCATGAAAACGTCGCGCATACCCGATTGGTGCGCCAGCAATTGCCGGATCGTCAGTCCGGCGCCATAGCTGCGCCCTTCGAATGTCATCAGGCGATCGAGGATTGCGGGCGTGAATACGCCGAGCGATCCGAGCGTCGTTTCGATCCCGTCAGGCCCAAGCCTGCCCTCTTCGGCAAGCTGCAGAATCACCGTCGCCGTCATTGTCTTGGTGACGCTCGCGATCGGGAACTGGTCCTTTGCCGTCATCCCCGCCGTGCCGCCTTCGCGCGCGGGACCGACACCCTTTGCATAATAGAGCTTTTGCGCGGGGTCTTCCACGACGACCGCTGCATTGTGGATGGCATCGGCGGGCGCGGGCGACGACGAGGCCAGCGGCAAGGCCTGCATCACGGCGTCAAGACGCGCCGCTTCGGATGCGGACGACGCTGCGGCGTGCGCGCACGCGCTTGTCAGCAATAGCATCGCGCCGGCGACGGCGAAAACGGTCTTCCGGGCCATCACATCCCCTCCTTCGAATCATTTCCCTTGAAGGCGCCGACCCGCGCGGCGACTTCGGGATCGAGCAGGCTCGCGGCAAGGCTGATCGTTTCCTCCGCCATCGCCGCCTCGATGCGGTCGCGCTCCAGCAGATTGATCGCCCGCTTCAGGCTGCGTACCGCCTTCGCCGGGCGCGACGCAATGCGTTCGGCAAGCGCGAATGCCGCATCGAGATGCTGCCCGGTCGGCACGATCTCGGTCACGAGGCCGGCCTCCTGCAGCGCCCGCCCGTCAAGATGTTCGCCGCCCATGATCCATTTGAACGTTCGCTGCGGGCCAACCAGCCGCGGGAGCAGCGCGGTCACGCCGCCGCTCACGAACATGCCCCATTCGATCTCGGGGAAGAACGCGCGGGCCTCTTCGGACCAGATCACTGCGTCGCAGTTGATCGTCCACTCGAAGCCGCCGCCCACGGCCCATCCGTGCACGGCCGCGATCACCGGCTTCTCGCCGAACATGATCTCGCGGCTCACCTGCTGCATCACGTCCACTCGCGTGCGCATCGTCATTTCGTCCACGTCCGCCGGCGACTCGTGCGCGGTCAAGTCGTCACCCGCGCAAAAGGCCTTGCCGTTGCCGTGAAGCACGATCGCCGCCGTCGCCGCGTCGGCGTTGGCTTCGCGCAGCGCCGCGATGAATGCGCGCACCATCGGCTCGTTGATCGCGTTCAGGCACGCGGGCCGATTGAGCGCGATGACGCTGGCCCGCCCCCGGCGGGTTAACAGGACTTCCGGCGATGCTGTCAATTCTCGAACCCTCAAACCCGGCGCTGGCATGGCGCCCTTGCTGTTTCGATATTTGATTTTAAATTTAATTTCAAGTAAAGCTGCGGATAGTGATGGCGTCGGGTTGAGAGGGAGCCCTGTGATCGGGAGAGATCCCGCAATCGGCCCAAACGCTGCAGTCGGGAGGACAGGTTTTTTTGCGCTGAACCGGATGAAGCCGGAACATGGGAGGCCCCACGGCCTGCCCTGTCATAAAACACAGCATTTGAGTTGAATATGAATTTATATTCTACATCTAAGTGTGAACAGAACAAAAGGGGGAATAGAATGTCGAAATCGGTAAATCTCGTCCACTGCCGACCCGCGCGGTACCTCATGCAATCGGCTGCGGCGCTTGCGCTGCTCTCGCCCGTACCGGCGCTGGCGCAGGCGGACGCCTACGGCATCGAAATCATCACCGTCACTGCCCAAAAGCGCACGGAAAGCGTGCAGGACGTGCCAATCGCGATCACCGCATATTCCGAAGCGGGCCTCGCCGCGCGCGGCATCGATGGCCTCGCCGACCTCGCGCTGAACACGCCGAGCCTCGGCTTCGGTAATTATTCCGACCTCAAACTCTCGCCCATCGCGATGCGCGGCATTTCCGCGAGTTCGGGCTCGGCGGGACAGGACCCGGCCGTCGGCGTCTATGTCGACGAGGTGTTCATGGGTGGCGGTGTCGGCGCCAACATCGACATGGTCGATGTCGAGCGCGTCGAGGTGCTGCGCGGCCCGCAGGGCACGCTCTTCGGCCGCAACACCGTGGGCGGTGTGATCAGCATCACCACCAAGAAGCCAACGGATGAATTCGAAGGCTACGTGATCGGTGGCTACGGCGATTACGACGCCATCAACCTGCGCGGCGCCGTCAGCGGCCCCCTCATCGAAGACAAGCTCCTCGCCCGCATCTCCGCGCAATACGAAGACCGCGACGGCTTCACGCGCAACGAGATCGACGGCACGCGCGGCGACGATTCGCACACGTGGAACCTGCGCGGCCAGCTGTTGATGCGTCCCACCGAGAACGCCGAGTTCATCCTCACCGGCGAGTATCGCAAGGTGAACCAGCGCTCCAAATATTTCGAAACGCTGGCCTACGACACCGATCAGCTGCTCCCCCAGCTCCTCGAAATGTTCGAACTCCCGCTCAACACCGATCCCTTCGATCGCCGCGTCTATTCGGACCTCGCGACGAAGGAAACGCTGAAGGCGTGGGCGGTTTCCCTCAACGCGAACATCGATTTCGGCGGCGTCGATTTCACCAGCATCACCTCGTACCGCGAACACGAATACGACAACATCGGCGACACCGACATGTCGCCGCTGCGCTGGCTCTACGACGGCGACCCTGAAAACGTCTGGCGGTTCAGCCAGGAGCTGCGCCTCTCTTCGAAGGGCGACACCGCGCTCAGCTGGATCGCCGGCCTCTATTATTTCCATCAGACCAGCCGCAATTTGAGCTTCGTCCGGCTCGGCGAGGATCTTGCAGAACTGCTTGAAGTGCCCGCGATGGACATCGGCTCCGACGCGGACATGAAGCTCGACAGCTACGCGGCTTACGCAAGTCTTTCCTACAAGATCACCGATCAGCTCGAAACGACGCTCGGCGGCCGCTTCACCTACGAGAAGAAGTCGATCCTCTATTCGCAGTTCGATCCGCTGGCGCTCCTTGGCGGGCAGGTCGACGGCCTGCGCGGCAAGGACAACTGGAAGGCCTTCACGCCCAGCTTCAACATCCGCTATCACTTCAACCCGTCGGCGATGGCCTATGCGACCGTCAGCCGCGGCTTCAAGAGCGGCGGCTTCAACGATGCGCTCGGTGACGCGAACGGCATCAGCTACGATCCCGAATATATCTGGAACTACGAGATCGGCGCCAAGATGAGCCTTCTCGAAAACCGCCTACGCGTGAACGTGGCGGCTTTCGCGATGGAATGGACGGACATCCAGATCTCGTCGGATGATCCCAACACTCTCCCCTTCGATCCGCGCACCAGCAACGCCGGCAAGGCGCACTCGCGCGGCGTCGAGCTGGAAGTCACGGCCGTGCCGCTCCCCGCGCTCGAACTCGGCTTCAATCTCGCGCTCACCGATGCCGCTTACGACGAGGGCACGGTGCCCACGGCGCCAGGCAGCCCGGAAATTCCGCTCGCCGACCTGCCGCGCGCACCGGAGACCCGCTTCGGCCTGAACGCGCAGTATACCGTAGCGCTCGGCGACCTGTCGCTCACGCTGCGCGGAGACTATCTCTACGAGCGCGGCACGGATCTGCTGCCGATCAAGGACCCCGCCGGAACAGTTGGCACCGTCGGCCTCCTCAACGGCCGCATCACGCTCGCCGGCGAAGAGGATCGCTGGTCGATCGCGCTGTGGGGCAAGAATCTCACCGACAAGACCTACAAGACCCGCCTGTTCGATCTCTCGAACCAGACGCTTGTGGGGCAGCAGCTCATCGTGCTCGGCGCGCCGCGCACGTTCGGCGTGGAGGCGCGATTCAACTTCTAGGATCACGCCCGCAAATCGTGCCATCATCGGGGGGACGCCGCGACGGGACCGCGGCGGCTCGACGATGGTGGCACCAACATGAAAGGACCATCTGAGTGAAGGAAGGTGTTATGCGCGAACGCATCTGTTCATCGAAGGCCCCGCGCGCCGAAGGCTGGCGCAAGGGCGTGCTCCCGCTTCTGGTCAGTGTCGCACTGCTCGGCACCGATGCCTTGCATTCGGAGGTGAAGGCGGAGGCGCTCTCGCCCGAAACCGCGTCGCGGATCGATGCGATCATCGCGAACCGCATGGAAGCGGCCCCCTTCCCCGGGCTCGCCATTGCGATCGAGCGCAAGGGTGAACTCGTTTACGCGAAGGGCTTCGGCAAGGCCGATCTGGAGCAGGACGTGCCGGTCACGGTGGACACGGTCTTCCCGATCGGATCGATCACGAAATCCTTCACCGGCCTTGCGCTGGCGCAGCTTGCCGTGGATGGCAAGGTCTCGCTGGACGAGACTGCGGGCCATTATCTTCCCGATCTGCCGGAGCCCGCGCGCAGCGTGAAGGTCCGCAATCTGCTCGATCACACGGGCGGCATCGTGAACTATACGGATCAGCCCGAATTCCCCTACAATGCGCGGAAGGAATATACGCGCGAGGAGATGCTCGGCTACTTCGCGAGCAAGCCGCTGATGTTCAAGCCGGGAACGGCATGGAGCTATTCGAACTCCGGCACCTTCCTCATCGGCCTCATCATCGAGAAGGTCTCCGGCGTGACGTACGACGAATATGTCCGCACGCACATCCTCGAACCGTTCGGTATGTCGAAGTCGCTGTACACGGACTGGACACGCCTCGTGCCGCACCGTGCGCACGGCTACAAGAAGGGCAAGAACGGCTGGCAGAATGCGCTGCAGTATGATCCGACCGTTCCCTTCGCGGCGGGCGCGATCATGTCGACGGTCGGCGATCTGCTGAAATACCGCCGCGGCGTCTTCGCGTCGGACAAGACCAGCCAGGAGGTGCGCGATCTCATCCTGAAGCGCGACAAGCTCGCGGACGGCACCGAGCTCATGTATACGCTCGGCTGCCTCGTCACCACGAACTTCGAAGGCCACCGCAAGATCTCCCACGCGGGCGACATCTACGGTTTCTCGGCGTACTACGCTTATTATCCCGACGACGACGTGGTCATCACCATCACCACCAACAATCAGGGCGGCGCGTTTCCGCCACTCAGCGTCGAACAGAAGATCGCGCGCGAGGTGCTTGGCGTGCCGCAGCCGGTCGTCAGATCATTGCCGGTTCCGGCAGACCTCGGCACGCGCGTTTCGGGCGACTATTATTTCGCGCCCTACCGCTTCGGGCCGGAGGTACACGGCTTCTCCTTCAAGGATGGCCAGCTCTACCTGAATTTCGGCGGAACCAAGTCGGGCGGCCCGGCGCTGCCGCTGCTCTATCAGGGCGCGGGCCGCTTCGTCTCTGTTGTCGACGACGAACACAACGTCGTGTTCAAACCGGGCAAGCGCGGCAAACCCAGCACGCTGACGATGCAGTATTATGGCGGCACGTTCAGCGCGCAGCAGACCGCTGCGAAGTAATTACGCAGAACACAAAAAGAGAGGCCGGGGAAGCAATTCTCCGGCCTCTCTTTTTCATCCTGGTGTTTCGCTCCAGGCGGCAATTCCCGTTCGAGATGGAAGCGCCCGCGCCTCCATCTCGAACGGTCGACTTCAGAACTTGAAGCGGGCCTCGACACCATATGTGCGCGGCGTGGCGAGCGATTGCACGGCCTGCCCGCCGATGATCACGCCATCGTCGCGGTAGAGCGCATAGTCCTTGTTCGTGAGGTTGCGGCCCCACAGGAACAGCGACCAGCCCTGTTCGCTGCCGATCCCGATGCGCCCGTTGAGTACCGTCACATCGCCTTGCGAATAACCGTTGTCCGGCCCGAAGAATATCCGGCTGCGATGCGTCAGGTCGCCGCGCAGCGTCAACGAAAGCGTGTCGGTCAGCGGCGCCTCGTACTGCGCACCCACGCTGATGTTGTGCTTCGGCGCCTTCACCATCGTGTTGCCGGTGAAGTCATCGCCGCCCGGCGTGGCACCTTCATAGTCGAGGAACTTCGCATCGAGATAGCTGTAGTTCACGGTAACATCGAAGCCGTTCACAGGCCGCGCGGTCAGCTCGAGTTCAACACCCTTGCTGCGCGCGCGCGCCGCGTTCGAGGTCTGGAACTGCGGAAGGCCACCCACCAGCTCCAGCTGGTTCACCTGCAAATCCTTGTAACGCAGATAGTAGGCCGATGCGTTGAACCGCAGGCGGTTGTCGAGCAGGTCGGATTTCAGGCCGATCTCGTAGCTCGTCACGAATTCGGGTTCATACTCGGCATCGTCCGTGAGCGTCACCGAAAACACGTTGTAACCGCCGGATTTGAAGCCGCGGCTGACAGTCGCGTAGGTCAGAACCTTGTCGTTCCACTTGTAATTGAGGCTCAGCGACGGAGAAAAGTCGTCCTCCGATCGGCCGAAGCGGCGTTCCGGCATCGTCGCCAGCAGCAATCCGAACGGATCGCCGATCTGGCTGTGGATGACGTCCTTCTTCTCCCACGTATAGCGCAGCCCGGCGGTAATGCTGAACTGGTCCGTCACGCGATAGACCGCCTGGCCGAACCCGGCGATGCTTTCAGACTTCACGGTCGCAAGGATGTTTCCGGTCACCGCCTCGGGATAGATACCGAGGTCGGTGCCGATCACTGCGGCGGAATTCGTCGCAAGTCGCTGGTGGAAATAATAGACGCCGAACACGTACGTCAGCGGGCCGCTGTCGGACGAGGCGAAGCGAAGTTCCTGGCTGAACTGGTTCTGGTCCTCGCTGATGCCCGAAGCGAGCAGATCGAGCGCCGTGTAATCATTGTCTGCGAGGTTGTACCACTGGAACTCGCGGTAAGCGGTGATGCTCGTCAGCTTGCCGTCGCCGAGCGACCAGTTGATTTCACCCGAGGCGCCGAACGTGTCGCGGGTCTGGACCGTGTCCCGGTTCTGCACCACCTGACGGTCCCAACCACTTGCATCAGCAAGGGGCGTTCCGGTGAGATCGCCGTTGTCGGTGATGTCGAGGGCGCCGGAATTTGTCCGGTCGCGGGAGGCGTCGACACGCACGACGAGTTCGAAGTCGTCGTTCTCGCTGTAAACTGCGGTCAGGCGGCCCGAAAGCGAATCGACATCGTCGAGATCGGTGCCGGTCAGCAGGTTCTTCACCAGCCCGTCGCGGCGGTCGATGCCGCCCGAAACGCCAACATAGAACTTGCCCGGAACCACCGGTCCGCTGACCGATGCGCTCGCCCGGATCGCGTCATAGTTGCCGTAGCTCGCGCTGATGTCGCCGCGCAGTTCGTCGCCCGGCTTGCGCGTAATGAAGTTGATCGCGCCCGCGATCGTGTTCTTGCCGTAAAGTGTGCCCTGCGGCCCGCGCAGCACCTCGATGCGCTCAAGATCGTAGAGGCTGTTGTTGATCGTTGTCGGGCGGCCCATGTAGACGCCGTCCACGTAGACGCCGACGCCCTGATCGACGCCGGGGTTGTTCGTTTCCGAAACGATGCCGCGAATCGAGATCGACGTTCCACGCAGCTCGCGCATGTCGATGTAGACGCTGGGCAACGAGGTCGCGAAATCCTCGATACGGCCGATACCCTGGTCCTTGATGGCGTCGGCGGAGAACGCCGAAATAGAGATCGGCACGTCCTGAATCGATTCCGCGCGCTTCTGCGCGGTCACGATGATTTCTTCCAGTTCAGCCGTTTGCGCCACCGCGGATGCGGCGATACCGGCACTGCCGACGCAAACCGCCGAACACAAAAGCGTGCGCTTTAAAACATGCATCTTGTTTCCCCTTTTTGTCCCATGCGCCAATTCGGCCCACTTTTCCCATCGCCAAGCTCCGCCGTACGCCTATTGCGGGCGCCGTCGGTACGATCAGGATCATTCTCTATTTTGAAATTGAATTCAAGTTGATTATTGTCCGATGAGGATCATCGTTTCCAAAAGACCAAAGAACCAACCGCTGAAGGATACTGGACAGCCCATGGTAGACCTGCCGTCACCCTATCTCCTCTTTCTGGGTGACACCCGGAGCGAGGCCTATGCCAAGACCGCTTTCGGCCTGCGCGACTGGGCGCCGGACGCGGTGATCGGCGAATATGCCATGCCGGAAGCCACGGTGAGCCTGGGCCTCGAAAGCCTCACGCCCGCTGTCGCCGCGTCGCGCGGCGCGCGTGCGCTGCTTATCGGCATCGCTCCGGTTGGCGGTGCCATCCCCGCACACTGGCTGCCCGAACTCATCGCGGCCCTGGAAGCCGGGCTCGACATCATCGCCGGCCTCCACCAGCGGCTCGCCGACATCCCGGAGCTGGCCGCGACAGCGCAGCGCCTCGGCCGCACACTGTTCGATATCCGCCATCCCACCGTCAGCTTCAGCACGGGAACGGGGCTGCCCCGCTCCGGCAAGCGGCTCCTCACCGTCGGCACGGACTGCGCGCTCGGCAAGAAATACACCGCGCTTGCCATCGCAAAGCGGTGGCGCGCGCTCGGCGGCAATGCGGATTTCCGCGCGACAGGGCAGACCGGCATCATGATCGCCGGGCACGGCGTCGCCATCGATGCCGTCGTCGCCGATTTCATCGCGGGCGCCTCCGAATGGCTGAGCCCGGCGAACGCCGCCGATCACTGGGACATCATCGAAGGCCAGGGCTCGCTCTATCACCCGGCCTTCGCGGGCGTCACGCTCGGCCTCCTGCACGGCGCGCAGCCCGATCTGTTCGTGCTCTGCCACGATCCGACGCGCAGCACGATCTACGGCTACCCACACGTTCCGATGCCCGATCTCGCCGACGCGATCGCACTCTACGAACAGCTCGGGCGGCTGACGAACCCGGCCATCGCCTGCGCCGGGATCAGCATCAACAGTTCGAAAATGAGCGATCCCGAGCGGGAGGACTGGATGGCGCGCACCTCGGACCGGCTCGGCCTCCCCGTCGCCGATCCGCTGCGCGACGGCGTCGATGCGTTCATTCAGAAGATGCAGCCGCTCAGGGCATGACCCCGTGCCGCAGCGCCGGCTGCGCCGGTGCCGTCCGCCGCGCCAGCGTCTGATCCAGAACCCGGATCAGGCGCGGCCGCGTCTCGCGCGGGTCGATCACGTCGTCGATGTTGAGCTTCGAGGCGGCGTGGAACGGCCCGGCGCAGCGCGCATAGTTCGCCGTCAGGTCGCGGATCAGCGCCTGCGGGTCGTCCGCCGCCTCGATCTCCTTCGCGTGCGCGGCCAGCACCGATCCGCCCGGCGGCAGCGAGCCAAAATCGGCGGTCGGCCACGCGAGGATCATCGCCTGCTCGGCCTCCGCGCCGCCCATCGCCACCGCCCCGAACCCGAACGCCTTGCGGATGACGACGGTGATGCGCGGCACCGCCGACCACGCAATCGCGTAGCTGAGCGCAAGCCCCGCGCGCAGCGTTCCCTCCTGCTCCGCCTTCGGCCCCGGCATCACGCCCGGCACGTCCTGCAGGAAGACGATGGGAATGTGATACGCCGAGCACAGGTCCACGAAATGCCGCGCCTTGTTCGCCGCCTGCGCGGTGATCGCGCCTGCCGAAACCATCGGCTGGTTCGCGATGATCCCCACCGAATGGCCGCCGAGCCGGGCAAGCCCGGTCACGATCATGCGCGCGAAGTCGGGCTTGATCTCGAAGAAGCTGTCCCGGTCGACAATGCTGTTGATCAGCTCTTTCACATCGTACGGCAGCCGCGGGTTTTCGGGGATGAGGCTCACCAGCCGCTCGTCCATCCGGTCGGCCGGGTCGTCGCAGGCCGCCCGCTCGGGATATTCGTAGGCATTGCGCGGAAAGTAGGAAAGAAACCGCTGCGCCATCGCGATCGCCGCCTCCTCGGTCGCCGCGGCATTGTCGGCAACTCCCGAGATCCGGCAATGCACGCCCGCCCCGCCGAGCTCCTCGGGCGTCACGCTCTGCCCGGTCGCAGACTTCACCACCGGCGGCCCCGCAGCGGCAAGCATCGCGGTGCCCTCCACCATGATGATGAACTCGGCAAGACTGCTGAGCAGCGCCGAATCCCCCGCGCTCGGCCCCATCACAATCGCGACCTGCGGCGCGATACCAGAAAGCCGCGCGAGCGTGATGAGGTGCGAGGCCTCTGGCAGCCCTTCCCCGACCATTTCCTGCGCGCGTGCCCCCGCGCCGTCCTGCAGCCAGATGATCGGCATCCGCTCCCGCAACGCGATGTCCGCGATACGATGTTTCTTCCGCCCATGATGCAGCCCGTACGTGCCGCCGTGCACGGTGAAATCCTCGGCCGCGACGCACACCGGCCGCCCGTCGATCGTCCCCGTCCCGATGATCACACCGTCCGCGGGCGTCACCTCGTCCACGGTCTGCGCATAGCCGATCGGGCTCGCGTGCGAGGCAAGCTGGCCGTATTCGAGAAAGCTCTCGGCATCGAGCAGCATCGCGATCCGCTCGCGCGCCGTGCCTTTGCCGCGATCCCGCTGCCGGCGGATCTTGTCGTCCCCGCCCATCGCGAGCGCCCGCGCGCGCCGCGCCCGCAGTTCCTCGATCGCTTCCGCCATGCCCATAGTCGTTGCTCCGTAATGACGACGACGGGCTCAACACCGATTTAACTTAAATTCAAGTTCTATTATTGAGAGGAAGCGGGGCGCAATCTCAGCTGTTCCCGCGCCGACGCCGGGTTTCCCAGCCCTTTTTCGCCGCCGCCGATCGGGCCGCGGCACTGCGCGCGGCCGACGCCGCGCCGCCCTTGCGACCGCCCTTCCGCGCGGATGCATGGCTCTCCGGCTTGCCGCGCCCGGAGCCAGATTTGTTGCCGCCGCCCGAGTCCTTGTTCACCGTCGCCCACGCGCGGCGCTCCGCCTCGTCATGGCTGACGCCGCGCTCCTCATAGCCCTCCTCGATATGTCGGGCCTTGCGCTTCTGCTTGTCGGTGTAGCTGCTCTTGTCGCCGCGGGGCATCGCGCCTCTCCTGCTGCATACCCCCTTCACCGCCCCAACGCCGCCCGGCGCCATTGGTTCAACGCATCCGTCAATCCGCGAAATCCTCGGCACGATCACCCATCAGGAACCTTGGCCCCGTCCCCGCCCGCGCCGCCCGGTCACCCGGATTGTAGAGCGCGCAACGCTGCAGCGAGAGACACCCGCACCCGATGCAGCCGTCGAGCAGATCGCGCGTACGCTCAAGCATGGCGATCCGCGCGTCGAGCGCCTTGCGCATCCGGCGGCTGATCCGCGTCCAGTCCGCCTGCGTCGGCACGCGGCCGTCCGGCAGCGTCGCGAGTTCCGCCTCGATCTCCGTCAGCGTCAGCCCCAGCCGCTGCGCGATCAGCGCGAACGAAAGCCGCCTTATGTCGGAGCGCAGAAAGCGGCGCTGGTTGCCCCCGGTGCGGATCGGGCTCACCAGCCCCCGCTCCTCGTAAAAGCGGATCGCCGACACGCTGAGCCCCGTGCGCCGGGCGAGTTCGCCGATGGTGAGTGTCGTTTGCGTCATGCCCAAAACCTCGAAAAATCGCGCTTGACCTCAAGTTAACTTGAGGTTGTACGACTCGCAAGGACCGGCGCCATCGGGCGCCCGAACCCTGGAGAAAATCATGCGTTTTCCGAGAATTGAGCACGTGAACGTCACTGTCACCGACCCCGAACGGACCGCGCGCCTGATGCAGGCCCTGTTCGACTGGAAGATCCGCTGGCAAGGCCCTGCACGCGACGGCGGACGCACGATCCACGTCGGTTCAGACGATCACTATATCGCGCTCTATACCGGCGCGGACGCCACATACACCGACGAGGATTTCCGAAAAGGCCGCCCGCTCAACCACATCGGCGTCGAGGTCGACGATCTGGACGAGACCGAAGCGCGCGTGTTCGCGGCGGGCCTCGTACCGTTCAGTCACGACGACTACGAACCCGGCCGCCGCTTCTATGTCTTCGATCCTGACGGCATCGAATACGAAATTGTCAGCTACAGCTAAGCGTCAGCGCCAGCCGGCGGTCAGCGTCTGCCCAACCTCGACATCCTCGGGAAAATCCACCTCGCCCCACTCCAGCCCCTCGATCGAGGTGACGAGCACGGTCGAGGCCGGGTCGGCGGCGATGTGGTGGATCGCGCGCAGATACCAGCTTCGCGTGCCTTCGGGCGAGTGCATCATACGCTCCACCTCGGCACGGAAGCGCGCGCCGCCCTCCGCATTGAAGCGCAGGAAGCCGATCGATTCAGCGTTGCTTTCTTCCGCCGTCAGCCGCTTGCCGATGTCGAACAGCCGCTCGCCTTCGCGGCGCACCTTCATGTCGTCGAGGTCGTATTCGTCCTTCACGTCGACCGTGATGCGGATCGGTGCATCGGGCGCGGCAAGCACGCGGTCCACAATCTCGCGCGAGATGAGCGTGTCGCCGTTCAGGATCACGAACGGCTCATCCATCAGTTCGCGCGCCAGCCATACCGATCCGAGATTGTCCGCGACCTGATAGAAGGGGTTGAACAGCGTCCGCACCGCGACGCGCTCGTCATTCCGGCGCGCGATAGCCGCGTCCACCATGTCCGAATTGAAGCCGACCACGACGGTGATGTCGTCGATGCCGCCCGCGATCAGCATGTCGAGCTGCCAGTCGAGCAGCGTGCGTCCCGAAAATTCGATCAGGCACTTGGGCCGGTCGGCGGTCAGCGGCAGCAGGCGCGAGCCCTGCCCTGCACTCAGGATGATGGCGCGTTTGGTCATTTTGCGCGCCTAAACCGGAAATGTGGCAGGATGTGGAATGGTCGTTTCAGCCGCGCGCGGCAAGGATCGCGCTCGCGATTTCATGATCCTGCACCTTGTCGACATCGATGCAGGCTTCCGGCCTGTCGAGCAGCACCGGCGCCGCCGTCACGCCGAGCCGCGCCCCCGCCCTTGCCAACGCGCCCTCCACGCGCAAGGCGCGCAGCAGATAGCCGAGCAGAAGCACAGGCCCGAATGCACCCGCGATGGCGCGCACCTTTTTCCGCTCGCTTTCCACGCGCTGCCAGAAACGCACCGCCGAGAGCGCCGCAGGCCGCGCGAGGAAGAAAAGGTTCGCGCCGGAATAGGCGCCACCCCGGAACTTGAGCCACGTCCGCCGCGCGTCCGGATAGGCACGCGCGAACACCTCGCGCGGCACGAGCCCCACCGCCACGTCGGTGCCCCCCGCCCGCGCCCCGGCGATGAAGCCGGTCAGCGTCTCGGCATCCAGAAGCACGTTGTCCGCCGTCGTCACGAGGAATGGCCAGCCGTCAGGATGGGCTTCAAGCGCGGCGGCCACGGCGGCGCTCACCGAATTCCCGCCCGCCAGCACACCGATCCGCGCGTCCGTCACCATCCATGCCGTGCCGGGATGCGCAAGCAGCCGTTCGGGCGCCTGCGCGAGCACCACCGTCCGTGCGATGTCCGGGTGCGCTGCGAGAACGCGCGCCACGCGGGAGAGCATCGGCTCCCCAACAACGGCGATCAGCGCCTTGTCCTCCACGCCGAAATGCGCGGCAAGCGGGTCCGTACCCGGCCGCCTGCCGGCGACGAGGAGCGCTGTAACCTGCGCCTTGTGCTCCGTTTCCAACCCGCCCGTCCTTGTCGCAAAAGCGCAACACAGCATCCTCGAAGCCGCCTATGACCAATTGCGGGCGAAGTCCATGCTTGGCGCGGGCTCCGGTTTGGGAGACAAGATCACGCCAAGGGGGCGTATGTTCGAGGAAACCGTACATGCGTCGTTTCACTGTACCTGCGCTGCTTGTCGTGCCGCTTATCGCTCTCCCCGCCGCCGCGCAGACCGCACCGGGCGAGAAGGACAAGCCCACCACGAGCCGCGCTCTCGACGCGGCGACGCAGCCCGTCGAAGACGTCAATCTGAAGAAAGACGAGATTCCGCAGGATCTGCTCGATATCCTCGAAGATCCCTATTCGCTGAAGGGCATCCGCAAATGCGCCGAGGTGCGCGCTGCGGTGGAAAAACTCGATGCCGTGCTCGGCCCTGATCTCGATGTCGAAATCGCCGAGGACAAGGGCAAGAAGCGTGCGGACACCGTCCTGCGCCTTTCGGGCAATTTCCTTTCCAACCTGATCCTGCCGTTCCGCGGCATCGTGCGCGAGATTTCAGGCAGTGCGGAAAACCAGAGGCGTTACAAGGCCGCGATCGTCACCGGCGTCGCGCGGCGCAGTTTCCTCAAGGGTTATGGCGCATCGAAAGGCTGCAAACCGCCCGCCGCGCCGCTGCCGCTCAGCGCCGAAAAAGCGGCAGCTCAGGCGAGCCGAAGTTCGTCCTGAGGGGTGGTAAGCAAAAGCCCTAGCAGGATCGCACGCGTCTCGCCGTCCACCACGCCGTCGATATTGGAAGGCCGGAACCGACGCTGGAATGCGACGATCGCAGCCGGGCCGTCGCTCACATCGTAACCGTAGCGTTCGAGCGCGAGCACCATGCCCGCCTCCGTCCAGTGCGGGTCGGCGATTGCGCCCGGAACCGCCGTCGCCAGCCCAAGGCGGGCGAGGCGCGGCCAGTCGAAAAGCTCGCCGGGGTCAGCCTTGCGCGCGGGCGCGATATCGCTGTGGCCGACGACGTTGCCGGGCCGGATGCCGTGCCGCTTCACGATTTCCGCCAGAAGCGGGATCAGCGCGTCCATTTGCGCCTCCGGGAACGGCCGGTAGCCGAATTCGTGGCCGGGATTGACGATCTCGATGCCGATGCTCGCCGAATTCACGTCGCTGATGCCGCGCCAGAACGATTTGCCCGCGTGCCACGCGCGCCGCTCCTCATCGACGAGACAGAGCACGTTGCCATCCTCGGCGATCATGTAGTGCGCCGAAACCTTGGCTTCCGCGTCGGTCAGGCGTTGCAGCGCCGCCGTCGCGGACTGCATCCCCGTATAGTGCAGCACCACCATCGAAACGGGCAGCGTCCGCGCATCGTGGTTTGGCGAAGGGCAATCGATCATCGCTTCACCTCGCGCGCCCATTCCTTCACCAGCCCCTCATCCGTCTTCTGCGTCGCGCTCCGCCATGTCACCACGGCGACGCCCACAAAGGTGATGAGCGCCCCGACCACGAACTCGAAGCTGACCGGCGTATCATACACCATGATCGCGATGATCACCGCGATCAGCGGTGTCGGCAAGGTGAGCGGCGCCATCACTGTTACCGGATAACGCTGCAGCAGCCAGCTCATCCCGGCATGGCCGACAATCGACGAGCCGACCGCCGCATAAATCAGCCAGCCCCACACGTGTGCGTCCGCGTCCGCGGCGCGGGCAATCCCACCGGGTTCGAACCAGAGCGCGGCGGCGAGCAGGAGCGGCACGCTCACGAACGCGAGCCATGCGTGAATGGTCAGCGGGTTCACGCCCTGCAGGCGTCGGAACAGCATCGAGCCGACCGCCCACATGAACGAGGCGAGGATGGTGAGGCTCACGCCGAGCCGCTCATCCCATATCGCCGGGTCGAAACCCATGATGACGATGCCGACAAACGAGGCGGCGGTGCCGACGATGCGGATCCAGCGGATCGTCTCACCGAGGAAGATCACCGCAAGGATCAGGCTGAACGGCACGCCGAGCTGCCCTGCGATCGAGAGCGCCGCGACATTCTCCGTAAGCGCGAAGCTGAGACCGCCGAGCCCCATGAAGACCGCGCCCGATACGACGCCCGCGATCACGATATCGCGCATCCGGCCCTTCACGAGGCGAAGCCACGGTAGCATCACCAGCAGCACGATCGCGTAGCGCAGGAACACGCCCGTCATCGGGCCGAGCGCGTCGATGATCTCCTTCACTGCGACCACGTTCATCGCCCAAAGCAGGTCGATGAACAGGATGAAGGCAAGGTGCGCGGGCTTCATGACGACATGATCGTCCGGTACGCCGCGTTGATCTCCGCCATGCGCAGGTCGGCGACGCGGATGAACTCGGCAGGCGTCCCTTCCGCATAGTGCCGGTCGGGGTGGTGCCGTTTCACGAGCGCAAGGTAGGCGCTGCGCACCGTCTCCCGGTCCGCGCCCGGCGCGACACCGAGCACGACATAGGGATCGTCCGGGTCCGGCGCGACGTAGCGCGTCCTGATCCGCGCGAAATCCGCGTCGGTGATCGCAAACTCGCGGCGCACGCGGTCGACGTACTCAAGCTCCTCGCGCGTCACCCCGTCGGCAACCGCGATCATCAGCAGCGCCTCGACGAGGTCTTCGAGCACGGGCGATCCGGTGCCGATGATGCTGCGCACCTGCCGCGCATAGCTCTCGAACCCGTCGGTCGAACGCTTGGCGAGGTTGTAGAAGCGCTCGGCATTCTCGCGCTCGGCCGCTTCCACCTGGAACAGCCGCTCGAACACCGCGAATTCGTCCGCCGAGGCATAGCCGTCGGCGCGCGCCATCTTGGCGGAAAGCGCGATCGCGGCGATCGTGAAGGCGACCTGCGCGCGCTCGCCGCGCCCCAGCCGCGCCGCGCCCACGTCGATCGCGTGCCCGGCGGCAAGGCCCGCGAGCGCACCCAGCGGGCCACCGATGGCGAGGCCGACAGCGGTTCCCAGAATCTTGCCCCAGATCGACATGCGCCGCTCTCTAGACGCAGTTGGAGCCGGATGGAACCGCGATCAGACCGCGCGCGCGAAGGTCGGCGGCTGGAGTCCCGCGGGCAAGTAGAGCCCCCGGTTCTGCCAGTCCGGCGCGAAGGCGTCGCTCACGCCGAGCACGGTTTCGGCCGCGCCCAGGACAAGTCGACCATCGGGGCTCAGCTGCCGGTGGATGCGCGCGAGAACCTCCTGCTTGCAGGTGTGCGCAAGGTACATGAGCACGTTGCGGCACAGGATGATGTCGAACGGCGCGCCCAGCGACCAGGGGCCGAGCAGGTTGAGCGGCTGGAAGCGCACCTTGGCGCGGATTTCCGGGCTCAGCGCCCAGTGTTCGCCGGCTTTCTCGAAGTGCGCCATCAGGCGGTGGATGCTGAGGCCGCGCTGCACCTCGAACTGCGAATAGAGCCCGCTCCGCGCCCGCGTGATCGCGCGGCGGGAGATATCGGTGCCGACGATGTCGATCGTCCAACCCTCCCAGCTTTCGCGATCCTCCGCGAACAGCATCGCCACCGAATAGGGTTCCTGCCCGGTCGATGCCGCCGCGCTCCAGATGCGGATGCGGCGCGAAGCCGCCCGCGCGGCGCGCAGCTGCGGCAGGATGCGTTCCTTCAGCAGATCGAACGGCTGGATATCCCGGAAGAAGAACGTCTCGTTGTTCAGCATCGCCTCGACGAGATCGGTTGCGAGCGCCTCCCCGATGCCGTCACGGGCGAGGCGCTGCAGGAACTCGGAGACGTTCACGAAGCCGTGCACGCGCGCCAGCGGCCCCAGCCGCGATTCGACGAGATAGGTCTTCGTCCGCGCCAGCTCGATGCCCGCACGCACGCGAAGCAGCGACGAGAGACAGTCGAAACCGGCGTCGGGCGCCGTCATCGTCCCGCCTCCAGCAGACAGCCGATCGCCGAGGCGAGCCCGCTCACAGGCAGCATTTCGGCGGCAAGGCCTGCCTTCACCACCGCGCCCGGCATTCCCCAGACGACCGAGCTCGCTTGATCCTGCGCGAGCATGGTACCGCCCGCCGCAACCACCGCGCGCGCGCCGTCGAGACCGTCCGATCCCATGCCGGTCAGCATCACGCCAAGCGTCGCGGCGCCCCACACGCCCGCCGCCGTGCGCAGCATCGGATTGACCGAGGGGCGGCAGAAATTTTCAGGCGCAGCGTCCGTCAGACGCAGCCTCACGACACCGCCAACGCGCACCACCTCCATGTGCCGCCCGCCCGGCGCCACGTAGACGACGCCCGGCTGCACGGCCATCCGGTCCGCCGCCTCGAACGCCTGTATGCCGCCGCGCCGCGCCATGTGCTCGGCAAGGATCGCGGTGAAGGTCGGCGGCATGTGCTGCGTCACGATGATGGGCACGCGCACGGGCTTGGGCAGCTGCTCGATCAGCTCGAACAGGGCATTGGGCCCACCCGTCGAGGCGCCGATCGCGATCGCGCGCGGAAGGGCGCGCGAAGGCTCGGCCCGCGCATAGGGCGCCGGTGCGCTGGCGGGCACGCGACGCGGCGCTGCCTGCGGCCGTTCGATCTCGCCAAGCGCGCGAACCTTGCGCACGAACTCGTCGCGGAATTCGGGGCCAGCGGCGGTCGCCCACCCGCTACGCGGCTTCGCGATGGCGTCGGTCGCGCCGAGGTTCAGCGCCTCGAACGTCACGCGCGCGCCACGCGTCGTCAGCGTGGAGGCCATGAGGATGCGCGCGCCGGGCGCGGCCTCCACGAGCCGTGGCAGCGCCGCGATCCCGTCCATCCCGGGCATCTCGACATCGAGCACGATCACGTCGACCGGATGCGCCTTTGCCGCCGCGATGGCGTCGGCGCCGTTCGCGGCGGTGGCGACCACCCGAATGGCGGGATCGTCGTGGAGCCACTGCGCCATCAGCGCGCGGCTGACGCCCGAATCGTCGACGAGAAGCACGCGCACCGAAGGCGAGGCCGATATTGGTGCGGTTGGAGCGGACGCCCTGTTCATGGCTCGGAGGCCCCGAGCGCCTAAAGCGCGCCGACCTGTGCGAGCTTGGCTTCGATCACATCCCGGTCGAACGGCTTCATGATATATTCGTCCGCGCCCGCGTCGATGGCGGCGCGGATGTGCGCCATGTCGTTTTCGGTGGTGCAGAAGACGACCACGGGCCGCTTACCTTCCTGTTCGGAGCGCAGCACCGAAAGAAACTCCATCCCGCTCATCACGGGCATGTTCCAGTCGAGCAGGATCACGTCCGGCATCGCCTGACGGCACTGTTCGAGCGCATCGCGCCCGTCCGCCGCTTCCTCGGTCGCAAAGCTGAGATC
This sequence comes from Sphingosinicella xenopeptidilytica, assembly GCF_042676985.1. Lineage (NCBI taxonomy): Bacteria > Pseudomonadati > Pseudomonadota > Alphaproteobacteria > Sphingomonadales > Sphingosinicellaceae > Sphingosinicella > Sphingosinicella xenopeptidilytica. The sequence goes on along the minus strand of NZ_JBHTIK010000005.1, from coordinate 615,433 downwards.
CTCAAGGATGCGTCGCGCAACCTTGCGGATGACCTTGGAGTCGTCGACGATGAGACACGATTTCATCACAGGCTCTCGCACGGAGGGTTACGCCAATTGTTTCATGCCGTGAAAATCTTGCATTCGCGTTAAGCCGCGGCCGCAAGGTCGGCATCCATGATCGCCCGCACGCTGGCGAGCACCATCAACACATCCAGTTTCACGATACCGTCCGAAACCTGCTGCCAGCGGCGGTCGAGCGTCGGCGGATTGGGCTCGATCTGCTCGGGGTCGACATCGATCACGTCGCCCACGTCGTCCACGATCAGGCCGTAGGGCTCGCCCTGATGCTCGACCACGACGCACATCGATCCCGCGCGGTCCTGCCGCGGCGAAAGGCCGAAGCGTGCCCGAAGATCGATCGCGGTAACGATGCGGCCGCGCAGGTTCATCACGCCGGCGATCCAGCGCGGTGCCAGCGGCACCGGGCTCACCGCGCCGAGCCGGATGACGTCCTGCACCTGCGCGACATCGATGCCGAGCAGCTGGCCGCCGAGCACGACCGAGACGAGCTTTGCCGGAATCATGCAGCCTCTCCACTCAGCTGGCGGGCAACCGCGTCGAGCAGCCGCGACCGGTCGAACTTGGCGACATACTGGTCGAAGCCCGCGGCCTCGCCCTGCCGAACATGCTCCTCGCCCGCGAGGGACGACAGCGCCACGAGCGGCGTTTCGCGCCAGCGGTCGTCGCCGCGCACGGCGCGCGCGAAATCGACGCCCGAAAGGCCGGGCATCTCGATATCGGAAAGGATGAGGTCGAAGTGCTCGCCGGTCTCGCGCAGCGCCAGCGCCTCGTCCGCGCTCGCCGCCGTCATCGCCCGGTATCCGGCGGATGCCAGCAGCGGTTTCAGCATGTTGCGGAAGAAGGCGCTGTCATCGACGATCAGCACCCGGCGCCCGCCTTTGTCTTCCGCTACGATGGACCCGGCGCTGCCCGCTCGCGAAAGATAGTGCGCGACATCGAGAATTTCCGTCGCCCGGCCCGCGATAACGGCGGTGCCGATCCGCGCCGGAAGATCGCTCGTCATGCAGATGTCGACATGCGTGTCGACGATGTCGAGCACTTCGTCGACCATCAGCGCCACGATGGCCGCGCCATCGTCGAAGATGAGCGCAGGCTGGCGGCCCTCCACGCGCGGTGTCAGCGTGCCATCGACCGCGAGCAGCGGCACCAGCGCATCGCGATATTGCACGACCGGGCGGCCTTCGCTCCATTCGACGGCAGCGGCATCGAACTCCTCGAGCCGCGCGACGAGCGAGAGCGGCACGGCCTTTGGATGCGGGCTGCCCGCGCGGAACAGCAGCATCGCGTCGGTTTCTTGGGCGACCTCGCGCACCGGCGCCTCAAGCGCATCGTTGGCATCGCTTTCTCCAGCAATTCCAAGGCTTGCGGCGATTCCGTTCGCATCGAGGATCATGATCACGGCGCCGTCGCCAAGAATGGCGTTCCCCGAATAGACGCTCAACGTCTTCAGGATCGGCGCCACCGGCTTCACCACGACCTCCTCGGTATCGAAGATGTTGTCGACGATCAGCCCGAAGCTGATGTTCCCGGCGCGCGCGATCAGCACATAATCGCCCCCGCCGCGACCATTGCCGATGCCGAGCAGCGTGCCGAGGTGGATGAGCGGCAGCAATCGGCCGCGCAGGCGCATCACGGCGGCGTTGTTCACATATTCGACGACATGCTCGCTGTTCGCGCCCACGCGCACCAGCTCGACAACCGCCATCTGCGGTACCGCGAAACGCTGGCCGCCCGATGCCACGATCAGCGCGGGCAGGATCGCGAGCGTCAGCGGAATGCGGATCGTGAACTGCGTGCCTTTGCCCGCCGTCGATTCGATGTTGATCGCCCCGCCGATTTTCTCGATGTTCGCGCGCACCACGTCCATCCCGACACCGCGCCCGGATACCGAAGTCACCTGCTCGGCGGTCGAAAGCCCCGGATGGAACACCAGCCGCTGCGCCTGCAGCGCGGAAAGCTGCGCCGCGTCGGTTTCCGTCACCAGGCGCAGCGCAACGGCCTTCGCCTTCAGCCGGGCGACATCAATGCCGCGTCCGTTGTCGGCGAGCGTGATGACGATGTGTCCGCCTTCCTGCGCCGCCTTCAGCACGATGCGGCCGCGCGCGTCCTTGCCCGCGGCCTTGCGCTGTTCGGCCGTTTCGATGCCGTGGTCGGCCGCGTTCCGCACCATGTGCGCGAGCGGGTCCTTGATGAGTTCGAGCAGTTGCCGGTCGAGTTCGGTTTCGCCGCCCTGCATGTCGAGTTCGATCGGCTTGCCGAGTTCGACCGAAAGGCTCCGCACCAGCCGCGGCAGCGCGCTCCACGCGTTGCTGATCGGCTGCATACGCGTGCGCATCACGCTTTCCTGAAGCTCGCCGACCTGCGCCGACAGCCGCTGCAGCGGCACAGCGAGGCGGTCGTCCTTCAGCGTCCTGAGGTGCTGCAGCAGCTCGTTCCGCGTCAGCACCAGTTCCGAAACGGTGGTCATCAGCTGTTCGAGCAGCGCGACCGAAACGCGGATCGACTGGATGCCCCGGCCCGCTCCAGCATCCGGCTCCGCCGCGATGACCGGCTCCGGCACCAACTCCACTTTCGGTGCTTCGGGGATCGCGATGGCGGCGTTCAGGCGTGCGATCTGGGCCTCGTCGTCCCCTGCCGGCTCCTTGCCCGACGCTTCGAGCGCCGCAAGGATCACCTTGATGCCGTCGATTGCCGCCAGCGTCTCGCTGACCACCGCGGGCGACACTGCGGCCTGCCCGTCGCGGACTTTGCCGAGCACGGTTTCGGCGGCGTGCGCCAACCGTTCTAGGCGCGGCAGATTGAGGAAACCGCACGTGCCCTTGATAGTATGCACCAGCCGAAAGATGTTGTTCAGCACGTCGCGGTTGCCGGGATCGCGCTCGAACAGCACGATCTCATTGTCCACGGTTTGCAGATTTTCGGCCGTTTCGGTCAGAAAATCGCCAAGCAACTCGTCCATTTTCCATCCCGGTCTGTGCGCGCCGCGCCACCTTGACCGGAAGTGGTTAATGCCGCGCTAAACCGCGAGACGCGTTCCGAAAACGAGAACGCCTTCATCCGGCTCGGAAATCTGCAGGCTGCTGCCGGTTTCCTTGAGAAGCAGATGGACGAGATAGGCCGCCGCCGCGCGCGGCGTGAGCTGCGCGACGGGCGTCTCACCGCCAAGCGCGGCGCGAAGCTCGGGGTCGAGCAGCATTCGCGGGCCTTCCGCGCGCACCGCAAGCTCCACGCCTTCGCCCGTCTGTTCGGCCGCGACGCGCAGCTCGCCGCCGCGCAGCAGCGCGTCCCCGGCGATCATCGCGAGGTTGAGCAGCAGCTTCACCGCGTCCTTGGGCAGTGCCGGGTTTCCGATCATCCACTGCACCGCCACGCGGCGTTCCGCGCCGAACAGGCCTTCGAGCGCCGCCTGCGCCTCGCGCGTGTCGACCTGGTCGCCGAAGCCGCCCGCCGCGCCGAAGGCGAGCCGGAAGAATTTCAGTTTGTTGGCGGTCTGCCGCGCGCTGTCGGAGAGCAGTTCCATGCAGCGGGCGCGCATTTCGGGGTCGTGCTCGTCGACGAGCAGTTCGACGCCGTTGTAGAGCGCGCCGACGGGTCCGACGAGATCATGGCAAAGCCGGGAGCACAACAGGCTCGCGAAATCGGCCGAATTCATTCTTTTTGCCGCTCCCTCCGGGATATTTCTTCCCGCCTAACCCCTCGCAAGCCGACGCGCAAGCGTTCAAGATGCGGCGGATTCATCCGAAGAAGCCTCAATAATCCGCACGCCCATCGCAGAGGTTCGGCCATCTGCAAGTTGTGTCAGCTCGAATTCGACGCATTGACCGTCCTCAAGCGCGGAGATGTTCGATTGATGCAGAGCCGAAACATGCACGAATACATCGCGCGTGCCGACATCGGGCCTGATGAAACCGAAGCCCTTCTTGCGATTGAACCATTTGACTTCACCGCGCGCCAACGCCTGCCCCTCAGATTTCTTTAATGTCCACCGCTTCGAACCGCCCATGTATGGGGCCGTTTGCGACGACACGGTAGGCTTTTTCGCCGTCCTGCCCAAGGATCAGCCACGCCCAGCCCATGTCGTGCGCCCGCTCGGCATCGAGGCGCGATGGAAACGCGGGCGCGTCCGGGTGCGAATGGTAGCAGCCAAGCAAAGGCAGCCCCCCGCTCCGCGCACCGCGATGCGCCGTGAAGAGCACTGCGGGGTCGATCTCGAAGTGCCGCAGCCGTTCGTCCGCGACGTTCGGGGCCGCGAGGCTGCTTTCGACGCGGCCAGCCCGCCCCAGCAAGAGCCCGCACGCTTCTTCGGGTGCCCGCGCGGCGCAATCGGCGCGAATTTCCGCAAGCGTCTGCCTTGCAATTCGAAGCATCATGCCAACATCGCTATCCAATGAGCGGGGGCAAGTCGAACATAAGCGTCATCCTTCCGGCCGAGGCCGCCGGGCAGCGGCTCGACCGCGCGCTCGCCGATGCCCTGCCGACCCTGTCGCGCGAGCGGCTGAAGGCGTTGATGCTGGAAGGCGCGGTCACGCTCGCGGGGAGGCGCCCCACGCCCTCCCTCCGCGTCGTCGGCGGCGAAGAGGTAAGCGTCTCGGTTCCCGAGGCAGCGCCCGCCACCGCCGAGGCCCAGCAGATCCCCCTCAGTATCGTCTACGAAGACGCCGACCTCATCGTCGTCGACAAGCCCGCTGGCCTCGTCGTCCATCCGGCTGCGGGCAACCCGGACGGCACGCTCGTGAACGCCCTCCTCCACCACTGCGCGGGGCAGCTTTCCGGCATCGGCGGCGTCGCCCGCCCCGGCATCGTCCACCGCATCGATAAAGACACCTCCGGGCTTCTCGTCGTCGCCAAGACCGACCTCGCCCACGAAGGCCTCGCCAAACAGTTCGCCACGCACAGTATCGGTCGTCGCTATCTCGCCGTCGTCGCCGGTCGACCCTCACCCCCCGCCGGTCGAATAGAAGGCGCGATCGGACGCCATCCGGTGCACCGAAAAAAAATGGACATCGTTTCCCCCGGCAAGGGCAAGCACGCGGTCACGCACTACCGCACGCTCCAGCCGCTGAAGGACGCCGCGCTTGTCGAATGCCGGCTTGAGACAGGCCGCACGCATCAGGTGCGCGTTCATATGGCGTCAAGCGGGCACCCGTTATTGGGGGATCCACTCTATGGGCGCACACGCGCAAGTCACCGCGATGTCCTTAAATCGCTCGGGTTCGGCAGGCAGGCGCTCCATGCCCGCTCGCTGCAACTTGTGCATCCACGCACTCAAGAAAATCTCGCTTTCGAAAGCCCCGTCCCGTCTGATATTCAGGAACTCATAGAGGCGCTTGCCGTTTGAATCCCGCGCGCCCCACCCAGATACCCGCAGAAATCCTGCCTTCACCGAAAGTCGCAGCCATGGCCGAAGCCAAAGTCCCCGCCACCATTCCCGCCCTCGGCGGCGAAGCCTCGCTCAATCGCTATCTCTCGGAAATCCGCAAATTTCCGATCCTCGCCCCCGAGGAGGAGTTCATGCTGGCAAAGCGCTGGCGCGAGCATCAGGACACGGACGCCGCTCACCGTCTGGTGACGAGCCACCTCCGCCTCGTCTCCAAGATCGCCATGGGCTATCGCGGTTACGGCCTGCCGGTGAGCGAACTCATTGCAGAAGGCAACATCGGCCTGATGCAGGGCGTGAAGAAGTTCGAGCCCGACAAGGGCTTCCGCCTCGCCACTTATGCGATGTGGTGGATCAGGGCCTCGATCCAGGAGTTCATCCTGCGCTCGTGGAGCCTCGTGAAGATCGGCACCACGGCGGCGCAGAAGAAACTATTCTTCAACCTCCGCCGCATGAAGAGCCAGATCGGCGCACTGGAGGAAGGCGACCTCAGACCCGAAGTCGTCGAGAAGATTGCACACGACCTCAACGTCACGGCAGACGAGGTCATCTCGATGAACCGCCGCATGGCGATGGGCGGCGACGCCAGCCTGAACGCCCCGCTCCGCGCCGATACCGACGGCGAAGGCCAGTGGCAGGACTGGCTGACCGACGAAGGCCCGATCCAGGACGAGATCGTCGCCGAGCGCGAGGAAAGCAGCCTCCGCGCCGCACTGCTCGCCGAAGCGATGGCCGTGCTCAATGAGCGCGAGCGGCACATCCTTACCGAGCGCCGCCTCGCCGAGGAGCCGAAGACGCTCGAGGAACTGAGCCAGGAATACGACATCAGCCGCGAGCGTGTGCGCCAGATTGAGGTGCGCGCCTTCGAAAAGCTGCAGAAGGCGATCCGCAAGCTCGCGACCGACCGCCATCTGCTCGAAGACGCGTAAGCGCTACTCCGGCTGGCCTGAGTCCTTGATGACGGTGAGCGTTTTCCCCGTCTTCGACCTCACGATGGGGTCGTCGGTTCCGTAAATCGTCGTACCCGGCACCAGCACCGAGCGTACGTCGAGGCGGAACTGGCGCGGCATTCCGATGCTTGCGAACTGCGCGCGGTCGAACGGCGCGCCGCTCACGTCGCCTGAACCCGGGAGTTCGATATACTTCCAGCGCTCGACCCCGTTCTCCACGGCGGCAAGCGTAATGGCGTGCGTGCCGATGGCGCCTTCGGGAAAGCGCACCTTCGATCGGCCGATTTCCTTGCCATTGCGCAGCACCACGATCTGGCTGTCCGCGCGGCTGACGAGGATGGTGACTGGGCCTTCAGGCGACTTCTCCGGCTGCCAGCGGTAGCGCATATTTTCAAGATCGGTCGAATCCGCCGGGTCGACCGGCAGAAACATGCCCGCATCGCGGATATCCGTGGTGTCCGTCTTGTCGTCGGCGATGATCACCGTCATGCCGAGGCTGGTCGCCCCATACAGCTTCTGCGCGAACGCCATCGGCATACGGATGCAACCGTGCGAGGCCGGATAGCCCGGTAGGTTTCCGGCGTGGAGCGCGATCCCATCCCACGTCAGCCGCTGCATGTAGGGCATCGGCGCGTTGTTGTAGAGATTGGAATAATGCTCCTTCTTCTTCTGAAGGATCGTGAAGATACCCGTGGGCGTCGCCTTGCCCTTCTTGCCTGTGGAAACGGTAGTGACGCCGATACGTACTCCGTTTCGGTAAAGCTGCGCGCGCTGTGTCGAGAGGTCGACGATCAACATCGCCGGGCCTTCAGGTGCGACGGCGTCGTACCAGACCCAATCGCCAGGCTTCAGCGCCTCGACAGGAGTCGAGATCGGCATCGACTCCTTCGCACCCTGAGCCGCTGCAGGCACTGCAAGAACGAGAGCAAGCGCCGTGAGTACCGGATATCGCATCATATTCCCCTGAATCTCTACCCATACCGTTGCAGCACAAATGCTTCGCGCGCTAGAGACGAAACGTGACCAGCGGGGGCAAACGGGGCAAGAGATCATGGGTGGTCCGGTTCATCGTCCGGCCGCTGCTCATTCTGTTCGCCCTCACGATCCTGTGGGTGCTGCTCTATCGATTCGCACCTGTGCCGTTCACCGTGCCGATGGCGAAGGATTTTTTCGCGGGCAAGGATGTAAGGCGCGACTGGACATCGTTTTCGAACATCGATCCTGATCTACCCCGCGCCGTGATCGCAGGCGAGGATGGCAAGTTCTGCTCGCACTTCGGCTTCGATACCGAGGCGATCAGCAAGGCGATGGAGGCGAACGCTGACGGCCGCAAGCTGCGCGGAGGCTCCACCGTCAGCCAACAGGTGGCAAAGAATGCCTTCCTGTGGCCGGGCCGCTCATGGCTCCGCAAAGGGCTTGAGGCTTACTTCACCGTCCTCATCGAGTTGATGTGGGACAAGAAGCGGATCATGGAAGTCTATCTGAATGTTGCCGAATTCGGTATCGGCGTTTACGGTGCCGAAGCGGCGGCACAGCATTATTTCGACAAGAGCGCGAAGTCGCTGACACGCAGCGAGGCTGCGCGGCTCGTCGCTGTCCTCCCCTCACCCATCAAGCGCGACGCGCGTAACCCACGCGGATACACTGCCCGCTACGCAAAGCGCATCGAGCGGTGGACACGTGTGGTGGACAACGAAGGGTTCGATGCCTGCCTGGGCCTTTAGGCTCGTCTGAACAGCCTGCCGAGAAGCGTCCCGTCCGCCAGAATCTCGTGCGCTGCGTTGTGCCCCGGCGCACCGGTCACACCGCCGCCCGGATGCGTACCCGCGCCACACATGTAGAGGCCCTTGAGCGGCCCCCTGTAGGCGCCATGCCCCAGCATCGGACGCGCTGACCAAAGCTGGTCCAGCGACATATTGCCGTGCATGATGTCCCCGCCGACAAGGCCGAACTTGCGTTCGAGATCCAAAGGCGAGTGGATCTGCCGCGCGATCACCGAGGCCTTGAAACCCGGCGCGTAGTGCTCGACTGTATCGATGATCACATCTGCTGCGGTTTCGCGCTCGTCGTCCCAGCTTCTTCCGTCTGGAAGCTCGGGCGCGAACTGCTGGCAGAACAGGCTCGCAACATGTTGACCCGGGGGTGCGAGACTGGCGTCGACGATCGAAGGGATCAGCATTTCGACGATAGGGCGCTTCGACATGCCGTACTGCTTCGCGTCGAGGAAGGCGCGGTCCATGTAGTCGAGCGTCGGCGCGATGATGATGCCGCTCTGCAGGTGCTCACCCGGCTCGGGCAGGCTCGTGAAGCGCGGCAATTCCGAGAGCGCCACATTCATGCGGAACGTGCCCGATCCCGCCTTGAAGGCGCGGATACGTCGCAGGAAATCCGCCGGAAGGTCGGACGCGTCGATCATACGGTCATAGAGCAGCTTCGGCCCGACGTTGGCGATCACGCGCTCGGCCGCGATCTCCTCGCCGCCCGAGAGGCGCACGCCCACGGCCTTGCCGCCGTCGACGAGCACCTTTTCGACCGGGCTTTCGAGGCTGATCTCGACGCCGAGATCGCGGCACACATTCGCCATGATCTCGGTGATCTTGCCCATGCCGCCGACGCTGTGGCCCCACGCCCCCTTCTTGCCGTTCACTTCGCCGAAGACGTGGTGAAGCAGCACATAGGCAGAGCCCGGCGTATCGGGCGAGGCATAGTTGCCGACGACCGCATCGAAACCGAAGGCGGCCTTCACCGCCTCGCTTTCGAACCAGCTATCGAGGAATGTTCGCGCCGATTTCACAAACAGGTCGAGCACGTCGCGCTGCTTCTCCACGGGCAGCCCGGCGAGACGACGCCCCTGCCGCGCAGCATCGACCAGCGTCTTCACGCCGTCGCCGACGTTGGGCGGCGCCTTCAGCGACAAGTCGCGCAGCACGTCAGCCACGGTTTCGAGCGCGTCATAATATTGCGGCAGCACGTCCGCGTCGTGGTTCGAGAACTTGCGGAACTCGGCCTGCGTCCGTTCCAGTCCGCCACCGAGCAGCAGGTAGCGGCCGTCGTCCTGCGGCAGGAAGTTGGAATAGGGCCGCTCGATCACGCGGTAGCCGTGGTCGGCGAGCCGCATGTCGGCGATCACCTTGGGATTGAGCAGGCTGACCGTGTAGCTCGCCACCGAGTTGCGGAAACCGGGATGAAATTCCTCGGTCACGGCGGCGCCGCCGATCACGTCGCGGCGCTCCAGCACGCGCACCTTGAGGCCTGCACGTGCAAGATAGAAGGCGCAGACAAGGCCGTTGTGGCCGCCGCCGATGATGACGGCGTCATAGCGTTTGGACATGACAGCAACCCCTCAGTTTTGTTCTTTTGTCTTTTCAGTGTGCGGCGTGCGGGCGCCGGCTCCAGCCTGGCGGCGGCGGCCGATGCTGGCGCGCCTCCGGGATCAGGTTCCGGACCTTGCGGCAGAAGTTGCGGAGCGCGACCTCGGTCTCCGCGAGCGGCCCCACCGTGAAACTCTCGGAAGCCATACCGTCCTGCACGCGGTTGATAAGCCACGTGTCCTCGGCGTTCACCTGTCGGTTGATGCGCCAGTTCAGGTAGCGCGCCGCCTTCATCTCGCGGCGGTCGTCGGGCACGGCATAGCTGATCTCGCGGATCAGCGTCTCGGTCGGCGAGACCGGCAGCCACTGCATGAAATCGACCTGATCGGGATAGATATCGAAGGCGACGTTCGGCCACAGCTTGAAATAGGTCCACAGCCTCTGCCGTTCCTCCGGCAGGTGCGGAACATGTGGCAGATACTTCTGGTATGCCTTCTCGGAAGGGTTGTTCGACAGGCGGTCGCGGATCGGCCCCCACATCTTATCGACATTCTCCTGCGCCTCGACACCGTAGCCGCTGCCCATCAGCCGCGTGAGACCGGGGTGCGCGACGGGGATGTGCAGCCCGTCCGAATAATTGTCGCCCACGTTCTTCCAGTTCACCCGGCGCGGGCGCAGCGTCACACGGCCGAACGCCTTCAGGTCCTGGAAGCGGTACGGCTCGACCTCGTGGTCGTAGGGTGCGATCATCTCGGCGACCGAAGGCCCGCCATCGTTTTCGAGCCGCACGAAGAGGAAACCGCGCCAGATTTCGAGGTCGACGGGCACGAGGCCATGCTTCGACTGGTCGAGCCCTGGATAGGTCGCCTTCAGCGGCACGCCGACGAGCTTGCCTTCAAGGTCGAACGACCATGCATGATACGGGCACGTCAGCTTCTTCGCGACTGCGCAGCCCGAAGGCCCGTCGACCAGCCGCGCACCGCGGTGGCGGCAGACGTTGGTGAAGGCGCGGACCTCATGGTCCTGCCCGCGCACGACAACGATGCTTTCGCCGAGATATTCGAGCGTGTGGTAGTCGCCGACGTTTGGCACGTCGGAGAGGTGGCACACAACCTGCCACGATGGGCGCATGACGCGCTGCATCTCGACCGAGAAGAACTCCGGGTCCGAATAGGTCCACGCCGGCAGGCTCCAGCCCGCGTCGGGATCCGCTTCGATCGTCGCTGCCGCCTTGGTCGCCATCCCGCCTCCACTTTATATTGGACATATGTATAACAGCGCGGTGCGCTTGGCAAGCCCTTTCAAAGCGGCTGGGCGAGCAGCGCCCGGCGACGTAGGGCCGCGAGAAGCACGAGTGTCTGCACCGCGTAGAGTCCCGCAAGCCACAGCGGCAGGCCGCGCGGCGTCATCTCCATCAGCGCGGCGGCGGCGGGCGGGCCCACCATCGCGCCCACGGCATAGGCGAATACGAGGCCGCTGCCGATTTCCACGCGTTCCTCGCGGCTGGCGCTATCGTTGCCGAGTGCAACGAGGAGGCCGTAGAGCGGCAGCAGGCTGCCGCCGAGCACGAAGCCGCCGGCCAGCGCCATGGCAAATGCGGGCTGGGTGGCGAGGCCGAGCGCACACCCCCCGATCACCGTGCCGGCCGCACCGATCAGGATGGCGCGCCGCCGGTCGATCCGGTCGGAGAGCCAGCCGAGCGGCCACTGCGCGAGCGCCGCGCCGAGCAGCACCGCCGTCATGAAGGTCGAGACCTCAGCCACGCTCATGCCGTTCGCTCGCGCGTACACTGGTCCGAGCGCATAGAGCGAGGCTTCGCCGAGCCCGTAGAGGATACAGCCTGTCGTCGCCACCGGCGCGGCGCGAAGCACGTGCAGTGGCCGCAGCCGCCCGGTTGCGGGCAGCGCCGCGCCGACGGGGATTCTGAGGCGTACGATCGCCGCCAGAGCCACCACCGCCGACGCGACCACAAACGGTCCCCAGCCGCCCACCCCAAGCAGACCGACGACGAACTGGCCGGTGATGAGGGCAGCTTTGCTCGCGATCATGTAGAGCGAAAGAAGGCGGCCGCGCCCCGCGTTGTCTACTTCGGCATTCAGTCCCGCTTCGGCGAGGATGTAGAGCAGCGCGAAGCCTGTGCCGGAGACGAAGCGGATCGCCGCCCATGCCGCGGGCTCGGGGAACAGCGGCAGCACGATAATGCCGCCGAGTGCGAGGAGCGCGGCGACGGCGAAGGCGCGTCCGCTCCCAAGCCGCCGCACGAGCGGCGGGGCGAGCCATGGGCCTATGAGGAAGCCCACGTAATAGATGCCAGCGATCCAACCGATATGGTGCGGGGTGAAGCCGAGGCCGGTCGCGTACAGCGGCACCAGCGTCGTCATCACGCCGATGGCGATGAGGGCGAGTGATATGCTTGCGATGAGGCCGGCGACGATCATCCGCGAATTCCTATTTGACGTATGTATAATAGTCCAGCAGGATACGCGTGGACAGGGAGGGACGGATGACGATTCTGCAACGGATTTCTTGCGCGCTGCTCGCGGCCGGGCTGCTCGCCGCGCCTGTGCTGGCGGACACCTCTTACGTGCGCGCCGGACGGGTGATCGACACGGAAAGCGGCAAGGTCCTGACCGACCGGCTGATCCGCATCGAGGACGGGCGCATCGCCGCCATCACGGCTTACACGCCGCCGCCCGAAGGCGCGACGGTGCTCGACTGGTCCGGCTTCACCGTCCTCCCCGGCCTCATCGACATGCATACGCACCTCTCCGATTGGGGCCAAACCAACAACGTCGCCGAGCCCCTGCTCCACTCGGCGGAGGACATCGCGCTCGTCGGCGCGCGGAATGCGCGCGACACGCTGAACGCGGGCTTCACCAGCGTGCGCGACGTCGGCACGTTCCGCGCCTTCGGCGACGTGTCGCTGAGGAACGCGATCGAGGCGGGGTACATCGAAGGCCCGCGCATGGCGGTGGCGGGCGCGTATATCACCGTGCCGGGCGGCGGCGGCGAGGTGACGGGCATGGCGCCCGATGTGGAGATCCCGGAGATCATGCGCATGGGCGTCGCCGCCGGGCCGGACGAGGTGAAATCGAAATCGCGGATGCTCTTCCAGCGCGGTGCCGACTTCCTGAAGCTGATCGCGACGGGCGCAGTGCTCGCGGCGGGCACCGAGCCGGGCGCGCCCGAGATGACCGAGGCCGAGGTCCGTGCCGCCGTCGACGAAGCCGCCCGCTACAAGAGCTATGCCACCGCGCACGCGCACGGCGCCGAAGGCATCAAGATCGCGCTGAATGGCGGCGTCCGCTCGATCGAGCACGCCTCGCTGATCGACGACGAGGCGATCGCGCTCGCGAAGAAGAAGGGCGCGTGGCTGGTTATGGATGTCTACAACGGCGACTTCATCGACGAGATGGGCAAGGCCGAGCACTGGCCCGAAGAGATCATGCGCAAGAACTTCGAGACGACGGACGCGCAGCGCATCGGCTTCCGCAAGGCTGTCGCGGCAGGCGTGAAGATCGCCTACGGCACCGATGCGGGCGTCTTCCCGCACGGGCTCAACGCCCGCCAGTTCAAATACATGGTGCGCTACGGCATGACGCCGATGCAGGCGATCCAGTCCGCCACCACAAGTGCGGCGGCGCTGATGGGGAAATCCGCGGACGTGGGCACCATCGCGCCGGGGCGCTATGCCGACATGGTCGCCGTCGCCGCCGATCCGCTGGCGGACATCAGCGCGCTCGAACGCATCGATCACGTGATGAAGGGCGGCAAGCTGATCCGCTGATCCGCGAAACCTTCCACCCGTCGCCGCGTTGATGCGGCGAGCGGGCACAACATGGAGGGTTTCATGGAAGACCGGAAATCGAACCTGAAGCTGGAAGGCGAAGGCAGCTACGAAGGCGCGCGCAAATATCAGGACGCGCAGCACGCATTTGCAAAATCCGGCAAGGTAGATGCCAAGGCGCGCGAGGCCGCGAAAGCGGTGGACGGCGCCGAAGGCCCCGAACTCGAAGCCGCGCGCCGTGCGGCCGCCAAGGGCAAGACCGCCTGACACGCAGGAGACTTACCTCATGGAATATGGACTTATCGGCCTCCTCATCCTGGCGCTCGACATCTGGGCGGTGATCAGCGTGTGGGGCAGCGGCGCGACGACCGGCGCGAAAGTCGCATGGACGATCGGCATCATCGTGTTCCCGCTGATCGGCCTTGTCGTGTGGTTCCTTGCAGGGCCGCGGGGAAACCAAGCGACGGCGCTATAGAGAAAGCTGCGTGATCTCCAATCACACAGCTTTCTCCATCTCTTTGTTAACGCATCGTTTTTCGCGGAAAACCGGTTCCCACTTTTCCGCACGATGCTTTAGCCGAAATCCCGGCCCAGCACGTCTCGCATCTCCGGGCCGATGATGGCCATGTGGCCGTAGTTCGGATGATCGATCCCGAAGATCACCGTGCCGCGGCCGCTCCGCCATTCCGCGATCTGCTCCTGCGTGAACGGGAAATGCAGGAAGTGGACGGAAGAGGCCTTGCCGTCCTCCCGGCTGCGCTCGACGTCGCCCTCGGGCACCGCCGCGATGCGCGCTTCGCCGAGGTGCAGGTAGATATGATCCTCGACCCCGGCGAGGCGGCCGAGGATGGAGGCGCGCAGCTTGGGGTCGTCGATCTCGAACATCAGGGTCACGGTCAGTTCGCGGCCGTTCGGGATCATCGGGTTATAGGCGGCGAGCTCATCTGGAATCTGCTCGGCCCCGCCACGTTCGATATAAAGCATTTCATGGATTTGCAGCCACATGCTGTCATACGACTCGAAGAAAACCGTCACATGCGGCCCAACCGAAAGACGGCGTTTTTTCTTCGTCTCGACATGCCCCAGCCGCAGCGCCTTCCGCTGCTCGCCGTAGGCGCGCATGTCCATGATGTCGGCGGGTTCGATGACACGGGTTTCGCGGGACATGGAGCGTCTTTCCTCTAAAGCCCGTAGGCTTTGGCAAGCAGTTCGATCGGATGCGGCACCTGTTCGGGAACGCTCTCCCCGCCCTCCCGCTCCATCACCTGCTTGAGGTGCGGCCCGGCGAGCGGACATTCCGAAACCATGAAGGCCGCATTCGTCTTCAGCATGGCGCGGCCCGCCGGCTTGCCGACCTTGAGCGCAGTGGCGAAATTCGTTTTGAACATGCCCCACTTGCCGCCATGCCCGGAGCAACGCTCGACGACGCCCACCTTCGCATCCGGGATCAGCCGCAGCATCTCGGCGCCCTTCTGCCCCATGTTCTGCGCGCGGCTGTGGCACGGAAGATGGATCGCGATGTCGCCGCCGAGCGGCTGCATTCCGGGCGCGAGCCCTTCCTTCTTCGCGATATCGACCACGTACTCGGTGATGTCGAACGTCGCTCCGGCCAGCTTCGCGACCAGAGGATCATTCGGCAGAATCAGCGGCCATTCGAACTTCAGCATCAGCGCGCACGAGGGCGTCACCGCCACGACATCGAAGCCTTCATCGATCAGCGGCGCGAAGGCTGCAGCAACCGTCCGCGCCTGTTCCGCGACCGCTGCAAGGTCGCCGTTCTCAAGCTTGGGCATCCCGCAGCAGCCGGGATAGACGATGCGCGTTTCGACCCCGTTCGCCTTCAGCACCTTTACCGCCGCCTCGCCCGGCCCCGGCATGTTCCAGTTCGCAAAACATGTCGCATAGAGCGCCGCTTTGCGCCCAACGGCAGGTGCCGACGCATCCGCATCGATCCGGTCGAGATCGCCGCGGCGATCGAGCGGTGTATCGGCAAAGGGAGGCAGCCACGCCTCGCGGTCTATGCCCGCCGTCTTTTCCATCACGGTGCGTGTCAGGCCGTTTCCGCTATCCGTCGCCCAGTTGGCGAGTGGAGACAGGAAGGTGGCGAGCTTGCCGTTGCGATCGGTCTTCGCGAACTCCGCGTCGGCGAGGTGCGTTTCGCCGTGCCGGTGCTCGACGGCGCGCGCGCGGAGCATCAGATGCGGCACGTCGAGCGCCCATTCGTGCGGCGGCACGTAAGGGCACTTCGTCATGAAGCACATGTCGCAGAGCGTGCAGGCGTCGACGACCGCCTTGTAGTCGGTCTTGGGGTCGAGCCCGTCGATCTCGCCGCTTGGCGATTCGTCGATCAGATCGAACAGGATCGGGAAGCTGTCGCATAGATTGAAGCAGCGGCGGCAGCCGTGGCAGATATCGAACACGCGCGTCAGTTCGGCCTCGAGCTGCGCCTCGTCATAGTAGTCCGGGTTTTCCCAATCGATCGGATGGCGCGTCGGCGCCTCCAGACTGCCCTCACGCATCGGTGTTCCCCAACGGTTCTGGCCCCAACGGCTCTGGCTTCAGGATGGATATGTCTCTGGAAGCGCCCGGTCGGACGCACGACGCGAATTCCCACACGAAACACGTGTCCGCCTGTCTCTCGAAGCGGAAACGGGAACTGATGCCGTGCGCCCGAACGGACGCTCGCAGCACTGCTGTCGCGGAGGCTACGGGAGGGGCGGTTCCGGTCCCGCGGACCCGCCCCTCGCCTCCCACAGCGGACACTCTTGCCGCTCCTGCCCTCTCAGGCGTCGAGCGTGTCGAGCGTCTTTTGAAACTTGCCGGCGTGGCTCTTTTCAGCCTTCGCGAGCGTCTCGAACCAGTCGGAGATTTCGTCGAAGCCTTCGTCGCGTGCGGTGCGCGCCATGCCCGGATACATATCGGTGTATTCGTGCGTCTCGCCCGCGATCGCCGACTTCAGGTTGTCGGACGTCGTGCCGATGGCGAGGCCCGTCGCCGGGTCACCCACCTCTTCGAGATATTCGAGGTGGCCGTGCGCATGACCCGTTTCGCCTTCCGCCGTCGAGCGGAACACCGCGGCCACATCGTTGTAGCCTTCGACGTCGGCCTTCTGTGCGAAATAAAGATAGCGGCGGTTCGCCTGGCTTTCACCCGCGAAAGCAGCCTTCAGATTGTCTTCGGTCTTTGTGCCCTTGAGGCCCATGATCCCTCTCCTTCCCCAATGATCGATCGCGAAAACCGGCCGGGCGCGGACGCAGGCCTGATTTCAGCATCGAGGCTATCGGTGGCCAGCCGCAACCGCCAACGCATTTTCTGCGTGAGGCTGATCGACCGGATCAATAAATAGCGCGCAACTTATCAGGGTAATGCAAATCATTCGCAGCAAATCGGCAACGCCCCCGATCTGCAATATGGCGTGCAAAAAAGCTTCATATCAATCGCATAGCGCCGTCACACGCCGCGCCTAGGCCTCCCGCCGCCAACCGCGTTTACCGCACCAATGGGGGATTTCATGCGTTCGACTTGCGCCGTGTTGCTGGCCGCCAGCAGCCTTTTCGTGCTTTCCACTTCCGCTTTCGCGCAGATGGGCGAAGCCGCCGCCGATACCACCGCGCTCGATGAAGAGATCGTCGTGTTCGGTTCCGGCCAGACGCGGCAGGTGCAGGAACTCGACGCGGCCGATATCGCGCTGCTCGCGCCCGGCACGAGCCCGCTGAAGTCGATCGAGAAGCTGCCTTCGGTGAACTTCCAGTCGGCGGACGCCTTCGGCGCCTATGAATGGTCGCAGCGGCTTTCGATCCGCGGCTTCAACCAGAACCAGCTCGGCTTCACGCTCGATGGCATTCCGCTTGGCGACCACAGCTACGGCAACGTCAACGGCCTGCACGTCAACCGCGCCATCAGCCCCGAAAACCTCGGCCTCACGCGCGTTTCGCAGGGCTCGGGCGGGCTCGGCACGCAGGCGACCAACAACCTTGGCGGCACGGTGGAGTTCCTCTCGCGTGCGCCGGCGCGGGATTTCGGCCTCGACGTTTCGGGGAGCTACGGCACCGAAAACACGATCCGCGCCTTCGCCCGCCTCGAAAGCGGCGAGATCGGCGGCACAGAGGGCACCGGCGCCTACATCTCCTACGGCTATCTCGGGATGGACAAGTGGAAGGGCGTGGGCGAGCAGCGCCATCACATGCTGAACGCCAAGGCGGTCGCCGCGCTCGGCGACGCGCGCGTTACCGGCACCTTCAGCTTCTCCGACCGGCGCGAGAACGACTATCAGGACATGTCGAGGGAGATGATCGGTCGTCTCGGCTACGACTGGGACAATATCTCTGGCGACTACCGCCTCGCCGTCCAGCTCGCTGACGCTTATTGGGGCGAGGAGGCTCTGCCCGCCCCGTTCGCGACCATCGACGACGCCTATTTCGATGCCGCTGGTCTGCGCAAGGACTACCTCGCCGCGATCGGCGTCGAGGCGCCGGTCGGCGAGGCGGTGACGGTCGCGCTCAAGGGCTACTGGCACAACAACCACGGTCAGGGCATCTGGTATACGCCCTATGTGCAGACGCCGGGCGGCGCGCCGCTCTCGATCCGCACCACCGAATACGACATCGATCGCAAGGGCCTGTTCGGCAGCGTCACCGGCGAGATCGGCTTCAACGAAATCACCGTGGGCGGCTGGTACGAGAAGAACGACTTCCAGCAGGCGCGGCGTTTCTACGGCCTCACCGATCGGCTGAGCCCGTCGCGGAACTCGCTCGAATTCCAGAAGAACCCGTTCTTCACGCAGTGGGAATCGGATTTCGACACCGAAACCTTCCAGTATCACGTCGAAGACCGCATCACGCTTGGCGCGGCAACGATCACGCTCGGCTGGAAGGGCTTCAAGGTGACGAACACGGCGACGCCGATCGTCGTCAGCACCTTCGCGCAGGGCAAGATCAAGGCCGAGGACTGGTTCCAGCCGCACGCCGGATTTGCCTATGAGATCAACGACTACCTGGAAATGTTCGGCGGCTTCACGCAGGTCGCGCGCGCCTTCACGGCATCGTCCACAGGCGGCCCCTTCGGCACCACGCAGGCGGGCTTTGACGCCATCAAGGGCACGCTGAAGCCGGAGGAATCAGACACGTACGAGGCCGGCGTCCGCTTCCGCGGCGGCAGCTTCAACGGTGTCGTCGGCGCCTATTATGTGAACTTCCGCAACCGCCTGCTCGGCTTCTCCACCGGCGCCGGGATCATCGGCAACCCGTCCGTCCTCCAGAACGTCGGCTCGGTGCGCTCCTACGGTCTCGAGGCCGCGGGCGAAGTGAAGCTCGGTGCAGGCTTCAAGCTCTTCGCCTCGTACAGCTACAACGACTCCACCTATCAGGACGATGTCGTCAACGCGGAGGGAACGCTGATCGCAGCAACCGACGGGAAGACCACGGTCGACTCGCCGAAGCACCTCGCCAAGGGCGAACTCAGCTACGACGGCGAATTGTTCTTCGGGCGCATCGGCGTGAACTACATGTCGAAGCGCTACTACAGCTACGAGAACGACGTCTCGGTCGGCGCGCGCGCGATCGTCGACGCCAGCATCGGCTGGCGCATCGCGGAAGGCTATGAGCTGCAGGTGAGCGGCACCAACCTTCTCGACAAGAGGTATGTGTCGACGGTGGGCACCAACGGCTTCAGCAACCGGGGCGACTCGCAGACGCTGATGATCGGGGCGCCGCGCCAGGTGTTCGCGACGCTGAAAGCCGCGTTCTGATGGCAGGCGTCAGTCGCCGCGATGTGATGGCCGGGGGCGCGGCGCTTGCCGCGCTCCCCACCGTCGCGCTCGCCGGTGAAACCGCGCTCAGCCGCATTGCGTTCGGCTCGTGCGCGCATCAGGACAAGCCGCAGCCGATCTGGGACCGGGTCGATGCGTTCGACCCGCAGCTGTTCCTTTTCCTCGGCGACAATATCTACGGCGACACGCGCGACATGGCCGTGCTGCGCGCCAAGTACGCGAAACTCGCCGCGAAGCCGGGCTTCCAGCGCCTGCGCCGCAAGACGCCCTGCCTCGCGATCTGGGACGATCACGACTACGGCGAGAATGATGCCGGGCGCGAGTATCCAATGAAGCAGGAGTCGAAGGACATCTTCCTCGATTTCTGGATGGAGCCGAAAGCGAGCCCGCGCCACAGCCGGGCAGGCAATTACACGAGCACGATCATCGGCCCGGAAGGGCGGCGCGTGCAGATCATCATGCCCGACAACCGCTGGTTCCGCTCCGGCCTGATCGGCATCACCGAGGAGCCGAAGGACCGCGGGCCGTATCTGGTGAACAGCGATCCCGCCGCGACCATGCTCGGCGCCGAGCAGTGGGAGTGGCTGGAGGCGGAATTCAAGAAGCCCGCCGAGCTGCGCATCTTCGCGTCCTCGACGCAGGTGCTCGCCGATGCGCCCGGCTACGAGGCATGGATCAACTATCAGGCCGATCACCAGCGACTACTCGATCTCATCGACTTCGCCGACGTGAACGGCCTCATCATGATTTCGGGCGACACGCACTATGCCGAGCTTTCGCGGCTCGCCGAGGGTGTGCCCTACCCGCTCTACGACCTCACCTCGTCCGGGCTCACCGAAGTCTGGCACCTGCTGGGGCCGAACCGGCTGCGTGTCGGCGAGGGGTTCATGGGCCAGAATTATGGGCGCATCCTCGTCGACTGGGAACAGCGCGATCCCGAGATCCGGCTTGAGGTGGAAAGCGTGGGGGGCAAGATCGTGATTGCCGAAACGCTGCGGCTCTCGGCATTGCAGCCCTGACCCCTCAGTCTCCCGCGCCGAGAAAGATCGTCCGCACGAACGCGCGGTAGAGCAGAATCTGCTCCGAGAGCAGACGCGGCTCGTCAAGCACGCGGGACAGGATGATACCACCGTCGGCGAGCGCCGAAAGCATATCGGCAAGATGCGAGAGATCGACGTCGATGCGCGGCGGATACACCTCGGCGATCTCTTCGAGCGCGGAGAGAAAGCGCCGCCGCCAGCCGAGCACGGCAGCGGCGTTGAGGCCGCGCACCTCGTTGTTGAACTGCTTGTCGTGATAGGCGACCGACGCCACCATGCAGCCCGGATGCGCGATTTCAAGCTCGGCCATCATCTCGGCGAAGAGCTTGAGACCGATCAGGAAGGCGTGCAGCGGATCGTCGGAAAGGTCGCGCCCGCGCGCGAAGATCGCATCCAGCTTGGCGTTGTCGTCGTGAATGAAGCGTTCGAGCAGCGCCTTCGCAAGATCGGTCTTGTCGCGGAAATGATAGAAGAACCCGCTCTTGGTGATCTCGGCTGCGGCGATGATCTCGTCGATCGACGTGTTGGAGAATCCCTTGGCCAGCACGGAAGCCTCCGCAATCTCCAGAATGCGGTCGCGTGTCGCCTCCCCGCGCGTCATGGCCCTGCGGGACGTCAAAGTCATCGGCGCGTTCACCCGCCGCCTATGCCGGATTCCCGAAGCAGAGTTTACCATACCAATGGTACAGTTTTCCACAATTTCAGCAGGGCACGCTGCTCATCGCGTCATGGTTCCATGTAAATCAAGCCGCTGAGCAAAAAGAAGAATATCGCGGCTTCGACATTGGTGTACCGCGCGCCTTCTGGAAAGCGGACGCGCTTTGACGGAATGTTTCGCCGCAACACGCCGACTGACGGCGCACGGAGACCATCGTCATGCAAAAGACTTACGCGGCGCTGCCGCAGCTTGCCGGCGGCCTGTTCCTTACGGACGGCGGCCTCGAAACCACGCTGATCTTCCACGACGGCATAGACCTGCCGCACTTCGCGGCGTTCGACCTGATGCGGACGCAGAACGGCCGCAGGACGCTCCGGGACTATTATGTCCGCTATCTGGAGATCGCCCGCGCGAACGGCACCGGCTTCATCCTCGAAAGCCCGACATGGCGGGCAAGCCCCGATTGGGGCGCACTGCTCGGCTATTCGGAGGCCGCGCTTGCCGAAAGCAACCGCGATTCCATCGCGCTCCTGCACGAATTGAAGGCCGACTATGCAAGCGACCACATGCCGATCGTCGTCAGCGGCTGCATCGGCCCGCGCGGCGACGGCTATGTGGCTGACACCGTGATGAGCGCGGACGCAGCGCGCGGCTATCATTCCTTTCAGGCAAACATCTTCGCAGCAGCGGGCGCGGACATGGTGACGGCGATCACCATGACCAACACGCCCGAGGCGATCGGCATCGCACGTGCAGCCGAGGCAGCGGGACTGCCCGCGGCATTGTCGTTCACATTGGAGACGGACGGGCGCCTGCCGACTGGCGAGCCGCTCGCCGACGCGATCTCCGCCGTCGACGATGCGACCGGCGGCCTCCCCGCCTATTACATGATCAACTGTGCCCACCCCGATCATTTCGCGGAGATGCTGAATACAGGCGGCGACTGGACGCGGCGCGTGCGCGGGCTTCGCACCAACGCATCGCGCATGAGCCATGCCGAGTTGAATGAGGCGCCCGACCTCGACGACGGCAACCCCGAGGAGCTAGGCGCGCAGAATGCAGCGCTCATGCGTGCGCTTCCCGCGCTCAGCGTGCTCGGCGGCGGCTGCGGCACCGATCACCGTCATGTCGGCGCCATGTGCGCCCACACACTCGCGGCGTGATCGACCAATCGGCGCCGGTTTCCCCACCCTCGCACCGACGCCGCTTATGATCATCGCCCGAACCGCGGCGGCGCGGGACCGTCCCCTCCCCGCCCGCGCCGCCGCCCCTCTCTGCCCTCCCATAGCAAAGGAATGACTCGCATGCGTTTCGTGAGGTTCTTCATCATTGCCGGAATCATGAGTTTCACCACCCTTGGCGGTGCAGCCGCAGTGTTCGCCGCGGCCCCGGACTGCCGCATCGCACTGCCCCGGCCGCACGAGGCCGGCCGTGCCAAGCCGCCGCGGCGCCTGTGCGCGCCTGCGCGAAAACCGGACGCAGACCGGAAAAAACTGCTGATCGTCGTCGCGGATCGACTGCCGGGTCGGCTGCGCTAGACGCGGCGGAACTACCGCGCCGCCGCCTCGTCAGACGCCGTCATCGCCTTGCGGGCCGCCTCCGCGCGCTTCGCGGCGGCATAGTCCTCGCTTGCCGTTTCGATCGGGCGCAGCGCCTCGAACTTGACGAGCAGCGCGGCACGCAGGCGCTCGATCTCGTCTTCGAGCCGCATGAGCTCGCGCGCCAGCCGGATCATCTCGGAACGGCGCACGGCCGCATCGGAGCTGACATCGAACGGGGGGTCCGCCGCCCGCGCCTCCCGCTCCCGGCGCAGCGTCGCATCGGCATCGACGATCGCCCCGGCGAAAACCGAAAGCTGCGTTTCGGCAGAGACGAGCGCATGACGGATATCGTCGAGCTCCTTGCGCCTCAGCTTGCGATCGTCGTCATACGGCGTCTTCACAGCTCGGCCCCCGGCAGGTCCGCGCGGAGCCGGACTGCGTCTTCAGGAATCAAGGGGCATTCGCAGCGCATGGGGCCAGTGTGCCCGTGCGTGGTTAATGTCGCCTTGCTGCCGGGATTCCATAACTGATTCAAAACGAAACAAACCGTGACTCAAGTGCCACAGGAACAATTCAAAGCATGATCGCGTTAACTTTTACGCGGCGTTAACCTTTGTAACCCATAACGGGCATGGTTAACGGATTGTACGCGGCAGGGCCGGGATTGGCTGTTTGCCGTTGGGGGACATGAAGAGGGCTACTCAATGCGGGTTCTGCTGATCGAAGATGACGCGACCACGGCGAAGAGCATCGACCTGATGCTTTCGAGCGAAGGCTTCAACGTCTATACCACGGATCTTGGCGAAGAAGGCCTCGATCTCGGCAAGTTGTACGACTACGACATCATTCTCCTCGACCTGAACCTGCCCGACATGCACGGCTACGACGTGCTGAAGAAGCTGCGGCTCGCGAAGGTCGGCACGCCGATCCTCATCCTTTCCGGCCAGAACGAGATGGAATCGAAGGTTCGCGGTCTCGGCTTCGGCGCCGACGATTACGTGACGAAGCCCTTCCACAAGGAAGAGCTGGTGGCGCGCATCCATGCCGTCGTCCGCCGCTCGAAGGGCCATTCACAGTCGGTGATCAAGACCGGCAAGCTCGGCGTGAACCTCGACACCAAGACGGTCGACGTCGACGGCGCCCGCGTGCACCTGACCGGCAAGGAATATGCGATGCTGGAGCTGCTTTCGCTCCGCAAGGGCACCACGCTCACCAAGGAAATGTTCCTGAACCACCTTTACGGCGGCATGGACGAGCCCGAACTCAAGATCATCGACGTGTTCATCTGCAAGCTGCGCAAGAAGCTTTCGGCGGCGTGCGGCGGCGAGAACTATATCGAGACGGTGTGGGGCCGCGGCTACGTGCTGCGCGATCCCGAAACCGGATCGGCCGCAGCGAGCGAAGTCGCCGCCGCCTGATCGCGGATACCCTATCGTTCTGAAAGAGCGGCCTGTTTCAGGCCGCTCTTTTCGTTTGCGCAAAGGCCCGATGCTTGCCATTGCCGCCCCCCGGACGCATCATGCGCCCGAACCTGGGGGAGCGGACGGCACGCGCGATGGCTGGGCTGGTTCGGTCAAAGCCGTTTCTTGGCGCGGCAGCGTTTGTTTTGCTGTTCGTCGCCTATTGGGCGGCCGGAACCTGGCTCGCCCCCGATTTCATCCGTGGCCAGGCAACGGCTTGGGTGCGAGACGAGCTCAAGAAGCCCCTCCGCCTCGGCGAGATCAAGGTCGACCCTCTGGGGTTCAAGCTCGACATCTCCGACATCGCGATTCCGGACGCGGCCACACCCATGGTCGCGGCAAAACATGTCCATCTCAATTTCTCGATCCTGTCGCTCTTCGCCGATGCCTACCGCTTCGACGAGGTGCGGATCGACGGCCCTGCCGTCCATGCGCTGATCCGCCCGGATGGAACGCTGAACCTGCTCGAACTCGTGCCGCCGCCAAGCCCGGAACCGGCGCCCGCCGTGCTGATCGGCGAGCTTTCGGTGTTGGGCGGGCGCATCGCCTTTGCTGATCACAGCCGCGCCGCGAAACCGGCAAAGCTGCTGGCGCCGATCAGCTTCTCGCTGAGGGATTTCCACACGGCGCGGTCGGAAGGCGGCGGCTTTCGATTCGAAGCGGAGAGCGAACGCGGCGAAACCTTCGCATGGCAAGGCAACGTCTCGATGGCGCCGATCGCATCGGACGGCAGCTTTACGGTCCGCCATCTGGAGGCGGCATCGATTCAGGATTTCCTGGGCGAGATGTTGCCGGTGGCCCTGTCTGACGGGCTGATCGACCTGCACGGCTCCTATGACTTCCGCTACAAGAGCGGCGCCATCACACTGTCGGCGATGCTGCCGAAACTCGGCCTCACCAGCCTCGCCTTCGATGGAAAAACCCTGTTTCGCGGCCGCGCCCGGCTCGGCGAAGTCGATGTCGACGGGGCCAGCCTCGCGCTCGCGATTCCGGAAAACGGCGCGATGGCCGCAGAGATCATCGTGCCGCATTTCGCGCTGCGCGATGCAACCGCGAACGGCCCGGCGGGCGCAGGCATCGAGCCGCTGCGCCTCGCGGGCCTCACCATCAGCGACATCCGCGTAAACGCCGCCCGCCGCAGCATCAATATCGGCGATATCCGCGCGGAAGGCCTGAAAGGCGAAGCGACGCGCGCGCAAAACGGCGCGATCGACCTCGCCGCGCTGCTTCCGCCGACACCGAAGCCCGCGGTGAGCGACGAGACCGCCCCGTGGCAGATCGCGCTCGGCGGGTTCTCCCTGTCCGATGCCGCGCTGCGCTTTGAGGACCGCGCCGTTTCCCCGGCAGCCGTATTCGACATCGCGGCGAACGCAACGGCGCGCGGCGACCTTGCTGCGCCGGACAAGCCGATCGCCATCTCTGCGGATGCGCGCATCAACAAAACGGCGACGCTGAGCGCCGAAGGCACGCTTCTCCCCCCAGGCAGTGCCGATCTCCGCATCGCGCTTGCGGGTTTTCCGCTGAAGGCCGCGCTGCCCTATATGCCGCCCTACCCCGCGCTCGACCTGAAAGGCGGCGACCTCGGCGTTCGCGGACGCCTCGTCGTTTCCGATGCAGGCACGGCGCCGAAGGCGCGCTTCTCCGGCGATGCAGTCGTCACAGGCTTGCGACTGTTCGAACGCGCGGGCCGCAGCGAGCTTATCTCGTGGCGGCGGCTCGCGCTTTCTGGCGTCGACTACCGCGGCCCGGCATCACCGCGCTTAGAGATCGCCCACGCCCGCCTCAGCCGCCCCACGGGACGGGTCGCCATCTTGCGGGACGGGACATTCAATTTCGCGGCGGCCGCCGGTGTTGCAGCGGCACCGCCGGTTCCCGCCAAATCCGCCCAGCGCATGACGCGCGCCGAGCGGCGCGCGGAGACGAAGCGCATCGAGGCCGCGCGCGCCGCAAAGGCAATCGCCGCACAGGCTGCGCTCGCTGCCCCGCAGGCAGCGCCCGCGATTCCCGTGGTCCTGAAGCGGCTGGACATCGACAGCGGCACGATGAGCTTCGCCGACTATTCGATCCAGCCGAACTTCGAGGCGCGGATCGAGTCCTTGCGCGGGCGTGTGACCGGCATTTCGAACATGCCGGGCGCGGTCGCCGAGATCGACCTCGACGGGCATGTCATCAACCGCTTCTCGCCGGTGAAGATCGCGGGCCGCGCCAACCTCCTCGCCTACGATCGCAAGACCGATGTGAAGATGGCGTTCCGCAATATCGAACTGCCGGTCTTCAACCCCTATTCGGGGCGCTATGCAGGCTATGCGATCGCGCGCGGCAAGCTGACGACGGAGCTTGGCTACCGCATCGACAACCGCGCGCTCGAAGCCGACCACCACGTGATTATCGACCAGCTCGAATGGGGCGAGGCGACCGACAGCAAGGAAAAGGTGCCGATGCCGATCCGGCTCGCCACCTCGCTGCTGAAGGACAAGAACGGCGTGATCGATCTTGAAGTGCCGATCACCGGATCGCTCGACGATCCGCAGTTCCGGCTCGGGCCGATCATCTGGAAGATCATCGGCAATATCCTCGAAAAGATCGTCACAGCGCCATTCCGCTTCATCGGATCGCTGTTCGCCGGTGCTGAGGAGGCGCAGTTCGTCGATTTCGTGCCCGGGTCCGCCGCGCTTCCCGAAAGTGCGACCAAGAATCTCTCCGCGCTCGCGAAGGGGCTCGCCGATCGCCCCGCGCTCAAGCTCGACATTCCGGCGAGCCCCGGCATCGAAGCCGATGCCATCGCGATCGCCGACCAGCGTATGGCCGAAGCCGCGATGGCGCGGGAAATCAAGAAGGGCGAATCCCCCGATCTTGCCGCGCTGACGCCCGACAAGCGCCACGACCGGCTGAAAGACCTCTACAAGGCAAAGCTCGGCAGCAGCCCGGACTTCCCGGAAACGTCCGACACGGAGAGCGCCGCCGACAGTACGGCGGCCGAGAAGGACGGCATCAGCGAACGCGATGCACGCAGGAACCGCGAAGCCGCGCTGATGGCCGACACGCTGCGGCCCAAGTTCCTGCCGACGGATGCCGAACTCGCCGCGCTCGGCAGGACCCGTGCCGAGGCCGTACGCGATGCGCTGCTCGCGGACGGCGCAATTGATCCGGCACGCGTGTTCCTTTCGACACGGCAGGCCGCAAAGGCCAAGGATAGCGTGGTCCGCATGGAACTTTCGCTCGAATAGGCCAATTCCGGGCGGGTTTTCGACGCACTGTCAGGCTTGCGGGTATTTTTACGATCGTATCGCAGCCCCGTCCCTTCGGCGCTCCGCCCGCGTGCGTGAGAAAGCCTTAACCATTCGGTGTGATTAACCAAACGAAACAATGTTGGGACATCCACCCCAGTCGTTCAGGAGACCATTTGTGAAGCGTTCGCTCTTGCTGGGTGCCGCGTGCTGCGCCCTCGCCGCCCCCGCTTTCGCCCAGGACGTTCAGACCGCCGCTGTCGAGGACGATCTCAGCGCCAACGAAATCGTCATCACCGCCACGCGCCGCGCGGAGACCGTGCAGGACGTGCCGATCGCCGTCACCGCGATCAGCGGCGATCTCATCAACAATGCGGGTGTCACCGACATTCGCGGCTTCGAGCAGCTGAGCTCCAGCCTTGAGGTCTTCACCGGCCAATCGGCCGCAACCGGCACCTCACTCTCCATCCGCGGCATCGGCACGGCCGGCGACAACCCCGGCTTCGAGCCTGCGGTGGGCGTGTTCATCGATGGCGTCTACCGTGCCCGCGCCGGCCTCGCGCTTGCCGAGCTTCCGCCGATCGACCGCGTAGAAGTGATGCGCGGTCCGCAGGGCACGCTGTTCGGCCGCAACACGTCGGCGGGTGCGCTCAGCATCATCACCGAAGGCCCGTCGTTCGATCTCGGCGGCTATGCCGAGGTGAGCTACGGCAATTACGATGCGATCTCGCTGAAGGGCGGTATCACCGGCGGCCTCACGGACACTGTGGCGCTGCGCCTCGACGGCATCTACCGCGAGCGGGACGGCTACATCCGCGACGTGAACTCGGATCGCCGCTTCAACAATCTCGACCGCTACACGCTGCGTGGGCAGGCGCTCGTCGAGAAGGAAGACCTGAAGATCCGCTTCATCGCGGACTATTCGAAAACCGACGAGCAGTGCTGCGGCGCCGTGAACGTCGTTGAGGGCCCGACGGCACCGGCCATCCAGCTCGGCGCTTCGCTCGCGGGCGTCACCGGCATCTACACGGGCAAGCCCTCCGAGCGCCGCACGGCGGCGACGCCGGGCCGGAGCTATGACGAAGCCGTCGAGGAATGGGGCGTTTCCGCCGAGGTCACTTATGACTTCGAGGCCGTGACGCTGACTTCGATCACGGCGTGGCGCAACTGGGACGTGCGCCGCAACCAGGACATCGATTTCTCCGGCCTCGATCGCGCCTATCGCGAAGGGTACAAGCCAGGCCTGCGCGATTTCACGCAGGAAATCCGTCTGCAGGGCTCGGCCCTGGGTGACCGTCTCGACTGGCTGGTGGGCGGCTTCTACCTCAATGAGAAACTGACGCTGACCGACCGCGTGCGTTTCGGCACGCAGGCGAATTTCTACAGCGACGCGCTGTTCGCTCCGAGCGGCTTTGAACTGTTCGATACGTTCGGCCCCGCCGTTCCGGAATTCGGGCAGGTTCTGATGGCTCTCGACCCCACGCTGGCAGCGGCCGCCGCAGGTGACCCTGCGCTGTTCGCGCTGCTGAATTCCCCGCTGCCGGGCGGCAGCGAGGGCGACGGACAGATCAACGATCGCTACCGCGTGAAAACTGAAGCGCTCGCCCTCTTCACGCACAACGTCTTCGAGATCACCGACGATCTGAAGCTAACGCTCGGCCTGCGCTGGAACCATGAGAAGAAGACGATCAACGCGAACCTCAATGCGGTTTCGCCGACGTGCGACTTCTATCTCGATCCCTCGACGGCGATCCTGACGGGCGCGCTCGCGGCGATGGCGCCGGATGCCATTCTGCTCACCTGCAACCCGACGACGAACCCGGAGTTCAACGGGCTCTACCACGGCAGCCGCAGCGAGAACGAATTCACCGGCACGGCGAAGCTCGCCTATGCGGTGACGCCGGACTTCATGCTCTACGGCGGCTACGATCGCGGCTACAAGTCGGGCGGCTACAACCTCGATCGCGGCGGATTCGACTCGGTCATCCTCGGCGGCGACGGCGGGCAGATCGAGGATCTGGAGTTCGACAGCGAGAAGGTCGATTCGTGGGAAGTCGGCTTCAAGTCGCAGTGGGGCCGCGCGTTTACGCTGAACGTCGCCGCCTTCTATCAGGACTTCTCGAACTACCAGCAGCTGGTGTTCTCGGGGAACAGCTTCGTCACGATGAACGTCGAGAAGACGGTGTCGAAGGGCGTGGAGGCGGAAAGCACCATTCGCCCGGCGCGTGATCTCACCTTCCAGCTCGGCTACAGCCTCGTCGACGCGAAGATCAAGGACGGCAGCAACCTCGTCGGTACACCGCTCGAGTTCGAGGCCGGCAAGCAGATCGCGCTGATCCCGCGCCACACGATCACCGGCGCCGCGACCTGGACGCCGCCGCTCAGCGACACGCTGAACGCGCTCGTCCACGCCGACTTCCGCTTCCAGAGCGAGCAGGTGACGAGTTCGCAAAGCCGCGGCATCGCCGACAACGAAGGCTTCGCCGTCGTCAACGCGCGCATCGGCGTCGCGTCGGCGGACGACAAATGGCGGCTGGAGCTCTTCGTCGAGAACCTGTTCGACAAGTACTACCACATCGGCACGTTCGCTGTGCCGGAACAGCCGGGCACGATCGCGGCCTATCCTGCACTGCCGCGCTTCTACGGCGTGTCGGCCCGCATCGGCTTCTAGGGACACGAAAAAGGGGCGACCCCGGGGGTCTCCAGGCCGCCCCTTCCCCCGCTCGGCACACTAATGGGCGGTGCCGGGAAGCCTGGGCTCCGCGCGCGCAAGACTGCGCGAGCCTGAAATCACTGCGTCGACGTGCGCCTCGGCGGTGACCGCCGTGTTGCGGATGCACGCGCGGCGAACCATTTCCATCACCACCTCGGCGCTCGGCCGCGTGCCGCAGGCGGTGAGAACCGCGCCCGACACGCGCTCGCGCAGGGCGCGCTCTCCCGCCAGCGTCGTGAGATCGAGATCGGCGAAGCTGACCGCGACCGAAACCGGCTCGGCGCGCGAAGACGCGCTGACGAGACCGACCGCTGTGGCCACCGCCAACGCAATCGCCGCGCTTCTGACATAAAACATTGGGGGAACTCCTGTGCTGTGGGGTTCGCGAGGGGACACCGGGGAGGAAGGGCTGGGGGAACATGTCCGCCTCGCGATGGCCCCTTATCGCCCACGAGCGTGACCGCCGCGTGAGAAGCGGGTCAAAGCAGCGTCAAAAATGTCCGGCGAAGGTGAAACGCCTCCACCTCCGGGTTTGACGAAGATCAAAGACAGCAACGGTCAGGAAGCGGAAAAAGCCCTGCTGAAAAGACGGCACAAATGGGGGGAACGGCGTTGATCCCGAGCGATTTCGAATATCACCTGCGCCGCGCCGACGAGCACTGGCGCCTCGCCCGCGCCGCCGTGTCGCCGGAAAAGCGCGCAATGCACAGCCGCATCGCCGACGCCTATATCCGAATCGCCGAAAAATTCTGGGACCAACGGCGAATCGCAGGCGTGTATTCCGAAGGCGGACTTGTTCGTCTGCAGTGAGCGTGATCCGCGAGGGCAAAAAACTCCGCGTTTTGTAAGCCTGTCCGACACATCGGGCAGCGTTCGTTTCCGTCCCGTGACAGCTGCGTGAACTTTATGTGAGCGGCTCGACTTGCCCGAAAAATGCGCCTCATAGCCGACCCCGGCAAATGGTTAACAAGGGGTCTTCATTCTATGCGCACGCTTTCCGTTCTCGCCGGCCTGCTCGCCGCAACCGCCGTCCTGCCTGCCAACGCTGCCGCCCTCAAGGTGCGCGGCGTAACGAGCGTCACGCTCGGCGACGCCTCCGAAATCCCGGCCTATGACGCGAGCGGCGACCGCCTGTTCGTCGTCGGCCTCAACGGCGACACCGCCTTCGTGAAGATCGTCGACGCGAAAACGAGCACCGAGATCGGCGCGCTCGACACGCACAGCTATTTCGCGGGCGGCGCGGCGAACAGCGTCGCGGTAGGCGGCGGCAAGGTCGCCGTTGCGATCCAGGCCGCGAACAAGACCGATCCGGGCCGCGTTCTCGTCTACGATCTCGCCAACCTCAGCGCCGCGCCGCAGTCGTACACCGTAGGCGCGCTTCCCGATCAGGTAAGCTTCTCGGCGGACGGCACGCGCCTGCTCGTCGCGAACGAAGGCGAGCCGTCGAGCTATGGGAAGCCCGACAGCGTCGATCCGGAAGGCTCGATCAGCTATATCGACCTCGCCGCCGGCACCGTGAAAACCGCAGGTTTCGGCGCCTTCAACGCCATGAAGTCCGACCTTCAGGCGAAGGGCGTACGCATTTTCGGGCCGGGCGCTTCCGTCGCGCAGGACCTTGAGCCCGAATACACGGCGTTCTCGCCGGACGGCAAAAGCGCCTTCGTGACGCTTCAGGAAAACAACGCCATCGCGGTCGTCGATCTCACGGGTGCCGAACCGGTCGTCACCGATATCATTCCGCTCGGCTTCAAGAGCTATGCGCCCGGCGCGAACCGCATGGATCCGTCCGACCACGACGGGATCAAGGGCAATCTGCAGAGCCTGGAAGGCCTTTACGGCCTCTATCTGCCCGACGCGATCAAGAGCTTCACCTCCAACGGAAAGACCTATTTCGTCACCGCCGACGAAGGCGATGCCCGCGAATGGGATGGTCTTGTCGAAGAAGTGCGCGCCAGCACACTCGGCGACTACGGCGTCTTCAACCGGCTCGGCGTGACGAGCACACTCGGCGCCGAAGGCCCCGCGGACGCGAAGCTCTTCGCATTCGGCGGCCGGAGCTTCTCGATCCTCGACGAGAACGGCAACCGCGTGTTCGACAGCGGCGACGTTATCGAACAGATCATGGCCGCGCGCTTCCCGGACGCGGTCGATGACGGCCGCAGCGACAACAAAGGTCCGGAACCCGAGGGGATAGAGATCGGCATCGTCGATGGCCGCATGGTGCTCTTCGTGGGCCTCGAGCGTTCCAACGGCAGCAGCCTTGGCTCCGTGTTGGCGTTCGACATCACCGACTTCGGCCTCGGTGTCGCGCCGAAGTATCTCGGCGCGATCATTTCCGACCTGCTCGGGCGACCTGAAGGGCTCAGCTTCTTCACGCGTGACGGCAAGTCATTCCTCGCCGTCGCCGACGAAGAAACCGGCAACCTCGCCATCTACGCACTCAATGTCGTGAGCGAACCCGCCGTGATGGGGCTGTTCGGCCTCGGCCTCGCCGGGCTCGTGGCGGTACGCCGCCGTCGCCGCACCAAAGCGGCTTTGTAAACTTACACTCGCCCGCCTCCTTCCCGCTTTTTTGAAAATGCGGCAAGGGGGCGGGCTTCCCCCTCTTCCTGCCGCGTGCCAATGTGCCCGCATCGGCACGGCTAGGGGGATATCGGGCGTGGCAGGGAGCATCTTCGGGCGCCGCAAGGGCCTTGACGACTGGCAGAACTATTCCGGGAACCGCGCGCTCAGGCGCACCCTTACCTGGCCCCATCTCATTGCGCTCGGCGTCGGCGCGATCGTCGGCACGGGCATCTACACGCTGATCGGCATCGGTGCGGGCAAAGCAGGCCCCGCCGTGATCATCTCGTTCGCGATTGCCGGGCTGGTCTGCGCCTGCGCCGCCCTCGCTTACGCGGAACTTGCCACGATGATGCCGGCCGCAGGCAGCGCCTACAGCTATTCCTATGTCGCCCTGAACGAGCCCGTGGCGTGGATCGTCGGGTGGAGCCTCGTGCTTGAATACACCGTAGTCTGCGCGGCGGTCGCAGTGGGCTGGTCGGGCTACGCGGTCGGCTTCCTGAACAGCTGGGGTGTCACGATCCCCCATGAATTCGCAGCCGGGCCGCACGCGGGCGGCATCCTCAACGTACCCGCCGTCGTCATCACCATGGCTGTCGCGGGGCTGCTTGCGCTCGGAACGCGGGAGAGCGCGTTCGTCAATACGCTGCTCGTGCTGCTCAAGATGTCGGCGCTGGCGCTTTTCATCGTCCTTGCGCTGCCCGCATTCGATTCCGCCAACCTCGAACCCTTTGCGCCCTACGGCTGGGGCTCCGAAGAGATCGGCGGCAACACGGTCGGCGTGATGG
The DNA here is from genome assembly GCF_042676985.1 of Sphingosinicella xenopeptidilytica. NCBI lineage: Bacteria > Pseudomonadati > Pseudomonadota > Alphaproteobacteria > Sphingomonadales > Sphingosinicellaceae > Sphingosinicella > Sphingosinicella xenopeptidilytica. The sequence continues at coordinate 582,189 of NZ_JBHTIK010000005.1, read as the reverse complement.
CGGGCGCGGCGCTGATCTTCTTTGCCTTCTACGGGTTCGACGCGGTCTCGACGGCAGCAGAAGAGGCGAAGGACCCCTCGCGAGACCTCACCATCGGCATCATCGGTTCCATGCTGATCTGCACGGTCGTCTATATGGCCGTTGCGGCGGCGGCTATCGGTGCGATGCCGGTCGCCGAATTTTCGGCCAGCAGCGAGCCGCTCGCGCACGTGCTGCGCGCGCTCGACTGGCCGGTCGCGGCGCAGCTGATCGGCGCAGGCGCCATTGTTGCGATGCCGACCGTGCTGCTCGCCTTCATGTATGGCCAGAGTCGTATTTTCTTCGCCATCGCACGCGACGGTCTGCTGCCGGAGCGCCTGTCGCACGTGAACGCCCGCACCGGCACGCCGATCCTGATGACTATGGTCACCGCCGTCGTCGTGAGCATCATCGCGGGCCTGCTGCCGCTCGGCGAGATCGCCGAGCTTGCCAACACGGGCACGCTCGCCGCGTTCACCGCCATCGGTATCAGCCTCATCGTGCTGCGCCGCCGCGCGCCGAACGCAAAGCGGCAGTTCCGCGTGCCCTTCCATCTGCCGGTCGCGCTCATCGCCATCGGCGGCTGCCTCTATCTGTTCATCAGCCTGCCGGACAAGACGCAGCTGAGGTTCCTTGTCTGGAACCTGATTGGCGCCGGCGTCTATCTCGCTTATGGCGTACGGCAGAGCCTGATCGCCGCCGCCAGCCGGAAGGAAGCCTGATGTACCGCCTGTTCGTCCTCGCCAAATGCGACCTCGGCCACGCCGCGAGTGTCGGCAACCGCATCGCCGAGATGGAAGAGGTCGCCGAGGTGTATTCGGTGACGGGCGAGTATGACCTGCTCATCAAGGTGGGCTTCGGCGACCTTCCCGAGATCGAGGACTTCGTGCAGGAAAAGCTGCACAAGGTGCCCGGCCTCAAGGAAACCGTGACGATGATGTCCTACCGCGTCTACGGCGAGGACATCGGCGACTTCGTCAACTAGGCGCCGACGACCATTTCCAGCGTCACCGCGGCGACAGCGAACTGGCCGCGCATCTTGTCGGCGATGACCGAGGCATCATGCTCGGATAGGCCGGGGACGACGACGCGCATTTCCAGCTTTTCGCGGACACGGCGGGACCGGAAGACAGAGGGCACGAGGTCGCGCTGCGCGAAATAGTTCAGCATTCTCAAACTGATATGCGGATCGACGTTCGCAATAATCTCGAAATGCGCGCTCCGGCTCACATAAGCGAGGTGCGGCCCGGAAACGGTGGGCGCGGCGGCAGCAAGAGCGGTGGACATGACGTTCCTTTTTCAAGATTGCGGCGCACTTTTCGCACGAACGCAGAGAAAAAGGGATGCAAACCGATTGAGCATTAACCGATTTCGTGCATAAAAATCATGGAATCCAATTTTGCAAAGACTAATTTATGCAGCTTGACGATTTCGACCGAAAAATCCTTCGCGTGCTGCAGGAGGATTGCAGCCTCTCCACCGCGGAGATCGCGGAGCGCGTGGGCCTCTCGCAATCGCCCTGCTGGCGACGCATCGCGGCGATGGAGGAGGCAGGCATCATCCGGAAGCGCGTGGCGCTGCTCGACAGGCGCAAGGTGGGGCTCGGCGCGCAGGTCTTCGCCAACGTGAAGCTCTCCGCGCACGGCCGCGCGCACATGGCGGAGTTCGAGGCGACGGTGCGGGAGATCGAGGAGATCCAGGAATGCTACGTGCTGATGGGCACGACGGACTTCCTGCTGCGGATCGTGACGACAGACATCGAGGCTTACGAGAAGCTGTTCTTCGAGAAGCTCTCGCGCCTGCCGGGCGTGCAGGAGATCACCTCGTCCATGGCGCTCTCGGAGATCAAGAGCACGACGGCGCTGCCGGTCAGATCCTCTCAAGCCTGAGCGGCAGGCCGTCGCGGGGTTTGGGCATGGGGAACATGGCGAAGTCCGCCTCGTAGCCTTCGCGGAGCACGATGCGGCGCTTGTCCAACAGCTCGAACATGAAGGCCTTCGCCTGCATGTAGGCGAAGTGGAGGCCAAGACACATATGGCCGCCGCCGCCGAAAGGCACCCAGGCGTATTTGTGCCTACCCTTTGAATTTTCAGGCGAAAATCGCGCCGGATCGAACCGGTCCGGATCCGGCCAGAGATCGGGGAGACGGTGGGTCATCATCGGGTTGACCCCGATGTGGGTGCCCGCCGGGATCGTATGGTTCCCGAACGTGACATCCTTGAGCGCCCGGCGCGGCAGCGCGGGCACGGGCGCGTTCAGCCGCATCGCTTCCTTGAAGGCCCACTCGGTCTTCTCGAACCGATCCAGTTCCCCATAGGGAATCCGATCCCCGAATTCGGCGCGCACACCGCGCACCTCGTCGCGCAGCACCTCCTGCCACGCGGGCGACGACCCCAGATAATAAACGGTGGAGGTGAGCGAGGAGGTGAGCGTGTCGTGCGCCGCCATCATCAGGAAATTCATGTGATCGATGATTTCCTGATCGGTGAGCAGCCGCGTCTCGCCGGTCGCCTCGTCCTCGTGCTCGGCATTGCAGATCTGTGTGAAGATGTCGTCCCCCGCCGCGCCGCGGCGCTTCGGAATCTCGCGCCCGAAGAAGTCGCACATGAACGCGCGGCCCTTCACCCCGCGCGCCATCGCCGTGAACGGCAAGGGCCTCCGCACGATGCCGACCGACGCGGCGACCATATCGACGAAGCTCGTGTTGATCCGATCCGCCTCCGGCCCCCACGGAATGCCGAGGAACGAGGTGGCGGCAAGATCGAGCGTGAGCTGCTTGATCGCCGGATAGAATTTCACATCCTCCGGCCACTTCGCGACGCGCGCGGCGATCCCCTCCTGCAGCGCGCCCAGGTAATTCTGCATCGGCGCGGGCTTGAAGGCGACCGAAAGCGTCTTCCTGTGAACGCGATGCTCCTCGAAATCCATGAGCATCACGCCGCGCGGGAACACGTAATCGAGAATGGGATTCCAGCCCTGCTCCGACGAAAAGGTCTTGTCGCGGTCCATGAAGACGCGCTCGTTCGCTTCGGGTCCGATCAGCGTCACCTGCCAGCCGCCGCCGATGTTCGGCGTGCGATAGACCAGCCCATAGCGATCCATCTGATCGCGCACCATGCCGAGCGGATCCTTGAGGAACCGCAGCGTGCGCATGACCCCGCCAAGCCGCGAGCCCGGCAATTCGCCCGGCAGATGCGCGAGATCGGCATAGCCCGTATCGCGAAGCCGCGCGAAACGCTGCGCCGGCGTCGAGCCGTCGTCGGTGCGAAACTCCTGCGGATGAACCGGCGCGTTCATGGCAATGCTCCCAAGGTCCGTTTTCCGGCGGCCATTTTTTCAGCAATCGTGTGCGGCGGGCGCGCCTCCCACAGTACGCCCGCACGCACACAGCATCACGGCGCGCGACTCTCCCTCCCGCGCACAAAATGCGGAGTGAGGATACGCAAAAGCGCCCTCGGCGCAACTTAATTTACACTGAGGTAAGTGAGAGCCATGCAGACGCGCGGACGTCGCAGGGCTCCACAAGAAGAACCTAAATGAACAAACATCTTTCCTATTGATAACCTTTTTGGTTATTCATTTGAAATGAGCGACAATACCAAGCGCATGCCGGACATCGCCTACGCCATCGAGCGCGCAACGCGTCCCTTCGATCTCGAGAGAGCGGCGGCGGTGCTGTGGGAGGGGCTTGCCGAGGATGCGGGCGGCGAAGCGCAGCTTCTGGCGATGATGGAGGCGGCCGGGCTGCCGACGAGGCAAGCCCCTCCCCCGCCCGCGCTCGCCACGCTGCCGGGCACCGCCTCCACGCAGAGCGTTTTCGAACGCGACACGGCGGGCCGGCCGCTGCGCCACGACGGCTGGACGACGGCACGGCAGATCACCTTCATCGACGCGCTGCGCGAAACCGCGTGCGTGGAAACGGCGGCGCGCGCCGCGGGCAAGGCCTCCTCGGGCGCCTACAAGCTGCGCGAACGATCCGAGAGCTTCCGCGCCGCATGGGACGCGGCGCTGAAATATTCGGCGCTGGACCTGGAACGCGTGGCGATGGAGCGCGCGCTCAACGGCACCGAGGAGGACGTGCTCGACCGCGACGGCAACACGGTGGGCAAGAAGCGCCGCTACAACGACCGCCTGCTGATGTTCCTGCTGCGCGCCACGCGACCGGACAAGTACGGACACACGATGGCGACCGAATATGGGCGGGCGGTTTATGTGGAGAGGTTGGAGCGCGAGCGGGAGGAGCGGAAATTACGTGGCGGGGGGAATGGGGGCCGTGGTGGTGATGTTGAGTATAGGTCAGCAGTAGTTTGCCGGACTACAGATTAGAGGGTTTCGAACGAACGACCGCAAATAACTGCATTCAAGACACGGCCGCTTTCTCGGATATGCCTCCTTCCACAAGGGAGGGGATAGGCAGGAGAAACCAAGAGCATCGGTCCGGAAAAATGAGGGACGCCAATAAGGAAGCTAAAAGTGTGCCCGCGTTTGGGGGATAGGGAAATGCAGGCCAGGCAGCTTCAAGGTCAGCCACGCTCCAGAAATCGTGTCCGACGTTGAATACGGCATTCACGCCATCGGCAACGTGCTCATCACCAAATTTCAGATAGTCATCAGGCAAATAGGCATTGAGCGCTAAATGATCGAGCTCGAAAAGCGCAAGATCGAATTCCTCACTAAGATTCACAAGCCGAGATAAGCGAAGAAGCGCGAGCACGAGCTCGGTGGGCTGCGCAAGCACGTCGAGGCCGAGTTCGATCGGCGGCTTGCTCCGTGCCACCAGATAGGAAAGGACTTTGGATGGGTCGAGATCCGCGCGCGCGATCTTGCCGCCGCAGCTAACGGCAGACGCAAAATAATGTCCTAGTAGTTGTTCTGCATCTTCAAGGAGATCGACACGAACGCACGCCGTTACCACTGCTATAAGAAATGGCGCCTGGATGTCACTCATCGCGACAAGCGAAAGTGAATAAGTCTCCCATATCTTAGCGAGGAGACCGGAGAGCGCAATCTTGGCTGGCCCAGGGTCATCCCCATTCAACAGCCGCACATGGATCGCAAAGCCACTCCATCCAAGCAACTTAGAGAGGCGAATAGGTAGATCGTAAAGGTCGCCAAGGCCACCAGTGACCAGTGCAAATTTATAAGCCTCAACCGCAGCTATCACCTCGTGTACCGTTGCCTCGACCTGCAAACCGAGCGCAGTGCATTGCCGGACAAGTTGATCGGCTACCGCAGAGTGTGAGGAATATGGGAGCAAAGCTACGATACATGCCGCTTGAACCTCGATCGCGCGAAATCTGTCTCGTGCTTCTTGCGCTTGAGCCGCACATGCCTCGGAAATGCGCTGGTTTAGATTCAGGAGTACACTCGGATCATCTTGCAACTGATCGAGAAGCGGCGAAAGCCGATCGACAAACTCCCTAGGTTCCCACCGCCGAGATAGTGCGACATAGGGCTCCCAGAGGCGTGGCAGGCTCGATCGAATTGCTGCTGCGCTCTTCGCATCCGGCCATCCAGCTAGGACGCTTCTTAGCGGCGCATTGCCAGTCCCGACGTGTGGGTTCTTGCTGAAGCTTGACGGGCCATACAGATTGAGCCCCCAAACTACCGGCGTCTGCTCGCCCGCATCGCTGAGGCGCTGCGAAACCGCACGCCCAATCTCGACAAGGTCGAGCGCCGGATTGCTGTCCTGGAGAAATATCTCACCTCGGACGCATTGAAGTAACGCCGTCGTGCCGAGGCCATGACCACCAATTTCAACCGCAGCCTCATTGGACGCCGCTGTCGCGAGCAAAGTGACGCCTGGTGTTCCAAGCTCTCCCATTACTTCCGATTTCAGAATCACATTGAGGTCCGCGATCAACCCACCGGACTGGCAAGCGTCAATGATGAGATAGGTCTGCTTCGGCGCCGCCTCGGCAATCATCCGAAAGAGGTCTGCCAATGACAAGGCAGTTACAGATAAGGCGTGCCTTCGCGAATCTCGTAACGCCATGTAGAAGCTGCCACCACTCACTTCGCCGTGGCCGGCGAAGGAGATGGTCAAAGTGTCAAGCGCCTCGCCAGAGAACAAGATTGCGGTTAGCGCATCACGTACTTCCTGCAGCAATGGCGAACGCAGGATGCGTGACCGCGAGGTATCATAATCGCCGATCTCAGGCCGAATGAGTGTATCATAGATACCGGCAGCATCAGCTTCCGCCCCAGTTAATGTAGGCAGATGTTCATAACTATTGCAGCCAATAGCGATCAGCGCGCGTCCACTCATACATCTGCCCGCTTAAACTTAGCCTTCCGCTCTTCCTCCCGGTTCAGAGCTCGTCGAATCTTCTCCTCCTTGACTCGTTCGATCTCCGCTAAGAGCTCGGGCGGCATGTCCCGTACCTCGCTTACGATGCGTTCATGCATTTCCGGTCCGACATGCATTTGGGGTATCGACACATTCCCGTCGCGATCGACACCAAGCTCTAACTTCTGGAACATTTCCAAGATCGATAGCGCGAATGAACCAGCTTCTTTGGTATCGACGACATTGCCAACCCTCTCCGCTGCGGCGCCGATCACGCCGTACATATTTTGGGCGAATTGGCGCTCCATTTCCTCGTTGATCGGGAGAATGGTCTGGCCGATCAGTTTCAGGTCGTTCTCCACGATGCCTGAGAACGGAATCGTCCATTTCGCCGACATGCTGTGCATTGTCGTATCTTGGTCCGTACCACGCGCGGAGTGGACCCAGTTTCTGCCATGATTCATACGGAGCACATTATGCTCGCAAACGAACATCTGGCGTGATTTCTGTTGCATCCTTCCTATTAGAGCTGTCACCGAGAGCTCGAACGCTCGGTCATCCTCATCTCGCTCAAAGCAAAAGATGCGTGGGTCAGATTTCGCTGTGTGGTCGTCACTTTTAGCCATGACACTTTCTACCATGGACCAGACCGAGGTCTATTGAGGACTCGCTCCGCACGGGATTACTCTTTCGATCGCGCATGCTGGGTACTTTGCCCGATCGACTACTGTGGATAAGATACGGAACTGTGTCTCTCCACAGCGGCCCAGCCCCCTACTTCGGCGCCCCGCTATACCCCGCCGCCTTCCGCAACGCCGCGGCATCCATCACATAGCCATCGCTGACCACGGTCATCACGCGGCGGAGGGCGCCGAGGTCTTTTGAGACGTCGCCGTCCACCAGCACCATGTCCGCTTCCTTGCCCACCGCGATCGAGCCGGTGCGCGTGTCGGCGCCCACCACGCGCGCGGGGACGATGGTTGCGCTTTGCAGCGCCTCCGCCGGAGTGAAGCCGGCCTGCTGATAGATTTCGAGTTCGCGGATGAGCTCGATCCCCCAGCCGTCGGTGCCCGCCACGATCGTGACGCCGGCCTTGTGGAGTCGGCCGACCAGCTCCACCATCTTCGCATAGCTGCGACGGTAATCGTCGCGCGTCAGCCCCTCGACCAGCGGATAGCCGCCGGCGGTGAACTGCGAGCGCTCGATGACGGGGGAGATGATGCCCATGTAGGGCGCGTAGGCCGGATGCGGCTTTCCGCCATCCTGCGTGAGGAAGGATTCGAAGATGACGATGGTGGGGTCCACCTGCGTCTTGTGGCGGACGAGATCGGCGATGAAGCCTTTCATCAAGGGGCCGTCGAGATCGACATCCTTGAAGTAGCGCGCCGGCCCCTCCATGCGCTGGCGGGTGTTCGCCTTGTCGATCACCTCGCGCGGCATCGCCTCCATCACCACGAAATTGAGATGTGTGAGCTCGTCGTAGCCGGCGGCCACGGCCTCGCTCGGCTTCATCGTGGCGGGCACGTGGCCGTGCACGTGGAGGCCGAGGCGGTGCGCCTCCGCCGCGGCGGGCGCGATCCATGCCGGGTTCATCGAGGTGTAGAACTTCACGCCCCAGAGGCCCGCCGCCTTCACGCGGCGCACGACGGCGACGGCTTCCTCCGCGCTGCTCACCACCTCGGCGCCCTGCGCGGCGAGCGGGTCCTTCTTGTCGATGATGACGGAGATGAAGGGTTCGCCCATGAGGAGTTCGCCCGCGGCACGGCGCTTCGTCGCCTCAACCGCGCGGTCGAAGGTAGTGCCGGGGCTGCGGAAGCTGGTGATGCCGTTCGCGATATTGGAAAGCACGCTCCAGTCGTCGCCGATGTGGAGGTGGCTATCCCATATGCCGGGCACCAGCGTCTTGCCGCGGCCATCGATGATGCGCGCGCCGGCGGGGGCTTTCAGCGATCCGGCGGCGGCGATGGCCGCGATCTTGCCGTCCCGCGCCAGAACCGCCTTGTTGGCGAGGAACGTGCCCTTGTCGGCATCGAAGAGCTGCACGTTATCGATGAGGACCGGGGCTTTGGCGGCGGGATCGAGGAAGCGTTTCGCGATGCCCGCGACAGCTTCGGCGGTCGCGGCGTCCTGCGCGTCGCGGAGTTGGCGCAGCGCGCCTTCGTAGCCCACGGGGAGCAGCGAAATGTAGCTGATTTCGGCGAAATAGCGCTTGTTTTCATCGAGCCACACGGGAACCGGCGAGGGCAGGATGCCGCTGATGAACGCGAGCTGGACCGTCTTGGGGCCGGACGGGCCCTCTATGGTCTGCGTGCCGCCGAAGGTCATGCGGCCCTTGCCGCTCGGCAGGAAATCGAGGCCCTTGTCGCCCGCCGCGGCGAGCGCTTCGATGAGCGGGGCGCCCGCGATGCCGACGCCGCCCGCAGGGATGTACCAACCCCCGGCCGCAGCCTCGCCTGCGTCGTTGGCGGTCTTCCAGGTCGCGCGGCCGTTTGCGACGCTGAACTCCTCCGCCGCGTCTCCCGACATGGTGACGCCGCGCACGGTCAGCGCTTCGATCACGCCATTGCTTCCGAAGCGTGTCACCTGGTCCATTTCGGTGATCCAGCCGCGCAGCTCCTGCGACCAGCGATACGCCGTGCGGCCATCGGGAAGCTGCCAGCGCCACTGGCTGCCGTGCGTGCCCGCCTCGGACACCATGAGATATTGCACCGCACCGGCGGGCGGCTTCAGCAGCTGATCCTTCGGAACGGGCTGCGACTGCTGCTCAGGCGCAGGCGCTTCATGTGCGTGAACAGGGCCAAGGGCGGCAGACGCCAGTAGCGCCGCGATCAGAACCAAGCGCATCATCGATCTCCCCATATTCTGGGGGGAGCTAAGAGCAATACGCCCGGCAAAGCAAGCGCCGGCGGCGTCAGTCCGTCAGGGCTTCGTCGGCATAGATGGCCGTTTCAGCAGAGCCGCCCGCAGCCATGCGGCCGCGGTACATGCCGAGGTCGTTGATGGCGAACGCCGGGCGCCCGTCGGCACCCATCGCGATGAGGCCGCCGTCTCCGCCGATCGCGCCGACGGCGGTGATCGTCGCGTTCGCAGCGTCGGAGAGGCTCTCCCCGCGCCACGCCACGCGGTCGCACACCTGCCGCGCGGCGCTTTCGCGGATGAAGTATTCGCCCGAGCCCGTCGCGGAGACCGCGCACTGGCCGTTCCGCGCATAGGTGCCCGCGCCGACGATCGGGGAATCGCCGACGCGGCCCCAGCGCTTTCCGGTCATGCCGCCGGTGGAGGTCGCCGCCGCGAGATTACCTTCAACATCGAGCGCCACGGCGCCGACCGTGCCGAACAGGTGCGTAGGATCGAGCGCGGCCGCCTGCTGGCGGCCCTTCCAGGCCTGGAACTGCTGCCAGCGCTCCTCCGTGCGGAACCACGACGGATCGACCTGCTCGAGGCCCTGCTCGGCGGAGAAGCGATCCGCGCCCGGGCCGGCGAGCATGACATGGGGCGTGCGCTCCATCACGGCGCGCGCGAGATCGATCGGGTGGCGCGTGCGCGTGACGCCTGCGACGGCGCCCGCCTTCAAGGTCCGGCCGTCCATGATGGAAGCGTCGAGCTCGTTGCGGCCCTCCGCGGTGAAGACGGCGCCGCGGCCCGCGTTGAACAGCGGATTGTCTTCAAGCACGCGCACCGTGGCGGCAACGGCATCGAGCGCCGTCCCGCCCTTGCCGAGGATCGCGCCGCCCGCCTGCAGCGCCGCGTCCAGCCCGGCGCGGTAGGCCTTGTCTTTCTCGGGCGTCAACGCGCCGCGATCGATGACCCCAGCGCCGCCATGGATGGCGAGCGACCAGAGCGGCACTTCGCTGATCTTGCCTGCGTGCGCGGCGTATGCGCGCGTGAAGATGGGGTTCTCCACCTCGCCCGAGGGCAGGTGCACGACCGAGCCGGCGCCGATGCCGACGACACGGATGCGCGGCGCCTCGAGTGGACCCGTGGGGCTGAGGCCGCGCAGTGACGTGCCGTCCACCAGCCAGGCGCCGCCATCGGGCGCGGTGGCATAGATGCGTCCGCTGCCGTCGGGCTCCACCGCGAGCGCGGCGCTTTCATCGACGCCGAGACCGAGCATCGGCGGCAGATCGGCAGCGCGGCCGGCCTGCGCCTTCGCGAGGAAGGCGAACAGGCGTCCGAGCCGGTTGCGCTCCTTGAAATGCGTGTCGGTGACGACGCCCTTCAGCAGCGACAGATCGAGGAAGTCGCGCTCGATGGTGTTGGCGGCGCCAAAGGGGTCTGCGAGCGCCTCGTGGCTTTTGATGCTGCCGACGGCCGCGCTGTAAAGCTGCTCGCCAAGGATGGCGAGGCCCGCGCTTGTTCCGGCGAGCGGCTTTCCGGCCGCGACGTGCGCGTTCAGAATGTCCTCGACCTCAGTGCCCTTCCAGTAGCGCACGTAACGCGACTGGTCGCCGCCCGCGATGAAGATGCCGTCGGCACGCTTCAGGCTGGCGAGGATCTTCGGGTCCGCAGCGGCAGCGCGATCCTTGAAAACGAAGGTCTCGGCAGACGTGATGCCGCCAAGCTCGTTGTAGAACTCCTTGCCGATCTCCGGCCCCAACGACGCGCGCAGGATAACGATATGACCGTGCCCGGCCTTGCCGAAGAACCAGCGCATGGAATCATGATTGCGGTCTCCGCCGCCCATCAGCAGAAGCCCGCCGGAGACGGGAGACGGCGTGGCCGCGGTGAGATCGCCGAGCACATAGTGGCTATAGCGCCCCTTCGCGAACGCCGGCGACACCACGAAGAACAGCCCGATCAGCGCCGAAAGCAGCCCTTTTGACAATCCCGATCTCAGCACCCGGCCGACCCTCCTGCAAAAAACACAATGTGAGAGCGTTATGTTACATAATGATCGCACATGGGAACAATGTTCTTATTCTATCAAGCGGAGTGTTGAAATTTTTCGCGGCTTCTGCTGGAAGCCAAGGAGGCATTCCTGGCACGGTCAGAGGACCGCGAGGGCGATGCCCGAAACTGGGGAACCCTATGAATAACGTCCGACTCCGCACGAAGCTCTTGCTGGTGCTGGGCTGCTGCCTGCCCGCACTTGCCACCTCCGCCATGGCGCAAACCACCGACACGGACCCGGTCGACGAGCCGATCATTGTGCTCGGATCGCGCATCGCGCGTACCCAGCAGGAGGGCCCGGCGCCCATCACCGTGATCAACGCCGACGCCATCCGCGCCAACGGCTACACGAGCGTGCCGGACATCCTGCGCGCCGTGACCCAGAACGGCGGCGAGACGCAGAGCCAGCAATCGTTCAGCGGCGCCAGCTTCACGCCCGGCGCGCAGCAGGTTGACCTGCGCGGCCTCGGCCCGAACCACACGCTGGTTCTGGTCAACGGCCGCCGCATCGCCGATTTCCCGCTGCCGTTCCAGGGCCGCAGCAACTTCACCGACATCTCGAACATCCCGCTCGGCCTTATCGAGCGCGTCGAGGTGCTGAGCGGCAGCGCATCGGCCATTTACGGATCGGACGCGATCGCCGGTGTCATCAACTTCGAACTGAAGAAGAACGCGGACGGCACCACGCTGGATTACCGCCACGGCTTCACCGATCGCGGCGGCGGCGCTTCGCACCGGATCAGCGCGACGAGCGGCTGGTCGAACGAGACGTTCCATATCGTCGGCGGCATCGAATATACGCTGCAGAAGCCGATCTGGGGCTATCAGCGCAAGATTCAGGACAGCACTGCCGACAACCCGACGACGGCCGCCCCTCTCGGCCGGCGCGTTTTCCTGCGTTACGATCCCGACAATGACGAATATGTGGATCCGGGTGCGGACACCTGCGCAGCGCTTTCATATCTAAACGATGGTTCAACCTATTACGCGTCGCGGCCACGCTACGGCCCTTATGACGACGATCTGGAAGACTACGGCCCCGGCTATTTCTGCGGCAGCAACACCTCGATCGGCTACGGCACGATCATCTCGCGCCGCGAGGGCTTCAACAGCTTCGCCTCCGCCGGCCTGACGCTTTCGGACAGCGCCGAACTGTTCCTCGACGCACAGTTCGGCATCAGCAAGGTTTCGCTGATGCCCGACGTGCTGAACTGGGCGTTCCAGGATTCCTCCGGCAGCAGCGACACGACGTTCTACAACAGCTTCGACGGCGTGCTCGACGACTGGTCGCGCCAATTCACACCCGAAGAGTCAGGCGGCTTTTCGAACGTGATGACCCGCAACCGGCAAACGACGTTCAGCATCACGCCGGGCATCAAGGGCAGCCTTGACGACAAGTGGACCTACGAAGTTTCGTTCAACCACAGCGAATACAAGGCGAAGGTGAAGTTCCCGCAGATCATCGCGGCCAGAGCCAACGAACTGTTCCTCGGCGAACAGCTCGGCATCGACGACGACAGCGGTTACCCGGTCTTCAACGCCGATCCCGAACGTCTCTACACGCCGCTGACGCAGGCGGAATACGACAGCATTGCCGTTTACAGCGTCTACAATCCGAAGAGCTGGACGGACAATCTTTCGGCCACCGTCTCTTCGACCGAACTGTTCTCGCTGCCCGCGGGCCCGGTCGGTTTCGCGGCGATCGCCGAGTTCGGGAAGCAGGGCTATGACCTCAACCCCGATCCGCTGGCGTTGACGGATTACTACTACGGCCTGAAGGACAGCGACGGCCACGGCAAGCGCACGCACTGGGCGCTCGGCGGTGAGCTCCGCGCGCCGGTGACGGACTTCCTGCAGGTTTCGGCCGCCGGGCGTTACGATCACTTCCGCTTCGCCGGCAACGGCGTCGGCAAGTTCACGTACAACGGCGGCGTGGAGTTGCGTCCCGTTTCGACGCTGCTGGTGCGCGCCGCTTATGGCACAGGTTTCCGAGCGCCTGACCTGCACTATGTGTTCACTGGACCCGGCAACACCCACCCCTCGGCAACGGACTATTATCTGTGCCGCACCGAGGAGCCGGACGAAGACATCGGCGATTGCAGCTACGCCGATTCGGGCATCGTCGCGCAGCGCAACGGCAACCGCCAATTGAAGCCGGAAACCAGCAAATCGCTGAACGCCGGTATCGTCTGGGCGCCGTCGCGCTATTTCGACGTCTCCGTCGACTATTTCCGCGTCTCGCTTTCCAACCAGGTGCAGGATCTCAGCATCGACTCGCTGCTGCGCGACGAGGCCGATTGCCGGATCGGCGAGACGATGAACGGCACGCCCGTGGATATCGCCTCTCCGACCTGCCAGGACGCGATCGCCCGCGTGCACCGCTTCGCAGGCGGTGTAAGCGAAGGTGAACTCGACGCGGTTTCAGTCAACCCGATCAACATCGCGCACGAGAAGACGAGCGGCATCGATATCGCGCTGCACGGACGCCTGCCGACGAGCTTCGGCGAGTTCTCGCTTTCGCTCTCCCACACGCACGTGTTCGACCACAAGTTCCGCCAGTATCCGGGTGATACGGCGATCAACAAGCTGGCCGAAGACAGCGGCTATTACATGCCGCGCGACAAGACGACGGGCAGCATCACGTGGTCACTCGACGATCTGCGCTGGACGGTGGAAGGCAAGCGGCTCGGCAAGCTGCCGAATTATGACGAGGACGCCTATATCAAGGCGAGCTACCTGTTCAACACGACGCTGCAGTACGACTTCACGGATCACCTCCGCGCGTCGTTCACCGTGACGAACGTGTTCGACAAGAACCCTGTGAAGGATCCGAGCTACTCGGCCTATCCGTATTACGACATCAGCTGGTTCGACAGCGTGGGCCGCAGCTTCTACCTGCAGGTGACCTACAAGCTGGGCGGTTCGCCGCTGTAAGGAAAAACGCTCTCAGGGCGGGGCTGGTCCCCGCCCTGAACGTTTCAGGCCTTCCAGACTTCCCGGAACAACCGGTCGAAGTTTCCGCCGATGACCTTTTCGATGACACGCGCAGGGTATTTCGCGCGGTCGAGTTCGGCAGCGATGATTTCCATGCGACGAGCGCTGTTGAGATCGGGGACCGCAATCGGGCCGTCGCCTTCTCCGGGCGCGCCGATGCCGGCCTTCTGCCGCGCCTCGGCGGTCTTGCGCACGATATCCATGTAGGCGGGGGAGATGTCGACGGGGGTGATGCTCTGGTCGCTGCCGATGCCGACGTGATCCTCTCCACAGAGATTGAGCGTGTGGACGAGGTGCTTCATGAACAGCGCGCGCGAGGCCGAGACGGGATCGCGACCGAGGAAAGGCATCAGATAGATGCCGACGACACCGCCTGTACCCGAAACGGCACGGAGGGCGGCATCGGTCTGGTTGCGCTGGCTCGCGTAGATCGCGCGGGCGCCGGTGTGCGAGCAGGTGATCGGCTTCGATGAGGCCGCAGCGGCGTCGATGACCGTCTGCGGTGTGGCGTGCCCGGTATCGACAAGGATGCCGAGGCTGTTCATGCGCGCCACGGCTTCGCGGCCTAGCGGGGTGAGCCCCTCGTTGTCGGGAGAGGAGCTGCCCGCGCCAAGTGGATTCTTGTCGTTGTAGGTGAGTTGCATGATCTTCACCCACAGACCGTCGAACGTTTCGATGAGGCTCAAATCCTCGCCGATCATTCCCATGCCCTGAAAGCCGAAGATGATGCCGAGCTTGCCCGTCTTCTTCGCGGTGGCGAGATCGGCGTGGCGCTTCACGAGCAGGAAATAATCGGGATGCGCTTCGATATGGCGGAGCCATTTCGAGATTTCCTTCACCGTGCCTTCAAACCCGCCCGGCTTCCCCACCGTGAGGTTAACGGCGGTGATGCCCGAGGCGCGCACGTTCGCGAGCTTTTCGGGCGTGAGTTCACCGGGTGGGGGATAGGGGACGTTCCATGTATCCGGCGAGGCGAGCGCATCGATGACGATCGCCTTGCGGTACAGCGCCGCGATCGACGGTGCGATGGTCTCGGCGGCAGCGGGCGTAATGCCCGCCAGCGCCGACAGGCCGAGGCCCGCCGCGCCTGCTGTGAAAGCGCGGCGGCTGATCTCGCTGGTTTCGGTCATGGTCACGTCCCTCCCCTTTGCGGATTAGCGCTTCGCGACGGCGTGGATCACATCGACATAGAACTTCTCCGCCTCCGTGATGCCCGCGACCTTCGAGCCCGGTTTCGGATCGATGACAATAAACTCATTGGGTGCGTGCGCGCCCGTGCCGTAGCCGATGCCTGCCGAGACGATCGGCATCTTCAGGATATCGGTGAACACGTAGTAGGGCGCGCTGCCCGCAAGGCGGGGCATGACGCTCGGCGTGATGCCGTACTTGCGGTACGCGCCGATCACAGCCTGCACGAGCGGCTCCTTCACCGAGGACTGCGCGGGCGGATAGCCGGAGAGGCGCGTGAGCTTGATGTCAGTGAATCCCTTGGCGTCGAGGTGGGCGCGGATCAGGCGCTCCGACTCGTCGGGTGTCTGGTTCGGCACGAGGCGCGAATCGAATTTCGCCGTGAACTTGTGCGGCAGGATGGTCTTGGTGCCCTCGCCCGAATAGCCGCCCCAGATGCCGTCCATGTTGAGCGTGGTGTTGAAGAGATACTGCGTGATCGCCTCGCGGCCGGTCATGCCGTCGATCCACTTGTCGACGCCGAGCGACTTCTGCATCGCGGGCTCGTTCGCCGTCCACGCCGGGAGCACGCCGTTGATGAGCTCCTGCTCCTCCTGATTCGGCTGGCGGATCGAATCGTAGAAGCCCGGCACGGTGATGACGTTGCCGTCCGGCGACGTGAGGCTCGCAATCGCCTGGGCGAGGCGGAGGCCCGGCGCGTCGACGATAGCCTTCAGCGAGCTGTGGATCTCCGCAGTCTTGGGGCCGCCCTGCGGTCCGCCCTGGGCTTCAAGCTCGAAGTAGATGTTGCCTTTCACGCCGAGCGACATCTGCACGCCGCCCGCCAGCGTCTGCCCCATCATCGGGAAGAGGACGCCGCCGTTCGCCTGCTTCAGGCGGTCGGCATATTTGGCGATAAGGTCCGGGTAGTGCGGCGAGCCGAGCTCCTCCTCGCCTTCCGCGAGCAGCATGACGTTCACGGGCAGCTTGCCCTCGGCCTTGATGATGGCTTCGAGCGCGTTCAGGAAAATGCGCTGCGGACCCTTCTGGTTGGTCGCGCCGCGCGCCATGAGGACGCGGCCGAGGTCGTGATCCTCCACGATCGTGCCCGCGAAGGCATCGACATTCCAGCCCACGGGCTCGATCGGCTGCACGTCGTACATCATGTAGACGGCGATCGTGGTCTTCGCGCCCGCGTCGTAATAACCCCAGACGCCGGGGTGGCGCTTGGTGGGGGCAAGCTCCGCCTCCTTGAAGCCGAGCGCCCTCAGGTCCGCCGCCAGCATTTCCGCCATCTGCGTGACGCCATCGTTTTGCGCGCTGATCGAGCGCTGACGGACCCAGCGCTGGACGTTCTCGACATGCGCGGCCTTGTTCGCATCGATGTATTTATATGCGGCAGCGTGCTTGCCCTTGTAGGGCGCGACCTTGCCGGCGTCGTAGGCCTTTTCGGTGGTGAACGGGAACTCGGGGCGCTTCGCCTCCTGCGCCGAGGCGGTGAGCGCGACGGCGGAAAGCGCGGCGGCGAGAAGTACGGACTTGCGGATCATAGGGAAAACTCCTTGAGGGTTATTCTGCGGAAACGGCAGCGATCGGCGCGGGAACGGGCGGCATTACGTCCGTGATGCCGAGCTGCTTCCAGTTGATGAGCGCGTTGTAGAGCATGCGGAACTCGCCGAGGTTCTGCCAGCGCCAGACGGGGTTCGTGGCGAACATCAGGATACGGCCCTCGCCCTGTGGGATGTTGAGGATCGCGGCGCGGTCCTTCACCCCATCGGCGCCACGCATGAAGCCGCTCAGCACGCCCTCCTTGCCGCCGGGGAACTCCATCATGACGCGGCCTTTCAACCGCTCCGGCACGCCGTAGAGCGTGTTGGATGCCCAGCGCACGGGCATTTCCGCCTCGTCGTAGCCGTAGAACACGGGGTTCTTCGGCTGCAGCACCTTCGCCTTCACGATCGGGCCGGGCGCGTAGAAATCGCCGGGGGCGCGGGTGGAGACGATGTCGTCGATGAGGCCGAATTCAACGGGAACGGCGCTCGCGTCGCCCGTGGTGATGAGCGTGCCGCCCGCCTCCACGAACTTCCGGAGCTCGACCACGCCTTCAAGGCCCATGCCGCCGCGCACGTCTTCCGACGTACCGTAATCGCCGAGGAAGCGGTAACGGTCCGTCTTGGTGTACGGTAGCGGCTTGCCCTTCACGGGGATGTCGAAAACGATATCCTTCGTGGAGCGGCCCTGCGTCGGCAGGATGATGACATCGTATCTGTCGCGGAGGTTGCCGGCGCGGATCTGCTCCTTGAAGACGAGGTCGTAGGCGATCTCGTGCTGATCGAAGGCGTAGCGCACCCAGCCGACCTTCTCGCTAGAACCCCACGTGCTGAACAGCGCCGTGCGCGGCAGTGCGGTTTCGTGCGCAGTGGGCTTGCCGCTGACCGACACGGCTTCGAGGCCAAGCGTTTCCACGGCGGGCTTCAAAGCGTCGTAGGCGCGGCCCTCGACGAGGAGGGAGCCTGCGGGAACGGTCTTGCCGCCTGCCTTGAAGTCCGCCTCGACAACGCTGACCTTCGCGTCCCTGAGGCGGTAGCGGAGTGTCGCGAGGCCGACCGAGCCATTGTCGAGCACCGCATAGGTGCCCGCGCCACGACCGGAGATACTGCCGCGCGGCGTCAGGCGGTCGACAGGCGTCGTCGGGATGTCGAGCGCGGCCTTGTCATCCACCTCCGCAATGTCGACGCGGGCCATCATGCCCATCGTCCACGCGGCATCATCGTAGGTGCCGAGCTTCTCGTCGGGGTAATTGTCCTGCTTGCGGAGCAGGATCTTCGCGAGACGCCCGTAGGGCTGATCGAGCTTCACGACCAGCGACCCGGCGGGATAGCTGCGGTCCTTCAGCTTGACCGGCTTCGCCGTGCGGCCGACCTCGATGCCTTGCAGACGGAGCAGATTGGTGACGAAAGCGACGCGTGTCTCGTCCTTCTGACCGCCCGGGATGATGTATGCGTAGGGTGCCTTCGTCCTGCCGTTCTCCACGGCGTTGGCGCTCTTCTTGTAGAAGTTTTCGAGGATGACGTTCGGATGCTTGGCGGCAAGTTCGAGCGCGGTCAGCACGCCTGTCTGCATGTAGTTGGTGTTGTTGCGCATCGACCAGACCACCTCCTTGTAGGGAGGGCTGGGGCGATACCAGTCGCGCTTCGTCCAGTCGCCGCCGCGCACGGAGGTCTGCACCTCGGGCGCGACGTGGCGGAGCATGGTCGTCGCGCCGCCGTTGCCGAAGGTCTCGTACATGCGCAGCATGCCGTTGTGGTTCGACGACATGAAGGCGAGGTAGCCCGGCGTCCACGCATCGACGAAGCCGTGGGTCCACACGCCCGGCATGCCGTATTTGGTGAGCTGCGCCATCTCGTAGTTCGCGAACCACGGCAGCTCGCCGAACAGGATCGGGTCGAGATCGGGGTTCTGCGGCGCCTGCCCGCTGTAGGTGTAGAGGAACGGCACCGATTCATGCAGCTCGTGCAACACCGGCGGGTGCCATTCGAGGTAATAGTTCATCAGGTGGCGCGCGCTGACATCCGAGAAGTTAATGTCGCGGTTGTTGTCGTGGTAAATATACTTGCCCCAGTAGGGCGGGCCGCCGGGCTTGTTGCGGTCGTCAGTCTCGTCGATGAGGTTGCGGTAGTACCAGTCGACATAGCGGTCGCGGCCATCGGCCTCCAGAACCGGGCTCAGTGCGACGACGAGGTTGTCGCGGATGCCGCGGATCATCTCGCCCTCGTCCGTCAGCAGACGGTAGGCGAGTTCCATCAGCATCTCGGGCGGCCCGGTCTCCGCGCTGTGGAGCCCCGCAGACAGGTGATAGATCGGCTTCGTCCCCGCGATCACGGCGGGCGCGTCCGCAGCCTGCAGGCGGCGCGGATCGGCGAGCAGCGCGAGATTCGCCTTGTAGGTATCGAGCTTCGCGAGATTCTCCTCCGACGAGATCATCACGACGATGTTCTCGCGGCCTTCCTCGGTCTTGCCGATCTCGATGATCTTTATGCGCGGCGATTTTTCCGCGAGCGCCCGGTAATACCCAACGATCTGCTCGTAATAGTGCAGCACCTTCGGTGCGCCGATATGGTTACCCAGAATCTGTTTCGGAGACGGAACAATGTCCGAAACCGGCAGATGATCCACGAGCGGGCTGCTGAACTCCGGCTTCGTCGTCCACGCCTTCACGGATTTCGCGAAATCCGCGTCCATCGGCTGCGCCATCGCGGTCGTTCCGAGCAGTGCCGCAATCGCAACGCCAACCGCCATTTTTACCATGTTTGCCCCTTCCACGCCACCGACAACACGGCATCGTTCGGCTTCCGCGGCAGTCGCCGAAGCCGTTTTGGCATCTCCTTGCGGAGACCTGATGCTTGATGGCATCAGGATTTCATCATTTTGTCGGGATACGCAACAATCATCTTGCCAAGCACGGAACCTCGAATCAGAACGGCCGACAGAGAGACAGGGATCTATTCAGACTCCCTCTCAAAATGTACTGGCCCGTGTCTTATCCGACATGGCCGAACAAGGGGGGTTTGTCAGACAAGAGTTGCTTCGAGGGCCGTTCGCGCGGCCCTTCCAATCACATAATCGATGTCCGGCGGATCATAAGGCCGGAACGGGTAAAGGGAGATGTAGAGTGAGCAAGACCTTCAGAATGTCGTTTTTCCTCGCCGCCACGGCACTTGCCGGGGTGAGCGGAGCCGCCGTCGCGCAGGAAGCCACAGGCGATGAGATCATCATCACGGCGCTGAAACGCGACACCAACCTGCAGGATACGCCGATTTCGATCTCGGCGGTGACGGGCGACACGATCGCGAATTCGGGCGTCCAGAGCATCTCCGACCTCAATGCGAGCGTACCGAGCCTCTCGTTCGTTGACGGCGGCCCCTCGCA
Source organism: Sphingosinicella xenopeptidilytica (assembly GCF_042676985.1). Taxonomy (NCBI): domain Bacteria; kingdom Pseudomonadati; phylum Pseudomonadota; class Alphaproteobacteria; order Sphingomonadales; family Sphingosinicellaceae; genus Sphingosinicella; species Sphingosinicella xenopeptidilytica. Next base: position 561,902 of record NZ_JBHTIK010000005.1, on the reverse strand, counting down.
GCGGCGCGTTGTGATCCGCGGTATTCAGGCGGCTGGTGAGCCAACTGTGGGCACTTACTACGACGAAACCCCGGTGACGGGCGTGATCGGCGCGGGCAACGACGCCGGCGGCTCGACCCCTGAGCTTCGCCTGTTCGACGTCGAGCGCGTCGAAGTGCTGCGCGGCCCGCAGGGCACGCTCTACGGCTCGGGCTCGATGGGCGGCACGCTGCGCGTCATCTACAAGAAGCCGACGAACGAGTTCGACGCCGCGATCGACACCAGCCTTTCCGCAACCAAGCACGGCGGCGCCAATTTCGAAGCGAGCGGCATGGTGAACGTGCCGATCGTGCAGGACAAGCTGGCGATGCGCGCCACGGGCTTCTACCGCAAGGCGGACGGCTACATCGACAACACGACGCTCCGCATCAAGGATATCAACGAGCAGAAATATTACGGCGGACGCCTGCTGCTGAGGGCAACCCCGACCGACGATCTGACGATCGATGCGGCGTACTACATGAACCGTTCGCGCACGGACACGCCGTCGTGGACGCTGGAAGCGGGCAAGAACAATTCGGATGCGCTGACGCGCCAGCCGATGCGCGACGATGTGGATCTGTTCAGCCTCACCGCCGCTTACGATTTCGGCGGCGTGGTGCTGACGGCGGCGGGTTCCTACATGGAGCGCGACATTTCGACGGTGAGCGACGTTTCGCGTTTCATCCGCTCGACGCGTACGGCTGCGGGCTGCGGCGCCCGCCTCAACGGCAGCGCGGCGATCCCGTGCGCCGGCACCCAGCTCACGGACTATTATGCGCTTGTCGACAGCCAGTCGACATCGGCGCTGTTCCCGCAGCAGAACATGGAAGCGTGGACGGCAGAGCTTCGCCTCAGCTCGGATGGCACGGGACCGCTCAACTGGACCATCGGCGGTTTCTTCTCGGACCGTGACATCCACGTCGAGAACCCGCAGGTGAACGCCGATCCGGTAACGGGCGCGATCATCTACCCGCTCCAGATCGCGACGACGCGCTACATCAACGACAGCCTTCGCCAGGTCGCGGCATTCGGCGAAGTCTCGTATGACGTGACCGACCGCCTGAACCTGACCGCAGGCGTCCGTTACTTCCGCTACGACAAGGACATCAACGGCGAGACGACGAAGGGCTCGATCCTCGTCGGCGCGGTTGTGCGCCCGCTGTCATTCGTATCGTCAAACGAGGACGGCACGGCGTTCAAGTTCAACGCTTCGTACAAGATCACCGACAATGTGCTCTTCTACGCCGAAGCCTCGCAGGGCTTCCGTCCGGGCGGCGCCAACCAGGTGATCGGTCTTGCGCAGGAATTGACGCCGTATACGTCGGACAGCCTCTGGAACTACGAGGCGGGCCTGAAGACGACGATGCTCGATCGCAAGCTGACGCTCAACATGGACGTGTTCCAGATCGACTGGTCGGACATGCAGATCAGCACGCGCACGCCGAACGGTGCGTTCGCGTATATCGGCAACGCAGGCTCGGCGCGCATCCGCGGCTTCGAGCTTGAAGGTTCGCTGCGTCCGATCGACGGCCTCTCGATCTCGGGCAATCTTGCTTACCTTGATGCCAAGCTGACCGAAGACCAGCCGAACGCCGGCACGGCCGTCGCCCCGGCCGCAGGCTTCGACGGCGACCGCATTCCGTTCGTACCGAAATTCACGGCGGGTCTTTCGGCGCAGTACGTGTGGGGCCTGGCGGAGGGCCTGAACGGCTTCTTCCGCATGGATGCCAACCACGTCGGCGGCTCGTGGTCGGACTTCCGCCCGGCCTATGTGTTCACGCGCTACATCGACGACTACGAGGTCGCGAACCTGCGCGTGGGTGTTGAGGAAGCGGATAACGCCTGGGGCGTCTATGTGTTCGTCAACAACCTGTTCGACGACACGGCGATCACGCGTTCGACCTCGAACGCGATCGCGCAGAACCGCACGCTCGTGAACAACGTGGCGCCGCGCACGGTGGGCCTCAACTTCCGCGCCAACTTCTAAGGGCGCAGTCAACCGAAAAGAATGGGGCGGCAACCGCTGGGTTGCCGCCCCTTTTTTGTCCGTTCCGCCAACTCACGCGGCTGGGAACAGACTTTCGATCGGGCGGAACTCCTCGTCGATACCGAACATGCGGGGGCCGAGGACTTCCAGGCTTTCCGGACGGCGCAGCATCGCGTCGGCACTGTAACCGAGTACCTTCACGCGCTGACCGTAGGTCAGCATCTCGCCCGTAAGCGGCTCGCCGGATTCGCGATCGAGGATGCTGATGAGATCGGGAACGATGGTGATCGTCTCGCCATTCAGGCGGCAGACGAGGAATTCATTCTGGATCTCGACGACACACTCGTCAGATGAATTCTGAAGCCCGGTCATCGTCGCGCGACCGAAATGCCAGCCGTCGCGCGTGTCGTGGGTCACGTCGGTGATCTTGCCGTCGAACAGGATGCGCGCGGTGCGGCCATCCCAGCTGTTCAGGTAATCGATCAGGCTTTCGAAAATATCGCGCGATTCCTCGCGTGCCGTGCGAATGGCGCGGCCGATTTCCAGCGTCTGCGTGATCGTGCGCTGCACCGCGAACGATTTCGCCTGCTTGCCGGTCATCGGGTAGAGCGCGCCGAACGCCATGGCACCCATCGCACCGGTGACGACGCGGCAGAGATCTTCCGCCATGCGGTCGTCGGTCGCTTCGATCGTGACGACATTGCCGGAATCGTCGATCACGATGCACGGTGTCGCCTTGCAGCCATAGATGCTGAACGTCGTCATCTCGATGTGCGGCACGGCGCGGCCGATGCCGTCCGCATCGAGCACCGGGATGCCGCTGATCGCGCCGAGCGCGAGCGGAAACATCGAGTTGGCGCCGCCGATCTCCGCGCTGATGAGCGCATCGACGCGGCGGCCGTAAAACGCCTCCGCGCGCGCAAGGATGCGGTGCAGCGTCTTTTCGCTGACGAGATGCTCGACGATCACCGAGGGTGCGCCGATGCCCGCAATCGAAAGCACGAATGCATCGTCCGGAATTTCGTCGCACGAGAGGATCTTCGGGTAGCGGCCGTTCTTGATCTGGGCGCGGACGAACAGTTCACCGACATAGGGATCGCCGCCGCCGCCCGTGCCGAGCAGCACGGCGCCGCGCGCCATATCCTGAATGTCCTGAACGCTATCGACAATGAACATGATATGCCTTTCGAAACAGCGTGAGCTCAGGCGAGCGCCGCGAGCGGGCCGACAGCGCGGACCCTGATCTGGACAGAGCCGGATTTCATGTGCGTCATCGGGAGTTCGATGATCTCGACGATCTCGACTTCGCCCTCGCGCGCGCCCGCCGCAACGGCCGCGTCAGTCGCTTCCTTGCGCGCTTGTTCGAGCGCAGCCTCGCGGCCGAGCGTGCCGACGTCGTACAGCTTGTCGACACGGCCGCTGACAAGCGCGATGGCGGCGCCGACCGCGTTTGCGACCTCCGCGTGCGCAGGCTTCAGCACCTCGGACGTGCCCTTCAGCTTGCGCGAGACGAGGATGCTGCCGCCGCCGACAAGGACGAGGGGGAGTGGATGATTGCTCGTCTTGATCTGATCGATTGCGTCCTCAATCTGCAGATGCAGGTTATCGAGCGCGGCCTCCACGGTTTCATCGGGAAGATGCGCAACCTTCGCGGGGTCGCCGATTTCGGCCTGGCCGGCGCGCACGGCAATGTCGCTCGCGGTGAGCGTTTCGCCGCCGAAGATGAGACCTTCCTCGGCGAGCCGGAAGCCGACGGATTCAGGACCGACCGTCCAGCCCTTCTCGCCCTTGCGGACGAGACTGCCGCCGCCGATGCCGATCGAAAGCACGTCGGGCATTCGGAAATTGGTGCGGACGCCGCCGATATAGTTCGCCGCTGTCGTCTCGCGCGGGAAGCCGCGCAGCAGGAAGCCGATGTCGGTGGTGGTGCCACCGATGTCGGCGACCACGGCCTCGTCGAGCCCGGTGAGGAACGCCGCGCCGCGGATGCTGTTCGTGGGACCGGCCGAGCAGGTGAGTATCGGGAACGCCGAGGCGGTTTCCGTGGTGATCAGCGTGCCGTCGTTCTGGCTGATGTAGATCGGCGCGTTGATTTCGAGATCGGCGATGGCCGTCTGCAGCGAGCCGATCACCTTTTCGGAAAGTTCGGCGAGCGTCGCGTTGATAACCGCTGCGTTTTCACGATCGATGAGGCCGAGGCCGCCGACCTTCGAGGATAGCGTAATGCGCGCGTCCGGCATCACCGCCCGCACGACGGCGGCGGCTTTCTCTTCGATATCCGGGCGGATGGGCGCAAAGTTCGCGGAGATGGCGACGGCCTTCAGCCCCTTGGCGCGGGCATCCTCCGCGGCGGCGCGGAGCGCATCCTCGTCGAGCGGGGCATAGTCCTTGCCCGTGTAGAGCGCGCCGCCGCCGACCATGTAGATATGCGAGCCCGCAACGTCGACGAGATCGTCAGGCCAGCCCGCGAGCGGCGGCACACCGTCCGCCTTCGGCAGCGAGACGCGGAAGATGGCGACCGGCGCCAACCCCTTGCGCTGCACGAACGCGTTCACGAACTGCGTGGTGCCGATCATCACCGCCTCGATCGCGGCGCGATGTTCGGGGGCTTTATCGAGGATCATGCGCACGGCATTGACGACGCCGCTGCGCACGTCCGCCGTCGTGAAGCTCTTCGCCGTCGCCAGCACTTCGCGCCCGCGCATCAGCACCGCATCGGTGTTGGTGCCGCCGACGTCGATGCCCAGCCTGTATCCGCTACCGCTCATGGTCACCTTTCGAAATAAAATGAGTTGGGTGGCGGGCGCCGGAAAGCGCCCGCCTACCCTTTCTAGAATTTCACCTTCGCTTCCACGCCGTAGGTCCGCGGCGTGCCGCGATAGCCGATCGCGACATCGAGACCGGAGTATTTCGGCTGGAAGAACTCGGAATAATACTTCTCGTTGAAGATATTCCGCGCGAAGGCGTAGATGCCGTAGTTACCGAACTCGACACCCATGCGGGCGTTCAGAAGGTCATACGGATTCTGCACCGAGGCGTTGTCAGCATCCCAGTACTTCTTTCCGATGTGCTGGTGCTCGATACGCACGAACCCCTCCACGGTCTCGCTGAGATCGCCGCGATACTGGATCGAGCTGTTGATCGACAACGGCACCGTGCGCGGCGAATGATTGCCGACGTCGGACGGAAACAGGCTGCGCTTGATCTCGCTGTCGGTGGTGCCGACCCCGAAGCTTGCATCGAGCCCCGGCGCGAGCTTGGCCATCGCCTCAATCTCGAAGCCCTTGATCTGGACCTTGTCGATCGTGTCGATGATCTGCGATGCGGTCGCAGCATCAACGTAGAAGTACTGGTAGTTCTTCACGTTGGTGAGATACGCCGCACCGTTCAGCGTCAGCTTGCGATCGAACCACTGCGTCTTGAAGCCGACCTCGAAGTTGTCGAGCGTTTCGGCGTCGAACACCGGCACGGTCACGTTCGGCGCGTTGAAGCCGCCCGAACGGAAGCCGGTGCTGTAGGTGGCGTAGACGAGGCGGCCGTCTTCAGGCTTCCATGTCAGCGTCACCTTCGGCTGCACGCGGTCGAACGAGGTCTTGCGAACCGCGCCGGTCACCACATTCGTCTGCTCGCGCTGGTCTTCGTCATAGCGGATACCGCCGGTCAGCGTGAGCGTGGGCGTCAGATCATAATCGACCTGCGCGAACGCGGCATAGGCGTTGTTGTCGTTCGTTTCGTTATTGTTCGCGATAAGCAATGCAGTGTTGTCGAACTGGTCGGTGCCGTCCAGATCGATGAAACCGCGCGTCACCAGCGCCCTGTCCGTGTGAAGATAATACACGCCGACGAGCCAGCGGAACGCCTGATCGCTCGCTGAAACGAGGCGGAGTTCCTGGCTGAAGGTTTCCAGCTTGGCGTTCTGCCCCTGCCCGGCCTGGAAGCCCAGGCCGAAGATGCCGCCCGGCGAATCCACCGGATTGCGGAAATCGAGATCGGCGCGGTTGTTCTGTTTGAACTTCGACCACGCGCTGATGCCCGTGAGCGTCGCAAAGCCGAAATCATAATCCCACTTGCCGGTGAGATCGACGCTGTGACCTTCCGCATAGGCCGGGAAATTGAACTGCGGGTTCACGAAATCGCGCGGGATACCGGAGAATACGGCCGCGTAGCTGTTCGAACCACCCCGGAAATCGCCGTATTCGGCGCGAAGGTCGAAGGTCAGCAGATCGGTCGGCTTCAGGATCATGCGGCCGCGAAGCGAATAGTCGTGATCGATGTAATCGACGTGATCGCCGCGGAAATCGTTCTTGATGAGGCCATCCGACGACGTGTAGCTGCCCGAAACGCGGAGCAGCACCTTGTCTTCGACAAGCGCGCCCGAGATGCCGGCAGAGGCATCGATCGTGTCGCCGTTCGCGTAACCGAGGTTGACGAAGCCTTCGAGTTCATTGCCCGGCGCCTTGGTCACCACGTTGATCGCGCCGCCAACGGCATTACGGCCATAAAGCGCGCCCTGCGGGCCCTTCAGTACCTCGATGCGCTCTATATCGAAGAGGGTGACGCCGAGCTGCTTCTGGTTGGTCTGCGGCACGCCATCGAGCACGAAGGCGATGGGCGGATCGGCATTGTTGATCTGGGTGAGGCCACGCATCGTGATGAAGTTGCTGCGATAGGTGTCGCCGCGATCATAAGTAATGTTCGGCACCTGCGCGATAATATCGGAGGTCGATTTAATGCCCGCATCCTCGACCGCCTGCGCGGTGAATGCCGTCACCTGAATGGGGACGTTGCGGAGCGGTTCGGCGCGCTGCTGCGCGGTGATGATGATCTCGTCGGTGTCGGCGTCCTGCGCCAGCGCCGCGCCCGGCAATATCGCCAGCGCGGCCGAGGCCAGAAAGGCTGTTCTCAGGTTACGACTCGTCATTTCCCTTACCCCTTTTTTGCTGTTTTCCCTGCGCGCCCATATTCGCGCAGAGGAACAGGCCGCGCGACGCCGGAGTCGGGTAGTGGAAGGCCCTGTCGGGTGGTGCCGCCGGGTTAAGGACCGCCTATTTTTCCTGCGCGCGCGCGACGGCGGCCTTGCGGCTCGATACGCCGAGCTTGGCGTAGATCTTCTTCAGGTGGAACTTGATGGTGTTCTCGGTGAGCCCGAGACGCCGTGCGATCAGCTTGTTGGACGCGCCTTCGGCGAGGTGCGCGACAATCTCCGATTCGCGGTCGTTGAGGGCATCGGGCGAAAGATATTGGGGCTTGGCCTTCAGCGCTCTAATCACCGTTTCCGCGTGTTGTTGTTCGAGCGGAGACGCGGCACGCTTCGCCACCCGCTCCATGATCGCGCGGACAGCGCTGCCCTCCTCGACGAACGGCGACAGAATCTCCTCGGCAAAGGCATGATGTACCGCCGCTGCCATCGCTTCATCGGCACCGGCCTCGTCGCCCAGCCGGTCGCGCACGAGCGACAGCAGCACATGGCCCTTCACCATCGTGACGAGGCGTTCGCCCGTGCGCCCCTCCTCGATCATCGCGCGGGCACCCTCCCCCGCCGCGGCGACGCGTCCGCGCGCGAGATCGATCAGGATGCGCGCCTGCATCGCAAGGTCGCGCGTGCGCCATGGCACATGGCCCGCATCGACCGCGAGCGTCCGTGTGACCGCCTCGGCACTGTCGATGCCGCCGCTGCGAAAGCGATAGATCGCCTCCAGCGCCTTCAGCAGGTCCGTAACGCAAAGGAGCCCCTGATTGCCGAGCCGCGTCCTCAGCTCGGCGATCACGCGAAGCGCCGCGGGAAGCCCGCTGCGACGCCACGCGACATCGACGATGATCGGCCAGGAAACGGCGTACTGATCGTACCACGCCTCGCCCGCACCGAACTGATCGAAAGCGACACGCACGAGGTCCGCCGCGCTTTCGCGGTAGTGCCGCAGATAATCCACCGCGGCGAGCGCCATGCGCGCCGTTGCCGTTACGGTTACTTCTATGCCGCCCGCGCCCCGGCGCCGAAGCGTGGCAGCGGCAAGCTCCGACGCGGTTTTCAGCGAACCGTGCGCGAGCGCGACGAGCACGTCGTGCGTCATCAGATGCTGTTCGGCGAAGGGCAGCATACCGATCGCCTGATATGTCTCGCGCGTGCGGATCACGGATTGGTGCGCCGCGTGCAGATCGCCACGCATCTGGTACATGACGACCATCGTGTTTTCGCACCATGCCCAGAACAGCGGCAGGTCGGGCGCCAGCGCGCGCACCTTCTCCACCTCCGCCTCGCGCGTCGGCGCGATACCGTTGATGTAGCATTCGAAGAGCAGATCGAGGGCATGGCCTTCGAGCTCGAGCTGGGAATCCCGGCCCGCGGGATCGTTCAGATAGCCGCCCGAACTCTCGCGGATGCGGCGCAGCCAGTTGCTCGCCTCCCCGAAGTACCCGGCCTTGAAATGCGCGAGCGCCGCCATCAGCTGCAGACGCGGCTGGGCTTCCAGAACCTCGGGAGGCGTTTCGCGCAGGATCGCGCGAAGCTCACCCGCGCCGTAGGTGAGGAAAATGAGGATGAACGGAATCCCGCCCAGCGTCTCCACCATCGTCGCGCGATCTCCCGCGAGATCATAGTGACGCACCGAGGCGGCATAGCGCTGCTGCTGCCAGAGCCAGTCCGCGGCGCGCCGGTGCAGCCGCGCTGCGTGATCGGGGCTGCGATTGAGGCGGGCCTGCGCATAATCCGACAGCAGCGGATGCAGCCGCCAGGCAGGCTCACCTTCCGATTCCGTTCGCTGGACGAGCGTCGGCAGTTCGGCCTCCACCTCTTCGAGCAGTGCGGCGCTATCGCGCCGATCGCGCACGTAATCGGCGAGGCTCGCCTCGACATAGTCGAACGGCGACAGCTCGGTGAGCAGCGTCTGGCTGTGCTCACCGAGCATCGCAAAGACCTGCTCGGCGAGATAGTCGGCGACCTCATCCACCTGCCCGCTGAAGCGCGGCATCCGCGCGGAGATGCCCATCCGGCCGCGCCAGAGGCGGTAGAGCTGGACGGCGACGGGCCAGCCTTCGGTTTGTTCGGCGATCGCCGCGAGTTCTGGCGCATCGGCCGGGAGACCAAGTGCCGCGCCAAGCTCCGCGTCGCTGAGGCGAAGCTCAGCCGGATCGATGATGCGGACGATACCCTGCGTGCGCAGCACCGAGACGGCGAGCGAGGGCTTGCGCCGCGTGGCCAGCACGAGGTGCACCCAATCCGGCAACGCATCCGTCATTTCTTCGACGAGGCGCGCCACACCCGGGTGATCCACGCGATCGAAATCGTCGATGATGAGCACGATCGGCCGCTCGTCGCGGTCGAGCTGCAGCAGGATCGCATCGAGCATGGTCGCCGCAGGACTGTCCCCGGTCTTGGGGCGCATGGCATCGCCCATCTCGACCCCGGCGGCGGCGAGCGAACGGGCGACCATTTCCAGAAACACGTCGGGCTCGCGATCGAGATCGGACGCGGTGTACCATGCCGCCGCGATGCCCTGCTGGGTCAGCCGCTGCCACCACTGCCCGAGCACCGTGCTCTTGCCGTAGCCGCGCGGGCCGACAACGATCGTGAGTTTGCCAGCGCGGGCGACATCGAGCGAACGCAGCACGAGTTCGCGCGTGGCGAGCGGCGCGCGCTGCACCGGCGGGCGCAGACGGCGGCGGCTTGCCCGTTCGCGCGCGCCGGACCGTTCCGTTTCGCGAGGTTCGGCCGCTTCGTTCAAACCCGGTCCTTTACGTTCGGCCCTTCCCGGCCCCCATCAGCAGCGCGCCGATCAGGCAGGCGCCGCCTGCGACCAGCCCGAAGGCATTCCAGTCAGAGGCCGCGACAAGCGGCGCCGCAAGCGCCGGGCCGAGCGCGCCGCCGAGCATCAGAAACGCAGGCGCGGCTCCAGCATGACGGGCATCCCCAAGTTGCCCTGCGCGGGCGATGACATAGGGTAAACCAAAACCCGGCAGCAAGACCAGCGCGGCGGCCGCCACTGCGAACATCCACAAGCCCTGCCCGTGCGCCATCAACACCACGTCCGCCGCGAGCAGCAGGCTGAAGCCCAGCACCGGCACGCGCAGCCCCGCCCGTTCGCCGAGCAGGCGCGCGAGCAGCGGTCCGACCATCATGACGACCGCGCACGCGGCCATGATCTTGCCTACGAGCTGCATGTCGAGGCCCTTCGCGGCACCGAGCGGGAAGATCGAATTCCATGCCATGCTCTGCCCCACGAACATCACGGCAAGGCCGATGAGCACGAGCAGCGCGCGCGGAATGGGACGGAAACCGGTGCTGCTCCGCTGCACATCACCGTGGAGGCCCACCACCATCGCGAGGAACGCGCAGAGCGCAGTTGCGGTGAGCGCCCCGAACACCGCCGCCACACCCACGGTTTCGACGAGCGGCGGCAGAACGATGTAGAAGAGCGCTGCAAAGCAGGCGAGACCGATCTGCATCGTGGCGAGCGTCTTCTGCGCATCCACCCGCTGTGCCGCGAGTGCCGTCGCTGTGGCCAGCACCACGCCGATTGCCAGACCGGACAGCAGGCGTCCGACAACGAACGCGGCGTCCGGCGCAAGCATTGCGAGAAGGTTGGCGCCGACCGAAACAGCTGCTGCGCCAAGGCAGAGCGGCCGCGCTCCGATCCTGCCCGCAACGGCTGCAGCGCCAAGCGTGCCTAGGCCGATCGCCGCCATCTCGCCGGATGCCACCACGCCGGCAAGCTCGCCCCTTGCCTCCGATGCCGCAAGCCAGAGCGGAATCGCCGTCGTTCCCGAAAACCCGGCGATGTTTCCCGCGACGAGACTGAAGACCGCGCTTTGACGTTCCGGCGCGGGCGGCTGCGACTCAGACAAGGGCGTTCCTGCGGATACGTCCGTCGGCAACGATCAGTGCGATCCGGTCGTGCTGTTCGAATATGGAGATGTCCTCCAGCGGGTTGCCGTCCACCAGCAGCAGATCGGCAAACGCGCCATGCGCGATCGTGCCCAGTTTCCCCTCCATCCCGAGCAAGGCCGCGTTCACCGACGTCGCCGAGCGCAGGATTTCATCAGGACTCATGATTTCGCGGCGGAGCGCGAACTCCCGCGACTGGCGGTTCATCACCGTGCCCAGAAGATCGGTGCCGAACCCGATCTTCGCCCCCGCCGCCCGCAGGCGATCGAGCGACGTCGCGGCCTGATCTCCAACCTCGGCCACCTTGGCGAGTGCCGCCGCAGGAAGCCCCATCGAGGGGCCGACCGCGCGGATCGCATCGATGATCGCCAGCGTCGGCACCGCGAAGGCATCGTGCTCAACGATCGCGGCGACGCCGTCCGCCTCCAGCATCGTTGCGTGTTCGATGGAACGTACACCGTTCTTCACGCAGCGGATCGCGGCCTCATTCGTGTGTGCATGAGCCATCACGTAGGTACGGCGCGTGGCGGCCTCCGCGACCGCGACGCGGATTTCCTCGTCGCAGAACTGGTTCATCCAGATGGGATCGCTCGGCGACAGCACGCCGCCAGACACGAACAATTTGATCTGGTGCGCGCCGCGCCGGAGCTGTTCGCGCACCATCTTGCGCATCTCGTCCGGCCCGTCGACGACGACCGACAGCGATCCGCAATAGGCGCAGGCGCAGCCATCGAAATGATCGGGATCGCGCATGTCGCCGTGGCCGCCCGTCTGGCTGATTGCGAGGCCGGGGTAGAAGAGGCGCGGGCCGTTGATGAGGCCCTTCGCCAGCCCCGCCGCGAGCACATGATCACCGCCCGCCGCATCGCGCACGGTCGTGAAGCCGCGCTGCAGGGTATCTTCCATGATCTTGCGCGCATGAAGCGCACGGAGGCCAGGCGGCATATTATCGATCACCGCCGGGTTCGCCTCCGCACCGTAACAGTGGAAGTGCGCATCGATGAGCCCGGGCATCGCGAAACGGCCGCCGCCATCGATGCGCTGCGCATCCGATCCGGTCACGGGTTTGTCGGAGACTTCGCGGATCGTGGTTCCTTCGACGACGATCGACATGCCCTCGCCGAGTACGGCCTCTCCGTCGAAGACAGTCACGTTTTCGATGATCAGCGTCATGAGTGCAGGTTCCTGTATCTTGCGCCGCGCCGCAAAGGCCGCAGCGGGTGGTGACGACGAAATCGGGGTGGCGGCTTAGCCAAGGGCGATGGTCACGTCTGCGGAGGCCGGACGCGCGCAGCAGAGCAGGACACGGTCCGCCGCGAGCGGCATGGCGGGAGACGGCGAATGCTCAACGCTACCCAACACGAGCGTGCTTTCACACGCGCCGCAGCTCCCCGAACGGCAGCCGAATGCCGGCGCGAGGCCGGCGGCTTCGGCGAGGTCGAGCAGGCTCGGGTTCGCGGCCTGCGTCCATTCCGCGATGGTGCCGCCGAAATCGACCTTTGCCCGGGCGATGGCGGGAACGGCGTCTGCCGCACCGGGCACGAACGATTCCGATCGAACCTGCCCTGGCGGGACACCCATCGCGACGAGCGCCTCGCGCACCATCGCCTCGAACGGTGCGGGGCCGCAGATGTAGACGTCGCTGAAAATGCCATCCAACTCGACATCGCGGCCGAAGGGCGCTGTCTTGTAGGCAGGCGCGAGAATATCGCGCAGCCGCTCCGGCGTGAGCCTTCCCGGTTCGTGCCCGGCATCGCCCTCACGCGGCGCGGAGTAGAACACGTGGGCCAGCGCCGCATCTTCGCCCGCAGCCGCGAACGCGTGCGTCTCGCCGCTCCGCGTCTGGTGAATCCAGAGGAGCGGCGGCTGCACGTCCTGCCGCGCCCGGTGCGCCTTCAGCATCGCGAGCATCGGCGTGACGCCGATCCCCGCGCTGATCAGCACGACGCGCATGAAACCGTCGCGCTTCAGCGTAAAACGCCCCGCCGGGGGCCGCGCCCAGACCGTGCCGCCGCGTGCGCCGATCTCGTGGAGGAGCGCCGATCCCGCCCCCTCCGCGAGACGCTTCACGGTGAGGCGGTACTGCTCCGGCGTGTCGTCGTGATCGGAAAGCGTCCAGCTGCGGACCGGAGCATCGTCGCCGTTCCCGAGCCGGACGGTGAGGAACTGCCCGGCGAGCGCCGGCGCCAGCGGCGCATCATCGAGCGGGGTGAGCGCGAAGGAGGCGATGTCCTTCGCTTCCGCGCGCAGCCGCTCGGCCCGAAAGGGGCGCCAACCGCTCCAGCGGCCCGTCTTGAGCCGCGCCATGTCCTCCAGACCCGCGATGCGTTTCGCCAGCATCCCGCGCGCCTGTCCGCCGAGCCACGGGTTGGCAAGGGGCTCGCGCAGCGCCTGCGGATCTGCGTCCCGCGCGACGAGCAGACGAGAGAGATCGCCGACGGTGATCGCCGAAGGATCGGGCGCTTCGATCGTGGCAACGTCTCCGGCGCCGACCGGTCCCGGGCTTTCGACCGCAAGGTAGAAGCCGATATGGCCGCTTTCGATCATCGGCCCGAGCACGCTGTCGGGCTGATCCATGCGCCACGCGAACTTGAAACACGGGATGCGCGGCGAGGTGACACGGAACACCGCGCCGCCGATACAGACGATATCGCCGATCCGCAGCGTGTTTTCATCGAAACCGGAAACGACGATGTTCTCGCCGAAGCGGCACCAATCCCACGCGGCGCGATCGACGCCGAAGCGCGCCGCCCACATATCGTAGTGCTCCGCAGGCGCGGCGAGGACGGCTTCGGTGTGGACCGCGGTCTCGTTGCCTTCCGGTCCGCCCGCACCGAACCAGAGCGCGCCGGGCGCAGGGCTGCGCACGATCGAGGTGAAGGTGCGCTGCCCCCTCACATCCTGCCACACCGGCCTTGCCGTGCTGACGGCCGCCACTCTCCGCTCGATCCCCATGGGGAGAGGATAACGCCTGTGCGTGTCGCAACAATCCGGCGCGATGGGTGATCCCCCATCGGTTCGGGTAGCGGGCTAATCCGCGCTGTCGGCCAGATCCATGAAGCGGCGCGCTGCTTCGCGTTCCTCCGCATCCTCGAACGCCTCGAGATCGGGCGCATCGCCCAGCATGTACATCAGCGCCCAGAGCGCGAAGCGCCGCCCGGCGTTCGTTTCGAGGCCGAAGTCGACACGCATACGGTCAAGCCCGGCAGTGAGCGCCGAGGCGTTCAACGCCTCGATCTCGGCGGTGCCGAAGTAGCGGAACAGAAGATCGTGAAAGTCCATGCCCTCCCCATAGCCCACGCGCGCCGCCGAACACGAACGAAAGCGACGTTGACACGCTCCTTTTCGTTGAATACAAACTCAATGAGTTTTAATTCAATATTATAAAAAGGGGGGTACTCATGAAGGGATTTTCCCGTTTGTGGATGGCGAGCAGCGCGCTGGCGCTGATGGCGCCGTATGCGGCGTCGGCCGAAGAGGCCGTGCCGACCGACGAGATCGTGGTGACCGCGCAGAAGCGCGCGCAGGCGCTGCAGGATGTGCCGCTCAGCATTTCGGCGCTCACCGCGGAGCAGATCGAGAAGCGCGGCTTCGACGGTTTCACCGACTACGCGCGCAGCGTGCCCGGCCTGTCGTTCGTGGATCGCGGCTCGGGCCGCAACAAGATCACCCTGCGCGGCGTTTCCACCGGCGTCGACCAGAACCACCAGTCCCCGGTCGGCATCTACATCGACGAGACGCCGGTCAGCTTCCCGAACAACGAGCCTGACCTTCGCCTTTACGATGTCGAGCGCATCGAGGTTCTGCGCGGCCCGCAGGGCACGCTTTACGGTGCGGGCTCGATGGGCGGCACCATCCGCATGATCACGGCGAAGCCGAGGCTCGACCGCATCGAGGCGTCGGTCAGCGGATCGCTCTCCACCACACGTCACGGCGATGAGAGCGTTGCGCTCAACGGCATGATCAACGTACCGCTCGCCACCGACAAGGTCGCGATGCGCACCGTCTTCTACTACCGCAATGAAGGCGGCTTCGTTGACAACGCACAGCTCGGCAAGAGCAATGTGAACGATGCCGAGACCTGGGGCGCCCGCTTCTCGCTGAAGATGGCGCCGAGCGAGACGTTCGACGCGACGGCGAGCATCCTCCTCCAGCGGTCCGACTTCGGCGGCACGCAGGAGATCGACCCGACGCTCGCCGGCCTCTCCCAGCGCCGCGCCGTCGCCGAACTGCGCAGCGACGACCTCACCGTCTACAGCCTCGTGCTCCACAATGATTTCGGCTGGGCAGATCTCGTCTCGACGACGAGCTATCTCGATCGCAAGATCAACGACAACCGCGACGTCACCGCCTTCCTCGGCGTGCCGGTGCCGGTCTGGCTCAACAACGTCGTGCCGGACAAGAACTTCGTGCAGGAAATCCGCCTCGCTTCGCCGAGCGGCGGCACGGTCGAATGGATCGCGGGCCTCTACTATTCGCGTCGCAAGAACTCGCTCTATCAGCTTGCGTGGCACGGCGGCCTGTTCGGCATCCCGACGACGACCCCGCTCCTCGACAGCGACATCAACAACGTGACGAAACAGTATGCCGCGTTCGGCGAACTCAGCGTCAACGTGACCGAGGCGCTGAAGATCACCGGCGGTCTGCGTGCCTTCAAGGTGAAGGAGCGCTTCAGCAAGGTTTCCGACGGCATCATCGCGGGCGGTTTCTCGTCGGATTCGGGCGGATCGAGCGAGAGCAAGATCAACCCGAAGATCAACATCTCGTACAAGGCGACGCCCGATATCCTCGTCTACGCGCAGGCCGCGCAGGGCTTCCGCGTCGGCGGCCCGAACACGACCATCCCGCCGCTTGGCGGCGTATCGGCACCCCCGACGTTCGATTCGGATTCGCTGTGGAACTACGAGGTGGGCTTCAAGTCCGACTTCCTCGGCGGCAAGGCGACGTTCAACGCCTCGCTGTTCTACATCGACTGGAGCGATATCCAGGTGACGGTGACGCGCCCGGACGGCTTCTCGTACGTGACGAACGGCGACAAGGCGAAGAGCAAGGGCGCGGAGGTAGAGCTTTCGCTACGGCCCGTCGGCGGCCTCGAACTCGGGGCGACGCTCGCTTACACCGACGCCTATCTCGCCGCGAACAGCGCGAGCGGCGCGGGCCTCAAGGGCGACCGGATTCCGGCGGTGCCGAAGTGGAGCTACGACATCTTCGGCCGGTACAGCTTCCCGCTGTCGGACGCGCTTTCGGGCTACATGCAGGCGAACATCCAGCATGTCGGCGGCAGCTATAACGGCTTCCCGAGCGACGTTCCCGCGCCCGATCTTCAGCACAGCTACGAGCTGGCGAACGCGAAGATCGGCGTCGAGACCGGCGACCTCGACATCAGCCTGTTCGTGAACAACCTCTTCGACAAGCGCGCCGAACTCTTTGTCGACACGACGCTCGGCGACCAGCGCATCAACGTCAATCGCCCGCGCACGTTCGGTATCAGCGCGAGCAAGCGGTTCTAGTAAACGTTCTCAGTACCCCGCGACCGCGTTGGTCGCGGGCCCCTCACTAGCGACTCGCAATGGGCGCGACGGCGATAGCAGCCGCCGCGCCCAATTTTTCGCGCGGCGGGTTGGCGAGGAAAACTGCGCGGTAGGTGAGCGTCGCCAGCGCCTCGGCGAGTTGGTCGCGCGAGTCGACGCAGCCCACGAGATCAGGATTCTGCTGAACATAATATTCGTGCACGACACCGTCCGACATCGAGCCGAGGCAATAGGCCATGAGCAGGCTCGTCTTGCGATCGAGCTTCTCTGGGCCGAGCGCTTCGGACAGGCGCCGCGCGAAACTGTGCGTCCATTGACGGTTCGAGGCCTTCCAGATTTCACCGAACTCGGGAATCTCTTCGGAGGCCTGCAACATGCAGCGCATGAGCCCCGGCTGCTCCTCGAAATGTCCTATCAGAATCTTGTATTGCTCGCGCAGCGTTTCGAAGAGGTCGTCGCTCGGGGTGACCTTGCGCGCCTTCGCCGTCATCTCGGCCATGTAGTCGGACAGCACCTCGCTCGTCACGGCCTTCAGATCGGGGAAATAATGATAGAACAGCCCGACCGCGACACCCGCCTCGCGCGTGACATCGGCGATGCGCATCTGCCGGTAGCCGATGCGGCCCAGTACGCGGATCGTCGCTTCCTTCAGGCGCGCGCGCGTTTCGAGCGCCTGCTCCTTGCGGCTTAGCGCGGCCTTGCGCCCCGGCGCTTTTTTTGGCCCGTCCATGGCTGTCTCCCCGGATATCCAGCGATCAGCTAGACAGGGTTGAACATGAGTTCAATGAATTTCCTCACGCACTCGGACGGGCCGCGATTTCGATTGACAGGGTGGATGCGATGAATATTTACTCATTGAATATTAATTCATCGAAACTTCATGGTGGGGATCCATGCCGATGCGCATTCTGAAATGGCTCGCCTGTCTTGCCGCGCTTTTGGCCACACCCGCTGTCGCGGCGCCGGCACAACCTGTTGAAGCTTGGGCCGACGCGCTGTTCCAGCCCGCGCTGAAAACGCACCGCTTCACGGGCGCCGAGATCGTCGTCGTGGAGAACGGCGCGGTGACGTTCGCCAAGGGATACGGCCTTGCCGACCAGGCGACCGGTCGCGCGATGGACCCTGCGGCGACCGAGGTCCGCATCGGCTCCACGACCAAGGTGATCACCGCGACCGCCATCGCCCAGCTTCACGAAAAGGGCCTGATCCGCTCGCTGGACGACCCCGCCAACCGTTACCTGAGGCGCGTGCAGCTTCCCGACTGGAAAGGCCGCCCGGTCACCATCTGGCACCTGCTGACGCACCGCGCCGGCTTCGAGGACAAGGCGTTCGGGCTGGGTACGGACCGGGCCATCGCACATCCCGTGAGCGCGGACGTGATCGCCCGCGCGATGCCGAAGCTGGTGCGCGAACCGGGCACGTGGTCCGTCTATTCGAACTTCGGCACGGCCGTGCTCGGCCTCATCGTCGAGGACATCTCCGGCCAGCCGATCGACCGCTATTTCAAGGAGCACATCTTCGCGCCGCTCGGCATGGAGCGCTCTTATCTGAACCTCGCGCTCTCCCCCTCGCCTGCACACGCTCGCCCCTATGCCACGTTCCCGAACGGCGAGCGGCAAGCGATCGGTTATGTACCGATGAACCCGTTCATCGCGCCTGCGGGCGGCGTCAGCACCACGGGGCTCGACATGGCGCGCTTCATGATCGCGCAGATCGAAGGCGCAAACGGCAAGCCCTCGATCCTGTCGGCGGAGGGTTTCCGGCGGATGCAGACGCGGCACGTCGCAAACCACCCGGCGACGACTGGCTTCGGCATGGTGTTCATCGAAGGCAATTGGAACGGCGCGCATGTCGTGGAGCACGGCGGCGGCTGGCCGGGCTTTCAGACCGTGATGGTGCTGGTGCCCGAGCGTGGCATCGGTGTGTTCGCCTCGATCGTCGGCGAAGGGCCCGTTGTCGACCTCACCGAACAGCTCCGCTCGCTCGTCGGCAAGACACGGCTTGCGGCGGACCCGGCGAATCCGGTCGAGCCGGTGCTGAACTCCGCCTTCGTGCGCGAGGCGGCGCTGACGCGTTTCCTTGGCGCCTACCGTCCCGCAGAAGCGCCGGTAACGCGACCGGCGAGCGATTTCGCCGGAACCTATTGCCGCCAACGCCGCTCCTACAGCACGGTCGAGGCCGCGTTCGATTTTCTCGGCGCGGGCTATGCGGTGATCACGGCAGCAGCAGGCGCGGACGGCACGCTCACCATTCGCGGCGTGCGCGGTTATCGGCAGATGGCGCCCGGCGTGTTCTTCAATCCGGACGCAGCACCGAAGGCACTCGGCGATCCGAACACGTCCGCGCTGTTTGCCTTCACCACGAGCAACGACACGGCGACCGGCATAGCGCCGCTGCTGTCGGTGGACGCCTGGGAACGGTGCAGCGACACGTGGAACCCGCGCGTCGCCGGAATGATGCTGCCCGTGCTGCTGCTCATCGCTTTCACGGGCATCCTCTGCCTGTTCTGGCCGGGAAGCGCGCGTGCCGAGCGGCTCTCCCGCTGGCTGCCGCTGCTGCAGCTCGGCACGGTGATCGCCCTGCCGCTCGTGCTGCTCGGCTTCTACGCGGCGGACGACGGCATCATGTACCATGTGCTCGAAGCGCAGCGGGGGCGTTTCATCGGCCTTGCGATCGTGGGCAATCTCGGCGCGCTCGTCGCCGCGCTGACGATCGCTGCTGCGATCACGGCATGGCTGCGCGGCTGGTGGGGCGAAGGCCGCCGCGCCGTTTTCCGCCGCGTGCATTTCAGCCTCATCGCCATCGCTGCGACGGGCATTCTAGCCTTCCTCGCCTCGCTCAATCTTATCGGATGGAACCTGCCGTAATGGGAACGGACATGAAATCGAAAATCGGAAAACCGCTCGGCACCTCGCGCTGGTTCGACGTGGAGCAGGCGCTGGTCACGCAGTTTTCCGCGTCCACGCTCGACAACGACCCTATGCATCTCGATCCCGAATGGTCGAAGGCGAACACGCCGTTCGGCGGGACCGTGGCGGCGGGCTTCTGGACCACATCGATGCTGATCACGATGTCGCACGACATCGGCTTCATCGATGCGTTCGGCGAGAGCGAGGGCGGCGCCTGGTATGCGCTGAACTACGGCTTCAACCACATGCGACTGATTACGCCGGTGCCAGTGGGAAAGCGCATCCGCGCGCACATGAGCCTGCGCGACTTCCAGGATCGCGGCGAGGGCAAGTTCCTGTTCACGATCGACGTGGAGGTCGAGATCGAGGGCGAGGAGAAACCCGCGCTCGTCGCCGAATGGCTCGCGATGGTCTTGCGGTCCTAGCGCGCGGGCTTGCCGGGCGGCCTCGGGCGGCGTGGCTGTCCCGGACGCGACGGGTTCGGTCGCGGTGCGCCGCGCGGGCCGGTCGGCTGGGTCGGCTGCGGACGGCGGGGCGGCGGCGCGAGATCCGGGTTCAGCACGGTGTAGCCCTCCTTCTGGAGGCGCGTGAACGCACCGCGTACGCTCGCAAGAATCGACGCCTGCAGCGCCTGCGGCAGATCATCGAAGGTCGTGTTCGGATGAATGGCGCTGAGGTCGCGAAGCAGATTGTTGGGCACGCCGCCGGACGCCGTGCGCAGCGCGGAGACGCCATCAATCACCGCTGCGACGATGGCCTCCCGCATCACTTCGGCCGCCGGTTTCACCATGACCTTCAACTCCTGCCCAATATCGCGAAGCGCTATACACAGCCCCGCGCGGGCACGGAACCAGTAATCCGCTCCAATGAGGCCAGCACCCGCACTTCACGCGGTCATTGGGATTTTCCGAAGAACATCAGGAGTTCGGCATTGAACGCAGGCACCACGACGCCGCCATGGCTTTCGCCGTCGAAGACCTTGAGGCCGGGATAACGCAAGCCCGGATAGGCGCGGCCGCGCAGCCGGGTTTCGAAATCGGCAAGCTGCGCCACCGGATCGGGATTGCCGAGGCGCGCGACGATCTCGGTTTCCTCGGCCTTGAGTTCGGGCGGGAGCGCGAGCACGTGGGCAAGCGTGCGCTCCCTGTCGCCGACGCCGAGAAAGAGCGTCGCCCGAAGATCGTGGTGGCGCCTTGCCCAATCCGCCTCGCGTGCGAGGAGGTTGCCGTCCGCCCACAGGATCGGCGGGCTGGAGAGGCCGTAATAGCGGAAGCTTTCCGGGCGCGAGAGCAGGACGTGAAGGCCGAAAAGCCCGCCAAGCGAATGGCCGACGAGCGCGGCGTTCGCATTGTCCACGGGATAGTGCTGCGCGATGCGCGGCTTCAGATCGGTCTCGATGAAGCGCAGGAAGGCATCGGCCCCGCCTTCCCTGATCTCCGGCCGCTCGCCCACGATCTTGCGAAGGAGCGCGGCGTGCGGCGCATCGCCGACGGGCGTGTAGTCGCGCAGGCGCAGCGTGATCGTGTCGGCCATGCTCTGCACGGGATAGCCGATCCCGACAACCGCAACCGGCGGTATGTCCCCCGCATCGATCAGCACCCGGACGATTTCGGTGAACAGCGGAAAATGCCCGTCGGCATCGAGAAGATAGACAACAGGGAGGCGCGCACCCGGGCGCGTTTCGGACGGGACGAACACATGGATGCGGTGATCTGCGCCCGTATCGCGCGACGCTATGTCGAACGTCGTGGCCGCCGCGGCGAGCGTGCTGCGCGTGATGTCCGATGCCGCGACAGGAACCGGGGCGAGCAGCAGGAAGGCAAGCAGAAACCCACGTATCATGCGTCGCCCCCCAGATCGTCGATGCCTTTTGCATCCGCATGATGGGCATAGAAACATTTGTTGACGATGATCCATGCGCCATTCCGCTGCGCGAGCGTCAGATAATCGGTGTAGTACCGCCCGCGGAACCAGTCGACGACGCGGACGATCGCGACCGGCCCGGTGCGATCGACGAGATCGATCCGCCATTCCGTGTGCGCCTCGCCATCGTAGGGCGTTTGCAGCATCGCGGCGAACGCATCGAGATCGCGGCGAACCTCGCTGCCGTCGCGCCAGCCCTGAAAGCGTGCTTCGGGATCGAAGACCTGCCTCAGCGCCGCTTCGTCACCCCCGACCATCGCGTGGTAATAGGCCTCGACCACACTGCGGATCGCATCTTCACTCACAGTTCTTCTCCCACCGCCCGCAGATCGGCGGCAAACCGCCCGGCAAGCGGGCCGTCACCGGCGCCGATGCCGAGATGCAGCCCCGGCGGTTCCCGCACGGCGAGCGTGAACCAGCCGCGCCGGGCCATGCGCCGATGCACGAGCTTCATGTCATGACACGGCGAGGTGACCACGACGAGACTGAACAGCGGATCACCCAGCACCGTGAAGCCCGGCACCGCGTTCACCGCCTCTACGAAGGCGTGCCGTGCGGCGGAAAGATCGTGCGCGAGCCTGCGATACCCGTCGACGCCCAGATAGCGCATCACCGCCCATGCCGACGCGAACGGTGCGCCCGGCGCGGTTCCGGCAAGCGTTTCGGTCGCCATCGTCGGCAGCGGGTGATCGGAATAGACGAAATCGATCGCTTGTGCTGGCTCATCCGCAAGCAGAAGCACCGACGCACCCTTTGCGGCATAGCCGTGCTTGTGGAAATCCGCGGACATCGACGAGACGCCGGGCACGTTCAAGCCGCAGGGTGGAATCGCCTCCCCGTTCATGCGCTGGAACGGCGCGAGAAAACCCGACATGCAGGCATCGACGTGAAGCCACAAACCACGTTCCCGCGCGAGCGCGCCGAAGGCAACGACATCATCTTCCAAACCATAAGCGTAGGATGGAAACGAGATATACAGCATTCGTGTCTGCGGCGTGATCGCGGCGGCCATGGCCGCGAGATCGGAGCGGTGATCCGGTCCCACGGGCACCCGGATCAGCCGGGCACCAAGCAGCGCCGCGGCCTTGTCGATGCACGGATGCGCGGACCACGCCGTCACGATCTCGGGCACGCCATCGGCGGGGTCCGTGCTTTGCAGGCAGGCGCGGAGGGCGAGGATCACGCTTTCGGTGCCGCCCGAGGTGAGCCTCGCCGTGGTGCCCTCCGGCGCCCCGAGAAGTTCGAGCGCCCATTGCTGAAGCTCGCCCTGCATCTGCCGGATGCCCGGCGGTTGCGGCAGGCCGGGATAGGATGAGACGCGGCCGGCATGGGCGAACAGGCCATACGCCTCCGCGGCGATCGCCGAGACGTCCGGCGCCGCGAAGAAGCGCCGGGCGAACCCGATGTCCCGCACGACATCGGCATCCTGCCGCGCGAAATCCCGAAGCCGCTGGCTGACGGTATCGGCGGAAAGACCTTCCGACGCAAAGGGAACGCGATGAGACATGAACCGGGCCTTGAAAGAACCACAACGCTCCGGCGATGCGACGGCACCGCCGGAGCGCGGGTGCGACTAGAAGTTGAACGACAGCTCGACACCGTAGGTGCGCGGCGGCTGCAGGAACGCGACCGTGAAGAGGCCGGGCACGTTCGTTGCGTAGGAGGCGACGGTCTCGTTGGTGAGGTTTCTTCCATAAAGGCTGAGCGACCAGCTGCCGTCGGCAGCCTTCACGCCCACCTTGCCGCCAAGCCACCAGTATGCGCTCTGCCGCGAGGCATTCGGTGATCCGGCGAGCAGCGCATAGCCATCCCGCCAGCTCGCTTCGCCGAAGGCGAATAGGTTCAGCGTTTCGGTGACCGGCTGATCGAAGGACAGACTCGTGTTGATGCTCCACGGCGAGCTGTAGGCCGGGCGCAGCCCCTTGTTCGCGCCGCCGGTGATTTCCGAATTGATGTAGCCGACGCCGAGCGACCAGGTGAGTTCGGGCGTCAGCACCGCTGCGGCATCAAGCTCGAAACCATAGGTGCGGACACCCGGTTCATTTGCAGTGACATAGCGGAATGCCGTGGAGTCGTAGATCAGCGTCTGCTGGTCCTTCACCTTCATGTAGAAGTTGGTGAGATTGAAGCGCAGCTTGCGATCGAACAACATGCTCCGGAGGCCGAGTTCAAAGGAGTCGATATACTCGGGCTTCACGCTTCCGCCCGAAAAGCCGGAATTGAAGCTGGCGTTGAAACCGCCGCCCTTGAAGCCGTGCGCGTATTTCGCGAACGTCGAGACATCATCGGTCCAATCGACCGTGAAGGTCAGGTCGCCTGTCAGCGCTTTGTCTGTGACCTTGTTGCGCGTCGTGCCGAGCTCGACCAGCGCACCGAATTCCGTCGGCGCCGGATCGTCCGCCGTCAGCATATCGACATAGTCGCCGAAATCGGGATCGGTGCCATCGATGCCGAGCGCCTCCAGAACACGGATGCCGCGCTTGTTGATCGTATAGCGAAGTCCGCCCGTTACGCTGAAGCGATCGCTGAACCGATTGGTCGCCGAACCGAAGGCCGCATAGCTCTTCGTCGTCGATCGGGAATCGTCGATGGTGCTCGCACCGGCGATGACGGTTCCGGTGTTCACGCCGAACAGAAAGTTCTGATAGTTCTTCAGTGTGTCCCGGTAATAATAGAGACCGGTGAGCCAGGTGAAATTGCCGCCCGAGGGCGACGCAAGGCGAATTTCCTGAGAGAACTGGTTCTGCTTCTGGTCGTTGCGTGCCGTTGCCACGAAGGTTCCTGCGCCAGACGGTCCCCAGTTGAGGTCCGGATCGGCCTCCTGGATCGCCGAGACATCATAGGCGCGCGCGCTGGTGATCGAGGCGAGCGTCATCTCGTTCGGGAATGTGTAGTAGATGTTGAGCGCCCCGCCGCCGACCTTGCGGAAGCCATTGTTCCAGACGTCGCCGTTCGCCTCGCGGTCCGTGATGTCCGGGGTCAGTTTCACGATATCCGGCGGGCCGAAATAGCCGTGAGAATCGTGGTTGTCGTAGTCATCGTAGTCGCCCGTCAGCAGGATGGTGAGGTCGTCCGTCGGCGTGAACGCGAGCTGGCCGCGAAACGACCATGCGTCCGTGCTGTCGAGCGGCTTGTCGAGCGAGGCGTTGCGACCGTAGCCGTCGTTCTTGATGCGGGCGATGCCGATCTTGCCGGCCAGCTTGCCCGGCACGATCGGACCGCTGACGACACCCATCGCGGTCAGCTCATCGTAGTTGCCGTAGCTGATCTTGCCCTTGACCTTGAAATCGTCGGAGGGGCGCTCGGTGACGATATTGATCGAGCCCGCCGTGACGTTGCGGCCCTGCAGCGTGCCCTGCGGTCCACGCAGCACCTCGACGCGTTCGATATCGATAAGGTTCGTCGTGAATCCGGCCGCGCGGCCGATGTAGACATCATCGAGAATGACCGCGACGCCCGTTTCGAAACCGGGGGCATTGTCGGCCGAGTTGATGCCGCGAATGCTGATCGAGGTGCTGAGCGTCGTCAGACGGCTGAAGTTGAGGTTGGGAATGCTGTAGGACATGTCCTGCACATTGTTGAAATTGTGCAGTTCGATCGATGCGGAATCGAAGGCCGTCACGGAGATCGGCACATTCTGCAGAGATTCCTGCTGCTTGCGCGCCGTGACGATGATTTCGGGAAGCGCGACGGCTGCCTCGTTCTCCGCCGCCAGAGCCGGGCTGCAGAATGCCGCAATGGCAATCGCAGGCAATGCACCGGCGAGAAGCCCGTGCCGGAATTTTCTGTTGTGGATCATGGTTTCCCCCTTTTTTGGTTCAAGTTGAATTTGGCTCACGCCGCAAGCGCAACCGAGGTTCGCCTCGGATCACCGCAGGCAAACGCTTCTCCGTCCTCCGAGACGTGAATGGCTTCGAACGCGCCGTGCCGCGAACTCCACGGATTGACGCGCTCGACAAGAATTCCGGCTGCTTCGGCCGCGCCGATCAGGCGATCGCCGAGATCGGTCTCGACCGTCATGCGATACTGACCATCGACAAGTCCGCCGAACGAGGGACGCTCGACACTCTCCGCAAGCGGCATACCGAAATCGACGATATTCGTGATGTTCTGGACGAGGTTGCAGACGAGGCTCGTGCTCGGCGATCCGCCCGCGAGAAAGGGCCGCCCGCCGCGGAACAACATGCTCGGGCAGATGAGCACGGTGACGCGGTCTCCCGGCTTCGGCATCGTGTTCAGAAAATGATTGCCGGGACCGCAGATGCTGACGCCGTGCACGAACAATCCGTTCGCCCAGGGCAGCGACAGCGTGGAATGCAGCGCGGTCGCGATGTTGCCCGCGCGGTCGATAACGGTGAGGTGACAGCTTCCGGGGCCGTGGGGCGCAGCGCCCGGTGCGGGCGCAGCGCCCTTAAGAATTTTTGCGTAACGTTCTGCCGCATAGGCCTTCGAAGCAATGCGTTCGACATCGAGCGGCGTTGAACGCGGATCGCGATACGTCATGCCTGTGACAAGCACGTCGCGCGCGGCGAGCATCATCCGCTTCAGCGTTTCGGGAGACTCGCTCGCCGGGCCATTCTTCCGAATGTCCATCAGCTCGACCATGTTGAGCAGCTCGATAAGATGCAGCCCGCCAGTATCCGGCGGCACCGATCCAAGGATTTCGAGATCGCGGTATTGCCCCCTGACCGGCTCTTCCCAGCGCACCTGATATGCGGCGAACTCCTCGGGCGAGAGAGCGCCACCCGCTGCATTTACGGCGGCGCAGAAATCCTTCGCGAAGCCGCCCGTGTAAAACCACCGGCTTCCCTCTTCGCCTAGGCGCTGCAGCGTTTCGGCAGCGCCAGGCTGAACAAGCTTTTCGCCGGGATTGAGGATTGCCCGGCGCGGCATGAAGATCGAGCGCCCTTCAGCGGTGCGCGCGAGCATGGCCTGACGGCTGTAGACCTCCCCCCAGAGCGAAGGGTGACAGGCGATGCCGTCTCGCGCGAAACCGATCGCCGGTTTCAGCAGCCGCGGCACCGGCATCGTTCCGAACGTGGACGCCGCCGCCTCGAACGCCGCCCAGAACCCCGGCACGCAGGCCATGCGACCTGTCGAAGTATCCACCTCCGTCAGCACGGGCGCCAGCGCACGCGGAGCATTGACGTTGCCGTTCAGGTAGCGCGTGCGGCCAGTGGCGGCATCGTGGTACATCATCGACATGCAGCCGGTGATCGTGGTGAGGTGCGGTTCGATCACGGTCTGCGCCGCCGCCGCCGCGAGCAGGGCATCGCAGGCGTTGCCGCCTTCGCGCAGAATTCCCACAGCAACCTCCGTGGCCCAGGGATGCCCGGTGATCGCAAGGCCGCCCCGGCCGCGCGCCGGCGTCTTTCTGCCGAAGGCGCCGCTAGACATATCGGCCTCCCCACCGCTTGCGGCAACACGCGCGCCGGAGCCCTGCGCGGCAGCCGCCATACGCGGGGTCACAAGCCCCGCAGCAGCAGCCGAAGCCAGAAGACCGCGCCGTCCGATCTGAACCAAGTCCATTCCCCCTGCACCACACGGGCCACGGATTTTTCCCCCGCCGCCCGACACACAGAAAGGCTATCGACACGCCGCCGAACCGGAATGACCTATCGTTACTACTTTTTGACAATGCGGAACCCACCGTCTGAGACACACAAAAATCATCGGAATTTCAGTCATATACACGAGAGGCGCGGCAGCCTTCGACTCCGCGCGCAAGGCTTCGGGAGGGCTCGCCATGCGCGGCCATGCATTATAGTATTCGCATCAGAACAGGTGATCGAACACACCGGCACAGGGGCGCGAACATCGGGAGCGCGGAGATCGAGGGGGCGCGAACATGCAGCAGACAGTGATGCCGGCCGGCGGGGAAAGACCGTTCTACCGGAAGGCCGACTGCCCCGAGCATTTCCGCTGCTTCAGCAAAAGTGCGCTCGTCGATGCGGTTGCGCAGACCCGGGGAACCGGCCTCGTGCCGTTCGAAGCCGCGGACGAACGTATCGCGCTTGCCTATTCCGAAGGGATGCCGATGCAGGGAGAGCAGGAAATCCTGTTCTTCTCGAGCGATCTCGGCCTCGTGACCTCCGACGTGACCTACGACCGCGAGTTCGATTACGATTTCGTTTTCGAGAACCTGAGCTTCATCCAGTTCCGGTTCGAAGGCCGCTCGTTTGAAGACGCGGGAACGGACGAGGCACTGCTCGTGCATCGGCCGGGCTTTTCCGTATCGTCAGCACCCACGGGCCACGAAAAGCGCAGCCGCATGTTGCTCTCGGAGCCCTGGCGAACGGTTACGCCCTTTTTCGGCTGGGAAGCGGCGGAACGCCTTCTGGAGGAGGAGGAAGGAGACCTGCAGCAGGCCGCCCACGCCTTCCGCCGCTGGCAGGCGCGACACGCGCAGGTGAACCATCCGCTGACGCCCGCGATGTCGGACGCGGCGCACGCCGTGCGGACCTGCAGGTTCACAGGCCCGCTGCGCCGCGCCTTTCTGGAGGCAAAGACCGTAGAGCTTCTCTGCCTCGCCATCGCCTTCATCAACGACGGCATCAGCGACCGGCAGGACGTTCCGCTCTCCCGGCGCGACCAGACACGGCTCGACGATGCGCGCGACATCATGGACCGGCATTTCGCGAACCCGCCGACCCTCTCCGTGCTCAGCCGCATGGCCGGGCTCAACCGCCGCAAGCTGACGAGCGGGTTCCGGAGCCGCTTCGGAACCACCGTCCTCAAATACTGCGTGGATCGGCGCATGTCGCACGCACGCGAGCTGCTGGAAAGCGGCGAATCAATTGCCGACGTGGCGGAAAAGGTAGGCTACGCAGACCAGACCAGCTTCAGCCGTGCGTTCCGCCAGTTCCATGGCCGCCCGCCGAAATATTTCCAGCCGCAGCCGTGAGACGTTGAAGCTGGCGCGTTCCGGCGGCCCGGCCGGTTTCTTCGGCCATCCGCGCGCGCTCGGCTATATCGCAGTGACCGAAGCGTGGGAGCGCTTCGCCCAATACGGTATGCAGACGCTGCTGGTTCTGTATCTCGTCGATACGCTGCTCCAGCCCGGTCACATCGAAAGCGTGGCGGGCTTCAGGATCGTGCGCAGCGGGCTCGAAGCGTTGTTCGGCCCGATGCAGACGACTGCGCTCGCCTCCGCAATCTTCGGCATCTACGGCAGCTTCATCTACCTGACGCCGATCCTCGGCGGCTTTCTCGCCGATCGTTTTCTCGGGCGCACATCCACGGTGATTGCAGGCAGCGTCCTGATGATCGCCGGGCATTTCCTGATGATGAGCGAAGCCGCGTTCCTTCCGGCGCTGCTCCTGCTCGTGTTCGGGATCGGCTGCTTCAAGGGAAACCTCGCCGCGCAGATCAATGCGCTCTACGGCACGGACGATGCCCGCCGCGCCGACGCCTACCAGATCTACACGCTCGCCGTGAACGCCGGTGTCATCGCGGCGCCGCTCGTTGCGGGGACACTCGGCGAGACGCTCGGATGGCGATACGGGTTCGCGGCTGCAGGCGTGGGGATGGCGATCGGCCTCGGCGTGTATCTCGCCGGGCAGCGCCATCTGCCGACAGACCCTGCACCAAAGGTGCGGGCGCGCCGAGCAGAACGATGGTCGCTCTCGGCCGGCGAATGGAAATCCACCGTCGTTCTGCTCGCCCTGATTCCCGTGCTCGCGCTCGCCGCAATCGGCAATCAGCAGATGTTCAACGCGTATCTCATCTGGTCGGATACGTCGGCGTCGCTGGACGTGTTCGGCACGCGTATGCCGACGACGTGGCTGATCACCATCGACATGCTGGCATCGATTGCCTGCCTGCTCGGCGTGATGTGGTTCTGGAGGCGGATGGCGGCAATCGGTATCGCGCCCACGGAAATCACGCGGATCGCGATCGGCTGCCTGTTTTCCGTCGCGGCCTATGTGCTACTGGCAAGCGCATCCCGGATAGCGGATGCGGAAGGCGCGAAGGTCGGCCTTGCGACACTCGTGGTTTTCCACATGCTCGGGAGCACGGCGTTTGCACATATTTATCCCGTCTCACTCGCGCTTTATGCGCGCGTCTCCCCGCCCGCGATCGTTTCGACGATGATGGGCCTCTATTACCTCCACCTGTTTCTGGCGAACGGCACGACCGGCTGGATCGGGGGCTGGCTGGACAGGCTGGATGCATCCGCATTCTGGCTGATGCACGCGGGGATCGGCCTGCTGGCGGGCATCATGGTTCTTGCGATCGGGGCCCTGTGCCGTCGTACGCTTTCCGCCGAAGCGCCAGCGTCAACGCACCAAGACCGGCCCATCCGCCAAGGATGAGATATTCGACCGGAAACGCACTGCGCAGCAGCGGCGTGACGAGCGCGGAGGCCGCCATGCCGAGCGCCGCAAGGAAGGCGAAGCCAATCACGACGCGGCCGCCCGGCACCATGAATTCGGGCGTCTGTAACTGCTTCCGCCTGAGCACGAACACTGCCGCGCAGCACAGCACGAAGCAGATCACGATGCTCGTTGCGCTGGTATCGACGAGCAGCCCCACAGCGCCGCGCCCGAGCAGCAACCCCGCCATGTTGATCGCCCCGATGATAAGGATGATCCGGTAGGGTGAGCCGAAACGCGGATGCAGGGTGGTCATCCCACGCGGCAGGAACCCCCGCCCGGCCAGCCCGTAGAGAATCCGTGTTCCGGCGAAATAGACGCCGTTCCAGGTCTTCAGTAGCGACGCGAGCAGGATCAGGAGCAGGATGCGCGCAAGCGTGTCGCCCATCGGCAGACCGCGCACCGCCTCGACCATCGCGAGGTCTGCACCCGCGAGTTCGGACCACGGCTTCATCATCGCCGCCGCCGTTACGGCGAGACAGTAGAACAGCGCCGCCGCCACGATCGAGGCGATCATCACGCGCGCGATGGTACGAAGTGAGATCCCGCTGGCGCGCTCCTCGACCGCCTGAGCGATCGTCTGGAAGCCATTGAGCAGAAACGCGCAGCTCGCGAAGATCGCAAGGCTGCCGTACCACCACGGCGCCCCGCCCGGCATTTCGGGGAAAGCGGGCAGCAGGAGCGCCGTGTCGCCGGTCCCCGCCATCGCGAGAAGGAGCACCAGCGCGACAGCGAGGAAGCCATAGGTGAGCAGCCCCTGGAACCGTGCCGACGCGGCACCGCCCAGATAATTGACGATCGTCATCATGAGTGCGCCCGCCGTGCCGATCAGGAGCTGATTGCGCGTCACCGGTGCATCGAACACCGTGTAGAGCACGACGTCGTCGAGACCCGGCAGCAGCAGCTCGACCACCCACGCGACCGCAAGCCCTTCGAATACTGTGACCGAAATCCACCCGAGCGCCGTGAACCATCCGACGAAAAAGGCAAGTCTGGGTCCGAACGCCGCCAGCGCGAACGTGA
Source organism: Sphingosinicella xenopeptidilytica (assembly GCF_042676985.1). Classification (NCBI taxonomy): domain Bacteria; kingdom Pseudomonadati; phylum Pseudomonadota; class Alphaproteobacteria; order Sphingomonadales; family Sphingosinicellaceae; genus Sphingosinicella; species Sphingosinicella xenopeptidilytica. The sequence goes on along the minus strand of NZ_JBHTIK010000005.1, from coordinate 531,252 downwards.
AATCCCCGCCTGTCTTCGGCACGCGAGCCGTGAGTTCGGCATAGCACGCACCGATACATACAACGGCGATGCCGCCCGCGACGAAGCCGAGTATGGCCCCGATAGGCCCGGCTTCGGCAAGCCAGCGGTTCAGGATCACCACCCACGCCGACCCGATGATCGAGCCGAAGCCGAGGGCGAAAAGCTGAAAGCGACCGATGCGGCCTGCAAGCCGCTGAACCTCAGCCACTGGGCGCCTCTGCAGTCGTCCCTGCTATCCCCCACCCTTGCATCCGCAGTCCCCCCTGAAAGCCCTATTGCCTATCACCCCGCCAGCGCCAACAGCGCGTGCCGATCGGCAACCTGTTTGTCCCGTTTCGCCATGCTTCACGAATCGGTTGCATCTTTATCTTTGATCAAAGATCAGTATTATGCAATCCAGCGCACGACGCCAACAAGGGGGGTAGAATGGGAAATCAGGGATACACACGGATCGTGAGCCGCCTGCTGATGGGAGCCGCAAGCCTGCTTCCGGTCTCGCAGGCGATCGCGCCTGTCGGCGCGCGCGCCGCCGAAACCGTTGCCGCCGACGAAATCATCGTGACCGCGACGCGGCGCAGCGAAACGCTTCAGAATGTCCCCATGAGCATCCATGTGATGACAGCGGAAAACCTGCAGCGCCAGGCCGCCACGACCTTCGCGGACTACGCGACCTCGGTGCCCAACCTCACCTTCGGCACCTCGGCGGAAGGTACGACCAATTCCCGCACGATCGCCATTCGCGGGATCGGCGACCGCAACACAACGGGCTTCTACATCGATGAAACGCCCGTGCCCGAATCGCTCGATCCGCGCGTCGTCGACGTGTCACGCATCGAGGTGCTGCGCGGGCCTCAGGGTACGCTTTATGGCGGGCGATCGATGGGTGGCACCGTGCGGCTCGTGACTGCTCAGCCGGATGCGGGCGAGATGTCGGGGCGTGTCCATGCCGGCATTGCGGACACGCATGGTGCGGACCGGCCGAGCTACCAATTCGACGCGATGATCAACCTGCCGCTCGTGGCGGACAAGATCGCCGTCCGCATGGTCGGCATCCACCAGAATGATGCGGGCTTCATGAAACGCGAGTTCGGCCCGGAAGGCGCGACGACGACGATCGACAACGTCGCGCGGACCCGAACGAACGGCGCCTCGATCGCGATGCTGTTCAAGCCCACCGAAAATCTCAGCCTCACACCGCGCGTGCTCTATCAGGAGACGCGGATGAACGGCTATCCGTTCACGGACCTTACGCTTCCGGGCTCGGGACCGGTGGTTCTGGAACCAACCTCCCTGATCCAGCACCGCCAATTCGACGTGCCCGAAGCGTCACGCGACAAATGGCTGCTCGCATCCTTCGATATCAAGCTGCAGCGCGACTTCGGTACGTTCACGTCGGCAAGCTCATATTTCCATCGACGCTCGCGCGACATCGACGACCAGACGGATTTCATCGCGGCCGCCTTCGGCGTTCCCCCGATCCCAACCTCGGTGGAAGTGCGCAACAACCGCGACAACTTCATCCAGGAGGTCCGCTTCGCATCGTCGTTCGGCGGACCTTTCGAATTCGTCTCCGGCCTCTATTACGCCCACAACAAGGGCAAGTACGCCTATCCGCCCAACATCATTCCGGGCCTCGACGCCGCCTTCGAAGCGGCGAACGGTTTCCCGCTGGGCACCGACCTCGTCTACGTCACCGAAAATCCGGTGAAGCAGGTCGAAAAGGCCGCCTATACCGAGATCACATACGAGATCGTGCCGCAACTTTCCGCCATCGCAGGTCTGCGCGCCTTCCATGTCGGTACGACCTCGTCGAAAACAGCGGACGGACTCGCCAACGGCGGCCCTTCGGTGGTGCCGGAGAAGAGCAGCAGCGAGAGCGGTGTCACGCCGAAGTTCTCGCTTCAATACAAGTTCGCCGACGACAACCAGATTTTCGCGACCGCCGCCAAGGGCTTCCGGCCGGGCGGTGTCAACGCACTGATCCCCGCCTCGTTCGGCTGCCTCGATGAACTCGCCGAACTCGGCCTCTCGAACGAAAGCGTCCAGTCGTTCAAGTCGGACAGCGTGTGGAGCTACGAAGCCGGCGTGAAGTCGCGTGCGTTCGATCGCAAACTGACGCTGAACGCCACTGCCTTCCGCATCGACTGGAGCAGCATTCAGCAACTGGTGCGCCTGCAGTGCGGCTTCGGCTTCAGAGGAAATGCCGGCAAGGCGAAGAGCGAAGGCATCGAGATCGAGGCGACGCTGCGCCCGGCCGAAGGGCTGAGCCTTGAGGCGGCATTCGGCTACACCGATGCGAAATTCACCGAGACCGTGCTCACCACGCGCCGCGCGAAGGGCGACCGGGTTCCGGAAATCGCGAAGTATACGGCAAGCTTCGCGGCGTCCTATGATTTCCCGCTCAGCGGGACGATCGATGGGTTCGTTTACGGCGACTATCGCTACATCGGAAAGAGCACGAGCGGCAACAACGCCAACACCGATCCCGATACCGGTACACTCGTTCCGCGCATCCGGCCGAGCTACGAAATCGTGAACGTGCGCGGCGGGGTTCGCTTCGGCAACTACGAGATCGCGGCCTATGTGAAGAACCTGACCGACGAGCGTGCCAGCCTTTCCGACAACGTCGCGGCAGCGGTCGAAACGCCGGGCCGCGCCCGCGTCTACATCAACACGCCGCGCTCGATCGGTATCGAGGCGAGGGTGAACTTCTGAGCGGCCACACGGACCGTCTCCGCGTCGGCCTCGTCGGCATCGGTGGTGTCGGGCGTCTCCATCTGGAGGCGTACCGGCGCTCCGACGCCGTCGAGGTGACCGCCCTGTGCGACGCCGATCCAAAACGCGGTGGTGAAGCAGCGGCGACGTGCGGTGCTGCCGCTTATACCGACCACCGGGACATGCTCGCGGCGGAACCGCTCGACATCGTGTGCATCCTGACGCCGCCCGCAAGCCGCCTCCGGATCGTTGCCGATGTCGCCGCCGCGGGCCATGCGATCCTCGTCGAAAAGCCAATGGCGACGACACGCGCGGACGCCGAGGAGATGCGGAGGCTGTGCGATGCCGCCGGTGTCCCGCTCAGTTACGGCGCGAGCTACCGTCACCTGCCCGCCCTGAAGCAGGCGCGTGCCTTGATCGCGGAAGGCGCAATCGGGGACGTGATCCTGCTCCGTGAGGATTTCATCGGCGGGCGCGGGCCAGCATCGCGCGCGGCGCTGCCGCCGTGGCATTATCCCGAAGGCGGGATCGGCGGCACCGGCATGGGCCTCGTCGATCACGGCGTCCACCTGATCGATGCATTCGCCTGGCTTGCGGACAGCCCCGTTTCATGGGCAAGCGGGCGCGGCAATCGTTCGGGCAATGCTCTGGAAACCGAATATGCAATTCTCGGTCTCGCGAACGGCGCGACGGGGCACTTGCTCTATGAAGATGGCACCTGGCCGACACAGCTGCCGGCAGAAGGCCAATTCAGCTGGGGCGCTAGCTGGGACGCGGACGGCTATCACCCGGGCGGCACATGGCAGACGCATCCGGGCAGCATCCATGTCCATGGCACGCACGGCGCGCTTCGCATATTCCACTACGCGCACGCACTTTACCTGACCGATGCGGAAGGCACGCGCCAGATCGCACTCGATGGCGATCCGGCGCCCGACCACTTCCGGGTGCAGATCGATGCCTTTGCGGCCGAACTCCGCAGCGGCACCCTGCCGGGAACCGGCGCCGATGCAGGGATCACGGCTCTCGCCGTGCTCGAAGCAATCTATGCGAGCGCAGGCCGGAACGTCGCGATAGAGTCCCAGACCTGAAAAGGGCGGGATCACATCCCGCCCTCCCCTTTTTCACCGATCAGAATGCGACGCGATCTCCACCCTTGAGCGCGAGCATCTCGCGCGCTTCGGCGGGCGTTGCGATCTCGAGACCCAACTCTTCCAGGATCGACCGCACCTTCGCGACCTGCTGCGCGTTGCTCGTCGCGAGTTGCCCCTTGCCGATGTAGAGACTGTCTTCCAGACCAACGCGCACGTTGCCGCCCATCGCGGCGCATGTTGTGACGAAAGGCATCTGGTTGCGGCCGACCGCGAAGCAGGACAGATAATAATCTTCGCCGAACAGACGGTCCGCCGTATTCCGCATGTGCGCGAGATGATCGATGTCCGCGCCGATTCCACCAAGAATACCGAAGATGCATTGTACGAAGTACGGCGGCTTCAACAGGCCTTTGTCGGCATAGTGCGCCAGCGTATAGAGATGGCCGACATCGTAGCATTCGAACTCGAAACGCGTGCCGCAGCCTTCGTGGAGCTCCCGGATCACACGCTCGATCTGCGCGAACGTATTCGATTGCGGCGCGGCGTGCGAACCCTGCAGGAACGGCTTTTCCCATTCGTGCTTCCACGGCTGTTCGCGCTCCGCGAGCCCGAACACCCCGAAGTTGATCGAGCCCATGTTGAGCGAGGTCAGCTCGGGCTGGAAACGTACGGGTGCGGCAAGACGATCGTCCATCGTGAACCCCGGCGCGCCGCCCGTCGTGAGATTGAGCACGGCGTCGGTTGCCTGCTTGATCCGCGGCAGGAAGCCCGCGAACACCTCCGGATCGGGGGTCGGGCGGCCATCAGCCGGATCGCGCGCGTGCAGGTGAACGATCGCTGCACCCGCTTCCACCGCCGCGATAGATTGTTCGGCGATCTCGTCCGGTGTGATCGGCAGGTAGGGCGACATCGACGGCGTGTGGATCGAGCCCGTGACGGCGCATGTGATGATCGTTTTCCGAGATTTACGCATGATTTTCCCCTGTGCACGACACGCACCGGGTTGGCGCAAACCACCGCGAACGTCAATACTATGATCTATGATATTTGATCAAAACTACTCAACATCCTCCGCGAAGAGGTACGATTTGTGATACCAGCGGGCCGTGCACTGAATGATGCTCGCCATCAGCTTCGCCGATCGCGCGCCGTCGTGCGCCGCGAGGGCGGCCAGCAACTCTTCCTGCGTCTTGAGTTCAGCCTCCAGATATTCCTGCGCCCCGGCGCCGCCCGCCTGGCTGTGCGTCATCATGGGCCCGAAACGCAGCCATACGGACTCGATGAGTGCGAGCATCTGGCGCGACCCCGCCTGGCGGTAGATACCGAAATGATACTGGTGGTTTGCCCAAAGCGCCGCCTCCGGATTCTCGCCGGCGGCGGCGGCGCGAAGCCGCGCCTGCCCTTCCGATATCTCGGCGAAGATCGCATCGGTCATGGCGGCCGCGGCTTTGCGGCAGCAGTGCGGTTCGAGGAGCATCCGGATCTCGATGATCTCGTCGAACTCCGCGCGCGTCAAAGAGGGAACGCACACCCGGCCGCTGGGCAGATTGACGAGCGCGCCTTCGGCAACCAGCCGCTGCACGGCCTCGCGCACGGGCATGATGCCGGAACCGAGCTGTTCGGCGAGCAGCTTCACCGTCACGTGCTCACCCGGCTGGAAGCGGCCGGTCACGAGCGCACGGCGGAGCTCCGAATAGCTCTGGTCCTTCAATGTATTGCGATGCACCGGTGCAAACCGGGTCGCGCGCGCAGCAGTCGTCATCGACGATGTCCCTTTCGGCTTTTCTTTAGGACGCCGCTGCCGCTCCTGTCCATTGCTGCGCTCAGCCTTCCCACTCCGCGCCGCCGCAAACACCGATGAACTGTCCCGTGATGTGCCGCGCTGCCGGCGACGCGAGGAACACCGCGAGGTCGCCGATCTCCGCCGGGTCGATCCAGCACCGCATCGAGACGAAGCGCAGCATCTCAGCCTCGACCTCGGCCACGGAGCGCCCCTGCTCCTCCGCCGCCCGCGCAACGAGCGCGCGGCCGCGCGGATTGTCGATGAGGCCGGGGAGGATCGCGTTGCAGCGGATGTTGTGCGGACCGAGTTCCCGCGCAAGGTTCGCCGTGAAGCCCATCAGCCCCTCCTTCGAGGCAACGTAGGCAGTCCGGTTCGGAAGGCCGGTGCGTACCGAGGCGGTGGAAATGTTGACGATGGCGCCCTGCCCCGCAGGCTTCATCAGGCGTATGGCACGGCGCGTCACACGCATTGCGCCGGTGAGGTTCACGGCGAGCGTGCGTTCCCATTCGGCGTCTTCGATATCCTCGACCGGCCCTCTGGGGCCGCCGATGCCGGCGTTGTTGACGAGGACGTCGAGCTTCGGGCCGACAGCGTCGAACAGCGCGGCAACGTCGGCTTCGTCGGACACGTCCGCGCGTGTTGCGGCAATGTCCGGGCGTGCTTCGGCAAGTGCCGCGATCGCGTCTTCGGAGACGTCGCAGATACGGACCTGCGCGCCTGCATCGGCGAACCGTTCCGCGATCGCGCGGCCGATGCCGGACGCGCCTGCGGTCACCAGAACATGGGTCGAACTGAAAACTGTCATACGTGTCCCGATCCATCGGCGGTGTTCAGGCACACGACCGATACGCTGCGGGCAGAGAAGACCCGCGAGATATTATTGATCAAAGATCATATAACGAGTCAACCACATGATCAGGGCTGCTTGACGACTTTTCCGCCGATCATCACGAAATCGACCTTCCGCATCAGCGCGATGTCCTGCACCGGATTGCCGGGAACCGCGATGATGTCCGCCGCCATGCCCGCGGCGATGCTGCCCTGACGGTCGGCGATGCCGAGGAATTTCGCGGGTTCCGAGGTCGCGGCGCGGATCGCGGCCATCGGCGGCATCCCCGCCGCGACCATCAGCTCGAACTCGCGCGCGTTGTCGCCGTGCGCGGACACGCCGCTGTCGGTGCCGAAGAGGATGGGCACGCCGAGCCTGTAGGCGCGCGCGAACGTGCCCGACATCAGCGGGCCGATCGCCGCCGCCTTGGGCCGCACGATATCGGGGAGCGTGCCCGGCGTTTTTGCTTTCTCGGTGATCCAGTCCCCGGCCATCAGCGTCGGCACGAGATAAATGCCCTTCGCCTTCATCTGCCGCATCGTCTCGTCGTCGAGATAGGTGCCGTGCTCGATCGTCGAGACGCCGGCCGCGACGGCGCGCCGCAACCCATCGAGACCATGCGCGTGCGCGGCGACATGCATCCCGTAGTCGCGCGCCGTGGCGACGATGGCGGCAAGCTCGTCGGACATGAACTGCGCGTTCTGGCTGTTCTTCGCGAGGCTCATCACGCCGCCGGTCGCCGTGATCTTGATGAGATCGGCGCCGTCCTTGTAGCGCTGGCGCACCGCCTTGCGCGCCTCGTCCGCGCTGTCCACGACGCCTTCGGTCGCGCCGGGCGTCTTGAGGCCGAGCGCGGGCGAAATGCCGTTCGTGGGATCGCCGTGACCGCCCGTCGACGCGATCGGCGCGCCCGAAGTGAGGATATGCGGCCCCACGACATCGCCGCGATCGATCGCCTTGCGCAGCGCGATCGACACGCCGTACGCATCGCCGAGATCGCGAACGAGCGTGAAACCCGACATCAGCGTGACACGTGCATATTTTTCGATCTTGTACGCGAAATCCGCCGGTCCCAGCGAAAAGGGATCGGTGTAGCTCGCCGGGCCGCTTTCGGCGGAAAGATGCGTGTGCATGTCCATGAGGCCGGGCATCACGCTGTGACCCGAGAGGTCGATCAGCGTATCGCCAGTACCCGGCGCGACCTTTCCGGCAGCCACGCGCACGATACGCCCCTCGTCGACAACGATCGTGTGCGGGCCAAGCGGCGCATCGGCTTTGCCATCGATCAGGTTACCCGCCTGAATATAGGTCGCCGCGCCCGCCGCCTGCGCCAGCGGCATCAGCAATGCCGCAAGCATGATCGCGCCCTGCCTGTTCATTATCCCTCACCCTCCCGTGTTTCGCTTTCCCATCCCACACGCCCTAATGTCGGGAGACGCCGCTCCACATGACCAAACGGCACCCATTTTTGACATCGCGGCATCCGGGCTGTCCGGCACGCAGGTCGCGGGCCATCAGTAGCGTGATTGACGTCGACGAATATAAAATTATGATCTTTGATCAATATTTGGAAGGGGGATATATGCTGAGGGCCAGTTTCCGGACGACATCGCTCACGACGCTTGCAGCGCTGGCCGTTTTCACCGCCCCCGTCGCGGCGCCGGCGCACGCCGCGGACAAGCCCCCGCTGCAGCCGATCGACGTGTTTGCGCTCGAGGCCGGAAACGATCCGCAGATATCCCCGGACGGCACGCGCATCGCTTACGTGCGCATAAAGGCCGATATGGTGACGGACGCGTACCAGCCGATGCTGTGGCTGATCGATGCCGACGGCCGCAACCATGTGCCGCTCACCAAGATCGAGGACGCGGCGAGCGATCCGCGCTGGTCGCCGGACGGCAAGCGGCTTGCCTTCGTCGCCACGCGCGCCGGCGCGCGCCAGATCGTCGTGCGCTGGATGGAGAGCGGCGTCGAGACCACGATCGGCGGCTTCCCCGGCACGCCGATGGGCCTCGAATGGTCGCCGGACGGCAGGACGCTCGCCTACGCAATGCACGTTCCCGCCGCGCCGAAGAGCTACGGCACGCCCATCACGCCGCCGCCCGGCGCGACGTGGAAGCCGGGGCCGATCGTCGTCGACAAGGCCCTGTACCGCCAGGACGGCGCGGGCATCATCCCGCCCGGCCAGATGCATATCTTCACGGTCGCAGCGAGCGGCGGCACGCCCCGCCAGATCACGCGCGACGATACGGGCGAATTCCCCCTCATCGGCAGCCCCTACGCGTGGACGGCGGACAGCAAGGGACTCGTCGTGGCGCTCAACCGCAACGACGAGAACGCCATCCTGAAGGGCAAGATGTTCGACACGGGGCTCTACCTGCTCCCGGTGGACGGCAGCGCGATGAAGACACTGATCGACCGCGACGGCCCCGAAGCCTCCCCGCAGGTTTCGCCCGACGGGCGGTACATTGCCTACATCGGCGCCGACGAGGCGGGACGCTGGCACACGACGACGCGGCTGATGGTGCTCGACACGAACACGGGCGAACGCCGCGTGCTTACCGCCACGCTCGACCGCGACGTGATGGCGCCGCGCTGGGCCGCGGACGGGCGCGGTATCTATGCCTATTACGCCGATCGCGGCGAGAACCGGCTTGCACTCTTCGACCTGAAGGGTGGGCGCCGCGAGATCGCCGAAGGGCTCGGCATGATGCACATCGCCTATACGGCAGCGCCCGCCTTCACGGTTTCACGAACCGGCCGCGTCGCCATGCAGTGGGCGAGCCCGGATTCGAGCGGCAATATCGCGCTCGCGGGCACGGGCATCGGCAAGGCGCGTTCGATCACGGGGCTGAACGAGGCGCTGTTCGCCGGGCGCGCGCTCGGCCGTGTCGAGGAGATCAATTATCGCTCGTCGAAGGGCGACCTCCCCGTGCAGGGCTGGCTGATCTATCCGCCGGATTTCGACCCCGCGAAGAAATACCCGCTGATCATGGAAATCCACGGCGGCCCCAACGCCGCCTACGGCCCACGCTTCGACATCGAAAAGCAGCTGATGGCGGCTGCGGGCTACGTGGTCTTCTACCCCAACGTGCGGGGCAGCACCTCCTACGGCGAGCCCTACGCCAATCTCATCGAGAACGCGTTTCCGGGCGACGAGTTCGACGACCTGATGAGCGGCGTCGATGCCGTCGCTGCGCGCGGCTTCATCGATACGTCGCGCCTTTATGTGACGGGCGGTTCGGGCGGCGGCACGCTCTCCGCGTGGCTCATCGCGCGCAGCGAGCGCTTCCGCGCCGCCGCCGTGCTCTATCCGGTGATCGACTGGCAGAGCCAGGCGCTCACGTCGGACATCCTGCCGCTGGTCTTCAAGGGCTTCTTCTTCGGCACGCCGTGGAGCCAACCGGACGACTACCGTCGCCGTTCGCTGCTCGCCTCGGTGGACAAGGTGAAGACGCCCACCATGGTGATGACGGGCGAGGCCGACTACCGCACGCCGATCTCGGAATCGGAGCAGTATTTCGCTGCGCTCAAGTATCACGGGGTCGAAAGCGTGTTCGTGCGCGTTCCGTTGGAAAACCACGGCATCCGCATGTTCCCGAGCCACTTCGCGCAGAAGGTGGCGGGGGTCATCGGCTGGTTCGAGGCGCACAAGTGACCGTGCGCTGACGCCAGCTCAGGCTTCGGCCTGCCGGATCATCTGCTTTGCAATGATCGTCTGCTGGATCTGCGAGGTACCCTCGTAGATGCGGAGCAGGCGCACATCGCGATAGAAGCGTTCGACCTTGTATTCGGCCATGTAGCCCGCGCCGCCATGGATCTGCACGGCGCGGTCAGCGATGCGGCCGACGGCTTCGGAAGCATGGAGCTTCAGCGCCGAGCATTCGAGGCTGACGGCCTCGCCCGCATCGAACTTCGCGGCGACCGATTGCAGCAGCGCCTCGGTCGTCAGCAGGTCCACCTTCATGTCCGCGAGCATCGCCTGCACAAGCTGGAAGTTCGCGATGCGCTCGCCGAACTGCTTGCGCTCGACCGCGTAGGCGAGGCTCATCTCGATCAGCCGGTCGCACATGCCGAGCGCGACGGCGGAGATATGGATGCGGCCCCGATCCAGCACCTTCATCGCGGTCTTGAAGCCGCGCCCCGGCACGCCGCCAATGATGTTCGCGGCCGGGACAACGACATCGTCGAGGATCACGTCGGTCGTCACCGAGCCCTTCTGGCCCATTTTCTTGTCGGGCTTGCCGAGCGTGATGCCGGGCGTATCGGCAGGCAGGATGAACGCGGAAATGCCGGCAGCGCCCTGCACCGGCTCGGTGCGCGCCATCAGCGTGAAGACGTTCGCGCGCGTCGCGTTGGTGATGAAGCGCTTCGTGCCGGTGATGCGGTAGGTCTCGCCGTTGCGCACCGCCGCGGTGCGCAGCGAGGCGGCATCGGAGCCTGCCTCGGGCTCGGTGAGGCAGAAGCTCGCGATCGCCGCGCCGCTCGCGAACTTCGGCAACCATTCGCGCTTCTGCGCCTCCGTGCCGTCTATGACGATGCCCTGGCTGCCGATGCCGAGCGTGGTGCCGATCACCGAACGGAAAACGACGGAGGCGCGCGTCAGCTCGCGGATGAGCGCGGCCTCTTCGGACATGGTGCAGCCAAGCCCGCCGTAGTCCTCGGGCACGGAAATGCCGAACAGGCCCATCTCGCGCATTTCGTCCACGATCGCATCGGGGACGGCATCGGCCTCCTCGACCGCGTCTTCGGCCGGGATCAAGCGCGCGTCGACGAAACGGCGGATGGCCGAGCGGAACAGGCCGAACGTTTCTGCATCCATGGCGCTCACTCCTCCAGACCCGCTGCCCTATGGCATGGCGCGGAGCGAGATGCGAGCTGTCAGTCCGCCCAGTAAAGCCGCTCGGGATTGGCGACGAGGAGCTTGTGCTGGAGGTCCTCCGTCACCGCGATGCGGAGCAGTACATCGACGAGCGTACCGTCGTCCGGGATGCGGTGTTCCATGTTGGGGTGCGGCCAATCGGTGCCCCAGAGCACGCGATCGGGGTAGCGCTCGACGATCGGACGGACGACCTCAACGAAATCGTCGAACGGCGGGCCCATCGGGGACAGGCGCTCAGGCCCGGAGACCTTGGTCCAGATATTGGGGTGGCTGTCGAGCAGCGCCTTGAAGGCGGCGATGTCGGCGCCGTTCGGCCCCTGCGCGATATCCGGCCGTCCGAGGTGATCGACGACGATGGTGGTAGGGATGGCTTCGAGGAAGGGAATCAGCTCTTCGAGGATGTCCGCCTCGAAATAGACGACGACGTGCCAGCCGAGCGGCGCGATGCGTTTCGCGACCTCGATGAATTTATCCTTCGGTGCATTGTCGACGAGGCGCTTCAGGAAGTTGAAGCGTATGCCCCGGATGCCGCCCGCGTGCAGGCGCTTGAGCGCGTCGAGACCGATATCGGGATCGACGACAGCGACGCCGCGCGCGCGACCGGTGGATTTGGCTATGGCATTCAGTGTCGCGGCATTGTCCGTGCCGTGGCAGCTCGCCTGCACGATGACGTTGCGCGAAAAGCCGAGGTGATCGCGGAGTGCGAACAGCATCTCGGGCGTTGCGTCCTCGGGGTGATATTTGGCGAGCGGGCTGAACGGGAATTCGGCTTCGGGGCCGAACACGTGGACATGCGCATCGACCGCGCCGGGCGGCGGCGTCCATTTCGGCTTCGATGGGAAATCGACCCAGGTCTTGCTGCGTGCCATCAGAATACCACCCCGTCCATCAGCTTGCGCGCCGTGCGGAGCAGTGCCGCGCTGGTCACGGTTCCGCTCTCGTCGACCTCGAGCACGCAGCTCATCTCGCCCGTGGGATGCTCGACCGAAATGCGCTTGCGCGCGCCGGCGGGCACTGCGGCGACGGCGGCGGCGGGAGAGCCTTCGATCAGGCAGGCAGTCGCCACGCTCACCGCGCCGAGCACGCCGATGCTCGCGTGCGCACGGTGCGGGATGAAGCTGCGAACGGTGATCGCCCCACCAGCGCGCGGGGGCGCCACGAGCATCATCTTGGGCACCGATTTCGCGGAAACATCGCCGAGGTTCATCAGCGGCCCGGCCTTGAGGCGGATCGCCTCGATCCGGGCCTTGAGCGCGGACGCGGCATCGAGCTCCTCGCGGCTCTCGTAGCCGCTGGCACCGACGTCCGCCGCCTGCATCACGACGCAGGGCATACCGTTGTCGATGAGCGTGCAGGATACGCCTTCGATCTTGTCCGCCGCGTTCCCGGTGGGCAGCAAAGCACCGCAGCTTGAGCCTGCCGTATCGCGGAAGGCGAGCGGCACGGGGGCGTGGGCGCCGGGCGCGCCGTCGATGCGGGCATCGCCTTCGTATGTGACGACGCAGCCGGGGGTGCTGACGCTCGCGACGGCGATCTGGCCGGTGTTTTCCATGTAGATGGAAACGCGGGTTTCGCCGTCTTCGGCTGTCACCAATCCGCGCTCGATCGCGAACGGGCCGACACCCGCGAGGATGTTGCCGCAGTTCTGCGCGTCGCTGACGATCGCCTCGTCCACGAACACCTGCAGGAACAGATAATCGACATCGACGCCCGGCCGCGCGGATTTCGAAACGACGGCGACCTTGCTGGTGAGCGGATCGGCGCCGCCCATGCCATCGATCTGGCGCGGATCAGGCGAACCCATGATGCGGAGCAGCAGCGCGTCGCGCGAGGCAGGGTCTTGCGGCAGATCGCTGCCGAGAAAATAGCCGCCCTTCGACGTGCCGCCGCGCATCCACATGCAGCGGACGCCATCAGACATATTTGAGGCCCATCGCCGCGAGCTTTTCGCGCATGGAATAGATATCGAGACCGAGTTCTCCGGCAGCAAGGCGTTCGCGCTTGGCGGTCTCCGCGGCCTCGCGGGCCTCGGCCTTCGCGAGCGTTTCGGCGGCCGATGCAGAGGACACGACGCAGACGCCGTCGTCGTCCGCGACGATGACGTCGCCCGGCTGGATCGCCGCGCCGGCGCAGACGATGGGCACATTCACCGAGCCGAGCGTCGCCTTTACCGTGCCTTGCGCGAACACGGCCTTCGACCAGACCGGGAAACCCATTTCTGTGAGATCACGCACGTCGCGCACGCCCGCATCGATAATGAGGCCCCGGCAACCGCGCGCCATCGCCGAGGTTGCCAGCAGATCGCCGAAATAGCCGTCTTCGCAGGGGCTCGTCGGCGCGAGTACGAGGATGTCGCCGGGCTGTAGCTGCTCGATCGCGACGTGAACCATCCAGTTGTCGCCCGGAGGCGCCGAAATCGTCACCGCCGAGCCCGCGATGCGCGCGCCTGCATAAATGGGGCGGAGACGGCTGCCGAGGAGGCCTGTGCGCCCCTGCGCCTCGTGCACGGTGGCGACACCGCAGCGCGCGAGGCCGTCGATCACGGCGGCGTCCGCGCGCGCGATGGTCTGGACGACGATTCCGGACATAGGCTCTCCCGCTCTTTGCGGGAAAAGCGATGCGCCGCAGCGGCAATGCCTGCAATTCGGAACTGTGCACAGCCCATAGGCTGATGCTAATCATCAACATATGCGCTACTGGGACTTCAATCTCCGCCACCTTCGCGCCCACGCCATCGTCGCGCGCGCGGGCAGCATATCGGCGGCGGCGCGCATCATCGGGCTTACGCAGCCAGCGATCACCGAGGCGCTGGCGCGGCTGGAGGACCGGCTGGGGCTGGCGCTGTTCGATCGCATCCCTTCGGGGATGCTGCCGACCGAGGCCGGGCAGTTGTTGGCCGCGCGGGCGGATGCAGCGCTCGCGCACATCGGATCACCGCGCGTGACGATGGCACAATTCCGCGCGCTGCTCGCGGTTGCGGAAGGCGGCAGCTACGCAGGGGCAAGCCTCGCGACCGGCCTTGCGGAACCTTCGCTGCACCGCGCGGTCCACGACCTGTCGGTGGCGCTGCGACGGACGCTCGTCGAGCGGCGCGGGCGCAGCGTGGTGCTGACGGCGGGCGGAAAACGCACGGTGCGTGCGTTCCGCCTCGCCCGCGCGGAACTCGCCGCCGCGCTTTCGGAACTGGGCACGCTGAGAGGCCGCGAAAGCGGACGCATCGCCATCGGCGCCATGCCGCTATCGCGCGCACGGCTGCTGCCGGGCGCCATCACCGCGTTCCACCGCACCCATCCCGGCATCACCGCCGCCATCGTCGAAGGCTCGCACGCGGAGTTGATCGAGCCGCTGCGCGACGGCGAACTCGACCTTCTGGTCGGTGCACTGCGCACGCCCGAAGCCGGCGGCGACGTGGTGCAGCAGCCGCTGTTCGACGACCACCCGATCGTCGTCTCGCGCGCCGACCACCCGCTGACGAAGGCAAAGAGACCGGATATCGCGGCGCTCGCGCGCTATCCGTGGACGATCGCCGCGCCGGGAACGCCGCTGCGCGCGCAGTGGGAGAAGATGTTCGCGGATGCGGGCGTTGCCGTGCCCGAAGTGCCCGTCGAATGCGGATCGGTGATGACGATCCGGCAGATCCTGCTCGAAAGCGACTTCCTGACGCTGCTGTCGCGCGATCAGGTCTCGGTCGAACTGGAAGCCGGCTGGCTCGTGAAGCTCTGCGACACGCCGCCGGGCCTAAAACGCACGATCGGCATCACCACCCGCACAGGGTGGCGGCCCACGGCCGCGCAGCAGGCATTCCTGGAAGCCTTGCGGAACTGCGCCGAAACACTCTGAGTTCGATAAAACCTATACCCCCTGCCCCGTTCCGATTAGCGGGCCGTGCGCCCCCGTGCGCATATGCCCGGCATGGCTCACAAGATCGCCCTCATCGGTTTCGGCGAAGCCGCGCAAGCGTTTGCGGCGGCAGCGGGCTGGGCTGACGACGCCGCGACCTTTGACATCAAGACCGAGGCCGCGGAAACGCGCGCCGCGAAACTCGCGGATTACGCGCGGCACGGCGTGACCGGATATGGAAGCGCGGACGCGGCGCTTGCGGAGACACCGGCGGCATTGTCGCTCGTGACGGCGGATGCGGCGCTCGCGGCCGCGCAGGATTATGCCCGCCATCTCCCGGCAGATGCGCTGTGGTTCGATATGAACAGCGTTTCGCCCGAAACCAAGCGCATGGCCGAAACGGCGGTGACCGCTGCGGACGGGCGCTATGTCGATGTCGCGGTGATGGCGCCCGTTCATCCCAAACGCACCTCTGCCCCGCTGCTGCTGTCCGGCCCCCATGCTGAAGCGGGCGCCGCCGTGCTGCAGGGGCTCGGCTTCCAGGATGTGCGCTGTGTCGGCACGCGCGTCGGCGATGCCTCCGCGATCAAGATGATCCGATCAGTGATGGTGAAGGGCATCGAGGCGCTGACCGCCGAATGCGTGCTCGCCGCGCACCGGGCAGGAGTCGTTGACGAGGTGCTTTCGTCGCTCGGCGGAGATTGGACGCAGAAGGCCGACTACAACCTCGAACGGATGCTGGCGCATGGGCTGCGCCGCGCCGCCGAGATGGAGGAATCGGCGCGCACGCTCGAAGACCTTGGCGTCGCCCCGCTGATGACGCGCGGCACGATCGCCCGGCATCGCGCGCTCGGCACACTCGGTATCGTGCCGCCGGAAGGACTCGCGGCGAAGCTGGCCGCGCTCGATAACCTGAAAGACCCCGCATGACGCTCGTGATCGATTGCCACGGCCATTACACGACGGCCCCCGAGCCCCACAACGCATGGCGCGAGGCGCAGAAGGCGGCGTTCAAGGCGGGCAGCGCGCCGCCGCCCTACCCTGCCGTGTCCGACGACGACATCCGCGAGAGCATCGAGACGAACCAGTTACGGCTGATCCGCGAACGCGGCGCGGACATAACGCTGTTTTCGCCGCGCGCCTCGGCAATGGCGCATCATGTGGGCGACGAGGCCGTCAGCATCGCGTGGTCGCGCGCGTGCAACGATCTCATCGGGCGCGTTGCGCATCTTTACCCGGAAACGTTCGTGGGCGTCTGCATGTTGCCGCAGTCCCCCGCGGCCGATCTTGCCGCATCGGTCGCCGAACTGGATCGCTGCGTGAACGAACTCGGCTTCGTCGGCTGCAATCTCAATCCAGACCCCGGCGGCGGACATTTCAAACACCCGCCGCTCACCGACCGTTCCTGGTATCCGATCTACGAAAAGATGTGCGAACTCGACGTGCCCGCGATGATCCACGTTTCGGGATCGTGCAATCCGGGGCTGCACGCGACGGGCGCCTACTACATCGCCGCCGATACGATCGCCTTCATGCAATTGATCGAAGGCGACCTGTTCCGCGACTTCCCTACGCTGCGCTTCATCATTCCGCACGGCGGCGGCGCGGTTCCCTATCATTGGGGCCGCTATCGCGGGCTCGCCGACATGCTGAAGAAGCCGGACCTTGCCACGCACCTGATGAACAACGTGTTCTTCGATACCTGCGTCTATCACCAACCCGGCATCAACCTGCTCGCGGACGTGATCGACACCAAGAACATCCTGTTCGGCAGCGAGATGGTGGGCGCCGTGCGCGGCATCGATCCGACCACGGGCCAGTATTTCGACGACACCAAGCGCTATGTCGATGCGCTGCCGATCAGCGACGCGGACCGCCATGCGATCTTCGAAGGCAACGTGCGCCGCGTGTTTCCAAGACTCGACGCACTGCTGAAAGGCCGCGGGCTGTGACATATGATATCCACGCCTATCTCGCCGAATTCGACGACATACCGGGAACGCGCGTTTACACCGCCGTACGCGCCCGCAAAGGTTATCACCTGAACCAGTTCGCGATGAGCCTGATGAAGGCGGAGAACCGCGAACGCTTCAAGGCGGACGAAAGCGCCTATCTCTCCGAATGGCCGCTCACCGACGCACAAAAGGCCGCCGTGCGGGCGCGCGATTACAACGCGATGCTCGACGAGGGGGGCAACATCTATTTCCTCGCCAAGATCTTCGCGACCGACGGCAAGAGCTTCCAGTACGCGGCAGGATCGATGACGGGCATGTCGCAGGACGAATACGCCGCCATGATGCTGGGCGGCGGCCGCTCGCCCGAAGGCGTGCGCTCGATACGGGAGGGACGCTGAACATGGCGCGCATCACCGCCGGAATCACGACGAGCCACGTTCCCGCGATCGGCGCCGCGATCGATCTCGGCAAGACGAACGAGGATTACTGGAAGCCGGTGTTCGCCGGTTACGACTGGGTGAAGCAGTATCAGGCGCGAGAAAAGCCCGACGTCGTCGTGCTCGTCTACAACGATCACGCTTCGGCCTTCGATATGAAGATCATCCCGACGTTCGCGATCGGATGCGCGGACGAATACGCCATCGCCGACGAAGGCTGGGGGCCGCGCCCCGTGCCGCCGGTGAAGGGCCACGCCGATCTCGCCTGGCATATCGCGCAGTGCTGTGTCCTCGACGAATTCGACCTTACCATGATCAACGAGATGACGGTCGACCACGGGCTGACCGTGCCGCTGTCGCTGATCTTCGGCGAGGTGAGCCAATGGCCGGCGCGGGTCGTACCCATCGCGGTCAACGTCGTCACCTATCCACCGCCATCGGGCAACCGCTGCTGGATGCTCGGCGAAGCGATCGCGCGCGCGGTGGAGAGTTTCCCCGAAGACCTGAACGTGCAGATATGGGGCACGGGCGGCATGAGCCATCAGCTTCAGGGGCCGCGCGCGGGGCTTATCAACAAGGCATGGGATCAGGCGTTTCTCGACCGGCTCACCAGCGACCCCGAAGCGCTCCGCCACATGCCGCACATCGAATATCTGCGCGAGGCGGGATCGGAAGGCATCGAACTCGTCATGTGGCTCATCATGCGCGGCGCGCTCGGGAGCCATGTGAAAGAACTGCACCGCCACTATCACGTCCCTGCCAGCAACACCGCGGTCGGGCACATCGTGCTCGAACCCGCCTGAGACGAACCAAGGAGACCCCATGAAGATCGCCCTCGCAGGCGCCGGTGCATTCGGCGAAAAGCATCTCGATGCGCTTCGGCAGATCGACGGTGTCGACGTTATTTCGGTCGTCGGGCGCACGCTGGAGCCCACGCGCGCCGTTGCCGCGAAATACGGAATCGGGCACGCCGCAACCAACCTCGCCGAAGCGCTCGCGCTGCCCGGCCTCGACGCCGTGATCCTGGCGACGCCGACTCAGCTTCACGCCAGCCAGGCGATCCAGTGCCTGGAGGCAGGCAAGCACGTGCAGGTGGAAATCCCGCTCTGCGACACGCTCGCCGAAGGCGAAGCGGTGCTGAAGGCGCAGCAGGAAACCGGCCTCGTCGCGATGGTGGGTCACACGCGGCGCTTCAACCCGAGCCACCAGTATATCCACAACAAGATCAAGGCGGGCGAGATCAGCATCCAGCAGATGGATGTGCAGACCTATTTCTTCCGCCGGAAGAACATCAACGCCAAGGGCGAGCCGCGCAGCTGGACGGATCACCTGCTCTGGCACCATGCCGCGCACACCATAGATCTGTTCGCCTATCAGGCCGGGCCGATCGTGCAGGCGAACGCAGTTGAAGGCCCGCGCCATCCGGACCTCGGCATCGCCATGGATATGTCGATCCAGCTGAAAAGCGAAAGCGGCGCGATCTGCACGCTGTCGCTATCCTTCAACAACGACGGGCCGCTCGGCACCTTCTTCCGCTACATCTGCGACAATGGCACATGGATCGCGCGCTACGACGATCTCGTGACGGGACGCGACGAGGTTGTGGACGTGTCGAAGGTCGACGTTTCGATGAACGGCATCGAGCTGCAGGACCGCGAATTCGTCGCCGCGATCCGCGAAGGGCGCGAGCCGAACGCCAGCGTGGCGCAGGTGATGCCGTGCTACCGGGTTCTGGACGCGCTCGAAAAGCAGCTCGCCGTTTAAGGAACGCCCGCCGCCTTCGCCTTGGCGGCCTGCCGCTCGGCGAACCATTGCCGCAGCATTTCCATGGTGCAGCCGGTCTGCCCGCCGGAACCAACCGCCGAGCAGCTGTTCGGCATCGAGGGGCGGCTCGCCTCGTCGAGCGTGCGCACGCGCGCCGTCCACGACTGCGAGGGCGGGTCGTTCTTCTTCGTTTCGCGCAGGCGCTTGGGAATGCGGTACTGCTCGCCCTCGGGCTCCCGCGCGCACACGACGATCTCGTCGCCGTCGCCCTTGGGGCAGGGTTCGTTGCCGTAGACGGTGACGTTGGTGATGCGATTCGGCGCCTCGGCGTGCGCTGGAGATACGTATGCGAGCGCGAGGAGCGCAGCGCACAGCAGCCCCTTCACCTTCAAAACGCTCATGCCGCCGCGTTTCATGATCTCGTCCGCCATCGCGCCGCATCCTTTGCGCCCGTTGATGAGCGGAGGCTGAACGCGTTTACGGCAGGGCGGCCGCATACGCGGTGGACCCCGCGTTCCAGCCGCCGCCGAGCGCCTTGAACAGGTTGATCTGCGCGTCCGCGATGCCCGCGTCGATCGCGGCGAGTTGCGCCTCGGCTTCGGCGAAGGTGCGTTCCGCGTCGATAAGGGCGAGGCTGTCCACCTGCCCTTCCCGCTGCTGTGCGCGGACGATGCGCGCAGCCTGTTCGGCGGCGTCGCGGGCGGCCTTCAGCGCCGTGCGCCGGTCGAGCGCGCTCGCATAGGCCGAGAGTGCCGTTTCGGTTTCCTCGAGCGAACGCAGAACGGTGCCGTCGAAACCCGCGAGCGCCGCGCGTGTGTCTGCCTCCGCACCGGCGACGCGGGCGCGGGCGCGCTCGTGATCGGTGAACGACCAGCTGATGAGTGGGCCGAGCAGCCAGCGAAGCGGCCCGCCGCCGAATACGTCGCCGATGTCCGGCCCGGTCGAGCCGATCGACGCGCCGAGGCTGATGCGCGGATAGAGATCGGCGGTGGCGACGCCGATGCGCGCCGTCGCGGCGGCGAGGCGGCGTTCGGCGGCGCGGATGTCCGGGCGGCGCGCGAGAAGTTGCGCGCCGTCGCCGACCGGGATCGGCGTGTCGAGCCGGAGGGTGGAGACGCGCTCCGCCGCGATCGGCGGCAGGTCGGCAGGTGTGCGACCGGTGAGTGTGGCGAGGCGGAATAGTGCCGCATTGCGTTCCGCTGTGAGTGCCGGAATTTCAGCCTGACGCTGATTGCGCAGCGTGGCGATGCGCGCGACGTCGAGACTGGTGGTGAGCCCCACCGCGCGCCGCCTGTCGGTGACGCGGAGCGATCGATCGAGCAATTCCACGATGCGCTCTGCCACGGCGATCTGCTCGCCTGCGGCAGCAGCCGTCGCATAGGCGCGCGTCGTTTCGGCGACCACCGAAACGCGCACTGCTTCGAGATCGGCCTCGGCAGCGCCGAGATCGCCGCGCGCGGCCTCGATCCCGCGCGAGACGCGGCCGAACAGGTCGACCTCGTAGGCGACGTCGAGCCCAGCATCGATGGACCAGTCCTCGCGGGGCGCGCCGGAGCCGCGCTGGCTTTCGGGCAGGCGGCCGTAGGTGGCACTCGCGCCGACGCCAACGTCCGGCAGCCGGTCGGTGCGGACTTCGCGGAGCGCGGCGCGTGTCTTCTCCAACCGCGCGACTGCAACGCGCACATCCGTATTCGCGGCGATGGCGTCGGCAACCAATCGGTCGAGCATGGGGTCGTCGTAGAGACGCCACCAATCGGCCTTCACCGGCGCGAGCGTATCGACGGCGGGGGTCGCCGCGACGAACGCGCCGGCGGAAGCTGACGGCGTCTCGGGGGCGGCATAGTTAGGGCCGGTCGCGCAGGCGGCGAGCGCGAGCGCGGAGGCGGCGATCATCAGATTGCGGAACATAAGCTTGCGCCTTTCTTATTCGGCGAGTTGCAATGCAGGGGAAGTGCGACGCCTGAACCGTTCGCCGAGGCTGCGGCTCGCGACGTAGAACACGGGGGTGAAGACGAGGCCGAAGGCGGTGACACCAATCATGCCGTAGAACACCGCCGTGCCGAGTGCCTGACGCAGCTCCCATCCTGGCCCCGAACCCATCATCAGCGGCAGCACGCCGAGGATGAACGCGAAGCTCGTCATCAGAATCGGACGAAGTCGTGCCCGCGCCGCCTCGACCGCCGCCGCGCGCGGGGCAAGGCCCCTCTCCTCGGCCTGCTTCGCGAACTCGACGATCAGAATCGCGTTCTTCGCGGCAAGGCCGATCAGCACGATGAGTCCGATCTGCGTCAGGATATTGTTGTCGAGCCCGTGCAGGTTCACGCCCAGCATCGCCGCGAGCAGCGTCATCGGCACGATGAGGATGATCGCAAGCGGCAGCATCAGGCTTTCGAACTGCGCCGCGAGCACGAGGAACACGAACACCACCGACAGGCCGAAGATCAGCGCCGCGATATTGCCCGCCGCCTTCTGCTGGAAGGCGAGATCGGTCCATTCCGCCGCGAAACCCTGCGGCAGATCTTCCGCGATCGTTTCCATCTGCGCGAGCGCCTGACCGGTGGAGGCGCCCGGCGCGGTGTCGCCGTCGATCTCGACCGCCGGAAACAGGTTGTAGCGCGTCACGCGGTAGGGGCCGGTGCGATCCTCGAAGGTCGCGACAGCGCCGATCGGCACCATGCCGCCGCCGTTCGAACGCGTCTTCAGTTGCGCGATGTCGGAGGCGTCGTCGCGGAACGGCGCGTCGGCCTGCGCGGTGACACGGAAGGTGCGGCCGAGCAGGTTGAAGTCGTTGACGTAGGCCGAGCCGAGATAGACTTGCATCGCCTCGAACACGCGCGTCGCGGGCACGCCGAGCATGTCCGCCTTGGCGCGATCGATATCGGCATAGATGCGCGGCGTCGCGGTGTTGAACAGCGTGCGCACGTTGGCGAGTTCCTTCGCCTGATGCGCCGAACCGATCACGCCGCCTGCCGCCTGTTCGAGCGCCTGATAGCCCGCACCGCTCCGGTCCTGCACCATCATGCGCCAGCCGCCGCCGTTGCCGATGCCCTGAATGACGGGCGGCGGCACAACGAATACGAACGCTTCGTTGAGATCAGCGAGTGCGGCGCGCATGTCGTTCTCGATTGCGGCCTCGGTGCGGCCGGTTTTGGCGCGCTGCGCGAAAGGCTTGAACGTGACATAGGCAGCGGCGGCGTTCGACGCCTGCGTCTGCGAGGCGCCGTCGAAGCCGGAGAACATCACCGCTGCTTCGGTGCCCGGCACCTCCAGCAGTTTCGCAACGGCCTTCTTCAGCACGCGATCGGTCTGTTCGATCGAACTGCCCGGCGGAAGCTGGATCGCTGCAAGCGCATAGCCCTGATCCTGTGCGGGGATGAACCCGGCCGGGGTCGCCCAGAACAGTCCGCCCGCCGCGAGGACGAGGCCGCCGTAGACCAGGAAGACGCGCTTTGGTGCCGCCGCAAGCCGGCGGGTAAGGCTGCCGTAGCGTTCGCTCAACCGATCGAAGTTGCGGTTGAACCACGCGCCCGCAAGCCACGCGCGGCGGCGCCAGCCGGATTCAGGCGCGGTTTCCGCCTTTGGCCGCAGCAGCAGTGCGGCAAGCGCGGGCGACAAAGTGAGTGACAGCACAAGCGAGATGATCGTCGCGCTGGCGATCGTGACGGCGAACTGGCGGTAGAATTCACCCGTGATGCCGGTGAGAAAGGTCGTCGGCACGAACACGGCGCAGAGCACCAGAACGATCGCGACCAGTGCGGCGGAGACTTCATCCATCGAACGGTGCGATGCCTCGCGTGGCGAGAGGCCGTGTTCGAGATTACGCTCGACATTCTCGACGACGACGATCGCGTCGTCGACGACGATGCCGATGGCGAGCACAAGGCCGAACATCGACAGCGTGTTTAGCGAATAGCCGAGGCCTGCGAGCACCGCGAACGTGCCGATCAGCGAAACCGGAATCGCGATGATCGGAATGATCGCCGCGCGCCAGCTTTGCAGGAACACAAGGATGACGACGACGACGAGCAGGGCTGCTTCGAACAGGGTCGCCTGCACCGCGCTCATCGATTCGCTGATGAATTCGGTGGGGTTCCAGATGATCCGGTATTCGAGTCCCTGTGGAAAGCTCTTCGCGGCTTCGGCGAGTTCGGCCTTGATCCCTTCGGCCGCCGCGAGCGCATTGGTGCCCGGGCGCTGGGTGATCCCCATGATGATCGAATCCTGCCCCGAGAGGTAGGCATTGACGCCATAATCCTCCGCGCCGAGTTCGACGCGCGCGATGTCGCGCACGCGGGTGATCGCGCCCGAGGCGTCGGTACGCACGATGATGTCGGCGAATTCGTCGGCGGTCTTGAAACGGCCCTGCGTCTCCACGCTGAGCTGCTGCGCGGCGCCCGTATCGAACGGCGGCTGACCGATGGTTCCGGCCGCGACCTGAATATTCTGCGAACGCAGCGCGGAGACGATCTCGCCCGCGGTGAGCCCGAGCGCGGCGGCGCGGCCGGGATCGATCCAGACGCGCATCGCATAATCGCGCGCGCCGAACACCTGCACATCGCCGATGCCGTCGACGCGGGTCAGCCGATCCTTGATCTGCGTGAGCGCGTAGTTGGAGACATAGCTGCGGTCGAGCGAATTGTCGGGCGACAGGACGTTCACCGCCATCAGCCACGACGGCGAGGTCTTGCGGACGACGACGCCCTGCCGGCGCACCTCTTCCGGCAGGCTCGGCTCGGCGAGCGCAACGCGGTTCTGCACCAGCACCTGCGCGGAATCGAGATCGGTGCCGAGCTTGAAGGTGACGGTGATCGTCAACCGCCCGTCGCCGGTCGATTGCGACGACTGGTAGAGCATGTTATCGACGCCGTTGATCTGCTGCTCGATCGGTGCGGCGACCGTATCGGCCACGGTTTCAGCGGAAGCACCGGGGTAGTTCGCGCTCACCGTCACGGTCGGCGGGACGATATCGGGGAACTGCGAGATCGGCAGGCCCAAATAGGCGAAGGCGCCGATGATCGTGATGATGATCGCGATCACGCCTGCGAATATGGGCCGGCGGATGAAGAAATGGCTGAAGCGCATCGGACAATGCCTTTCCTACCGCCTCCCGCATTTCGCGCGGGAGGCGTGGTCTTCGTTTGTTGTGGCGGCGGATCAGAGCGTGGCGATGGTCGCCTGCGAGGCCGCAGGTTCGTTTACGGGTACAGCGGTTGTCGGAACGGCGCCCGGCGGATCGATCCTGGCGACGCGCGCGGTGACCTTTGCGCCGGGCTGCACCATCTGGAGGCCCTGGATCACGACCTTGTCCTCGGCCGAGAGACCCGCGCGGATACTGCGCAGGCTGCCGATGCGCGGACCGGGCGAGACTTCGCGCGCGGCGACGGTGCCGTCCTTGCCGACCACATAGACCACCTTGCGCGCCTGATCGGTGCGGACGGCGGCATCGGGAACGAGCAGCGCGCGGGCGGGCGAACCGTCCGTCAGCCGCATGTTGCCGAACATGCCGGGGGTAAGGAAATAGTCCGGATTGGCGACCACGGCGCGGGCGCGGATCGTGCCGGACTGGGCGCTGATCCCGTTGTCGGTGAAATCGACATGACCCTTCCAGGTGTAGCCGGTTTCGTCCTGCAACCGGATCTCGACCTGCTGCGCGCTGCCCGCCTTCTGCCGTTCGCGTTGCGCTTTCAGGAACAGCGCTTCCGAACTGTCGAACGTGAAGTAGATCGGATCGAGCGCATTGATCGTGGTGAGCAGCGTGCCGCCGCCGGAATCGGCAGTGGAGACGATATTGCCCGCATCGACGCGGCGGTCCGAAATGCGTCCGGTGATCGGCGCGCGAACTTCGGTGAACTGAACATCCAGCGCGCGGGCACCGATGCGGGCGTCGGCTGCCGCGAGCGACGCGCGGGCGGCACGGACGCGGGCGGCGAGACGATCGAGATCACTTTGTGAAACGGCATCATCGGCAAGGAGCCGGTTGGCGCGTTCGAGATCGGCTTCTGCGAGGGCAACGTCGCTCCGCGCCTGCGCGGCTCCGGCGCGGGCTTCGGCAAGGGAAGCGGTGAATGGCCGTGAATCGATGGTGAAGAGCAACTGGCCCTTCTGCACGATCGCGCCGTCGGTGAAGTGAACCGCAGTCACGGCGCCCGAAACGCGCGGCCGGACTTCGACGCTGCTTGAAGGCTCGAACCGGCCGACATGGTCGTCCCACTCGGTCACATCGCGCACGAGCGGCGCGGCGATGGTGACCGTGGGCGGCGGTGCCGCCGCGATCGCGGGCGATTCACGGTTCAGAATGCCGACCGCCACGACAGCGATCACCGGGAGTGCGGCTGCGGAAAGATGCTGCCAAAGCGGGCGTTCCGAGAACCTGCGCCGTACGGGCGATGGTGCCGCGGCGTCGGCTTCGATCCTGGTCATCATATTCATCGGGAATTCCTTCGGTCGCGGCGGGCGCGTGCATTGGTGATGCTGCTCGCAAGCAGCGCGTAGTGATCCTGGGTGAAGCCAGCGCCAAGGAAGCCGCGGATTGCGGACTCGGCGATATGATAGCCCTGATGCCACGTGAGCACGGCGATCTTGCGCAGCGCTTCCAGCTTCGAATCCGCGAGCTGCGGATTGGGCCGGCTTCCAAAGAGGGTGCCGAGCGCGACGGCGACGCGGCCGGGAGATTGCAGCGTCGAAAGACTGTCGCGCTCGGCGAGGGCGACCACCGACCATTCCAGGGCCGAGAAACGGGCCCTGGGACGGTCGGCAGCGGGGGACGAGGATAAGGGCTGGGGTTGGGGAATGGCCGGAGCCGCAGCGCCGAGAACATCCGTGAAGGCGAGATAGGCCATGGTGCAAGCCTCCTTGATCAAGGCGCGCGCGCCTTCGTTCGCCGCGTCTCGTCGCGGCGTCGGTTTGGGATGATGATCGCCGGGCACACGGCCTCACGCAGCGCGAAAGGCCCTGCCCGGCAATCGTCGGCTATGGATTTTCAGGTTGAAACGGACGTTGACGTCCTGTGTCAGCCCTTGTGAATATCGCAGTGTCGCATCGGTTTCCTTTCGATGCCGTGGCCGGTCGGGATGACCGCCCACCTTCTGTACCTCTAGGTATATAAACCGTGCTGCGGTGCGTCAACAGCTTTTTGTACCGGTCGATAAATATTTATTGGCGGTACGCTGAAGCTGTTATTTCGAAGGCCACATGATCATGCTGGTGTCGATCATCCGCTCAAGGTCGGCGCGGGTCGCGCCCGCCCCGGCCTGAACCGCCATGCCCTGCAAAAGTGCGTAGAGAAAGCTGGTCAGCCCCTCCACATCCACGCTTTCGGGGAGGTCTCCCTCCACCTTCGCGCGCTCGAAGCGTTCGACGAGCGCGCGCCGCGCGACCTTGCCGCGTTCCAGCACCTCGAGACGGATGCACTCGGCCTCCTCGCCGCACGCGACCGAGCTGATCACGCCCAGACAGCCATGCGGCTCGCAGGTACTCGTCTGGTTTTCCATGCTGCCGCGCAGCAAATGTTCGGCGACGCCGCGCGCGGTCGGCTCCGCCAGCGACTTGCCCACGTAGGCGAGCTTTTCGGTCTCGTAGAGATCGAGCGCCTTGCGGAACAGCGCCTCCTTGTTGCCGAACGCCGCATACAGGCTGGGCCGCGTGATGCCCATCGCCTCGGTGAGGTCATTGAGCGACGCACCTTCGTAGCCCTTGCTCCAGAACACGCGGAGCGCGGCGGCAAGCGCCATATCGACGCAAAACTCGCGCGGACGTCCTTTGACGGGGGTTGCGACCGTTTCCATATCGAGCG
Organism: Sphingosinicella xenopeptidilytica; assembly: GCF_042676985.1. Lineage (NCBI taxonomy): Bacteria > Pseudomonadati > Pseudomonadota > Alphaproteobacteria > Sphingomonadales > Sphingosinicellaceae > Sphingosinicella > Sphingosinicella xenopeptidilytica. Next base: position 504,140 of record NZ_JBHTIK010000005.1, on the reverse strand, counting down.
GTATATAATCAATCCGTCATGGAGTGCAAGCCTCCGGCGGCGGCACGGCTTTGCCCTATCGCCGGGCGTGTCCATGCGCAGGGTAGATATCCGCAGCCACGCTCATGTCGGCCACGGCGGCCCCGCGCCGGCCGATCGGGCGCGGCGCGCCTGTCGTCGTATCGCACGCCGTCTGGCGCTCGGCCTCGGCGTTGATAAGCCCGCCGAGCAACACCGCATAGGCGGAAACATAGAGCCACATCAGCAGCACCACGACCGCGCCAAGCGACCCGTAGGTCGTCTGATACGACCCGAATTCGGCGACGTAGACGCCAAAACCCAGCGTCGCGACAAGCCACATCACGGTCGCCAGCAGCGAACCGATCGTCAGCCACCGCCAGCGCGCATCCGCCCGGTGCGGCGCGAAACGGTACATGGCCGCGATGGTGAAGCTGCAGAAAACCCCGGCGCACACCCAGGTGACGATCCGCATCAGAAGCGCGGCAACGGCCCCCAGCCCTTCGGCAAGTTCGCGCGCGAAGCCCAGCGCCGAGGCCGCGAGCAGGCCGAAGATGCCGAGGAGCACGGCGCCGACCACGAGAATGGCCGAAACCGCCGCACCGCGAACGATACCGCGCGTATCCCGCTCTTCGTAGATGACGTTCAGCGCCGTCATAACGGCGCGCGCGGCGCGGCTTGCGCCGAAGATCGAAATGCCGATCGCGATGGCGAGGCCGAGGCCCTTTGCCGTTGCAGCCGCACGGGTGAGGTTGAGCAATTGTTCGTAGATGAGCCGGGCCGCCTCGGTCGGCACGAGTTCGATGATGAGGCGCATGTGATCGGCAACGGCGGCAGGATCGGCGACGAGGCCATAGCTCATCACGAGCGCGCCAAGCAGGGGAACGAACGACAGGAACGCATAGAACGCGACCCCCGCCGCCATCAGCGACAGGTTGTGCGTGCCGTTCGCCTGCCAGACACGGAAAAGGATTTCCCGCCATGCCCGCAGCGGCAGGGCATGGGGCCCATCCGCGCCTGCGCCGCGCTGCTCGGGAGTCGCCATAACCTCCTCAGATGCTAACCCTTTACCCGGTTACAAGGCGCTGGCTCCGCGAAGGTTCCCAAGGGTTGATCCGACGATCCGGGAAATCTCTATTCCAGATTTTGCTGGAGGCGGTTCAGAAGATCGATCAGGCGCCTGAAATCCGGGGCCGAAAAGCCGCGGATCAGACGCCGGTAGAGCGGCGCCGTTACCGCGCGGGCCGCCTTCAGCTTTTCACGGCCCAAAGGCTTCATCGCCAGCGTCGTCACGCGCCCGTCCGTGGCGGACGGTAGCGTTTCGACGAGGCCCGCCTTCTCCATCCGCTCCACAACACGCATCAGCGTGGAAACATTGATGACCGCGAGCTTCGCGACCTGGCCGATCGACTGCGGCTCCGCCTCACCCAGAATCATGAGCACGCGCCATGTCGGGATATCGATGCCGATGGCGCGGAGTTCCGCCTCGATGATCACGTTGTAGCGGCTGACCGTACGATTCAGCAGGTAGAACGGATAGTTATCCACCCGGAAGTCATCCGATCCCGGATCGCCATAGGCACGCAAATCCTCGGCCACCTTGAACTCCTTCGACGCGCAACCGAATTTACTTGCATATGCAAGTTTATCCAAGCATAGTACCGCTTCATGATCTGGAGGAGGGATTATGTCCAGCGCGCCGATTCTCGCAGGGCTTGCACAGGCGTTGTCACGCGGCGACGTCAAGGTCGTCGACCTGACGCAGACGCTTTCGGAAGACACGCCGCTGCTGGTGCTGCCTGAACCGTTCGGGCAGACGGCGGCATTCTCGCGGCAGGAAATCTCCCGCTACGACGACCGCGGCGTCGCGTGGCACTGGAACAATTTCACCGTGGGCGAGCACACCGGCACGCATTTCGATGCGCCGGTCCACTGGGTGAGCGGCCGCGACCTGCCGGACAACACGGTCGACGCCGTGCCCGCGGCGAATTTCGTCGCGCCCGTGGTCGTTCTGGACTTTTCCCGAGAATGCGCCGCTGACCCCGACTTCCTGCTGACCGCAGAGCATCTGAAGGCCTGGGAAGCCGCAAACGGCCCGATCCCGGCGGGAAGCTGGGTTCTTTTCCGGTCCGACTGGTCCAAACGCGACGTGGATGCCTACACCAATCGCCGCGAAGACGGCGCGCACACGCCCGGCCCGGCGACCGATGCAATCGAATATCTGATTGCGCGGGACGTTCTCGGCTTCGGCGTTGAGACGATCGGCACCGACGCTGGACAGGCGCATCTGCTGACGCCCGCCTATCCAGCGCACACGCTGCTGCACGGCGCCGGGCGCTATGGGTTGCAATGCCTGCAGAATCTCGATCAGCTTCCCGCGACGGGCGCCGTGCTCGTCTGCCCGCCGCTCAAGATTCGCGGCGGCTCGGGGAGTCCGCTGCGCGTGCTCGCTCTCGTCGAGGCGTGAGCGGTGGCCGAGCGTTCCTTCGTTGCTGAAGCGCGGAAGCTGACCGCCGGGAACGGCGAGACGTTCACCGGCGAAGGCATTCTCGCCGTGACCAAGGCGCTGCTGCAATCGGGCGTGGCTTACGTGGGCGGCTATCAGGGTTCGCCGATCAGCCACCTGATGGACGTGTTCGCGGACGCGAGCGATCTCCTCGAAAGCCTCGGCGTGCATTTCGAGGCGAGCGCTTCGGAAGCGAGCGCGGCGGCGATGCTTGCGGCTTCCGTCAATTATCCGCTGCGCGGCGCGGTCGTGTGGAAATCCGTGGTCGGTACGAACGTCGCTTCGGACGCGCTTTCCAACGTCGCCTCCGGCGGCGTGACCGGCGGCGCGCTCGTCATCGTCGGCGAAGACTATGGCGAAGGCTCCTCCATCATGCAGGAGCGCACGCACGCCTTCGCGATGAAATCGCAGATCTGGCTGCTCGATCCTCGCCCCAACCTGCCGAGCATTGTTGCGGCGGTCGAACAGGGCTTCGCGCTTTCCGAAGCGTCTAGCACGCCGGTGATGCTGCAACTGCGTGTGCGGTCCTGCCACATGACGGGATCGTTCACGGCAAAGGATAACGTGCGGCCGAAGCTGACGGTGGCGGAGGCGGCCGCCGCGCCGGAGCGCGACACAAACCGTATCGTGCTTCCCCCTGCGAATTTTCTGCACGAGGTGGAGAAGATCGAAAAGCGCTGGCCGGCCGGTATCGCTTTTGTGCGCGACCACCATCTGAACGAATGGTTCGGGCCGGATGCGACGCACGGCATCGGCATCATCGTGCAGGGCGGGCTTTACAACAATCTCAACCGCGCGATGGAACTCTCCGAGCTTTCGAATGCCTTCGGCGACAGCGCGCTGCCGATCTATTGCCTGAACGTCACCTATCCGCTGATCCCCGACGAGGTAAGCGCGTTTTGCGCGGACAAGCGGGCGGTTCTGGTGGTGGAGGAAGGCCAGCCGGAATTCATCGAGCATGAACTGAATACGCTCGTGCGCCGCGCCGGCCTCGATTGCCGCATCATCGGCAAGGACATGCTGCCGCGCGCCGGGGAATATAGCGCGCAGGTGATCCGCAAGGGGCTTTCGGATTTCCTCCACGCATGGGCGCCGGAGATCGCACCGGCGAAATCAGCGGAAGACCCCCTGCCCGCGCCGGTCGCCCGGCAGATTCCGCAGCGCCCGGCAGGCTTCTGCACGGGCTGCCCGGAACGGCCGGTGTTCACGGCGATGAAGCTGCTCGAACGCGAGCTTGGCCCGGCGCACGTTTCGGCCGACATCGGCTGCCACCTGTTTTCGATCCTGCCGCCCTTCAACATCGGCAACACGACGATGGGATACGGCCTCGGCACGGCGGGGGCCTCCGCGTTTAAGCCGACGGGGAAACGCGCGATCGCCGTGATGGGCGACGGCGGTTTCTGGCACAACGGCCTCACCTCCGGCATCGGCAACGCGGTGTTCAACAAGGACGACACCGTCACCATCGTGATCGACAACGGCTATTCGGCCGCGACCGGCGGGCAGGACATCCCCTCCTCGCGCGCCGACAACAGCCGGCGGGTGACGCGCAATCCGATCGAGCGCGCCATTCGCGGCGTTGGCGGGGCGTGGGTGCGCACGATCGAACGCACCTATGACATCAAGCGGATGCGCGAGACGCTGCGCGAGGCGCTGACCGCGCCCGAGAAAGGCCCCAAGGTCATCATCGCGCAGTCGGAATGCATGCTCAACCGGCAGCGGCGCGAGAAGCCGCTGATGCGGAAGGCGGAGAAGGACGGAAAGCGCGTCGTGCGCGAGCGCTTCGGTGTCGACAGTGACACCTGCACCGGCGACCATAGCTGCATCCGGCTTTCGGGCTGCCCTTCGCTTTCGATCAAGCCCAATCCCGATCCGCTGCGGCGGGACCCGGTGGCGCACGTGGAGAACAGCTGCGTCGGCTGCGGCCTGTGCGGCGAGGTGAGCCACGCGGCGGTGCTGTGCCCGAGCTTCTACCGCGCCAGCATCGTTTCCAATCCGGGCCGCATGGAGCGTGCGTGGATGAGGATGCGGCAGGCGATCATCGGCGGTCTTCAGCGGCGCGAGACGCGCGCGCGCCTTGCCCGGGCCTTCTGACCATGCAGCAGAACCGCTTCAGCATCGCGATCCTCGCCCTCGGCGGACAGGGCGGCGGCGTGCTTGCCGACTGGATCCAGCACATAGCGCGCGAAGACGGCTGGCTGGCGCAGGGCACTTCGGTTCCGGGCGTCGCGCAGCGGACGGGGTCGACCGTCTATTACGTCGAGCTGGCAAAGCCCGACATCGGCGGGCGCAGCCCGGTGATGGCGCAGATGCCGATACCCGGCGACGTTGATATCGTGATCGCATCCGAACTCATGGAAACCGGCCGGGCGCTGCTGCGCGGCTTTTCCACGGCGGGCCGCACGACGCTGATCGGATCGACGCATCGTATCTACGCCATGTCCGAAAAGACCGCGATGGGCGACGGGCGCGGCAACAGCGATGCGATCGTGAAGGCAGCAGGCGAGCGTTCGAAGCGGTTCATCGGTTTCGATATGGAAGCGGCAGCCGACGGCACCAACAGCGTGATCAGCGCCGTGATGTTCGGCGCGCTCGCGGGAAGCGGGGCACTGCCCTTTGCGCGTGATCTCTATGAAAAGGCCATTCGCGACAGCGGCATCGCGGTTGCGACCAATCTCGCTGGATTCGATGCAGGATGGCAGGCGGCGCAGGGCGTCGTCGCGATGCCTGCGGCGGAAAGCCATGCGGTTCCCAGCGCGACGACGACGGCGGGCAAGGCACTGGAAGCGCGCGCGCGCGCCAATCTGCCCGAGACCGCAATCTCGAATGCACTGCACGGCATCCAGCGGCTGATGGATTATCAGGATGCAGCCTATGCGGAGCTATTCCTCGATAGGCTGGAAAGCGTCGCGGCGTGCGACCGGAGCCCCTTCACGCTCACCGCCGAAACCGCGCGTCATCTCGCGCTCTGGATGAGCTATGAGGATTCGATCCGCGTGGCCGATCTTAAGACGCGCGACACGCGCATCGCACGCGTGCGGGACGAAGTGAAGGCTTCGGACGCACAGCTTCTGACGATCACCGAATTCATGCACCCCCGGCTTCGCGAGATCTGCGAGATTTTGCCCGCGCGCCTTGGCCGGGGCATTCTTGAGAGCGAATTCCTTGTCCGCAGCACCTCCGGCTTCTTCACAAGCGGCAGGCACGTGGAGACGACGAGCCTGCGCTGGTTCCTCCTGCTGAGGACGCTCGCGGGGCTGCGCAGGTGGCGTCCGAAGTCGCTCCGTTTCGCCGACGAGCAGGCGCGGATCGAAACATGGCTCGACCGCGTGCGGACGGCGGCGGCGAGCGATAACGCGCTCGCCATCGAACTCGTGCGCTGCCAGCGGCTGATCAAGGGCTACGGCGACACGTTCGAGCGCGGGCTCGGCAACTTCGAACGAATCATGGCGGCACGGCCGCAGTCGGCCGAAGAGGTGAGTCGTTTGTGCGCGGCCGCGCTTTCGGATGAAGGCGGCCAGGCGCTCGACGAGGCGCTGAAAGCCGCCTGAATCGTACGCTCGTGCGTATCGCGCCATAACATAATACTTGATTATTCAAGTTTTCTGAGTATCGTTTCTGCACTGGGGAGAGGAGTTCATACCGTGGCGATCGAAGCGCGACCCTCGGTCTATCTGACCTTCGCGGCGGCAGCGGAACGCTGGGCCGAGCGCCCCTTTCTCCATGCCCCCGCGGATGCGATCGGTGAGCCCCTGCCCTTCACGCAGAGCTTCGCGGACGCCGCCGGGGCCGTTGAAGTCCTTCGGGCCGCTTACAGCAAACAGGGATACGGCAAGGGACACCGGATCGGCCTTGCGCTCGACAACCACCCCGCCTTCTTCCTGCACTTCCTGTCGCTGAACGCGCTCGGCGCGAGCGTCGTGCCGCTCAACACCGCGATGCGGCCGGAAGAGATGGCGCCGATCGTCGCGGCGGCCGATCTCGACGCCATCGTGGCATGGCCGAAACATCGCGCCATGCTGGAGAGTACGCAGATACTGAGCGGCACGACTGTACCGGTCGCGGAGCCTTCGCTTGCGGACCTCCCGCGCGCGGTGCGTACGGCGAGCGAAGACGAAACGCCGGATGCCGGCCGTGAGGCGGCGATGCTTTTCACCTCCGGCACGACGGGCAAGCCGAAGGGGTGCATCCTTTCCAACGCCTATTTCACATGGGTGGGGCATTTCTACGCGACGCTCGGCGGCTATTGCGAATTCCGCGAGGGCGAGGACCGCATCCTGACGCCGCTGCCCGTCAACCACATGAATGCGCTTGCGTGCAGTTTCATGGCCGCGATGATGACGGGAAGCTGCCTCATTCAGCTCGACCGATTCCACGCGTCGCGCTGGTGGGACACGGTGCGCGAGACGCGCGCGAGCGTGATCCATTATCTGGGCGTGATGCCCGCGATCCTGCTGCAGCGGGAGGACGAGACGGCCGATCTCTCGGTGCGGTTCGGTTTCGGCGCGGGGGTCGATCCGCGCCACCATGCGCGCTTCGAGGAGCGCTTCGGTTTCCCGCTGATCGAGGCGTGGGCGATGACCGAAACCGGCGCCGCCGCGTGGATCACCGCCAATCGCGAACCGCGCCATGTCGGCACGCGCTGCTTCGGGCGTGCGGCCGGTCATCTCGACGTGCGCATCGCGGGCGACACGGGCGCCGATGTGCCGGACGGCGAGCCGGGCGAGCTTCTGGTGCGCGCGCGCGGCGACGATCCGCGCCGCCATTTCTTTTCCGGCTATTACCGCGACCCCGCGGCGACCGAGGCGGCGTGGGAAGACGGCTGGTTCCACACCGGCGACATCGTGAAACGCGACGCCGAGGGCAATTTCTTCTTCGTGGATCGCAGCAAGAACATCGTGCGCCGCAGCGGCGAGAATATCGCGGCGGTCGAGGTGGAAGGCGTGCTGATGCAGCACGCATCCGTTTCCGCCTGCGCCGTACTGCCGATCGAGGACGAACTGCGCGGCGAGGAAGTGATGGCGCTGGTGCAGACCCATGGAAGCGCGGGAAGCGAGACGCTCGCGACCGATCTCGTGAACCACTGCCTCGAAAGGCTCGCCTATTTCAAGGCGCCCGGTTACGTCGCGTTCGTCGATCATCTGCCGACGACGGCATCACAGAAATTGCAGCGCGGCGAAATCCGCTCGCTCGGCCGCAGCCTGCACGCAAAGGGCGAGGCCTTCGATGCGCGCGCGCTGAAGCGCGCACCGAAGGCGGCATGAGCGGCGCGCGCGACTATCAGGGCGTAGCCGTGGCGTGCCCGGTGACGGTGCCCTATGCCCGACGCAGCGATAAGCCCGCGCACTGGTTCATCGGTTCGGCGCTGCGCGCGCTTCTCGATGCGAGCGGGCTCGAAAAGGACGCGATCGACGGGCTCGCGGTTTCGTCCTTTTCGCTGGGGAGCGACACGACGATCGCGCTGACCGAGCATTTCGACATGTCGCCGCGCTGGATCGAATGGCTGCCGACGGGGGGCGCGAGCGGCGTGATGGCGCTGCGCCGCGCCGCGCGCGCCGTGCAGGACGGCGACGCGAACATCGTTGCCTGCATCGCGGGGGACACGGCGGGCAGCGCCAGCTTTTCAAGCCTCGTGAAGGATTTCAGCCGCTTTTCGAGCGCCGCCGTTTATCCCTATGGCGCGGGCGGCCCCAACGGCGTGTTCGCGCTGATCACCGACAATTACATGCGCAGATTCGGTGCGGAACGCGCCGACTTCGGACGGATCGCCGTTGCGCAGCGCACCAATGCGCGCGGCAATCCCAATGCGCTGCTCGGCGCGAAACCCCTCAGCATCGACGACTACCTCGCGGCGCCGCCGATCGCCGAACCGCTCCATCTGTTCGACTGCGTTCTGCCCTGCGCGGGCGCCGAGGCATTTCTGGTGATGAGCGACGAGCGCGCGCGCGCACTCGGGCTGAAGCACGCGCGCATTCGCGGCACGATCGAGCGACACAATGCCTTCTTCGAAGACCCGCTCGCCGAGCGCGGCGGTTGGGCGATGGACCGCGACGCGCTCTACGCGCAGGCGGACCTCGGCCCCGATGCGGTCGATTGCCTGCAAACCTATGATGACTATCCCGTGATCGTCGCCATGCAGATCGAGGACCTCGGCTTTTGTGGCAAGGGCGAAGCGCCGGCGTTTCTGCGCACACACGACCTGACAGTGGAGGGCGACTTTCCGCACAACAGCTGCGGCGGTCAGCTTTCCTGCGGACAGGCGGGCGCGGCGGGCGGTTTCCTCCCGGTCGTGGAGGCGCTGCGGCAGGTGACGCGGCAACCGCTTGGGCGGCAGGTTCCCGGTGCACGCATCGCGCTCGCGAGCGGTTACGGCATGGTCACCTATGACCGCTGCCTCGCGAGCGGTGCGATGCTGCTGGAGGGGATGGCATGACGATCCGCCTTCAGACCTGCACGGCCTGCGGCGCGCACCAATATCCCGCGCGCGATCTGTGCCGCACCTGCCTGCGGGATGAACTCATCTGGGCGGAGGACAGCGGGCGCGGGCGGCTGCTTGCCGCCACGACGCTGCATCGTTCGCTCGATCCCGCCACCGCGCTCCCACTCCGGATTGGCACGGTTGCGCTTGATGCCGGTGTGCGCGTGATCGCTTTCCTCGGGCACGTTCAGCCGGGCGACCGGGTCGTCCTGCACGCCACGAGCGATGCAGAGCAGAACCAGATTTTCACCGCAGAGAGAGACCTATCCGATGCCTGATCGGAAGCACGCAATTCTGGTGACGGGCGGCAATGCCGGGATCGGCGCCGCGATCAGCCAAAGCCTTCTGGAAGGCGGCGCGCGGGTGATCAACGTGTCGCGCCGAATGCCCGATTTCACGCACGAGCGGTTGCAAACGATTATCGGCGATCTCACCGACCGCGCAGACCTTACGCGCATCTGCACCGAGGCGGCCGGGCTTAGCATCACGGGCTTCGTCCACAACGCCGGGGTGATCCGGCCCGCGCCGTTCGAAGCGGTAAAGGACGATGATCTCGATCATCTCGTCGACCTTCATCTGCGCGCGGCCATCCACATCGGGCAGGCGCTGCTGCCGGGAATGAAGGCAGTCGGTAAGGGCCGTATCGTTCTGATTTCCTCGCGCGGCGCGCTCGGCCTGCAGGGCCGCACCGCATACGCCGCGACCAAGGCCGGAATGATCGGCATGGCGCGCACATGGGCGCTAGAACTTGCTGGCCATGGCATCACGGTGAACGTCGTGTCCCCCGGTCCCATCGAAACCGACATGTTCCACGAACTGATCCCGGACGGATCGGAGCGCAAACGCAATGTCGCCGCTTCGATCCCCGTGGGGCGTGTCGGAACGCCGGAAGATGTCGCGGCGGCCGTGCGCTTCTTTCTGGGAGACGACACCGGCTTCATCACCGGCCAGAATCTTTTCGTGTGCGGGGGCGCCAGCATTGGCTCGATCACGCTTTGAATTTTGATTGGGAGGACCATCCATGTCCATCACATCAGGCCTTGTCGAAGACGACCGCGTTCATCGCAGCGTCTATACCGATCCGGCGATCTTCGAGCTGGAGATACAGAACATCTTCGGCGCGACGTGGATCTATGTCGGCCACGAGAGCCAGGTGCCGAACGACGGCGATTTCATCACCGCATCGATCGCGCGGCAGCCGCTGCTGATGGTGCGCGACAAGGGCGCGGTCCACCTGCTCTACAATCGCTGCCCCCACAAGGGCGCGCAGGTCGTGCCCGAGGGACAGGGCAACGCCCGCATGTTCCGCTGCGCCTATCACGGCTGGATCTTCCAGCGCGACGGCGCGGTACGGACCATTCCGCTCGACGACGGATACGAAGGGACGTGCATCGGCAAGCACAGCCCGGATGCGAGCATGACGCGGGTGGCGAACGTCGCATCCTATCGCGGTTTCGTCTTCGCCTGCCTCGCCAACGAAGCCCCGCCTTTTCAGGAATGGCTGAAGGGTGTCGATTCCTCGATCGACAATATGGCGGACCGCTCGCCCGAGGGCGAACTGGAGGTAACAGGCGGTGTGCTGCGCTACATGCACCGCTGCAACTGGAAGATATTCCTCGAGAATCTGAATGACCTGATGCACCCGATGGTGACGCACATGTCATCCTCCGGCACCGCACGCAGCGTCGCCAACCGGCATTTCGGCAAGGGCGAGAAACTTCCGGCGGCGATCGAGATCCTCGGGCCTTTCACCAGCAATTACGAGTTCTTCGAAGACATGGGCATCCACGCCTTCCCGGGCGGGCACAGCTATTCGGGCGGCACGGTGAGCATCCATTCGCGCTATTCGGAAATCGATGCTTACAACGACGCGATGAACGCCGCGTACGGCGAAGCGCGCGCGCGGGAAATCTTTTCGATGAACCGCCACAACACGATCGTCTATCCGAGCCTTACGCTGAAAGGCCCCATCCAGACGATCCGTGTGATCAAGCCGATCGCGGTGGATCGCACGCTCGTCGAATCCTGGACATTCCGCATGAAAGGCGCGCCCGACGAATTGCTGGAACGCTCGATCCTCTACTGCAACCTCATAAATTCCTCGGCCAATCTGGTGGGTCCGGATGATCATGAGGCATACCAGCGCATCCAGACCGGCCTGATGTCGGAAAAGGTGGAATGGGTGAACATGCAGCGCCACATGGGCAAGGAACAGCCGAACGCGGACGGCGGATGGTCGGCGATGGGCACAAGCGACCTCGTGTTCCGCAACCAGTACCGGACATGGGCCGCTTACATGGAGACCGCCGCATGAACGTCGATCTCCGTAAGGTCGAGGATTTTCTCGTCCACGAAGCGCGCCTGCTCGATGCGCGCGACTGGGCGGCATGGGATGCGCTGTTCACGCCCGACGGTATCTACTGGATGCCGGCCGCGCCGGGGCAGGATGATCCGCTGCGGCATGTCTCTCTCATCTACGAGAATGCCCTGCTCCGCGAAATCCGTATCCGCCGCTTCGCCGATACCAGCGCATTTTCGCTGCAGGGCGGCCCGCGCGGCTGGCGCATCGTCGTGAACGTCTGCATCGACGCGCGCGATGCGGAGGCAAACACGATCACCGTCAGCTCGCGGCTGATGGCAGCCGAGTATCAACGCGACCGTACCACGCGCTTCGAGGGCTTCGTCACCCACCGTCTCGTGACGGAAGGCGACTCCTTCCGCATCGCGCTGAAGCGGGTGGAGCTGCTTGACTGCGATGCCATGCGCGGAGATATCAACCTCTACCTCTAGCCGGCAGGTCGATGACAGAACAGGTGCCCAGCGCGATCTCAGCCTCCGGCGAATTCGATATCGAACGCTGGCCCTTCTACTGGCTGACGCGTGTCACCGGCCGCTATCTCCACGAGATGGAGATCGCGCTGAAGGCGCTCGGGCTCGATATTCCCCGCTGGCGCGTGCTGATGAGCCTGCGCGGCGACAAGGTGCTGAGCGTCAGCGAAATCGCCGACAACGCCATCGTCAAGCTGCCGACGATGACCCGGATCGTCCAGCGGATGCAGAGCGACGGTCTCGTCCACTGCCGCCAGAGCGCGTCGGACCGGCGCGTCACCGAAGTCGAGCTGACAGATGCGGGCAGACGCGCGGGCCAGCAGGCGTGGGCCGTGGCGGACGGCCTCTATACCCGCACATTCGGCAACATCCCGGCCGACGACGTGACACGCCTGAACCGAACGCTGCGCGCACTCAATCGCAATCTCGACGACTGACAACAGCCAACCGGGTCGAACTTCGGCCAAAGAGAAAACCTGAAAGCCCGCCGAACAGGCTTTCAGGTTTTGGTGTATAGATTCAGAAGTTCTTGCGAATGAACACGTTGATCATTCTCGGTTCGTTATAGGCGAAATAGTAGTTCCCGTTCGGGCCCGAGGTTGGAGCGTAACCGCCCGCCTGGTTGCGGCGCAGGTCGAAGATGTTTTTGACATTAATTCCTGCCGTCCACGATTCGTCCTCCCCGGTGTAGGAGAACGATCCATTGAAGAAGGCCTGCTTCCTTACGGTCAATTCAGGCGTGTTGTAGAGATCCTTGCGTGCGGATTCATACTGGCCGTCCACGCCGACCCTCCAGACACCCGCCGTATCGATCGGCAAATCCCAGGTCGCGCTGAAACCCGCCTGCCATTTGGGAGAGAACGGGAAATCGAGACCGATCAGCGTGGTTCGTCCCGCCGTGTTTCCGGGCAAGGTCGCGGTAAACGTATCGTACTTCGTTTCCAGATACGCGACCGAGGCACCGAAACGAAGGCGCTGCGTCGGCAGTGCGCTCAATTCCAGCTCGAAGCCCTGCGTGTGTCCATCGCCCGCATTGAGAAGCTGCGTGACCCTGGTGACGAGGTCTGATGCACGAACGTGGAAATCCTCGATCTCATTGTAGAAGACCGCGAGATTCGCGACCAGCGTGTTGTCGAAGAGTTTCGTCTTGACCCCGACTTCGTATGCTGTCGTCGTCTGAGGGCGGTAGGGGTTGATCGAGGCCGTCACCGTCGTTGCCCGGATATCGAAACCGCCGCTCTTGAAGCCCTGCGAATAGCTTGCATAAAGAAGCAGGTTCGGATCATGCTGATACTGCACGCTGACCTTGGGATTGAATGCCGAGAAATCGGCATTTTCGTCCGTGAAGAACCAGTTGGTCGCACTCGCGAATATCGCGTCAACGTCAGGATACGGCGTGTACACCAGAGGCACGTTGCTGCGTGATGCGCCTTCGTTCTTGAAGGATCGGTCATCGCTCGTGTAGCGCCCGCCAAGCGTCACGCTCCAGCGATCGTCGAAGCTGTAGTTCAGCTGGCCGAACGCCGCATAGCTCTCGGTCTCGAGCGCACCGCGGGAATAGACGACCTGCCCGAGGTTCGGTGTGCGGCTCGTGCCGCTCCAGCGAACGCGAAGGTCACGGAAATACTCGTAGAAATAATATACGCCGGCAACGAAGTTCCAGTTGCCGAACTCTCCGTTCAGCGTGAACTCCTGCGTGCGGTAATATTGCTTGAAGTCGGACCAGCTATCGGCGCTGACAAGGCTGATGCCGTCGTTGTCGTAGTTGATCGGGCCGTGCATCCCACGCAGCGCCGTGACCGATTTGACCGTGAAATTGTCGTCGATTTCATATTTCGCGACGAGCGATCCGCCGTAGACCGTCGTCTTGTTGAGCGGCTCCGGGTCGGCCCATGTCCGGTCGGGGTTGGTTTTGGTGCCGCTGCCGGGAACGCCATCCGGCTGATAGACTGGCGCGTAATAGCTTGGCGTCGAGCGATCCCACATCGCGTCGCCGCTGAGCGTCAGCGTCAGCCGATCGGACGGATACGCCTTCAGCTTGCCGCGAACGACGGTGAGATCGAGATCGTTCACGTCGTCGTCGAGCGTGACGTTGTGAGTCCACCCGTCGCGCGTATGACGGATCACGGAAATCGAGCCGTCGAGAAGCTCCGGAACGATCGCGCCGTTCAGGCGCAGCCGCGCATCGAAATTGTCGTAGTTGCCGAGCGAAAGCGAAGCGCTGCCACCGAACTCGCTGGTTGGATCCTTGGTGATGAAACGGATCGCGCCTGCTGCGGAGTTGCGACCGTAGAGCGTCCCCTGCGGGCCGCGCAGGACTTCCACGCGCTCGAGATCGGGCGTGTCGTAGAGCGACCCCACCGTGCGCGCGAGATAGACGTCGTCCACGTAAACGGCGACTGTCGGCTCCGGGAACGTATCCGTCTCACCGATACCGCGCATTGCGTAAGTCTGCGTGGTGTAGGCGGTTGAGCGTTTGGGCGCGAGAAGACCCGGAATGCGGCCGGAGAGATCCCGGAAAGTGGAAATATCCTGCTGCTTGATCAGGCTTTCATCGAATGCCGTGATCGCGATCGGAGTCTTCTGGATGTTGCCCTCGCGGCGTTCGGCGGTGACAACGATATCGGCGAGACCGTAGCGATCGGCATCAGCATCAGCCTCGGCGTCGACTTCGGCCGCAACCGCAGATGCCAGTGGGAAGGCGGAACTGACGACGCCCGCCAGAAGAATTCGCGTACGATATGCACCCCAACGGGTGCCAGAACGAATGGCCAATTTGACCCCCTTTTCAGATGAAATGGAAAAGAATGGTCGAGACCACTAGGCAGAAAGGATGGCGCTCACAAATTGGAAGACGCTAACCAACTATGATTATGGCAAATAGTCAAAAGGGTGGGATGTATATGGGAATCTCATCTGACTATTTGCATTGCTTCATTGATCATGGACCCCGTGCAATCGAACTATGATTCATTGTTAAGCCCATATTTCGAAAACTTCTTTGATCGCGAATTGCGTTGCACCGATATGGGATGTCTGATTCCTCTGACATTGGCTTTCAAGACGCGATGACCCACCTGCATTCCGATGTTCTTTCCGCGCTTCATCGCATAGCGCCGGACTTCGCCGACGTTGCGGCTGCGCACGATCGCAGCGGCGACTTTCCGGAGAGCAACGCAAGAAAACTCCACGAGGCCGGCATTCTCGGCCTAGCGGCGCCGCGCGACCTTGGCGGGAAGGAAGCCGACCTTCCCACCGCGCTCACCGTGGTCCAGTCGATCGCGCGCGACGACCCGTCTTCCGCGCTTGTTCTCACCATGACATGGCTGACCCTGCGCGGCTTCGGCGAACGGGCGGAATGGCCTGAACATCTTCGCCGCCGGATCGTCGCCGACGTTCTCGATAACGGCGCGCTGGTCAACTCGCTGCGCGTCGAGCCCGATCTCGGCACCCCCGCGCGCGGCGGCCTTCCCGCAACCATCGCGCGCCGCGATGGCGACCAGTGGCGCATCAGCGGACGCAAGATCTTCTCGACCGGATCGACAGCGCTCACATGGATGCTCGTCTGGGCGCGGAACGATGATGACGATCCCAAGGTCGGGTCGTTCCTCGTTCACCGTTCGGCGCCGGGAATCCGCATAGAGCCGACCTGGGACCACCTCGGAATGCGCGCGACAGTGAGTCACGACGTGATCTTCGAGGATGTGCCCACGCCGCTCGATCATGCGCTCGATCTGCGCCCGCTCGCGCATGTGCGCAGCTTCTCCCCGGAATTCGCCGCGTGGGGGAGCACGCTCGTCCCCGCGATCTATGATGCCGTCGCGCAGTCCGCACGCGACTGGTTCGTGGGCTGGGCGAACAACCGCGTGCCGTCCAATCTCGGCGCGCCCGTATCGAGTCTCTACCGCTTTCAGGAAGGGATCGGCAGCGTCGACGCGCTGCTGCTCTCGAACCGCGTGCTGTTGCAGGCCGCCGCGCGCGGCGAGCTCGGCGCGACCGAACTGCCGCTGCTCAAGTATCTCGTGACCGAAAATGCGATCTCCGTGGTGGAGCGGCTCGTCGCACTCTCCGGCAACCCCGGCCTGTCGCGCAGCAACCCGCTCGAACGCTATCATCGCGATGTGCTGTGCGGCCGTATCCACACGCCGCAGGCGGACGTCGCGCTCGGCGGCTCCGGCCGCGCGGCATTTTCGGCCGCGGCCAACAAGCCGGTCGAGCCCATCGGCGTAGCCGTCCCATGAGCATCGACCCCGACGACGACATCGTCGAACCCGCCCCCAAACCGGCCAAGCCCTGGCTCAGCCGCCGGGAGCTTATCGGCGGCGGCGGCCTGCTGGCGGCGGGTGCGCTCGGCTATGGCCTGTGGAGCCGGCAGCCCGTCGAAACACACACGGCGTCCGGTCTCCGCAAGGTCCGCCTCGCGTGGAACGCCAATGCGATCTGCCTTTCGCCCGCACTGGTGGCGAAGGAACTCGGCATCTACGAACGCAACGGCCTCGACGTCGAACTCCTGAACTTCGCGGGTTCGACCGACCAGCTGCTGGAAGCCATATCGACGGGCAAGGCCGAGGCCGGGGTCGGCATGATCATGCGCTGGATCAAGCCGCTAGAACAGGGCTTCGACGTAAAGCTGATCGGCGGCACGCACGGCGGCTGCATCCGCATGGCCGGGTCGCGGCGCGCCGGGATCACGAACGATCCGCGCAGCCTGCGCGGCAAGACGGTCGGTCTCAGCGAGATTTCAGGGTCCGGCCGCAACACCTTCGCCGTGCTGCTGAAAGCCCACGGCATCGATCCCAACACCGAAGTGGAGTGGCGCGCCTATCCGCAGCCGCTGCTCGGCGAAGCGATCCGCAAGGGCGAAGTGCAGGCGATCGCGGATTCCGATCCCATCCTGTACCTGATGCAGAAGCAGTCGGACGGCGACCTCGTCGAGGTGATGACGAACCTCACGCAGCCCTGGCACAACCGGGTCTGCTGCGTTCTCGGCGCGTCCGGCGATTTCGTCCGTTCGGACAGGACGGCAGCGAAGATGCTCGCCATGTCGCTGGTGAGCGCGGCGCAGCTTTGCGACGAGAACCCGGAGAAAGTCGCCCGCATCTTCGCGCCCTATGCCAAGGCCAGCGTCGAGGACATCGTCTGGGTTCTGAAATCGCAGACGCATGATCGCCATCCGGTGGGCAAGGATCTGCACGGGGACATCGCGCTCTACGCCAATGAACTGCGCGATGTCGGCGTGATGAAGGCGAACACCGAAGGGCGCGCGTTCGCCGACCGGGTCGTCGATGACCTCTTTGCATGAGACAGGGTGGAAACACGCCATGAATAAACCCGTTCAGGTGCAGACGGACACTGCGACCCCGACCGACTTCACGCTTCCAGTGGAAGACGGCGTTCCGGCGGGCGGCCTCGTCTCTCATCTTCGCGAGCATGTATCCGTGCCGGTCGCGGGCCTGCTCTGGCTCGGCGCCGCGACCGTGTCGGCGGCATGGCCGGATCAGACGGGCTGGTCGCGTACCACCCTGTTCGCCATCCTTCAGGCTTCTGTCGGCATCGGCCTTATCGGCTCCGCGCTGTTCCTCGCGAGACGGCCGGTTTTCAAGGTGATCTCCGAATACGGGCTGTGGTTCGGCGCGCTCGCGGTTCTCATCACGGTATGGGAGATACTTACGGCGAAAACGGGGATTCTTCCGCTGCCGTTCTTCCCGCCGCCGCAATCGATCCTCGAAGTCTACACGGATGACGTCTCCCGGCTTCTGGAAAGCATCGCCCATTCGATGCTCCTGCTGCTGCCGGGGTATCTGCTCGGCGGCCTCGTCGGTTTCACGGCGGGCGTCTCGATCGGCTGGTCGAAGGCCGTGCATTATTGGGGGTACCCGATCCTGCGTTTCGTGGGGCCGCTGCCGGCAACCGCGTGGCTTCCGATCGCGTTCTTCTTCTTCCCGTCCACGTTCAGCGCGGCAACCTTCCTGATCGCGCTTTCCACGGCCTTCCCCGTTGCGGTGCTGACCTCTTCGGGCATTTCCACGGTGACCAGCGCCTATTACGACATCGCGCGGACGCTGGGCGCCGACACGCGCTTCCTCATCACAAAGGTCGCGATTCCAGCGGCGCTGCCCAACGTGTTCGTCGGGCTCTTCATGGGTCTCGGCTCATCCTTCGCGGTGCTGATCGTGGCCGAGATGATGGGCGTGAAGGCCGGTCTCGGCTGGTATCTGCAATGGGCGCAGGGCTGGGCGGCCTATGCCAATCTCTACGGCGCGCTCATCATCATGGCGCTGCTGTTCTCCAGCCTGATCAGCCTGCTCTTCTACGTGCGTGACAGGATGCTGGTGTGGCAGAAGGGAATCGTCCGGTGGTAGCGCTCGCGCCCTCCTCAACAGACACCGCACCCCACGGACTCAAGGTCCAGGTCCGGAACGTCAGCCACGCCTTCGATACCAACGGCGAGCAGCTCGATGTTCTCGACGAGGTTTCGTTCACCGTGCAGCCGGGCGCGTTCATTTCGCTGCTGGGGCCGAGCGGCTGCGGAAAATCCACGCTGCTCCGGCTGATCGCCGGGCTGGACGAACCGCGCGAAGGCAAGATCGGCGCGAACGGCGTGCGCATCGTGGGGCCTGATCCTTCGCGCCTGCTCGTCTTTCAGGATCCGACGCTCTATCCGTGGCGCACCGTTCGCCAGAACGTCGCGCTCGGGCTGGAAGCGCGCGGGCTCATACGCGAGCAGGCGCACCGGGTGGACGAGGCGCTCGATCTGGTCGGCCTTTCCGCCTTCGCGGACGTGTTCCCGAACCAGCTTTCGGGCGGCATGGCGCAGCGTGCAGCGCTCGCGCGCGTACTCGTCAACAACCCGTCGCTGCTGCTGCTCGACGAGCCGCTGGGGCGCCTCGATTCGCTGACGCGCATGACCATGCAGGCCGAACTGCTGCGGCTTTGGCAGGATGCGGCGTTCACGAGCATATTGGTGACGCACGATGTGGAAGAGGCGTTGCTCCTTTCGCAGCAGGTCATCGTGTTCAGCCACCGCCCAGCGCGCGTGATCGGGACCGTGGATATCGATCTCCCCTATCCGCGCCACCGGGATGACCCGCGCTTCGTCACCCTGCGGCGGGAATTGCTTGCCACGATGGGCCTCGAACACCAACTTTAGCGCCTGTTGCTTCGCGGTCGGGAAGGAATTGAAAATCATGGCACAGCGGGCCCTGGAACCACGCGCGGAAGCCGATGCGCTCGCGCTTCGCTACCGCACGGATGCACCGGACGTTCTGTGGAACGACACGATCGCGCAAATCCTCGCGCACCGATCGGTTCGCGCCTACCTCCCCGACGTACTGCCCGAACACACGGTAGAAACGCTTGTCGCAGCCGCGCAATCGGCCTCGAGTTCCTCCAACCTGCAGGTGTGGAGCGTCGTTGCGATTGCAGATGCCGGAAAGCGGCAGCACCTCGCGGCGCTCGCCGGCGGCCAGAAGCATATCGAAGAGGCGCCGCTGATCCTGTTGTGGGTCGCGGACCTCGCCCGTGCGCAGCGGCTCGCGGACGATGCGGGCGAGCCGTCCGAGGGCTTCGATTTCCTTGAAAGCTACACCGTCGCCGTCGTTGATGCCGCGCTGGCGGCGCAGAACGCGGTGCTTGCGGCCGAATCCCTCGGCCTCGGCACGGTCTATATCGGCGCCCTGCGCAACCATCCCGAAGAGGTGGCCGCCATTGCCGGGCTGCCGCCGCGCGCATTCGTGGTGTTCGGCCTCGTCGTTGGCCGGTCAGACCCGGCGCTTCCAGCAGCGGTAAAGCCACGCCTTCCGCAATCGGTCGTTCTGCATCGCGAAGCCTACGCGCTCGAATCGCAGATCGAGCCGATCGCGCGCTATGACGAGACCGCCCGCGCGTTCCAGAACGAGCAAGGACAATCGCCGGTCGGCTGGCGTACACTGCTGCTGGCGCGCGGCCGATCGGCCGCGTCGCTGAACGGACGCGACCGGCTCAAGCAGGCCCTGCGCACATTGGGCTTTGCTCTGAGCTAAGCTGTTTGGTCGTTCAGCGCATCCGTGATTTGACGTGTGGACGACAGTGACGGAAGCCCCAGCGCGAGATCGAAAATCCGGTCGAGCGTGCCCTCATCGATCGGAACCCCGGAGAAGCGGTTTGCCGACCGGAGCTTCGTACGCACCGCTTCGGGCGCCAAAGGCCGGCTGGGGTGGCCAAGCGCAGTAGCAGCGATCTGTTCAATATGTGGCGTGCCGTCTTCATAGTGAAACGCGATCCGGTCGCTCTCCGTACCTTCGCGGGCATGGATGCTCACCTTGCCGGCCAGTGCCCGTACCGTGTCCGATACCGTATCCGGCGCATCGAAGGCGGGCAGCTCGGTATGGCCTTCGGCCGTGGCAAGCGCCACGACGAAGGGAACGCTGAACTGCGCCTCCACGACATGCGCCGGCCAGCCGGTGCGGGCAAGGCGCGCTGCGCGTTCGGGCACGAAGACCTCAATCCGATCGATAACGCGTCCCTCGTGCCGCGCACGCGCTGCGAAAACCGCATCCAGCAGCGCGTGGAGATTGCGGCCGCAAGGGTAAGGCTTCAGCGAAATGCGATCGGAGCGCAGCGTCTCGCCAAGACCGCCGAGGATGACCTCGGGATCGAAGGCGCCGCGCTGATAGAGATTGAAGAAGCCGTCCGCGCCTTCGAATGCGCGTGACGCGCCGGTGAGCCCCGCCCGCGCGAGTTGCACGGCGATGATGCCGTCGCGCGCGGCGAAACCCGCCTGCAGCCGCTTGGAAAGTGCGCCGTCGGCGATACACTGGCGATTGCCGCTCGCCTGCGAATAGGCGATGCCGAACGCGTTGACGAATTCGCCTTCAGTCAGCTTCAGCAAACGTCCGACCGCGCCCACGACACCGAACACGCCGAACGCGGACGTGCGGTGCCAGCCGAAATCCTGCGTCGCCGACAAGGCGAGGCGCACCGCGATATCGAGGCCCACCGACACCGCGGACGTGTATGCCGCGCCCGAAACGCCGCCGAGTTCGTCCGCGACCGCAAGCGCCGCGCTGTGCACGAGTGCCCCGGCGTGCATTCCGCCGCCCTCATCGAGCGTATCGTCGAAATCGAGCGCATGGCCCGCCGTCGCGTTGATCTGTGCGGCGACGATCGCGGGATAGCGTCCCGCCGCCGCGATCCGCCGCGCCTCGCCGGAAGCGGACTGGGCGGCGAGCAGGTTCGCGACCGCGCCAACGCCCGGCGCGTCGCTGCCGCCGATGATCGCGGCAAGGCCGTCGGCAAGGTTGAGCGCGAGGGCGTCCGCAACCGGCGCGGGGACTCCGTCCGCAGCGAAGTTCGCGGCGTGTGCGGCAAGCAGGCGTGTGAGTTCGGTCATGTGTCTTTCCGTGAGAGTTTCAGTAGTGGATGGCGCGCGGGCTGCCGCCCCCGGCCGCAATGGCATCGCCGTTGATCGCGACGCTGCGCGGCGAGGCGAGGAAGGTGACGACGGCGGCAACCTCTTCGGCTTCCACGATCCGCCCGATCAGCGAATGGCCATAGAGCGCCTTTTCCGCATCCGCCGGCGTGATGCCCTCGGCAGCGGCCTTGCGCGACACGGTCTCTACAGTGCGTTCGGTGCGCGTGGCGCCGGGATGAACGACGGTGACGTTCACACCCTTGGGCCCGAGTTCATCGGCAAGGTTCTTGGTGAACGCGGAAACCGCGACGTTGCGCGCGGAGCCTGCAATCGTGCCCGATTGGCGCGCGGCAAGCCCGCTGATGTTGATGATCCGCCCCCAGCCGTTCGCAACGAGATGCGGTGCCGCCGCGCGGGCAACCCGCAGATAGCCGACGAGCTTGGTGTTGAGTTCATCGAGCAGATATTCGGATACGACCCCGGCAATGCCGGGCGTCGTTGGCGCCGCGCTGCCGGGCCGCGCGGCATTGTTCACGACGATGTCGAGGCCGCCGAGCAGCGCCACCGCACCCGCGACCAGCGCATCGACCTCAGCGTCGTCGCGCGTATCGGCGACGAGCGCATGAACCTCGCCCCCGGTATCCCGCGCCAGATCCGCCGCGGTTGCAGCCCCGGCGGCACCGTCGCGCGAGGAAATGACCACGCGCACCCCCTCTTCCGCAAGCGCGCGGGCAATCGCCTTGCCGATGCCGCGGCTGCCGCCGGTCACGAGGGCGCGTTTGCCCGCAAGCTCAAGGTCCATGTCATCTCTCCGGCCACCTGCACGAAGCCGGATCTATAAGTGCGCTTCAGGCGCGCGATGTATGATGACTTCCAATGGCCTGATGATGTCTTTTCAAGCGACTGCCCGATTTCACCGGATCGAGACCCCGGATCGGGGCGACACGAATCATATTGTCTACTTTATTTGTTGACTATATGATTGCCGCGATTAGGGGAACTCCAGAGCAGACATATCCACACCCGACTGAATGGCAAAAGAGGGACATATCATGAAAAGCAGAACCTTTTTCCTGGTTGCTGCTGGCGCGCTCCTGCTCGGCGCCTGCGACAGTGGTGCCAGGAAACCTGCGGGCGGCACGGAAATCCTGAACGTCTCCTACGATCCCACGCGCGAGCTTTATCGGGATATCAACGCCGCGTTCATACGCCAGTGGAAGGCGGATACCGGCAAGGACCTTACGATCAACATGAGCCACGGCGGCTCCGGCAAGCAGGCCCGCGCCGTGATCGACGGTCTCTCGGCCGATGTCGTGACGCTGGCACTCGCCTATGACGTCGACGAGATCGCAGCCCGCAGCGACGTCCTCTCAAAGTCCTGGCAACAGCGGCTCCCGAACAACAGCGCGCCTTATACGTCGACGATTGTGTTCCTCGTTCGTGCCGGGAATCCCAAGGGGATCAAGGACTGGGATGATCTCGTGAAACCGGGCATCTCCGTCATCACGCCCAATCCGAAAACCAGCGGCGGCGCGCGCTGGAATTTCCTCGCCGCCTGGGCCTACGGTCGCAAGGCGGGCGGATCGGACGCCGCTGCGCAAGACTATGTGACGAACCTCTACCGGCACGTGCCGGTGCTCGATTCCGGCGCCCGCGGCTCGACCACGACATTCGTCGAACGCGGGATCGGCGACGTGCTTCTGTCGTGGGAGAACGAAGCGCATCTCGCCCAGAAGGAGCTTGGCGCGGGCAAGTTCGACATCGTCATCCCGTCGATCTCCATTCTCGCCGAACCTTCGGTGGCGCTGCTCGACGGCAACGGGAAGAAACACGGCACGGCAGAAGTGGCCGAAGCCTATCTGCAGTTCCTCTACACGCCGGAGGCGCAGGATCTGATCGGCAAGAACTTCTACCGGCCGCGCGATGCGCAGGCCGCCGCAAAATATGCGGATGCCTTCCCCAAGCTGAACCTCGTCACCATTGATGACGCCTTCGGCGGCTGGTCATCCGCACAAGGAAAGTATTTCAGCGACGGCGGCGTGTTCGACCAGATATTCGCGAAGATCAAGCGCTGACCCGATGTCGTCAGCCGTTTCCCTGCCGAGCGGGCCGCGTGTGCGCGCTGCCAAGGTGATCCCGGGCTTCGGGCTGACCTTCGGGTTCACGATCACGTGGCTGAGCCTGATCGTGCTCATCCCGCTGAGCGCGGTGTTCATCCGCAGCGCGGGCCTTGGCCTCGATGCCTTCATTGCGGTCGGCCTCTCCCCACGCGCGCTCGCGGCCTATCGCCTGAGCTTCGGCGCCTCGCTGGCAGCCGCGCTCGTCAACGCCGTGTTCGGCCTGCTCGTGGCGTGGATACTCGTCCGCTATGATTTTCCGGGAAAGCGTATCGTCAACGCGCTCGTCGACCTGCCCTTCGCCCTGCCGACGGCCGTCGCCGGCATCGCGCTGACCGCGCTCTATGCCGGAAACGGCTGGATCGGCCAGCTTCTGGAGCCTTACGGAATCAAGATCGCCTACACGCCTCTCGGTGTCGTCATCGCGCTCATCTTCATCGGCCTGCCTTTCGTCGTGCGCTCGGTGGAACCCGTGCTTGCCGACCTCGGGCATGACGTGGAGGAAGCGGCGGCATCGCTCGGCGCGGGGC
Source organism: Sphingosinicella xenopeptidilytica (assembly GCF_042676985.1). Classification (NCBI taxonomy): domain Bacteria; kingdom Pseudomonadati; phylum Pseudomonadota; class Alphaproteobacteria; order Sphingomonadales; family Sphingosinicellaceae; genus Sphingosinicella; species Sphingosinicella xenopeptidilytica. The sequence continues at coordinate 480,292 of NZ_JBHTIK010000005.1, read as the reverse complement.
GATGGCAGACCTTTCAGCGTGTCATCTTTCCCGCGATCCTGCCCGCGCTGCTCACGGGCTTCGCGCTCGCCTTCGCGCGCGGTGTGGGCGAATATGGCTCGGTGATCTTCATCGCGGGCAACATGCCGTTCGTGTCCGAGATCGCGCCGCTGCTCATCATCACGCAACTGGAGCAATATGACTACGCCGGCGCCACCGCGATTGCGACGGTGATGCTGATCGCCTCGTTCCTGCTCCTCCTCTTCATCAATGCGCTTCAGGTCTGGAGCCGCCGCAGGATGGCGCCATGACCGCGAACACGGAATCGCCGCGCGCGCGGCGGCTGCTGATCGGCATTGGACTCGCCTTCCTTGGCATTTTCCTGCTGCTGCCGCTCGTCTCCGTGTTCGCGGAAGCGCTGGAGAAGGGCTTTGCAGCCTATTTCGACGGTATTGCCGAACCCGATGCGATCGCCGCCATCCGGTTGACGCTCCTCGTTGCCGCAATCAGCGTGCCGGTGAACATCGTGTTCGGCGTCGCGGCCGCGTGGGCGATCACCAAGTTCGATTTCCCCGGCAAGAGCCTGCTGATCACGCTCATCGATCTGCCGTTCTCCGTGTCGCCGGTCGTCTCCGGCCTTATCTTCGTGCTGCTGTTCGGCGCGCACGGCTGGATCGGCCCCTGGCTTCAGGAGCACGATATCCAGATCGTCTTCGCGGTGCCGGGTATCGTTCTTGCCACCATCTTCGTGACCTTCCCGTTCGTCGCGCGCGAACTCATCCCACTGATGACCGAGCAGGGACGCGACGACGAGGAGGCCGCGCTCTCCCTCGGCGCCTCGGGCTGGCAGACGTTCTGGCACGTTACGCTTCCCAACATCCGTTGGGGCCTGCTTTATGGCGTTCTGCTCTGCAACGCCCGCGCCATGGGTGAATTCGGCGCGGTCTCCGTAGTCTCGGGGCACATTCGCGGCCTCACCAACACGATGCCGCTGCACGTCGAGATCCTCTACAACGAATACAACTTCGTCGCCGCCTTCGCCGTCGCGTCGCTGCTCGCCCTGCTCGCGCTTGCAACGCTCGTGCTGAAAAGTCTGCTCGAATGGCGCTTCAATTATCACCACGGGGGAACCGGGCATTGAGCATTCGGCTCGAAAACATCCACAAGCGTTTCGGCGCTTTCACCGCGCTTGGCGACATCAGCCTCGAAGCGCGCCCGGGCGAATTTCTCGCGCTGCTCGGCCCCTCGGGTTCCGGCAAGACGACGCTGCTGCGCATCATGGCGGGCCTCGAATTCCCTGATAACGGCCGCGTCTGCTTCGACGGCGAAGACGTCACCGGCCTCACCGTTGCGGAGCGCAACGTCGGTTTCGTATTCCAGCACTATGCGCTGTTCCGGCATATGACCGTCGCGGAGAACATCGCGTTCGGGCTCAATGTGCGCCCGCGCCGCCAGCGTCCGAGCCGGGCGATGATCGCGGCGCGCGTTCAGGAGCTTCTCGACCTCGTCCAGCTCGGATCGCTCGGGCAGCGCTATCCCGCCCAGCTTTCGGGCGGACAGCGCCAGCGCGTTGCGCTTGCCCGCGCGCTTGCCGTCGATCCCAAGCTGCTGCTGCTCGATGAGCCGTTCGGTGCGCTCGATGCGCGCGTGCGCAAGGATCTTCGCCGCTGGCTGCGCGAATTGCACGACCGCGTGGGGCTGACATCGATCTTCGTGACGCATGATCAGGAAGAGGCCCTCGAACTCGCCGATCGCGTCGTCGTGATGGATCATGGCGTCATCGAGCAGGTGGCAACGCCGCTGCACGTCTACAACGAACCTGCATCGGCCTTCGTTTTCGATTTCGTCGGGGAATCGAACCGGATTCCCGTTCAGGTCCGCGGCGGAAAACTCTTTTACCTCGGTCAGCCTCTCGATGTGCCCACGATCGGCGCCGACGGTCCTTCCGAACTCTTTTTCCGTCCCCATGACGCAGCCATCGTGAAAGACGATGCAGGGGCGATTCCCGCCCTTGTCGTTCAGGTGCGGCCGAAGGGTGCCGGCGTGCGCGTCGAAGGCAAGCTCATCGGGATCGACCGCCCCTTCGAGATCGATGTCGCGCTGGACGAGGCGCCGGAGCCCGGCCGGATCATTGCGCTGAAACCCGGCCATCCCCGTATTTTCCCGGTTTCCAGAGAAATCGACGGATGAGTGCCGGCGAAACGGTTCGCCGCCTGCAACATTCGCGCGGGTCGGAGGTTTAGTCTTTCACACATTCGATGGTCCTCCATGGTCATCGGGAAAGCGAGGACATGCGGGGCTGGATTCTCTTCCATCGCGAGCTTGATCCGGCGTTGCCGGAGGTTCCCGAAATCTTCCGGTTTCAGGAAGCCGCGAAAGCGATGGATGTGGACCTCGAGATTCTGCATCCTCACAAGTTCGAGCTTGTCGTCGGCGCGGATGACGACTGGGCCGCGAAGTATCAGGGCCGCCCCGTAGAGCGCCCCGACTTCATCATCTGCCGGACAGGCGCCGAGACGGATTATTTCACGCTTGCCCTGCTGCGCCATTTCGAACGCCGCAGCGTCCGCCTCATCAACGGCCCCGCGGCCATCGAAAGCGTTGCCGACAAGCTGCACACGATGCAGCTTCTGATCCGTGCGGGGCTGCCGATTCCGCGTACCATTCTCGGTACGTTTCCGATGGATATCGGCCTCGTCGAGCGGGAACTCGGCTTTCCGGTCATCGTGAAGACACTGAAAGGCACGCGCGGTGCCGGTGTTCTGAAATGCGAGGACCGCAGCCAGTTCGAGGATCTGGCCGGACTTCTCGAAAGCGCGGAGGCGAAAGCCGATTTCATCCTGCAACATTACGTGCGCGCCAGCCACGGCCGCGATGTCCGTGTTCTGGTCGTGGGCGGCCGTGTGATCGCCGCGATGGAACGCCGCTCCCTCACCGGAAACTTCAAATCCAACGTCTCGCTCGGCGGCGTCGGCGTCGCCTACAATCCGTCGCCCGAAATGGCGGATCTCGCCGTGCAGGCGGCCGACATTCTCGAACTCGACATCGCCGGTATCGACATCCTGTTCGATGAGGACGGTTACCGCATCTGCGAAGCGAACTCGGCGCCCGGTTTCCAGGGCCTCGAACGGGCTTCCGGGCTGGATGTGCCGTCGGCCATGCTCGAATGGATTCTCTCCACGCAGAGCGTGCCCTCGCCAGAGCCCCCCGTCACGGAAAGCACGGCGCTTGCCGAACTCGCCTTCGGCGGGCGCAGCGGTCTGCGCGCCATCAGCGATCGCAGCAAGGGCTATCGGCGCTTTGCCAGTGCGGTCGGCATACGGCTGATCGGTGCGGGCGTCGTATCGCTGGCGCAGGCTGTTATCCCTTCCGCGCTTGTCGATGCAAAGGGCCGCACGCACCGCGGCCTCACCACCCTGTTCGAAGGTCGCGTCCGCACCGATTTCACGGCGTTCGATGAATGGGAGCAGGAACGGACGCTCGTCGTCGTCCTCGCGGTTTCCATCTGGGCGGCCATGCTGCCGTGGCTCGCGGGCACGCAAGCGATGCTCAGCGGTTTCCTGTCCGTAATCGCCCTCGCCTTTCCCGTACTGTTCCTGCTCACCGCACCCTCAAGGCGCGCTCGCAAGAAAGGCGGGAATACGAGATGAGTCTTGCCATTCCCTGGGCGGAGCTTGCGCCGTTTCTCTTCATCGGCTTCGTCGCACAGCTCGTGGACAGCGCACTCGGCATGGCGTTCGGGCTCGTGTCGAACGCCATGCTGACATTGCTCGGCTTCCCACCCGCAACGGCAGCGGCGACCACGCGCACGGTTGAGAGTTTCACCAGCGGGGTCTCCGGCCTCTGCCATGTTCTGCAAAGGAACGTCGATTGGCCGCTGTTCGCGCGGCTCATCATTCCCGGCATTCTGGGAGGGCTCGCCGGCGTATGGTTTCTCTCCACCGTCGATGGCCATATCACCCGCCCCGTGATGCTCGTCTACATGGCGGCGATCGGCGTCTATCTGATCTGGCGTGCGCCGCGCCGGCCGCAGACCTTTCGCCGTATGCGTTTCGTCGGTCCTCTCGGGGCCGTCGGCGGATTCCTCGATGCCTCGGCGGGCGGCGGGTGGGGTCCGGTGGTGACGGGCAATCTCCTTGCGCAGGGCATGACGCCGCGCATGGCGATCGGTACGGTCAACGCTGCGGAATTCTTCATCACCGTCACCGTCCTGTCGGCCTTCATCGGCGCGCTCGGCCTTGCAGCCTTCACGATCGCCGCGTCCGGCCTCCTCATCGGCGGCATCGTCGCCGCGCCGATCGGGGCCTGGCTCACCGGAAGGATCGCGCCGAAGCGGCTGCTCATGCTTGTCGGCGCAATCCTGATCGCAATCAGCCTCTACGGATTTGTTGCCCTGATGTTCGAACCGGTCCCGATACTCCCGCGCCTGTAGCAGCAAACGCCGATGCCTTATGAGCGCGCCTGCCGCGGTGTGAAATGGCGATAGAATTGATCGAGCATGGCTCCGGCGGCCTCAATCCGCTCCGCATCATCGTCCAAGGATGCACAAACGCCAGAGAGCATCGCGCCGAATCCGGCTGTTTCGGGCCGTTCGAATTTTCCGTCTGCGATATCAAGCTCGTGAACCATCTCCGCAATGGCGATCAGTGCCGGATCATTCTGCGGCCCGACACGGAGAAGCAGCGTCTCGAAACTGCAGCGGTCCTCCTCGTGCGTGAATTCGGCGTCGGCCATATCGAAACGCAATTCTCCCGGCGCGGGTTCGTAGCCAACGCCTGTCGCAAACCTGAATTTGGCCTCGTGATCGATGAAACGACGAATCAGCCAAGCACTGGCGATGCGGTCCACGTGAACGCCTGCGCGCGTCACCCAGGTCCGCCCTTTGAGATCGCCGGGATCGAGGATTGCGGGATGACCGCGGCGATGGATATCGGCGTGCGAGCTCTGGGCGGCGTCGAGATCGCGAAGCACGGCGTCCGCACCCTGGCGGCCATGCGCCCCGAAGAAATCGAGCGCCGCGATATCCGCCAGGCGGCGATGCAGCTTTCCGATTTCCGAAACTGAAGCAGAACCACCTTCAACGAGACGCCCTGCATCTCGCACAAGGTCGGCGTAATCAGCATCCCTTGCGGCATCGAACGCTGCGCGCAGGTCCGCATCCGTTTGCCCATCCACAAGCTGAAGCTCTGCCAGAACGGCCTCTCCGCCGCTCGCCTTGATATCGTTCAACAGCTCACGGAAAGCGGCTTCTGCTTGTGCATTGCGCGGCAGAATATGGACGGCATTCTTCAGCGGCACCGCGCCGACGGCCTGTAGACGCCGCCAGATGCGCACCCGAAGATAGGGCGGCCGGGTCGGAAGCTGATGCAGCAGCGCGAGCCACGTCTGATGGCGGATTGCCCGTTTCATGATTCATATGTATCAGATTATGAATACTATGAAATACATATATCTCATATCCGTGGCATGGCTTAGCCAGTCGGCTCTCGTCGGCGAAGCTCACGCCACCGAAGACGGGTTTGCGTTCTCCGGCTCGGTTCGCACCCGCTACGAAACGCTTTCGGGCCAGTCACGCGCCGGTTTCGGTGCGCACGACGAATTGCTCAGCACCCGCACGACGCTGCTCGCCGAATACCGGAAAAGCGGCCTGCGTCTCGGCGCGGAGATTTACGACAGCCGGGCCTATGGCAGCCGCTCGGGCAGCGCCATCGGCACGGGCGAGGTCAACACCATCGAACCCGTTCAGGCGTACCTCGGCGTGGACATTCGCGAGCCGTTCGGAAAGGGCTCCGCCGTCTCGCTCCAGGCAGGGCGTTTCACGCTGAACATGGGTTCGCGGCGCCTTGTCGCGGCGGACGACTACCGCAACACCACCAACGGCTACACCGGCCTGCGCGCGGATGTTCGCGGCGCGGACGGAAGCACGGCCACGCTCATCTACACGCTGCCGCAGATGCGCCGGCCCGACGACCTTCCCTCGATCCTCGACAACGAACCCGGACTCGATCGGGAAAGCAGCACCCTGCGCCTCTGGGGAGGTCTGCTTTCCAGGCCGGGCGTGTTCGGCAAGACCTTCGCGGAAATCGGCTATTTCGGGCTGGCCGAGCGCGACACGGCGCGCCGCGCCACGCGCAACCGGCATCTGCACAGTTTCAGCGCCCGCCTCCTGAGGGAACCTGCCGCGGGACGCTTCGATCACGAGATCGAGATCGTCCACCAGATCGGCCGCGTTCGCGCATCGGCAGCGGCGAGCGCGCCCAGCCTCGATGTATCGGCCTCGTTTCTCCATGCCGATTTCGGCTACAGCTTCCCGGGGCCGCTGAAGGCGCGTCTCTCCGCCGAATATGATTATGCGAGCGGCGATGCGCCGGGCGGCGGCTACGGGCGTTTCGATACGCTGTTCGGAATGCGCCGTGCCGATCTCGCGCCCGCCGGAATCTATGCGCAGATCGGCCGCGCCAATATCAGCACGCCCGGCATCCGCTTCGAGATCGCGCCGAACGCGCGGCTGGACGGCTTCATGGTCTATCGCGCGATGTGGCTGGCGGAGAAAACCGATGCGTTCTCCACCACCGGCGTTCGCGACATTTCCGGAAGCTCAGGCGCCTTTGCCGGTCATCAGATCGAAGGCCGCGCGCGCTACTGGCTTCTGCCCAAGCGCCTGCGCGCCGAAGCGAACGCCGCGTGGCTGCGGAAAGGGGCATTCCTGAAGAATGCCCCCAACGCACCGCAAACCGGCAACACACGCTATGTTTCGATGGCGCTCACGGCGAGCTTCTGAAGTCCGCTTCAGAAGCGCACGGAAACGCGGCCATAGTAAAAGCCGCCGCTGAGGCCGAACGGCGCGAAGTTCCCGTACTGTCCGGCACCCGTGTTCGCCTGCACGACGCCGATCGCATCCGGATAGACATCGAACAGGTTGTTGGCACCGACAGCCACCGTCAAGCTCTTGCTGACATCGGCGGCAACGTCGATATCGGCGATCCATTTCGCGCCGAAGGTGCGGTCGTCGGCGGTCGATGTCTGGCTGGCGCCCGTCTCGGTGTATTTCCCGAAGCGGGTCAGGCGAAGGGCGCTGCGGAAGGCTCCGATCGTCCAGTCCGTGTTGAAGACGAGCTTGTCGCGCGGCGTTGCCTTCACGAGGTCGGCCCGTGCCTGCCGGCCGAACAGGATCGTGTTGGTCAGGTTCGCCGGATTTTCGGCGACGCTCTGGATCTTCGTCTTGTTGTAGCTGTACGCGGCATTGAAGCGGAGCGTGCCGAGCGAGTCCGTTTGCAGCGTGTATTCGCCGACGACATCCACGCCGCGCGTGCGCGTGTCGACACCGTTGATGAAGAACTGGCCGCTGCTGATGCCGGGCACGCCGCGCGCGGCAAGGATCGCGACCACTTCGGGGCTGGTCAGGATCGCGCGCGCCTCGGCGCTGTTCAGGACCTCCGTTTTTACGATCCGGTCGTCGATATCGATCTGGTAGCCGTCCACGGTGAAACGGAACGGACCGGATTCAAACGTCACGCCCGCCGTGAAGTTCAGCGACTTTTCGGCCTTCAGCGGCTTCGCGCCAAGGAAGCCCGCGATCGGATCGTTCGGCGCCAGGAACTTGACGAGCTGCGGAACGCGATCGCCGCCGATGATGATGCTGGTGTTCTGCGAGGTCGAGAACCCCTGCTGCCCCGGCGACGGCGCCCGGAAGCCGGTGTTCACGCCGCCACGGATCGCCAGACCGGGCACGATTTCATAGCGCGTCGAAAATTTGCCGCTGACCGTGTCGCCCGCACTGTCCGTGTAATGTTCCGCGCGCCCGGCGAGGCCGACGAACCAGTCCGGCGTCAGGTTCGCCTCCAGATCGACATAGGCCGCGAAATTGTTCCGCGTGAGCACGAAGGCGTCCGCCGGCGTCGTTCCGGTGAAGGACACGAGGCTCGCCTGCGGCCGCTGTCCGCCGAAGGCGAGCTGAAACGGCGTCGTCCCGGTCGGGATGACATAGCCTCCATCGCGGTAGCTGTCCGGCTCGCCGGCGACGTTCTGGAAGCGCTCCCAGCGATGCTCTAGGCCGAACGATACAGTGACCGGTTCCGCGAGCCCGATCTCGACCGGTCGGCTGAAATCGAGGTTGTTCACCCACAGGCTCGATTTCTGCTTGCCCATGAAGAAACTGGTCTTGCTGCTCGGCCCGAGCGAAGGATTGAGCGTATCGACGGCACCGAGCTTCACGTGATCCTTGCCGAAGCTAGAGCTGAAATCCACGTCGAGCCCCCACAGCACGGAGCGCAGGCCCGCCGTAACCTGGAAATCGGTTTCCCGGATGCGGCGTTTCGCGAGGAAGCCATTGGGATAGAGTTCCGGCAGCGAATTGACGTTGTTGGCATTGAACTGGCCGCGCCCGTCCTTCACGTCGCGGTAGCTGAGCGTCGAGAAGCTGTAGAGCACCGTGTCCTCGCCGATCGGCAGCTCGGCGTTGTACGATGAGTTCACGATATAATCGCGATTGGTCCGACCATAGTTTCCGGCACGCACGCGGTCGATCGTGTATTCGCGCGGATCGCGGGAACCATCGGCGAGCAGCGGATAGAGATTGACCGTGTGCGGCACGTAGGCGGCGGCGGAATCGGCGCGGTCGTGATACTTGCCCTCGATCGCGAAACGCACGAACCCGCCGTCGTCGCCAAGGCGCGTGCCATAGGTCAGCGCCTGCTGGAACAGCTCGCCGCCCTTTTCGTAGTGACTGCCCGCCGTCGTCGTGAATTCGCCGCCTTCCGGGTTCGAATCGAGAATGAAGTTGATGACGCCCGAAATCGCGTCCGAGCCATATTGCGCCGCCGCGCCATCGCGGAGAACCTCGAGACGGCCGATGGCATTCGCGGGAATGAGATCGATATCGACGGGCGTGCTGCCGCCCGAAATTCGCGACAGGTTGTTGATCAGCGACGTCGTGTGGCGCCGCTTGCCGTTCACCAGAACCAGCACGTAGTCGCCGCTGAGCCCCCGGATCGAGATCGGCTTCGCACTCGATGACGTGCCGCCGCCGCCAAGCGCGGGCATGGTGAGCGACGGGATGACGTTGCCGAGGATATCCTTCAGGCCCACGCGCCCCGTGTTGATCAGCTGGTCGCTGGTAATGACGTCGATCGGCACGGGGCTGTCCGCCACCGTGCGCGGACGCGCGCCGCGCGTGCCCGTAACGATAATCGTCTCGGCAGCGTCGGCACCGGCATCATCGAACGCGGCAGCCGCTTCGGCTTCGCTTCCCGCATCGACCATTTCGGCCTGGGCCGCAGTGGCAGCGGAAACGGCGGTGGAAATCAAAAGGCCGGTGAGAAATCGCATGATCGGATCACGTTCCTGAATGTTGTCGGCGAAAAAACAGGCAGCACGCCGCCGCCCTTCCGCTCGGGTGATCCGCACTAGAGGCTTAATGTCTACTTATTCAATAGAGTTTATCTGCAGTCTTTATGATCGGTGCTGATAGATTTGCTTGTCCCACTGCGCGCGCGCCGGAAACCCTTGAGAAATCCCAAAGCGAAGAGGCCCAAAACTCAATGCCCGCGCGCCCGGATGGCCCTTAGGCTCTGCCCGAATTCATTCGTCCGGAGTTTGAAAACATGTCCAAACGCGAACTTCACCTCGGCGCGATCCTGAGCGGCGTCGGCACCACGCAGAACGCATGGCTCGACCCTGATCTGCCCGGCGATGCCAGTGTCAGTATCGACTGGTACATCGAGAACGCCCGGCTCGCGGAAGCCGCCAAGTTCGACCTCGTCTTCATCGTCGATTCGCCTTTCATCACGCCCGACACGGCTCCGCATTTCCTCAACCGGCTGGAGCCGCTGACGCTTCTCTCCGCCGTCGCTGTCTCCACCTCCCGCATCGGACTCGCCGGAACGCTGACGACCTCGTTCTGGGAGCCGTACAACGTCGCCCGCCAGTTCGCCTCGCTCGACCTGATCAGCAAGGGCCGCGCGGCGTGGAACGTCGTCACCACCGGCCTTGAAGGCGCCGCCCGCAACTATGGCCGGGAAGAGCATTTCGATCACGCGCTGCGCTATGCGCGCGCGAAGGAATTCGTCGCAGTCGTGCAGGGTCTGTGGGATTCCTACGAGGATGACGCCTTCCCGCGCGACAAGGCCGCCGGCGTGTTCCTCGACAAGACGAAACAGCACGTGCTGAACCACAAGGGCGAGTTCTTCACGGTGGCGGGGCCGCTCAACATCCAGCGTTCGCCGCAGGGCCAGCCTGTGATCTTCCAGGCCGGAGACTCGGACGCCGGACGCGATCTCGGCGCCCATATCGCCGAGGGCACCTATACCATCGCCGAGAATTTCGAGGACGCGCGCGCTTACTATCAGGATCTGAAGCAGCGCGCCGCCGCACTCGGCCGCAATCCCGATCATATCGTGGTTCTGCCCGGGCTCATTCCGGTGCTCGCCGATACCGACGAAGAGGCCCGTGCCATCGAGGAGCAGGAGAACGGCAAGCTCGATTTCACCAAGGCGCTCGTCCAGCTCGGCCGCCCGTTCAACTATCACGATTTCACGCAGTATGATCCGGATGCCGCCTTCCCCGACGTCGGGCACATCACGCTCAACAGCTACAAGGGCCATGCCGAGAAGATCGTCCGGGCAGCGCGCGCGGAAAACCTGACGCTGCGCGAAACGGCATGGCGCTTTGCCACGCGGCGCAATCCGTTCGTCGGCACCGCCGAAACCGTCGCGAACGAGATCGAACACTGGTTCACGAACGGCGCCTGCGACGGCTTCAATTTCCGGGTGACAAGACCCGGAGATTTCGCGCGCTTCATCCGCGAGGTCGTGCCGATCCTGCAGGAGCGCGGCCTGTTCCGCACGGAATACGCGCACGACACGCTGCGCGGCCATCTCGGCCTGCCGTTCCCGGAAAATCGCTACGCCCAGCCCATCCACGCCATCGCGGCGGAATGAGGAAAACGATGGCACTGAAACGACGCACCCTGCTGCTCGGCGTCTCCGCCGGGCTGGCCCTCGCCCTGCCCGCAACAGCCGGCACGAGCACCGCGGAGGCGGACGCTATCCACGAGCGCGTCCTCGTGCTCGATAGCCATGCGGATGTTCTATTGCCGTCCACCCCGGCGCGTTATCAGGCGCCTGGCGGGGGATCGCGCGTCAGTCTCGAAAAGCTCTCTGCAGGCGGTGTCGATGCCATCGTCCTTGCCGTTGCCACCGGATCCGGGCCGCGCGACGCCGAAGGTATCGCCACGGCGCGGCGCGATGCGGACGCGAAGCTCGCCGCCATCAAGCGCCTCATCGCGGAAAATCCCGGCAAGCTCGGACTCGCGCTTTCGGCCGACGACGTCGAACGACTGAAGCGTGAAGGCAGGATCGCCATCCTGATCGGCTTCCAGAACGCCCGTATCCTTGGCAACGACGTTTCGGCGATCGATGCGTTCTACGCCGTGGGCGCACGCATCTTCGCGCTCAACCACGCGGGCCACAACGACTTTTCGGACTCGTCGCGGCCGTCGGCGAATGAACCCGAAAGCGAGCACGGCGGTCTTTCCGCTCTCGGGCGCGAGGCGGTCGCGCGGCTCAACGATCTCGGCGCGCTCATCGATGTGTCGCAGCTTTCGACACCGGCTCTGCTGCAAACACTGACGCTGACCCGCGCGCCCGTCGCGGCGACGCATTCCAACGCCCGCGCGCTCGTGGAAAACACGCGCAACCTTTCGGATCCGGAACTCGATGCGATCAAGGCGAACGGCGGTGTCGTGCAGGTGGTGCCGTTCGCGGCCTATGTGCATCGCCCGAGTCCTGAGACCGTGAAGCGGCAGCGCGAAATCCGGGTCCGTTTCGGCCTTCCCGAGGTCTCGTCCTCCGCCAATGCGGGCTACAATACGTTGCCGCCCGAAACGCAGGATGCCTTCCTCGCCGCGCTCCGGCAGGTGACGCCGCAGGCGACGCTTTCCGAATACGTCGACCACATCGATTATATCGTGAAATGCATCGGCATCGATCATGTCGGCATCGGCACGGATTTCAATCACGGTTCCGGCATCGTCGGCTTCGACAGCGCGGCGGAAGCGCCGAACGTGACCCGCGAACTCGTTCGCCGCGGCTATACGGAAGCGCAGATCGCGGCGATCTGGGGCGGCAATTTCCTGCGCGTTCTGCGCGCGGCGGAGGCGGCCGCGAAACGATAGATCGGGACGAAAATAAGGACGGCAAAAAGGCCGGGCGACATTCCTGTCTCCCGGCCTTTCCCTTGCAATCGTCCTAATGAGAGGAAACTGACCTTTCCGCTCGCTCAGGATCGTGCCCGTGCACCGGACGGGCCGCCAGGAACCGTTCCGCGGCACGCCGTTCGACAGCATCGCTGGGCTGTTCGCGGCCCTGCGCCGCAACGATCAGCCGGTCCAGAAGCCGCTGCCCGAACTGCCATTCGCCGATATCGGAATCGGCATTGATGTGTCCGCAGTGCCCCGCATCGACAAGGAAACTGCCCCAGCCGCGCGCCAGGCCCGCGGCGTGAGCGTACTCCGCATAATGATCGTTACGGCTCGCAACCACGATCGAAGGAAACGGCAGGAACACATCCGGCAGATTGCGGAAGGTCGCGAAGCGCTCTCCCTTGTCCCGTTCCACATCGGGCGGTGCAACCAGTAGCGCACCGGCGACGGGCCAGCCGTAGCTTTGCCCCTGCAAGGCCACCCACCACGCCACCGCTTGGCAGCCGAGGCTGTGCGCGACGAGGATCACTGGTTTCGGCGATGCCTCGATCTCGGCGTTGAGCCGTGTCACCCAGCTGTTGCGGTGCGGCTGATCCCAGAGGCCGAGTTCGGCGCGCGACGTGTCGGTCCGCGTCCGTTCCCAATGCGTCTGCCAATGCCGTTCACCGGAATTGTTCAAACCCGGAACCGTCAGGATATGGGGGGCGTTCCTGCTCATCGGCGTTCTCCCGCTGCGTTGCTGATGGAAGAACGCTATACTCTATCAATACAGTTGACAATTTAGTTCTGTAAAACTGAACGCATCAGCCGCCCTCAAGAGACGCGCCGGACATACGAAAAAAGGCGAGCTTCCGCCGAACGGAAGCCCGCCTGAAGTTGCAGGGTACGGACGATGAATCAGGCGACCGAGCGTTCGGCGCGCGATGATGTGTAGCGATTCTCGGGGAACGGCAGGCCGAGGCTTTCCCGGAATGTCGTGCCCTCATATTCGGTTCTGAAAAGCCCGCGCTGCTGGAGAATGGGGATGACCTTCTCCACGAACAGTTCAAGCTGACCCGGCAGCGGCTCGAAGACGACGAAGCCATCCGCAGCACCGTCCTCGAACCAGTGCTGCAGCGTATTGGCGACGGTCTCCGGCGATCCGACGAATGCACCGCGCGGCGTCGCCAGCCGCTCGACCACCTGCCGCAGCGTCAGGCCTTCGGCGCGAACTTCGGCGAGGATGCGCTTGGTGCTGCTCTGCTGGCTGTTGAGCCCGATGTGCTCGACGTCCGGGAACGGCGCATCGAGATCGTATTGTCGGAAATCATGATCGTTGAAGGTGCGCGAGAGGAAACCGAAGCCCGTGTCGAGCGATTCGAGCGCGGCAAGCTCGCGATACTTCGCCTCCGCCTCCGCGTCGGTCTCGCCAACGATCGGCGCAATGCCGGGCAGCACATAGAGCGCGTCCGCATTGCGGCCGAAGCCTTTGGCGCGGCTCTTCACGTCGCTGTAATAGGCGACACCATCGTCGAAAGTCGGTGCGTGCGTGAAGATGGCCTCGGCATATTTCGCCGCGAAGTTGCGGCCGTCATCCGAAGCGCCGGCCTGGAAGATCACGGGCTGGCCCTGCGGCGAGCGCTTGATGTTGAGCGGCCCGCGCACCTGGAAGAATTCGCCCTTGTGGTCGAGCCTGTGCAGCTTTTCGGGATCGACGAACACGCCGCTCTCCTTATCGCCGGCGTGAGCGCCCTCTTCCCAGCTGTCCCACAACCCCTGCACGACGTCGAGATATTCGGCCGCTATCCGGTAGCGGACGTTGTGCGCGGGATGCTCGGCCTTGCTGAAGTTCGCCGCCGTGTCGCCGAGCCACGAGGTCACGACATTCCACGCCGCGCGCCCACCCGAGATATGGTCGAGCGAGGCGAACTGGCGCGCGACGTTGAAGGGTTCGGAATAGCTGACGGTCAGCGTGCCGACGAGGCCGATATGATCGGTGACGGCGGCGAGCGACGACAGGATCGTGATCGGCTCGATCCTGTTCAGGTAATGCGGGCTCGATTTCTCGGTAATCGACAGGCTGTCGGCGACGAACAGGAAATCGAATTTCCCTTTCTCCGCGAGCTGCGCCTGCTGCTTGTAAAAGGAGAAGCTGGTGCTGGCGTTCACATCCTTGTCGGGGTGGCGCCAATCGTTCCACGTGCGTCCGACGCCGTGGAGGATGAAGCCGAGCTTGATCTTGCGTGAGGTGCTCATCGGGCAATGTCCGTGTATCGAGGGATATTGCCCGAAGCCTATGCCCGTGCATGCGGCATGACGAACGCGTATCTCTGATACGCTTATGAAACCGCGTTATATGGTGCTTATGGGCACGGGTCCGGAATATCCCGCTGAATGGCATCGATCGCGGCGAATGCGCTTTCATCGAGCGTGATGTCGATGCTGCCGATGTCGGTTTCCAGTTGCGCGAGCGACGTGGCGCCGATGATCGTGGAGGTAACGAACGGCCGACTGTTCACGAAGGCAAGCGCGAACTGCGTCGGATCGATCCCGTGCGCAAGCGCAGCGGCAACATAGCGCGCGCTCGCGATGGGTTGCGCGGCATTTTCATAGCGCACAAACTGCTTGGCGACTTCGCGGCGCGAGCCTTTCGGAGTCGTGCCGCCAAGATACTTGCCGGTGAGATGGCCGCCCGCCAGCGGCGAGTAGGCAAGCAGCCCAACCTGCTCGCGCAGCGCGAACTCGGAGAGCCCGACTTCGAAAAGGCGGTTCAGGAGATTGTAGGCATTCTGGATCGAAGCGATGCGCGGCAGGCCCGTCTCGCGCGCGATCCGCAGAAACTCGCTCACGCCCCATGCGGTTTCGTTCGAAACCCCGACATGGCGGATCTTGCCCGCCTTCACGAGGTCGGCGAGCACGGCGAGCGTCTCCGCGATCGGCACGGTCTCAGCATGATCGGCAAGCGCCGAAAGCCCCCGCCGCCCGAAGCTCGGCACCGACCGGTCGGGCCAGTGGAGCTGGTAGAGATCAATATAGTCGGTCCGCAGCCGCCGCAGGCTCGCATCGACGGCCTGTTCGATATTGCGACGATCGAGCCTGTTGCCGCCGCCACGGAACTGGCGCGGATCACCGGGGCGGCCCGGCCCAGCGACCTTCGTGGCAAGGACGATCGAATCGCGTCGCTTCCGGCTCGCAATCCATGTGCCGATGAATTCTTCGGTGCGCCCCTGCGTTTCCCGGCTCACCGGCGTCACCGGATAGGCCTCCGCCGTATCGATGAAATTGACGCCGCGATCCAGCGCGAAATCGATCTGCGCGTGCGCCTCGGCTTCCGTGTTCTGCGAGCCCCAAGTCATCGTGCCGAGGCAAATCGCGCTCACATCGATATCGGTATTTCCAAGCCGGCGGTATTGCATCTGGTATTCACGCTCCTGTCGTTCGCCGCGAAAAAGCAGGTCGCCGGCGAAAAGGCAAATCCGCCGATATCAATTCTGCGAATACATCTATTGCCGATTCAAATACCGCCCGGATTTCAGATAATCTGATAGATAAGCACCGACTATTCATAACAAAATCCCGAAAACCTCGCCTAGCTTCCGTGATGGAATTTGAATCCATCCACAACAACAGCAAGGTGATCCCCATGTCCGAAGCGCTCGCTGTTTCCGCCTCTTCAACTGTCGATCTCGATATCCGCCCTCTTCAGCCCACAATCGGCGCCGAGATCGGCGGGATCGATCTCAGCCGCCCGATCAGCGACGCCGTGCGCGATGCGATCCGCGCTGCCGTTCTGAAGCACAAGGTCGTCTTCTTTCGCGACCAGACGCTCGACAATGCAAGCCAGGCCGCGTTCGCGCAGCGGTTCGGGCCGCTCTACACACACCCCAGTTCGAAGCACGATCCGAAGATCACGCCACTCCACCAGATCTCCGCCGTCGAAGCCGCGAAATACGAAAAGGAACGCGCGCGCGATGTGAAGGCCGGTGACGCCTATCATAGCGACACGAGCTGGCGCCTCGTCCCCACATGGGGCGCGGTCCTGCGCGCCGTCACGCTGCCGGAGACCGGCGGCGACACGATCTGGGTCGACGCCAATCTCGCCTACGAAGGCTTGCCCGACGATCTCAAGGCACGTCTCGAAGGCCTGCACGTCACGCATGATTTCCGCAGCGCGCTCACCGCCAAAGGCCACGATTATCCCATCGTCGCGCATCCCGTCGTGCGCACGCACCGCGAAACCGGACAGAATATCCTCTGGATCAACTACACGCAGAAGCCGCAGATCCTCGGCGTCGAACTTTCCGAAAGCCGCGAGATTCTCGATGAGGTTCTGCGCCAATACAAACGCCCCGAATTCCAGGTACGCTTCTCGTGGAAGCCGGGCTCCGTGGCGTTCTGGGACAATCGCGCCGCCGTGCACTACGCGGTTCGGAACTACGGCGACTTCCCGCGGCTTCTCGAACGCGTGCTGATCGCCGACGAACCGCTCTACGCGGATCTTTGATCGTGCCCGGCGAGGGGTTACAGCCCCTCGCCGCCCACCCAGTGCGCGGAGGAAAGCCACCGTGCCAGATCCCACGTCTGGTGGCGCAGATCGGGAACCGCGATGATTTCCCAGAAGGCGCCGCGCGTCATCGGCCCGATCGTGAAGATGCGTTCGTTCGGGCACCCGTCCGCGCCGACCACCCTGCCCCGGCTATCGACATCGATGCCGAGCCGCAGCGGATCGGGCCGGATGATGCCGCGCGCCGCGAGATCCTGGAGCAGCGGCTCGCGCGTACGCAGCACGTCACCCTGCGGCCCCGTGCAATTGACGATACGCTGCACGCGCGTGATCGTCTCCGCGCCCGTGAAGCGCTGCCCCCACGTCACGTCCGCGCCGCCCTCAACCGCCGCGACCTTCACGATCCGCCCGCCCGCGAATTGCAGCCGCCCCTCGGTTTCAAGTTCCGCGACCTTCCCCGCCACGGCAGGCGCCAGCCGGTGACGATGCACATCCCACCACGGCCTCAGGTGACGCAGGAAGCGCTTCTGCGCAGCGATATCCGCACTGCGCCAGATATTCTGCGTATGCGGCCGCAATTCATCGATCGCGGCGTGCCAGCCGATCTCCTTCACACGTCCGCGCACATGGCGCACGAGCGCCGCGCCCATCGCGTACGGCCGCGAGACCGGCGCGGCGGCGGGAGCGGCGGGATCGTGCGCGCGCGGCGAGAGACCACGCCGGGAGAGCGCGAGAATACGCCCGCGAAATCCGTTCGCATCCAGCGTGAGTGCCACGTCGACCGCCGTGAGACCGGTACCGATCAGGAGAACCGTATCGTTGTCGCCAAGCCCGGCCGTGACGGCTGGTGCCCATGGATCGGGGCAATAGACGCCGTCCGCCGGATCGAGTCCTTCAAGCTGCTTCAGCCCGTGCGGCGGCAGATTGCCGGGCGCGAGCACGACCGCGTCCGCCGAAACGCGGCTGCTGTCCGCAAAGCCGATGCCGATCTCGCGCTCGCCCGGATCGATCGCGGCCGCTTCGCCGCTCACGATCGTGAGCCTGCCCGGCGCCTCGGCCATCGTCTCCCGCAATGCATCGGAAAGATACGCGCCGTAGATGCGCCGCGGCACGAACCCGGCCTCGATGCCGCTGCGCGCCAGCCAGTTCGAAAAATGCCCCGGCTGATCGGGAAACGCGCTCATGTTCATGGCGCGAACGTTCAGCAGATGCTCGGGCCGATAGGTGCCGTAGGCCACGCCGCGCGCGATGCGCGTCTGGTCGCGCTCGATCAGCAGCGCCTTCGGCCCGTCATGCCTCAAGAGGTTGATGGCAAGCAGCGTCCCGCTGAATCCCGCACCGATGATCGCAACCGTTTCGGTGCTCAGCAAAACCGCACTCCTCTAAGCCGCGCCCTTCGCCCGTGCCGTCAGGACGGTCCGGTCGGAAACACGCCGTCCCCGCGCGCCAGCGCATAGCCGCCGGCCTCACCCGCACGACCGGGCGCCACCTTCACGGCTTCCGACGCGTCGCGAGCAATCGGTAGCAGCGGAAACAGCAATTCGGCAACACGGTACGCTTCCTCAAGGTGCGGATAACCCGAAAGAATGAAGGTTTCGATGCCCGCCGCCGCATATTCGGAAATGCGTTCGGCAAGGCTTTCCGCCGATCCGACGAGCGCAGTCCCCGCCCCGCCGCGCACGAGGCCGACCCCGGCCCACAGGTTGGGCGCGATCACCAGCCTGTCGCGGCGCCCGCCGTGGAGCGCCTGCATCCGCTGCTGACCGACGGACTGGCTTGCCTTCTGCGCCTTCTGCGCGCGGGCAATCGTCTCGTCGTCAAGCCTGCTGATCAGGCGGTCCGCTTCGGCCCACGCCGCCTCTTCGGTTTCACGAACAATGATGTGCAGCCGGATACCGAAGCGGACGCTGCGCCCGTGCCTGGCGGCGGCCTCGCGCACCTCGGCAATCTTCCCGGCGACCGCCGCCACCGGCTCGCCCCAGCTCAGATACCAGTCGATATGCTCACCGGTGATGGCAACCGCCGCATCGGAAGACCCGCCGATGTAGAGCGGCGGCCCGCCGGGTCGTACCGGCGGAAACAGCAGCTCCGCGGCCTCCGCGAACAAATGCTCGCCCTGATACGTCACGCGCTCGCCGGCCATCAGGCCGCGCCACACGCGCAGGAATTCATCCGTCACGGCATAGCGCCCGTCGTGGTCAAGCCCGACCCCATCGGCGCGAAGCTCCGCCTGATCGCCGCCGGCAACGATGTTGATCAGCAACCGCCCGCCCGAAACGCGATCCAGCGTCGCCGCCTGCCGCGCGGCGAACAGCGGAGAGGTGACGCCGGGACGCACCGCGACGAGGAACTTCAGCCGCTGCGTGAGCGGCGCGAGCGCACTCGCCAGCACCCAGCTGTCCTCGCAGGTCCGCCCCGTGGGCAGCAGGACGCCTTCGAAGCCGAGCCGGTCGGCAGCGCCCGCCACCTGCGCGAGATAGGAGAACTCGGTCGATCGAAACCCTTCCGTGGAGCCGAGCCAGCGCCCATCGCCATGCGAAGGGATGAACCAGAAGAGGCGCACCGCCATCTGCGCCTCACTCGCCTGCGGCAGCCGGCGCCTCGACCTCAGCGTTCGTTTCCGTGCCCGAAAACAGCGCTGCGGTCAGCCCCGGATCGAAAGCCTCGCTGAGCGGGCGCTTGATCTGGAGGATGCCTGCCCGCTGAAACCGGTCCGCGATCTCCTGTTCATGGCGAATGATGGCCTCGTCGATCGGAACCGCCACGCGCCGGTTGCGCACCACCACTTCCTTCGCGATGTCGAGCGGCAAGCCGGTTTCTTCCGACAGCACCTTCGCATAGGCGTCGGGGTTGGCCTGCGCCCACTGCAGGGCCTTTGCCTCGCGCTTCAGGAAATCCTCGATCAGCGCGCGCTTGGGTTCGATCGAATCGATATGCGCGATCTCGAAACCCGCCGAAGGTCCGAAGGCGCTGCCGTCGGCAATGATGCGCGCGCCTTCCTTCAAGGCCACGATGGTATAGGGCGACCACATCGCCCACGCATCGATGGAGCCCCGATCGAAGGCCGCCTTGGCGTCGCCCGGCGGCAGGAACACGATGATGACATCGTCCGCCGCCAGCTTCTCCCGCTCCAGCGCTTCCAGGATCAGATGGTGGCCGACCGAGCCGCGCGTCGTCGATATCCGCTTGCCGACGAGATCGCGAACGCTCCGGATGGGCGAATCCTTCGGCACGAGGATGGCAAGCGCGCCGGGCTGCCGGGCCTCCTGGGCATGAGCACCCACAGCCTTGATCGGGCTGCCGCTCTGATAGGCGAAGATGAACGGGGCATCACCGGCGAGGCCGAGATCCACGGAGCCGCTGCCCAGTGCTTCCAGAAGGTGCTGCGCCGCCGGAAACTCCGACCATTCGACGCGGTAAGGCGCGCCCTCGAGCGCGCCCGACGCGATCATCATCGATTTTGTCGAACCGCGCTGGTTGGCGACGCGCAGCACGTCACCCTCCTCGCCGCCGCGCAGCAGGAATGCCGCGCCAGCGATGATGAAGAGCACCACCGCGACGATCGCGGCGATCCAGCCCTTCGAACTCTTGCCCTCGGCCATCTCAGCTCGCGATAGCCGTCGGCGTCGCGGCGCGCGCGGCAACGCGCTCGCGCACCAGCGGGAGGAGATCCCTGCCGTACTGGATCGAATCCGTCAGCGGCTCGAAGCCACGAATGAGGAAATGATCGATGCCGATGTCGTAGTAATCGAGCAGCGCATCGGCGACCTGTTCCGGCGTTCCCACGAGCCCCGTGCTGTTGCCCGCAGCCCCGGTCAGCGCCGCGACGCCCGTCCACAGCCGCGTGTCGCGCCGATTGCCCGTCGCGGTTTCCAGAAGCCGCAGCGAACCGGCATTGGGCGGACGATGGCCGCTGGTGGGGAGGCCCGCCGCCTCGCGGTTGGCGCGCACGCGGTCTTCGATCTCGCTCGCCTTCTTCCATGCCGCTTCCTCGGTGTCCGCGATCACCGGCCGCAGCGACAGCGAGAAGCCGGGATTGCGGCCGTGCCGTGCCGCCGCCGTGCGCACGCCGCGCACCGCATCGCGGACCTGTTCCAGCGTTTCGCCCCACAGCGCATAGACATCGGCATGGCGTCCCGCGACGTCGATCGCCTCGGGCGACGAGCCGCCGAAGAACACCGGCAGATTGTCCGGCTGCACGGAACTGAACGCACCCTTCACGTCGTAGAAGCGGCCCTTGTGATCGAACGGCTTCGATGCCGACCATTCCTGCCGCAGGATCTCGATATATTCGTCCGTGCGCGCATAGCGCTCGGCCTTCGTCGTGCCGACGTCGCCGTCGCGCGCCATCTCCTCGTCGGCGCCGCCGGTGATGATGTGCACGGCAACGCGCCCGCCACTCAATTGATCGAGAGTCGCGAGCTGCCGCGCCGCCAGGGTCGGCTGCGTGAAGCCGGGGCGATGCGCGACGAGAAAGCCGAGCTTCGTCGTGATCGCCGAGGCATAGGCCGCAACAATCTGGCTTTCCGGCGAATTGGAGCTGAACGGGATCAGCACGCGGTCGAAACCGCCTTCCTCCTGCGCCTTCGCCGCCGCCTCCACATAGTTCCGATCGAGCGCACGGCTGCGCACGCCCGCGTGCAATTCGGAATTGTCGTTGAAACCGATGTAGCCGATGAATTTAACGCTCATGTCCTGTCTCCTTGTTCGGACAGCTAGATGACGAAGAAACCGTGCGTGCCGTCGCGCGCGAGCTGATCGACGAGGCCGAATTCCCAATCGAGATAGGCCTGCATCGCGGCGGCCTTGTTGTCCGTCCCCTCGTAGGGTCGTTTGTAGCGTCCTTCCGGGCCGCGCGGCGGCGGTGCCCCGTCGGGTCCGGTTTCGGTCGCGTGCGCGAAATCGGCGTCGAGGACGTAGACCTCCCAGCCCATCTGCGCGAGCCACGACGCAGTCATGTCGGCGCGCGCGCCGTGATCGTCGGAAAGCACGATCCGCGCGCCGCGCACGGGTGCATAGTGATCCGTCTCCTGCACGAGCTGGCCGCCCTGCGCATTGCGGAAACCCGGCAGGTGCCCGGCCGCATACGCGGCGGGCTGGCGCACGTCGTAGAGATAGAGCGTGCGCGCCGTATCCGCCTTCAGCACATCGAAATCGTCCGGCGTCAGGCGCTTCACGCCCGCCCGGTATGCGACATTGCGCGCCTTGATCCGCGCCTGCTCGGCGCCGGCGATGTCGATCTCGGGGGCGGTCTTTTCCTGCCCCGACTCAAGGCCCTGCCCGGCAAGCGTCCAGCCGATGGTGCCGTTTCGGAGCGCATAGACCTGGTTCGGCACGCCCGCGTTGATCAGCGACTGCGTGCCGATGATGCTGCGCGTACGCCCCGCGCAATTGACAATGATCGTCGTATCGGGATCGGGCGCCACCGCCGCCGCCGCGAGCACGAGTTCGGCACCGGGGACGCTGACGCCGGTGGGGATGCTCATCGTGCGATATTCGTCGAAACGGCGCGCATCGAGGATGGCGATATCCGCCTTCTCGCGGATCAGCGCCTGCACCTCCTCGGCGGGCAGCGACGGCGTATGCCGCCTATGTTCCACGAGTTCGCCGAACGCCTTCGAATAGCTGTTGACGTCCTCGAACAGTTCGTAGCCCGCCGCGTACCAGCCGCCGAGCCCGCCTTCGAGCGTCGAAACATTGCTGAACCCGAGCCCGCGCAGGCGTGTCACTGCATCGTCCGCAAGGCCCTCACCATCGTCGTAGACGACGATTTGCGTGTCGGCCTTGGGAATGCGCCAACGCGCTTCCGTCTCGATCCGCGCCAAGGGAATCTGCGCTGCGAACAATGGGTGTCCAAGCGCGAACGCCGCTTCCTCGCGCACGTCGAGGATCACGATTTCGTGCCGCGCAAGCAGCGCGCGGCGAACGGAAACAGGGTCAATGCTCATTTGCGCGAACGGTCCCACAGGTTCGGAAGCGTGGTGTTCGCATATCCGGAAATGAACGGCTTCTCCGTGCCGTCCTCCGCATAGGTCGCACGCTCGACAGCGCCGATATTGGCGCCGTAGACATGGATACTGATCGAAGCCTGATCGGCAAGCGCGTTGGAAACGCGGTGGATATCCCCGGTCCTCGGGCTGAAACTGTCAACCGATCCAGCTTCCAGGATTTCCGCCTCTCCCCGGCGCCGCAACCTGCCCGCACCGTCTCGCTCGAATTGCTCCACCCGCTCGCTGCCGCGCAGCACACCCACCAGACCCCACACCCGGTGGTCATGCACCGGCGTCGATTGCCCCGGCCCCCACACAAAGCTCACCACGGAAAATCTCTCCCGACTATCACAGTGCAGAAGGTACTGCTGATACCGCTCCGCACTCGGCTTCGCGTAAGCCGCCGGCAACCAGTCGTCGCGCGAGACCAGCCGCTGCAGCAGCGCGTGCCCCGAATCCAGAACAGCCTGCTCGTCACGCGTTCCGGAGAGCAGCTCGGCAAAGCTCGTGACGAAACCTCTCAGCGGCGCGATGTCGACCGCCGGCGCTATGGTCGCAATGGCGTTCATCGGCCTGCCACCGCCTTGCCGAACGGAACCACCGCGTCGTCCTGATGGTCACCGCCAAGCTGACCAAGCAGGCGTTCGCGCAGGCTCCGTGTCAGCCCGGCACGCTCACCGCGCGCTTTGACAATGCGCTCTTCCGCCACAATGCGTCCGCCATCCAGAACGAGTATGCGATCGGCAAGCGCAATCGCTTCATCAACGTCGTGCGTGACGAGAAGCACCGCCGGCTGATGCGCGCGCCACAGCGACAGAACGAGATCGTGCATCCTGTGCCGTGTCAGCGCGTCGAGCGCCGCGAACGGTTCATCGAGGAGCAGGAGCTTCGGCTCCCGGACCAACGCACGCGCAAGCGCCGTGCGCTGCGCCTCGCCGCCCGAAAGTGTGAGCGGCCACGCGTCCAGCCGATGTCCAAGCCCGACTTCTTGAAGAGCGCTCTCCGCGCGGCGGCGAACGTCCTCCCCTTTCAAGCCGAGCACGACATTCTGCCATACGCGTTTCCAAGGCAGCAGCCGGGCATCCTGAAATACGACGGCACGGGATGCCGGTATCTTGACATCCTGCGAAGCCACGTCGTCGAGCCCGGCGAGGGTTCTCAGAAGCGTCGTCTTTCCACTCCCCGAGCGACCAAGAAGCGCGACGAATTCGCCAGGCGCAATATCGAGATCGAGACCATCGATAATCGTGTTTTCGCCGAAACGGCGTACAAACTTTCGCAGACGAACAACGGGTGCGGTGGAAGCGGCCGGCAATGCGCTGCCTGTCACAAGTTCGAGACGTGCATCCATGATCATTGCTCCACAATGCTGGGCCGCCAGACGAGCGCGCGGCTTTCAAGGGTACGCACGAGCCAATCGGCCCCAAGTCCAAGCAGCGCGTAGACCATCAGGCACACCACGATGATGTCGGTGCGCAGGAAATCGCGTGCGTTGTTGATAAGAAAGCCCAGCCCGGCGGAGGCATTGATCTGTTCCGCGACGACAAGCACGAGGATCGAAACCGATAGCGCATAACGCAAGCCGACGAGAAGCGACGGCAAGGCGCCGGGCAGGATGACGTGCCAGATCTGCTCCAGACGGCTGAGCCCGAAACTACGCGCGGCATCGAGCAAGCGAAGATCGACGCTGCGAATGCCGCTGTAGAGGTTGAGATAGACCGGAAACACCGTCGCAAACGCGATGAGCGCGATCTTCGGCGTCTCCCCGATGCCGAACCAGACGATGAACAAGGGCGTCAGCGCCAGCGCGGGGATCGTGCGCTTGATCTGCATCAGCGGATCGACCGCCACCTCCCCCGAACGCGAAAGCCCGGCAACGAGGCCGAGCACAACGCCAAGCACAACGCCGATGAACAGCCCGAGCGCCGCACGTCCGAACGAAACCAGCAGGTTCGATGGCAACTCGCCCGAGCGCACAAGTTCAAGCATGGTACCGATGACAGCCGAAGGCGCCGCCAGCGTACGCTCGGGAATCAGCCCGGCGCGCGATCCCGCTTCCCAAAGAAGAAGGAGAAGCAGAGGCGACAGCCACCGCGCCCGGCTCAAAATCTGCCTGACCTTCAGCGCAAAGCGCATTTTCTCTTCCTCGCGATTCTGACTTCGCGCCAAGGGACACCAATATTGTCTACCAATTCAATTGATTTTTCAAAAAACACCTATTGAGAGAACTCATAAGAGATACAAAATATTCAAAACTGAGAAATTTATCATTATATAACAATATTTTATAATTCGCCTCACATGATAGGGGCGGAATTTTTAAAATCTCTACTAAAAAACTTGACATTTGATAAGCAGACCGGAGATACAGGCGCCTGCTCAGAGAATCTTCCCGAATGGAATCAGCAGTCAGATGCCGGTGAACCTGCCTACCAACCTGTTGCGCAGCTTCGTGGCGATCGTGGATACCGGCTCCATGTTGAACGCCTCCGAGCAGGTTTTCGTCACGCAGTCCGCACTCAGCCTTCAGATCAAACGACTGGAGGAATTGGTGCAGCAGACGCTGTTTCTGCGCGAGGGCAGAAGGCTGAGCCTTACCCCAGCGGGCGACCTTCTTCTCGATTATGCGCGCCGTGTGCTCGTTCTGCACGACGAAGCCGTTGCTGCCGTCAGTGCCGGGCAGTTCGCCGGCCCTGCACGCGTCGGCATGGTGCAGGATTTCGCCGATACGCTGCTGACCGGGCTCCTGGCGAGCTTTGCCGAACTCCATCCTGACGCGCAGATTTTCGCACGCGTCGCGGGCACGGCGGAGCTGCAAACACTGCTGGAGCGGCGTCAGCTCGATATCCTGCTGGGCTTCTCGTCCGGCAACGACCCGAACGCCATCGCTGTCGCCCCCATGCAGTGGTATGGGAACGCCGATCTTCTGACCCGCAACGTGGTTCCACTGGCCGTTCTGGAAAAGCCCTGCCGGTTCCGAGAAGCCGCCATCCGCAGCCTGGAAGACGAAGGCCGCCCCTATCGAATCACAGTTGAGACGCCCAATCTTTCCACGCTGCGCGCGGCTGTGAAAGCCGGGCTCGGCGTCACCTGCCGCACGCATCTCTTCATCAACGACAGCCTGCCGGAACTGACGGCCTCTTTGCCGCCGCTTCCCAAGGTCGCCTGTATCATACAGACATCCGATGGCCTTGATGCCGTCACAAAACGACTGGCGGATCTGGCAAGGGAAACCATCAGCCAGCTTTGATCGCCGGATCTATTGAAAATCATCATAAATCTGTGGCCGCTACTCGTTTTTCACGCAGCGCGCACGCCCATATCCTGATCTCGACGTCCTGCCCCGTACGGCGGGACAAAACAAGCCGATCGGAACAAGGACGTGACCACGGAAAGTCTGAACGCACAGTTTGCCGCCCTTCATGCCCAGCGCGAGAAGGAATGGCCCCCGGAGCAGCTTCAACGCAACATCGCCCAGCGCGAAGCACTCGTCCGCAAGTATGATCCGACACGACATATCCAGCCTGGCGATGTCCTCGAACCCTTCGAGCTCATTGAACCTGACGGCGCCCTCCTCACGCGCGATGCCTTGCTCGCGGATGGCCCCGCCGTCCTCATCTTCTTCCGCTATTCCGGCTGCCCGGCGTGCAACCTTGCGCTTCCTTATTACGATCGTCAGCTCTGGCCTGCGCTGAAGGCAAGCGGCGTACGCCTCGTCGCGATCAGCCCGCAGGTTCCCGAACGTCTGGATATCGGGACACGCCATGATCTGGGTTTCACGATCGCCTCGGACCCAGACAACCGGCTGGGCCGCCATCTCGGCATCACCTTCGAACCGGAGGACAAACTTCCCGTGAAGCCCGGCGACAACTGGATCGGCGCAGCCACGGGCACCGGAACCTGGGAACTGCCGCAGCCGACGGTGCTCGTCCTCGATCAGCGCGGAAAGGTGATCTTCATCGAGGTAAGCCCGGACTGGCTTGCACGAACGGAAGCCGATACGATTCTTGCTGCGCTCGCACTGGAATCACTTGCAGCCTGATTGTGTACGCGGCTCGCCGTCGAAGGTTCGGCGAGCCGTCAATGCCCTCAGAGCGCCTGCGCGCAGAACACGACCAGCCACGCTGCGGGCAGAAACAAAAGCTGTGCGAATATCGTTCCGGCGATGCGGCTTAGCGAAAGCAGCACGATGGTCCGGCGGAACACCGGCTCGCTTGTCGATCCCGAGACGACATCGTCGGTCATCACGGAAAGTTGCGGATCGATCAGGACGAACAGCAGGATCGTCGCGAAGCCGTTGACGACCGCCGAAAGCTGGGAGGCGGTAACCCTGTACTCGGGGTAAAGATAGCCGGCGTAGAGCGAGGCGGCGACGCCCACCGTGAGAAGTGCCTGCGCCAATATATTCAGCACGATGACGCGGGTGGGCACGCCCCTCGGCTTCCGCAGATCGGCAACGTGAACGAGATGCGGAACGGTGGCGGTCCGGCGGATGTATCCGAGCCCACCCTTCGCGAAGATATGCAGCAGGAGCTTCGAAATCGAGCGGTGCTCCTGGAACTGGCCGATCGCCGAACAGAACCACCGCTGCACCGTGGGGATCATCAGCGTGCCGACGATTGTGGCGACGGTTGCCGACAAGAGGATGAGGCGAAAATCATCAACGAGATGATCACCCCTGCCTGCCGCCAGCGCATCTTCTATGCGTTTGGCAAGGAAGGGGCCAAGAAAGCTGTTGGAGACCCGCGACAACAGCACCAGCACATTGAACAGAGCGAAGGACATGGCGATTCGGCGTGTCCGCACACCGGCAATTCGCGCTGCATACGCCAAGGCTCCGATCAGGTTGATGCTGAACGTCAGCACGCAGATGACGGCCAGTTGCGTATCCAAACCCAGTCTCCTTCCGCCACATCCGTAAAGGCTTCGCCGTCAAATCTCCATCATCTCTGGTGTCGGGCCTGTTGTGCAGAGCGAGGCAGGGTGCACCACCGCCACGACAGCGTTCATAGGCGGGCTCAATCCGACGTACATTTTCAAGCAGACGAGCCTTGGCACGCCCGTCAGGCTGTTCAAGCGCCATTCCAACAGGATCGACGGCGCGGACAGGGGCCGTGAAGCCAGAAAATTGAAGAGCCTGTTTGGTGAATTTGGCCATATTTTGGCCACGGAAAAAGAATTTCCTTTAAAATACAATAACTTATTTGTGACCCATACGGGAACAACGGAACGCCATTAATCATCTGAATAATATGGTCTATTTCCTTCCGAAAAGGTTTTTTACCATCAGATGTACCATCAGAAAGAAAAACTGCAGCGGAACTCATCCCATTGACATGTTCGACCGACGAAATCGGCAAAGGCCCGTCGTAAATCACCGCGGTCCCAACGCGGTTCTTCATACGACAGCATGTTCAGCCTTCTCGATCTGGATGGGTATACCTCCCAGCTGAACCATACCGCTGAGCGGATCGGTACTCCGTGCATCAGTCAGTACGTTGACGTTAATATGGCCAAACCCGTGGGGCACGGAAACGACACCGCGCCGGTAACGACTGTCGAAGCGGACAGGTGCTTCGAGCATGCCTTTCGTTGTCGATACCCGGGCTCGGCCGCCCTCGTGCAGTCCGAACAGCAGGGCGTCCGCCGGATGCATCGAAATCGACGCCTTATCCGGACGGCGCGGGTTGGCGATACCATCGCTCATCTGTCCATTGAGTTTGTTTTTCTGACGGTGCGGTATCAGAAGAAAATCCGCCGTTTCCACACAGGCTTTGGCGAGCTGATCCAGAACTTCGGGCACCTCGAGATTCCAGCGCCCGCTCGGTAAATGTCGGTGCATCCACCCGTAGGTGCGCCCCTCCGACATTTGCGCAACCGGATTTGCCTTGATCACATCGAAGCTCGCGCGGGCTGAATTCAGCATGGGCCGCATGACATCATCATCATGCGAAGCGGCATCATCTATGCCGCCATCGATTCCAAGACGGCGCGACAGCTCCCGCAAGATCCACCAGATGGGCCGGCGTTCGAAAGCCGGCTCCACGACGCGCGGCGCATAACGGCTGTATTCGGCAGGGTTCATGAAATCCCACAGCACCACATCGGCCATCTCCAGCTGACCGCTGGTTGGCAGAAGATGAGTCGCAAAGAGCGTGCTCGCCGTTTCCACCACATCCATCATGACCAGAAAATCGAGCTTGCCGAGCGCCCGGACCAGCCGCTGAGTATCGGGAAGCGCGATCAGCGGATTGCCCGCAAAAACAAAGAGGCCGCGCAGATTGCCCGCCTCGATCTCGTCGACAAGTGCGGCACAGGGATACTCACCAAGACGCGACGGCAGATCCGGACGACTTGCTGGCCCCGGACCGCTCGTATTTACGGCCGTCCAACCGTGTTCCGACAGATTTCTGGCAAAGCCCGGATTGAAGTATGCGCCGCCTTTCCGGTCGAGCGACCCCGTGACGGCATGCAGCGCCCAATGCAGCAAAGTCGCGGCATTGGCGTTGCGCCCCATCGAAACGCCCGTGCCACAGTGGACGGCGATTCGGCCTGCCTTGCGGATCGCCGAGACGAAGTCGGTAATTTCCTCCGGGCTCAGGCGCGTGGCTGCCGCTGCATCCTCAAGCGTAAAGCGCTCGACTGCCGCACGAATAGCGTCAACGCCGGAAACGTATCGCTCAAGGAAATCCCAGTCCGCCCCCTCGCGAAGCAATGCACGTACTGCATGACCCAGAAGTGCGTATTCGCTGCCAGGCCAAATCGCCAGATGCCGTGTCGCGGCCTCTGCGCTTTCGCTGCGGCGCGGATCCACGACCCACAATTCCCCCTGCTCCGCCCAGCGGCGCAACTGCGCCTTGGGAGCCGGGAGAAAATAGACGTGCCCGTGCGAGACGACGGGGTTGATGCCAATCAGGATCGTCATGCACGCATCCGGATCCGGTTGGCTGGCGATCATCGGATTGCCTGTGATGCGCTCGGACAGCAAAGGGATACAGGGCACATCAACCGACACGGTCGAATAAACGGACGGCGATCCGAGCGCCGCCATGAAGCCGCGCCATACATTGATGCTGGCACAGGGGACAGCCGGCGTACCGCCATAGGCACCGATGGCCGAGGGACCGTAACGCTCCACGATGGTGCGCATCCTGGCGGAAATATCGTCGAGCGCTTCGGTCCATTCCACACGCACCTGCCCCCCGCCGCGCAGCATCGTGGGATGATTGAGGCGGGCCGGATGATGATGGAAATGCCCCAGAGAGGCACCTTTGGTGCAAATATAGCCCTGCGTCACGGGATCGTCCGGGTCACCGCAGACTGCCGTGATCTCGCCGTCTTCAACCGTGGCGATAACGGCGCAGTTCGTCCCGCAGAACCGACAGAAGCTGCGGCGTTTCTCCATCGTTCAAGCCTTCCCCACGCCCAGCACCCAATCGTCCGAAAGCACCGTGAAACCGAAACAGAAACGCACCTGATAAAGCGCCGCCTCGTGGCAGCCGGATGGAGAACTGGTGGCTGCCGCGTCTTCGATCATGATCGTATCATAGCCGTGGAAGCTGGCATCGATCAGCGTCGCAAAGACACATTCATCCGAGTTCACGCCCATGAACGCGACGGTCTTTATGTCGAGGTTTCGAAGAATTGAATCCAGCGGTGTATCCATGAAGCCGCTGATCCGATGTTTGCTGACATAAATATCGTCCGGCTTTGCACCCAATTCCGGGACAACCTGTGCGCCCCAGCTTCCTTCCTGCAGGATATGGTGCGGTTCGGATCGGCCCTTTCCCTGGATAAGGTCCCCGAGCCCCTGCCCTCCCCCCACGCGATTGAACGGGTAGCGCACCATGGGCGCGAGGTTCAGCCTGTCCGGCCGCACGCCGAAGCCCAGCCAGATGACAGGAAGATCGGCCGCGCGCGCGCTCTCCACGACAGCCCGGATCGCAGGATAAATGTCATGAACGGGCGTGACATCGACACCAAGCGTATCGAACCAGCCCCCGAAGCCGCAAAAATCATTCTGCATATCAACGATCACCACGGCCGTCCGATTGAGATCGATCGCGATGTTCTCGGGCTGCGCCGGCATATCCGCCCGGCAGGACGCTGCGGATGGCCGCGTCATATCGACGTGATTGGAACTGAGGGCGTATCTGTTGCGGGCGTTTGGGCCGAGTTGATTGGTCATATCATTTTCCCTTCGTATCGACTCATCCTGAGGCCCGGACGGTACCGAGTGTTCACTGGGTCGCAGTTTGGTTCGCGCTTTCGGCCTGTGGATTTTCTGTCCTGCGGCGAATGCCCACCCTCAAAGCCAGAAGAAAGACGACACCACTGAGAAGAAGCATGCCGCTCGAAAACACCCCGACGGCACTCAGTCCGAACGTCTGCCTGAGCAAAACGGCTGTTCCGGGTCCGATTGCGAGGCCTGTCAGCATCATTGCCGGCCCAAAGCCGGTGAACCTTCCACTGCGATCGAATGCGCCCAATTGCGCAAAGAAGTAAGGCACGACGAACATGGTCGAACCGGCGAGCACGAACACACCCGCCCGGAAGACAGCTGCCGATTGCGCAAACGTGAGCAAAAGCGCCGTGCAGGCGAGAACGATGGTTACCATCAGGACCGGAACCACGGGTTTGACGCGCTCTCCCACAAACCGCGCAAGCATGCCGCCGGCAAATCCGAAGGCCATGCCGAGGGCGATTGCTTGATTGGCGACGGCGAAGCTGAGGCCCGTTTCCTGACCGATGATCGGCATGAAGGCGTTGATCGTGGCTTGCCCGATGAAGAAGCAGGCAAAGGCGGCAAGCCCGATAAAGCCCTCGCGTGGCCACACAGAGGCGCCTTTCGTTCCGGAGCTTGCCCGCCTGGCGACTTCGGCGGGGAGTTTCATTAGAAGCAGAAAGGCAAGGCCGGCCACCGCAGCCACTTCCGCGAAAACGGCCATGAGGCCGAAGCGCGCGATCAGCATGGAGCCGGTCAGGAAAAGGATCGTCGCTATGACGACTTCCATGACCACGAACAGTGCATAGCCGTGCTGGACATGTTCGCTGCTTCCCATCAGCCGATTTATGACGTTAAGCCCGGTGCCGAGCGCCGCCCCCGACAAAACAAGCACCGCGAGGAAAACGACGGGGCTGGGGAACAGCGCCAGGAGATAGGCAATACCGGCAACCGCCATCGCCATGCGTGCCAATAGCAGCAACGGCATCCGGCGGAATAGAACCGGCGTCGCCAGGTTGAAGAGCGCCGCGCTTCCGAGCTGCATCGCGACGGCAAGGCCCGCGAACCAGGAGGGCATGGCGAAATGCCCCGCGATCCCTCCAAGCCACAACGGCATCACGGTCGACGCAGAAAATCCAACAGTATTGATGATCGCAAGACGCAGGGTATCGGTTGTTTTCATCGCAAAAGCCGGATTCGTGGCGGCGCCGTCATTCCGAGACCGCAACCACGATCTTGCCGACCTGCTTGCCGGACTGCATCCGCCGGTAGGCATCGGCGATCTTTTCCATGGGAAAGACACTGTCGATCGTCGGAGGCGGGAGTTCCCCCTTGGCAATGCGATCCGCAATAAACTTGCATCCACGCTCCAATGCCCCAGGGACACGAAGTTCGTTGATCAGCGAATAGCCATGAATGCCCGCCTGTCGGTGTACGAGGTTCAGGATATTCATGCTGAAGTTGTTATCACCAGAAAGCCCGCCATGAACATACATGACCCCTCCGAAGGCAAGAATCTCACTGAGCTTGGCCACATAGGGACCGCAAAGGGAATCATTGATCAGATCGACACCCTTCCCTTCCGTGACCTCCATCACTCTGTCTGCAAAATCGGGCTGGTCCGTGGACAGAACGACGTCCGCGCCGTGCGCCTTGAGAACCGGGGCCTTCTCGTCCGTGCGCGTCGTCGCGATCACGCGCGCACCCAGCAGCTTCGCGAGACGAATGGTGCCAAGACCGGTTCCGCCACTCGCTGCCGTGACCATCACCCAGGCCTTTGGCGCGAAGCGGAACCGTTCAGCCATCGGATAGTAAGGCGTGAGGTACTGCATCAGGAAGCCGGCGGCTTGCACCGAGCTCCAACCTTCAGGCCAGGCGACGAGAAAGTCCTCCCTGGCGAGCGCAGACTCACCGCCTGTCCAGTAGGGACCGTCCACATTGGGAACGGATGACACTCTGTCACCCGGTTTGAAGCGCGTCACGCCGGCACCGACGGCATCCACGATACCGCAACCTTCATAGCCAAGACGTATCGGCAGGTCGGCAGTCACATAGTGCCGCCCCTGGGTCAACAGCAGGTCGGCCTGATTCAATGCAAAGGCTGAAACCTTAAAGCGCACCTCGTCAGGACGGGGCTGGGCGACTGCCATCGTCCCAACCGTGAAATCGAAGCCGCTACCCACCTTATCGAAAATTGCGACCGCCTGGTCCATTCCCACCGCACTCCATTCGTTCCCCGACAGGCTAGGACGCAGCCTACGACCTCTCAAGAGAGCGAAAGAGTAGTGCATCTCCAAAACGGAGCGGTGGGCAGCGCCAGACCGGCAGCGCCACTCCAAATCCCGCGCCACTAGCCATTTGCCGCACTTCCAGCACCGAGGCCATCTTCGGATATTGCCGGACGTTCACAACCACATCGGAGAGCCTGCGCATGGAAGACGTTCAACCAGGATGTGAAGCCGCAATTGCGCAGCTCAAGCGATGGGTCAACGCCCTGATGGCAGGCGACTTCGACGTGCTGGAAAGCGTGCTGGCCGACGATTTTCAGTTTACGGTCGAACCCCGGTTCGCCGGCGGGCGGATGAACAAGCAGCAATTCATAGCCTTTGACCGCATGATCAAGAGCTGCAGCATCACGTTTCTTGGCATCACGGCACGCCGTATGGGTGACATGGTCACTTCACTGGCATTCGCCGAAGTGACTGAGGAGTTTCACGGCGACCTTGGCCCCGATATGCCGAGTGCGGCTGAAATGGCGGGACTCATGCAAGGCGCGCGCCTCGCTTATGGATCTGGCTGGCGCCAGAACAGCCAGGGCGAATGGCAATGCTTCAGCCACCATATTTTCGGATTCATAGACGGCTAATGACCTCGAGGTCCTGGCGATCACTCAAGCACATTGCTCGCGACCGCTTTCGCAACGGCGGCACGGCGGCTTGACACCTTCAGCTTGGAGAAAACCTTCTTCAAATGAAACTTCACGGTATGGTCAGTGATGCCCATGCGGCGCGCGATCACCTTGTTGGAAAGGCCATCCGCAAGGTGGCGAACGATCTCAAGTTCGCGGGCATTCAGGTCCATGCTGTCGATGCGTGCCATCGCGCCGCGGATCGCACGGTGCACCTCTTCAAGGTGCCGGCGCGCATAGCCGTCGATGGCGTCGCCGTTCAACAGCTCATCGATAACGGAGAGGAGAGCGCCCCCCTCTTCCGCGAAAGGTGCAACGAACCCTTCCGGGTATGCAAGCATGACGGCTTCATATATCCGCTCCCTGGCGCCGGTCTGCTTGCGCGTTATCAGAGTCAGCGCCGTGAAAATATGCCCTTTGATGAGCGCCCTCAGCCGCCCACCGGCCGCGCCGTGCTTCAAGAGAGTCTGGGCAGTTTCTTCTGCCTCATCATACTCCGCACACGCCATCTGTAGGCGGAAAAGCGCCACCAGAGACGCGTCTCGCTCGCGCCAGCCGCGCAGATCAGCGATATCGTCTTTTCCATAGGCGCAGGCCTTTAATGCGATTCCGTCGGCCAGGTGCCGCGCGCTTTCCGCATCGCCTGACCGCGCCAGATATTCGATCTCGAGAAATGTCAGGAAATCGGGGAGCGCCTCCAGACCGCCGGTGGCATGGAACCGCTCTTCGGCAATATAATCGAGCGCCGCTTGAGCGCCTTCTCTGACAAACAGTCGCGTCGCGATCGGCGGGATGGAAATCGCGTACTGGTCGAACCAGGATTCGGCCTTTCTGTGCTCTATCTGATGCGTTTTGAGTGTTTCAACTGCATGGTCACTATATTCCCGCTCGTATCGGATCACAGCCAGGATGAGCTTGGAAAGCGTCGGTGTACCGGCATCATAGGAGGCATCGAACTCCGATTCCTTCTTGTACCCGGCAATCACATCCATGGCACGGCGCATCTGCCCTCGGGCCGTGTGGATGAGCATTTCGTGCCCGATGATCTGATTGCCGCTGTATCTTGAATGCGCAATCGTGCGATATACGTCCCGCGCGCGTGCGATTGCCACCTCCGCCGCGTCGAAATTGCCGTGAATCTGATGCACCAGCATCATGACGATCTCGCAAGCCCCCCACATGACCGGGTCCTGTGCCGCAGCAGCGCGCACAATGTCATGCAACCGGATGGCTTCAGGGCCACAACGAGACACTTGGCACAGCGCGATCAGATCAACAAAGCTGCCGTCGATCAACAACCAGTCCGGATGGCCATCGGGATCGATGGTGAAATTCTCGGTTTCCTCTCTCAACCGCGCGATCATTGAACGGCTTTCCGCAAAAAAACCGCCCTTGAAATGCGCAAGAGCGGCCATGATCTGCAGGTTGGGATGCATCTGCATCACATCATCCGAAAGTTCCCGCAAAATCGTACGCAGGCTCACCGCGCCGCCCGCCACCATGATATGCATGGGCCGCAATTGCCCCACGATATGGTGCACCGTATCGACGGAATGCGAATCGATGGCTGCACGAATGGCTTCGGGATAACGAACCTCCGCCATGTACCAGTGCGCGGCGCGAATGGACAATTCCTGCCGGCGACGAGGATTCTGCGAAAGACGCTGGCGTAGATGTTCCAGAAGCAGCGGATGGAGGCGGTACACCATCGCTCCGTGCTCCCGCCCAGTCCACATCAACGACGACATGTTGTGCGCAGCCGCCATAAGTAGTGATGCGCTGTCATCTCGCCCGCGCATCGCGTCGGCCAGCTCGGCGGAAACTTCAGGCCGATCCGCAATATCGATGAGGAGATCAAGATGGTCTTTCGGAAGGCTGGAAAACAGCTGTTCCGCCAGATAGTTGTGCACCTCGGCCACATGACCGCCGAAGGTCGCCCTTTCATCGTGAACGCCCCGGCGCTGGCGCCAAAGACGGTACAATTCCGCAGTAACCGGCCAACCCTGCGTTTGAAGCGCGACTTCCGCGATCTCCGGACCCGTGGAATCCAGATCGAGCATCCAGGCCAGTTCATCGCGCCGCAGCCGCAGCTGATACGTATCGATCATCCGCAACTTCCCCTCAAGCTCAAGGGCAGACAGAGGGATGTTCGGAAAGGTCCGGGAAGCGATGACGAAGTGCAGAAGCGGCGGCGCATGCTCGATGAACGCCTGCATGATATTCGTGATTGCCGGATCGTTGACTCGCTCGAAGTCATCGATAACCAGCGCCATGGGCTGCCCGGCCAATTCAAGGCCAAGCAAGATATCGTCAAGCGTGATGTCATCCTGAACGTTGTCATCGTCCAATGCCGAGCCCTGGCCAAGATCTACACCCGCAGCAATCAACGCATGAGCAATCATCGTCAGAAACGTGGTCGGATCTCGATCGTGTTCTGAAGCTGAATAGTAGGCGATCATCGCCTGGCTATCAGCCTTCATCAGGCACCACTGGGCTAGCAGCGTGGTCTTTCCATAGCCCGCGGGGGCAATAACAAGCGTTACTCTATTCTCAAGACTCGCATCAAGACTTTCAAGAAGTTCGCGACGCTCGCAGAGCCTTCCACCCCTGGGTGCCGGTGGTTCCACGCGGCTGTTGGTGGCGCGGCGCTTCAACGTCTTGACGTGGAAACCGGTCTTCTCAATCGGAGCGCCCAGCTGCGATAATGGTACTTCGCGATCCGTCATGAACTGCCTGTCACTCATCCTGGTCTTTACACGCCGCAGATGGCGGAAACCGTCGATCACGAAGAGACTAGTCTCTGCCTGCCGGGAATCAAGATGCACGCACGATTAGAGCAGCGGTGCAAGCAAGGGAATGCCCGGCTACCCCAAAACCACGCGATACTGGCCGACGCGAGACCTTCTGGCGCATGGCCCGACCCGCTAGGTTGACGCCTGGGATTTTGAGGGAGGTTACTATGGAATGGAATGATCCTGCTGATATTGCCTTGGTATCACGCACGTTCGATGCCTGGGCCGCCGCAGTCATTGTCAAGGATCGCCCCCTCGTCGAAAGCTTTCACGACGATGGCTTTCGGGTGCGTCTCGGCGAGCGCCTGCTCACGAAGACAGAGCATGCCACTCTTGAGCTCACCGTTGCCGTTGAGGAAATGTCGATCATCTCGATCGACGCTACCCGCCGGGTAGGCAACATGCTGCTTGTCTGGTCCCAGCACCTGATTCGTGCACGCGAAGTTCCGCCCATTCCGGATTTAGGGTTGGAAGGAGACTGGGGCAACGCAGCTGCGGCCAAAGCCGGCTTTCGTCAAATAGAGTTCACTCTGTGGCGTCAGGACGGCGACCAATTGAAGTGCATGGTCTTCGAAGCACGGTCCTGACGCACGATCGAGGCAGATACTGGCCTCGCCCCGCATATTCGACTACCCAAAAATCCGGCATCGTTCCCCTCTCCCGCTCTCGTCCGATATCACGATTGCCTTAAGCTCTTAACAACCGAAGTCATCGCTTGCGCGGGGGGTCTTATGCAGAATCAGGGTCGTGGACAATTCCGTCTTGGCATCGATGTCGGAGGCACCAACACCGATGCCGTTTTGATGTGCGGCCGCGATGTTGTGGCAACGGCAAAGAGCTTCACGACCGCCGATGTCCGGACAGGAATCGTCGATGTCGTCACCCAACTTCTCGACAAGGCCAAGGTGGACCGCGCGCAGGTCCAGGCCGTGATGATCGGCACCACACAGTTCGTCAATGCATTCATCCAGCGCCGTGACCTCGCCCGCGTGGCCGTGATCCGCGCCGGATTACCCAAGGGAGACGGCGTTCCGCCGATGTCGGACTGGCCCGATGACCTGATGGCGGCCATAAGCCCCGAAATCTACATGGTTCGCGGAGGTTCGCACTATACGGGAACGGAATACGTACCGCTCGACGAAGATCAGGTGCTCGATGCCATTCTGGACGCTCGCCGCAAAGGATGCAGTGCAGTCGCGCTGTCTGCCTGCTTCTCGCCAATGCGTCCGGATATAGAGGAACGCGCTGCGGCCGTGATCGCAAAGGCCGCGCCTGACATGAGCATCACCTTGTCCTCTCAGGTCGGAGGCCTGGGTCTCATCGAACGTGAGAACGCGACGATCATAAACGCTTCGCTTCGCGACCTTTCGATCACGGTTGTCCAATCGATGATCGATGCGTTTTCCGAAATCGGTATTCCCGTTCCGATATACATCAGTCAGAATGACGGGACACTGATCTCGACTGCCGCCGCGAGTGAGTTTCCGATTCTGACCTGCTCTGCAGGTCCGACGAACAGCATTCGCGGCGCGGCATTCCTCACCGGCCTGGATGAAGCGATTATAGCGGATATCGGAGGCACCACGACTGACATCGGCTTTCTGCTGAACGGCTTCCCGCGCGAGACGACAGCAGCAAACACGATCGGAGGCGTGCGGACGAATTTCCGCATGCCGGATGTTCTGTCAATCGGACTCGGCGGCGGCAGCCTCATCGAGAAGCGGAACGGCGTCGTGACGGCTGGACCGCGTTCCGTGGGATTCCGTCTGCAGTCTGAAGGAATCGTCTTCGGCGGTACAACACTGACAGCCACTGATATCGCAGTCCGTGCGGGCCACGTGAACATCGGAGACGGCGCGAAGGTTCGCCACCTTTCCGACGACTTTATCTCACAAGCGCTTGATACCATTCACGATGCAGTCGAGATCGCCGTCGACCAGATCAAGACGAGTCAGACGGCAATGCCCCTCGTTCTTGTCGGTGGGGGTTCGATATTGTTGTCGAGGCCGATCAGCGGTGCCTCGGCCGTGCTGCGGCCCGATCACGCCGAAGTGGCCAACGCCGTCGGCGCCGCTATCGCACTGGTGAGCGG
This sequence comes from Sphingosinicella xenopeptidilytica, assembly GCF_042676985.1. Lineage (NCBI taxonomy): Bacteria > Pseudomonadati > Pseudomonadota > Alphaproteobacteria > Sphingomonadales > Sphingosinicellaceae > Sphingosinicella > Sphingosinicella xenopeptidilytica. The sequence continues at coordinate 441,625 of NZ_JBHTIK010000005.1, read as the reverse complement.
GCGTGTCGACAAGATGTATGACTACGGCCAGATCGGGCGCAACAATGCCATCGCCCAAGCCAAGCAGGAAGCTATTCAGTCGGCAGTGGATTCGGGCGCACTTGCCAGTGCCGTCGAGGTGATCGAGGTCATCGAAATGCCGATGACGAACATGCAGACCGAGGCCGTTCAACTCAAGGTTCGTGTCGCCGGGCCGCTGGCCGCCTTGACCTGAACCGAGGAGCAAAATGTGAAGATCATCGACAGCATCCAGGATGTACAGGACATGGCCCGGGGGGCGACGCTTCTCGGCACGGGCGGCGGCGGCGATCCCTATATCGGCGAACTGTTCATCCGTAATCAGATGAAGAAGGGCCGCTTCCCGACAATCATCGATCCGTCAGAGGTCGATGATGGCGCCTTCATCGTTTCCGTCTTTCACCTCGGCGCACCGCCACCGTTCGTTGAGCAACTGGTCAGCGAACGGATCCAGCTTGAGATCCTGCGTCGAACCGAAGTTCTGACCGGCCGCAAGATTGACGGATTGATCTGCGTTGAAATCGGCGGCTTCAACTCCACCATGCCTCTCGCCATCTCGGCCATGACGGGCATACCCGCGATTGATGCCGACGGCATCGGCCGCGCATTTCCGCGTATGGAAATGACCGCCTTCAGCATCAACGGCATCAGAAGTACGCCGACGCTGCTCATGGATGAGCTCGGCAACGAAGCGCTCATCAATACCGAAAACGATCGGATGTGTGAAAATGTCACGCGCTCCATCTGCTCCACCCTGGGCGCGCATCTGACGGGTGCGGGCTATCATATGTCCGGAAAGCAGATGAAGGAGAGCGCGATCCTGGGCACCGTCACGCAGACGCTCGAGATTGGGCGCACCATTCGCGAGGCCCGCGAAGCAGGCGAGGATATCTTTGGGAATCTTCTAGACAGCCTGAACCGAGGCGGACGCTTCGCTCGCATTCTTTTCGATGGGAAGATTGTCGATATCGTTCGCGAGATTCGCAATGGCTGGCACTGGGGCAAGGTCACCATGCACGGGCTCTCCAACCCTGATGACGAGCTCGTTATCGAACTTCAGAACGAATTTTCAATTGCACGCCTGAACGGCCGCCCTGTCACAATGGTGCCCGACCTCATCAGCGTCCTCGATCGCGAATCCGGAGAACCACGGACGGCCGAATCCTTGTCTTACGGCCAGCGTCTCAAGGTACTGGGATATAGTGCGGACCCGATCCTGAGGCGCCCGGACAGCCTGAAGGCTGTAGGCCCTCGCTGCTTCGGATTCGACGAGGATTTCCGGCCGATCGAAGAGCTTTTCCAGGATTAGCGGACCTGAATACTGTCGGCTGTTCGCTCTGAGAACGGCGCCTGAAATTCATTTGAGAGACGTGCGTGCGGGCCATAGCCTGTCGCCTTCCGGCGGTATTTCGCAGGATTTAAACACTAAGATCAAAAAGGGGAATTTCGGTGAAATCGATCAGCAGAAGGCCATGGTCCACACTCTCATATCTCCTCGCGGGAACACTCTTGTCCATGCCGGTGCAGGCGCAGGAGCAGGAACGACGGGAGGTTGAAGACATCGTTGTCACGGCGACGAAGCGCGAAGAGAGCATACAGAAGACGTCGATTGCCATAACCGCACTTTCGAACGTGCAACTGACCGAACGAGCCATCACATCGGCGCTCGAACTCAATAATGCCGTCCCCAACTTGCTTGCCTCACCGACCGGATCGTCATCCCCCGGATCAGTAAGCTTCAACATACGGGGAATTGGCCAGGTCGACTTCATCACCACAACGGAACCCGGCGTGGGCGTCTACCTCGATGGTGTCTACCTCGCTCGAACCATCGGCGCCTCGATCGAGCTTGCTGACATCGAACGGGTTGAGGTGCTGCGGGGACCGCAAGGCACGCTTTTCGGCCGCAATGCGACAGGCGGTGCCGTGAGCATCGTGACCAAGAAGCCAAGCTTCAGCGGCCTTTCCGGAGAAGCCAATGTATCGTTTTCGGCCTGGACGGACGATTGGCGACCCACATTGAGCGGCCGTGCATCGTTCAACGTGCCGCTATCGGACAAAGTTGCGGCACGCTTCAACGTGCTGTCCAAGATCAGCCAAGGCTGGGGAAAGAACAATGCCCCCGGCACTGGAGAGGGTCTGGGCGAACAGGCAATGGTGGCCGGACGCGCCGCCTTCCTCGTCGAAGCGAGCGACGCCTGGGATATCATCCTGACAGCAGACATCTCCAGCAACCGAGGCACCATCGCACCCATGGCGGGTATTCGCGGGCCGGCGATCACCAGCGAGAATCCCCTGAATGTCGCGCTCAGCGCGCCGACTTATGACGATATGGACTCTTATGGCCTTTCCGCAACGATCGAAGGCAGGATCGGCGACAGCATCAATCTCCGCTCGATCACGGCTTATCGGCATCAGGACGGCAGGCTGGGTCAGGATTCCGACGGAACCGTGCTTGCCGTTATCGACCAAGGCGTCGACTATCGCCAGCATCAGTTCAGTCAGGAAGTGCAACTGTATGGAGATGCCTTCGAAAGCCTGAAATGGCTTCTGGGCGGCTATTATTTCTATGAAAAAGGCACATTCCTGACGCGCGGAATGATCGCGTTCACGCCTGTGGATATTGATACGTACAATGATACAAAGTCTTACGCGGCATTCGGAAACCTGACCTTTTCCGTAATGGACGGGTTCAATCTCATCGGGGGATTCCGCTACTCGCATGAAGAAAAGTTTCTGAACGCCGAAACGCGCTTTGGGGGTATTCCCATCGTACCGGCAAGTGATAATTCGAAAACTTTCTCAAAACCGACGTTCAAGGCAGGCTTCGAGCTTTTCCCAACGTATGGCACCATGGTCTACGGCTCCTTCTCGCAGGGTTTCCGGAGTGGAGGGTTCAACGGCCGGCCGTTTTCACCCGCCGATCTTGCCCCCTTCAGCGAAGAAACCAATAATTCTTACGAACTCGGCTTCAAGGCCGATCTGTTCGATCGATCGCTCCGGCTGAATGGCGCGGTCTTTCATTCCAAGTATCGAAATATTCAGCTGACAGTGGCAAAGCCCGACCCCGTGATCGGCGTGATTGTCGTGACGGATAATGCGGGCGTCGCCAAGCTGCCCGGCGCCGAAGCCGAATTTCAGTGGATCGTCAGCAACCAGCTCAATGTCTATGGCTCGGTCGGATATCTCGACAATAATGGCTTGAAGCCGAAGGCGGGTTATACACTTCCGGGCGACACGCTCCCCCTCAGTTCTCGCTGGAACACCACGCTTGGTTTCTCACTGACAGTTCCGATGAGCGGACTTCAGGGCAAATTCAGCGCTGACTGGAACTATCGGAGCGGCTACTTCCAGTCGATCGACAATTCGCCGCTTATTCAGCAGGATGGTTTTCACTTATTGAATGCGCGCCTGTCGCTCTCGACTTCCGGGCGGGACGACTGGGAAGTCATGCTGTTCGCGAAGAATCTCACCAACAAGCAATATCGGGTTTTCGGGCAGGATTCTGGATCGCAGTTCGGCTTTCCGGTTGCAGTCGTAACTCTCGGTCAACCGCGCGAGATCGGGGTGTCAGCTCGCTTCCGCTTCTAGATACGAACCATTGACCACGCAAAAGGCCCGCGGAACATTCCGCGGGCCTTATTTTGGCGTCATCGAGCTGATCAGGAGAAGCTTTCGAGATCGACGCGATGACCTCCGAAATGGACAACTTCGCAAATGCCGGAAATTTTCCCGTCGCGAACGGAGTATATGCACATATCGTGCACGCGACCCTGGGTTCCATCGTGGGCCACGGTATCGCAAGTATAATAGACAAACACGTCCTCACCTTCCACAACCGTCCGCTCAAACGGAAGATTGAAGTGCCATGTCTTCAGCTTCGCCTGGATATCCCGTCCGTGGAGCATCAGATTATGACGGCCTTCACAAAGAAGCTGCCCGTTCAGTTCCATGCGGCAATCCTCCGTAAACAGGTCCGCAGCCTGTTCGGATGTCATTGCTATGCCCGTCACACAGATAGTGTTCATCGTGGTGAGCAATTTTTCAACCACCGAGAGTTTTTCGGCTCTGGTCATTCCTGCCTCCCGTATTGCTGCAGGAGCGATAGACGATAGAAGTCGCCATACGCACGTCTAAAACTGGGGCGGAAAAGGCGAATGCGAGTAGCGCGGCCGTCCCTTTTTCTTATCCACTACCCTTCCAAGGCGTTGGGTTCGCAGCCGCTGCCGTTATCCTGACCCCTGGTTTGGTGAGGACTTCAGAATGCTCGTTATCGAGAATTGCAGCATATTCGACGGCGTATCCGAAGAGGTGCGCCCAAACTGTTCAATCATTATCGAAAACGGCGTGATCCGCGAGATCAATGAAGGTGGCAATGCGCCTCGCTTAGATGACGTACCGATTATAAATGCCGCTGGCCGATTCGTGATGCCCGGTATGATCGATGCCCATTTCCATGCTTACGGCATTGAACTCAACCCCGCCCTTGTTGACAAGGTGAAGCCGGAGCTACGCGGTCTTCACGCCAAATATATTCTCGAAGCTGCGCTTGGCCGAGGATTCACGACGATTCGCGATGCCGCCGGCGGCGACATAGCCTTGTCCATGGCGCTTTCGCAGGGTCTTATCGACGGCCCGCGCTTTTTCTTCCCCGGTCTGGCGGTAAGCCAAACGGGCGGTCATGGCGACCTTCGGGCAGCCGGGCACTACGACAGCTGTCCATGCGCGTATTGCGGCTCCATGTCGGTTGTTGCCGACGGCCCTGAGGAGGTTCGCAAGATCGTACGCGAACAACTACGGACGGGCGCCACGCATGTAAAACTCTTTGTTTCCGGAGGTGTTCTATCTCCAACCGATCCGATCTGGATGAACCAGCTCGCGGATGACGAAATTCGCGTCGCGGTCGCGGAGGCGGAAACACGCCGAGCTTATGTCATGGCGCATGCGCATACCAATGAGGCCGTGCTACGCTGTATCGCGAATGGCGTCCGTTCCATCGAACATGCGACGCTTGTCGAAGCAGACGGTGCAAAAGCCATTGCTGATGCCGGCGCCTTTGTTATTCCGACGCTTGCCATTGGCGATACGATGCTTCGTGAGGGCGCTTCCATGGGCCTGCCCCGTGCCATGATTGACAAATTGAAAGAGGCTCTCGACGCATCCTCGCATTCCCTGGAGCGGCTTCGCTCAGCCCATACCCGAATCGGTTTCGGTACGGATCTGCTTGGAAAACTGATGCCGCAACAATCAATCGAATTTCGACTTCGCCGCGAGGTATGTCAGCCCGTCGAAATTCTGCGCCAGGCCACATCCACAAATGCCGCACTGCTGAACATGGAAGGCAAGCTTGGCGTGCTTGCGCCGGGCGCTTACGCGGATATTCTGATCATCGATGGTTCGCCGTTGAACGACATCACGGTTCTTGAAAACCACAGCCATATCCGGATGATCATGCGCGACGGACGGATCATCAGGAACACGCTCGACTAGATCATTCTCCTGTCAGGGCATCGAGAACCAGCTGAACCACATCACGATCCTGCCGCCCTGAAGCGGAAATGGCAGAAAACCCTGCCATGGCGCTTCGCGTAGCCGGTGCTTCGACATGCCTTCGATCCGCAAGTTGAAGCGAACGTTGCAGGACATTACAGACCCCGGCGATATCGTAGCCGACCTCGTTCGTCTCACCCCTTATGATGGGCATCTTCGATCGAAGCGCATCCGTTGCGACCGGGCTGCTCAGCAGAACCTCCAGCATCGCGTCCGGTGAAAGACCGTTGCTGCCACCCATTCTGAGCGCCTCTGCAAGGCTTTGCCAGTATGTGCAAAGGTGCATGATCACGACGAGCTTCATCGTCGAGCCCTGCCCCGATGGACCGATATGGACAAAATGCGTGGCAAGATGCGCAAACACAGGTCTGACCTTGTCGATCGCATCCACCGGACCTCCGGCAACGACTGTGATCATTCCCGCACGTGCCGGCCCGATGGTTCCGAGGATCGGCGCATCGACCATTACGCCACCGCGCTCGACAACACGGCTCCCCAGCCTTGTCACGAAATCCGGCATGACCGTGCTCGTATCAACAATAATACGGCCCCTGAGGTCAGCAGAAAGCATGCCATCAGAGCCCTCCATGATGGATACCAGCGCCTCTTCGTCTGCCATGGACGTCAGGACAATATCGCAATTTCGAACAAGCTCCGCAGGCGTCGCAGCCATGGATGCGCCCATTCTGGAAAGGGGCTCAGCTTTCGATTCCGTTCGGTTCCAGACTCTCAGCGGAAATCCGGCATCGATCAACCGCGATGCGAAGATTGTTCCCATGCGGCCCAGCCCTGCGATACCGATCGACATAATCCCGGCCCTTTTTGAGATCGTCTTCACGCCTGCGCCATCGTTGTGACCGACCCATAGTCGCCACGCCAATGCAATAATGGTTTTCGATCGAAGGTTCGGGCGTTCAGAACCCGCGCGATAAAGATGCGATGGTCACCGCCTCTCGCCAGCTTTTCGCGGACACATTCAATCCATGCTGCCGCACCATCGATCAATGGCGAATCATGGAGGCCCCGATTCCAGGCGACGTGAGAGAACCGGTCCATGGGGCTGCAAAAGACCCGCGATACGACTTCCTGATCATGTGCCAGCACGTTGATAGCAAAAGCTTTCGACTTGGCGAAGACCGGCATGCAGTAACTCGTTTCGATGACGCTCCACAGCACGAGTGGCGGGTCGAGCGAGAGTGAGCCGAAACTGCTGACTGTCATACCGAACGGCGTGCCTCCTTCGTCACTTGTGGTGATGACAGTGACACCGGTTGGCATTTCGCCCATGGCATTACGGAAATGACGAGCGTCGATCGCCCCCATCATATCGCCTTTACGGATGCCGGAAGTTCCTGCCCAAGCAGAAAAGCGATGTGCAATCGGTTGAAAAGGTCCGCGTTCTCGTATTGTGGCCAATGTCCGCAGCCATTCATCACAACATATTGCGCGGCGGGAATCATCTCTGCAATCTGCCTGCCTTCTTCCGGCGTCGCAGTCGGGTCGTGGGAAGTCCAGACGATCAGGGCCGGCGCCTTAATGGATCGGTATTGCGCTTCGCTGATCATGTTCCGGCGACGGATGTCCATGTCTTGCAGACAGAGTATCCGTGCCATCGCATCGGCAAAGTGCGGTTGCGAATAGATGGCCCGCCTTGTCTCCACGAGATCGTCCGACACCCTGCTTTTATCGTGCATCAGGAATTCAAGGCGCGCACGGATCCTTTCCGGGCTCGGATCGGTGACCGCAGCTATGGAGAGTGCTTTCAGACGCTCCATGACATCAGGATGCGCGGTCCAGCCACCTGCCGTATTGAGAACGACGCGGCTGACCACTTCAGAGTGGTGTACGGCAAGCCAGGTGGCGACCCAGCCTCCAAGGGACTCACCCGAGATCAGAGCCTCGCTCCGCCCAAGCGCGTCCAGAACAGCAAGTACGTGCTTACCGTAGTCGGCGATTTCATAAGCGAGGCTGGATTTGTCCGACCAGCCGTGGCCTACAAAATCCATCGCCACCGTGTAAAAATGCTCGGCATGTGGACCGAGGTTTCGTGAATAGGCTTCGGCGTGCCCTCCGGTACCGTGTAGCAACAGTAGCAACGGCTTATCTGGCGAACCGGCTGTCAGCACGCGCGTACGGATTCCCCCTGCCTCGATGAAATCTTGCCGGAATGCCGTGTTGGTCAAATCAGACCAGACCGATGAATGGCGCGATGCGTTCATTTCGCATCCTCCAGCATTCTCGGATCTCCAGCGAGCGCAAGCGCGCGGGCCACCAGCTCATCCGGACGCTGGTCACCATATGTCAGATAGTTGGAGGCAAGCAATCGCACCGGATCTCCGGCGTAGTAACGCTCATACTGCAGTAGCCGCTGTCCGAAGCCCTCGCCCGCCAGATCCCAGGCCAGCTTGAACAACCGAACCCGGTCTATCGAAGCCATGTCAGCACCTTGATAATAGAGGTCCATATCCTGTCCGAGCTCAGGCACACGGAAGTCTGCGCCCGTTGGCATCATCATAAAGCCGCCAGCCGCGATCGTCTGCAGAACCTCAATGACGCGGGGATACGCGGTTGGCATGAACGTACGAAGCGCCTGTAGCGGTGGAAGCGAGGTTCGCAGCGTTCCGGCCGGCGTCTTTTCCGCTTCCGCCTCCGATCGTACGAGACCGCTCTTTATCATTTCAACATAGCCGAGACATTCCCCCAGCATCTTCTGCACATGAAGGAACTGATCGGCCTTGATCGAGCGGGCCAGCGCCATTGCAACCCCCACCGCGAACTGGAACTTGACAAGGGCGCGCACGTTGGTCTGGTGCGCTGTGTGGTTCCGGATCGCGCTATCCGGATACATAGCGTTACACAAAGCCACGTCTCGAAACACGAAGACGCGCTCCCACGGCACAAACACATTATCGAAGATCAGAAGCGCGTCCGCTTCCTCGAACCGCGTGGAAAGCGGGTGATCGAAACTTTCCTTCGTTCCGGCAAGCGTATAGGGTTCACGCGCGATCTGCCGCAGACCCTCCGTGTCGGCCGGAATCGCGAAGACAATGGCATGATCTTCATCGCCTGGCCGCATGCCTGGATGATTGTACATCAGAAGCTCATCGGCAATCGGGCCCAGTGTTGCGATCATGCGTGCGCCGCTCATGTAAATTCCGGCGTCCGTTTCCTTGACGACGCGCAGATGAAGCTTCGCCTGCTCCGAGGATGATTTTGAACGGTCGTTCTGCGGTGTGATCAGTGCATGACTGAGGAACAGATCATTGTCCCGAACATAGCGATAGTAGTTCGTCACATTCTGGGCAAACTGCGCTCCACCGCGCCCAAACACGTCGGCTGATTCCCACATTGCAAGCAATGTAGTATTCAAAAAATCGGGAGACCGTCCCATCAGGCCGAACGTCATCTCGGACCATATCCGGAATGCCTCTCTCCGGCGTTCCAGATCCTGCGTCGAGTAGGCAGGCATGAAGGCCGTGCCTGCGCGCCGACCCGTTTCAGGCACCACATAGGTAAGCGTATCGGCCAGCTCCGGTGATAACTGGGCATCATAAAGACGCGCAATCTGCTCTATACTGCCGGAGAAAGCCGGATGCGTCGTCACATCGGTAACGCGCTCGCCGCCGACCCACACGGCCCTTGGGCGCGCCTTCAAGCCATTAATGAAATCACTTCCGCTTCGTGCCGCCATTCCTGAAAAACCCCTATCCTGCTACGACTGATGTCGCGGTGATGATGCCCATGCCCGTGATCCATTCCTTCACGGGCGCATAGAAACTGTCTTCGATATCGTAGGATCCCTGCTCGGCGGCGAGCGCCGCGAGTGCGGCATGCCAGCATCGCAGCTCATGAGCACCCGCTCCGCCATCTGCGGATATCTCGTCATCCGAAGCGGCTTCGAGACCGCCGAACTCGCGCCTTGCATAGGCCGCCATGACATGTCGGTCCCAATCCGGGTTGAGGGGACGAAGCCGGGACCTACCCTCGGCGAACATTGCACCTTCCGCATAGGTCCGGGCTTGCCGCGCAGCCCGCGCAGCAAACGACATTTGCCCACCTTCGCGCAATCTCGCCGCTTCGTCCCCGGCCGACAATGCGATCGTCGGAAGCGGCGGATCATGCGAGAGACCGCCCGATCCGATCAGCAATATGCGCTCTGGTCTCCGGCGCGCCCAATCGCCAATGGCCTTCCCCAGTGCGCGGGCGCGTGCAAAACTCGGGCGTGGCAGCGCGGCACAATTTATGAAAACCGGAATGATGGATATCGGATCGGCATGTCCGGCCAGCAGCGTAATCGCCATCGCACCGCCATGATCGATCGGCATGCGATAAGATTGAGCAACATCGAAATCATGCGCCAAGCAATGGGCAATACACGAAGCCGCCGCTTCCTCCGCGATATCGAGTTCGCCTGGCGCAGTGCCGTAGTCGCCGATGGAAAAACCACCTGCACCAATGCAAAATGCCGGGAGCAGATTATAGAGAAAACCGTTCAGGTGGTCGGGATAGAAGATCACTGCAAGCTCGCTTGCCGTTGCGGCCGCAAAATGCCCGGCCCTCTCGACCGCCTCGGTCCAGCCCGCTTCTGTCGCGGAATCAGCGCGGTTGTGATCGATTAGTGGACTATGAGATAGGCATATGGCGCCGGTAATCATTTCTATCGCTCGCCCGATTGTAAAACTCACTCCAACAGGCGCTATGCGCGATGCCGAGGTCGTTCAACGCAGGCGGTCTCGTCGTTCACGGAGTGAACAGCACCAATCGGCACCTCATGCTGCGGCGTGTGCTAGCGTTCTTTTGCAGCACTTATGGCGAGCTTGCGATACTGCGGCAGCGCCAAAGCCAGAAAAAGCGCGGCCAGCCCTATGCTTGCCCCGCTGACAATGGCCAGCGAAAAGTTGATGGCCTGAGGGTCGGAAAATACCCGATCGTTCAGGAAAGCCACTGACATCGGCCCAATGCTCATGCCAATCGCATTGGTTGCTATGGTGAGCAGCCCGATCGTTCTGCCACGCAGCTCATTGGGGGTAATAAGCTGCAGGGATACCTGCGGCATCGCAACCGGAAAACTGAAAAAGAACATCGAAACGGCGATCAATGCTATAGCCACTTTGCCGCTCGGCATCAGCGGTGCAACAATGGCCACCGGCAACAGCAGAACAAGCCCCCCGATCGCGATGAGCATCGGCGCATCCGCATGTCCACGTTTCATAAGCCATGACGCCAGCCAGCCAGCCGTGAAGATACCCAGGATTCCTGGAACCATCATCGCCAACCCGAACGCCGCGCCCGCCTCCACCATTGTCCAGCCGTAGATACGCGAGAGAAAGGTCGGACCCCACAGAAACATCGCGAACGTATAGATCCCGGCAAAGCCAAAGCCGAGGTTGTGTTGAAGTATCAGCCATCTCCTCCGCCATAGAAACACAAAGCCTTCGCGGAACGATACACCGCCTCCGACAGAACGACCGATACGCTGCGGCTCTCGGGTAAGGAGCAGCATCGCGCTGACGAACAACCCAAGGAAACCCACGAAAAGAAGCGTTGTCTGCCAGGGCATCGTATTTCCCAGAAGCGGCAAATCGACAGGGCCAACCTGTATCGCCAAGCCGTAGACCCAGCCACCTGCCACGAAGGCGAAGGAAGCGCCAAACAATCCCGCTGCGATGAAGCAGCTCATCGCGATCGGCAAGCGTTCAGGGCGAAAATAGTCCGCGAGAAGAGATGAACAGCATGGCATCATCGCGGCTTCACCAAAACCGACACCGATGCGCGCGATGAACAGGACGATAAAACTCTGCGCTCCGCCGCCGAGAGCGGTCATGACGCTCCATATAAGGACGGCAACGGCGAGGATACGCACGCGTGTCATTCGGTCGGCGAGCCAGCCGAAAGGCAGCGCCATAACGGCATAGAACAGGCCGAACCCCAACCCGAGAAGGCCGATCTCGCTGTCGGTCAGGCCAAGATCTTCACGAATGGGATCGATGAGCAGGCCGACAATTGCCCTGTCCAGTCCGGCAAGCAGAACAGTAACGGCAAGCGTTCCGAACGCAATCCACGCCTGACGCTCCGGAGGCCAGGCAATGGAGCGTGTCGACGAGGGTGCAAGAACGTGCAGCCTAGAAATAGGACGAATCCACTTCGCACATCAAAGGCCGCCCTTCGATGAAATTCTCCAGATTGTCGATGAACAGCTGGTCGTTACGTTCCAGAACACCATCTCCAGCCCATGAACAATGTGCAGTCAAACGAATGGCCGGGTGAGCCCAAAATGGATCTTCAGCAGGCAAGGGCTCCTTGCGAAATGCATCCAGTATCGCGATACGCGGCGCACCTCGGTCAAGCGCGCACAAAAGAGCGGCGTCATCGATGAGGCCGCCGCGCGAAATGTTGATCAGCATCGAGCCAGTCTTCATTCTCTTAAAAAAAGCATTGTTCGCAAAATCGGCAGTCTCGATGCTGAGAGGAAACGTAAGAATGACGACGTCCATCTCGCTCAGCATTTCCAGACCCTGTGCGTTGTTTACCACCGCATCGACATGTGCGTCAGGTGTCAGCGTACGCCGCGTGGCGGTTACGCGCGCACCCATCGATTGGGCTCGCCGCGCAATCTCGCGCCCGTTACTGCCGTAGCCGAATATCATCCACCGGGATTTCGCCATCTCTCGAAACGGCGTAAGCTCCCACCGGTGTTCAGCCTGGGCCGAACGCTGTGCCACGATCGGATACCATTCCGCACTGACCTGAGCCATCACATATTCGGCGATCGCCGGTGCCATGGCATTGCTGTTGCAAAGTCGGCGACCCCGGAGCAGCATAGCCTGGAAGATCGATGTATCTAGCCCCATCTTCTCCGCAGCTTCCCATGCACGCGCAGAAAACTTGATGCCGTAAGCCTTCATCTTGCGGAAACTGGTATCGAGCCCAGCATTGAAGGTTTGCACCCAACGCACGTTCGCTTCGCTCAGTGCGGTATCCAGAAACAACTCGGCCTTGTTCTCATCGAACACGTGCCGCGTTATCCACACGATATCCGGGCGAACATGGTTGGCTTCGACGCACTTCCCCTCGAAGCGAAGCGTTCCATCGCGCATCGCGATCAACGGGCGAACCGCTGGAAAACGGCGAGCCAGCTCGGTTGCGATCCGATCATGATCCCGCTGGTATAAGAATGTGATCATATCCGAACCCTGCTCCGATGTGTCCAGCAAGTGACTTCACCTTAGTTGATCGGCCGAGTTTGACATGAGTCTCGAAGGGCGGCCGCCCGAAGAATAGGGTAGCCGTCCCGCTTTCAAGAGGAGCCAATCCTGAGGGAGCATCAGGCTACCCATATCCCCTCGATCACTCCCCCACGGACGCATTGAAGCCGAACGCAGCCCGGATAGGCTTGCAAAGAGGGTCAGAAACGGCGCTTCGAGAGAGAAAAAAGGGGGTTAAACGCATGACTATAAAGAACAAATCGCGATTCTTCACCGACGCGCTGTGCACCAGCCTGTTGGCCTGCACAGCAATTTCACTGGCGTCAGGGGCCGCCTCCGCACAGGAAACGCCAGAGAGCGCCGTAAACGAAGTCCCCGAGATCACCGTTACCGCCCGTCTGCGCAACGAAATGCTGCAGAACATTCCCGAATCGGTGACCGCCTTTTCCACCGAGACGATCGAGAACGCGCGCATCCGGAAAATGGATGACTTCATGGGCCTGACGCCCAATGTCGAGTTCCTTCCTGCCCAGTCTCCCGGAAACTTCAAGATCAGCATCCGCGGCATCAGCATGACCGGCCTCGGCGAAGCGCCCGTTGTCATGGTGGTCGACGATGTGACACTTCCCTACCCCAACGCCTTCAATACGCCGCTCTTCGATATCCAGAGCATCGAAGTGTTGAAGGGGCCGCAAGGTGCGCTCTATGGCCAAAATGCTATCGGCGGCGCCATCGTCGTGCGCACCAAACAACCTTCGAACGCGTTTGAAGGCCGCGTGACGGCAAGCTACGGCGCGCATAACGAACGCAGCTTCATCGGAACCGTCAGTGGCCCGATTGTCGAAGATGTCCTGCTTTTCCGGGCTGGCTATTTCTACAATCACTTCGGCGGCGATGTCCGCTATGCTTATGCGCCGCGTGAGAAGCAGAACCGCTTTACCGAGCATACTGGCCGTTTTGATCTTAAATGGCTCATGAGCGATGGCATCAGCCTCGATACGAGCTTCACCTACAGCAAGACCGACGCGGGCGGCGGCACGCTGGTTCCCGAAACGCTGAGCACGGGATCTGGCTTTCCGAACGTGACAACCGAAGAGCTCAATGAACTGCTTGTTCTTGGTGTGCCCAACCAGGACCTGCATTCCGAAACGTCACGTGAGTTGATCTCCGCTTCGGCACGGTTCGCAGCAGATCTCGGCTTCGCTGAGTTTTCCTGGGTTTCAGCCTACACGGACATCAAGGAAACCAACTATCAGGATGCTGATGTGGCCTCGATTCCGTTCGTCGGAGGCACACAAGACCAGACTGTCGATGCCTTCTCGCAGGAGCTGCGCCTCACGTCTGCGGACACCGGACCATTCCGCTGGGTGGTCACCGCCTTCGGCCAATGGACGGACCGAAAGCAGCCGCAGGACATCAGGGCAAACCTCAATCTCATTCTGAACGGTGACATTGATCCCGCCAATCAGATTCTGGTGCCCGCCTCCGTTCTGACTCGTTATCAGAACCTGAACTCAAAAGCCGTCGCCGCGCAGATCAACTATGATATTCTTCCAACGCTCGAACTGACTGTCGCCGGGCGCTATGATTACAACCCGCGCAGTCAATTGACACGTAGCTTTGCGCCAGCTGCCGCAGATGTATCACTCGAACGTACGTTTAAAAAATTCCAGCCGAAGACGTCACTCGCCTACAAACCGAACACGGACCTCACCTTCTACGCGACCTATGCGGAAGGCTTCCGGGCTGGTGGTTTCAATGCGAGCAACGCAACCTCCTCAGTCCTTCCGGCCTTCGACGCCGAGGAGACAAAAACCGTTGAAGTCGGCACGAAGTTCACGCTTTTTGATCGGCGTCTGACGGTTGCGCTCGCAGGCTACACAACGGAATATGCGAACCAGCAGCTTACGCTGACCTCAACGGCAGGCGGCGGGCTTGTTCAAAGTGTTTTCACCGTTGAGAAGAGCCGGATCAAGGGAGTGGAACTCGATTTGCAGGCGCGTCCGTTCCCGGGTTTCCAGTTCGGCATCGCAGCGGGCCTGCAAGATGGCGAGATCAAGTCCTTCGGCGATTCATTGTCAGGCCCGAGCTTCGATACCAGCGACTTTGTCGGAAACGATGTACCGCTGCTTCCCAAGTACACGCTGGCGATGAATGCCCAGTATAGTGCGCCGATCTCCGATTCTCTTGAAGGCGTCCTCCGCGTCGATTTCACGCGAAAGGGAAAGCTCTATTGGTACGCTGATAATGTTTACACCCGGAAGCCATTTAACCTTGTGAATTTCAAGGCGAGCGTTCAGGGTGAGAACTGGGAGTTTGGCGTTTACGGACGAAATATTTTCAACGTTGATTATAACGTCGACTACTTCGACAATCTGTTCGTAGGCGCCCCCGGCGGCTTCAATTTTGGCTTCCGCGGCGAAAAATCACGCTACGGCGCAGAAGTCACGTACCGTTTCTGATGAATGCGATCGCGGGACGACAGGCCAGGACTCCCTGTCGTCCCGTGACCCCTATGGCGCTAGCATTCCACTCTTCGCATTTCGAAACGTCAATGACGTGAAGGACACGGGATGCCCGCCAAAAATCCGGTTCACAAGGACGTCCGGGCACTCCGGCGAGGCATTATGATACTGGAAGCCTTGGCGGAACACGGATGGGCGAAACCCGTGGACCTTGCGAAATTCACCGGAATCGACCGATCGAGCGTATACCGGATTGCCGGGACTCTCGAACAACTCGGTTTTGTGACCCGCCGCCAGGAAGATGGCGCGTTTGCCCTCTCACAAAAGGTGCGGATGATCGCGGCCGGCGTGCGTACCGATGAACTCATAATCGAGCAAATCAGCAGTATTCTTGCCGACCTGACACAAGAGATCAGCTGGCCGAGCGACCTCGCCATATTCTCCGGCGGCGAGGTTGTCATCCAGGCGTCTACACACGCGCTCAGTCCCATTACCTTTCATCGTGCAACGGTTGGACAAGCGCGTTCGCTGCTCGATACAGCTCTTGGACGTGCGATCATGATGGTTTTGACAGACGACGAACTGGATGCTGCAATCGACTTCGCCGGCCGCGCGTACGCACGCAACAGCAAAGAGCCCGATCGTGCCGCCATCGCCCATATGAACACGCGCTATCGTGAAACGGGCTATGCGTGGTCAGTCGGTAGTGTCGACGAGAATGTGTCAGCGATTGCTGTTGGCTTCCGTGCAAAGTCCGGACTCGTCGGCGCTGTCAATATCGTTTTCTTCCGCCGCGTTCTGTCACCTTCGCAGGCCGCCGAACGATATCTGGAGGCGCTACGCGGCTGCGTTGAGAAGATCGCAGTGCTGGATGCGACAACACGGCGGCATCTTAAATGGAGCTAGAACGGCAGCACTTTCCGTGTGGCATCGTGTTGGAAACTCCGGCTACCCAATTTTCGACTGCGCCATCCCAGGCACCTCTGGCCTCGCAGCGGGCAAGCGCACTACGCACACGCACGAGATCAATATCAGACTTCAAAGGGTTTCAATGATGCATAGCGATGCCGCGCCGCGGTTCAGGCTCGGAATTGACGTTGGCGGCACGAACACGGACGCGGCACTGCTGTGCGGGCGTGATGTCGTTGCCACGGCAAAGAGCTTCACAACAAATGACGTCCGGTCGGGCGTCGTCAACGCTGTCACAAAACTTCTGCAACAGGCAAGGATCGATCAATCGCGAATTGAAGCCGTGATGATCGGGACAACCCAGTTCGTAAACGCCTTTGTTCAGCGGCGCGGCCTTTCACCGGTCGCGATCGTCCGCATCTCCTTACCGAAGGGAGATGGTGTGCCACCCTTCTCGGGCTGGCCAACTGACCTGAAGGCGATCGTCAACGGCGAAATCTACATGGTAGGCGGCGGCTCTTTCTACACCGGCCAGGACTATGCGCCGCTCGACGAAGACGGGATACGCGCCGCCGCGAACGATGCGCATCGCAAGGGCCTGACCTCAGTTGCCATTTCAGCCAATTTCGCACCAATCCGCCCTGACCTCGAAATCCGGGGGGCCGAGATCGTCGCCAAGGAAATTCCAGGAGCGCGCATCACGCTCTCGCAAGATGTCGGCGGGCTCGGTCTGGTCGATCGCGAAAGCGCCGCGATCATCAATGCAAGCCTCGCCGAAATGGGGATTCAGGTCATTCGCTCGCTCGAAATCGCGATGACGGAACTAAGGATCACCGCGCCGCTGTTCATAAGTCAGAATGACGGCACGCTCATCACCACAGAAACAGCCGCGTCCCTCCCGATCCTCACATGTTCGGCCGGCCCGACGAACAGTATTCGGGGCGCGGCCTTCCTGACGGGGATCAGCGATGCCATCGTCGCCGATATCGGCGGAACGACGACGGATATCGGCTTCCTCATGAACGGATTTCCCCGCGAAACCACGGCCGCAAACTACATCGGCGGTGTAAGAACCAATTTCCGGATGCCGGATGTCCTCTCGATCGGCGTCGGCGGCGGCAGCATCGTGAGCAAGTCCAACGGGACATTCAAGGTCGGACCCAAATCCGTTGGCTACAGGCTGGCTGAAGACGGGCTTGTCTTTGGTGGCAGCGTCATGACAGCATCCGACATCGCCGTCCGTGCGGGCCAGGTCGTCATGGGAGATGCCGCGAAGGTCGCGCACATAGACTCGTCGGTCGTGGAGGCTGCGCTCGACGATATCCACGCACAGATCGAGGAGGCGATCGACCAGATAAAGGTCAGTTCCGCGCCTTTGCCTCTGCTGCTGGTTGGCGGTGGCAGTGTCATCGTTTCCCGCAAGCTGAAAGGCGTCTCCGAAGTTGTCAGACCCGAGCATGCCGATGTCGCCAATGCGGTTGGGGCGGCCATTGCGCTGGTCAGCGGGCGCATCGACAAAATGTACGATGTCCCACGTTTGGGCCGCGAAAAGGCACTGCAGATGGCAAAGGACGAGGCCATCGAAGCGGCAGTGAGGGCGGGAGCGGAACGGTCCGGCACGGAGATTGTCGAAGTCATCGAATTACCAATGACGCACATGAAAGCCGGGGCAACCCAGATCAAGGTTCGTGCCGTCGGCCCCGTGGCAGCGCTTGCGCAAAACTAGAGAAGCAGCACAATGTTCAAAGTCGATTCACTCCAGGATATTCAAGACATGGCCCGCGGCGCCGTGCTGCTCGGCACGGGCGGCGGCGGCGATCCCTATATCGGCGAACTGTTCGTCAGAGCGCAGATTGCAGAGGGACATTATCCGACAGTCGTTTCTTGTGACGAGATTCCCGACGACGCCTTCGTTGTTTCGATAGCAGGCATCGGCGCGCCCTCGGTCATTGTCGAGCACCTGGTCAGCGAGAAGACCCTTAGAGTTCTGCTCGAACAGGCCGTGGCCTATTACGGCCGCAAGATCGATGCTTTCATAAGCGCCGAGATTGGTGGGGCCAATTCGATGTTCCCCCTGGCGCTCTCGGCGCTGAGCGGTATTCCGGTTCTTGACGCTGACGGTATCGGCCGTGCGGTGCCTCAGCTGGAAATGACGACCTTCAGCATCTTCGGCGTACGCGCCACGCCGGCGCTGCTGATCGACGACAGCGGCAATGTCGTCAAGGTGGAGGCTGTCAGCGATAGGATGGCGGAGGATCTCTGCCGCGTCAACACGATGGCCATGGGCTCTATGGCATTCACGGCGATCTATCCGATGAGCAGTGCAGATGCCCGGCGCGTCGCCGTGCAGCGCACCATATCACAGACGCTCGAAATCGGGCGCGCGATCCGTGAGGGGCGCGAAAGCGCAGGCGATGTGTTCGACACACTGCTTGAATGCCTTTCGAACCGAGACGGGCGTACCGCGCGCATCCTCTTCGATGGCAAGATCAGTGATGTCGTTCATGAAACGCGAGATAGCTGGCATTGGGGTCAGGTCACCATCGCCGCACTCAACGGTTCGGACGATGTGTGCACGATCGAAATCCGTAACGAGTATCTCGTTGCACGCGTGAATGGAAAGACGGTCACGATCGTACCGGACCTCATCGCGATCCTGGACCGCGAATCCGCGGAGCCACTGACTGCGGAGATGCTCACCTACGGCCAAAGGGTGAAGGTCCTCGGCTATGCCGCCGATCCCCTGCTCCGCCTCCCCCAGAGCCTGGAGGTGCTGGCCCCGCGCCAGTTCGGCATCGATGAAGACTTTTCACCCATCGAGGAACTGGGCTAGATCGCTCTTCACTCATTGATGATCGGCCCGGAATCGAAAAAATGGCGACGATTTCACCACAAAGCACGCGGAACGAGGCCGTCAGCAGCCTGTCCCGCGCCTTCGGAGAAAAGCTACTGCTGTCGCAGGCCGTGCGGGAACAACACTCCGGGCTGGAAGGTCATCACACCAGCCGGCTTCCGGATGCCGTTCTGAACGCCGCCTCAATCAATGATGTCGTGGAAGCCCTCCATATCTGTGCCGCACACGACATGCCCTTGATCGCGCACGGTGCCGGAACATCCCTCGAAGGCAATCTCTCAGCCGTAAGCGGCGGACTTTCCCTTGATCTTACGGGCATGAACCGGATTCTCGATGTTGACCCGGAAAATATGATCTGCCGCGTTGAGGCAGGCGTCACCCGGGAGCAGCTGAACCAGGAACTTCGGCATAGCGGCCTGTTCTTTCCGATTGATCCCGGCGCCAATGCAACGTTGGGCGGGATGGCTTCAACCCGTGCATCCGGCACAAACGCAGTCCGCTATGGCACGATGCGCGACAATGTCCTTTCGCTTGAGGTCGTGACAGCGGACGGCCGCATCATCGAAACGGGAACCCGTGCAGCCAAATCGGCGGCCGGGTATGATCTTACCGGGCTGTTTGTCGGCTCCGAGGGTACACTTGGCGTCATTACAGCGGTGACGCTGAGGCTCTATGGCATTCCGCAATGCACGATGGCGGGAACGGTGACATTCGCCAGTGTCGATGACGCTGTATTGACGACAATTCAGGCCATACAGCTTGGAATACCCGTGGCCCGCATCGAACTTCTCGATGCCGCCCAAATCAAGGCCTGCAATGCCTATTCGCAGCTCAGCCTTGCCGAACAGCCGACATTGTTCCTTGAATTCCATGGCACCGAGGACGGCGTGTCCGAACAGGCGTCTCTCTTTGGACAGATCGCGAAAGGAAATGGCGGCAGCGAACTCAGCGTCGCCGTGCAGGTGGAAGATCGAAATAAACTGTGGAAAGCCCGGCATAGTGCCTATTTCGCATCCAAGTCACTTCGCCCGAATGCCAGGATATGGTCAACCGATGTCTGCGTCCCCATCGCGAAGCTGGCCGATAGTATCGCCGCCACGCGCGCCGATATTGAAAGATGCGGCGCTCAAGCCACCATCGTCGGCCATGTCGGTGATGGCAATTATCACGTTCTGTTTGTGCTCGATCCGAACCAGCCCGAAGAATGGGAGGTTGCCGCGGGCATCAACGAGCGGATGGTCGCTCATGCCCTGACACTCGGCGGTACCTGCACGGGCGAGCACAGTGTCGGCATCGGAAAGCGCCAGTGCCTTGTTGATGAGCGAGGTGCCGATGCCATTTCGCTTATGGCAGCGGTAAAGCGCGCGTTCGACCCTCAGGGCCTCCTCAATCCGGGCAAGATCTTCCTTTAAGCATCAGACCGCCCACCGTTTTGGTTCCTTCATGCCGCCGCCAGGCGGTAAAATGGCAAGCCGGTGCAGTTCCGTTCGTGCCAGGTCTTCAACCATCCGTGCTTTTCAAGCTCTTCCAAACGGCCCTGATCTTCAAGCGTCCACCACAATGCCGCCATCAAGGCATCTGCAAGGCACGGCGTGTCTGCCGCAAGATAGCGAAACCCGAGATGCTCGGAAATCTTGACCAATCCTTCAAGGTCCGGCGGTGTCGTGATCACCAGTTCCGAGGCAGAGGATGCGCTGTTCCATGTCGGCCGCTTCCACCCTGTATGGCTGGAGATGTCCGCGACACAAAAGCGCGTGAAGCGCTCCTCGATCATTGTCGCGAAGGCGCGGGCGTGGCCACGCAATACGATGTCGTCCGGGAACAGCGCCTTTTCGGGATAATGGCGATGAAAATATTCGACAATGCTTGGCAGGCCAAGGAGCGGCAGATCGTCATCATCCATCGACAGCGATATGTAGGGGCCGACGACGTCGTTCTGCAACGTGCTGGAAACGATCTCAAGGGCAATTCGCTCTAAAGAAGGTTTTCCGACAAGTTGTTGAAACGCATTCGCCTGATGCTGATAGGGATACCAGGCCGACACCACGAGCTTCATGGCGGTTGTCCTTCCGTGTTTGGTCAGTAGCGGGTGCCGAGTTCCGGGATCGAGCGGTCGAAATAGTCGTCCGGCAAGGCGATCGGGTCAACGCCCGGAAGCGCGGAAAATCGCTCGTACCAACGGTTGAGACGCTTCAGATGCGGCGGAATGACGATACCGAAGCGGTGTCGTATGTATTCCAGCATGGTGTAGAGCATAACGTCCGGAATGCTGACTTCGTCATCCACCAGATACTGGTTTCCCGCCATGATCTCATCGATCTGATCCAGCCGAGCGCGCCAATAGGCATTGACCACGATGTCCGCATCATAGGCCTGTTTCTGCCCTTTCGAAACGTAGGGAGAGGTATGCAGCGTAGAGATATAGAGATAGTAGAAGAACTCGTTGATCATTCCGGATTGAACGTCGAGCCGCCTGGCCTTCATCTCCTCCGTCCGCACCATGGGCGGTTCAGGATAAAGGGTTTCCAGATACTGCAGAATGCTCTGGGATTCGAAAATGTAATGACCGTCTTCGGTTTCGAGAAGTGGAATCTTGCCTGCCGGATTCCGCGCCAGGAATTCCGGTTCGCGAGTCTCCTTGTAGGGAACGACCAGATTGGTCTCGATGCTCGTGATCCCTTTCAGCTTGCAGTAGATAAATATCCGCCGCGGTCCGGGACCATAAAGATTTGTGTAGAGTTTCATGCGACCTCCCGACGTTCGCGATTATCCGCATGTATTCGTCCCTCTCGAGTGAGATCAACATGAGGGTGGGATAGCGGCTGACGTGATTCGGGTGGCGTCCTCGCACCGGTAGGCGAGAAGCGTTCGCCAAACAAGAAATGTCGTAAGCGGCATCGACAGAAGACCAAGGAGTGCAATCGATTTTCCAAGCGCTGTCGGGGCACCGAACACATATTCGGTAAAGACGGACACGACCACCGGACCGCCGCCAACCGAGACCACACCTACGACAAGAAGATAGATGGCCACCATTCTACCCCGTACCGAGCCGGCGACCAGAGAGGCAACAAAGATCGGCGCTATACTGGACACGCCGATGGTCGCGAAGATGACGATCGATATTAAGAAAAGCGACAACCAAGCATTGGAGACCAGCGTTGCTATCACCGAAAGCGGCACGGTTATGACGCAAAGTATCAGAATGGTCTTCAGTATCGCATCTCCTCCTCGCTCGTTCTTGACGCCCCGGCCTCCTAACCAACCCGCGAAAATAGCGCCAGCAGCGCCACACACCGTAATGGCAAGTCCCAGCCTCCCACCGGCTTCGGCCAGCAACCAGCCGTGATTTCTGGCGAAAAAAGTGGCCGACCACGAAAGCAGTCCATTACCGAACAACGAGAACAGTGCAACGGCGCCGAAAAAGGGAAATAGCAGGCGCCGATGTAACAGCAACGCCGCCCCAAGCTCCCCCTTGTCCGGCGCTAGCCCTGGTACAATCTTCTCCGATTGCCGCTGCGGTTCGGTAACGAACAGGAGCACCACAACCGCCCAAAGCACCCCCGGTAATGCCAGGGTCAGCAGAACCAGCTGCCAAGGTTCCAGCGCGCCAAATCCGGAAAGATTGACAGCGCCGATACCGGTAAACAGATGCAGCAATGCTCCGCCGACGAGGAGCGCCAGACCAGGGCCAAGCGCCGCCCCAAGGAAATAGACACTGCCCGCACGTGTGCGCTCGTGCACCTCAAAGCTGTCAGTGATGATCGAATACGCTGCAGGCGACAGCGACGCCTCTCCAACAGCAACTGCCGTGCGCGAGAGAAACAACTGAGCGATCGACCTGGAGAGTCCGCTCATTGCCGTGGCAAGGCTCCAGAGCAGGAGGCCAACTGCAATCAACGTTCTACGATTGGTACGGTCTGCAAGCCAACCCATGGGTATGCCCATGATCGTATAGAAGAGAGAGAAACTGAAACCCGTAACAAGCGCAATTTCAACGTCATTGAGCGAAAGGCTGGCGCGGATCGGATCGATCAGCAACATGATAACCTGCCTGTCGACAACGGAAAGCAGATAGCACACTGTCAGGATGACGATTGTGAACCATCGCCGCATCCGTGCCGCCTTCTGCTGCTCGGGCCTGCCAATCTCCATGCGCCTCCCTTTCCGGCCTCCCGAACCTACGGAAACCGATGCATGCGCGTTACGCGCCCTACAAGCTCTGAATGAAAGCAACGCATCTGTCGGCCACGGTCAATGCGAGCCCTTCTCTGTTATGCCAATTCCCCGATCGGCTACCCATTTGTCTCGCTTTCTGCGCGGAATGCTGGATTGCTTCGATGCAAGCAATGACGAATGTGGCCATGGCCCTAAACAAGAATGGAATCACCGATGTCGACCGCCGAACGTGTTCGTCAACGATTTACCCAAATGTATGTCGATGCCTATCGAGGGAATTTCGAACTCATAACCGAGATCATGTCGCCGGTCTTTGTATGCCGGAACCCCCTGAATCCGGCAGACGGCATCGAAGAGCTGGTCGCAATGTTGCAGGCGCAAATCGATGCTTTCGAAGACATTGATTTCAAGGTGCGCTGGTCTTTCGGCAGCGAAGACGGCTTTGGAATCGCCTATGTCATCAGCGGCCGACATGTCCGCGAAGTGTTTGGGCTGAAACCGAGCGGAAAACGGTTCGAGGTGACGGGTGTCAGCATCCATGAAGTGCAGGACGGCCACAGTATCGGTGTCTACTCAAGTGCGAATTTTGTCGAGGTTTTGAAGGCACTGACCGAGATGGACTGAGCCAGACTCATTGTACACAAGACAAAGAAAATGCCCCCGCCCATAGGGGCGGGGGCATTTGAACCTGGCTATAAAAAGGGCTTATGAGCCCTTGCGAATACCATCCCGATGCACGCCTTCAGACACGTGCACATGAACGACCTTCCAGCCCGCACCTGTGTTGCGCATCACCAGCGAAATCCGGATCGGAATTTTCTTGCCGTCCGGGAGGATTCCGTCAGCTACATCCGCGAACCATGCCACGTTGCCGGAAACCCAACCCTTCGGGTCGAGACCATCCCAGCCGACCTTTTTCAACGGGCGAAGATGCTCGGCGAACTCGATACGATCGGATATCTTCGGTGCACCCGATCCGAAAGAAGAGAAGCTGCCGACGGGATCCTCGATGGAGTTGGCGGCGACATAATCGGCATCACGTGTAACGCATGCGTCAAGGAAGGCGACGGCCAACTTTGTCAGATCGGCACCGGCGGGCGCCGCGGGAATCTCCACAGGTGCCATCGGCGCCGCGGTGTCAGCAAAAGCGGGCAGTGCGGTGCCCATGAAGGTTGCCCCTCCTAGGAATACACCCGCTGCAAGCAAAGACGTTCTGATACCCATATCGTTCCTACTCCTCCTTGTTTTCCCTCGTTTGCTCCTACAATGATGTTTGTCGCTGCTGCCTTACATCAGCAACAAGGCCCAAGAGCAGTCAGTGCCGTTATCGGAGTAGCCCGCTCGCGCTCTACCCACTCTACCCGCTCTACCCCTTTCGCCACCACCTCTATCCGTCCCCGCCATGGAAATGGAATCTTGCTGTTGGTAACGTGCCCTGTCGCTCCACATCATACTCTCGAGGAAGAAGTAATGAAGCTTTACGATCTAGCTTGGGGTCCGTGGACAAGGCGTGTTACGATCTACATCCAGGAAAAGGGTATCACCGATATTGAAATCGTACCCTTGCGCTATGGCGAACAGCGCGATCCGGAGATGGTGGCCAAAAATCCGCTGAGCTTCCTGCCCACGCTCGAACTTGAAGATGGTCGTTGCCTGTTCGATTCGCTTGCGATCATCGAGTATCTTGAAGAACTTTATCCCAGCCCGAATTTCATTGGCCGCGACCCGATCGAGCGCGAACGCATGCGGTGTTACATGCATTTGTGCAACGAGTTCTTCAACCGCTGCATGCCTTATTACGCCAATACCCTGCCCCAGTTCGCGCGCGCCATGCCGCAGAGCCCTGCTGTGGCTGAATGGATGAAACCATTTCTTGACCGGACTTTATTCGGTCTTGAAACCATGGCGAGCAACCAGGGCCCCTTCCTGATGGGCGAGACTGTCTCCGTCGCCGATTGCGCCCTTTATCCGATGGTTCATCATAACGCCGAAAACTTCGACGATCATTTTCTGACGGACGATTATCCAAAGCTGAAATGCTGGGCCGAAATGTTTTCAAAGCGGGAGAGCGCACCCTGTCCGCTACGTGACGACGGCCTGCGTGAAATCGAACCGGTTGAACCGCCGCCGGGGCAACGCTTCTGGTGGCAGAAAGATGGAGAGGCGAGGTGAAGCAATCCCGCTCCTCCGAGCACAGATAGCCGAAAGTTCGGCATCCTGAGAAGAAGCCTCGGGGCGATTACGATTTTCCCCCGATTTTTTTGGAGCCAATCATTCCACGAAATACGTGCCGCGATCGAAGGGGATGGCAGGCTCAGGGTACAGTGGTCTTCTGCCTCTCAGCGGTACGGCAACAGGCGCAGCGCCACTTCCGTGTTCGCATGACCCGCAAACACATCGATCGCCCGGAGCAAGCCTCCCACCTCATCGGCCTTGGTAATCGCCGCGCGGTGAATGGGCTTCGGCGCAATCAGCGCCCCTTTCAGATCGGAAGCGATGTCGCGCTCGGCGCGCGCCGTGGCAATGGCATATCGAAAAACCTGGGAACAGGTGATGCGCAGCCGACGCGCCGTCTCATAGTGGCCCTTGACCTCCGTCTTGCGGAGCAGCAGCAGCAATTCCTAGCTGTGATCGACGCAATGGGCCGGTTTCCGATCGAATGGCACACAAAGTCGAGCAGCCAGCGCAGCTTCTTCATAGTGACCGTCGAGCGCCCTTCACGCTCGACCTTGATCAGCCACTCATCGGCAACGGCCTTGAAGCTGTTCGCGGCGGCAACGCTCGCGGCGATACGTTCGAGCTTGATGTGTTCCCCGGGGTCATTCCCGTCAGCAAGCACCTTGCGCGCGGCGTCCCGGCGCTCACGTGCTTCGGCAAGCCCGGTTCCGGGCCAGACGCCAAGTGCGAGCGTCTTCTGCTTGCCCAGATGCCGGTAATTCATCCGCCAGTATCGCCCGCCCGACGGCAGAACCAGCAGGTAGAGGCCATTGCCACCCGTCAGCTTGAACGGCTTGTCCCACCCCCTTCGCGGCTTTGATGGCAACGGTGCTCAGACCCATGATGGTATCTCCCTTCCCGACTCGCGCGATGTACCATCAAAAATACCATCAGATTGATGGTATGTGGCGGCCCAGAGCGGGATGACTTGGGAGCATTATAGCAGAATAAATGGCGGAAAGCAGCCACTTATGGTGCGTCTTGGGATGCCTTGGGAAGGCTTCGTGGTGACCCCTACGGGAGGGGTGATTGCATCCCCTTGAAGCACCATTTTTCAGTCGCTTAGGCGTGTCTGGTTTCTGACTTGTATCACAAGGCGGTTACCCATTCTAGTAGTGCTTAGCTCCCCTGAAATGGATGGAATGAGTGAGTGCCGCCTTACGCTGCTACGGGCAGCGACAATCCTGTGCTCTGAACCCAACAAACCCATTTCTGAAGCGTAGCTCGATATTCATGTGGTGTGGTGCGCAGCGAGATCAGGCGCTCGGGGGGCTTCCGCATATTACCATTCGGATACTGAGCACTGACAAAGCCCATCATCGAAGTGGACTTACCATGCGCTTGCCGCCCCGCCGCATCGAGGTAGATAATACCCCCATGTGCCAGAGCATTGCGCAGGCAGTTCATCCACGCTCTTGCACTCAAGTCATCAGCGTCTCGGACGGCATCATCTGCCGAAAGTCGCATTGCCAGTTCCTCTGGAAACTCGACTGCGAGATTTTGATCGGGGTTGTAGTCGATAGATGCGAAGCGCCATGCGCCGGGAATGTGGAAAGGTGACGCGCTAAACCGAGTATCGTCACTGCCCAACACTGCATCAATTTCCTTCGCTGATGCAGGATCGAGAGGTCGATCATCCATGTATCCTTGCTGACCGGCCTCTTCCTTGCGGCGATGCCGCTCAAGCCGTTCAATCGGGAGCGTGAAAATCAGAGTGGACATGGCGAACAAGAACGTCGCGTCCAACGGGCCGAGGTCAGTCTCGTGCGGAGCGGTAATCGTCTGAACTTTGGAGAAGAGCCTGTCGATGAGCCAGAGGCATCGACCCGGTACGTCTTGGCTCGTATGATACGGGACGCCCATTACCCACCTCCCGGCAGGAAGCTCGCCGACAGCATTGATTGGTGCCGCTCCAGCCAAGCCTTGGGTGTCTCAAAGTCCGGGACGATCTGACCCAGTAGTGCCCAGAACTCCGGCCCGTGCGACCGCACCCGCAGGTGTGCCAGTTCGTGCACGACGACATATTCCAGCACCTTCCTGGGGGCAAAAATCAGGTGCCAATTGATGAGCACATTACCCTCCGGTCCGCATGATCCCCAGCCATGGGTAAGATCGGCGGTGCGGATCGACCGAGGCACAAGGCCGAACCGTTTGCCGTAGTCGGCGGCGATCTCCCGCACGTCGCGCCGGGCGCGCTGCTTCAGCCAGAGCTTGAGTTCGCTGGCGACGAGGTGGTCAGCATCGTCTCCTGCCCAGTGGGGCAGGTCAACGATGAACCCGTTGCGATATGTGATCGTCATCTGCTCGCCGTCGGTGTGGCGCACGGTCAGCGACATATTCCGGCCCCGATAGGGTATCTTCGACCCGGTGATGAACCGGGGCACGGCATGGCGGCTGGCGGTGATCCGCTCCATTTCGCGCACGGTGTCGAACACCCACTGGCGTTTGCGCTCGAGGAAACCGGCGATGTCGTCATCATTGTCGCAGGTGAGCGCCAGCACCTCGACATGGCCGGGCGTGATGGTGATCCGGCGCTCCGAAGCCGTTGTCGACCGGCGAAGCTCGTATGGGATTTCCTTCCTGCCGATCTGGAGCGTGGGCATCAGGCACCGGCTCTATAGGCATGGACGGCGAACTCTTCGACCTTCTCGCGGATGGTTTTGGTTTCGCCGATGCTCTGGTCGGTCAGGACACGCCGGACCTGTTGGCGCAAGGATCGCAGATAGGCTTCCATATGCGCGAACGCGGGCTGGGTTGCTGCGGCATCAGCATAGACCGCGCCGATGGCGATGGCCGCGTCCCGCAAGGTCGCTTGATCGGCGTCGGGCACGATGGCTTCGATGATGCGCAGGATCGAGAAAGCATTCTCGTCCATGCCAAGGTCGGCGTGCGCGCCCTGTTCGGTCTCGATGTCGTCGGTCAGTCCCTCGAACTCGCGCAAGCCATCAGCGGCGGCAATCTGGCCCTCCTCGAAACGGCGGATAATCTCCAGCACCCGTTCGGAGAAGCGGCCATATTGCGCGGGGTTCTTGTCCACCAGTTCACGGGTTGTCCGGCGAAGCTCGGCGGACTTGCGGACGAACGCCTCTTGCAGTTCCGGTTCGGCCTTGCCCTCGGTGGCGAAGTCGTCGGCGAAGTTCGGATCGGTGATGTTGCGCAGGCGGATCGTGGTGGAGAGGCCGGTGACGTGGACGTGCGTTTCCAGCATCTCCCTGATCTTGCCGGAATAGCTCCTGTGGTCGAGGCTCTCGTCCTTGGCTATGGCCTGCGTCGCGAGCCGCAGGAAGGCGGAAGCCCATTTTACCTCGGCGGTGAAGTCGAGGATCGCTGGGTCGGGCGACAGGTCGGCATAGACCTTGATGAATATCCGGGTCAGCCGCTGGAGGTCGAACCAGTCGTCCTCCTGTCCCCCTGCTGCCAGCTTGGCGGCGGCATAGGCGGCTGCCTTCTCGTCCATGCCCTCCAGCCCAATGGCGCGCTTCTGAGCGCGGTAGCGGGCGTGGGCTTCCTTGAGGTCGTTGCGCAGGATCGCGACGTCGCGCATCGCGTTCTCGACATCCTCGGAGCGATAGGACTGCAGCGCCTCGTCGAGATGGCTGGTGACGCCGATATAATCTACGATGCGGCCATTAGGCTTGGCGATCTCGCCCCCGTCCGGCAGCCTAATGGTGCAGGTGCGGTTGGTCCGGGCGATGGCTTGCAGGAGATTATGCTCCTTCAGCGGCTTGTCGAGATACATCACATGCTCGATAGGCGCATCGAACCCGGTCAGCAGCTTGTCGCACACGATCAGGAACTGCGGGTCTTGGCCTATGGCCTTGAACCGCTTCTTCACGTCCTTCTCGGCGGCATCGTCGAGATAATGCGCTTCCAGATGGCCACGCAGCGCGGCGACCTCCGGGTTCTCGCTCGGCTTGTTGTCCTCCTGAGACTTGGAATAAACGCAGGCAATCATCGCGTCGGCCTTGGCCTGTGCGTCCCCGGCCTCCATCCCGCCGCGTTCCAGCTCGGCGGCGATGACGCTGGAGAGCGCGGCGCGGTAGAGGATTACTGCCTCGCGATCCACCGCGACGATCTGCGCTTTGAACCCGTCCGGCTGGCAGACCGCCTTGAAATGCTCCCAGATGTCGAGCGCGATCAGGCGGATGCGCTGCGGGTGCTTGGCGATGGTGGCCAGCGTCAGGCCCTTGCGCTTCAGTTCCTCGCGCTTGTCGTCGGGCAGATCGACGAACCAGCGGTCGAACAATATGTCGATCTCGGCCTCGTTGATCGCCCAGTCGGCTTTGCGGCCTTCATAGAGGATCGGCACGGTCGCCCCGTCGCGCACCGCGTCGTCGATGCCATATTTGTCGAGATAGCCTTCACCCGCGACGCTGAACCGGGCGTAGGTGTCCTTGTCGGTCGATTTGATCGGGGTGCCGGTGAAGCCGTAGAAATGGGCATCGGGCAGCGTGGCTTGCAGGAATGCGCCCAAGTCCTTTTCCTGCGTGCGGTGACACTCATCGACCAGCACGATCCAGTTCGCGGAGTTCGGGATCGGCTCTTTCGACCCGGCGAACTTGAAGATGGTGGAGAGCAATATCTGCCCGTTGCCGCCCCGGTTCACCGCTTCGCGCAGCGCGGTGACCGATCCGCATTGTGCCGGGTTGGGCAGGCCGCAGGCGACGAAGGTCTTGCTGATCTGGTCGTCAAGGTCGATCCGGTCGGTCAACACAAGGATATTGGGATTGGCGAGGCTGGGCGCGTCGAGCGTCAGATGGGTTTTGAGCTTGAGGGCGAGGAACACCATGGTCAGGCTCTTGCCCGAACCCTGCGTGTGCCAGATCAGCCCCTTGCGGTGCTCGCCCGCCGCAACCCGCTCCACCGCCTTGTTGACGGCGCGGAACTGCTGGTAGCGGCAGACCTTCTTGATCTTGCGGCCCGTCTCCGGGTCGGTCTCGAACACGATGAAGTGCGCCAAGAGGTCGAGCAGGCGCGACGGCTCGCACAGGCACCACAGGTCTTTGGCAAGATCGTCGGCGAACTCGTCGCGGCTGCGAGGCCATGCGTCGGGCCACGGGGCATAGAATTGCGACGGCGCACCTGTCGCGCCATAGAGGGTCGCCATGCCATCGGTGACGAGGTTGAAGGCGTTGGGATAGAACAGCCGGGGGACGTCCCGCTCATATTGCTTGATCTGCTCGAACGCCTCTTCGGCGCGTGCCGTGGCTTTCAGCGGAGACTTGGCCTCGATCACCACCAGCGGGATGCCGTTCACGAACAGCACAATATCGGGAATGCGCGGCCGCTGGGCGGCAACGCGGAACTGGTGGGTGACGTGGAAACTGTTGCGGGCCGGGTTCTTGAAGTCGATCAGCGTGATCGGGCTGTCGCGGTTTTCGCCGGACAGGCGGCGCGAATAGCTGCCGCGCAGCTTGCGCTGCCAATCCTCATTGTCGGACAGGGTGGCAAGGTCGTTATAGATCGCTTCGGCATCTTCCGCGCCGATCCCGTTCAAACCGCGCAGCGCGTCGATCAGCACGGGCTTGAGGATGACGCGGTTCTCCTCCTCGCGCATCGCCAGCGCCTGCACCGGGGATAGCATCTGCCAGCCCATAGTCTCCAGCGCATCGAGCGCGGGCTTCTCGGCGAGGCGATATTCACTCATTCCGCTGTTTCCGTAGATTGGGCCTCGAAGGTTTCGATGAGGAACAGACACAGGCTGCCTGCTGAACCGACCGCAAGTCGTGCGTGACGAGGAAGCAAACCACGTGAGGAACTTGGCTTACCGTGACCGGAACCATACAGGCCCCGCAGTTCATCCATCTGATGCGCGATGTTGGCGAGCGAGTTCAAGGTCGCTCTGACGGCATCTACGCCACGAGACCGTTCTGGAATATTCTCAGGTGCGAGTTTCAGCACCTTCAGGGCTTCCTTCACAAGTGCGGCGGGACTGGCCTTGCGATCGAAGGTTTGCCCGGACCGTTCGATGATGTCCTTGCAGACGGCTTCGATCAGTTCCTTCGCTGAACCGATCGCATCCGCAGGGCTTGCTTCTGCCTCCCGGTCGATAATGCGAATACGCGACAGGACGTTTTCGTGGTTGAGCCGCTGACCATGGGCCTTCAAATGTTCAAGGACGGAGGTGGCAGCGGAGCCTGAGCGTGCTGCAATATACACACGGTAGCCGTCATCCGTGATGTCATATCCGTCGAGTTTCAAACATCGTTGGAGCTGCTGGACCTGCCGACCGCGCTCTTCGGGATTGGGAAAATAGTGGGGGCTAAGTATCTGGTTGATGGCCTCCGGCAACTGATCCGATCCGCTCAGCTTTCTCCACGCGTCAACAGCGAATTGACGCTTGCTGCCGAGCATATGCACGACTTCTTCGTTCAGACCGAATGAGTTGAAGAAGCCGATTAAGCTACTGCTGTTCATGCCCGTGGCAAATGCAATGTCGCCCAAGCTCGCGATAGCGCCCTGTCCTAGCCTCATGCTGGCACCCGCACACGACCGGAGAGGAGGTCGGACATGAGGTCGGACTTGATCTGACGTAACGTCACAAGCTCCTCTATCGCAATTCGGCGCGCTGCTTCAGCCGATTGCAGCTGTGCCGCGATGTCCCGTTGCTCGGCAAGCGGCGGAAGCGGGATGATCTGCTTTTTCAGGTTGGTCGGGTTGATATTCGACTGGCTCACCCCCGGCGTAGCAATGGACTTGAACTGTGCCTGGGCCCGACGCGAGTGCATCACGGCGAATAAGTAATACGGGTCCGCAACCAACTGGTTGACCCGAAGCCGAACGATGTAACTGGCATATAGAAAATCGGTCGGATCGCGGACCAGCGCGACCTTGCCGACCAAGTCCCGACTGTTGGTTCGGTTGAAAAGAATGTCGCCGACATCAAGGGTGAGCGTCTGCGCTTCTGTATCGTCAATCTCACCCCACTTGAGGTCTGCTGGGTCTATCCAGCCATCTTGCAGGTTCCCCATACGCAACACGGCGTATCCGATTGGCTCGTTGCCTAGCGGCGCATTGACGCCGTAATCGGTGCCTAGCAAGGCATGACCGATCGGCTGGGCTATATCGGGACTGGTTGAGAGCCGATCCCATATCAGCCCTTCGGTTAGGCCATTCCATACAATCTTGGCTTGTTCCGCGACGTTCTGCCCAACCGCAATCGCTTCATCCACCGACCGCAGCACCTCGGCGACCCGCCGCTGCTCGTCGAGGGGTGGGAGCAGAAACTCGAACCGCTCAAACGCCTTACGGTCCACGCGCTGGTGGCTGTTTGTGCTGGACGAAGGCGTGATGTCGGGATGGCCAAGAAAGGCTGCGCTGGACAGGTAGTGCGTCAGGTAGTCGAGATCGACGTCACTGCCCTGCGCCACCAGCGGCCAAAACTCCGTCGAGCAATACGAGTGAGGCAGCGCGTCGCCGGGCACGCGCCAGATGCGCGGAATGCGTGGATTGAGCTTGCTGAACAGCACGCAGTCGTCCGGGACAATCGTCTTGTTGCTCTTGATGGCGTCGCCGGGGCCAACCTCCGGGCCTGCACCCTCGTCAAACGCGGGCAGGGAGTAGTGATGGACCTTCGGCATAGCAGCAAGGTCCGCCGCTGAAATGCCATCGGTGACAATACGCACGATGCCGCCAAGCGTGACCTTCGCCCATCCTGCGGGCATCGCTGCGGGGCGCTCAAGCTCCAGCGCAACACTCATTCGCCGTTACCTTTCGACTTCCTCTTGGGCCGGACAGCACCGATCTGTTTCGCCTTCGCGGTCGCCTCGATGAAATGCCGCTCCACCGCGCTGGGGGCGTCCAACTGGCGGGCGTGCCATTTGTCATATTGCGCCAGCGCCCTGGCCTTGGCGACATCGGTGGAGACTTTGCCCGCATGGGTCAGGATGTCGCGGTCGCCCAGCTTCAGGAAATCGTCGAGCTTGGCGATCCAGTCGCG
This sequence comes from Sphingosinicella xenopeptidilytica, assembly GCF_042676985.1. Taxonomy (NCBI): domain Bacteria; kingdom Pseudomonadati; phylum Pseudomonadota; class Alphaproteobacteria; order Sphingomonadales; family Sphingosinicellaceae; genus Sphingosinicella; species Sphingosinicella xenopeptidilytica. The sequence continues at coordinate 408,289 of NZ_JBHTIK010000005.1, read as the reverse complement.
CATGGTCATGGGCTTGCGCGCCATGGCCTGCATCTCGGCAAACTCCAGATAGGCAGTAACGATGCGGTTGAGCGCCTCGATCTCGTCCGCTTCCAGATAGTTCTTGGCGATATGGACATCGGCCTTGCGTGGGCTTCCGCCCTTCGGCTGGTTGGCCCACGAGGTCAGCCCCATGTGATCCTTGGCCGCATCGGCCCGCGCCGCCACGACCTCGGCAGCGGTGTGGCCATGCGCCGCCCAGTGCATCTTGTTCTGCACAGTCTGGAAGAATAGCTGGCTGGCCTCCGCGCTACCGTCATAATCCACGCTGGTCGCGTAGATGTCCAAGACCTTCTTGTAGAACAGCTTTTCCGAGGACCGGATGTCGCGGATGCGGGCGAGCAGTTCCTCGAAATAGTCGGCATCCGGCTCTTTCAGCCGGGCATCATCCATCGCGAAGCCCTTGACCAGATATTCGGACAGGGTGGTAGACGCCCAGCGCCGGAACTGTGCGCCGCGTGGAGAGCGAACCCGGAAACCCACCGCAAGGATCATGGGCAGGCTGTAGTGGGCAACCTGCCGGGTGACGCTGCGCCCACCCTCGGTTTGAACTATTGAGAAATGCTCAATAGTTGCCTCCGTCTGCTCGCCCTCGTCGATTATCGCCTTGATATGCTTGTTGATGTTGGAGACCGTGGTCTCGAACAGTTCGGCCATCTGCACCTGCGACAGCCATGTCGAACCATTGACGGCCTGCAACTGGACAACGGTAACGCCGTCCTCGGTGTTGTAGAGGATCATCTCACCCGACATAGCCAAGCCTCTTGAGGTGCCCGAACATCACGGCCTCGGCTTCATTGCGCTTGGCGATCAGGTCTTGCAGCTTGGCCACTTCCGCCGCGACATCGACCGCCTCGGCATCCGCGCCGGTCTGCACATAGCGGCTGATGTTGAGGTTATGCCCGTTGGCGGCGATCTCCTCGACCGGGACGACGCGGGCCAGCTTCTCGATGTCGGCGAAGCCATGGACCGCCTCGGCCAGCGTGGCGACATGATCGTCGGTCAGGAAGTTCTGCGCCTTGCCCGGCTGAAAGGTGGCGTCACCGTTGACGATCAGCACCTTGCCCCGCCGCTCGGCAGGCTTGGCCTTGCGGCATACGAGGATCGCAGCCGGGATGCCCGCGCCGTAAAACAGATTGGGGGCCAAGCCCACAACCGCCTCGATCACATCGGCATCGAGCATGGCCTGCCTGATCCGCCCCTCGGCCCCGCCACGGAAGAGGACACCGTGCGGCACCACAACCGCCAGCATCCCGTCATCCTTCAGGCTGGCGAGCATGTGCTGGACGAAGGCGAGGTCGCCATAGCCTTTGGGCGGGCAGCCATAGGCATCGCGCCCGAACGGGTCGCCGTTCTGCCAGACATCGTGGCCCCACACCTTTTCGCTAAACGGAGGGTTGGCTAGCACCCGGTCATAGGCCCCGATACCCTCCACGAACTCGCGGGCCTTGGGGTCGTATCGTTTGGGGGACAGGATCGTGTCGCCCTTGGCGATGAAGGCGTCATCGACATTGTGCAGGAACAGGTTGATCTCGGCGATGCCCCACGTGGCGAAGTTCTTCTCCTGCCCATAGAGCGACAGGGTGCGGGCATCCTCGCCCCGGTCCTTCAGATACTGCACCGCCTCCAGCAACATGCCACCCGAGCCGCAAGTGGGATCATAGACCGACATGCCGGGGCGCGGCTCGACGATCTCGACCATCAGGCGCACGATCTGCCGGGGCGTGTAGAACTCGCCGCCCTTCTTACCTGCTCCTTCTGCGAACATCTTGATGAGGTAGAGATAGGCATCGCCCAGCATGTCGGCGGGCACATCGGCATTGCGCAGCCGGTGCTTCTCGAAGTGCGACAGCAGCTTTTCCAGCAGCGCGTCAGAGAAGCGATCCTGATTGGCGAAGTCCACATCGCCGAACACACCGCGCAGCCGCAGGTTGGCGTCTTCGATGGACGCCAGCGCATTGTTCAGCCGCTGGCCGATCTGCGTGGCGTGCTGGCGCACGGCCTCCCAGCGGTGCTCCTTGGGGATATGGAAGCGATGCTCGTCGGGGTCGGCGGCCTCCTCACGGTCGCCAGTTTCGGCGAGCAGGGCCTCGAACTCCTCGTCCCACACGTCGCACAGGCGCTTATAGAACAGCAGGCCGAAGATATATTGCTTGTAATCCCCGGCATCGACGGTGCCGCGCAATATGTCCGCTGCGCCCCACAGATGCCGTTCGAGTTCGGATTGCGTCAGTATTGGCATTGATCCCCCAGAAGCGCGGCTCCTCCCTGAGCCACGAACTTTGTTCACCTGATGATCCGATAGCAGCGGCGTGGATTTTTGGCGACACAAAGGAACCGGAAAATGAAATTGCAATTAATTGCACAACTGTCGAGGATACCTTTGCCGTTTTTAGGTTCTGATAAGTGAAGGTTATCAGAGGCTAAGCGGCTTCAAGGATCAGTTCCGACCGCCGGAGCATACTTGCATCGGTATACAACGTCTCCCCCGCTGCTTACATTAAGAGCTGAGCGAACGTAGTCATCGGGGGAATGCATGAAGCGAAAGGCGTGGGAGTATGTGGTCGCCCTGAGGCGGGATATTTTGGTGATAATCAACGGAATTGATAACGCGGGGAGCTATCTGTGGTGGGACAACACGACACCCAATTCTACTACGCGCCATCGGCTCCAAAAAATCCTTCAAAATGCAGTTCGGGATGCATCGGCATTCGGCGTCTATGTGGTTACGCGCCACACTGACTGCGGACGGCGCAGTCACAAAAAGGTATCCGATGTTAACGGCTATGTTTGGACCGATCCTTACAACTTGAATGTCGAATGGCAGGATAGCCGCTTCGTATGGGACGGAGACCAACTATTTCAAGGGATGCGACATGAGTTATGCCCCTGCTCAAAACGGGACGAACCGCTGAACCATCATGTCATTGACGACTTCATTTACAGCCCTGATGTCGATCCATCCTTTTACCGGATGATCTCCCACGTCCTATCTGACATTCGGTCAGCAATTGAAGAAGCTGGGGACAAGAAACCCCGTTCCGGTATCCGTGAATACCTGCTTCGGTGCATCATCCAACTCAATGACGCGATCATCCCGGTTGCGGTCGAAGCGCACATAAAGTCACAATCGGCGACCGAGGCTTGATGCTTCAATCGCTATAGCACCGCGCCCGCCGCGTTATCGACGAACATGTCGGCGGACCTAATGTAGCGGGCAAGTATGGCATCGCTCCGATGGCCGGTTTGTTGGCGGATTTTCCATGACGACGCCCCGGCCATAGCGGCGCTGGTCGCAAGCCCGGCGCGGAGGGAGTGGCCGGAGAAGATCGCAGGATCGAACCCCGCCGCCTCCACACGCCGTTTGACGATAACGGCAACGGCATCCCCGGACAGCCGATCCTGGGCAATATGCCCGTGTCGGTCGATGCTGCGGAACAGCGGTCCCTGCTCGATCCCAGCATGGGCGAGCCAGTCGGTGAGGTGGCGCACGGGGCACCAGCGCGTGCGACCATACGGAATGGCGATCTTGCGGCCTTGGCCGGTCTGATCCGTTTTCGACCGGCGCAGATGCAGCACGATGCCCCGGCCAACATGCTCGACATCACCGCAGTCGAACCCAACCAGTTCGGATCGACGGAACGCCCCGGCGAAGCCGATCAACAACAATGCCCGGTCCCTGATGTCGATTGGACGTTCGCCCATACGCTCCAGCACCGCGAACAGGCTGTCGCGCTGCAACGCCTGCGCCTCTCGTTGAGCCATGCCCTTCGTCCGCTTGATCCCGCTCATCGTTGCGCGCACGATCTCGGCCCGGCAGGGATCGTCATGTCCGAGAGCGCGATGCGCCTTCGCAATCGCGGCGAGCCTGCGCTGGATCGTGGCGACAGCATGGGTCGCAACCAGCTCGGCCAGATACTCCGCCAGGGCGTGCGGTGGACAGGGAATGTCTCTGCCGGATGCCCGGAAATGGTTCAAATCAGCCGCGTAGGCGCGCTGGGTGCTCGCCGATAGGGATGAGGTTAGGAGGCGGTGAAGTGGCTCTGAGATCGGCTCTACGAGGTGGAGCTGCTGATCCGGCAGGCCGTTCGATTTGCAATTAATTGCACAACGCTCGGTGCTCGCTCCTACTACAATTATTTGTTTTTCCATATCGCGGTTCGTCCTGTGATTTCAAAATGATAAGCCAAGGTCGCCTATGCAGAAAACAGGGGTCTGGAACCTGCATTTTCCGCCCAACTTTGCTCGTGCGGGGTGTCGGCTGCCGTTGGCCGCTGTCTGTGATCGGCCCACAGACCGTCGGCCTTGGCTTTGACAATTACTTGATTTTGCATTTCGCAATTCCTCGCATGTTTTCAGAATGATGCTCCAAATGCGCTGGCCCAAAATGAGGGGTTTAAGCATCGTCGCTTTCAGCCCAGCTTTCGTTCCTGCCGGGCATAGGCTTCCGCCAGTCGCTCGCTGCGAACTGTGAGCAGGTCGTCGGACAGCTTGTGGACAGCGAGCAGGCGCTCCTCGGCCTCGTCATGGGTCTCCAGCGTGCCGTCGTGACGAATGTGCGAGACCCGGACATCGGGCAGGCTATGCAGGTGACGGGCAATCAGCGTGAAGCGATGACATTGCAGCACATCGCGCTCCGAACATAACAGGGCGGGTCTGCATCGGGCGGCTATTGCGAGTACGTCGTCGATCGCCGTGGTGAAGGCCTCGGTCCCACGCCGCGTTGCGTAATCGGTCGGGCCGTTCACCGGCATCCCACCCAGAGCATCGCCCATATGAATGTAGCTCACGCCGACCTGGTTCAGGCGGGCACGTAGTTGCGGCTTGTTGAAATGCTGCCAGCGTGACCGGGGCGATGATCGCACATCGACGATGCAACCGATGTCGAATTGTTCGAGGGCGTAGCTGAACTCGTCCCAGCGCGCATTGGAATGTCCCACGCTCATTATTTCAATCATCTTGATCCTTTCAGAATGAAGATGATCCTATGGACAAAATCTCAATAAAAACAGTATTTTCAATTACTTAAATACTTCTCAATGATCCGGCCTCACCCGCCGCCTTCCTATTGCCGACGAGCTTCGCTATCACGGTCGCGCTCCCGAGATACGCGGGGGCGGGGCGTGGAAACCCCGAGCAAAGCAATTCGGTCACCGACTTCGGCGGCCGGATGGCTGTCGCGCATGTCCAAGGCTCTGCCCAAAGGCGGCAGCGCCTTGTGCTTTGCCGAGGTTTCCAACATCCGGCTCAGGCCGTCGCTCCAAAAAGGTTCAGGGGCGACGGAGGGGCAAGATCGACGACACAACGCAGAACAAAACGCCTGCATCATCGCGCTTCGGGATCGACGATGTGATCGCCAAGGTCTCGCAGGCAGCCTTCGGTAGCCCCCTCGTGACCAACGTGCTGCGCGGGCAAGTCGCCGAGGCAATCATTGCGCTCGCCCTGGAACCGGAATGGAACTGGTGCAGCGCCGACTACAGCGGATGGGACTTCGAGCGGCCTGACGGCCTCCGGCTGGAGGTCAAACAGTCCGCCGCACGGCAATCGTGGAGCACTGGCAAGCCGAGCAAGCCGATCTTCGATGTCGCGGCGCGCACAGGACATTGGGAGGGCGGAACACAGTGGATCGCCCAGGTGGGACGTCCAGCCCATATCTACGTGTTCGCACATCATGGCATTTATGCCGATCACGCCGATCATCGCGACCCGGCACAGTGGGCGTTCTATGTCGTCGCCACCCGCGATCTGCCGGACCTGAAGCAGGCGGCTCTGAGTACGATCAGCAGATTTACCGAGCCGGTGTCGATCTCGGCTTTGGCGGACAAGGTGCGTATCACCGCATCGCAAATTACAAATGAGGGCGGGGTATGAAAACCATTCGGAATGACGTGATCGGCAAGAACACGTTGCGGCTCGTTGATACCGGCAAGGGTTTTGTCGGTCTGGTAATCTCCGGCGGCAAGCAGTTGAGCCGGATCGACGGCGATGACCCCGAACAGCTCTGGGCTGATCTCCGTGCCACAGCGGGCCGGACCAGTGATGCCTATTTCGGTTTCGACGGCGCACGATCCCGATTTCGGCAGTTCTTCCCTGACGGGTTCCGATCTCCCTCATTCAAGGAGGCCGAACGCGATTATAAGCTCAAGGCCAAGGCGAAGCTCGATGAGACCGCTCCTCTTGAGCAGGCGTTGACCGGCAGCAACCTGGGCGAGGCCGTCCTGTCGGCATACCGGGGCACGAACCTGTTATCGCCGTTCGAGAAGACCCGGCTGCAACCGCTTCTGCGAGGCCCGGATGCCGATCCCTTCATCCAGGCAGCCGCCCGCTTTACGATTGGGGAAATCGCACCGGGTTTGGCGACTATGGAGCGTCTGCTGCTCAAGCACGATAACGCCAAGTGGCCAGTGGTCACGTATCTGCCGTTCCTGTGGCGACCCAAGGATCATATGTTCCTCAAGCCCATGGTGACGCAGGAGTTCGCGGAGCGGGTCGGTCATCCCTTCGTGCATGATTACAGCCCTGCGCTCGATCCTGTCGTATATGCTAGCCTGTGCGACCTCATGGCACAGACCGGGCGCGAGTTGGCCGATCTGGAACCCCACGACAACATCGACCTACAAAGCCTCGTCTGGATCGTCGGTGAATACAAGGAGGACGATGTCCCGATTGCAACGCAGACAGGATGAGACGCCCGATCCGCGATCATCTCGATCTACTTTGAAGCTGAACCGGCCAAGCTCTCGGTGACGAGCCTCATGAGCGCCGCCTCCTTGCCCAGCAGCCCCCTGGGGTGCGGTTCGGCGCCCTTGGCGCGCAGGGCCTCCTCCAGCAACGCATATTGCTCCTTGTCGAAGTGCAATACGACTGTTCGACCGCCGGGGTCGATCCCGCCTTTGTGAATATACATCTTCAGCTCGTGCGCGGTGCAGTCTTCCGCCACGTCGAGCAGGTCGTCGATCGTTTCCTTTTTGCCATATGCTGCGAGGATGGAGAGCTTGGTCCAGCCGAGACGCTGCATCCGCTCGGCGGGAATATCCATGTCACTGAGTGCCTCGTCGATCTGGGCTAGGTGGTATGCCTTGCGGAGGCGCATCCTCAGCTTCGTGGCGACCGATCTGAACTCGTCGCGATTTTCGTCCCGGACTTTTCGCAAGAGGCTCGCCGTTTCGAGGAGCCGCGACTTGCTGTGGTCGATCAGGTCCTGCGGCACCTCCACCGCTGCTTTCTTGATCCCTTCCATCTGTGAAACCTTCGTAGTTGTTGGGACCAGATGCCTATGGGAAAGACGCAGCCGGGCAAGGGATGATCGGACTGTGGCAGCGCACGGGCGTCCGTCCTGGGTGTGATCGACCCAGCAGACCCGTGTCCCACCAACGAGGTCGAAACATATCACCCCGATCCTAACGAAAGATGGATTGCAATTAATTGCAATTCTGAAATCGCTTTAATTGCAGCAGTGGTTATTATCCCTTCTATTCCTCTCCCGAGACAAAGGGCATGGCGCAGGAGCGAAGCGACGAGCCATGCACTGAAATGTCTGTTTCTCTCTCCCTGTGAACATATCAGTTTATGGTAACGATATAATTTTAAGAACATGTGATAAGAGAAACAGACATTTTTCGATCAAGGTGCCAAGGCAGGCGTCAAACTGGCGATCTTGGCAGTCAGTCGGGCACTCTCTGTGAAGTCGATCGTCCCCTCCTCCTGCTTGATGTCGAGATAGGCTTGGAGGGCAATGTCGGGGTTCGCAGCGATCGGACCAAGGGTCGGCCAGTGATAGTAAAGGCCGGAAACTCGACCAGCGAACTTCGCGTATGCCATAAACTTGTGCCACCCGTTCCATGAGGTGATGCAGGCGACGGTGGCGAAGGCATCATCTTCCAGTCGTTTCACGCACTCACGCAGCAAGCCCATTTCGTGCGATTGAACCTCATATGATATGTCATCGCCTGCTTTCAGCTTCGCCAGATCAGGCAACCGCTCCTGGGCCTTCTCGATGCGCTTCAGCAACCGTTTATACGGCAATTTTTCTTGCTTGGCCTTTATGGCGTCGATCGGCCACGCTTGCGCCGCCGCCCCGTTGAAATAGAGCAGACCTCGAACCCATACAGTGCGCAGTCTGAAGACGAGATCGGTCTCGCAGGGCTCCGTACCCAGCTTCAACAGAATGTGCCTGCCTTCCTCCGCAGTCCATCGCGTGATGTAATGGAACGGTGGTTTCTGGACGTTGCGTTCGATTGTCTTCTCATTCACGCCAAGGTGATCGGCAATTCCGCCGAAGGTGCCCTGAAGCCATTTGAACCCCTCATATTCATAATTCCCATGCTTCGATACCAACTCAGCCAGTCGTCGAGCTGTTCCCTTCAGGTGTTCGATGGCGATGACTGGTGAGGGTACAGGCTTCTGCACCTTGATCTTTATGGCCACGGTTCTGGCTCCTATCGAGTTGCGTCGAAGGAGAACCGGACGTAGAAGTGCTGGTGTCGATCAGCGTCGTCTCGGCGCTCCCAAAGGCCCTCGCCCGGCAAGGCGGGGGTCTTCTCGTTTCAAAGCTGGCGAACAACTGATTACAGCGGGATCAGATAATTTTTTCTGACCCATAAAGTCAGGGATCGTTTAACTGGCCGGCGGCGCGGGCAGGTTCACGCCCACGGTCTTCACTGCCGCCATACCTTCGACAAGCTGGAACAGGGAATAGCCGTTGCCATAGTCGTCGGCCACGTCCTCGCCGCTATGGCCCATAATCTGGCGCGTAACGCCTTCGGGCAGGCCACAATGCCGGGCCGCGTCCTTGAAGCTATGGCGGAAGGAATGGAAAACCTTGCGCTTGTCGGTGATGCCGATGGTGCCGCGCATGTAGCCGCTCCACCATTCGCCCCACTTGTTGCCCAGCCGCCCATAGGCTCCCGGCTTCAGCAGGTGGAACAGGCGGGCGTGTCCAGCGTCCTGCTGGGCCTTCACGAACGCGACGAAGCCAAGTTCCTCCAGCACGGGATGCACGGGAACAAGGCGTTCGCTGTCCACGGTCTTGACGGTGGTGCCGTCCTCGCCGTCCACTTCAACAATCTTGATGAACCAGCCTTGCCGGGTCTGGCCGTCGCCATCGGCATAGGTGTGCCGGGCAACGTCATGGGGACGAAGCTGGGCCATTTCCTCCAGCCGCGCCCCGCTGAACAGCGCCAGCAGCGGGAGCCAATAGGAGGCATCCCCACGCCCACGAAGGGGACGTTCGCCGCCCGCATGAACGGGACCGGCGAAGATCGCGTTCAGGTCTTCCGGGGCGAAGGGCTGGCGCTTGTCCTTGGACTTCTTCGGCACCTTGATGGTGATGCCCTTGGCGGGGTTGGCATCAAGGTGGCCGTTCTCGGCGGCCCAGCCCAGCACGGTGTTGAGACGACTTAGCCGGGTCTTGATGTTGGCGGGGCTTTGGCCGTCCGCGATCATCGCCGCCTTGTAGGTCAGCACGTCCGCCCGCGTCATCTCTCCCACGGCCTTCGGGCCGGTATGGGCAAGGAACTTGCGGGCTTCGCTCCGGCAACTGTCCACAGCTTTTTGCGAAGGTTTCCGCTCGGCGGCCCAGCCGTCCACAATGTCAGTATCGAGCGCGGCCATGCTGGCAGCAGCGGGGGGCTGCGCCGGATCAAATGCGGCATCATGGAAGGCGGTGCCGTTTTCGTTTGTCAGCCGCCCGATATGGCGGCGGGTGACTTCCACCAAGCCCCGCCGCACGATTTCCGCGAACTGCGCGACAAGCGCGGCGTCAGTCAGGTCCGCCTCGTGGGCGTGGGCAATGCGGTCACTCACCTTCGCCACGAACTCATCTTGCCGTGGGTCGCCCGGATCGGTCAGGATGCCAAGCTGGACTTGGGCATCCTCCACCATGTCGGCCAATTGCCGCTTATCGGCGGGAGGGGACAGCGCAAGCCGTTCCGATGACTTGCGGTCCATCTCTTCCACCGTCTCCCGCACGTAGGCGGTGAGGGCGTCCAGCGACACGGACATGCGCCCGGTGCCGGGCTTGATGCCCTTTTCCGCTTCCCGAAACATTGCTTCGGTGCGGGCGTCCTCCAATGTACGGCGGCGGCGCGCTTCCTTGGGGCTGTCAGTGCCCAGCGCACGGCGAACAAATTTCTTGCCGACTATATCGACAAGGTGGAGCGGCACGCGCCGATGATAGTGGTAGGTGTCGCCGCGCTTCAGCAGCCGTTGCATATCAGCCATCTTTTCCATGCCTCTTTGTATCACAGAATTGTGACCAGTGAGCACGTCTAAATGTCTGAAATCCGCCGTTCTTGCCCATTTCTGGGACATTTGGCGGGTTATGGTGACCCCTACGGGACTCGAACCCGTGTTTTCGCCGTGAGAGGGCGACGTCCTAGACCGCTAGACGAAGGGGCCATCGGCGGCAGAGCCGCTTGCGAAGGCGCGTGACTTAGGCGGGCGGCCTGCCGGAGTCAAGCGGGCAAGAAAAGGGCGGCGATGCTGCCATCGCCGCCCGGTTTCATGCAGGAGCCAGGTTTACTGGTCGATGTTGCGGCGGAAGGTTTCGGGCAGGAACAGAAGCCCGATCACCAGCGTGATCACCGCCACGACCACCGGATACCAGAGGCCGTAGTAGATATCGCCCGTCGCCGCGACCATCGCGAAGGCCGTGGTCGGCAGGAAGCCGCCGAACCAGCCGTTGCCGATGTGATACGGCAGCGACATCGAGGTGTAGCGGATGCGACTGGGGAACAGTTCAACCAAAAGCGCCGCGATCGGACCGTACACCGCCGTCACGAGGAAAACGAGGAAGAACAGGATCGCCACGACCATCGGCTTGTCGATCCGCTCCGGATCCGCAGCGGCCGGGTAACCGGCATCGCCGAGCGCACTCTTCACCTGATCCTGGAAGGCGGTGATCGCCGCCGCACGATCCGCCCCGGTCACCTCGGCGGGGTTCGGCGCCACGATGGTGGTGCCGCCGATGTGGATTTCGGCGACAGTGCCCGCAGGCACCTCCACGTTCTCGTAGTTGAGCCCCGCCTTGGCGAGATAGGCCTTGGCGATATCGCAGCTCGAGCTGTCGAACTTGTTCTTGCCGATCGGGTCGAACTGGAACGAGCACTCCGCCTTGTTCGCCGTCACGCTGATCGGTGACGCGGCAGACGCTGCCGCGAGCGCCGGGTTTGCGGCCTTGGTAAGCGCACTGAACAACGGGAAGTAGGTAAGCGCCGCGATCAGGCAGCCGGTGAGGATGATCGGCTTGCGGCCGATCTTGTCCGAAAGCCAGCCGAAGAAGATGAAGAACGGCGTGCCGAGAGCAAGTGCGATGGCGATGAGGATGTTGGCGGTCGCGCCGTCCACCTTCAGCGTCTTTTCAAGGAAGAACAGCGCGTAGAACTGGCCTGTGTACCAGACCACCGCCTGCCCCGCGACCGCACCCATCAGTGCGATCAGCACCCACTTCAAATTGCCCCACTTGCCGAACGCTTCGGTGAGCGGCGCCTTGGAGGTCTTCCCTTCGTCCTTCATCTTCTGGAAGACTGGGCTTTCGGAGAGCTGCATACGGATCCACATGGAAACCGCGAGCAGGATGATCGAAACGAGGAACGGAATCCGCCAGCCCCAGTCGGCAAAGGCTTCTTCGCCCATGACGGTGCGGATGCCGATGACGACGAGCAGCGCCGCGAACAGGCCGAGCGTCGCCGTGGTCTGAATCCAGCTCGTGTAGAGGCCGCGCTTGTGGTTGGGCGCGTGCTCGGCGACGTAAGTCGCCGCACCGCCGTATTCGCCACCGAGCGCGAGGCCCTGCAACAGCCGGAGCGCAACAAGGATGAACGGCGCCGCGACGCCGATCGTGGCGTATGATGGGAGCAGGCCGACCGCGAAGGTCGACAGGCCCATGATGCCCATCGTGACGAGGAACGTGTTCTTGCGCCCCACGATATCGCCGATGCGCCCGAAGACGAGCGCGCCGAAGGGCCTCACCGCGAAGCCCGCAGCGAACGCCGCGAGCGCGAGGATGAAGCCCGTCGTCTCGTTCACACCCGAAAAGAAGTGCGACGAGATGTAGAGCGCCAGAAGGCCGTAAAGGTAGAAATCATACCATTCGAACACGGTGCCAAGCGACGACGCGGCGATGACGAGCTTTTCGCTCTGCGTCGCCTTGTGGTGCTTGGGAACATCGTCATAGGTCGTAGCCATGTCCCTGTTTCCTCTCCCTCAGAAATTGTATTTTGCAGCAAATTCCAGCCTGCTCAGCTGACCTGCAAGGCCATTCAGCAGTTCGCGCTCACCGTGGCGGTATTCGACGCCGAGATCGAGCGCCTTCACGGGCGACCAGAAGAGATTCGCGGCAAGGCTCCATGCCTTGTCGTTCGCCGTGAGCGGTGCCGGCGAAGGATAGCTGGCGTTCTGGTAGCCGGCCATGAAGGTGGAGCGCAGCGTCGGCGTCCAGCCGAGCTTCAGGGCGGCGAGCGCAGCGAAGGTCTTCACCGTTTCGAGCGTGCCTCCGGGAAGCCCGTCGTACACGGCATCGGGCGCGAAATTCAGGCCCACGTAGCGGCCGATGCCATCGCCGTAGGTCGCCATGAAGCGAATGTCGTGGCGCTTGCCCGGCCCGAACACGATCTTGCCCGCAGCGCTGACGCCCCATGCCCCCGTCTTGTCGGAGATGGCGCCGTTGTCCACCGAGAGTTGACGGAACAACCCAGCCAGCGAGAGTTCGCCGAACGGCGCGGTGTAGGCGAGCCGCGCTACGAAGTCCGGCATCCGGTCATCGTCGTTTTCAACGAGGGTGGGTGATGTTGAAGAAATCGTCGCGGACTCGGCGTTTTCGGCGGAAACGCTGAGCGCCAGCGCAGGCGTCAACTTCGCCGTGTAGCGTACGAGCGGCTGACGAACGAAGACGGTACCTTCGGTGGGGCCGACGAAATCCGTGCTTTCCGGAAGCGCGCCGACATACTGGAATGTCGACCAGTCCTGCCCGACGAGCAGATTGTCGAACTGGACCCAGGCGCGGCGCAGCGCGAGGTTGTAGCCGTTCGTCGTGCGTTCCGATCCCTGCGTGCCCGGTGAGGTCTGGAAATCGGTTTCGAGATAGCCCTTCAGCGTGTGGCCGGACACGTCGGTCGAAAGGTTGAGCCAGAGACGCGTCTGCTTCGCTGAGAAATCGCTGTCGGTTGACTCGCGCGTGCCGCCCACGGGGATTGCTTGCGGCAGATAGAAATCGCGGCCAAGCGAATTGCCTGCAACGTCGCCGTCGTCCCAGCGGCTGAAGGTCGCGACCGTTTTCAGGAAGCCGCCGATCTTGACGGTCGTGCCGCCGACCTTGAAGCCGTCCGCGGGCGCGGCTGCCGTTTGAACGACGGCCGGCGGCGCCTTGGCACGGGTCTCGGCGAGTTCGCTACGAAGCGAGGCATTTTCCGCGCGGGTGGCTTCAAGCTCGCCGGTGAGCGCCGCCATGCGGCTCTCGATCGCGCTCATGCGCGCTTCGATATCGGGGCTTTCGGCGGCGCTTGCCGGCCCGGCGACAAGGGCGATCAGGGCAACGCCGGCGCAAAGGCCGGGCCGCGAACGCGTGGTCATGGCGATCCTCCCAGTGGCGGCCGATCCCCTGACAGGACAGTGCCGACGCTGCAGAGCATCGCGTTGGCCGGGCGGCGGGAACACCCCGACCATGGTCGAATACGGCTACGACCATGGTCGAGGATGCGCGGCAGGGCGCCCCTGCCCTATGTGCTGCCCCAAACAGAATGGGAGGAGATCATCATGGCCAGTCTCGCCGCATCCGCAGCCAGCGCATCCGCAACATATTCCGTCCCCGCCGAATGGCGCGCACGCGCCATGATCAAGCCAGACACCTACGACGCTTTCTATGCAGAGGCCGCGCGCGATCCAGACGCCTTCTGGAAACGTGAGGCGCAGCGACTCGATTGGATCACTCCGTTCACGAAGGTGAAGAACACCTCGTTCGCCGAGGCCGATTTCGGCATCAAATGGTTCGAGGACGGCGCGCTCAACATCTCTGCCAATTGCCTTGACCGCCACGTCGCCGAACGACCCGACGCGATCGCCATCATCTGGGAAGGCGACGAGCCGGGCGACAGCCGCATCATCAGCTACCGCGACCTTTACGAAGAGGTCTGCCGGCTGGCGAATGCGCTGAAGGCGAACGGCATCCGCAAGGGTGACCGCGTGACGATCTACCTGCCGATGATCCCGGAAGCCGCCGCCTCGATGCTCGCCTGCGCGCGCATCGGCGCGATCCACTCTGTGGTGTTCGGCGGCTTCTCGCCGGACAGCCTCGCCGGACGCATCACCGACTGCGATTCCCAACTCGTCATTACCGCCGACGAGGGTCTGCGCGGCGGCAAGCGCGTGCCGCTGAAGGCCAACGTCGACGAGGCGCTGGCGCACTGCACGAGTGTTGAAAAGGTGATCGTGGTACGCCGCACCGGCACCAACGTCGCCATGAAGGCCGGCCGCGACATCTGGTATCACGATGCCGTGGCTACTGCCGCGCCGGACTGTGTCGCCGAAGCGATGAACGCGGAAGACCCGCTGTTCATCCTCTACACCTCCGGTTCCACCGGAAAGCCCAAGGGCGTGCTGCACACGACCGCCGGCTATCTCGTATGGGCGTCGATGACGCATCAGTATGTTTTCGACTACCGCCCCGGCGAAGTCTTCTGGTGCGCGGCGGACGTGGGCTGGGTGACGGGCCACACCTATGTCGTCTACGGCGCGCTCGCGAACGGCGCGACGACACTGATGTATGAGGGCATTCCGAACTATCCTGACTTCAGCCGCTTCTGGAGCATCATCGACAAATATCAGGTCGAAATCTTTTACGCTGCGCCAACCGCGCTCCGCGCGCTGATGCGCGAGGGCAATACGTGGGTGGAGCGCACCAGCCGCAAGTCGCTGCGTCTGCTCGGCACCGTAGGCGAGCCGATCAATCCCGAGGCGTGGGAATGGTATCACCGCGTCGTCGGCGAAGGTCGCTGCCCAATCGTCGACACGTGGTGGCAGACGGAAACCGGTGGCGCGATGATCTCGCCGATGCCGGGCGCGACCGATCTGAAACCGGGCAGCGCCACGAAACCGCTGTTTGGTGTGAAGCCCGAACTCGTGGATGCCGAGGGCGCGGTACTGGAAGGTGCCGCTGAAGGCAACCTCGTCATCACCGACAGCTGGCCGGGGCAGGCACGCACGATCTGGGGTGATCACGAGCGTTTCTTCCAGACCTATTTCACGACCTATGCAGGCAAGTATTTCACCGGCGACGGCTGCCGCCGCGACGTGGATGGCTATTACTGGATTACCGGCCGCGTCGATGATGTGATCAACGTCTCGGGTCACCGCATGGGCACCGCCGAAATCGAAAGCGCGCTCGTCGCGCACGCGAAGGTCGCGGAAGCGGCCGTCGTCGGGATGCCGCACGACCTCAAGGGCCAGGGCATCTACGCCTATGTGACCCTGAATGCCAACGAGACCGGTGACGAAGCCCTGCGCCGTGAACTCGTGCAATGGGTGCGCCGCGAGATCGGCCCCATCGCGACTCCGGACGCCATCCAGTTTGCGGCTGGCCTCCCCAAGACGCGATCGGGCAAGATCATGCGGCGCATCCTGCGCAAGATCGCCGAAGGCGATGTCTCTAACCTTGGCGACACATCGACGCTCGCCGATCCGTCAGTGGTTGCGAACCTCGTCGCCAATCGGCAGAGTTGAGGCTGCATGGCAGGCGAGAGCATCCTGATCGCGGACGACCACCCGCTGTTCCGACAGGCGCTCTCGCTCGCCGCTTCGCGTATTCGCCCCGACGCTCGCATCATCGAGGCGGGAACGCTCGACACCGCATCGCGCGCGGCGGAGGCTAACGCGGACATCGCGCTTATCCTGCTCGATCTCAACATGCCGGGTGCAACCGGCTATTCGGGCGTCGCGCTGCTCCACGCCGAGCGGCCAGGCATTCCCATACTCGTGGTATCGAGCGCTGAGGCATCGTCTGCCGCGGCGGAGGCGCGGCGTTTCGGCGCCGTGGGTTTCGTCAGCAAGGAAAGCGACCTCGCCACCATCGAAAGAGCCATTGCGAACGCGCTTGCCGGGGAAACCATTGAAGCGCCCGCCAGCGGCGAGCTCGATGACGTCGCGGCGCGCGTCGCGGCACTGACGCCCACCCAGCTCCGCGTCCTCCTCGGTGTTCTCGATGGACGCCTCAACAAACAGATCGCCTTCGATCTCGGCATTACCGAAGCGACCGTGAAGGCGCACATGACGGTGATCCTGCGCAAGCTCGATGTCGGCAACCGCACCCAGGCCGCGCTTGCGGCACGAGCACTCGGTATCGGTATCAAGCACTGATCAGGCGGCGCAGGGCTCCTCCGCTGCGCCTGCAAGCCAGGCATCGAGCGTTGTCGCGGCGAGCGGTTTGGCGAGTACGGGAATACCAAGTGCGGCGGCGCGGCGCGGTGTTTCGGGGCTGCGGTCCGCTGTAACCAGCGCGGCGCGCAGGCCGGGATGGCAAGTGCGTAGGCGCCCGATCAGTTCGATACCATCGATGTCGCTGCCAAGCTGGAAATCAACCAGCGCGACATCGAACGGCCCCTCCTGAGCAAGCGCAGCCGCCGGATCGTTCGCAGTCGTCACGCGGTGCCCCCGGCTGGTGCCGAGTACGGTCATCGCCTCGCAGACGGCAAGATCGTCATCGACGACGAGCAGGTGCAGCGGCGTTGCTTCCATTACGGACACCACCTTGCCATCGTGATGCGCTGGCGGCTCCGCTTCGGCGCGATCGAAGGTCACGCTGAAGCGGCTGCCCTTGCCTTGCACGGATGCGAGCGCGACGGTGGCACCGAGGCGGCGGGCCGCGCGGTCGACGATGGCGAGGCCGAGGCCGACGCCCGCCTCGCCGCCGGTGCCGAGGCGTTCGAATTCGCGGAAGATCACATCCTGCTTGTCTTCGGGGATGCCGGCGCCGGTATCGACGACATCGATGCGGACGCGCCCGCCCCTCAGCCGCGCGCCGACGACGATGCCGCCGCGTGCTGTGTAGCGGACAGCGTTTGAGAGGAGGTTCTGAACGATCGAGCGGAGCAGGGTGCGGTCTGTTTCGAGGGTCGCATCGATACCACTGATACGGAGCGTCAGTCCTTTTTCGGCGGCCATTGGCTGGAATGTCGCCGCCACCTCGTGGAGCAGGGGTTTCAGTTGGAAGACGGTGATCGTCGGTTCGAAACCGCCTGCGTCCAGCTTGGAGATATCGAGCAGTGTGCGCAGGAGTTGCTCGGCGGCGTCGATCGACTGGTCGATGCGATCGACGAGCACGTGGCTGCTGCCGCTCACCTCGCGGTCGAGCGCCGCCGCGAAGAGGCGGGCGGCGTGGAGCGGTTGCAGGAGATCGTGGCTCGCGGCAGCGAGGAAGCGTGTTTTCTCGCGCGTGGCGCGCGCGAGCGCGACATTGGCTTCGGAAAGCTCGGCGGTGCGCTGCACGACGCGGATTTCGAGTTCGGCCCGCGACTGCTCGAGCGCCGCGCGCGCCTCCGCCTCCGCAGTCGTATCGGTGAAGCACATCACGTAGCCGCCGCGCGGCATCGGGCCGCCGACGGTCTTGATGACGCGACCATCCGGCCGGACGCGCTCGAAACTGTGGCGGTGCCCCCGCCGCATGTGATCGAGGCGGCGCTGCACGTGATCGTCGACCTCACCGGGCCCGCATTCGCCGCGCAGCGCATTGTGGCGGATGAGATCGGCGACCGGCGCGCCGACGCGCACCATGCCCGGCGGATAATCGAAGAGATCGAGGTAGCGGCTGTTCCACGCGACGAGATTGAGATCGCTATCGACCACGCTGACGCCCGGATCGATGTGCTCGAGCGTGGCCGCGAGCAGATCCTTCGAAAACTGCAGGCTGCCACTGCTCTCGTCGAGCATCAGCGCGACGTCGCTCGCCGTGAATGTCGCCCCCGAGAGCGCGGACCCGACAAGCGAACGCGCGGACGGAGCGCCGACGACGCCGGCAATCATGCGCTCGGCCAGCTGCGCGGCCCCGCGCCCGACGGGAACACCTGCGGGCGCATCGCCGAATGCCGCTGCGGTGCGCTCACTGCCCACGAAGCGCTCGACGAGACGGGCGAGCCCCGCGAGATCGGATACGCGCGCGACGCCATCCCCGAAATCGAACGACACGCGCGCCGAGCGAATGCGCCGCGCCGCCACGATCGCATGGACGGCGATGTTGAGCCCGAGACTCCAAAGCGTGCCGTGGACGAGCGGGCTGAGCCCATCGATGCCGAGCAGCGCGGTGGGATCGGCAAGGGTGCCGGCGAGGGGTGCGATCCCGTCCACCCCGACGACAGCGGGGATGAAAAGCGTATAGGCCCAGAGCAGGAGGCCGGTCGAAAGGCCCGCCTTCGCCGCGGTCGCGTCGCGCCCCGCGCGGCTGACGGCGAGCACGAGGCTTGGCGCGAACTGCGCCATCGCCGCGAACGCGATCAGCCCGATCGCGGCGAGCCGCTCCCCCGCCGGAATGATCTGCGTGTAGGCGAGCGCACCCGCCATCACCGAGACGATGACGACGCGCCGGATCGTGAGCATCACACGGCCGAGATTCACCTCGTTCGCCCAGCGCGGGCTGCGCAGCAGAAGCGGCGCGATGAGATCGTTTGAAACCATCGTGGAGAGCGCGACGGATTCGACGATCGCCATGCCCGTCGCCGCCGAGAAGCCGCCGATGAACACGAGGATGGCGAGCGCATCCGCTCCCGCCGCGAGCGGCATTTCAAGCACGAGCAGATCGGCGCTGGCATCCCTGGGAACGAGCGCGGTGCCGGCGAGCGCGATCGGGATGACGACAAGCGACGTGATGGCGAGATAGGCGACGAACGGCAGGCGCGAGCGGCCGACATCCTGAACTGAGGCCGCCTCGATCACCCCGATGTAGAACTGGCGGGGCAGGCAGACGATCGCTGTCATCGACAGCAGCGTGATAACGAAGAAGTCGATGCCGATGCTTGCGGGCGCGAACGTCTCGCCGAGGGCTGCAATCCCCGCCTCGCGCACCGGAGCATCAAGACCCATGAAGATCACCGCCGCGAACACGCCCGCCGCAACGAGCGCGGTGAGCTTCACCAGCGATTCCACGCCGACCGCGAAGAGCACGCCGTCGTTGCGCCCTGCCGCCTCGTAGCGCCGCGTGCCGAACAGCATCGCGAACAGCGCCAGCATCGCGGCCGTTAGACCCATGACAAGGCCCGGATTGCTGCTGCCGGTGAACTCGGCGAAGCTGGTGCCGACCGAACGAAGCTGCAGCGCGAGATACGGGATCGTGCCGAGCAGTGCGAGCAGCGTGACGAGCGCCGCGACCGTACGGCTCTTGCCGAAGCGCGAGCCGATGAAATCGGCGATGGACGTGGCGCCTTCCCGCTGCACCGTTGCCACGAGCCGTTCGAGGAAACGCCAGCCGAACAGATAGACGAGGATCGGCCCCAGATAGATCGGCAGATACAGCCAGCCGTCCGCCACCGCGCTGCCGACCGCGCCGTAGAACGTCCAGCTCGTGCAATAGACCGCGAGCGCCAGCGTATAGGCCGGAATCCGATAGCGCGGCTTCAGCCAGCGGCCGCGCCGGTTTTCCGCCCAGTAGGCGAGCACGAAAAGCGCGGACACGTAGACCGCCGCGATCGCGAACAGAACCAGCCCGTCCATATGGGCGAAGCCTCCCCGGAATTGAACGGAATTTGAGAGGATTCACAGGGCAATGCAAGCAATGCTATGAAGCGCCATGCGCATCTTCACCATCGGCTACGAAGGAACGACGCAGGAGGCCTTTATCGCGACACTGCGCGAGGCCGGCGTCTCCGTGGTTGCCGATGTCCGCGCCGTGCCGCTATCGCGCCGTCTGGGCTTTTCGAAGAACGTGCTCGCCGCCAGTCTTCGCGAGGCCGGGATCGATTATGTCGGGCTGAAAGCGCTCGGCACGCCGCCCGCAGGCCGGGAGGCCGCGCGGAAAGGCAATCACGCCGGGCTCGCCGCCGTCTACGAAGGCCAGCTCCGCGAACCCGAGGCCATTGTTCAGGCAGAACAGCTGATCGAACTTGCCGCAGAGAAGCCGACCGCGCTGCTCTGCTTCGAGCGCGACCCGGCGTGCTGCCACCGCACGCTCCTTATCGATGCCGTCATGCCCGATGCGGACGTAACGCATCTGTTCGCCTGATGCGAGACGCTGAATTCCCTATTCGGACCCGACCCGCCGCCCGGAAAGTCGATCTGCGACAATTGTACGATTGCACAATTTCCGGTCGGACGGCACAGGGTCCGCAACCAGGCCGAATGGCCGCAAAACCGCCATCCGCGACAATAACGAGCGGAGACGGAAAACCCCATGGGACGCGAGGTAAGTCGATGAAAAACAGTGAAAATTCGTGTTACAAAATAACCAATATCGTAACAGATGGCAATAAATTAAACGCGCCGCGGATCTGAGCGTCCACGGCGGTCTCGCCGCGGCACGCACCCGAACCCCTCCCGAACGCTTTCCTGCTGATACATTTTCCGCCGAATTTGCGGATTCAAGCCTTTCATCGGACTCGATTTTATTTTCGCGCGGCGCGCGTCCGCCACCGGACGTCGCCGCAGCCCCGCCTCGCCCTTCAAGCCACATGCGCGCTGCGATCTGTCGCTCCTCCGGCCCGGAGGCGCTGGCGTAGATCGCCGTGGTCTTCATGTCGGCATGACCGAGCCAGCGCTGCACCAGATTGAGCGGAACCCCCGACTGGATGGCGCGGACGCCGAAGCCGTGGCGTAGTCCACGCGGCGTTGCATAGTCTCCGGTAAGTCCCGCCTCGACCATCACTTCGCAAACACGGCGATACGCAGTCATACGTGACCATGTCCAAAGATCAGAATCCGAATTTGATTTAACCTTGTTCCACTTTTTCACGGACGACAGGAACTCTTCCGAAAGAGGAACCTCCCGATAGATAGATTTACCCCGCTTCTTCAGGCATTTTATGATCAACGTTCCAGCCTGAAAATCTATGCTATCACTGTTAACGGCCAAAGCTTCCGATATTCGACACCCCGTTTCCGCCATCAACCAACAAAAAATATAAACATCTTTACTCTTTTGTTTCGCAAATCTAACAAAATCCATAGTTTCAGATTCCGTAAGATACTTTCTTTTTCCATTAGTATTATACATATTCCAGGACATTTTCGCTTTACCATTACATTGTTTTTTTGAATTTTCTTCTTCTGATATGGAATATTCATCCCCAATACTCAGGCGTCCAGCCACCTCTGATACCGTTTTGGTTATTTCGTCTCAAATCGAGGCGAAAAGAATTTGGCGGAATGTATGGCGGACATGGCGGCAAGGTTCACGACAATCGCGGCGGAAGCCGCGCACCCGGACGACTCCGTGGCCAGCGTATTCCACTGCGCCCCGATCCTCATCGTGCTCAGAATCGACAATATCCGGTCGATCGCGAAAGCCTACGGCGAAGCCGCCGCACTGGCGGCACAACAGCATCTTGAAGCGGCCGTGGCCGGGCTCGCGACGACGCATATCGCCGATCGCGCGCTCGGCCGACTCGATGCGGCGCTCGTGGTGCCCGGCAGCCCGGAACACTTCACCCAGCAGTTGCGTAGCGTACTTGCCCGTTCGCCGATCCGGCATCTGGACATCTCCATTTTCCTGACCGTGTCCAGTGCCTGGTCGGCGGCGACATTCTCGAGCGGGGCAGACATAAGCCCCGCCGGGTTTGCCGCGCTTCACGATGCCCTCGGCGCCCCTCCGCCCGCGTGCCCGGACACCGCGCGCTATCGCCGCGACATGGCGACCGCCGCGCAGGTGTTCACGGCGGTGGCGGAGGGGCGCCTGTTTCCCGCGTGGCAGGCGGTGAGCGGCGAGGACGACATCCTCTATCACGAATGCCTGCTGCGTCTCGTCGGCGACGATACGCCCGCCGTGAGCGATGCGATCACAGCGCTGGAACGCACCGGCCTCGTGCGCGCGTTCGACCAGATCATGGTGTCGCTGGTGCTCGACGAGCTGGAGGCCGATCCCGCCGTCCGGCTCGCGGTCAATGTTTCGGCGGCGAGCGCACTCCTCGATTCCTGGTGGGACGAAGCGCTTGCCAGGCTGCGATCGAACCCCGCCGCCGCGCGCCGCCTCATCGTGGAGATCACCGAGACGGCGGCGTTCGCATCCATTTCCAGTGCCGCACGCTTCACGTCCGCGCTGCGGGAACTCGGCTGCCGGATCGCGATCGACGATTTCGGCATGGGCTTCAGCTCCGTGCGGAGCGTGCTTGCCCTGTCGCCCGACTATGTGAAGGTCGATGCCTTCTTCCTGCACCGCGCGGGCCAATCGGCACGCTGCCGCAGCGCGCTTGCGCACATGATCGGGCTTGCCGGTACGCTTGCCGCCGGGGTCATCGTCGAAGGCGTCGAGACGGAGGCCGACAGCCGCCTCGTCGCGTCGCTCGGCGCGGATTGGCAGCAAGGCCACTACATCCACTTCCCCTCCACGCTGCGTCCATGGATCGCGCGCCGCAATGCGCCCGCCGCAGCGAACGGATTTGCATCCACAATGACCGCATCTGAAGCAGCGGCGTTTCTCCCCGCAAATTCGCCGCAGCGATCGATCGGATTGTCCGGATGATCGCCGCGCAATCGTTGCGGAAACGGTCCGAAGCACCGGAACGGTTCCATCCCCGGTTCGATTCCGGGGATGCCGTGTTTATGCGTTCTTTCGCGAAGTCGAACGGCAGTCGCACAAAACAATAACAATGCTGCTGGTGAAAAATGTCTCCGTTGCTCTACGAAGACCCCGTCCTTCTCCGGGGAGATCTCCACAAACACGCTGCGCTCCTCGCGAGCGAGAGTTATCAATTCGCGGCGAGCATCGTCGCGGTGCCGCTGAACATATCGGAGTTCGCGCTCGCCGCGCGCTGCTACCCGATCGTGTTCGCAGACACCGAGGCGATGCTTCCGCTTGCGGTGACCGGGCTCAGCGGGCTCTCCAATCTGTTCGTGGACGGCGAAGGCCGCTGGTCGGACGGCAGCTATGTGCCGGCCTATGTGCGCCGCTATCCGTTCCTGCCGGTGACCACGCCGGGCAGCGACGCGCTGATGCTGGCGATCGATCGGCCGCGGCTTGTCGAACGCAGCGGCACGGTGCCGGAGGACGAGCCGGACCGGCTGTTCGACGGCGACAAGGCCTCTCCGCTCGCCGCGCGCGCGCTCGATTTTTGCGAGCGCTATCATCGCGATCACCTGCGCACGACAGCGTTCGTGACTGCTCTGCGGGAGCGCGATCTCCTCGAAACCCGGCGTGCGGATATCCGCCTTCCCGACCAGTCGCAATTCCGGGTCGACGGGTTTCGGATGATCGACCGCACGAAGCTGCGCGCGCTGCCCGAC
Source organism: Sphingosinicella xenopeptidilytica (assembly GCF_042676985.1). Classification (NCBI taxonomy): domain Bacteria; kingdom Pseudomonadati; phylum Pseudomonadota; class Alphaproteobacteria; order Sphingomonadales; family Sphingosinicellaceae; genus Sphingosinicella; species Sphingosinicella xenopeptidilytica. The sequence goes on along the minus strand of NZ_JBHTIK010000005.1, from coordinate 384,841 downwards.
GATTGCCTTGGAGACTGGTTCCGCAAGGGCTGGCTCGATCTCGCCGCGCTTGCCGAAGCCTCGCAGGTGAACTGGCAGACGCTGCTCGATCGCCACGCCGCACGCGCTGCCGCCACGGCGGAGGTGCCACCACGTCGGTCAACCAGAAAGCGTGCCGATGCGTGACGCACTCCCGGCAGCTGCCGCGCTTGCCGTCCTGCTCTGCGCCGCGCACACGGCGGAGGCGCAGGTGACCCCCGCGGACATTCCGCGCACGGCAGAGCCGCGGCCGCAGACGCCCGACCCGATTCCGGAAGCGCGCGCGACCGCCCCCGCGCCGACGCCCCTGCTCCGGCAGCAGGTCGCGCCGGAAGCCGCCGCCGAAACACGCTTCACGTTCCAAACGCTCGTCATCGACGGCGCTTCGGCGATTCCCGAATCCGAACTCCGCGCCCTGTGGCGGGCGAAGCCGGGTGATGAGAGTCCTGTCAGCGCGATCTTCGAATTCGCCGACGCCGTGACCCGGCTCTATTCGGCGCAGGGCTATCTCCTCTCCTTCGCATTGGTGCCCGAGCAGGCGCTCTCGGAAGGCACCGTGCGCATCCAGGTGATCGAGGGGCACGTCTCCGCGATCCGCGTGAAGCGGAACGGCACGGTGCGCGAAATCCGCAGCGTGATGGACGCAGCGGGCGAACCGCTCGCCGTGCGCACAGCGGCGCGCATTCTGGAATCGCGCCCGCTGAAGGCGGAAGATCTGGAACGCGCGCTGCTGCTGATGAACGACCTGCCCGGCCTTGCCGCGACATCGCAGCTCGCACCATCGCCCGATACGCCGGGGACGTCGCTGCTCACGATCGACCTCTCGCACCGCGCGGTGCGCGCCGACGCCAGCTACACCAACATGATGTCGGGCGTGCTCGGCCGCGACATGCTGGGTGGCGGACTGCGTTTCAGCGGCGACAGCGGCGAGGTGCGTATGCGCGGCTGGGCGAGCCCCGATGGGGAACGCTACCGGTCATTCACCGGCGAAGCGACCAAGTGGCTCGGCCCCAATGGCCTGCGCATCGACGGCCGCGCCAGCTTTTCGTGGAGCCGCCCGATCGGCGAACTCCTCGAAGCGATCCGCTATCGCGGCGAGACGCAGAACGTCGATCTCGGCATGACCATACCGATCCGCCGCAGCCGCGCGAACAACATCGGCCTCACCATCGCCGGACATGTCATCGATTCCGATTCAACCGTGCTCGGCACCGCATTCACGCGCGACCGTATCCGTACCGGCACAGTCGATCTCGATCTCGACTGGGCCGATACTGGCGGCGGCATCAATCTCGTTCGTGCGGGCGCGATCAAGGGCTTTCCCGGGCTGGGCGCCACGGCGGACGACGACCCGCTGCGCACGCGGATGAACGGTTCGGCGTCCTTCCTCAATTTCACGCTCTATGCGCAGCGCTATCAGCCGGTGGCGCAGGTTGCGGGCGGCGATTTTGGTCTCGTCGCGAAGGGCTCCGGGCAATGGGCGGCGACCGATGCGCTGCTGAGCGCGGCGGAATGCAGCTATGGCGGCGCGGGGTTCGGGCGCAGTTACGACAGCGGTACGGTGAGCGCCGATCACTGCGTGATGGGCGGGCTCGAAGCGCGCTGGCGGCGGGCGGTCGGCAAGGTCGGCGTCGGTGCGCACGCGTTCGTCGACGGCGGCATCGGCTGGCAGAAGGGCCGTCTCGATACAGGCGAGGCGAGGCGCCATTCCGCGTCCTCCGCGGGCGGCGGGCTCTCGTTCCAGCTTGGCCCGCGCCTCACCGCGCTGGCGGAGGCCGCGCGCGGCCTTTCGGGGCCAACCGAGCGCAAATGGCGCGCCAATGTCTCGATCTCCCTGTCGTTATGACCCTGAGCAAGGACAGCCTCATGATCGCCCTGCTTCTCGCACTTGCCGCCGCCGCGCCCGAAACGCCGAAGAGCAATGTCCACGGAGACTGGGTCGTGCAATGCACGAAGGCAGCAGATGTGCCGCCGTGCGAGATCGCGCAGGCCGCGACATCGAAGAGCACGGGCGAGCAGATCATGCGCATCGCCTTCGCCTATCGCGGCAGCGGCGAACGCTACGCCGTGCAGCTTCGCCTGCCACTCGGCATCCGCCTCTCGCAACCGCCGCTGCTGCGCCTCGACGAGACCATCGACCTCGAAGGCTATGGCTTCACGCGCTGCGACGCGGGCGGGTGCTACATCGAGCGCCTGCTCGGCACCCCGGAGATCACGCGCCTGCGCGCGGCGAAGACGGGCGTGCTCGCCGTGCTCGGCAGCGACGGCAAGCCGATGGTGCTCCCGCTTTCCTTCAACGGTTTCGCCGAGGCGCTCGACGCATCGGCAATTCAGAACACAGCGTGGGCGAAGGCCGCCAACCGCTGAAAGACCAATAACAACAAAAGGCGTTCCCGATGGCCCCGCGTTCCGTATTCGACAAGCGCCGCATCATTCTTGCGGGCACCAGCCTTGCCGCACTCGCGCTTGCGGGCGCGGCGCACGCCGGCCCCTCCGGCGGCACGGTGAACGCCGGGAACGCATCGATCGCGGGCGACGGCACCGGCCACGTGACAGTGACGCAGACGAGCGACCGCGCGATCCTCGACTGGAACAGCTTTTCGATCGGCACGGGCGAAAGCACGCGCTTCATCCAGCCCGGCAGCACGTCGGTCGCCGTGAACCGCGTGACGGGCGCGGACCCCTCCTCGATCCTCGGCAGCCTCACCGCGAACGGCCGCGTCGTCCTCATCAACCGGAACGGTATCGCCTTCGGCAAGGATGCGACCGTGGACGTCGGCGGACTCGTCGCGACGACAGCGGACATCGACCGACAGGCCTTCATGGCGACGGGATCGCTCAATTTCTCCGGTGGTAGCCTGCCCGGCGCATCGATCGTCAACGAAGGGCGCATCACGGTACGCGACGCGGGGCTCGCCGCGCTGGTCGCGCCGAGCGTCCGCAACAGCGGCACGATCATCGCCAACCTCGGCCGCGTCGCGCTCGGCGCAAGCACCGCCTTCACGGTCGATTTCTACGGCGACGGACTGGTATCGTTCGCGCCGGACGGCATCGTCGCGGCCACCATCGGCGACGGCGGCACTGCACTTGTCGACAACAGCGGCGTCATCGAAGCGAGCGGCGGCAAGGTGCTGCTGAGTGCCGCTACCGCGCGTGACGTGGTCAACGCTTCGGTGAACGTGTCGGGCGTCGTGCGCGCGGATGGCATCAGCCGCAAGGGCGGCAGCATCGTGCTTTCCGGGTCGGGCAGCGTCACCGCGACCGGCCGCCTCAGCGCCGACAGTGAAAAGCAGGGCGGCGGCGCAATCGCGATCAGCGGCAGCAGCGTTTCCCTGGGCGGATTGATCTCCGCCAGCGGCACAGACGGCGGCGCGATCACGGTCGAGGCGGACGGTCTGCTATCGCTTGCGGAAAACATTGCCACAACCGGCCGTCTCGGCGACGGCGGCACGATCCGCCTCGATGCCGGGCGCATCATCGAGACCGCGACGAGCCGCAACGACGCCTCGGGCGCGGTAAACGGCGGCGCGATCCGCGTCGTCACCGAGGGCGGGCTCGCCACGTCGGGCACCTATGCGGCGGACGGCGTTTACGGGCGCGGCGGACGGATCGATCTCAGCGGCGCCAGCGTCTCGCTGCTTTCCACGCACCTCAGCGCGCGCGGTCGGCTTGCAGGCGGGCTCGTGCGCATCGGCGGCGCGTTTCAGGGCGGCAAGACGCCCGATGCGGCGCAGGCTTATCATTCGACGTTCCTCGGTCGCTGGGGCAGTCTCGAAGCCCTACCGAGCGCGGACACGCTTTTCGTCGGCAACGCCACCGCGATCGACGTCTCGTCCTCACGCGGCGACGGCGGCACGGCGGTGTTCTGGTCGGACACGCGAACGACCTTCCTCGGCGCGGTCGATGCGCGCGGCGGGCGCGGCGGTTCGGTAGAAATCTCCTCGGCGGGCGATCTTCGGCAGGCCGCGCTCGACCGGGTATTCACGGGTGCGGGCGGGCATCTGCTGCTCGATCCGAAGAACATCGTGATCGGCACGGTCGACGACGTCGAAAGCTGGCAGTACGCCGCGATCCTCGGCGCCGTCTATGCGAACGACAGCAATCCGGACACCTTCGCCGATGCCATCGGCGCGAGCATCGACACCAGCGATGCGTTCGGCGTTTCGGTCGCGATGAACGCAGCGGGAGACCGCATGGCGATCGGCGCCAGCGGCGATGACGGGGCCGGCAATGTCGTGCTCAACATGGGCGCGGTCTACCTGTTCAGCTTCGCCGACAGTTCCTTTTCCGGCGGCACGCTGAAAGGCATCATCGGCAAGGGCTACACGGGCGGCGGCAACATCGATGTCGGCCTGTCCGGGGCGGACGCCTTCGGTACGTCCGTGGCCCTGAATGCGGCGGGCGACCGCCTTGCCGTCGGCGCGGTCGGCGACGACGGTTTCGGTGAAAGCACCAGCGCGGCGGGCGCTGTCTATCTGTTCACGTTCGCGGATTCGAATTTCTCGGGCGGTACGCATGTCGGCACCATCGGCAAGGACTATGCCGGAGCAGGCGACTTCAATCTCGCACCACTGGAGACCGATGACAGCTTCGGACGTTCCGTCAGCCTCAACGCCGCCGGAAATCGGCTTGCGGTCGGAACCTGGACCGACAACGGCTTCGCGAACGGTGCGGCGGATTCGGGTGCCGTGTATCTGCTGAGCTTCGCGGACACCGCATTCGGCGGCGCCAGCCACGCCGGGACGATCGGCAACGGATATATCGGTGCGGGCGATGTTTCCCTGTCCGGTGTTGCGGCGGGCGATCTTCTCGGCGTTTCCGTCGCGCTCAATGCAACGGGCGACCGGCTCGCCATCGGCGCGGCGGGCGATGACGGCGCCGGCAACGCCGCGGACGCTTCGGGCGCGATCCATCTGATCAGCTTCACCGACACGAACTTCTCCGGCGGCACGCTCTCGGGGACTGTCGGCAAGGGCTACGTGGGTGGCGGCGACACCAACATCTCAGCGCTCGGCGCAGGAGATTCGTTCGGCTATTCGGTCGCCCTGAATGCCGCGGGCAATCGGCTTGCCGCGGGCGCGCTCGGCGACGCCGGGAACGGCGACACCACGGCGGGCGCCGGTGCGGTCTATCTGCTCAGCTTTTCCGACGGGAATTTCTCCGGCGGCGCGCAGACGGCCATTGTCGGCAAGGGATACACCGGCGGAAAGAACATCGGCATCCCCGAGATCGAGGGCTCCGACGCCTTCGGCTTTTCGGTGGCGCTGAACGGCGTGGGCGACCGACTCGCGATCGGCACATACGGCGACGATGGCGGCAACAACGCCAGCACGGGAGCAGGCGCAGTCTATCTCCTCGGCTTCAGCGACGGCAATTTTTCGAACGGGGCGGTGCGCGGCGTGCTCGGCCGCGATTCCTGGCATACCGGCGACATCGATATTCCCGCGCTCGACAGCGGCGACAGTTTTGGCGTTTCCGTCGCGCTCAACGGCGTCGGCGATCGCATGGCGGTGGGCGCCTGGGCGGACTCGGGATTCGGCAACGTCACATCGGGTTCCGGCGCGGTCTACCTGTTCAGCTTCGACGATGCGAATTTCTCGGGCGGCACGCTCTCGGGCATCATCGGCAAAGGCTACACGGGCGGCAAGAACGTCGACATGCCCGGCCTTGAAATGAACGATTGGTTCGGCAGCGGCGTCGCGCTCAATGACAGCGGCGATCGGCTGGCGGTCGGCGCGCTCGGGGATGACGGCGGCAGCACGACGAACACCGGCGCGGTCTATCTCTTCACCTTCTCCGACGATGACTTCTCGGACGGCACCCACGTCGCGACCGTGGGCAAGGGATACGGCGTCGACGTTTCCGGCCTTGCCATGAACGATCAGTTCGGGATTTCGGTCGCGCTGAACGCGGCAGGCGACCGGCTCGCCGTGGGCGCCATCGGCGACAAGGGCGCCAACGACGATCTGACCTCGGCGGGCGCGGCCTATCTGATCCGCTTCAACGACAGCAACTTCACCGGCGGTGCGGTGGCCGGTGTGATCGGCGCCGACTACGCGGGCACGAACGATATCGACGTGACGCAGCTCGGCGCCTCCGATCAATTCGGCGTTTCCGTGGCGCTGAACGGCGCCGGTGACCGGCTCGCCGTCGGCGCCATCGGCGACGGTGGCAGCGGCGATGTCGCCAGTGCGTCGGGTGCCGTGCACCTGTTCAGCTTCACCGACGACGACTTCACCGGAGGCAGCCACACCGGCACGATCGGCAAGGGATACACGGGCGGCGCCAACGTCAACGTCGGCGCGCTCGAAGCGGCCGACCAGTTCGGACGCGGCATCTCGCTCAATGATGCGGGCGACCGTCTTGCCGTCGGCGCCTTCGGAGACGGCGGCAATGCGAACAGCGCCGCCGGTTCGGGCGCCGTCTATCTGCTGAGTTTCACGGACGGCAATTTTTCGGGCGGCAGCCTGACGACCACGCTCGGCAAGAATTATTCGGGCAGCGACAAGATCAATGTCATCTCGCTCGACAACAGCGACCAGTTCGGTGTGTCGGTCGCGCTGAATGGCGCGGGCGACCGGCTCGCCGTCGGCGCGACCGGCGACGGCGGTGCGAGCAACCGCACGGCCGTGTCGGGCGCGGTCTATTTGTTCCGCTTCGAGGATACGAATTTCTACGGCGGCAATCTCGTCGGCATGGTCGGCGACGGTTATGTGCGGACACACGATATCGCGCTCAACGCCGCGCCCGACACCGGCGAGCAGTTCGGCATGGCGGTGGCACTGAACGGCGCCGGAGACCGGCTTGCCGTCGGCGCCTATGCCGACAACGGCGCGGGCAATGCCGCGGCGGCATCCGGTGCCGTCTATCTCTTCAGCTTCAGCGACGACCAGTATTCGGACGGCGCGCTCGAGGCGATCGTCGGCAAGGGCTATGTCGGCGGCAAGAACGTGAACGTTGCGCAGCTCGACGCGGCCGATGGTTTCGGCTTCTCCGTATCGCTGAACGACGACGGCGACCGCATGGCGGTCGGCGCGTGGGCGGACGCCGGGCTCGGCAACACGACCGGCGGTGCGGGCGCGGTATACCTGTTCAGCTTTTCGGACGACAGCTTCGCGGACGGCGCGCACGTCGGCACCATCGGCAAGGGCTATACGGGCACGGGCAACATCGATCTGACGCCGCTCGCCGCGGCCGACAGGTTCGGCACGTCGGTGGCCTTGAACGCGGCGGGCGACCGGCTCGCGGCGGGCGCCTATCTCGATGACGGCGTCAGTGGCGGCGCCAACGACGATTACGGCGCGGTCTATCTCTTCCGTTTCACCGATACCGATTTCGGCGGCGGCACGCATTCCGGTACGATCGGCAAGGGTTATGTCGGCGTGGGCGACGTCAACGTCGCCTCGCTCGATACCAGCGACTTTTTCGGCGTCTCGGCCGCTCTGAACGGTGCCGGCGACAGGCTCGCGGCGGGCGCCACCGGCGACAATGGTTCGGGCAACAGCACCACGGACGCCGGCGCGGTGCACCTGTTCACGTTCACGAACGGCGATTTCGGCGGCGGTGCGCTCGCGGGTACGATCGGCAAGGGCTACAGCGGCGGCAAGAGCCGCGATCTTGCCGCGCTGGAGGCCAGCGACCAGTTCGGCCGTTCCGTCGCCCTGAACGGCGACGGCGACTATCTCGTCGCAGGCGCGAACTACGACGACGGCGCCGGCAACGCTGTCGAGAACGCGGGCGCGCTCTACCTGCTCACCTTCTCCGACACGAGCTTCACCGGGGGCGTGCACAAGGGCACCATCGGCAGCGGCTACGCGGGGACATTCGATACCTCGCTCACGCTCGGCACCGGCGACAATCTCGGCGTCTCGGCGGCGCTCAGCGCGAATGGATTTCGCCTCGCGGCGGGCGCGAACGGCGACGACGGCGCCAGCAACAGCATCAGCAACAGCGGCGCCGTTTATCTGTTCACGACCGACCTCGCGGCGGCGGGCGGCCTCTCCTATGCCGACGATCCGGACGCGACCGTCAACATCTCCGCGACTTCGCTCGCGGCGCTGCTCGCGGCGGGCACCAACCTGACGCTGCAGGCTTCGAACGACATCACCGTCTCGGCCGCAGTAACGGTGAACAACGCACTCGGAGACGGCGGCGATCTGACGCTGCAGGCCGGGCGCAGCGTACTCCTCAATGCAAGCATCACCACCGACAATGGCGATCTCACGCTCATCGCCAACGATACGCTCGCGAACGGCGTGGTGGATGCCCATCGCGACAGCGGAGCCGCCGCCATCACTATGGGCGTGGGCACGGCGATCGCCGCCGGTACCGGCACCGTCACCATCGATCTGCGCAACGGCGCGGGCAAGACCAACGCTGCGGCGGGCGACATTACGCTGCGCGCGATCACGGCAGGTGCGCTCACCGTCACGAGCGCCGCCACCGCGGGCGATATTCTGCTGAACGGCAACATCACGACCGGCGGCGCGCAGGATTACACATCCGAGCGCGATATCAAGCTCGCGGCAAGCACGACGCTCACCGTCACGGGCGCCGCGACGCTGAGCATGGACGCGGCGCGGCAGGTTTCGCTCACCACCGGCGCGAAGGTCGAGAACACATATGCCGGCGGGCTGACGCCGTTCGCGGCGATCGACATCACGGCCAATCGCCGCGCGACCGCCGACGCCGGAACGCTGAGCGGCATCGACCTGAGCGGCGCGATCATCCGCACGGCCGCGGGCGCGGCGGGCAGCATCGCGCTTTCAGCGCGCGGCGGCGCGGCCGACGGGCGCGGCATCAACATGCTCGGCGGATCGACGATCGAATCGCTGGGATCGGGCGCGATCACGCTTCACGGCACCAGCGGCACGGGCTCGGGCGGCACCACCTACGGCGTCTTCCTCCATCAGTCGTCGCAGATCGTCGGCACCAACGGCGACATCGAGATTACCGGCGAGGCCGTGGGCAGCGGCGTGGCGCCGGGCCTCTACGTGTTCAGCGGATCGCAGGTGCGTACAACCGGCACGGGCGACATCGCGCTCATCGGCTCCGCCGTGGCGGGCGGCCAAGGCGTGTGGATCGCATCGAGCTCGGCGGGCGTGCACACGATCTCGGGCGACATCAGCATCACCGCGACGAGCGGCGACGGCGGACAACCGGATTTCACGATCGGTTCGGGCGGCACGCTCGGCAGCGCGAACACGAACGACATCACCATCAATGCGGATACGATCGGTTTCACGGGCACGGTTTCCGGAAACGGCATCCTGACGATCCAGTCGCGCACCGACGGGCGAACCATCGGCCTCGGCAGCGGTGCCGGCGACCTCGCGATCGACGCCGCCTCGCTCGCCAACATCCAGAACGGCTTTTCCGAAATCGTCATCGGCAATGCGGATGCGGGCGCCATCACGGTCGGAAGCGGTCTGTCGGCCTTCGTCGACAACCTGCGCCTCCAAAGCGCCGGGGCGCTTGCCATCGACGGCACGCTCAGCACGGGCAGCAACCGCCTGACGCTCGACGTTGCCGGCGGTGGAACGCAGAGTGCGGCGCTGACCGCCGGCCAGCTCCTGCTGCTGGGCACGGCCAGCAACTACACCTTCAATCATGCAGGCAATACGATCGGCACGCTCGCCGCGAGCATCGGATCGGGATCGATCTCGCTGACCAACGGTAGCGGCACCAGCTTCAGCGTGGGCGCGATCGGCAGTACAGAGGGCATCGCAGCCGCCTGCATCGCGCTCGTCAGCAGCCCAACGAACGGCGACATCACCTTCACCCGAGGCGTTACGACGACGGGCGCGCAGAGCTATAATTCCGCACGCGACATCAAGGTAAGCACCGGAAACGTTACACTTTCGGCGTCTGGCGAAGTGCCGATCACGTTGACTGCCGCGCGGCAGATCGTCCTCTCGGGCACAAGCCGGATCGAGAACACGAACACGACAGCGACAGGCAAGTTCGACGCGATCATCCTGAACGCCAACCTCGCAGACAGTGCGGCCGAGGCGAACCTCCACGGCATCTACGGCGACAACACGAAAATCATGGCCAGCGGCTATGGCAACATAAAGCTCGCGGGACGCGGCATCGCCTCCAGCAACAATGCGCAGACGGCGCGTGCCGGCATCACGTTTTCCGGTTCGACGATCCAGTCCGAACACGGCGACCTCAGCGTCACCGGGCATGGCGGCGGCGGCACCGCCGACCGGGCCATGTCCGGCGTCGTGCTGCAATGGGGCAGCAAGTTCGCCACCGTGGGCGGCGGCAACATAGACATCAAGGCCTATGGCAGCGATGCGGAGGGTGCATCGAGCGCGGCAGCGTTCGATCTGAATACCGGGATCGTCGAGGCGACCGGAAGCGGCAGCCTTACCATCCTGGGCGACGGCGGAGACGGCAACGGCCTTCATGGCGTCCGCCTGAACACCGTCAGCCGCTTCCAGACCGCTTCCGGCGCGATTTCGATCACGGGGCTCGGCGGCAACGGTTCGACGGCAGCGCACGGCGTGAACATCACGGGCGGCACTGTCTCGTCCGGCGGCGAACTCACGATCGACGGAACGGGTGGCGACGAAACCGGACACGGCATTGCGATCCAGGGGCCCGTTTCAGCGCTGGGCAGCGCCAGCATCTCGATGACCGGCCACGCATCGGGAACGAGCAGCAACAACAGCGGCATTCTCGTCACCACCGGCGGCAGCATCACCTCTGCAACGGGTGACATCACGCTGACCGCGACCGCCGACGGCACCGCCGGCAACTTCCCGGCGCTCTACGTGCTGGGCGGTGCAACCACCGCGATCCAGTCCACTGCGGGCGGCGACATCACCCTCCAGGGCACGCGCAGAAACGGCATCGGCGAGGGCGTCTGGATCGGGAGCGGCGGCGGCAGGGTGCAGACGACGAGCGGCGACATCTCGATCACCGGCGTGACCGAAAACAGCACCGGAAGCAACAGCTACGACGGCGCCCGCATCGCGGCGAGCGGGCAGGTTTCCACCAGCGCCGGCGGCGATATTCTGCTGACGGGCACGGCCGCGGGTAGCGGCAACGATGTCGGCCTGTTCGGAACGGGTGTGCTCGGCGTTACGGCAACCGGCGATATCACCATAACCGGAGACACGATCGGCATAGCCGTCACGTCCAGCGTTGCCGGAAGCGGCGTTCTGACGATCCAGACGCGCACGGCCGGGCGCACGATCGGCATCGGCACCGGCGCGGGCGGTGATCTTACGCTGAGCGCCAGCGCGCTCGGCCGTCTCCAGAATGGCTTCAGCGAAATCGTTATCGGCAATTCCACGGCCGGTGCGATCTCCGTGGGAACAGGCCTGTCCGCTTTCACGGACAACCTGCGCCTTGTCGGCAGCCAGACGCTCGCCGTGGACGGCGTGCTCAATACCGGCGGCAATCGCCTGACACTGGATATCGCTGGTGCGACCACCCAAAGCGCCGGAATCACGGCCACCCAACTCCTCTTGCTGAACGATACCGGTGCTTACACGCTGACGAACACAGGAAACGACATCGGCACACTCGCCGCCGACACGGATGTGATCGAGCTGACGCACGGCGGCGCAGGCGCGCTTACAATCGGTGCAATCGGCCCTGTATCCGGAATTACGGCGACACGCGTCTCCCTTACCGCGACGCAGGCGACCAGCAGCCTGAACTTCAATCAGGACGTGACGACGAGCGGCGCGCAGACCTATTCGGCGACACTCGGCAACATCACGGTGAACAGCGGTGCCGATCTGCTCGTTACCGGCAAGGCAACGCTTGCCCTGACGGCGGGTGCGCGCATCCTGCTTTCCGGTGGCACGCTCGCGAACAGCTACACAGCGGACAGCGACGCGTTCGAAGCGATCACGCTGAAGGCGAACGAAGCCGGCACGGGCACAGGCTCGGGCGATGCAGCGATCAAGCTGGCCGGGGGCGCCGGCATCTCCACGGCAGCGGGAGGCGGCGGCAACATCAGCCTGCTCGGCAAAGGCGGCGCAAGCATCAGCCACGGCATATTCGTGGATGGCAGCACCATCGAATCGCTGGGCGCCGGAACGCTCACGCTGACCGGAACGGGCGGCACCGCCGCAAGCGGCACGAACATCGGCATCTACCTGAAGGGCACGGCCACCGACGTCGTCAGCAATTCCGGCGCCATGCTCATCTCGGGAACCGGCGGCGCCTCCACCGGGCCGCAGAATTACGGCGTGCATATCCACGACGGCGCCACCATCGCGTCCACGGGCACGGGAGACGACGCGGCGGCGATCGAGATTATCGGCGCGGCGGGCGGCACCGGAAGCGGCGCGACCAACATTGGCGTCTACGTGGCGGATACCGGCGCGGCGATCACCAGCATCGACGGCGATATCAGCGTGACCGGCACCGGCGCGGTGGCATCGACATCGAACAACAACATCGGTGTGCGCCTTATCAATGACGCACGAATCGAATCGACCGGAACCACTGCCAACGCGGCGAAGATCACGGTCATCGGCAACGCCGGCGGCACCGGCGCGCTTTCAGCGAACAATCAGGGCGTCAGCCTGCAGGGCGCGGCCGCGACGATCACAAGCGCGTTCGGCGACATCGCGATCACCGGGACAGGATCGGAGACGGCAGGGAGCGCCAACAATCACGGCATCCATATTCTGGAAGGCGCGCACATCGCATCGACGGGCACAACGCCCGGCGCGGCGAAGATCACGCTTTCCGGACAGGGCGGCGGCGATGCCGCATCGGCGACCACGAACACAAACATCGGAATCTATCTTTCGAGCCCCAATACTTACATCGAGAGCATCGTCGGCGACATCACGATGACCGGCACGGGCGGCGCTGGATCGGACGGCGTGGATGCGCATCACTACGGCATCCAGCTCGGGCTCGGCACGCAGGTGAGGTCCACCGGCAGCGATGCCAATGCCGCCGATATCATCGTTTCGGGAACGGGTGGCAGCGGCACCGGAAACAAGCGCAACGGCGTGTATCTGAACGCTGTCGAGGCCCTGAAAAGCGACGCCGGCAATATCTCCATCACCGCACGGGGCGGTGTGAGCGCAGGCGGCACGGGCAACGACGGGCTTTACGTTTCCGGCGTGGGCACAAAGGTTCAAAGCGGCAGCGGCACAATCGTTGTCGATGCGGCGAAAGGTGGCGGCACCGGCAAGGACCTCAACAACCTGACCGGCAGCACGGCGGTACAGTCCACAACCGGCCGCTGGATCATTTACCTGACCCATCCGGATAACAGCACCTTGAACAATCTCGCCAGCGGCAATCTGCCGATCTGGGGGAAGACACAGTTGACGCTGACTCCAGGCTCAGTCGGTTCCGGCAACCGCTACGTCTTCGCCAATCAGCCTACGCTCACAGTTTCAACGAGCTTCTCCGACAGCAAGACCTATGGAACCGAATATACATTCCCGACACCGACGCGCGGCATCAATTACAGCATTTCCGGTATCGTATCCGCATCCAGCTATCAAAGCGTGTGGACGCAGGAGACACTGAGCGATCTCGGCATTTCCGGCGTCCCCGAATTCAGTTCGAGCGGCGCCGCAGCGGCCGCGAATGTCGCCGGATCACCCTATGCCATCAGCATAGCCAACGGCACGCTTGCAAGCAGCGCCGGCTATGCGTTCGGTACCCCCTCCTCCACCGGTACGCTGACCGTGACGCCGAAAACATTGACGATCACCGGCGTGACCGCGGCGGGGAAGGATTACGACGGCGATGACGACGCCGACCTTTCCGGCGGCGCGCTGGACGGGGTGGTCGGCAGCGACGATGTCGAATTCACCGCGGGCGCGGGCGCGTTCGCGAGCAAAAATGTCGGAACATGGGTGGTGACCGCCACGGGCTACACCCTCTCCGGCAGCGACGCCGCGAACTATGAACTCACCCAACCCACCATCGCCAATGCGACGATCTCGGCAAAGGTTCTCACGCTGACCGGCGTGACTGCTGCGGGCAAGGATTATGACGGCGATGCCGATGCCGACCTCTCCGGCGGGTCTCTGGTCGGTATCGTCGGCAGCGAGGATGTCGAATTCTCGGGAGGAAGCGGTACATTCGCGAGCAAAAATGTCGGGACGTGGACGATCACGGCAACCGGCTATGCGCTCACCGGTGACGATGCAGACAACTACACGCTGACGCAGCCGACGATCGCCAATGCGGCGATCTCGGCAAAAGCTCTCACGCTGACCGGCGTGACCGCTGCGGGCAAGGATTATGACGGCGATGCCGATGCAGACCTCTCCGGTGGGTCGCTGGTCGGTATCGTCGGCAGCGAGGATGTCGAATTCGCCGAGGGTTCGGGGCTGTTTTCCAGCAAGAACGTGGGCACATGGAGTGTTACTGCGTCGGGCTATATGCTCACCGGTGATGACGCCGGCAATTACACGCTCACACAGCCCGCTGTCGCGACCGCAACGATTTCGGCAAAGGCTCTCACGCTTTCCGGCGTCACTGCGGCGGGCAAGGACTATGACGGCGACACCGACGCCGATCTTTCCGGCGGCGCGCTCTTCGGCGTGGTGGGAAGCGAAGACGTTTCGTTCGTCTCGGGCTCCGGCGTATTCGGAAGCCGCAATGCCGGAACCTGGTCGGTTACAGCTACCGGTTATGCGCTGTCGGGTGACGACGCCGGAAACTATACGCTGACGCAGCCGACGGTCGCGAACGCGACGATCGTCCCGAAAGCCATCACGCTTTCCGGGGTAAGCGCCGCGGGCAAGGAATACGACGGGAACAGCAATGCGGACCTTTCGGGCGGAATGCTTGTCGGCACCGTCGGCAGCGATGATGTGTCGTTCGCGTCCGGTAGCGGCGTGTTTGCGAGCAGGAATGCCGGCACGTGGAACGTCACCGCGTCGGGCTACACGCTCACCGGCGACGATGCCGGTAACTACACGCTGACGCAACCGGCAGTGACCGATGCGACGATTACCGCAAAGTCACTCAGCCTGTCCGGTGTCATCGCCGCGGGCAAGACTTACGACGGCGTTGCGGACGCCGTGCTTTCGGGAGGTGCCCTCGTCGGCACGGTTAGCGGCGACGATGTCGCATTCTCGGCGGGTTCGGGGCTGTTCGCGAGCAAAAACGCGGGGACGTGGAGCGTCGCCGCATCGGGCTACACACTCATCGGCGCCGACGCCGGGAATTATACGCTGACGCAGCCGACGATCGCCAATGCGACGATCTCGCCGCGTACGCTGAATGCGGGCGTCACGGCGGACGGCAAGATCTATGATGGGACGCGCGACGCCGCCCTCACCTTCTCCACTGGCGACATCGTGACCGGGGATTCGGTGACATTCGCCTACGACGCGCAATTCGCCGACAAGGTGGCCGGGACGGGCAAGGCCGTCAGCCTGACCGGCAGTGTGACGCTCACGGGAACGGATGCCGCGAACTACACGCTTGCGCTCGATCCGGGTGACGTGTCCGCGCTCGCAGCGGATATTACGGCACGAACACTGACGGTGAGCGGCGTCGGCGCACTCGACAAGATCTACGACGGCGGCACATCGGCCGGACTTTCGTTCGCGACTGCCGACATTCTCTCCGGCGACACGGTGACGTTCGATTACACGGCGAACTTCGCGGACAAGAATGCCGGCGTGGGCAAGGGCGTGACCGCCTCCGACGTTTCGCTCTCGGGCGCGGATGGCGGAAACTATGTTCTTGTCCTCGATGGCGCATTGCTCGCTGAGCTCACGGCCGACATCGACCGGAAGACGCTGACTCTGGATACCGCCGCAGCGGTGGACAAGACGTACGACGGCAACCGAAACGTGACACTCGACTTCACGACGGGCGACCTGGTTGCCGGCGACGACATCGGTTTCCTCTACGAGGCACTCGCGGCGGACGGAAATGCCGGAACCGGCAAGGCCGTGACGGTCACCGGGGACACTATGTCCCTCAGCGGTGCCGATGCGGACAACTACGATATCGGCTTCGATCCCGCTTTGCTCTCGGGCCTTGCGATCGACATCGCCGCAAGGACGCTGAACATCACCGCCGTTGCGGCGCTCGACAAGGTTTACGACGGAACAACGACGGCCGCGCTGACGATCACCGCGACAGGACTTGTCGGCGGCGATGATGCGGCGTTCGGCTACGATGCGCGCTTTGCGGACAAGAACGTAGGCGCCGGAAAACCCGTCACGGTGGTGGATGGCATCAGCCTGAGCGGCGCGGATGCGGACAATTATGTCGTCGTGCTCGATCCCGCGCTGCTCGGCAGCCTTTCGGCGGACATCACCGCGAAAACGCTCAGCATCACGGACGTGCTTGCGCTTGCGAAAACTTACAACGGTTCGCGCGATGCCGACCTCGCCTTCGTCACCGACGACATCGTCAGCGGCGACACGGTCGGCTTCGGTTACGAGGCGCTGTTCGGCGACAAGAATGCCGGCGCGGGCAAGGCGATCGGCGTCACCGGCGGCGCGGTGGTGCTGACCGGCGCGGACGCGGGCAATTACGCGCTCAGCCTCGATGCCGCGCTGCTGCTCGGCCTCAGCGCGGATATCGCCCGGAAGACATTGACGGTCACCGATATCGCGGCCGTCGGAAAGACCTACGACGGCACGCGCAACGTACCGCTCGATTTCACGACCGCGGATATTCTTTCGGGCGACAATGTCGCGTTCGACTACGAGGCGCTGGCTGCCGATCGCAACGCCGGAAACGGCAAGAGCGTGACCGTGGGCGGGGTTTCGCTGTCGGGCGAGGATGCGGGCAATTATGATCTCGCTCTGGACGACGGCCTGCTCGGCGGCCTCACCACGAACGTTTCCGCGAAGGCGCTGACGGTGGTTGTCGACGACCAGTCCCGTGCGCGCTTCCAGCCCAATCCGACGTTCACCTATCACCTTGTCGGCCTCGCCGAGGGTGACAATGCGTCTGTGGTGAGCGGCGTGACGTTCTTTACGGCTGCGGTGGGTGACTCGCTCGTCGGGCACTATGCGATCGAGGCGTCGGGGGGATTTGCGTCGAACTACGTGCTCGCTTACACGCCCGGCACGCTTACCGTGACCGGCCACCTGATCGCGCCCTACGATCAGGACCGCATCCAGCACGTGCCCGGCAGCCTCAGCGGCAGCGACGGTTTCGGCGGCCTCGTTTCGATCGCACCGGCACCCACGCTGCACATGCTCTCCGGCTACGCGGACATGGGGGTCGGCGAAGCGGCGGCACCGGATGGCCGCGGACCGTTCTGCTCCGATCCGGGGAACCGCACACGCGGGCAGCGCCTGCTTCCGTACCTCCAGCTCAACATGAGCGGCCGCACGCTCTACTGCCTGGGCAGTCCCTCACGTTTTGCGCAATAGACGCCTTAAATTGACAGTCCTAGTGTCATATTGTTGAGTGACAGCGGGACACGAGGGGCTGTCCAAGGGGGGTGTCGATGCGGCTGGGCGGGCTGCGGTGCTGGCTTTGGGTGGGCTTCGCCGTCATGGCGGCCTATGCGCCCGCCCGCGCGCAGCATCCGCAACCGCGCCCCAACTTCGTGCTCATCCTTGTCGACGATGCGGCGCTGATGGACTTCGGCGCCTATGGCGGCGAGGCGCGCACACCCAATATCGACCGGCTCGCGGGTGCGGGCACGCTGTTCACCCACTACCGCACCTCGCCGCTCTGCGCGCCGTCGCGGGCGATGCTGCTTACCGGCATCGACAACCACCGGAACGGCGTCGCCACCATTCCCGAGGTGCTGCCGCCGGAGCACGCGGGGAAGCCGGGCTACGGCCTCCGGCTCGAACCCGATGCGATCACGGTCGCGGAGCGGCTGCGGCGCGCGGGTTACCGCACCTACATGACCGGCAAGTGGCACCTCGGCAGCGGCAAAGGGGAACTGCCGCCGTCGCACGGCTTCCAGAAGTCGTTCGCACTCGATGCTTCCGGTGCCGATAACTGGGAGCAGAAGCCCTACATGCCGTATTACGATACGGCACCGTGGTTCGAGGACGGCAAGCCGGCGACGCTGCCCGCCGACTTCTATTCATCCGAATTCATCGTCGACCGGATGATCGACTATCTGGCGGATCAAGGCGGGAATGATCCGTTCTTTGCCTATTTGGCGTTTCAGGCGGTGCATATCCCCGTGCAGGCACCCCGCACCTACACAGCGCATTACGAGAGGGTCTACGACAAGGGCTGGGACAACATCCGCGAGGCGCGCTGGCAGCGCGCGCAGGCGATGGGTCTGATTCCCGAAGGCGCACCGCTAGCCGCCAAGCCCACCGGATTGCGAGAATGGAACACACTTCCCGATCCCGAGCGTCGCCTGCTGGCGAAGAGCATGGCGGTGAATGCGGGCATGATCGAGGCGATGGACCATCATATCGGCCGCCTGATCGCCTATCTCGAAAAGCGCGGCGTGCTTCAGAATACCGTGTTCGTCGTGACCTCCGACAACGGGCCGGAACCGAACGAACCGGTCAGCCAGCGCGGTTTCCCGCTCTGGATGCGGATGAACGGCTACAACCAGAATCTGGACCGGCTGGGCGAGAAAGGCTCGTTCGTCTCGATCGGCCCGGAGTGGGCAACCGCCGCGGCAGCGCCGCACAGCCTTTTCAAATTCTACGCATCCGAAGGTGGGCTGCGCGTGCCGTTCATCGTGTCCGGCCCGGGCATCGTGCCACAACCGCGTGTTTCCGCCGCCGCCTTCGTCACCGATGTTGCGCCGACGCTGCTCGACATCGCGGGTATAGAGGGTAGCGGCGGCAAGGCCATGACGGGGCGCAGCCTGAGGCCCGTGCTGAGCGGCACGGCGGATCATGTCTACTCGCCGGACACGCCGATCGGCATGGAGGTTTCCGGAAACGCGGCGCTCTATCGCGGCGACTTCAAGCTCGTGCGCAACCTGCCGCCGCACGGCGATGGTACGTGGAAGCTTTACGATCTCAGCCGTGACCCCGGCGAAACACGCGATCTCAGCGCGGCCGAACCGGCGCGGGTCCAATCGATGCTCGCCGACTACCAAGCTTATGCGAAATCCATGGGCGTGCTGGATATCCCGGAAGGCTACGATCCGTTCCGGCAGATCACGCTCAACACGCGCATCAAGATCCTGAAGCATCACGGATGGGCGCTCGGCGGCATCCTGCTTGCGATCGTGGCCGTTATCGCCGTTGCCGCACGGCTTTTCAGGAAACGCAAACGGAGGTCCGCTTGACCGAACCGCTCCGGCTGCTGGGCGCCCCGGGCTCGCCCTATACGCGCAAGATGATCGCGCTGCTCCGGTACAGGCGCATACCCCACGCGATCCTCTGGGGCAGCCACATGCAGCCGCCCGAAGGCCTTCCGGCGCCGAAGGTGAAGCTGCTGCCAACGGTGTATTTCCCTTTGGCCGACGGTACGCTGGAGCCTGCCGTGGATTCCTCGCCGATCATCCGGCGGCTGGAAGCGGAGCATAAGGGACGCGAGGCGATTCCCGCCGATCCGGTTCTGGCGTTCCTCAATCACCTGATCGAGGACTATGCGGACGAATGGCTGACCAAGGCCATGTTCCATTACCGATGGGCGTTCGCAGAGGATGCCGCGAATGCCGCGCCGCTGCTGGTGTTCTGGATGGCCCCGACAATGCACGCGGAAACCGCCGCACAGACGGCGGATATGTTCGCCGACCGGCAGATCAGCCGACTTTACGTGGTCGGTTCGAACGACACGACCGGGGAAACGATCGAACACAGCTATCGGCGTTTCCTTGCCGTTCTCGATGCGCTGATCGCGGGGCGCGGCTATGTGCTCGGCGCGCGGCCGTCTTCTGCCGATTTCGCCATCCACGGACAGCTCGCGCAGCTTGCCGTGATCGAGCCGACCTCCGCCGCGATTGCCGCGCAGACCGCGCCGCGCGTGCGCGCGTGGCTCGACCGTGTCGAGGATCTCTCCGGTGTCGAGCCGACCACCGCCGACTGGTTTTCGCGCGACGAGATGACCATGCTGCGCCCGCTGCTAAGCGAGATCGGGCGGGTGTACGCGCCATTTCTGATCGCGAACGCGAAAGCGGTGATGGCGGGCGCCGAGATCGTGCAGACGGAAATCGATGGACGCGCGTGGACGCAGCCGGTCTTCCCCTATCAGGCGAAATGTCTGCAGTGGATACGCGAGGCCTTCGCAGCACTTGGGACGGATGATCAGGCGGCGGTGCGGACGCTCCTCGATCGCACCGGATGCGAAGCGCTTCTGCCATGAAAAAACGTTCGGCCCTTGTCGGTGCAGCGGTACTGCTCGTCGTACTCGGTGGGGCAGCGTGGCTGAACCGCAAGGAGGTGATCCTGTGGCTCGTCACCACGCTCGCCAAGGACCGCGACATCGCGCCCTACAGCCCCGTCGCGTGGAATGAGGGTCCGGCGGCGGCACCCGCGGGAGACCGCCCACCCAACATCGTCTTCATCCTCACCGACGACCTTGGCATCAACGACATCTCGGCGTTCGGCGGCGGTGTCGCGGGCGGACGCGTGCCGACGCCGAACATCGACCGGCTGGCGAAGGAAGGCGCGCTGTTCGCGCAGGCCTATGCCGGGACGGCGAGTTGCGCGCCCTCGCGCGCGATGATCCTGACCGGCCGCTACCCGACGCGCACCGGATTCGAATTCACGCCGACGCCGGACGGCATGGGGCGGATGGTGGCGATGTTCTCGGACAATGAGCGCTCCGGTCTGCCGCCCGTCGACTGGAACCGCGACGCTGACGACAAGGTGCCGAGCTTCGACGAACAGGGCCTGCCGGGTTCGGAAATTACCATCGCCGAAATCCTGAAAGGCGCGGGTTATCACACGGTCCACATCGGCAAGTGGCACCTCGGCAGCGGCAAGGAATTCGGCGCGAACGCGCAGGGCTTCGACGAAAGCCTGCTGATGGCGAGCGGGCTCCATCTGCCGGAGGACGATTCCAGCGTCGTCAACGCGAAGCTCGATTTCGATCCGATCGACCGGTTCCTGTGGGCGCGGATGCAATATGCCGCCTCGTTCAACGAAGGCCCGCTGTTCGCGCCCGGCGGCTACCTTGCCGATTACTGGACCGACGAGGCCGTGAAGGTGATCCGCGCCAACCGCAACCGGCCATTCTTCCTCTATCTCGCGCACTGGGGCGTGCACACGCCGCTGCAGGCGACGCGCGCCGATTATGAGGCGGTGGGCGATATCAAGCCGCATCGGCTGCGCGTCTATGCCGCGATGGTCCGCTCGCTCGACCGGAGCGTCGGCCGCGTGCTCGCGACGCTGAAGGACGAAGGCCTCGACGAGAATACGATCGTGGTGTTTTCGAGCGACAACGGCGGCGCGGGCTATGTCGGCCTGCCCGACATCAATGCGCCCTATCGCGGCTGGAAGCTGACGATGTTCGAGGGCGGCATCCGCGTACCGCTGTTCATGCGCTGGCCCGCCCGCATCGCGCCTGGCACGCGCATCCAAAAGCCCGCCGGGCATATCGATCTGATGCCGACCTTCGCCGCAGCGGCGGGCGCGCCGCTCCCCGTCGGTGTCGCCATCGACGGCGTCAACCTGCTCGCGCCCGAAACCCCGGCGCGCACCGACGACGCGCTGTTCTGGCAGAGCGCCTACTACCGCGTGGTGCGGCAGGGCGACTGGAAGCTGCAGGTGACGGAACGGCCCAAGAAGACGTGGCTGTTCGACCTTGCCGCCGATCCCACCGAAAAGGTCAATCTCGCCGACGGCGAACCGGCGCGGGTCGCGGCGATGACGGCGCTGCTCGATGCGCACCGCAAGGC
Organism: Sphingosinicella xenopeptidilytica; assembly: GCF_042676985.1. NCBI lineage: Bacteria > Pseudomonadati > Pseudomonadota > Alphaproteobacteria > Sphingomonadales > Sphingosinicellaceae > Sphingosinicella > Sphingosinicella xenopeptidilytica. The sequence goes on along the minus strand of NZ_JBHTIK010000005.1, from coordinate 363,072 downwards.
CGGGCGGGCGCCGCTCTATCCGCATACGGTCGAGGCACCGGTTGCGATCGACAAGACGCTCGCCGAGCGCGCCCGTCCCCGGGATGAATTTATCTACTGGCCCAACTGAGACGGTGCGTCTTTGACGATGCGGAAGCCGACGTGGCTTGCGGAGAAGTGAGCCTCCTGCGACTGGCGGGCGGCGGGGCGGTAGCGGCGGCAGAAGTTTTCCGAGCAGAGATAGGAGCCGCCCTTGATCGTCTGCGCGCCTTCGCCCCAAGGCGTGTCGGTGATCTCCCAGACGTTGCCGATCATGTCGTAAAGGCCGATGCGGCTCGGCGGAAAGCAGCCGACGGGGGCGCGGCCGGCGAAGCCGTCGGCGGCTTTCTGTTCCTCGGGAAACAGGCCCTGCCAGGTGTTGGCGACCGGCCGCGCACCGGGTGCATAGGCGCCCGCTTCCTGATCGCCGCCCTTCGGCAGGCCGAGCGATGCGGCATATTCCCACTCGACCTCGCTCGGCAGGCGCCCGCCCGCCCACGCCGCATAGGCGGCCGCATCGGCGGGGGAGACGTGCACGACGGGATCGCGGCCATGCCCGGCGATGTCCGAGCCCGGCCCTTCCGGCGTTCGCCACGTCGCGCCCTGCACCAGCTTCCACGGCCGACTCTCGCCGCCTTCGGGCGCCGTGAACACCGCCGATCCGCCATCGGCATCACCCGCCGTGCGTTCGGCATCGGTGAGATAGCCGGTGGCCTTCACGAACGCCGCGAACTGATCGTTCGTGACCTCGTGCGCCTGAATGCGGAACGCGCCGACATGCAGCGACAGCTCGGGCCGCTCCTCGGGGTAGCGCGGCGCGGCGCCCTTGATGAAGCGCCCCTCGGGCACATCAACGAAAACGCCGAGCCTGTCCGCGGGAATCCCGCACGCAGCATTCTCTCCGCGCACGCCGCACGCCGACAGCAGTGCGAACGCGAGAACCGCAGCGCGCCTCACAGGCCGAGCAGCCGTTCGACAGCAAGCCGTATCGCTGCCTCGGCGTCTTCGGGCGCGAGGTTCTGATCCTGCCGCAGGCGCTGCCACGACTGGAACCCCGTGACCATTTCAAGCGCCGCGAACAACGCAGGGTTCGACCGGATTTCGGCGGGCAGGATCGCCTGCAGGGCCGCACGCTCCATCGCGAGAAAACGCTGGTGCGCATCCATCAGATATTCGGACTGGAACCGGCGCGCGTGCGCCGCGATCTTGAACGGCATCAGCCGCTCGTAGATGCGCGCCCGGCGCGTCACGACCTCGCCCGCCCTGCCCTGCCAGTCCCGCGCTTCGAACTGCGTCATCACCATCGGCAGGATTTCCGCTTCGATTTGCGCGTTCAGTTCACGGTAGAGGCTGTCTATCTCCTCGAAATGTCGAAAAACGGTCCGGATCGAGACGCCCGCTGCCTCGGCGACGGCCGCGGCGCCCGGGTCCATGTCTCCGCCCTCGATCACAGCGCGCATCGCGGCGACGATCTGCGCGCGGCTGCGTTCGCTCCGCAGTCGGCGGCCGTCTACGGCTTCCTCGCCGCGCGGCACCAGCCGGGTGACGTTCGCCACGCTTTCCGTCATGACAGCACCGCCGCGCCCCAGCTTGCGAAGCCAGCAAAGCGCGGTGTCGACGGCAGATACATGGTTTCAAGACGGTCGACACGAAAGCCGCTGTTCGCCAACATCGCGGCCGGCTGGCGCGTCAGGTGGCAGCCACCGAAAAGACGCTTCCATACAGGCTCGATCCGCTGCTGCCAGCGCGCAACGTCCGCATCGGGCGCGAGGCCGTGCTCGGAAAACAGCACACGCCCGCCCGGCTTCAGCACGCGGCGCACTTCCCTGAGCGCGCTCCCCCAATCCGGGATTGTGCAGAGCACGAAGGTGACCACCGCCGTATCGATGCTCGCATCTTCAAGTGAAAGCCGCTCGGCGCCCGTTTCGTGGAACTGCACGCGGTCGGCAATGGCAGTATCCCGCGCCGTCTCACGTGCACGGGCGACCATGCCGGGTGCGGGCTCCACCGCGTGGAGCCGCGTGATGCGCGCCGGATCGTAGAAGGCGAAGTTCGTTCCCGAACCGCAGCCAAGCTCGAGCACCGCCCCCGTGGCTTCCGGCACGACCTTCGCGCGCTGTCGCATGACCGGCTTCGACGTGCAGGCGCACGATACGATCGCCGGCACGGCATAACGTTCCCAAAGCCCCATTCGCGCGCCTCCCTTTTCGATAGTCGGACACAGTGCGGGTGCGGGCAAGCACCATATTTCGGCAGGCCGGGCGGGCGGTTTTGGGTTTCCGCCCCAATCCTCCTCCTGTAACCCGGTATCGGGGGCGTGGCGAACGGAGCGGCGAGGTGGGATGATCGACGGTTTGCGCAATGTGATCGAACGGCCCCGTTCCGCACTTCGCGAGTTCCTGCGCACCGAATCCGCCGGCGGCATCGTGCTGATGGTGGCAGCGGTCGCCGCGCTCGTGGTTGCCAATTCACCCTTCGCCGACGCCTATTTCGCAGCCCTGAAAACCTATGTCGGCCCGCTTTCGCTCGGCCACTGGATCAACGACGGGCTAATGGCGATCTTCTTCCTCCTCGTGGGGCTGGAAGTGAAGCGCGAGCTGCTGGACGGCCAGCTTTCCACATGGGATCGCCGCATATTGCCCGGGGCGGCGGCGGCCGGCGGCATGATCGTGCCGGCGCTCATCTTCGCGGCGTTCAATATCGGGGATGCAGAAACAATCCGCGGCTGGGCGATCCCGTCCGCCACCGACATCGCCTTCGCGCTCGGCGTGCTCACGCTGCTCGGCCCGCGCGTTCCCGTGTCGCTCAAGGTGTTCCTGACCGCTGTCGCGATCATCGACGACCTTGGCGCCATCGTCATCATCGCGCTGTTTTATACCGCCGAACTCAATCTCACCGCGCTCGGCGCTGCTGTTCTGCTCATCGCGGTGCTTTACGGTTTCAACCGCTTCGGTATCCGATCGCTGTGGCCTTACATAATCGTCGGCGCGGGTGTGTGGGCAGCGATGCTGCTCTCGGGCGTCCATGCGACGCTTGCGGGCGTCGCCGTGGCGCTCACGATCCCGCTGACGCCGGCGCCCGGCCATGTCGACGACGAACATTCACCGCTGCACCGGCTGGAACACGCGATTGCCGGCTGGGTCGCGTTCGCGATCGTGCCGATCTTCGGCTTCGCCAATGCCGGGCTTTCGTTCACGAATGTAACGACCGAGATGCTGGTGAGCCCCATCGTCATCGGCATCGCGCTCGGTCTCTTCATCGGCAAGCAGATCGGCGTGTTCGGCGTGATCCATGCCCTGAAGGCGCTGCGCCTCGCCGACTATCCGGTGCACGCATCCGCACTCCAAGTCTATGGCGTCGCGCTGCTCTGCGGCATCGGCTTCACGATGAGCCTGTTCATCGGCGGGCTTTCCTATGCCTCCGACATCTATCTCGACGAGGTGAAGCTCGGCGTGCTCGGGGGCTCGCTACTGTCAGGTATCCTCGGTGCGGCGGTATTGTCGGTCGCGCGTCGCGAACAATCCACCTAGAGGTCACGCTTCCGGATCAACCCCTCCTGCGTCACCGAGGCGACGAGAACGCCGGAGCGGTCGTAGATGAGGCCACGATTGAAACCGCGCGCGCCGGACGAGCGCGGACTGTCCTGCACGTAGAGCAGCCAGTCGTCGACGCGGAACGGCGCGTGGAACCAGAGCGCGTGATCGAGGCTGGCGATCTGCATCGCTTCGTCCCACCAGGCAATATTGTGCGGCCGTTCGCTCGTCGAGAGCAGCGTCATGTCGGACGCGTAGGCCAACATGCAGCGGTGCAGCGCGGCATCGTCCGGCACCGGGGCGATCGCCTTGAACCAGATGTTCTGCTGAGGCGGCCTCGCTCCGCTGCCCGGCAACGACGGGTCGACACGGCGGAACTCGATCGGGCGCTCCTGCAGGAACCGCGCGAGCGCCGCCTCGGGAATCTGATCCGCGGACTGCCGCCGCCACTCCATATCGCTGATCAGCGCCTCCGGGCCCGGCACATCGGGCATGTCGAACTGATGCTCTAGCCCCTTTTCCTCGACCTGGAACGACGCCGCGAGGTTGAAGATCGGGCGGCCGTGCTGGATGGCGATCACCCGCCGGGTCGAGAAGCTCTTGCCATCGCGGTCGCGCTCGACCTGATAGACGACCGGCACACTATGGTCGCCTTCGCGCATGAAATAGGCGTGGAGGCTGTGCGGCGGGCGGTCGTCCGCCACCGTGCGGCTCGCCGCGACGAGCGCCTGCGCGATCACCTGACCGCCGAACAACCGGCGGAAGCCCTCGCCCGTGTTGCGGCCGCGGAACAGATTTTCCTCGATCCGTTCCAGATCGAGCGCGGACACGAGATCCGCGACCATCTCCTCCGGGCGCATCAGTGCGCGTCCTTCGGCGTTTCCATCAGTTCGAAAAGAACGCCGCCCATATCCTTGGGATGAATGAAGATCACCGGCGTGCCGTGCGCACCGATGCGCGGCTCGCCGGTGCCGAGCACGGTGGCGCCCTTCGCGCGCATGTCGTCGCGCGCGGCGATGATGTCCGGCACCTCGAAGCAGACATGATGCTGCCCGCCCGCCGGGTTTTTCTTCAGGAAGCCGTGGATCGGCGAGTCCTCGCCGTAAGGCTCGATCAGCTCGATCTGGCTGTTCGGCGTATCGACGAAGCAGACCCACACGCCCTGCGCGGGAAGCGCGAACTTTTCGTGGATCTTCGTCGCGCCCAGAAAATCGCGGTAGACGGCCACGGCCTTGTCGATCGACGGGGTTGCGATACCGACATGGTTCAAGCGTCCGATCATCTGGGCCTCCTTCGCCGCATGTTGCATCTGCGAAGAAGGCCCTTACCGCCGTAGCCGCGCAGGACGCAAGCCAGCTAGAAACTCAGGCTGAGCGTGGCACGCACGTCGCGGCCCGCGAGCGGCACATAGTCCTTGGTGAAGCTCGCATGACGGCGCGCATCGACATCGAAGAGGTTGTTCGCCGAAAGCTGGAGCGTCGCGGGGCTATCCACACCGAGGACACGCCACGAGACGGAGGCATTCACCAGCGTGTGCGAGCCCGTGGGCGTTTCGAAGGCGGCGACGCGCGTCTGCTTGTCGCTCCATTCAACCTCGATGCGGCCGTTCACAAGGTCCGACTGCGCCTCGATGCCGCCGAGCAGCCGAAGCGGCGGGATGCGCGGCGCGGGGCCGACCGAATCGATCTTCGCGCGCACATAATCGGCAACACCATCCGCCACGATGCGGAAGTCGCCCGCATCGAACAGCGGCGCGGAGAGTTCCGCTTCGAAGCCATAGTAGGTCGCGTCGGCCTGCGCGTACTGGAAGACCGGAAGCTCGTCTTCCTCCAGCCCCGTGTCCCCTTCGTAGATGTAGTTCTTGAACCAGCTCGCGAAGGCGCCGAGCGAGAAGGCGACGCCGCCGGTCTCGCCACGCAGGAAGGTTTCGAGGCCCCAGCTCTTTTCCTTGGTGAGCATCGGATCGCCGACCTCGAACGCCTGCGTCGCGATGTGCGGGCCGTTCGAGAACAGCTCCTCGGCGGACGGTGCGCGCACGGCGCGCGAGCCGTTGATGCCGATGCTGATGCCGTCGATCAGTTCATAGCGTGCGCCAAGTGCGGCGGAAAAGGCATTGAAATGACGGGTGATGCCGACCGCATTCGAGCTGACGTTCGTGCGCTCGTAGCGACCCGAGGCTTCGACGCCGAGCGCGCCGAAGTTCAGCTCCTGCACCGTAAACAGGCCGAACTGTTCGGTCTCGTTCGGCGGCAGGAAAGCTTCCTCACCGACAGCCGAGAAGTCGCGGATGTAGAACTGGCCGCCGAACGCGCCGTTCCATGCGCCGCGCTTCGCCTGCACGAGCTCGACGCGGCCTTCGACGCCCTGATTGTCGAACACGGTGCCGACTTCGTTGCCCTCGAACTCGGTGTGCGTGTAGTCCGCATAACCCACGCGGACGCGGAGCTTTTCGAGGAAGCCCTCGCCGAGCTCGACCTCGCCGCGAACGTCCGCGCGCCACTGCTTGAGGCCGATGCTGACATCGCCGTGTTCGTGGCCCTCCTCGCCTTCACCCTCACCCTCGTGCGCGTGGAGCGCGGGGCGTTCGGGAACGCCGTAGTTCGAATCGAAGTAGCCGACCGAGAAACCGAGCGATCCGCCATCGGTGATGATCGCAAGACCGCCGCCCGCCGTTTTCGTGCGCGTGAAACTGTTCGGCAGGCGTCCGCGCACGCCGGCAGCCTCGGCGGCCTCTTCGTCGCCTTCCGCGGCGTGTTCGAGCGCGTGCGCGCGAAGCTCGGGGGCGAGCGCGTAGCCGCCGATCCTGAGATTGTTGGTGTCGCGCCAGCTGCCGTCGATGTGGGCGACGATCGTGTCGGTGAGTGCGGCGTCGATACCGGCGGCGACGCTGACTTCGTCCGCCGCACTCGCGACGCTGCCGATTGCGTCGACATGCACGCCGTGCTCGGGAACCGCGCGCGGGATGCGCTTGTCGAGTACGTTGACGACGCCGCCGATCGCCGACGAGCCATAGAGAAGCGAGGCGGGTCCGCGGATGATCTCGACGCGCTGCGCGGTGATCGGATCGATGGTGACGGCATGGTCGGCGGACGTGTTCGACACGTCGATGGAGCCGATGCCGTCGGTCAGCACGCGGATGCGCTCGCCCTGCATACCGCGCAGAACGGGCCGGGAGGCGCCGGGCGAGAAGCTCGTCGCCGAAACGCCAGGCTGACGCGCGATCACTTCGCCGATCTGCGGCTGCAGCGATTGCCGGAGCTCGCCCTCGGTCATCACCGACGTGCCCGAGAGCAGATCGGCGCGTGAGCGGGCGTAAGGCGCGGTCACCACGATGTCGTCACCGATCGTGTGCAGGTCGTCGCTCTTCGGCGCCTCCGCGGTTTGCGCAAACGCCGGAAGCGCGAAAACCTGAACCGCACACGCGGCAAGAAGCATCGAACGCATAACCACGAACTCCCTTTTTTCTTTGATGGGAGCCCGTTTAGAATGTGATGTTATATCTTGTCAATCAATGAGACGTGATGCTTTCAGCGAACGCGATCAGTTCGCGCGCCTGCGCCGCATGGAGCACTTCGACGATCTTGCCGTCGAGCGTCGCGACGCCCTTCCCGTCTGCTTTCGCCGCCTCGAACGCCGCGACGATACGGTGCGCCTGCTCGACCTCGGCGGCGGACGGCGAGAATACGCGGTTCGCGGTTTCGATCTGCGTGGGGTGGATGAGCGTCTTGCCATCGAAGCCGAGCGCCCGGCCCTGCAGCGTCACCGCCTCCAAGCCCTCCATATCCTTGATGTCGGGGTACATCGCGTCGAACGCCATGATCCCGGCCGCGCGAGCCGCGATGACGACGCGCTGCAGGGCATATTGAATCTCGGCGCGAACCGGGCCGACGCGGCAGCCGAGATCCTTTTCGAGATCAGCAGCGCCCACCACGAGCGCGGCAACGCCGGGCGTATCGGCGATCGCATCGACCGCCTGCACGCCACGCGGCGTTTCGATCATCGCCCATACCGGCACACCGCCCGCGAGCCGAACCGCCTCCTCCGCTTCGGCAGCGCTATTCACCTTGGGCACGACGACGGCCGCGGGCTTTGCCGCCTTCACGGCGAGAAAGTCTGCCTCGTACCAGTTCGTGCCGATGCCGTTCACGCGGATCGCGACGGCGCGGCGGCCCCACCCGCCCGACTTCACGGCTTCGACGGCGGCAGCACGGGCGGCCGGCTTCGCATCGGGCGCGACGGCGTCTTCGAGGTCGAGGATCACCACGTCGGCATCCAGCGTCCGTGCCTTCTCGATGGCGCGCGCATTTGCGGCGGGAAGGTAGAGCACGCTGCGATGGGCACGAAAATCGGTCATGGCGTTAAGATTCCCTGTGGAATTCGTGCTATGGCGTTCCAATATCGCTGTGAGCAACCGATTTATGGGGGAGAGATATGGGCGGCGGGATTTTCGTGATTTTCCTGGCGGCGCTCGCCGTCATCTTCGTGTGGACGGCCGTCGTCATCGTGCGGCAGGGCTATGAATACACGATCGAGCGCTTCGGGCGCTTCACGCAGGTCGCGAAGCCCGGCTTCACGCTGATCCTGCCGTTCATCGAACGGGTGGGACGCAAGATCAACATGATGGAGCAGGTCCTTGAGATTCCGGGTCAGGAGATCATCACCAAGGACAACGCGATGGTCTCCGTGGACGGCATCGTGTTCTTCCAGGTGCTCGATGCCGCCAAGGCCGCCTACGAAGTCTCCGACCTCTACGTGGCGATCCTGAACCTCACCACCACGAACCTGCGCACCGTCATGGGCTCGATGGACCTCGACGAGACGCTGTCGCACCGCGACCAGATCAATGCCCGGCTGCTGAACGTCGTCGACGATGCGACGACCTCTTGGGGTGTGAAGATCACCCGCGTCGAGGTAAAAGACATCAAGCCGCCGCAGGACATCGTGAACTCGATGGCGCGCCAGATGAAGGCGGAACGCGAGAAGCGTGCCGCGATCCTCGAGGCCGAGGGCCTGCGCGCGTCCGAGATCCTGAAGGCGGAAGGCCAGAAGCAGTCGCAGATCCTGGAAGCCGAAGGCCGCCGCGAAGCCGCCTTCCGCGACGCCGAGGCGCGCGAGCGCGAAGCGGAGGCCGAGGCGAAGGCAACCGAGATGGTCTCGAACGCCATCGCCAGCGGCAACGCGCAGGCGATCAACTACTTCGTTGCGCAGAAATACGTGGACGCCATGCAGGCGTTCGCGAATTCGCCCAATGCCAAGACGATCTTCATGCCGCTGGAAGCAACGAGCCTCGTCGGCACGATCGGCGGCATCGGCGAACTGGTGAAGGCCGTGAAGGGCGACGGCGATACGCCGCCGCCGCCAGCACCTGCGCCGCGTCCGCGCCGTCCGGGTCCGTTCGAGCAGGTTTGAGGAGGCCGCGATGCCGGATTTCCAGAACTTCGAAATGACCTACTGGGTGTGGTTCGCAGCCGCCGCGGGGCTGGCGATCATGGAGATCGTGGCGCCCGGCATCTTCATGATCTGGTTGGCGATGGCCGCCGCCGCGACCGGCCTTGCAACGTTCGCATTCGGCTTCGGATGGGAACTGCAACTCGCGGTGTTCGCGATCCTCTCGGTCGTCGCCGTGTTCCTTGGCCGCAATTTCCTGAAGCGCAACCCGGTGGAAACCAGCGACACCGGCCTCAATCGACGCGGCGAGCGGCTGGTCGGCCAGCTCGTGAAGGTGGTGGAACCCATCGCCGACGGACGCGGGCACGTGCAGGTCGGCGACTCGCCTTGGCTTGCAACGGGGCCGGATGCCGCCGCAGGCAGCATGGTCCGCATCACCGGCGTTGACGGTGCAACGCTGAAGGTCGAGCCCGCCTAGACCGCTCCTTCCGCGAGCGGCTTTCCCCCGCGCACGGCAAGGTCTTTCAGCAAGACCTCGATTGCCCAGCCGCAGACCCGCGCGATCTGATCGCCGCCAAGATCCCAATGGTCGCGCATCTCGAGCCACGGCGTCGTGTGCAGCACCTGGAACAGCGCCGTGGCCAGCACGCGATCCTCGGGCGGTAGATCCTTGACGGCGTCCGCGGCGACAGAAGTGTAGCTCTTCCGTCTCCGGTCTTTCTGGGCAAGCCGCACGGCGCGCCCCTGCGGGGTCGACCGCACGACCGTGGCAAGACCCGCGATCGCATCGAACCCGCGGTACACGACGGGAAGGGACGCGATCATCTCGTCCATCGTCCCCGGAAATTTCACGCCCGGACCGGCCAGCGCAACGACACGGTCCCACAGCGGCTGCATGAGCGCGGCCTGATCGGGGAAGTAGCGATAAACCGTTCTGCGACCGACCCCGGCCCGTTCGGCGACGCGGTCGTGGTTGATATCCCCACCCTCGCTCAGAAGCCCGATCAGACTATCCAGAATCCGGTTACGGACCTCTTCCTTGCGGCGCCCGCGCGCGGCGACCTGCTCTTCCTTTTTACCAGTCATCCACCGCGTCTATCGAATGGCACAAAAAGTGTCAAAATTTGATTGACACTTTTTGTGCCACGATCCATTGCGCCGCCAAAGGAGACTTCAATGCTGTTCCACATGTCCATCGCAGCGCACGCCCCCCAACATGTCGCGGAGGTTCTCGCCGAATTGATCGGCGGCACGGCGCTGCCCTTCCCGCCCGTGACCGACGGCGCCTGGATCGCCCTGTGCGACGACGCCAGCCGTACCGCGATCGAAGTTTATCCGTTCGGCACCGTGCTTCGGCAGGCCGATGGAGATGCGGATGCCTTCGGCGATCCCGGCGGGCACGATCGTTTCACCGCGACCCATGGCGCCGTCGGCACGGATCTCGGCCTCGAAGACGTGCTCGCCATTGCGCGGCGCGAAGGCTGGCCCGCGAAATACCGCAAGCGCGGAGGCATGTTCGGCGTGGTCGAGCTCTGGATCGAGGATCGCCAGATGTTCGAACTGCTGACGCCCGACATGCAGGAAGAGTACCGTCAGTCGCTATCGGTTCAGAACTGGCAGGATCAGATCGCCGCAGGCCGACCCGCAGGCTGACGACACCCCTTTTCGAATGCCCCGAGACCCGGGGCATGGGGCCGGTCGTCATACCCCTCCCCCGCCGGCGATCGGCCCCGAAGGGCATTGTTCAAAACCGCAGAAGAAAACGGTCAGAGGATCTGTAAGCCGGGTTCTGTACCGCCCCGAAGGACAGCGACGACCATTCCTCTAGGACGACGCTTGCGCGCCGCCTCAAGCAACCTACCCGGGCGGTCCGGCCGGATAAGCCATGCGCCGCCCCTATTCGGTTTTGCTCCCGGTGGGGTTTGCCGTGCCGCTTCCGTTGCCGGTCGCGCGGTGCGCTCTTACCGCACCCTTTCACCCTTGCCTTCCGGCCGAAGCCGTTTGGCGGTCTGCTCTCTGTGGCACTTTCCCTGGGGTCGCCCCCGCCGGGCGTTACCCGGCACCGTCTATCCGTGGAGCCCGGACTTTCCTCCCCGCCGTTCTTTCGAACCCTGGCGCGGCGGCCGTCCGACCCTCTGACCGCCTGCGGAAATAGGGCGGCTTCCGTGCGTTGACAAGAACAACGCGTCATCATATTTTACCAATATGTTAATTAACCGATTCGCGAAATAATATGGATCACCTCAGCCAGACCTTCTCCGCGCTTGCCGACCCCACCCGCCGCGCCATCCTCGCGCATCTGTCGCTGGGCGAAGCGAGTGTGAAGGAACTCTCCCAGCCGTTCGCGATCAGTGCTCCCGCGATCACGCGGCACCTGAAGGTGCTGGAGAGCGCGGGCCTGATCTCGCGTGGACGAGAGGCGCAGTGGCGCCCGGCGAAGCTGGAAGCCGCGCCGCTGAAAGACGCCATGGACTGGGTCGCGCAGTACCGGGCGCACTGGGAAGCCCGGCTCGACCGGCTCGAAGCCTATCTTCAGGATATTCAGAAACCGGCCCCTTGAGGCCCCGCTTGGGAAGGACCGTTCCATGCAGATCGTCCCCTATCTTTCGTTCGGCGGCAAATGTCGCGACGCCTTCGCCTTCTACCAGAGCGTTCTGGGCGGCGAGATCACGCACATGATCGCCGCGCGCGGCACGCCCGCCGAACCGCACGTCGCGCCGGAGAACGTCGACGACATCATGCACGCGCGCCTCATCGGTGAGGGCTTCGCGCTGATGGGCGGCGATGCGCCCCCATCGATGTATCAGACACCGGCGGGCTTTTCCGTCTCGCTGCAGTTCGACAACACCGACGAAGGCAAGCGGGTGTTCGACGCGCTCGCCGAGGGCGGCGCGATCATCATGCCGTTCGACGCGACGTTCTGGGCGGCCGGATTTGGCATGTGCCACGACCGGTTCGGCACGCCGTGGATGGTGAACTGCGAAATCGCATGACCGATCATCCGAAGATCGAGGCCGCAAAGGCCGACCGGCAGCTGATCCTGAAACGCTGGTTCGCCGCGCCCCGCGCGCTGGTGTTCCGCGCGTGGACCGATCCGGCGATGATGGCCGAGTGGTGGGGACCACGCGGTTTCACCACGACGGTGGAGGCCGACGCCCGCCCCGGCGGCAACTATGCGATCACCATGCAGGGACCGGACGGCACACGCTATCCGATGCACGGGCAGTTCCTCGAAATCGTGCCCGACGAGCGCGTGGTGATGCTCGACATGTTCGAAGAGCATCCGCCGGAATGGTTCGCCGAACTCATCCGGCTGCGCGGCACGGACGCCGACTGCCCGACGCAGATGCGCCTCATCGTGACGTTCGCGGACGAACGCGGCGGCACGTTACTCACCATGGTCGCCGAATTCGCCTCCGACCTCGACCGCGATGCCTTCGCTGCACTCGGTATGGCCGAGGGCATGGGCGAAAGCTTCGACAGGCTGGATGAACTGCTGGCCGCAAGCGCCTGACAAGACGGAGACATGGGATGACCAAAACCGAACACGCCAGCTTCACGATCGACCGCGTGCTGGCCGCGCCGCCCGCGCTCGTCTGGAGCGCGTGGGCGACGCGCGAGGGCAAGGACCGCTGGTTCGCCACGAGCGACGGTTTGACGCTCGAAAAGCGCGCGTTCGATTTCCGCGTCGGCGGCACCGAGATCGCGACCGGCCGCTGGACGAACGGCACCGTCTCCGAGTTCGAAGCGACATATGCGGACATCGTGCCGGAAAAGCGCATCGTCTACAGTTACGTGATGCACATCAACGGCACGAAGATTTCGGTGTCGCTCGCCACCGTGGAGTTCAGCACCGAAGGTGCCGGCACGCGGCTCAGGATCACCGAACAGGGCGCCTTCCTCGACGGCTACGACGACAACGGCAGCCGCGAGGCGGGCACGCGCGAACTGGTCGAGACGCTGGCGCGGTCTCTCGCCTGATGCTCAGGCCGCCTCCCGTGCCTTCGCGAACGGGCTGAGGCCGAGCCAAATGTGCATGTTCGCGGTGAGGCGGCGATCGCCGGTGAGGTGGAGGCGGTCCTCCTCCACCGCGGCAGCGACGGTGTCGTGGCCCATCCAGATCGCAGTCATCGTGCGCAGGTCCGTGGACACGTAGAGATCGACATCGAAACCGGGATCGACCGAGCAGAGATCGATTTCGGCGCCCGGTTCGATCATCAGCCACCATGCGCGCCGGTCGGCGGGCAGCTCGGGATAACGGAACTGGACGACCGTCCGCTGCTCTGGGAGCGGGCGCGGATCGAGGTTGCGCCGCATGTCCCACATCAGGAGCGGCGCATCGAGCCGCTGCAGCGAAAGTTCGCTGTCCACCCAGCGCTGGCCCCACAGGCCGAACGCCTCGACGAGCGGTTCCAGCTCCTTGCCCGCCTCCGTCAGCCGGTAGTCGAATGCGCCGCCATCGCGCGGGGAGGGCTGGCGGTGTATGATGCCCGCCGCCTCCAGTTCCTTCAGTCGCTGCGAAAGCAGCGCGGGCGACATGCGGGGGAGGCCGCGACGCAGATCGTTGAAGCGCGAGGAGCCGGCGATGAGCTCGCGCAGGAGCACAACGGTCCAGCGCGTGCAGAGGATTTCCGCCGCCATCGCGACGGGGCAGAACTGGCCGTAGGTGGTCTGTGCCATGGTCGGGTTCCTTTGCGGGGCATTTTACCGCGAAGGGACCGCAAGTGACGAGTTCAGATTTTGTACCGGGGTGATTCAGATGCTGAACTGGCCGCACCCCGGCAAAACCGCGATCAGTTGCGTCAACACCCGATTGAGGAGATGACGGACATGTCGGCAACACCGGTTCTGAAAATGCAAACCCCGCGTAACTGGGCAGCGATCGGCGCGGAAATCGCCGCAGCCGTGGGCGCGGACGCCGCCGTCCACGACGCGGATGCGCGTTTCGTTGCGGAAAACTACGCGAAACTGCGCGATTCCGGCCTGATCGCAGCGGCCGTTCCCGCAGAGCTTGGCGGCGGCGGCATCGATTACCGCACGCTGTGCGGCATCATCCGCCAGATCGGCACGCGCTGTGGATCGACCGCGCTCGCCTTCTCGATGCACGCGCATCTGGTGGCAACCGCCGCCTGGCGCTGGACGCACCAGCAGGCGCCCACGGACGGCCTGCTGCGGCGCGTCGCGGCGGAAAACCTCGTGCTCGTATCGAGCGGCGGTTCGGACTGGCTGAAAAGCGCGGGCACCGCCACCAAGGTGGACGGCGGCTTCCGGATCGATGCACGCAAGATCTTCTCGAGCGGCTGCCCGGCGGGCGACCTGCTGATGACGAGCGCGGTTTACGACGATCCCGAGGCGGGCGCGACGGTGCTGCACTTCGCCGTGCCCTTCAAGGCCGAGGGCGTCAGCATCCTCGATACGTGGCACGTGATGGGGATGCGCGGTACGGGATCGAACGATGTGGAGCTGAAAAGCGTGTTCGTGCCGGATGCCGCCATCTCGGGCCGGCGGCCGCAGGGCGCATGGCATCCGCTGTTCCACACGATCAGCATGATCGCTTTCCCGCTCATCTATTCCGCCTATGTGGGCGTTGCCGAAGGCGCGCGCGACGCGGCGCTGGCGATGGCAAGATCGAAGCCCGCGAATGCCGGACTCATCGGCCTTGCCGGCGAGCTGCAGACGGCGTTCTGGACAGCGGAAACGGCACACGCCGCGATGATCGCCACGGCAGAAACCGCAATGCCGGGGCCGGAAACCACGAATGCGATCATGACCGGACGCACGGTTACCGGACAAAACGCGATCCGCACCGCCGAGCTGGCACTGGAAGTTGCGGGCGGGGCGGCATTCTACAAGAGCGCCGGGATCGAACGCGCCTTCCGCGACGTGCAGGGCGCGCGCTTCCATCCCCTGCAGGGTCCGGCGCAGCGCGATTTCAGCGGGCGGCTGGCACTGGGGCTCGATATCGACGGCTGAGCCACCGGCCGCCGAGCACGAGCAGAAGCGAGGCGCCGACAAGCGGGAAGAGCACGGCAAGCGCCGCGATCATTCCGACGACGACAGGCGGTAGCCGATCATCCGCATGGGTGATCGGCGGCGCCAGTTCGCCTTCGGGGCGCCTGCGCCACCAGAGGACGATCCCCGCGACGACACCGCCGACAAGGACAAGACACACCGCGAGGTTCGCAAGCTGGTTGGCAAGGCCGTATTCGCGGCCGACGTGGAGCGAAACGCCCCACTCCACCGCCTTTGCGACCGGGCTGTAGTTTTCCCATCCGATGTCGCCGAGGACCGCGCCCGTGCCGGGATCGACGTGGATCGTGCGCTGGCCCGCCGCCTTGTCCGGCACATAGCTGATCGTGAAGACACCGCCTGGCGCGGACGGGTAGAAGATACGCGCGCCGCCGCCGAAACGCTCGCGGTGGAGGCGCGGAAGCAGCTTTTCGATCTCGGCGATACCGACACCGTGGCCGCCCGAGCCGTGCGGCATCGGCATCTGGCGGATCGTCCACGGCAGCTTCGCGGCATCGGGATCGTGCATGGCGTGTTCGTCGGGAGCGCCGCCGGGGACCACCGTGGGCGGCGCCTTGAAGTTCGGCGAGGGCGCGACGAACGGCACGCTTTGCCCGATGCGCGCGAACTGCTGCCCCCAGAAGGCGGACCACGGTAGCCCGGTGAGCACCAGAAGCGCCACGAGCAGCGCATTCAGCGTAGCGGGAATGGCGTGAAGATCACGCCAGAACCGCCGCCCGGTCGCCGACAGCCGCGGCACCAGCACGCCGCGCAGCTTCCAGCGGCGCGGCCACCAGAGCCAGACGCCGGTCGCGAGCATCACCAGCGTCCAGCAGGCGACGAGTTCGACGATATGGCTGCCGATCTCTCCGCCCATCAGGTTACCATGGAGATCGCGCACAATCACCGTCGGCTGCAGGGCCGGGTCCGCCGTGCCGGTCACGATGCCGCGATACGGATCGAGATACACGTCCTGCACCGTGCCGCCCGGAAGCCGGACGTTCCAGACGGCAGCCTCGTCTGCATTGTGGGGGAGGCGCACCCTGCCGATGACGGCGCCGGGAACCGCCCGCAGCACCGCAGCCTCCTGCGCGGCGAGCGGGAGCGTTGCCCCGCCCGCAGCAACCGCCTGCATGTCGCGGTTCCACCAGCCGTCGATTTCCCGGTCGAACAGGTAGATCGCGCCCGTCAGCGTCAGCACGATGAGCAGCGGCGCCGAGAACAGCCCGGCGTAGAAGTGCCAGCGCCACACCGATCGGTAGGCGCCGGTTCCCCTTGTCCTCTCCATGGTCCGCCCCTCCCCTGTCAGAAGCCGACGCCGACGCGGATGCTGAACGTGCGCGGATCGCCCGGGTTGACCGCGAAGCCGTTGCCCGACGCGGTGTAATACCGCTTGTCGAACAGATTGCTGAGGGTCGCGTCAATCGTGAAGCGGCCCGCGCGCAGCCCGGCGCCAAGGTCCGCGATCGTGTAGGCGGGCAGGCTGACGCTGCTGCCGTTCACCAGAAGGCGGCTGCCGACGCGGCTCAACGCCGCGCGGAGCGTGAGCGGCGTGCCGGGGACGGCAACCGCTGTGCGCGCCGTGATCGTGTGCCGCGGCACGTCGCCGAGCCGCAGGCCTTCGTCGCCATCGTTGCTGCGCGTGATCTTCGAATCGAGCAGCGCGTAGCCCGCCGAAAGCGTCCACCACGGCGCCGGCTGCCATTCCCCTTCAAGCTCGACCCCCTGCACGCGCTGCGCGCCGAGGTTGACGCTGAAATCGGGATTATCGAGATCGACGGTGAGCGCGTTCACGCGCTTGATGCGAAACGCCGCGAGGCTCGCCCGGAAATCGCCGTGACGGAAACGGAGACCGGCTTCGAGCTGGTTCGATTCCTCGGGCTTCAGCGGCTTTCCGTCCGCCGCGCGCGCACCGGCGCTGCTTTCGACATCAAAGCCGGTGTTGTAGCCGGCGAAGACCGAGAGTGCCTCGCTGACGCGGTAGGTGGAGCCGATCTGCCAGATCGTCGATTCAGTCGGCGTGCGATCGGCGGCAACACCGCCCCAGTCGCCGCTCGACGCCTTCACCCAGCTGTGCCTGACGGCGCCGACAACATCCCAGCGATCGGTGAGCGAGACCTGATCCTGCAGGTAAACCGCGTGGCCATCAATATTGTAGAAGCTGTCGAACGCGAAGCTCGTGGCGGGTGCAATCGTGTCGTAGTGGTAGACCGGCGCCGTCACATCGATCGGCGTGACGTTATCCAGCGAATATTGCGTGAAGCGGCCCCGTTCGCGGTCGTATTCGTAGCCGAAGAGCAGCTTGTGCGTGACCGGGCCGGTCTTCAGCGTTCCGGCAAGATCGAGCTGCGCGATCGTGTAGGCATCGTCTTCCCGCCCGATGCGGCCGTTGCGGCCGATGAGCGTGGAGGTGACCGGGGCGCGCAGCCGGATTTGCAGGAACGCGGAGTTGAATTCCTGATACTGGATGCGCGGCGTGAGCGTCCAGCCGTCCGCCAGTTTCACATCCACCCACGCCTGCACCAGCGGCGCATCGGCGGTGAGACGGTCGACCGCCGGCTCGCCGAGGTTGAGCCCGCGCCGCAGCCGTTCGCCGCCGTTCGGCGCCACGGTGCCGACGACCGGAAGCCCCGGATAACGGCCCGTCTTGCGCTCGGTGTATTCAGCGACGAGATTCGCACTGAAACCCTCGCCGGCATAGTGCACGCTGAGGCCGCCGTTCAGGCGGTCCATATCCTGGAAATCGACGAACGTGTTCGAGCGCTCAACCTCACCCGTAGCGCGGATCGAGAGTCCGGGCGCGACACCGCCCGTCATGTCGAACGCAACCAGCTTCTGGTCGAAGCTGCCGAAGGTGGCGGAGAAATGCGCGGCAGGCTCCGCCTGCGGCCGTTTCGTGACGATGCTGACGATACCGCCGACCGCCGACTGGCCATAGAGCACGCCGGAAGGCCCCTTCAGCACCTCAACGCGCTCGATGTTGGAAAGCGCGGAGGCATCCACGTCCTCGTAGTAACGCTGGCGCATCCCGTTGCGCATCTGATCGGCGAGGAAACCGCGGACCTTGAGCGTGAACGACTGGTAGGCGCTGACGCGCGACGAGCCTGCGTTAGCGCTCGGCACCCCGCGCAGCAGGTCGCCGATCGAGCGGGCGCCGCTTTCGACAATGTCTTCCGCGGTGACAATCTGCACGCTCTGCGGCAGGCGATCGATGGGGATGCCCGATTTTTCGCCGAAATCGCCTGAAAACTTCGTGCCGGTGACGACGATCTCGGCATCGATCGCATCCTCGGCAAATGCGGATGTGGCGGCGGTGGTGGCGAGCAGGGCTGCAAACAGAACTTTCACGATACGTCCTCCTGTCGGCCGGGCGCGCACACGGCGCAGGCTCCGGCAGAATTGTGCGGGATATTCAGACAGGACGGCCCCGATCGGCGCGCACAGCGGCGCGCGCGATCAGCGGCGGCAAGGACTGGACGATGCGCCGCGGGCCGTCAGGCGCGCGCGGGCGGACCGATCGCAGGGGGCGGCGGTGCCGCAAGGCGGTGGACCGTGAGGTCCGCAATGGCACGGCTGAATGTCCGCCCCGCATCGATCGCAACGAAGACCGCGAGCACGGGCGCGGCGGCCAGTGTGCCACCGCCCATGCCAGCGAACGCGCAGGGCGCGTCCATACCGGAAGAGTCGTGCTTCGCCGGTGCATGATCGCCGCCAAGATCGAGAAGCATCTCGACCGGCCCGTTTCCGGTGCAAAGCGTGACGAGAACGCCGTTCGCGGTCGCAACGGGCATATAGCCCGACGGGACGAGGATGCGGGCGAACAGCACGAGGAACAGCGCGGCCGCAACCGCGCCTTCCCGCATCCAGCCTTTCCGCAGTCCCCCGATCATGTCCGGTCCCATAGGAACATCGCTGTGGCTTGTCACCGACGAATCGGGACACGGACATGAGGCGCCGTGCCGCAGGCCTTCACCATCCGTAAATTCCCTGTTCACGTCGGGCGCGACAATTGCCTAGAAAACAACGGGCAGAAAATCGGGATCACGGGATCCCGGCCGGACAGGGTTTTGGAGGCAAGATGCGTTACATCATGGTCGCTGCGGTGCTGCTGCTGACGGCGTGCAATACGATCGGCGGCATCGGCAAGGATCTGGAGTCGGCGGGCGGAGCTGTTGCAGACGCGGCGAAGTAGCCGGGCTGTTACACCGGCACGGCGGTCGTATACTTGATGCGCTTGAGCGCGAAATGCGAGGCGGTGGACGCCACCGCCGCGTGGTTCAGGAGCTTGCGCATCAGGAACGCTTCGTAGGCGCCGACGTCCGCCACGACGACGCGGAGCTGATAGTCCCACTCGCCGGACATGGAGAGGCACTCCATGATCTCCTCGCGCGCCATCACCCACGCCTCGAATTCCTCGCGGGCGCCGCGCTCATGCGACTTGATGCGGACCTGACAGACGACATCTAGGCCTTTTCCGATCGCGTCGCGGTTCACGAGCCGCACCACCGGCCCGAGCACACCATCGCTTTCGAGATTGCGGATGCGGCGCCAGCACGAAGCCGCCGACGCGCCTACACGCTCGCCGAGCGCGGCGCTGCTGATGCCGCCGTCTTCCTGCATGATTCGGACGATCTGACGGTCGACCTCATCCATGTGATGCGCTCATTTCAAAAATACCCGTAAATCCGATAAACTGTCTCACAAATAGAGCAAAATATCTGAAGATTGAAAGAAATTTTCGTCGTTTCCCGACTATCCTGTTCAAACGTCGTATTGGGAGATGGCTGAATGAGCGCGCTGGCAGCACAAATCGAAAGTGGATCGGTTCTGGACGGGCTTACCGCCCAGCCCGCCGACCCGCTGCTTGCGCTGATCGGCCTGTTCCGCGACGACCCCCGACCGGGCAAGATCGACATGGGCGTCGGCGTCTATCGCGACGCGGGCGGCAAGACGCCTGTGATGGCGGCGGTGAAGGCGGCAGAAGCCTTCCTGCTGAAGGACCAGCAGACGAAATCGTACCTCGGCCCGGAAGGCGACGCGCGCTTCGCCGAGCTTCTGACCCCGATCGCGTTCGGCGAGATCGACCGTACGCGGCTTTGCGGCGTGCAGACGCCGGGCGGGACCGGCGCACTTCGCCTCGGCGCGGAGCTTCTGGCGCGTGGCCGCGCGGGGACGCGCGTTCTCGTCGGCACGCCGACCTGGCCGAACCATGTGCCGCTGATGGAAGCGGCCGGGCTGCAGATTGTGCCGTTCAAGCACTTCGACGTGGCGACGCAGACTTTGCGCTTCGAAGAGACGCTCGCCGCCATCAAAGCCGCGACGCCCGGCGACGTGATCCTCCTGCACGGCTGCTGCCATAACCCGACTGGCGCCGACTACACGGTGGAGCAGTGGAACATACTCGCCCCCCTGATCGCCGAGCGCGGCCTGCTGCCCTTTGTCGACCTCGCCTATCAGGGGCTTGGAAACGGGCTCGACGCCGATGCATTGGGCCTGCGCGCGGTCGTGGCGCATAATCCGCAAGTGCTCGTCGCCTATAGCTGCGACAAGAATTTCGGCCTCTACCGCGAGCGGGTCGGGGCGCTGTTCGTCGTTTCCGACACTGCGGCGGTGATCCAGTCCAACCTTCTTGCGCTGGCGCGCGCGAACTGGTCGATGCCGCCCGATCACGGCGCGGCGATCGTCCGCACCATCCTCGACAGCCCTGAACTCACCGCCAGCTGGCGCGCGGAACTGGACGCGATGCGGCTGCGCATCCTCAGCGTCCGCGAAGGCGCGGCTGCTCTCGACCCGGCCCTCGCCACCCTGACGCAGCAGACGGGCATGTTCTCGATGCTGCCGCTGAGCCCCGAGCAAATCCGCACGCTGCGCGAAGTTCACGCTGTTTACATGGCGGGATCAGGCCGCATCAACGTCGCCGGACTGACGCCGGACGCGATCCCCGCGTTCGCCGCCGCCGTCGCGGCCGTGCGCTGAAGAGGGAGACGATCATGGCACAGGCAACCGCGCTCAAAGCCCCTCTCCGCAACGCCCCCGACGAGAATGTCGACTGGCGCCGCGTCGCCTATCTGCTCAGCCTCTCGCGCGCGCTCGACGCGATGGAAGAGCAGCGGCTCGTGCCCGAGAAGAAGGTGCTCTACCAATTCTCCGCGCGCGGACACGACATGGCACAGATCCTGCTCGGCAGCCGCCTCGACAACCCGCGCGACGCGACCTGCGGCTATTACCGCTCGCGGCCGCTGCTGCTGGCGCTCGGCGTCGATGTGGCGGATGCGCTCGGCTCCTCGATGGGCCGCGCGGGCGGCTATTCGGACGGGCGCGACATCGGCGTTGTGTTCAACTATCCGAACGCAAACGGCGCCTCGGCGCTCCCCATGTGCGGCGGCGTCGGCGCGCAGTACACGCCGACCGCCGGATGGGCGCAGGCGATCGATTACTACCGCGAGGTGATCAAGGATCCGGCCTATACGGACGCGCTCGCGGTCGTGCTCGGCGGCGACGGGTCGGTCGCTTCGAACGGCTTCTGGGCGGCGCTGACCGTCGCCACGACGCAGAAACTGCCGATGCTGTTTTACATCGAGGACAACGGCTACGGCATTTCGGTCCCCTCCACCTTCCAGACGCCGGGCGGCAACATCGCCGCGAACCTTGCTTCGTGGCAGGACCTGCGCATCATCAACGGCGACGGCACCGAACCCGCAGAGGCGGCGCGGCTGATCGAAGAGGCGGTGAGCTACGTGCGCGACGAGCGCGGGCCTGCGCTCCTCCGCCTCACCGTGCCGCGCCTGCAGGGGCACAGCTTTCAGGACACGCAGACCTACAAGGATGAGGACTTCGTCGCATCCGAATGGGCGCGCGACCCGCTGCCGAAGCTGAAATCGTATCTTGTCCCCGCGCTGCTTTCCGAAAGCGAATGGGCGGCGATCGAGGACGAGGCGAATGCCGACGCCGAAGCTGCGCGCGAGCGCGCCGAGGCGCGGCCCGTGGCGGACCCGGAAACGGTGATGCGCAACGTGTTCTTCGAAGGCGATCTCCAGACCGTTGGCGGCCAGTGGACGCACGGCTACACAGCGCCCGCTTCCACCGATCAGCCGAAGTCCGAAGGCCAGCGTATCAACATGGTGACGGCGATCCGCCGCACGCTGGAACACGAGCTGGAGATCAACGAACGCGTCGTGCTGTTCGGCGAGGATATCGGCCCCAAGGGCGGTGTTCATGCCGTGACGCTGGGGCTGCAGGAGCGCTTCGGCGAGGCGCGCGTGTTCGACACCAGCCTTTCGGAAGAAGGCATTATCGGCCGCGCCGTGGGCATGGCGCTCGCCGGGCTGATGCCCGTGCCGGAAATCCAGTTCCGCAAATATGCCGAGCCCGCCACCGAGCAGATCAACGACTGCGGCACGATGCGCTGGCGCACAAACAACCGCTTCGCCGCACCTATGGTGCTGCGCATTCCCGGCGGCTTCTTCAAGTGCGGCGACCCGTGGCATAGTCAGACGAATGAAGTCGCGTTCATCCACAACCCCGGCTGGAAGGTCGCGGTGCCTTCGAATGCGGAGGATGCCGTGGGCCTGCTGCGCGGCGCGCTGCGCGGCAACGACCCGGTGATCTTCTTCGAGCACCGCGCGATGCTGGACCATGCGTGGGCGCGCCGGCCATATCCTGGCGACGATTTCGTGCTGGAGTTCGGCAAGGCGAAACATACGCGCGAAGGCAGCGACATCACGATCGTGACATGGGGCGCGATGGTGCAGCGCTGCGAAGAGGCGGCTGAGGGCCGCTCCGCCGATGTGATCGACCTGCGCACATTGATGCCGTGGGACAAGGCGGCGGTTTTGGAGTCCGTTCGCCGCACGGGGCGCTGCCTGATCGTGCACGAAGACCTGCAGACGGCGGGCTTCGGCGCGGAGATCGCCGCGGTGGTGGCGGACGAGGCCTTCACGTATCTCGACGCGCCGGTCGCGCGGCTGACGATGCCGGATATCCCGAGCCCGCACAATCCGGTGCTGCTGAACTGGGCGGTGCCCTCGGTCGAGCGCATTCGCGCGAAGATCGACGACCTCATCGGTTTTTGAAGGACAGGTCCATGATCGATATTCTCGTTCCCTACGAACAGGAGGGGACCAAGGCCATCGTGCGGAGCTGGCTCGTCAAGGTCGGCGAGGCGGTGAAGGAGAACGACCCGCTCGTGGAGCTGGAGACCGACAAGGTGACGCAGGAGGTGCCCGCGCCCGCCGACGGCATTCTCGGCGAAATCCTGCTCGATACCGATGCCGAGGCGATACCGGGCGCGCTGCTTGGGCGTCTGCGCCCGGCGGATTCCGCTGCGCCGCCGGCGCCCGAGACCGCCGCGCCCGTCGAAACGCCGAAAGCCGCGCCGACAAACGAACGCCCGGCCCCCGCCAACTGGCTGTCGCCTTCGGTCCGCCGCGCGGTTCAGGAGCATGACGTCGATCCCGCCAACGTCACCGGCACCGGACGCGGCGGGCGCATCACGCGGAATGACGTGGAACGCCACGTGGCGGAGCGCGCCGAAGCACCGGCGCCCGCAGCGCCGAAAGCGTCTTCGCCGCAGCCCCCCGCCAAGAGCGGCGGCGTGACCAGCGTGCCGCACGACCGGATGCGGCTCGCGATCGCGCGCAATATGCTTGGCTCCGTCACCACCGCACCGCATGTGACCGCCGTGTTCGAGTGCGACTTCTCCGCGATCATGGCGCACCGCAAGGCGCACAAGGATGGCTTCGCCGCCTCGGGCGCGAGCCTCACGTTCACCGCCTATTTCATCGCCGCGTGCGTGGAGGCGATGCGCGCCGCGCCCGCGATCAACAGCCGCTGGTTCGACGACCGGCTGGACATCTACGACGACATCAACATCGGCGTCGGCACGGCGCTTGGCGACAAGGGTTTGATCGTGCCGGTGGTGCACGGCGCGCAGGCGCTGTCGCTGCTCGGCATTGCGCAGCGCCTCACTGATCTCGTTTCCCGCGCGCGAGATGGCAAACTCTCCGGCGGTGACGTTTCAGGCGGCACGTTCACGATTTCGAACCACGGCGTTTCAGGCTCGCTGCTCGCCACGCCCATCATCATCAGCCAGCCGCAATCGGCGATCCTCGGCATCGGTAAAACCGAGAAGCGCGTCGTCGTGCGCGAAGTGGGCGGCGTGGATACGATCCAGATCCGGCCGATGGCCTACGTGTCGCTCACGATCGACCACCGCGTGGTGGACGGACACCAGACGAACACGTGGCTTTCGAAGTTCGTCGAGACGCTGGAGAACTGGCCTACAGCCTGAGCGTTTTCAGCCGCTCGCGAGCCGCCGCCGCGCGGCGCGCGGACCGGATGTCGCCGAAGGGGCCGTCGTGCAGCCGATCTGCGGGATGCTGATCGTGCGGTTGCCGGAGAGGTCGTTGCGGCTGACGATGAGGCCGGTGCTTTCCATATAGCCGAGCAGGCGGCGGACGCGGCCGAGGGAGCTTGTGCCGTAGACGGCGGCGATCGCCGTGTCTTCGGGGCAC
The DNA here is from genome assembly GCF_042676985.1 of Sphingosinicella xenopeptidilytica. Taxonomy (NCBI): domain Bacteria; kingdom Pseudomonadati; phylum Pseudomonadota; class Alphaproteobacteria; order Sphingomonadales; family Sphingosinicellaceae; genus Sphingosinicella; species Sphingosinicella xenopeptidilytica. The sequence goes on along the minus strand of NZ_JBHTIK010000005.1, from coordinate 338,612 downwards.
GGCAGGCGTTCGCGCGCCGCATGGGCGATGAGCAGGAACGCGCCGACCATCTCGGCGGGAAGCGTATCGGCGAGCGCCATCGCGTCGCGCCAGTCTTCATGTTCGGGGTTCGCGATCCCGGCGCGGGCACACGAAAGCCGGCGGCTGAAACCGTCGAGATCGAGCGGCGGTGATGCTAGCCCCGCCATGCGGCAGCGGACCTGAAAATCCTGAAAAAGCACGCTCGGGGTGCGGTGCTCGCTGCCCTCCTCCGCGAGCATGGCATCGAGCACGTCCGCGATGATGGCGCTCACAGCTTCGGGATCGGGCGGCGGGCCTTCGGGCACGGGCGCGGCGGGGCGAAGCTCCTGCGCGACGCGGCGCAGCAGCGTTTCGGCGGGAACCGGCGTGCGCGGCGGCGGCGCAGGGAGCGGCGCATCCTCTGGTACGGGCGCGAAGATAAGACCCCTCACCTCCGCCGCATCGGTGGGAAGCGGCGCCAAAGACGGACCGCTGCCGCGCGCCTGCGTGCGCACAGCGCCGATCTTCACCGGCACCGGCCGCCGCGAAATCGCAGGCCCGAGCGCAAGGAACGATCCCCGATCGAGATCGCGGATCGCTTCGGCCTGCCGCCGCTCCATGCCGAGCAGATCGGCGGCGCGGGCCATATCGATATCGAGAAAGGTGCGGCCCATCAGGAAGTTCGATGCCTCGGCGGCCACGTTCTTGGCGAGCTTAGCGAGGCGCTGCGTGGCGATGACGCCGGCAAGCCCGCGCTTGCGGCCACGGCACATCAGGTTCGTCATCGCGGCAAGCGAGGTGCGGCGGACATCGTCTGAAACGTCGCCTGCGCCGGCGGGCGCGAAGAGCTGCGCTTCGTCGACGACGACGAGCACGGGATACCACTGTTCGCGCGGGGCATCGAACAGGCCCGAAAGGAACGTGGCGGCACAGCGCATTTGCGCCTCTACGTCCAGGTCTTCGAGGTTGAGCACGACCGACGCACGGTGTTCGCGCACGCGCGCCGCGAAATGGCCGACCTCTCTCTCGCCGTAATCCGCCGCCTCGATCACCGAATGGCCGAACGGTTCTGAAAGCGTAACGAAATCACCCTCAGGATCGATCACCACCTGCTGCACGCTTCCCGCGCTTTCTTCGAGCAGACGGCGCAGCAGGTGCGACTTGCCCGAGCCCGAGTTGCCCTGCACGAGCAGGCGGGTTGCAAGCAATTCCTGGAGGTCGATCGGCACGGGCTGCCCGGACCGATCGTTTCCGATATCAATGGTGACCGTCATGCCCTCTCTTTGGGAGAGGACACGCACCGCGTGCAAGCCCTGAAAGTCTAAGAACCGCCGCCTTCGACGAGCCCGCCGCCGAGCGCGACGTAGAGCGCGACGCGATTGTCGAGCACGGCGCGGTTCGCGGTGATCAGCGCCTGCTCGGCATCGAACAGGTTGCGTTCGGCATCCAGCACTTCGAGATAGCCGACGACGCCTTCGCGATACCGCGTGCGGGCGAGCTGCGCGATGTGCCGCTGGGCTTCGGTCGCGCGGAGCTGCGCGAGCATCTGCTCGGCAAGGAAGCGGCGGCCCGCGAGTGCATCGGCCACCTCGCGAAAGGCGATCTGGACGGTCTGCTCGTACTGGGCGACGGCGATGTCCTCGCGCGCCTCGGCGACGGTGAGGTTGCCCTTGCGGCGGCCGAAATCGAAGATCGGCAGATTGAGCGCCGGGCCGACGCTCCAGTTGAAGCTGCCGTTATCGAAAAGCGAATCGAGTTCGCCCGACGCGAAGCCGAGCGTGCCGGTGAGCGAGATGGTCGGGAAGAACGCCGCGCGGGCCGCGCCGATATTGGCGCGAGCGGCGCGGAGTGTTTCTTCCGCGGCGAGGATATCCGGCCGCAGCGTCAGCAGGTCCGACGGCAGACCGGCGGCGAGCCTCGGGAAGCCGTCCTGCTCGGCGAGTGCGAGCGGCGGCGCGGTTTCGGGAAGCGCCCCGCCGACCAGCACGGCGAGGAAGTTCGCATTCCGGCTGCGCGAAAGGCGGAGCCCGGCAAGCTCGGTTTCGGCCTGTGTGAGCAGCGATTCGGCCTGCCGGAAATCGAGCGCGGAGGTGACGCCTGCGTCAAGGCGGCGCTGGGCGATGCGCACGCCGTCTTCACGGCTTTTCACCGTCGCTTCGGCGAGCGTGATGCGCTCCTCGGTCTCACGCAGCGCGAACCACGTTGTCGCAACGTCGCGGACGAGGCTGAGCCGGAACGCGCGTTCGGCCTGCACCGTGGAAAGATATTGCGCCCGCGCCGCTTCTGAAAGGTTGCGGACGCGGCCCCAGAAATCGAGTTCGAACGCCGAAACGCCGACACCGACGGAGAAGCGGTCCTGCTCCGCCACGACGACGCCGGTTGATGTTGTGACCGGCCCCCGGCTCCGCGCCGCATCACCGCTCGCAGCGAGTGTCGGCAGTCTGTCGGCGCGCTGGATGCGGTAGAGCCCGCGCGCTTCTTCGATACGCGCAATCGAGACGGCGAGGTCGCGGTTGCGCTCCAGCGCTGTGCCGATCAACGTACGCAGCGCCGGGTCGGCGAAGAAATCGCGCCAGCCGATGGTTTCCGCGCGCGTTCCATCCGCAGGGTCCGGGGACAGCGGATAGGCGGGCGCGGTCGGCAATGCAGGACGCTCGTGCTTCGGCGCCATCTGGCACGCGGAGACCAGCAGTGCGGAGAGGAACAGAAGCTTACGCATCGGTCGTCTCCACGTGACGCGGCTCGCCGGGTGCGGGCGGCCGCCTGCGGCTGATCCAGCGGCGCACCGCATAATAGAACAGTGGAATGAGGAAGATGCCGATCAGCGTCGCGGTGATCATGCCGCCCATCACGCCGGTGCCGACCGCGCGGCGGCTCGCCGCACCTGCGCCGCTCGCGATGAACAGCGGGAACATGCCGCCGATGAACGCCAGCGAGGTCATGATGATCGGACGCAGGCGGAGCTTCACCGCCTCCATCGTCGCTTCGAGCGGCGACTTGCCTTTGGCCTCTTCCTCGATCGCGAATTCGACGATGAGGATGGCGTTCTTGGCGGCGAGGCCGATGATGGTAACGAGGCCGACGTTGAAATAAATATCCGCCGATAGCCCGCGCATCGCCGTCAGCAGCACCGAGCCGAGCACGCCGAGCGGCACGATGAGCAGCACCGACACCGGTACCGCCCAGCTTTCGTAAAGCGCGGCGAGCAGCAGGTAGACGACGACGAGCGACAGGCCGAGCAGCAGACCGATCTGGCCCGCGGACTGTTTCTCCTCGTAGGAGATGCCCGTCCATTCGTAGGCGAAACCTTCGGGAAGCTGTTCCGCGAAACGCTCCATCTCCGCCATCGCCTCGCCGGTCGAACGGCCGGGCGCGGCGGAACCCGAAATCGTCATCGACGGGTAGCCGTTGTAGCGCTGGAGCTGCTGCGGCCCGGCTGTCCATTCCACCTGCGTGAATGCGCCGAACGGCACCATGTCGCCCGAGGCGCTGCGCACCTTGAGATCGAGCACGTCCTGCGGGGTCATGCGGAAGGGCGCGTCGGCCTGCAGCAGCACCTGCAGCACGCGGCCGTCGCGCGTGAAATCGTTCGCGTAGGCGCTGCCGAACGAGATCGCGAGCGTGTCATTCACGTCCCCGATCGAAAGCCCGAGCGCGCGCGCCTTGATGCGATCGATCAGCACGCGAAGCTGCGGCGATTCCGGCTGACCTTCCGGCCGTACGCCCAACAGCACCGGGCTTTGCGAGGCGAGGCCGAGCAGCTGCCCCTGCGCGGCGATAAGTGCCTTGTGCCCGTGGCCGCCGCGATCCTGCAGCTTGAACGTGAAACCGCCCGCTGTGCCGAGTTCCTGGATCGAGGGCGGATTGAGCGCGAACACCATCGCCTGCTTGATCTGCATGAACGCGCCCATTGCACGGCCGACAATGGCGTCCGCCTTGTTGTCGACGCCCTTGCGCTCGTTCCACGGTTTCAGGTTCACGAAGACGATGGCGTTGCCCTGCCCCTGCCCGAAGAAGCTGAAGCCGCGCACGACGAAGACGTTCTGCACCTGCGGCTGCGTGGCGTAGAATGCCTTGACCTGAACGATCGCCTCTTCGGTGCGCTCGCGCGTCGCGCCCGCGGGTGCCTGAATCGCGGTGATGATGCTGCCCTGATCCTCGGTGGGCAGGAAGCCGCCGGGAAGGCGTGTGAACAGGATCGCGGTAAGACCGAACAGCAGCACGAAGACACCGAGCCAGCGCAGCGGCCGCGACAGCACCTTGCCGACGGTGCGCTGGTAGCGGTCCGTCGAGCGGGCAAACCATGCATTGAACCGGTCGAAGAAACCGCCTGTGATCTGCGCGAAGCGGCCCCGCCGCTCTTTCATCTCGCTGTGCGGCTTCAGGAAGGTGGCGCAAAGCGCCGGCGTCAGCGTCAGCGCGAGCAGCGCGGAGAAGCCGATGGAGATGATCAGTGTCACCGAGAACTGGCGGTAGATCTGCCCGGTGGAACCGGGGAAGAACGCCATCGGAATGAACACCGCCATCAGCACGAGCGTGATGCCGATAATCGCCGAGGTGATCTGGCTCATCGCCTTCACCGTCGCTTCGTAGGGCGAGAGATGCTCCTCCGCCATGATGCGCTCGACGTTCTCGATGACGACGATGGCGTCGTCGACGAGGATGCCGATGGCTAGCACCATGCCGAACAGCGACAGCACGTTGATCGAAAAGCCGAACAGCCAGAGGCCAAGACAGGCACCGGCGAGCGCGATCGGGACAACGATCGTGGGAATGAGCGTCGCCCGCCAGTTCTGCAGGAACAGGAACATGACAAGGAAGACGAGCAGCATCGCCTCGGCAAGCGCCTTCACAACCTCGTCGATCGAGACGGTGATGAACGGGGTCGTATCGTAGGGGATCGACCAGGCGATGTCGGCCGGGAAGCTGTGCTGCAGCTCTTTCATCCGCGCATTGACGCCCTCCGCCGTGGCGAGCGCATTCGCGCCGGGCGTCATCTGCACGGCAATGCCGGCCACCGGATTGCCGTTCAGCTCCGAATCGAACGTGTAGTTCTGCGCGCCGAGTTCGACGCGCGCCACGTCCTTGAGGCGCACTGCCGATCCGTCCGGGTTGGCGCGCAGGATGATTGCCGCGAACTGCTCCGGATTGGTGAAGCGGCTCTGCGTGATGATCGTGGCGTTGAGCTCGCTGCCGTTCGCCAGCGGCCGGTCGCCGAGCGCACCACCTGGCGACTGGCTGTTCTGCTCGCGCACGGCGCCGAGCGCTTCCGCCGCCGAAAGGCGGTAGTTCGCGAGCTTCTGCGGATCGAGCCAGATGCGCATAGCGTAGGGGGGCGTGAACACCTGCACCTCACCGACGCCGGATACGCGTCGCAGCTCGTCGACGACACGGCTGTTGGCGAAGTTGCCGAGATCGAGCGCAGTCGTTTGGCCGCTCTTCGATTGCAGCCCGACGATGAGGAGGAAGCCGGTGTTCGCCTCTGCAACGGAAATGCCCTGTCGGCGCACCTCTTCGGGAAGCCTTTGCTCGACGCGGCGCAGACGGTTCTGCACCTCCATCTGCGCTTCGTTGATATCGGTGCCGGTGCTGAAGGTGACGTGGATTTCCGCCGTGCCGTTCGAGAGACTGGTCGACGACATGTAGAGGAAACCCTCGACGCCGTTCAGCTGCTGCTCGATGACCTGCGTGACGTTCTGCTCGAGCACCGCGGCATCGGCGCCGGGATAGGTGAGCTGGATCGTGAGCGAGGGCGGCGCGACCGACGGATACTGCTCGACCGGCAGCCCGCGCAGCGCCAGCACGCCCGCAAGCGTGATGCAGAGCGCGAGCACCCACGAGAAGACGGGGCGATCGATGAAGAAACGCGGGGTCATTTGGCGCCGGCAGCCTTCTCTGCAGCCTTTTTCGGCGCAGCATCCACGATGCGGACCGGCTGACCGGGGCGGACGCCCTGAAGGCCGCTCACCACGACACGGTCGCCGCTGTGAAGCCCCTCGTCGATCACCCAGCTGCCACCCTGGATTCGCCCGAGCTTCACAGGGCGTACCTCGGCGACGTCCTTAGTGCCGATCACGTAAACGCTGCCGCCATCTTCGGTGACGGTGACCGCGCGCTGCGGCACGAGGATGCCGTTCGCCCGCGTTCCTGCACCGATCTGTGCGCGTACGAACTGGCCGGGCAGCAGTATCCGCCTGGGGTTCGGAAACTCGGCGCGCAGCGCGGCCGTGCCCGTCGCTTCGTCGATCGAGAGGTCGAGGAAGTCGATGTGGCCGACCTGTTCGTAGGTCGTGCCATCCTCGAGGATCAAATTCACATCCCAGCGACCGAGCTCCGGAATGTGCAGCTTGCCGCCCGCGATGTCGCGGCGGATCGCCAGCAGATCGGAGCTCGACTGCGAAAAGTTCACGTAGATCGAATCAATCTGCTCGATCGTCGTGAGCAGCGTACCTTGCGATGCGCTGACAAGCGCGCCCTCGGTGACCTGCGCCCGGCCCGCGCGGCCTGCGATCGGCGCCCGAACGGTCGCGTAGCCGAGGCTGAGCCGTGCCGATTCGGCCTGCGCGCGTGCCTGATCGACATCGGCCTGCGCCGTACCCAGCCGCGCCACGGCCGCATCATATTCCTGCTTGCTGATCGCCTGACCCGCGATCAGCCCTTCATAACGCTGCAGGTCCTGCGCCGCGTTCGCCGAGGTCGTCTTCGCCCGGGCGAGCGCCGCCTGCGCGGCATTGAGCGCCGCGGTCATCTCGCGCGGGTCGATGGCGAACAGCGCCTGCCCCGCCTTTACGTCCGTGCCCTCGTCGAACAGGCGGCGTTCGATGATGCCGTCCACACGCGCGCGCACCTCCGCTGTGCGGATCGCCTGCACGCGCCCCGGCAGCTCGATGACGTTCGCGACCGGCTGCGACCGGACCGTGACGATCTCGACTTCGGGCGGCGGCGGCGCGGGCGGTGCATCCTCCGCGCAGGCGGAAAGCCCCACGCAGACGGCGAGTGCCGCTGCCGCCAGCCATCGGTTGTTACGCATGAAAACTCCGTCGCGGGGGATGAATCGGGACACTGTCGGCGCCGCCCTTGTCAAAGCGTGTAGTGTAACGTACATTACAGGTCAACAACCAAAGACAAGATCAATATGGGGAACGCCAGAATAGCATGAACGCAGAGGCAGAGCAGCTAGACGTACCACGCATGACACAGGACGAGCGCCGCACCGTCCGGCGTCAGGCCATTCTCGACGCCGCGGAGGCGCTGTTCCTCGAATACGGCTATCCGTCCGTCAGCCTCAGCACGATCGTCCAGCGCTCCGGCGGCTCGCTCGCCACCATCTACCAGATGTTCGGCAACAAGCAGGGCCTGCTGCGCGCCGTGGTCGACCGCAGCAGCGACGAAAGCCTCAAGGATCTGGATACGCTGCTGGCCAGCGGATTGTCGCCAAGGCGCATCCTCGAAGAGTTCGCCGTCAGTTATCTCGCTTTTACAACAACGCCGCGCAAGATCGCCTTCATGCGCCTCGTCATCACGGAAAGCCTCACCGATCCCGACTTCGGTGAGGCGTTCGATAACGACATGCAGATGAAGTACATCGCGCGTATCGCGAGTCTTTTCGAAAACTGGACCGCGCGCGGTCTTGCGCAAATCGACCGTCCGCAGCAGGCAGCAGAGCTGTATCTCGCCATGCTGCTCTGCAATCTGCCGATCCGGTTCATGCTCGGCAGGCCGGCAGAGAAACCCTCGCGCGAGGACACCATTTGGCGCCTCGCCGGGTTCCTCGATCGCTTCGGAATGAAGGCCGAGGCCGAGGCTTAGCGCGCCGGTCCCATCCAGCGGTTGAACCAGGCGACGATGCGCTTCAGCGCGTCATCACGCTCGGGCGTCGCGCCCTTCATGAACACGTGGCCGCCAGGAGCCTCGTCGTAAATCTTGGCCTCGTGGACTTTACCGTTCGCCTTCAGCGCATCGACAAGCCGGCCGGTATGGATCGTATGCGGCACGATCTTGTCGCCGCTCGTGGCGAGCACCAGCACCGGCGCCTCGATCTTATCGACGAAGTTGATCGGCGACACGTTGATGTAGGCCGGCAGGTTCTCGTGCGGGAGCTTGCCCTTGAAGCTCGGGTTGGTCTCGGCGATTTCCTTGCGGCGGTAATCGGGCTTGTAAGACATATAGGCCACGAAATCGGTGAGCCCGACGATATCGACCGCCGCCTTGAACTGCTTCGGTGCACGCTCGATGGCGAGCAGCGTGACCATGCCGCCGCGGCTCTGGCCGAGGATGCCGATGCGGCCACCGTCGATATCCGGGCGCGTCGCAGCATAACGCGCCGCCGCGAGCACGTCCGCAACATCGGTGTTGCCGTAATCGTTCTGGTAGATGGCATCACCGTAGCCGCGGCTGCCGCGGTATTCGGGGAACAGCACCGCATAGCCCGCTTCCACCGCCGCTTCGATAATCGGGAACCATGACGGTTCCAGCCGCTCGTGGAAGCCGCCGTGCACCATCACGACGGCGGGGCGGCGCGCATTCGAAGCCTTGACGGGCGTGAACACGTGCGTCGGGATCAGTTCGCCATCGCTGTTCACGTACTCGGTCGACAGCCGGATGCGGTCTGAATAATCGAGGCGGAACTGTGTAAGGATCGCGAGCTGCTGGTTGACGTAAATCTCCTGCTGGAGATGCTTCAGCAGCGCGGCGGGGTCGTCGGTGCCTGTGTTGGTGAAGCTGTCGAGCGCGCCTTCGCGCCCGTCCGCCGAGCGTGAAAAATTGTTCGCGGCGCCCTTTCCGGCAGCGGAAGTTTCCGGAGCCGCAGAGGCGGCCAGCGATGCGATGAGAGCCGTAACAAGCAACATAATCTTCCCCCTTATGCCCCCTTGTGCCCGCCATAGCTGACGCCACGCTGTCGCGTTCAGGCGCCTTCCCAGACCCGGGCGTAGAGTGCAGCCATCTCCGCTTCGCCGGGAACGCGTGGGTTGTTCGCGGGTGAGCCCGAGGCGAGCGCCTGCGTGCACATCAACGGCACGAGATTGTTCCAGCGCGCCTCATCGATGCCCCACGCGGCCGGCGACGGCACATCGAGATCACGGTTCAGCACAGAGAGTTCTTCCAGCAGACGCGCGACCGCCGACTGATCGCCTTCCCCCTCCTCAGCGACGCCCATCGCCCGCGCGCAGTCCGCATAGCGTATCATGGCGGCAGGCGCCGACCACGCCGTGACGGCAGGGAGCAGCATGGCGTTCGAAAGCCCGTGCGGGACATGGAAATGCGCGCCGATTGGCCGGCTCATGCCGTGCACGAGCGCGACCGAACTGTTCGAGAAGGCGATGCCGCCCTGCATCGCGCCGAGCATCATCGCCTCACGCGCCGGGCGGTCGTCGGGATCGGCGCAGACACGGCGGATGTTGGGTGCAATGAGCCGCATCGCGGAGAGTGCCATGCCGTCGCTGAACGGATTGGCCTTGCGCGAGACGTAGGCCTCGATCGCGTGCGTGAGCGAATCGATGCCCGTGTCGGCGGTGAGCCGCCGCGGCTTGCCCAGCGTCAGCTCATAATCGACGAGCGCCGCGACCGGCAGGTAGGCAAGGCCCGCGCAGAGCATCTTTTCGTCGGTTTCGCCATCGGTGACGATCGTAAAGCGCGTCGCCTCCGAGCCCGTGCCCGCCGTTGTGGGGATGGCGATCACCGGCAGGCCCGGCGCATCCTGCACGTGCGGCACCTTGTAATCCGCCATCACGCCGCCGTGGACGGCAAGCATGGCGATCGCCTTGGCGCTATCGAGCGGGCTGCCGCCGCCGAAGCCGACAACGCAGTCGTGGTCGCCTTCCTTCAGAAACGCGAGACCCGCTTCGATCGATGCTACCGTCGGGTCCGGCACGGTCTCCGTGAAGACCCGCGCGCTGACGCCCGCCGCGCGCAGTCCGTCCAGCAGCCGCTCGACCATGCCCTGCCCGGCGAGGAAGGAATCGGTGACGACAAGCGGCCGCGAGACACCAAGGGAACCCAGCACTTCGGCAAGCTGCTGCGAGGCGCCGCCGCCGATCTTGAGAATGCGGGGAAGCGCAATACTGGCAACCGTCAACGAACCATCTCCTCCCGGATCATCGGCGGCCAACCTATCGCTTTCGCGGCGGCGAGGCCAAGGGGATCGCCGCACCAAGCCACAGGCGGTCGCGGATGAACAGCCCTGCGAGCACCCACACCAGCCCGAACGCCCAGCCGCCGAGCACATCGGACGGCCAGTGCACGCCGAGCATCACACGGCTGAGCCCGACACATCCGGCGAGCGCGACCGCGAGACCCACCGCCGACCGCGAGCCCGAAAGCAGGACCGCGAGAGCCAGAAACGTCACCATGCTGTTCGCGGCATGGCCGCTCGGGAACGCAGCAGAGCCGACATCCACGAGGTGGACAACGTCCGGCCGCTCACGCGCGAAGAGGTGCTTCTGCGCCTCCACGGCAAGGCGGGCGCCCACAAAGACAAGAAGCAGGAAAAGCGCATCTCGCCGCCGCTGCCGAAGCCATAGCCACAGCACTGCGCTTCCGGCCGCGATGGTGAGCGCAATCCATCCGCCGAGCTCGGTCACGACGTGCGCCGCCGTCGCAAGACCCGGGGCGTGCTCCGCATGAAGCGCTGCAAGCAGCACTGCATCGGCGCTCGACGCAGGCCCGCCGAAATAGCCTGCGGCGAACCACAGGACTGCGGCCGCGCCGATCAACGCGATGCGGCCGCAGTCCTGTGGCATGGAAATCAATCCGCCGGGAAGCCCTGGCGCTTGCCGCCTGCCTTGTGGACGACGCCGCGGCGCATCACGAAATCGACGCTTTCCATGCGCGTCACGTCTTCGAGCGGGCTGCCCGCGACCGCAATGATGTCGGCATCCTTGCCGGGCGTGATCGTGCCGATGTTCGCCGAGCGGCCAAGCGCCTCGGCGGCGTTCACCGTCGCGGTCTGGAGAGCGGCAGCAGGCGACAGGCCCGCCTTCACCATCAGCGCAAACTCCTTCGCGTTGTCGCCATGCTTCGAAACGCCGCTGTCGGTGCCGAACGCGATCTTCACGCCCGCTGCGAACGCCTTCTTATGGCTGTTGAATGCGTTGGCGGCCGCTTCCTCGGCCTTCGGGATCACCGCGGGCGGCAGCGCGCCGGCGCGCGCCTGCGTGACGGCCGTATTGGCCGCAAGCATGGTCGGCACGAGCCACGTGCCATGCGTCTTCAGGAGCTTGATCGCCTCGTCATCAAGGAACGAGCCATGATCGACCGTGTCGACGCCCGCCGGAATCGCCGCCTTCGTGCCCGCGGCATGGTGGCTGTGCGTCGCGACCTTGCGGCCAAGACCGTGCGCCGTGTCGATCACCGCCTTGATCTCCTCGTCGGTCATCGAGCGGCCGAGACCGCCCGAGACGTTGGAAAGCACGCCGCCCGTCGACATGAACTTGATGACCTGCGCGCCGAGCGCGACCTGCTGGCGCACCGCGCGGCGGCAATCGTCCGCGCCGTCGCACGTGTTGATCTGATGCTCGTGGACGGCGTTGTAGAAAGGCTCGGCAAGGCCGTTCGAGGGATCGCCGTGGCCGCCCGACACCGAAATCGGCGCGCCTGCGTTCACGATCGTCGGCCCCTCGACATCACCGCGCTCGATGCCGTCGCGCAGCGCGCGGATACCGCGCGGATCGCCGCCGAGATCGCGCACCGTCGTGAACCCGGCATCGAGCGTGACGCGCGCGTTCGAGACGGCATACATCATGTCGTCGGTCGTATCGTTGGTCATGCCGGTGAGCCGCGCGCGCAGCGGATCGCCGCCGATGCCATAGAAGTGGACGTGGAGGTCGATGAGGCCCGGCAGCACGAAGCGGTCCTTGAGGTCGACGACCTTCGCGCCCGCCTCCGGCTCAGCATAGCCGTCGCGCACTTCGGCGATCTTGCCGTTCCGAATGACGATCGTGCTCGGCCCGCGCGGCGCCTTGCCGGGCTCGGCAAGCAGCGTTCCAGCGTAAACGAGGGTCACGGCCTCGCCCGTCGGCGCGGGCTGCGCGGCGAGCAGCGAGGTGGAAAGCAGGGCGAGGGTGACGGCAGCAACACGACGCATATGGAAAATCCCCTGAAGCTTTGGATATGAACCCGTCATAGTCCCGCTTCTTTCAAAGGATCAAGGCCAGCCTCGGCGCCGTGATGGCGGACGCTGGGTCAGGCCGGGTCGCGGTGCCTTTCGATATGCCGCCGCAGGATCATCAGCGACACGGCAAGCAGCGCCATCAGAAGCGCTATGGTGACAAAAAAGCCGCCGGCCTGCCAACCGATGAGCACGCCACCCGCCAGCGCGCTGATCATCGCGCCCGTCCGCCCGAAGCCGAGCGCCACGCCGATCGCCGTCGATCGTGTCTCAACCGTGTAGAGCTGCGCGGCGACCGCGAAGAGAATCGACTGGATGCCCGCGCTGGAAACACCAAGCAGAGCGATCAGCGAAACGCTGAGCAGGAACGATCCGGGATGCGGTGGAAAGCTCGCGAGCAGCACGCTGGTGACGGCGCCGCCAAGTGCCATCGCGACAAGCACGGTCCGTGAACCGAATCTGCGAATGAGCACTGCGCCAAGCAGCGCCCCGACGATACCGCCGCAGTTGAAAAGCGCAGCACCGATGCTGGCATCGCCGAGATCGAACCCCGCGCCGACAAGCAGGCTCGGCAGCCAGTTAAGCGAGAGGTAAACGGCCATCAGCGACCAGAAATAGGACACCCACATCGCCAACGTGTCGCGCCGCGCATCCTTGCCGAGCACCAGAGCGAGGGTTTTGCCGAAGCCCGGCGAGGGCAAGGGGCTGATATCGGGCGTTTCAGGTGCGGCAGTGGCTTCATATTTTTGCAGGAACAGAAGCGCGCCGAGCAGGATCGAGGCCACGCCACAACCGATGAACAGCGGCCGCCAGCCGAATGTGGGCAGCACCCACGACGCGAGGATACCACCCAGCATCCCGCCGAGCGGAATGCAGAGGATCGTGGCTGTCACCGCGACGGCCCGCCATCGCGGCGCTATGGTTTCCGACATCAGCGCCGCAGCGTTCGGAAGCGCGCCGCCCATGCCGAGACCGGCGATGAACCGCAGGAGCAGGATTTCGTTCACGCTGCCCGCCATGGCGCAAAGCCCTGTGAACAGCCCAAAAAGTACGACACTGATGCCGAGCGCGATGTGCCTGCCGAAACGATCGCCGACATAGCCGAGCACGATGGTTCCTGCCGCCATGCCGACGAGCCCGGCCATGAAGACGAGGCCGAACGCACTTTTCTCCGCACCCCATTCGGCGGCAATGGCGGGCAGGGCAAAACTCAGCGCCTGGCCATCGAGACCGTCGAGCAGGATCGCAAGAACGGTGAGCACACCAAGCTGCCGGTAAGCCGGCCGAACGAAAATCATCTGCACCCGATTCCCCCAACGCAAGGCGCACCCACAGCCGCCTCCCAGGCAGGACATATCGCAGTCCGGCCGCTGTGCGAACGCGATTTCCGGCTGTGGTGCACTTTGCTCCCTTACCTTATAGACAAATATTATATTTTATATAATCTGGAAAAAGGCAATGGGAGTGAGGGTGTGCGGTCAATCTTTCCGATCAGCGGCGGCATCAAAAGCGGCCTGGCCAGCCTCGCCGTTTGGAGCTTGCTCGCCGGAACTGCCAATGCCGGCATCACCCCCGACAATGTACTGGAGCGAATGCGAAAGGCGCTCGGCACACCTTCCGCCGAACTGCAGGCGGGATGGACGCTGGAAGGCACGGGCGAGGCGTTCAGGATGCCTGCCCGCTTCTCGGTGAGCCGCGAGGGTGACGCCCGGTTCAGCGTTTCGATCTCGACCGCCGTCTACCAGATCGCGCGCGAGGTGGACGCGCACGGCGGCACGGAGCGCAACGGCTGGGACGGCATGGCGCCGCAAGCCCCTGCCCGCACCCGCGAACTCGCGCCCGATGCACTCGCCCGCACGCGCGCTGCGTCGATCTTCCTGCCCTTCACCGGCACGCTTCAGCCGCTTGCCAATGCGAAGCTCGATGCCGAAGAGGTGGATGGCCGCAAGGCTTACCGCATCGCGATCAAGGACGGCTCCAGCCTGTTCGTGGATGCGAAGACCTACCTGCCGTTCCGGCGCGACTATCCGGCACATTGGGATGAAGGCGCAGCGGTCAGCACCTCGCGCTTCGAAGACTATCGCAAGGTAGGCGGAGTGCAGTTGCCGTTCCGCATCCGCGACGCCGCACCGGACAACAGCAAGCAGAGCGTATCGATCACCGTTTCGTCCTACCGGCCGCTCGCCACGAAACTTCCGCCTGTCGCGGGCGCCTCCGCCGCGCCGCTCGCCATCAGCCTCGATGTGGCCCCCTCAAGGCTGTTCAAGGAACACGACTTCATCGTCAGTGACAGCAGTTGGGAGATCAACCCCGCGTGGGCAATCTCCTACCCCGCGACCGAGACGTTCACGCTCGACCTCCTGCTCGATGAAGCGGACGGGCGTTGGGTGGAGCCGGTCTCCGCCACCGCGTATCTCGAAACAAAAGGCACGCCATTCCGTACGATCTTCTTCTCTTCCGAAGAATTGAAAACCGTCCGCCGAACCGTCCTTTCGCGCTACTCTGGGAAAGCGCCGGTGTCAGTGTTCCGCCATCATTTCACGACACCGATTCCGGTGGATATCGATGCTATCCGCTACGAGATGACCGTGCGCGATCCCAGAGGACAGACGGCGACCGTATCGCGCACCTTCCCGGTGACCGTCTACGATCAGAAGACGCCGCTCATTTTCCCCATCAAGGGGAATTTCATGGCGATCTCGGCACACGACCACGATGACCCTTCGCACAAGGACGATTTCGGGCAGTGGGGCGCTTATGACATCGTGGCACTGGGTCCGCGCTTCGAACTGCTGAACAATCCCGTATCCGTGCCGAAAAACGCGGACGTCTACACGTTCGAAAAGGAGATCATCGCACCCGGCGCGGGCACGATCGTGGCGATGCGCGACGGCGTTCCCGACGATACGCCCGCTGACCTTCTGATGCAGGGCATGTCCGACCCTGTTCACGCCATGCCGGGAAACTGGATCATGATCGATCACGGCAACGGCGAGGTCAGTTTCTTCTGCCACCTGCGGCAGGGATCGCTGCGAGTGAAAACCGGTCAGAAAATCCGGCAGGGCGAGGTGATCGCGCTGCTCGGTGGATCGCAGACGACGGGCTATCCGCATCTCCACTACCAGTTGCAGACGAACGCTAACCTGATGCGCACAGACGGCGTACCGGCGCGCTTCGACAATATCGAACTCGCCTTCCCGGCGCCGGGCGTGAAGGTGAGCATTCCGAAATACGGATATTATCTGCGCACAACAGATACGACGAAGGAGGCGAAGTGATGCGCTTCCGCCGCCGCGAAATCCTGGCCGCGTTCAGCGCCGTGCCGTTCGCGGCGAAGGCAGCGCCGCTTGAGGCCGCCGACGCCATTGCCGTGCGCGACCGGATGCAGGCAGAGCTCAACTTCCTTGCCGCGCCGGGCGATGTTCCCTCGCTGCCAGGGCGGCCGTTTTCGGGCGTGCCGATCCTCATCAAGGATCTGCTCGACGTGAAGGGGCTGCCCACCCGCTATGGCTCGCGCGCCTACGAGGGAAAACCCGCCACCGGCCAGTCGCCCTATGTCGACGCACTGCAGAACGCGGGCTTCGCGATCATCGGGAAATGCACGACCTCCGAATTCGGCTTCCTGCCGACATCGGAGGCGCTCGGCACCGGCCCTACACGGAATCCGTGGGACACCAGCCGGTCGACGGGCGGCTCATCCGGCGGCGCGGCGGCAGCGGTTGCCGCGGGCGTCGTCCCGATCTCGCACGCGGGCGATGGCGGCGGCTCGATCCGTATTCCGGCAGCGTGCTGCGGCCTCTTCGGCCTCAAGCCCTCACGGGGCCGCCTGATCCGCGTCGCGCCGCCTCCACCGCGACCGGTCGAGCTCGGCACGCAGCATGTGGTGACGCGCTCGGTGAAGGAGAGCGCTATGGTGTTCGCGCTGACGGAAGACACCGCCGCAAACACGCCGATCGGCTTTGTATCCGGGGCCAGCGAGCGAGCGTTGCGCATCGGCTTCGTTGAAGAGAGCATGGAAGGCATTGCGCCCTCCGACGAGGTGCGGGCAGCATTCGATGCAACGCTACAACTGCTCGGATCGATCGGGCTGAAACCTCTTCAGACCCGCTGGCCGGTGAAACGCGGCGTGATGCACGACTTCCTCACCTACTGGGCGGAAGGCGCGATGATGCAGGAAATGGTGACGCCGAAGCCCGACCTCCTCGAGCCCTTCACACGCGCACTCGCCGAGCACGCCCGGCGCATGTCTCCGGCAAAGCGGCAAGAGGCGGTGGATGGCCTGCTCGCCGCCTCGGCGGCCTACAACAGCTGGTTCGACGACTTCGACATCATCGCGACGCCCGTTCTGCGCACGACCGCGCCGAAACTCGGACATCTCGCGCCCACGGTTCCGTTCGATACATTGTACGAGCGCCTCGTGGAATTCGCCGGATACACGCCGATCCACAATGCGGCGGGCGCACCCGCCATGAGCGTGCCGCTCGGCTGGTCGCCAGAGGGACTTCCTATCGGCATCCAGTTCGCCGCCGCGCCGGGCCGCGACGACGTGCTGTTCGACCTCGCTTACCGGCTGGAAGCCGCGCAGCCTTGGGCGGACCGGAAACCGCCGGTACACGCCTGACGTCTATTCGATAGTTACGTTGATACCGGACACACGCCGGTTCCGATCGAGCGCCATTTCCAGGACCACATCGAAGCGCCCGGCGTCGAGGCGGTAGACTGCCTCTTTCTTGTCTCGCCTTACAAGCGCGAAGCTCTGGGACGTGCGCACGGGCGATGCGAAATCGAGCAGTTCCTGACGTGCGCGGCCGGTCCATAGTGCTTCGGCCGCAGGAGTCATCGCGCCTTCGATGGTCTTGCCATCAAGCAACGCCTTGAAGAGCGCTCGGTGCGCCTGCGTGGTCTTCGGATCGGGATCGACCGCCGTCGCTTGTCTGTAGAGCGCCGGATCGACGAGCCCTGCAAGTTTCCACGCGAGCCGCCCTGTGCCCGCGCTTTCGAGATTGGCTAGCACCGCTACGCTGAGACCCGTGGAAGGCACATGCAGAAAATAGGCGCGATAGCCCGCCCACGTGCCGCCGTGGCCGACGACAGCGACCCCGCCCGCTTCCTGCGATTGCCAGCCGAGGGCGTAGCGGATCACCGGATGCGACCCGTCGGAAAATGGCGCGACAGGCCACATGCGCGGCGGGATTCCCGAGACGCCGCCGGACTTCGCCGTGAGCAGCCGGTGCCACGCCTCAAGATCGTTCACAGACATCATCAGGCCACCATCGCCGGTGCTGTAGAGCGTCGGCGACACCCAGTCCGCATTTCGCAGGCCCTCTTCGCGCCAATACCCGTCCGCACGGTTCGGGATCAGGGCTTGCAGACTGGCCTTTCGCGCGGTGTTCATGCCCACGGGACCGAACAACCGCCGAGCGAGAAAATCCGTGTACAGCTCGCCAGCGATCTTCGTGATGAGCGCGCCGAGAACCACGTAGTTGCTGTTACTGTATTGGATACGACTGCCCGGTGCGAAAATAAGAAGCGGCCGTGCGAGACGCGTGACAAGCTCGGCATCGGTATAATCGCGGCGCAGGTCGATCGCGGCTTCGGAGTCACCGCCGAGCGAGGCCTCTTCATAATCCGCGATCCCTGATCGCATCCCAACGAGCGTTCTCAGCGTCACGGGCTTCCAGTGCGCAGGCGCTTCTGGAAGATAGTGCGTGATGCTCTCATCGAGCGCGAGTTTGCCGTCTTCGACCAGCAGCATGACCCCCATCGCGGTGAAGGTCTTGCCGAGTGAGCCGATCTGGTAAACGCTCTGCGGTGTTGCCGGCGTGCCAAGCTCTACGTTGGCGTGCCCGAAGCCCTGCTTGAACAGAGTCTCGCCGCCGCGCGCGATCATTACAGAAACGCCAGGGATTCCTTCGGCCAGTCGAGCCGCCTCCACAGCGCTCTCAAGCGCCGCCGTTTCCGCGGCAAGCGCACGTGCCGGAAGCAGCACCGTAAGCAGGATCAGCAGATACCGCATCAGACGAGCTTTGCCGGATCAACGGAGCGGCCGCAAATGATGACGGCGATGCGTCGGAAGCGCCCGGTTTTTCCGATCACCTCGGCGGCGGCAAGGCTGAGCGCCGCGGCACCCTCGATCATCCAGCGCTCAGTGCGGGCGAAGCGCTGCATCGTATGGTGAATCGCAGCCTCTCCTATGAGAATCGCTTCGTCGAGCATGGCAGCTCCAATCGGGATCGTCATCGATCCCGGTTCCAGCGCGTTCGCCGTTCCGTCGGAGAGCGTCGGCCGTTCCGATGTCTTCACATAGTGCCCGGCGGCAACCGACCGATAGAAGGTCTGGGCGTTGCGCGCAGAGGCGCCGATAACGGTAACGTCCGGCTTCACGGCCTTCGCACCGATGGCAACGCCGCATACAAGCCCGCCGCCACCCGAAGAGGCGACGATGGCGTCGATCTCGAGGTCCTGCCGCATCAGCTCGGCGCCAAGTGTCGCCTGTCCGGCGATCACATCGAGATCATTGTAGGGCGGTAGATAAAGGTGCGTGCCCCTGTCCGCGCGTTCGCGCACGGCGGCGAGCGTTTCGTAGCCGGTGCGGCCCCGCTTAACGATCCGCGCAGAGGTCGCCCGCAACAGAGCATATTTGAACGGCGCAATCGTTTCGGGAACAAGGATTTCGGCCGGCCGGCCCAGCGCACTGGCGACATGCGCCACGGCAAGGCCGTGGTTGCCGCTCGATGCCGTAAGAACGGGACGGTCATCGCCCGCCTCCGCAAGCGCCTTGCTGAAGGCGCCGCGCACCTTGAACGACCCCGAATGCTGAATGTGTTCGAGCTTCAGGACAATCGGAACGCCGGCGCGCTTCGAGAATACGGGCGAGGTTTCCACGGGCGTCGTGCGGATATGCGGCCGGATACGCGCCTCCGCCGCCGCCATCCGGGCCCGCACCGCGGCCACGAGATCAGCCCCCTCCCCCAAGTCACGCACTCCTTTCCTATATATTTTATATAATAAGAGCGGGCATTTACCCGCCTAACCCGTGCCGCCTTCTACGCCGCCAGAAGGTTCGCCGCGTGCCGCTCGTACCAAGCCAGCGACTTTTCGAGCAGCGACAGCATGATCTCCTTCGCGTGTACCGCGTCGTGCGCGCGCAGCGCATTCACGAGTTCGACGTGCTGCGGCTGCACGGCGAGGAAGTCTTCGCGGTCGGCAGGGGCGGAGTTGAACACGCTGATGTGCAGCGGCCCGATACGCAGCCACAGCCGTTCGATCATCTCGACGATGTAGGAGGAGCCGCACGCCTCGTAGATCTGGAAGTGAAAGTCGTAGTTGGCCTTCAGCTTGTCGCGCGCCTCGGTATCCGCCGGGCGCGTAAACATCTCCTGCAACCCTTCATTGAGCGCCGCGACCTGTTCGGGCGTAATGTATTTCGCGGCCTGCTCGACCGCGTAGCACTCGATCAGGATACGCGCCTCGTAGATCTTGCGGACCTCTTCGAGCGTATAGACCGGCACGCGGACCGAACGGTTGGGCAGAAATTCGAGCGCGCCCTGCGAGGCGAGCTGCTGCACACCTTCGCGCACCGGCATGAAGCCGAGCTGCATCATCTCGGCAAGTTCACGGACCGTGATGGCCTCGCCCGGCGCGAAACGCCCGGAAAGCAGCGCCGCGCGAAGCTCGCCGTAAGCCAGCTCGCGCAGCGTATACCCCTTCACCCGCCCCACCTTGGGGGCAACCCACCTGTCGACCATAGATTCCGGCACTCCTTGACCGGAACCTAGGCGATTGTCGGGCGGGACGCCAGCGGCCGCAGGCCACTGGCTCCCCTTCTCGATCACAAACATGCAAGGTCTCAGAACGCGGCGCGAACGCCCGCGAAGAAAGACCGGCCGATCACATCGTAAAAGATCGGGTTGGTGGCCATGGCGCTCAAGAAGTTGAGCGGCACGGCGGGCGGGTCGTTGTCGAAAACGTTGTTCACACCGGCGAAGAACTGGACCGACTTGTTGTCCGCGACCTCGACGTTGAGCCGTGCGCCGATATTGAAATACCACTGCGCGCCGACCTTGTTGTCGTTGATGTCCTCGATCGTGAAGCTGTTGTCATACTTCGCGGAGCCGATGTACCGGGTTTGCAGGAAGCCGGAAAAATCACCCCGATCGTAATTCAGGCTCGCGGTTCCGCGCCACTTCGGAACGCTGAGCGATGTGTCGGCGTTGGGGTTCACCTCGCCTGCCCGCTCAAACACATCGACCCCGTTCGGCGAGAACTCCTTGTCCATCACGTGGGTCGCCAGCACCCGCGCCGTCATGCGGCCGCCGAACGACAGGAACGACGATTCCGGCACGCGGTAGCTCGCCTCGAAATCCATGCCCTTCGTGCGCAGGCTCGCAACGTTGATGAGCTGTGTACTAATACGTGTGATCACGCCGGAGCCATCACGCGTGATCGTGCTGCAGGCATCGGCATACCCCTCCGAGCAGAGGTTCACAGCCTCTTGCGCGGCGAGCGAGCCGATCGCATCCTTGATCTTGATGTCGTAGTAATCGACCGAAAGCTTCAGGCCATCGATCCAGCGCGGCTGGAAGATGACACCGAAGGTCTTGTTATCGGCCTTCTCGACGTCGAGGTTCACGTTGCCGCCGGTGAGCGTCGGCGTGAACGTGTTCGTCCCCGTCTCCGGATCGAGCACGTTGGCGAAGGAAAGCCGCGTGCTTGCGAACAGTTCACCGATGTTGGGCGCGCGGATATCACGCGAGATCGTGCCGCGGAAACGCAGGTCAGGAACCGGGCTCCAGTTCGCGCCGAGCTTCCATGTCACCACCGAGCCCATCGTGGAATAGTCGGTGAAGCGGACGGCGCCGTTAACCTCCAGAAGTTCGATACCCGGCTTTCCGGAGATGAGCGGCGCGGCGACCTCCGCAAAGCCTTCCATAACGTGGTAGCCGCCATCGAACGGCTGCGCGTTCACGATCAGGAATGCATTGTTGATCGATGACTCATCCGCCACCGAACGCACCTTTTCCTTTCGGTATTCGGCACCGGCCGCAAAGCCGATCGGACCAGCGCCAAGATCAAACAGTTCACCGTTGATCGAGCCCGCGACCACCTGCTGCGTGAGGCGGGACTGAAGAAGCCCGGTTCCATTCACGTAATCGATTGCCGCCTGGCTCGGCGAGCCATAGCCGAACAGGTTCAGCGGCTGGCAACCCGGCGCAGTCCCTGTCACCGCTGCACGGCACACGGGATCGCCAGTGACCGGGTCTTCAATCACATCGACGGCATTCGCGAAATTCGCGACCATGAGATTGTTCAGCTGGCGATTGTCGAACTTGGTCTGGCCATATTGGTAATAGGTTTCCCACGTCCACGATCCACCCAGGCCGCCGCTGAGCCCCATGAGACCACGGAAGGTTTCCGTCGTGGAATCGGCCGTGATGAAGCCCATGTCGGTGTTCAGGCGGAACAGATTGAAACCCATGATGCCGTTGTCGTCCATGATCGTGCGAAAGGCGGCAGGAATGAAAGGATTCTCATTGGTGATTCTCGCCGGAAAAGCGAAGCTCTGCACCGTCTTCGTCACCGAATGGGTACGCCCCCAGCCAGCCTCGAAGAACAGCGAGATATCGTCGGTGACATCATAATCGCCCTGCGCAAAAATGCTGGTGCGCGAGACGGGCACGGAAAGCTGGGAAGACTGCCCCATGTTGCCGCCATCGCCACCGATCTGGGAATTGCCGTCGTTGAATTCACCGAAATCGTTCTGCTCCAACGTGCCGCCCGGACCGAAGCGGATACCGTGAATCGCCGGATGACCACCGAGCACGAGGCCGCCCTCGTTCGCGAAGAACATGTTGACGTCCTGCGCGATCAGCTGCGCAGGAATTCCGTCATTCGGACCAGTGTCGGCGGGGTTGCCGATAAGCCCCCAACGCTTGCGACCCCAGCTACGGTCGCGCTGTTCTGCCACGCCCTTGTCTCGCTGATATTCGGCCGCCAGCATCAGGTAGCCGCGCCCGCCTGCGAGATCGGATCCGACTGCGCCGCCGATACGGAAATTCTGCGCGTCGCCGCGCTGGCTGATGCCCTGCTGCACTTCCAGCCGCGCACCCTGTAGCTTCTTCTCCGCGAGCAGGTTGACGACACCGGCCACGGCATCCGACCCCCAGGAGGCGGAAGCACCGCCAGTCACCACCTCGACCCGGCTGAGCGCGATCGAAGGCACGACGTTGAGGTTCACCGTACCATCCGTGGAGGTCGGCACATGGCGGCGGCCGTTGATGAGAAGCAGTGTGCGGTTCGCGCCGATGCCGCGTAGATCGAGCGTGTTGCTGCCATTTTCGCGCGAAAGAAGCGATGTGCTGGCCGGCGTAGTCGTCGGCGTGAAAGATGGAATCTCATTGAGGAAATCCGCGACGTTCACCGTGCCGCGCGCCTGAAGATCATCGAGGCTGACCGCCGTTACCGGGGTCGGCGCTTCGAAGCCGGTCTTCACACGGGTCGCCGTTACGGTGATCTCCGCGTCGTCCGCCTCCTGCGCAGCCGCCACCCAAGGTGACAGCACCGATCCGGCGAGCAACGCCGCCGCGCATACAGGCAAACGCGAAACAACAGCCTCACGACTCACGATACCGAGCTTTTCAATGCGCATGTTTTCCCCCTCTGGCGTGGAAGGGCACCCCTTCCCGCTCCCATTTCGACGTTGCGATGTTCGGATATATCTTTTATAAAATATTTTTGTCAATCGGGTGATGGGGGACATGAAGCGACACGCATGGCTGTCGACGTGGCTGGTACTGGGGCTGATCATCGCTTTGATGCCTGCACACCTATCCGCCGCCCTCGTCGCCCCCGGAGACGATGCCTCGGAGACGATCGCCGATATTCCACGTGCAGCGCTGGATGCATTTGCCGAGGCTGAGATCCATGGCCGCCTCGCCGCGACTGAGGCACCCGGCGCGATGATCGTCGTGGTGGATCGACAGGGGAATCGCTACGCGCGCGCCTTCGGCACGCTTGGCCCGAACGATGCAACACCGCTCGACACACGCCGCCACCTGTTCCGCATTGCGTCCGAAACCAAGGTTCTGACCGCGCTTGGGATTCTTCAGCTTACCGAAACCGGACGCCTGTCGTTGGACGACGACATCGAAACGCACCTCGGCGGCCTGCATCTGAAGCCCCGGGGGGGGGCGCCGATCACGATCAGGCACCTGCTTCAGCATCGCGCCGGGATCGGCAACATTCCGATGGTCGGCAGCGGTCTGCGCGACACCCGCGATCATCCGGCGCTTGCGGATTATCTTGCTGAGAACGCGCCCCGGCGCCTGCGCGCGCCCGGCGGCGGCATCGCCTACACGAACGGTGCCTACACGCTGCTCGGACGCATCATCGAAACGGCATCGGGCGAGACATACGAGAACTACATCACATCGCGAATCCTGAAACCGCTCGGCATGGATCACGCGGGGTTTCCCGGCACCGTAACGGCACCCATTGCGCAGGGGCTCTTCGTGTCACCGGACGGCGTGGCGACATTTCCCGCCGTGGACACGGTAACGCGTCCGTCCGGCGACGCCATGATGACCGCACACGAGATGGGTAGTTTCCTGGGGATGATGCTGAACGGTGGGCAGTATCAGGGCCGGCAGGTGATCGGCAGACATGCTCTCGAGTCGCTCTATGCCGACTGCTGGTCCGCCGACCCGGCCCTTGGCGGCCGCTGCCTCGGCCCGACTCGGATCCTGCGTGCCGGCACGCCGATCTATCTGCATGGCGGCGACTACATCACCTCGATGAGCACCTGGTACATCCTGCCCGAACAAGGCCTCGCGCTCTGGATCGGCAACACATCCAGCGTGCCGATCGACAACGACGTGTTCGAAGCGTTCCTGAAGCGCTTCCATCCCACGCTCGCGGCAGCGAACACAACGAAAGCAACAGGACCAATCGAAATCGATCTCGGCGGAACCTACCGCATCAACAGCCAGACGATGAGCGCTTCGGGGCGATTCTTCGAACTTCTGATACCGAGCAGCGAACTCGTCGTTGAAACCAGCGCGAACGGTATTTCCGTGAACGGGCGGCGCTACGTACGGATCGGGCCGGACCTTTACCAGGCAGCGGAATCGCCGACGATCGACGGCGATATACTCCGCTTCCGCCGCAATGAAAATGGCCGGGTGTTCGAACTCCATTCCAATGCGCGGTCAGCGACGAAGATCAACGTCACGGGATCCGCGCATGTCGCACGCTTCACTTTCGGAAGTCTGCTCGCGGCATTGGCGATCCTGTTTCTCTTCGGCACAGCACGTACGATCATGGCGTTCAAGCGTGGCACACCGAGATCATTGCCTGCACTTTCGGCAACGGCCTGTCTGCTGCCGATCGCGGGCACGCTTGCGGCATTGAGCCTGCCTGCTGCCGGCCCCTTCGTCATGTTTGGTTTTCCGCCGCTGTTTCGTGCGGCGCAGACCCTGTGGGTGCTCGGCGGAATTGCTGCCACCGCACTCGGTATCGCGCTCGCACGTGGTTCCGCGCCCCGGATCGATCATGCGGCCGGAATCCTCGCCATCGCCACCGCGGCTGCCTTCATCTTCATGCTTGTCAGATGGGATTTCCTGTAAATGCCGATTTCGATCAAGGGCGGTGTCACCGTCGCGGGCTATACGGTGGGCATCTTGTGTCTGCGCAGCACGCACCCGCTGCTGCCCGGCAATGTCCAGCACGCGCAGAGCTTCGACGCGCCCGTACTTTACCACGTAATCGATCTCGATGACCCGTGGCCGATGATGCGCGGCGAACCGCAGGTCGCGGACATGCTCGCCGAAGGCGTCACCGCGCTCGCGCGTCAGGGCGCGCGCGCCGTTGCGGGCGCGTGCGGATCGTTCGGCTACTATCAGAAAGCCGTGGCGGCCACCGCACCGGTGCCGGTATTCCTGTCCATCCTAACGCAGCTGCCGTTTCTGCTGCAGGCGATGCCGCAAAGTGCACGTATCGCCGTGATCCCTGCCGTCGGCGAATCGATGAACGCGCGCATCTACGAACAGTGCGGCATCGACGATCCGTCACGCCTCCACATCGCGCCAATGCGCGGCCGCCCTGTGTTCGACGCGCTGCTCGACGACGGCACGATGCACGATGTCGAGGCATTGAGACGCGAGACCGTCGAATGCGCCGTCGCGGCGGCGCGCGAACCCGGTGTTGCGGCGATTTTGATCCAGTGTTCCGAACTGCCGCCGTTCGCGGCGGACATACAGGCGGCGACCGGCCTTCCCGTTTTCGACATGACGACACTGATCCGGTGGCTTGCGCTCACGACGAATTGCCAGTCTTACTCCGGCCTGATCCACCGGACCCTTCCTTGAACTCAGGAGACTACAAGTGATCCCAGGTTATTCGCGCCCATCGGCGAAACGTAAGGTCGTGCTGACCTGCGCGGTCAGCGGCAATGCACCGGTCAATCCGCGTTATCCCTATCAGTATCCGATCACGCCCGCGCAGATCGCCGATACCGTGGCGGAAGCCGCCGCCGCGGGAGCAACCGTCGCGCATATTCATGTCCGCGATCCCGAAACCGGCCATGGTAGCCGCGATCCAAAGCTGTTCCGGGAGACGGTGGACCGTATCCGCCAACGCGGCACGAACATCCTCATCAACCTCACCGCGGGTGCGGGCGCGCTGTTCCTGCCGGACCCTGAGGACGAATCGCGGGGCCTTCCCGAAAGCGATATGCTTTCCGCCGAAGGGCGCACCGAGCATCTTCGGGACTGCCTGCCCGATATCGCTTCCATCGACGTGACCACCGGCAATCAGGTGGAGGGCGATTTCGATTACGTCTACCTCAATACGCCTTACACGCTGCGCCGCATGGCGGAGCTGTTCCGGCTCTATGGCGTGAAGCCGGAGATGGAGGTGTTTCAGGCGGGCGACGTGCTGTTCGCGAACCAGATGTATGCCGAGCGGCTGATCAACGACCCGCCGCTCTACCAGTTCGTGCTCGGCGTGAAGTGGGCATCTCCCGCCGAAACATCGACGATGATCTACCTGCGCGATCTGTTGCCGACCGGCGCGCACTGGGCAGGCTTCGGCATCGCCCACCGGCAGATGCCGATGGTGGCGCAGGCGGTGCTGCTCGGCGGCAACGTGCGCGTGGGCCTTGAAGACAATCTCTATCTCGATCGCGGTGTGTTCGCCACCAACGGCCAGCTCGTGGAGCGTGCCCGCCGGATCATCGAGGATCTGGGCGAAGCCGTCGCAACGCCTGAAGAGGCCCGCGAAATCCTGGGTCTCAGGTCCGCCTGACACCCCGGCACGGGGCGCGTCAGCTCAGACTGCGCGCCCCGCGCGACAATCGCACAAGACCGAAACCAAGCGCCGCCCAGCCGGCCATCATGAACCACTCAATCGGCATCCCATCTGCCCTGAACAGCGGCAATACTGCAGCCGCCGAGCCCATCGCCAGCACCAGAAGCAGTGCGATCACGATGGGCAGCGCGTTGCCGGGCACCTTGAATTCGGGATCAGGGGCGCCGGACGCACGCTCCTTCAAAAGCACGACGAGAAGCAACACGAACGTGACCGCAAGACACATGGCGCAGAGATTGAGGATCGGCAGGATCGCGCCTGGCCCAAGCAGAACGGCGAAGCCGGCGACGATCGAAAACGCGGCCACTGCCCGCGAGGGGGCACCACGCGCATTCAGCAGCGCCAGCGATGGCGGCAGGAAATTGTCCCGCGCCAGCGCCACGACCAGCCGCGCGCCGATGATGACGATGACGTTCCACGTCTTGGTAAGCGACGCGATCGCGATGATGATGACGACATCCGCAAGCCAAGGCGCGGACGGGATGAGCGTGCCGAACGCGTGCGCGGTGGGGAGCCCTGCCGCGACCGTCTCGTGCCACGGCGTCGCGCCCGCAACGGCGAAGATGATCAGAATATAGAACATAGTAGCCGCCCCGACAGCGGCGATCATCGTCCCCGCGACGGCGCGCAGGCTGACGCCGTTCGCGCGCTCCTCGGCGACCTGCGCTGCACCTTGAAAGCCGTTCAGGAACAGGATGCCGAGCGAGAACACCCAGAACATGCCGGACCATGGCAAACCGCTGTCATCCACCTTGAACAAGGGTTTCGCGTTGGAGAGATCGCCGAGACCGAGGCCAAGCACGATGAGCACCAGGGCAAAGGCCAGAAAGCTGTAGGTCATCACCTTCTGAAACAGGACCGTGGCGCTGCTGCCGCGACCGTTCAGCCAAGCGAACAAGGCGATGCCGCCCAGGCTGACGGCAAGGCCACCGACGTGGACGGGTTCGCCCAGCACTGTGTAGAGCGCGGGCCCTTCGATGGAGGGCAGCAAGGCCGAAAGCAGCCACACCAGCGCCGTGCCTTCGAATGCGGCGAGGCCAATGAAATTCAGCAGCAGGAACCAGCCGACGAGAAATCCCGGAATTGGCCCCAGAGATTCGCGCACGTAGACGAATTCCGCGCCGGTACGCGGCATCCGCGCGGTGAGTTCCGCATAGCAGGCACAGATGAGCGCCATGGCAAGACCGCCCGCCGCGAAAGCCAATGCCGCACCGCCGGGTCCTGCCGCACCCAGCCATTCACCGAGCACCACGACCCAGCCTGAGCCTACGATCCCGCCGAAAGCCAGCGCGAAATACCCCAGCCGTCCGATGTGGCGGCGGAACTGCATCGCATCGCCCCCTTCGATCGAAGGCGCTACGCTCACGCTAGTTTTCCCACTCGACGTTTCCGTCCACCGACAGAAGCTGGCCGGTGACATGCCGCGCCGCGGGGGACATCAAATAAAGCACAGCGCCGACGATCTCCTCGATCGCGATCTTGGTCCGCATCGACACGAAGGCAAGCAACTCCGCCTCGACATCGCGCTCGCTGCGCCCGATGTGCTGCGCCCGCGAGGTGACGATGCCGCGGAACCGATCGTTGTCGATAGCACCGGGCAGGATCGCGTTCACGCGAATGCCATGCGGGCCGAGTTCGCGCGCCAGATTTCGCGTCAGGCCTTCGAGCGCGTACTTCGCGGCGACGTAAGGGGTCCGTAACGGAAGTCCGACCTTTGTCGAGCAGCTCGAGAAATTGATGATACACCCCCCGCCCCGCGCCTTCATGCCCGGCACGACCTGCCGGATCGCATAAAAAGCTGCGCCTGCTGAGCCCGCTATGATCCGGTCCCACTCCGCAACAGTGGTCTCCTCAATGGGTCGCGGTTCGCCGCCGATGCCGACCGTGTTGACGAGCACGTCGATAGGACCATCGGTGCGTTCGATCTCCTGAAGACAAGTCTCGACCGCCACGGGATCGATCGCATCGACGTTCCGGCAGACGATGTCGGGCCTTGCCGCCACCAGATCATCGAGATCCGCCTGGACGATATCGGCGACATGCACCTTGAGGCCAAGGTCCGCCAGCGCGACCGCAATTCCGCGCCCGACACTCGATCCCCCACCCATGACAACGGCAATCTTGTGAACAGGATCGTGACCCACAACACCTCGCGAAGACAATTTATGATATTTTATAAAATAATGCGATATTGGCAACCCTGTCCGCTGATCCGCGACGCCGAGACCTCCACCATCCCTCACTTTCGCTGAGCCACGAGGTTTATCGCTCCACCAAGCTTGGGATGGAATCCCACTCAAACTCAAAATATAAAGCATTCATCCCATAAAGCGGTAGAAAACGTAGCACATTTGGGGCCACCTTCTGCGCCCCTCCCCCTATTCTACACCCACTAGCGGACGGACAAAGGGCGGAGGACACATGCGATCATTTTTCGGGCTCTTTACGAATCATCCTGCCTCGGTGGGTGAGAGCTATTTCGAACACATGGCCGTGTCGTTCGCCTTTTCGATCCGCATGTTCGGCGGCTGTCTTGCATGTCTGCTCCACGGGTTGTTCCCGTTCCTGTTTGTGCGGACCGGCAGCGACCAGATTCGCATTCTTCATGATCGGATGGTCGCGCACCGCGACCGCCGGCTTCCCCGTATCGACGGAGACCTGAGCGGCGCCCGCTAGCCGTGTCCAGCATCGGGAGCGATCCGGCGCAGGCCGGCGCAGGCGCAAACGAGCGGCCGCGCACAACACTGTTCCTTTCAGGCATCGCGCTCTGCGCCTCGCTGGCAGCAGGCGCGATCGGAATCGCAAGCGTTTCGGCGCTTCCCGGCGTGGTCGCCGCACTGATGATGGGGATGATCGCGCGTGCATTGCTTCCCGGGCTCGCGGAAGCGACCGAACCCGGCATACGTTATTGCAGCCGTACACTGCTGCGCATCGCCGTGGCGCTGCTCGGGCTTCGGCTGGCGGCACCCGACCTCGCCGCACTCGGCCCCGGTGCGATCGGCATCGTCGCGGTTTCGCTCGCAGCCACGATCGGTGCCGGTTATCTGATCGCGAGGCCCATGCTGCGCGATCGGCAGGTCGCGGCCGTGGCCGCCGCCGCGGTGGCGGTCTGCGGCGCGTCCGCCGCGCTGGCAGTCTCCGCGATCTTTCCGCAGCGCGCCGCGCTCGAACGCATGACCACGCTCGTCGTCATCGTCGTCTCGCTGCTGAGCACGATCGTGATGCTGGCGTATCCACCGCTCGCTGCCGCGCTCGCCTTTTCCCCCGCCGAAACCGCGCTGCTGTTCGGCGCGGCCATCCATGATGTCGCGCAGGTGGCGGGAGCAGGCCTTGCGATATCCCCGGAGGTCGCAACGCAGGCCGTCGCCGTAAAGATGATCCGCGTCGCGGGACTTCTGCCGATCGTTCTCGGCTTCGGAATCCTGCTTCGCGCGAAACACGACGGCGGCACGCGTCCCCAGCTCCTGCCAACGTTTCTGGTCGCTTACGTCGTCCTCGCCCTGATCGCCGGTTTCGGGATCGCCCCGCCGCTCCTCGTCAGCCTCGGCAGCACGGCGGCGACATGGCTGCTGACCGCGGCCGTCGCGGCTCTCGGCCTTTCCACCCGACTTGAAGACCTGCGGGCCGCGCCGCCGCTCCTACTGGCCTTCCTTGCCGCCCAAACGCTGTTGCAGCTGGCGATCGTGGTGCTGCTCATTCGCGTGTAAACTACACCTGCCTTCCAATATGGGCCGTTCATTCTCCAGCCATGTTCGGAGGCGGAAAATGGTGCACAGGTTTCAGATCACTTAGGAAGGCCAACATGAAAAGGTCGTTCTTCATTCTTCTCTCCGGCGCATTGCTCGCCGGCACCGCCGCGCAGGCCAAAACGCAAACCGCTGACGAACAGCTTGCGCGCGCGATCGAAGGCCGCGTCGCCGGCAAGCCGCAGGACTGCCTGAGGCAGCGGGACATCCGCTCGTCGCGCATCATCGACCGCAAGGCGATCGTTTATGAAACGGCGGGCGGCACGATCTATGTCAACACCCCCGACTCGG
This sequence comes from Sphingosinicella xenopeptidilytica, assembly GCF_042676985.1. Taxonomy (NCBI): domain Bacteria; kingdom Pseudomonadati; phylum Pseudomonadota; class Alphaproteobacteria; order Sphingomonadales; family Sphingosinicellaceae; genus Sphingosinicella; species Sphingosinicella xenopeptidilytica. The sequence continues at coordinate 308,105 of NZ_JBHTIK010000005.1, read as the reverse complement.
GCGCGGCATCGCTGCGGCGCGACTATGTGCTGGTGACGAACACGCATTCGGACCAGCTCTGCTCGGTCGATATCGTGCGCTTGTTCGATTCCGGATCGCACATGCAGGCCGGATCGGTGGGGCTTGGTAAGTTCGTGCCCTACACGAAGGCAGCCAAGGCAGACCCTCACAAGCACTGATCGAGGCTTGAAACCTAAGGCTGTGCGAGCAGTTTCCCGATCGGCCGCATGACAAGCAGCATGATCAGGAACGCTGCAAAGGCGAGCCCTGCGTGCAGGGCGAAGAAGCTGGCGTGGGTCAGCGTCTCCCATAATCCGGCAAGCATGCCGACGAGGAGATTGGCGAGGAAGATGGACAGGAAAAGGATGCCCATCATCGTCGAATTGACCTGCGCTGGCGCCGCCCGCGAATAGAGCGCCAGCTGTGTCGGCCAATAGAATATGAACCCAAGGGCGTTCAACGCATAGAGCGCAACCGGCCAGAGCGCGCTGACGGTCTCGCCCTCGTCTACCCGCCCTGCTGGAACGACCATCATCAGATTGGCAGCGGCAATGATCAGATAGCCGATTGTGATCTTGCTGAGATCATGCGGTTCGCGGCCCCGCTTCGCCTGCCACTGCCAAAGGGCAATCAGAAGCGGCACGGCCATGATGCAGAAGAAGCCGTCGAGCGCGTTGAACGATGCTGCCGGAATGATCCAGCCGAACAGTCCGCGATCTACCGACGCTTCAATGAACAACAGGCCGGCATTCATTTCCTGAAAATAGGCAGCACAGGGTAGAATCGCGATCGCGCCCACGAACAGCAACGCGGCAATGATCCGCCAATCTCTTCCCGTCAGCGCCTTGGACGCAGCGGCGTTGCTCTGCCGCTTGCGGTCGGGAGGGAGATGCTTCCAGCCCGCGCCGTAAATGACAAGCGCGATCACCATCAGAGCACCGGCTACGCCGAAGCCGACGTGCCAACCGTAAATCTGCGCAAGCACACCGCACACCAGCGGGCCCAGCAGGGCACCGGTGTTGATCGCGGCATAGAAGATCGCGAAGGCGCGGGTGCGCCGCCCCTCGTCGCCCGGTTGATAAAGCTGCCCGACTTGCGCCGAGATATTGCCCTTGAGACATCCCGTCCCAAGGATCAGCAGAAACAGGGCGATCAGGAAGCTCGCATCAAAGGCCATCAAGACATGGCCCGCTACCATAAGCAGCGCACCGAGCACCACAGTGCGCCGCTGCCCGAGCAGGCGGTCCGCCAGCATTCCACCAAACACCGGCGTGAAATAAACAAGCCCCGAATAGAGGCTGAACACCTGGCTTGCGAACGCCTGGTTGGAGAGCGGACCAGTCAGCGTCTCGATCCCCGTCCGGAGGCTGTTGAACGCAAGGACGCTGCCTGCGATCTCCGGCGTCAGCAGCCGCTGGATGATATAGAGCAGCAGCAAGCTTGACATGCCGTAGAAGGACAGGCGCTCCCACGCCTCGGTGAAAGCGAGGTAGGTAAGGCCCTTGGGGTGACCGAAGAAGCTCTGCTCATCACCCTGCATGGCGGGAACGGGTGCTGTTGATGCTGTTGCCACCATGTTGTTTTCTGCCCGAATTCGATCAGGCGCTGCCCGCCCTCGCAAGATCCGATCTCAGCGAGCCCACTGCGGCATAGAAATGCCATGCCGCCCAGATGCCTGTCAGCCCGAAACCAGCGAGGGCGTAGCGCAGAGATTGGGCGGGATCGGCGATCCGGCTGGCGAGGATGTCCGACACAAACCCGATCAGTTGCGGCGCGATTGCAAGGTTCGCGATGTTTGCCGTGAATAGCAGAACCGCGACCGTGAACCCGCGCACATCGGGTCGTGTCAGATTCTGGATGAGCGCGAGGCTCGGCCCGATCATCACGTTGATGAACGGTATAAAAAGCCACAGTAGGACAATGGCGGTCGCACGATCCGAAACCACGTGGGCGGCAACGCCGGGAATCGTGATCAGCAGCGTCAGGCCCGCAAGGAAATAGCACTGCCACTTCGGGTCCATGCGGGCCATGCGGAACATCAGGAACATGGCCGCCAGCATCGCCGCCGCACCGGCCGCGCCGCTCATCAGCCCGACCTGGAGCCCGGCCTCGCCGACACTGAAGCCGTGTGATCTTCCAAGGAAGGCCGGTGTCCACCAAACGAGGCCGCCGCCGGCGAACGTCGCCACCGTGCCTCCCGCAATCACATGCATCAGCGCGCGCTGCGAACGGATGAAGTCAAGCGATTCCCGGAAACCGGGCTTTTGAACGCTGGCACTGACGCCGGGATCGCAGGCGCCGCGACGCGGCTCGCGAATGGTAAGGAGCATGAGGAGCGCCGGGAGGCTCGCGAAGGCAAATATGATGAGGCAGGTTCGCCAGCCGAACTGTTCCGTCAGCAGCCCTCCGCCGATACCGCCGATCGCAGAACCGAGCGAGACGCCTAGCGCATAGATCGACATTGCGATGACACGTTCGGACGGCAAAAAATAGTCGGCGATGATGGAATGCGACGGCGGCGTACCACCGGCTTCGCCGACGCCGACACCGATACGCGCGATGAGCAATTGCCAGAAATTCTGTGCGAGCCCACAGCAGGCCGTGAAAATCGACCAAATCGCGAGTGCCCAGCCAATCATCTTCTTGCGGTTGACGCGGTCTGCCAGGATACCGAGGGGCAGCCCAGCAGTTGTGTAGAACAGGGCAAGCGCAACGCCGGTAAGGAAACCGACGGCGCTATCCGACAACGCGAACTCCGCCTTGATCGGTTCGATCAATGTCGAAAGGACAAAGCGGTCTGCGATATTGAGCGCGTAGACCAGCGTCATCACCGCCAGAACCCAATAGCGCTGAAGGAGGCTAGCGCCCGAGGGATGGGAGATCATCGGCGTATTGCCCGAGGCGCTGACGTCCATTTTGTGTCCCCCCTCCCGTGAGCTGCGCAGAAAGAGCGACAGTCGCCTTCTTGTCAATACATAACTGTACTGTATGTGAATTTGGATAAGGCGGTAAACTGCCTGTACTGCCCCCCTTTTAGAAAGGCGATTGGGCGAGGAAACGCTTCACCTCGGCCCTGAGCCAGTTTCCGACAGTCTCGATAGCCGGAGTTTCCGAATACGCGCTTGGGAAGGCAAGCCAGTAGGATGCAGGGCTTTTCACTTTCAAGGCGAAGGGTGCGACAAGGGCACCCGCTTTTAGCAAGTCGCCGACCAATGCGGTTCGGCCCATGGCGACCCCCTGATCGTTGAGCGCGGCGTGGATTGCCATGTCGGCAAGACTGAAGAAACGGTCCTGCGATGCCGGTATTTGCAGGACCCCCGCCTCCTGAAGCCAGACCTTCCATTCCGCATCGTTCGCGCCCCCGCTCCAGGCATGGGCGTCGTGCAGGAGGGTACACGTGTCCAGTCCGTCGGGCGTATTGAAAGGATGGTCTTTCAGATAGGCCGGCGTGCAAACCGGGGTGATGTATTCGTCGAACAACCTTTCGGAATGAAGGCCGACGAGCGGCTGCACGGCTTGTTCGATCGTAATATCAAAATCGCGCTCGGACAGATCGATATCGCCATATTCGGCAATCATGAAGAGCTTGATGCCGGGGTGTTTCGCATAAAAATCGCCGACGCGCGGCATCAACCAGCGCAGCGCAAACGATGGATTCACGCGGACACGGATTTCCGTTCTCGTGTCGCCGACACTGATGGCGCGCGCTTCGTCTTCGATCTCCGCGAGCGCTTTCCGCACTGTAGCCGCGAAGCGTTCGCCTGCCTCCGTAAGCGCGATACGCCGGGGCAAACGGAGAAAGAGTTTCTGCCCCAGCGCCTCTTCAAGATGCTTGATCTGCTGACTGACGGCGCCGTCGGTTACGTGGAGCTCAGCCGCCGCTTTCCGGAAGCTCAACTTGCGTGCGGCAGCTTCGAAGAAGCGAAGCGAGGCAAGCGTCTGTGAATTCAGGAACATGGTTTAGCAGCGCTCGCCCTCGCGTTAGGACTACTGGTTTGTCTTGCCTGCAGCGACGGGTCAAACCCACGTTCCCATCACAACGCACTGGTTCGGCGCCGGCTCTTCGCCGCGCCCGCACACAGGCAAAAATGGATTTTTACAGGGAATATGCTGACGATCAAGAAACCGTTTCTCCTCGTCATCGGCGACATGACGAACCCCCGCAACGCGAAGACCGCCTTCGGCCTGCGCGATTGGGCGCGAGCCGATTGCCTGGGCCAGCTCAGATTCGCAGAGGATGCAGTCGATCTCGGCCTACCTTCGATGACGGTTGAGCAGGCCGCAGCCGAAGGCGCGAAAACCGCCGTGATCGGCATTGCGCCGCAAGGCGGAGTCCTGCCGGCACACTGGGTGCCGATCTTGCAGGATGTGCTTCGGGCGGGCCTCGATATCGCATCCGGCCTTCACAGCCGTTTGAAGGATATTCCGGAAATCGCAGATTTGGCCGCAACGCTTGGACGCACGCTCCACGATGTACGCCACAACACGCTTGCCTTGCCCGTAGGCAACGGCAAGCCGCGCGCCGGGTTGCGTTTGCTGACGGTCGGGACGGACTGCGCGCTCGGGAAGAAATATACCGCGATGGCGATCGCGAGCGAAATGAAGGCGCGTGGATTGAAGGCAGATTTTCGCGCGACGGGCCAAACCGGCATTCTCATCGCTGGAGGCGGAATCGCGATTGATGCCGTGGTGGGCGACTTTATTTCAGGTGCTGCAGAGATACTGTCACCCGATAACGACCCGGACCACTGGGATATCATCGAGGGACAGGGCGCGATCCTGCACCCGGCCTATGCGCCTGTCACACTCGGGCTTCTCTATGGTTCGCAGCCCGATGCTCTTGTACTGTGCGACGATCCGCTTCGGGAAAGGCTGAACGATTTTCCCCACGTCCGATGCCCGACGCTTCAGGAAGCCATGGCCGCCTACCTGCCGCTGGCGCGCGCGGCAAATCCAGCCGCGCGCTTCGTCGGCATATCCCTGAACACGTCTGCAATGTCGGAAAGCGAAGCGTTCGAAACGATCATTCGCACGGCGGAAAAGACAGGCCTTGCCTGCTTCGACCCGATACGGACCGGCGTGAAAGCCGTCGTAGACGTATTGGCGGATTTTACGGCCACTCACCCGGTAGAGAGTAAAACGCTGAAAATACAATGATGTATGTTGAAACCTATGCGCCGGCCAAGAAGCGGGTTATGCCGGACTGGAGTCGTGCGCGGCTTGCAAGGAATTTGAATTGCGACGTTTCTTTGAAGAAAGTTTTACGGATTTTCTCGCCTCACCAGTCTTCGTCTACAGGGCTGGTGTGAAGATCCGATACGCGCCGTTATGCCCGGCCAGAAATGGGAGAGGTTGAGTTTGCGTTGGCAACTCACGCTTGGCGGCGCTTTTGCCGCCTCCGTGGTTGTTGCCGCGAATGCTCAGGCTTTGCCGGCGGGCTCCTACGATCTTCGTATCGAAGAGGAGACTCTCGGGGAGGCACTGTCATCGTTGGTAAATCTTACCGGCGCACAGCTTCTCTACCCTCCAGATCTGGCCGATGTCCCGAACGCTCCGCGCGTTCGTGGACGGCACACGGTCGATGAAGCGCTCGCAATTTTGCTTCAGCGCACAGGATATTCCGCCCGCCTCACCAAGAAAGGGGTGATCGTCATCACCCCGAAACCAACAGGTGAAGGCAGGGAGATGAAAGTGGCAGGCAGGGGATTGAAAGCGTCGCTCTTCGCGGGAATTTCGACGTTCATATTCGGTGCAAACGGGGCAGCGGCACAGGATGTTGCTGTCCAAAGCAACGACCGCGAGGAGATCGTCGTAACCGCACGATTCCGCCAGGAATCCATCCAGAACATCGGCGGCAGCGTCGCTGCGCTCGATGGCCGGGAGCTTCGCCGTTCCGGCATCGTGGACTTTGAAGACCTCTCGAACCGGGTTGCCGGCGTGGAGCTTCTGGATCGAGGCCCGAACACGAATGAAATCAACATTCGCGGCGTAACGAACAGCACCCAGGTTTCGGGCAATCAGCTGCAGCCGCTCGTTTCCATCCTCGTGGATGACATTCCGGTTGCATCAGCATCCGCCTCGCAGCGCGACTTCAACTTCTTCGATTTCGACCGGGTGGAGGTTCTCCGCGGCCCGCAGCCGACCTATTTCGGCGAAGGCGCAATGGGCGGTGCGATCCGCTATTTTTCGGCCGACCCCGACCTCGATAACGGCAAGGTGATCGAGGGCATGTGGAGCAATGGCCTCAGCGCCACGAACCACGGCGGCTTCAACTATCGCGTGGACAATGCGACGAGCTTCGTTCTGGTACCGGGCAAGCTCGGTGTGCGCGTGGTCGGCTTTTATCGCAAGGATGACGGCTACATCGACAACATCGGCCTCGGTAAGAAGGACATGAACGATTTCGAGTCCTACGGAGGGCGCGCCATCGTTCTTTTCAAGCCGACGGAGGATCTGAGCATCCGTCTCGCCGCGCATTTCGGACGCGACGATATCGGCGAACTCAACTTCATCGAACCGACGACGATCGGCAATTCCGTTGGAACCGAAGACCTGATCGCGCCGTCGCTCAGCCTCATCGACGGCCTGGGCGAAGATGATTTCGAGCTCTACAGCGGCAAGGTTTCTTGGAACGGCGGACCGATCACGATCGAATCGATCACCGGCCTCTACAAGCGCAAGCGCCAGGCCGAAACGTTCAGCTCGGCATATACATATGGCTTCGAAGGCTTCTTCAATGCCTTCCCGCCGTTCGATACGGCAAGCAACCTGCTCTCGTCCGATCTCACCGCCATTGCCCAGACGCGCGGCAAGGAAAAGAGCGTTTCGCAGGAGTTCCGTTTCGTTTCGGACTTTGAATCGCCACTGAACTTCGTTGCCGGCGCTTTCTATCAGGATACAGAAGCGACCGATACGGCGCTTGTCGCGGGCCCCGGATACGCCAACATCACGGACAGCGGCACAACGGAGATCGAACGGTCGACCACAAAGGTCGATACACGCCAGTTCTCGGCGTTCGCCGAATTCAGCTATGATGTGTCGGAGCGCTTCCGGGTCTTCGCCGGCGCGCGCTACGTGAACGAAAAGGTAAGATCGACGCTGGTCGAGTCCTACGTGATCGGTATCTTCTCACCGATCTTCACGAACCCGGCTGACATCTATGCACCGATCTATTTCCCGGTTCCGAATGACGTGGAAGCACTCACCGCACCGGGCGGCCCCGGCGTCAGCTTCGATTTCAAGCTCAACACATTCCTGCCACGCGCCGGCTTCGAATATGATATGTCCGACGATGCAATGCTTTACGGCACGATCGCACGCGGTGTCCGCAACGGCGGCCTGAACAGCCCATTTTCGGCGATGGGCTTCGGCCCGGTCGGCTCGCCGGAATTCGAAGATGCGCTGACCTATGGCTCCGATGATATCGTGACGGGCGAAATAGGCCTCAAGTCGCGGTGGATGGATGGCGACCTCACCTTCAATGTCGCCGGCTTCTATTCCGATTTCGATACGCCCCAGATCGGCATCAGCAATCCGGGCGCGCTTACGGCGAACGGGCCGCAGCTGCGAATCTACGGCCTTGAGATCGAAAGCCTTTACAAGATGAATCCGAACGTTTCGCTGTTCTTCAGCGGCAACTATACGGAAGCGGAATACACTAAGGGCATGACGGTCTTTTCCATTGCCGGCGCCCCTGCTGACTTCCAGGATCTCGCCAAGGGCAACCGCCCGCCGAACGTGCCCAAGGTTTCATTCTCGACCGGCGCGGATTTCAATTATCCGCTCGGCGTCGGCGATATCGAGCTGACCGGACAGGTCGCGTTCCAGTATATCGGCGAGCGTGAGACGTTCCCGCAGAACTTTCCGTCAGGCCGACTCGGAAGCATGGAGATGCTGAACCTTCGGCTGGGTCTTGAAACGGAACGCTGGTCGCTGACCGCGTACATGAACAACGTTTTCAACGACCTGGAGCTGCAGGCGACCACCATTCCGACGAGCGCGGCGACTCTGGTTGACGGCGTGCTCGATGGCAATCTGTCGTCGGCCTTCATTAACAGGCCGCGGACAACCGGACTGACGTTCACCGTTCGCTACTGACACTGCACAGAGGACGGCGGCACTCATGCGGGCGCCGCCGTTCTTGCTTGGGAAGAGTGCTATGCTGAAGGCGTATGTGCGGCGGGTATTGATCGGGGCGCTGGTCCTGCTCTCCAACTCCTGCGGAAGCATCAACCAGCTCGGAGCTGGTGAGGCGATGCCGGGGCTGACGCGCGCCGATTTCGAGCGCGCAGCACGCTTTTATCCCGATGCCATTCGCGGCCTCGTGCTCAATGCCGCGCCGGTTCCAAACTGGATCGGGGAAACCGATCAATTCTGGTATCGCCGTGACGTGAGCGGCGGCTATCGTTTCGAGACCGTGAATGCCGCGACCGGTGAAACGGCGCCCTCGTTCAATCATGAAGCGGTCGCACGGATGCTTTCGCTTGAACTCGGCAAGGCGATTTCGGCGTACAAACTGCCTTTCACGTCCTTTCGCTATTCGGACGGCTTAAAGAGGGTCGCCTTCGTCGCAGGGGAAAAGACGTTCGAATGCAGTCGCGACGCCAGTTTTTGCAACATGAAAGCGGAAACGCCGCCCGATCCGGCAGCCACTCTCTCGCCGGACGGTATGCAGGCGGTCTTCGCCCGCGATCACAACCTGTGGCTGCGGGAAACGTCGAGCGGCAACGAAAGATCGCTGACGACAGACGGAACAGCGGAATTTCCGTACAGGTATACCGCATTCCGAACGACGTATATCGAGGAGCGTCGTGGCACGGAGCCACCCACCTACCCCGGTGCAACATGGTCTCCTGACGGGCGCTATATTCTTGCGGTTCGCACGGACTACCGAGGCGTAAAGTCCGCGCCTTATGTCGTCGAATATCTCCCGCCGGATTCGCCGCGGCCCATTGCACACCAGATTGCGATGCCGACGGCCGCGGATGCCCCGAAGGTGCCTTACGCGCTTTCGCTCATCGATCGAAAAAGCGGCCGCGTTGTCGAGGTCAATGGCGGCGCTTTCGGCTTCAATGACTACGCACCGTACTGGGCGATCGTTGGTGAGCCCGGCTGGGATATGGAGAACGGCGAACTCTATCTCGTGACATCGACTCGCGATTCGCGCGCGCTTGGCCTCGTTGCCGTCGATCTCGAAACCGGCAACGTTCGGGCCGTTCTCGAAGAACGAGGAGACCAGTTTCTCAATCTCAACCCGTTCGACTACCACGTACCGAACGTGCGCCTGCTGGCGAGCCGGGGCGAAATTCTGTGGTGGTCAGAGCGTAGCGGCTGGGGACATCTCTATCGCTACGACGCCAGAACCGGCGCCCTCAAGAACGTCGTGACCAAGGGCGACTGGGTAGTGTTCGATATCGTGCGCCTCGATGAAGCCGCGGGCGTCATCTACTTCACGGGCGGCGGCAAGGAGGAAGGGCGCAATCCCTATTATCGCCATCTCTATCGCGTCAATCTCGATGGAAGCGGGCTGAAGCTGTTGACCCCCGAAAATGCCGACCACACCTATACGAACTTTCCGGAGCGGGGCCTCAATGGTCATTACGACACGCAGATGCGCCGCTTTTCGCCCAGCGGCCGCTATTTCGTCGACACCTACTCAACAGTGTCGGAAGCGCCACGCACCGTGGTGCGTACGGCAGCTGGCGCGCGCGTTTTCGATCTTGTCGATGCGGATGCAAGCGCCCTGCTCGCGACCGGGTGGTCACCGCCGGAGCGACTGGTCGCGAAAAGTGCTGACGGTGCGTACGACATTCACGGCGTTCTCCTGAAGCCCACGAATTTCGACAAGGCCAGGCGCTATCCCGTGATCGAGCAGATTTACGCCGGCCCGCAGGTATCGTTTGCGCCGCAGGGCTTCATGGATACGCTTGGTGCGCGCGGCGCCTATATGCAGGCGCTTGCGGAACTCGGGTTCATCATCGTTGTTCAGGACGGGCGCGGCACGCCGCGACGATCGAGGGCCTTTCACATGGCCCCGATGAAGGACGAAGATTCCTTCGCCCTCATCGATCATGTTGCCGGGATCAGGTCGGCTGCAAGAACGCGGCCTTATATGGACCTGGAGCGGGTCGGCATCACCGGCATTTCGTTCGGCGGCTACGCCTCGGCGCGAGCCATCCTGCTGTTCCCGGATTTCTACAAGGCCGCCGTCTCGATCGCAGGGCCGCACGACTACCGGACCATGATCTCATCGATTTCGGTCGAGCGCTTCTTCGGCATTCCGGTGGATGGCGAGGACGATGTCTACACACGCGTCGACAATCTGCATTTGGCGAAGCGGCTAGAAGGCAAGCTGATGCTGATCGCAGGCGAGATCGATCAGAACGTACCGTTCAATCAGGCGGTGGCGTTGTCGAATGCGCTGATTGAGGCAGGCAAGGAGTTCGACTTCGTTCTTGTGCCCAACGCGGCCCATGACGTGGGATATCATCCCTATGCCGCGCGGCGGCTCGCGGGTTTCTTCGTTCGGCATTTGCAGCAACAGGAACCGCCCGTGCCTTTTGCACAGGCGGCGAAATAGGGTTTGGACAGGGAGGCTTTCTGATGGGATCCGAAATGAACCGACGCGGGCTGATGAAGCTGACGGGAGGAAGCCTTCTTGCCGCCGCGGCAAGTACGACCGCAGGCCGCGCCGTTGCGGACGAGCCTTCCGCAGTTGGTCCGATCGTCGTGGATGGATGCAGCCCGGCTGCGCCGACCACCGAATATCTTGAACTGCTTCGAAAGGGCGGCGTCGATTGCTGGAACGTCAGCATGTTGCCGACGCTCCTCCAGATGTCGCAGCTGCTCGAGTTCGTGGCCCGGAACGCAGCGCAAGTCGAAATCGCCAAATCGGCCGCCGATATCAGGCGCATCAAGCGCGAGGGCAAGATTTCCCTTACCATCGGCTGGCAGGAAGCCGACCTCTTCGTCATGAAGGGCGAAAGCGACTGGTGGTCCAAACCGCCAAAGACAACGATGCGACTTTTCCACGATCTCGGCCTTCGCGTTTGCGGCCTGATCTACAACCTGACCAACGCCTTCGCCGGCGGCTGCCTCGATCCGCATATCGGGCTCACCAAGGCCGGGCGGGCCATCGTCTCGCAGATGCAGTCGCTCGGCATATTGGTCGATGTCGGTGGCCACACCGGCGAGCAGTCCAGCCTCGACATCATTGCGATGGCGGAGCGGCCGGTCGTGTGCACGCATTCGAACATCGCCGCGCTCAACGCCAATCCGCGCAACACATCGGACCGGGTGATTGAAGGCATCGCGAAGACCGGCGGCCTTTTCGGCGTCAGCGCGATCGATCCCTTCATGAGCTGGGGCCGCGATGATGTCGGCAAACGCAAGGAGCCGCAACGCCGCGCAGACATCAAGCGTTATGTGGACGAACTCGACTATCTGAAGAGGCTCGTCGGCGTAGACCACATCGGCATTGGCGGCGATTTCACGACCGGCGCGACGTCTTCCATCAATCCGGAGGAGTCCTTCGCATTTCCGCCGGAAATGACCTATCTTCAGGACCCGATCCAATACGCACAGGGCTTCGAAGACATTTCAAAGCTGCCGACCGTCCGCTCCGAGATGGAGCGGCGTGGCTGGAGCAAGCCCGACATCGACAAGGTGATGGGCGAGAACTGGATGCGCGTTTACGAAGCGAGCATGGGGGCCTAGAATCCGAATGGCAGCGGTAAAGAAAACCGAGGCAGCATGATGGATTCTGGCCTGCCATGCCGCTACGTGCTAGCGTCCGCATCGCCGAGCACCCTCGGCCGCTTCGGAAAGCATCGATGTCGAGTTTGCTGAACACGTTTATCGAGTGCGAGGTGACGCTTCGGCGCGTCGTCTCCCGGTATCGCCGCCGGGGCGACGATGTCGACGACCTCGTGCAGGAGGTCTTCCTGCGCACCTTTGTTGCCAGCGAAAAGCAAGACATCGGAAACCTCAAGGCCTTCCTCATCCGCGTTGCAAAAAACCTGGCGATCAGCGAGGCGACCAAGAAGGAAAACAGCACGACGGAATTCTTCGAGGATTCAAAAGGGTCCGAAGCTCTCGTCGACGAGCGTCATGGCACAGTCGAGGAACAGGTCGATGGGCGCATGAAATTGTTCGTCCTGTGTCAGGCCATTGCCAGCCTGAAACCGGAACTGCGGCAAGCGCTCTGGATGTGCAAGGTTGATAAACTGAAGTTCAAGCAGATTGCAGCGAAACTGGATGTCTCGGTCAGCACGGTTGAAAAGCGCGTAGCGGCGGCCTTGATCGCGTGCAACGCCTACCTCCGCAATCAAGGCTATGACCCGGCGGAATTCAGCGGAGGCGCCCTGCGCAAGGCAAGCACAGGCGCGATCGTGGAAATGAAGGCTGCCGGAACCGAAATTGCGCGCAAAGCCAATGACTGACGCGGGGAACATCTATCTTCTTCCTGATCCGAAGAAGAGCGAGGCAGAAGCTGCCGAATGGGCGGCGCGCCTTGAAGGCGGTGAGATGACGCCGGCAGACCACGCGGCGTTCGCCCGGTGGCGAGGCGAAAGCGAACAAAATCATGATGCCTTCGAACGCTTTTCCGGGCTCTGGGATGGCCTCGACAGGCTGGAAGACCTGAACGCCTATAACGCGGCAGAAGACGTGCCCATGAAGCAGCCGTTCCTGCGCCGCGTGGCGGTGGCATTGCCGGCACTGGCTGCGGTTCTGCTGGCCGTGGTGGCCATCGGTGCGCTTATCAATCGCGATGTTCTTGAAACCCGCTCTCCCCGCTTCGCGGCAGACTATCAGACGAAAGTGGGAGGGCAGGAAATTGTCACCTTGCCGGATGGTTCTAAGCTGACCCTGAATACGGACAGCCGGATCGCCACAGAATTCACGGAAACGGAGCGGCGCGTAAAGCTCCTGCGCGGAGAAGCGTTTTTCGAAGTCGCGCACGACAGATCGAGGCCGTTCTCCGTCTATGCCGGAAACGGTATCGTGAGGGCGGTGGGAACGGCTTTCTCTGTGCGCCTCAACAAGGCCAATAAGCTCGACGTCATGGTCTCTGAAGGGCGCGTGGCCCTCTCCGCAGCGAAACCGCGCGCCGGAACGCAAAGCGCCAGCTCACCGGCCCGCACGGTCATGGAACTGACAGCAGGCCAGAGCGCAGTCTTTTCTGCCGAACACGTTGAAATTCTGGAGCATGTGACACCTAACGAGATCGATCGAAAGCTATCGTGGCGCGTTGGAATGCTCGCCTTCGCGGGGGAACCGCTTTCGGATGTTGTGGATGAGGTCGGCCGCTATTCGGACGTCGACATCGAAGTTCGCGGCGATGAACTTCGCGCCATGCCCATAGCGGGCTACTTCAAGGCCGGCGAAGTCGAAGGCTTCGTGGAGGCACTGCACATCATGACGGGCGTGGAAGTGACGGAGGTCGCTCCGGGCCACCTGGTATTGTCCGCATCGAAGTGACGGTTATCGTTAAATAGTTGGAGGCCTCCGAACGACTTGATCCGTCAAGCGTTTGATTTCGGGAAACAATCGGCAATCTCGATCGATTTCTGCGAACCCCTTAAGGAGGGGTTCGTGGCGGAGCGGGAGGGATTCGAACCCTCGATACGGTTTTGCCGTATACTCACTTTCCAGGCGAGCGCCTTCGACCACTCGGCCACCGCTCCGCATCGCTGGGGGAGCGCCTTAGCGCCCATCGCGGGGGTTCGTCCAGTCCTCAATGCAAATGCAGTCTCCCTCGACCTTCCGAAAATGGCTATTCTGCCGCCGGTCAGCTGTGACATGCGCGGAGCGCTGTGGAAGGAGAGCCGTGATGAAGTGTGGCCTTTGGATCGTGACGGCTCTGATGGCGGCGGGGTGTACGGCGGAGACATCGGGGCAGGATGCAGGGGGACCAGCTTCGCCCCCCGCTGCGACCCCGCCCATCGTCCCTGCGATGTGGGAACTGGAAACGCTGGTGGGAGCGGCCCCCGCGCCTGGCGCGCGGTTTCAGCTGAAGATGGGCGTTGACGGGCGCATCGGTGGGCGTTCGGGCTGCAACAATTTTTCAGCGCGCTATGCGCTGAACGGCACTGCGTTCACGGTGCACCCACCGATGATCGGTACCAAGATGGCGTGTCCCGAGGCGGTCATGGCACAGGAAGCAACCTTCCGCGCCGTGCTGGAGACGGCGACTACGGCGTCGGTAGGCGCGGACGGCAGACTGACGGTGACGAGCAGCGACGGCCGCGCGCTTCGCTTCGCCAGCACTGGAGCATGGGAGAGCGGCGGCGCCGAAAACACGGCCACGGGAGGTATTGCCCCGCCGATGCCCGTTCCCTCACACATCGTGATGCGTTGCGGCCCGGAGCAGCTGCGCGTGCGGCTTGTGGATGGGCAAGCCGAGGTGGTGCTTGATGACGGCAGCGCCACCATGCTCCCGCGGCTTGCGGGTGAAACGGTCGCGGCCGAAACCTACACGAACGGACGCATGACGCTGGAGCGCCAGACATCGCCGCAGCACGGCTTCCGCTTCGCGCGCGGCCGCATGGCGCTGATGCCCTGCATCCTCGCGCAGAACTGACCCTCTTCGGACTGCCCATTTGTCCATCGGCGGGCAGTTTATCACGATGTGATAGACCCCGGCCGAGCGCGGTTTGCAGCCCCCACACGGCTTCCCCTATGCACGGGAACGGCACTCCCGCCGCGTAAGGGCATCCATGGCGCGTCTCTTTCGTATCGGCCAGATCGTACCGAGCTCCAACACCACGATGGAGACCGAGATTCCGGCGATGCTGCGCGCGCGCGAGGGTATCCGGCCGGAGCGGTTCAGCTTCCATTCCTCGCGCATGCGGATGAAGCGCGTCACCCGCGACGAGCTTGCCGCGATGGACGCGCAGAGCGTGCGCTGCGCCGAGGAACTGGCCGACGCGGAGGTCGACGTGATGGGCTACGCCTGCCTCGTCGCCATCATGTCGTCGGGGCTCGGCTATCACCGTACCAGCGAGGCGCGGCTCGGCGCGGCGGTGCGCGAGGCCGGTGCGCCCTGCCCCATCGTCACCAGCGCCGGTGCGCTCGTTCAGGTGCTGGGCGAGATGCACGTGCGCCGCGCGGCGATCATCACGCCCTATCTGCGGCCGCTCACCAATCTCGTCGCCGAATATATCGAGCATGAAGGCGTCCGCGTCGTCGATACGATCGCGCTCGAGATCGCCGACAATCTGGAGGTCGGCCGCCGCGATCCGCTGCTGCTGCTCGAAGACCTGAAACGCCTCGACGTCACCGGCGCCGAAGCTGTGGTGCTGTCGGCCTGCGTGCAGATGCCCTCGCTGGACGCGCTTTCGCGCGCGGAGGACGCCATCGGCCTACCCGTCGTGTCCGCCGCGGCCTGCACCGCGCGTGTCATGCTACAGTCGCTCGGGCTCGAACCCGTGGCCCCCGGCGCGGGCTTCGCGCTTTCCCCGGCCTTCGCGCCACTTCCCGAAGCTCTTTCCTTGTGAGCGTGGCTCCGTTAACCCGGCCTGTCAGTTCGGTGGTCAGGCAGGAAAAGCGCATGGAATCGAAATTCTATCAAAACTGGCATTTGGCCAAGACCGATGGCGAATACCGCGTCACCGAGTTCGAATGGTCGATCATCCGCTTCTACGAGGCCTTTTCGCGCTGGGTGACGACGACGGGTTCGGTGCTCACCGATGCCGACATCAAGTTCTCGGAGCATCTGATCCTGCATGTCATCCGCATGCAGAACCGCCCGAAGAGCAGCGCCACCATCGCGCGGATGATCAACCGGGATGATATCCCCAACATCCAGTACAGCCTGCGCAAGCTCGAATCCGCGAAGCTGATCCGCAAGACCAAGGAAAAGGCCGGTAAGATCTTCTCCTACAGCGTCACCGAGGCGGGCAAGCGGATGACGGACGAATACGCCGATATCCGCAGCGATCTGCTGCTGAAGGCGATCGGCACGATTTCGAACATCGACGAACGCATTGCCGAGATGACCCAGCTTCTCGGCGTGCTCACCGGCATCTACGAGGAGATGGCCCGCAGCGCGGCCACGTTCAGCACGCCCTGATCCCGCCTTCGCGGGCGTCGTGCACGCTGAACCTCTGGCCTGTTTCGACGCCCCCTCCTCCCGTGAAGACAGGAGGAACGACATGACGGACAATCCCGAACTCGGCACCATGCTGCCGACCTGCGGCTATCGCACCAACTGCCACGATCAGGGCGAAGGCGACGCGGTGATCCTGCTGCACGGCTCCGGCGCGGGCGTGTCCGGCTGGGCGAACTGGCGCGGCCTCATCCCCGAGCTTGCGAAGTCGTGGCGCGTGCTTGCGCCCGATCTCGTCGGCTTCGGCTACACAGAAACGCCGGACGGCTTCACCTTCCGCTTCATGGACAGCTGGGTCGATCAGGTATTCGGCGTGATGGACGCGCTCGGCATCGCGCGCGCCCACATCGTCGGCAACAGTTTCGGCGGCGCCGTGGCGCTGTGGATGGCGCACCGCCAGCCCGAGCGCACCGGCCGGCTGGTGCTGATGGGTCCCGGCGGCTGGCCGCTCGCGGTCGGCGCCGAGCTGGCCTCGCTGTGGGGCTACAAGCCCTCGCCCGAGGCCATGCGGCAGGCGATGAGCGTGATGGCGTATAATCAGGGCCTCATCACCGACGAGCTGGTCGAGATGCGTTACCGCGCCACCTTGCGCGAAGGCGCGCAGGAGGCCTTCGAGCGCGTGTTCCCTCCGCCCTACCAGCGCTGGCTCGATGCGCAGACGCTGCCCATCGCGGCGCTGCAGGGCATCACAAACGAGGTGCTGCTCATCCACGGCCGCGACGACCGCGTGGTCGATCCCAAGGTCTCGTGGAACCTCCACCAGCACCTCATCAATTCGCAGTTCCACAGCATCTCGCGCTGCGGCCACTGGACGATGATCGAGCACGGCCGCCGCTTCCGGCAGCTCGTCGAGAATTTCCTCGAGGAGGAGCGCGCAGCATGAGGCGCTGGCAGCTCGCTGGCGTCGGCATCAACGCGCTGAAGCTGAACGCGGCGCCGGTGCCCACGCCCGGTCACGGCGAGGTGCTGGTGCGCGTGAAGGCCGCGGCGATCAACGCCCGCGATCTCGGCATCCTCGCCGGCCACTATCCGAACAAGCCGGGTGTCGTGCCCTTTTCCGACGGCGCCGGCATCATCGAGGCGGTGGGACCCGGCGTCTCCGGCTTCGTGGCGGGCGAAGCGGTGATGGGCTGCTTCTACCCCTTCTGGGAAAGCGGCCCCGCCGACGAGAACAACCGCACCTCGCTCGGCTGCAACCTCGACGGGATGCTCGCCGAATATGCGCTGGTACCCGCCAGCGGCCTCGTCCTGAAACCCGCCACGCTCGACTTCGCCGAGGCCGCCACGCTGCCGTGCGCGGCGCTCACGGCGTGGACGGCGCTCTATACCGAAGGCGGGCTGCGGCCGGGACAGACGGTGCTGGTGCAGGGCACCGGCGGCGTCGCGATCTTCGCGCTGCAGCTCGCGAAGCTGTCGCACGCGCGCGTCATCCTGCTGTCGGGCAGCGACGCGAAGCTCGAACGCGCGAAGGCGCTCGGCGCCGATGTCGGGATCAACTACCGCGAGACGCCCGAATGGTCCGCCGCCGTCCTCGACGCCACCGGCGGCAAGGGCGCCGACATCGTCGTCGAGGTCGGCGGGCAGGACACGCTGGCGCAGTCGCTCGGCTCGGTTCGCGTCGGCGGGCGGATCAGCGTCGTCGGCGTGCTCTCCGGCCTCGTCGCCCCGGTGCCGGTGCCGCCGATCCTGTTCCGCCACGTCACATTGTCGGGCATCACCGTCGGCCACCGCGCGGATTTCCGCGCGCTCGCCGCCGCCGTGGATGCGGCGGGCCTGAAACCCGTCATCGACCGCCGCTTCGCCTTCGAAGACGCCGTCTCCGCGTTCGCCGAACTGCCTACCGGGAAACACTTCGGCAAGCTGGTGGTGGAGGTGGATCGGTCCTAGAGGCCCATCTCGCCGCGGCTCCGCGTCAGCGTGTCGATCACCGCGTACATGATCTTCCGCGCGCAGGGCATCAGATCGGGCACGTAGGTCGCGCCCATGCCGCCCAGCCCCTCGGCGATCGGCTCGGGCGAGCCCGTCGCCGGCCAGGGCCAACCGATGCGCGCCGTGGGCACGCCGAGGCGCCGCAGCGCCGCGCCGTCGGTCTGCCCGCCGAGCAGATCAGGATCGCGGTAGGGCGCGTTCTCGATCGTCTCCCAGCCGCGCCGCGCCGACTGGATGATCCAGTTGGACGCATCCGTCGTGCCGCCGGGCGTGGAGCCGTACATCTCCCAATCGAGGTCGAGATCGGGATGCGCCGCGCGCAGGTCCGCGATGAACGCCGCGAACTGGCTCTTCACCTCGGCGGGCGTCGTGCGCGGGTTGATGCGCACGTCGAGGAATATCTGCGTCGTCGCGCTCGGGAATGCCGGCCGCTCCGGCCAGCCGCCGCGCACGCCCGCGATCCAGCCATAGGGCTTCACGACGCCGGAGGTGTTGCGCTCGGCATAGTCGATCAGCCACGCCTCCAGCTTCTGGATCACCGTCACCGCCGGCACCACGGAACTACGGAACGCCGGCAGCCCGCGCGGAACGCCCGCGTAGCCGAGCGTGCCCTTCACGTCGATGCGGAACCAGCCCATGCCCGGCTCCTCGTGATACACCCAGTTCCACGGTTTCATGATGATCGCGAAATCGGGCGCCATGCCGCGATTGAGCAGGTGGAACACGCCGTTCGACATGCCGGCGTTGTCGCGCGCGGCGATGTTCACCGGCATGCCGCCATCGGCGAACCCCACGTTGAGGTCGCCCACGATCGGCACGTCCGCCTCAATGAGCGCGGTCGCGATCTCGACGAGCGTCGAGACCATCGCCTTCGGGTTCGAAGAGCCGAGCCCATAGACCCAGTCCCCCACCATCTTCGCCTCGGGCCTCAGGTCAGCGTATTGCTCGGGCCCCGCCCACGGAAAATCGCTTTCGTCGCCCTCCAGATGCGTATCGATCGGCGCGTAGAGCAGCAGCGTCGCGCCGCCGCCGCTGCCGCGCCGCTCGGCGAGCACATTGCCGGTGCGCTCGCTCATCGGCTTGTAGGCGGAGCGCAGTCCCGCCGCGCCCAGCCGCGCCGCCACGAATTCGCTCGCCGCGCGCGTCGCGCCGGTGGGGCTGTGGATGTTGGTGAGGTCGAACAGCAGCTGCTTCAGCCGCCCGGCATCGAGCCGAGCGCACGCCGCCTCGTACCAGGCCTGCTGCTGCGCCGAGAAGGGGATCCTGACGGTGGGTTCCATGACTGATCGCTCCTTCGTTATGCCAGCGCCGCGAGCATCGCCGCGCCTTGCCGCAGCAGCGCGCGGTCGCTGCCGCTCCGCCCGACGAATTGCAGCCCGAGCGGCAACCCGGCCTCGCTGCCGCCGGGAAAGCCGAGGCAAGGCGTGCCGAGCGCCGTCCACGCGCGGTTGAAGCGCGGGTTGCCTGTCGCCGACAGGCCTTCGGGCGCGATGCCGGGCGCGCCGGGGGTCAACAGCACGTCGGCCCCGCCGAACAGCACCGCCTCCTCCGCCTTGCCCGCGTCCTGCACCGCGCACGCCCCGGCGTAGGCCTCCGCACCGATCCGCTCGCCTTCGTCGATGAAATCGCGGAACAGCTGGCTGACCTTGGCGGCGTGCGTGCGGCGGATTTCACCGAGGCACAGCCACGCCTCGCGCTTGTGGATGATCGCCTGCGCCTCGGCGAGCTTCGCGAACGGCTCCGCCGCGGCGATGTCGATCACGTCGTAACCCGCGGCCCGAAGCCGCGCGGCGGTCTCCTCCAGCGCATCCTGCATGGCGGGGCTCGCCTCCTCCCACGCCTCGCTGCGGTAGAGGCCCACGACGGGTGTCGGCGTGGGCACATCGGCGGCATCGCCGAGCACGGCGTCGAGGAGCAGCAAGTCCTCCACCGTCCGCGCGAAGCTGCCGAGTGTGTCGAGCCGGTGCGCGGTCGCGAGGACGCCGTCGTTCGAATAGCGGCCGAACGTCGGCTTGAAGCCGTGGATGCCGCAGAAGCTCGCCGGGCGGATCACCGATCCCGCGGTCTGCGTGCCGAGTGCGAGCGGCACATGGAAGTCTGCCACCGCCGCCGCCGATCCGCTCGACGAGCCGCCGGGCGTGTGATCAGGGTTTAGGGGGTTCGCCGTGGGGCCGGGCCGGTAAGTCGCGAACTCGGCGGTGACGAGCTTGCCCATGATGACGGCGCCCGCCGCGCGCAGGGCCGCGACGCAGGCTGCGTCGCGGGCGGGGAGATGCCCGGCGAATGCTTCGGAGCCGAATTCGGTCGGCATGTCGGCGGTGTCGATGACATCCTTGAGGCCGAGGGGCACACCGTGCAGCGGGCCGCGCGGGGCCTCTGCGTCGCAGGCGCGGGCGGCGGCGAGGGCGGCGTCGGGATCGAGCCATGCCCAGGCATGGACCACGGGTTCGCGGGCGGTGATGCGGTCTAGGCAGACGCGGACGAGTTCTTCCGATCCGAGTGATCCGGTGCGGATGCGGGCGGCGGCTTCGGAGGCGGAGAGCGCAGGGAGATCGGTTAGGTCCGTCATCCGCTCAGCCGACCATCCGGTGCCCGAACAGCATCGGCTGATCGTAGTTGCGCACTTCCCAATCGGGGCCGATCAGCCGGCCGCCGTAACCGTATTCGATGCAGAAACCCGAAGGTGTGCGGATGTAGAAGGATTGCATGTGATCGTTGCTGTGCTTGCCCATTTCCATGAACAGCGGCACGCCGCTGTCGCGCACGATATCGTAGGCGTAGCCGACGTCGTCGTAGCTCAGCGCCTCGATCATGATGTGGTTGAGCGCACCCGGCTGGATGCCGTTGAAGCAGTTCATGATCGCCAGCGTATGGTGGCGCGGATTGCAGTGCAGGAAGATCGCTTCGATGCCGTCCCAGCCGATGTAGTCCGAAAGGCTGAAACCGAGCACATCACGGTAGAAGGCAACCGTCGCATCGGTATCGGCGACGTGGAACACGACGTGGCCGAGACCGAGGCCGCGCGTGTTGTATCCTGAAATGCCGCGCGTCGGCACGAAGGCAAGATTGTGCGCGAGGGGGCCGAAGAACAATTCCGTCTCCGCATTCAGCAGCGGCTCGTGGAAACGATAACCCGAGATCACCTTGCGATCGGCGCGCGTCGCCGCATCCATCTCGTCCACAGTGAAACCGAGACCACGCAGTTTCTCGACAAGCGCGAGCAGATCTTCGGGCGACGCCATTTCCCAGCCAAGGCTGTGCAGCCGGTCCGTGGCAGAGGGATAGAGCGTGAAGCGGTGGTGGAAATCATCGATGCGCAGGTCGACGGCGCCATCCGGGCGACGCGTCGTCTGCATCCCCAGGACGTTCGTCGCGATCTTCAGCCAGGCATCCATATCGCTGACCTCGAGCGTGACGTAACCGAGTGCTGAAACTCCCATGGTTCCCTCCCTTGCCGCGTTCAGGTGCCGCTGGCGGTGAACTGTTCCGCGAAAATATTCTCGGCCGCGAGGCCAAGCCCCTCCAGATGCCTCCGCGCCGCGTCGATCATGCCCGGCGGGCCGCACAGATAAGCAACACTCGCGGGATCGATCGGCTCTCCCGTGCCGATCGCCGCAACCGGATTGCCGATCCGCACGCCTTCGGGTCCGCTGCCACGCTCCACCGAGATGCGGAGATCGAGCGTCGGCAACCAGTGACGGCGTAGATCGAGCGCATCGAGATGGAACAGCCCTTCAGCCGACTGGCAGCCGAAACTGAGCAGCATCTGCGGCTTGCGGCCGGGTACGCCGCGCAGGCTGTCGATCATCGACATCATCGGCGCAAGGCCGGTGCCGCCCGCGATCATGATATGCGGCGCGCGCACCTTCTCCCGCAGGAAGAAATGGCCGTAGGGTCCCGAGATCTCCACCACGTCGTCCGGCGCCGCGCGCTGCGTCAGCCATTCGGACATCACGCCGCCGGGCAGGATGCGGATCAGCAGCTCGATCTTCGGAAGGTCGCCGGGCGTGCTCGACATCGAATAGCTGCGCATCGCATCGGTGCCGGGCACCTTGACCTGCACGAACTGGCCGGGCCGGAAATCGAACCAGCAGCCTTCGGCGAGTTCCAGTTCCAGCCGCACCACGTCCGCCGCGACGCGCTCGACCGCGTTGACGAAGGCGTGGCCCTCCACGGGACGCGAGGCCCCGGCCTCGCTATCGTAGCCAAGTTCGAAGCGGCAGTTGCCGTGCGGTTCGGTGACGCACAGCAGCCGAAACCCTTCGGCCCGTTCGGAGGCGAGCAGCGTCGAGCTTGCCCCCGCCCGAGTGTCCGCCTCGCCCGCCGTGAGGCTGGCGAGGCAGCTCGAGCAGCTTCCCGACCGGCACTGGTAGAGCACCGGTAGGTCCGCCTTCAGCGCGGCATCGAGCACGGTTTCGCCGGGGGCGACCTCGAGCCGATGTTCGACGCCGTCGCTGAACGCGATCTCGACCTGGAACGGACCGTCCGTCATCAGTCTTCGATCTTTTCCACGAAGTAGCTGGGCTTCTTGCCTTCCGCGAGCCGGCGCATACGGATGCTCGACGTCTTCGTGGCGTTGGTGACGCCGCGTCCCGGCTTCGCGATGCCGCGATTCCAGCGCGAGGCGAGCTTGCGCCACGTGACGGGCGAAACGTCCGTCGCGACGAGCTGCTCATCGTCCCAGCCGGTGCCGTCCGCGTAGAATTCCTCCATCGCCTCGCGGGCGTAGAGATCGCAGTCGTTGAAACCGTTGAGGCAGAGCGGCACGTAGACGCGGTCAAAGCGATACTTGAATTTCGTCCGTTCCTCGTCGGTGCGGCACACCTTCACGAGCACTTCCCAATATTCGTAGAGGTCGTCCGTGATCGGCACGTACCATTCGTATTGAACGACGTGCTCCTCGGGCCAGTTTTCGACCATCAGGCAGCCCGGCAGAACCACCGACGTGCGATAGAAGCGGCCGTTGACGCCTTCCACCTTCAGACCCAGTTCCTCGTTCTCAAGAACCGGCGCCCACTTGTCGGTGAACAGCCACTGCATCAGGCCCTTGGGGCCGTTTTCGTCCTCGATCAGCGTGATGGCGTCGTCCGACGTCGGCAGCAGGCCGAGCGGCAGCACCCAGTTCATCGCCTGCACGATGGTGTTGTCCTTGTGGACGAGGATGTGCGCGTTATCGAAACCGTTCTCGCACGCGATCCGCCAGTTGGTCTCCCCCGTGCGGTGGATGCCGAGCGCCACGGCATCCTCATCGAGAATGCTCGGCGACGCGGGCCACAGCGGATGCGGGAAACGCTCGCTGCTGTCGGGGAAGCGCACCGGCAGGTCGGATGCCAGCGGCGGCACATCTTCATTGGGAAAATCGTCTTCGCGCACGAAGACGAAGATCATCCCGCCCTTCTCTTCCACCGGATAGGTGGTGATCCCGGTATTGCCGATGAGCTTGTCGCCAGGGTTCGCGATGATCGTCGTCAACCTGCCCGATTCAAGATCGAACGTGAAACCGTGATACCAGCAGCTGATGCTCTTCTTGGTGAGGCACATCGGCTTTGCTGACAGCCGAACGCCGCGGTGCACGCACTGATCCTTCAGCGCATAGATTTTGCCGTCGACGCGGCGCAACACGATCGGGATGCCGCAGATCTGGATACCTTCCACACCCTCTTCGGGCAGTTCCTCGCTGAACAGCGCCGGATACCAGTGGTTGATGAAACCCCAGGCCGCATCCTTGTAGGGCTGATACTGCCCCTGCAGCTTCTGGTCGTTCATGCGCTTGTCGCTGATCTCGTTCAGCCGCACGGTCTGGCGGCGGCGGATCGGTGTTGCTTCGTTCATCGTGTCGTCTCCCTCGGAATTGAGTTCATGCTCACGCCTGCATGAAGGCTCCCACCACCGCATCGTGTTCCTCGGGCCGCTCCCATTGCGGCCAGTGCGCGCAGCCCCGCATGATGTGCTTCTGTGCGCCCGGAATGATCTCCGCGAGCCGATCGGCCGCGTCTTCCCCGTGGATCGGGTTCTTGTCGGTCCAGAGCACGAGCGTCGGGCAGATGATCCGCCGTATCTCGTCCTCAGTGAAATAGAATTCGCCGATGTTCGGCGCGAACAGCCGCTTGTAATATTCGATGAGCGCATCGCGCGTTTGCGGGATCGACCACAGCGCCATGCGCAGATCGACGAGCTCTTCGGTAACGCCGCCGAGCGGCATCAGCCATTCGAGACGCTTGCGCAGCAATTCGCGCGTGGGATTGAGCAGCGCATTCACCGAGGTTTCGCGCAGCGCATCGAGATCGGCATCACCTTCGTGCACCTTCGTGGGATCGAGGCTCATTCCCCACGTGGTGTTGAGGATGACCTTCGAGGTCCGCTCCGGGTGATTGACGGCCATGTCATACGCAATCCAGCCGCCGAGCGATTCCCCTTCGATGGCCGCCTTCTCGATGCCGAGATGATCCATCAGATCGAGCACCTGCGCGGTGAACTGGTCGAGCCAGTTGCCGTCTTCGTTCGGTGCCTTGTCCGAGAACGCGGGCGCCGACGACATGCCGTGCCAGATGAAATCCATCGCGATCGGACGGCAATATTCGGCAAGCCGCATCATGTTGCGCGAATAGGTTTCCGCGTGGCCGCCGCCGCCGTGCAGGAGGATGAGCGGCGGCTTGTCGTTTTCGACCGTGATGATGCGCGTGCGGAAACGGCCCGTGTCCACGAACCGGGTTTCCGTTCCAAGCAGGTCGATATGAATTGAAGCCACCGTATCCCTCCGCATGACGTGATCCGCATCCACCGCAACGGCCGATTCATGATCACTCGATTCACAATAAAAAATCAATAGACTTTCAATTTAATGGGTACAAAAAAACCGCTGGACCGCGGCTTTCCGGGGGCAGGCGGTCTCCCTGCCCGCCCCCGGAAACCGGACCTCAGCGGAAGCTGTAACCCATGCTCAGTCCCCACCAGCGCGGGCGCCCATAGGACTCCTCGGTGCAGCCGCAGAGCGTCGAGAGATCGTAACCCACCGTTTTGTATGTCTTGTTGGTGAAGTTGTTCACGAACGCAGAGATGCGATACGCCTCGCTTGCATCCGTCCAGCTGACCCGGGCGTTGAACAGTGCATAGCCATTGATCTTGTTCGCATCGAAGTTGCGGATGTTGTGGTAGAAGCTCGACGAATAATTGCCGTCGACACCGATGGTGAGCGCGCCGCCGAACACGTCGGTCGGCAGTTCATAGCTGATCCGGCCCGAAAGCTGGGTTTGCGGCGCGAACGTCGGCCGCACGGTTTCGAACACGCCCGGTGCGATCTGCACGTTCTTCACCCGCGCGTTGAACACCGATGCGGCAAGACCGATCTCAAGGCCGGGCGTGGGCCTGAGCGCAACGTCAGCCTCGGCGCCGTACGTGCGCCCGTCGCGGTTCTGAACGAAGCCCGACACGTTCGAGAAGGTGAACGCCTGGTAGTTCGAATAATCGTAGTAATAGACCGAACCGTTGAACGTCGCTCGCCCGTCCATCAGCGTCGACTTGAAGCCGCCTTCGTACGACAGCAGCACTTCGGGCTTGTACGGGATGTCGCTCGGGTCGAGCGGCGGCGTGCCGTCGGGCAGCTTGGCGTTGTAGCTGCCGCCCTTCACGCCGCGGTTGATGCCCGCGTAGAGCAGCAGATCGTCGTTCGGGCGGAATTCGATCTGCGCCTTGCCCGCCCACAGCGTCTTGGTGCGCTTGTCGGCGAACGAGGGCTGCAGCGGGAACAGGATCGTACCCGTGTCGATCCGGTATGGGTCTTCGTCGACGATGCCGTTCGAGGCGAAATCATACTCCTGATGCTCGCGGATCAGGCGGCCGCCGACGATGAACGTCCACTGCGGCGCAAACTTGTATTCGACCTGACCGAAGATCGATCCGGACTGCGTCTTCAGCCGGAACGTGTTGACGAGATCGATGCCGGTCGTCGTCGCGCCGAGCAGGCTCGAATAGATCGAGTAAGCGGGCGCGAGGAAGCCGTTCGAGGACTTCGCATCGATATCGAGGTAGTAGGCGCCCACCGTCCAGTCGAGCGTGTCGCTGCTGCCGGTCAGGCGGATTTCCTGCGTGAAGCTGCGTGTATCCGCCTTGGTGCCGTATTCGACGAGGCTGAGCGGCGAGGCTTCGACGTCCATGCTGAAGTTCTTGGTGAACTTCTTGTAGTCGCTGATCGAAACGAGCGTCGCGCCGTCGAATTCATAATCGAGGTGCAGCGCGCCGTTCCAGCTTTCGGTGCGGTTGAGATCGGACTGCGCGAAGTCCTTGGAAACAAGACGCTTCGAAGGATCGGGGGCGATGAAGCCGAACCAGTCTGCACCGGGCAGGCGCGTCGCCGGTGCGCCGGCGAAAGCCGTGTAATTGTTACCGTTGTGATCGATGCCGACGCGCGTTTCGTTCGGGCCCGCGTAGATCGCGTTGATGACGCGGCCGAGAGAGTCGACAACCGGCACCGTCGCGGCCTGCGTGTAAGGCCCGGTTGAGAGATGCTGACGGGCAGCCGCGCCGACGAGGCGAACGGTCAAGCGGTCGCTCTTGAACTGGAGCTGCGCGCGGCCCGCGAGCGTGTCGTCGTTCCACTCGCCCTCGCAGCAGGGCGAGACTTCCTGACCGAGGTTGAGCGGTGCGCCTGCGGCGGCGCCCGACGGATAGATGTTTTTCCAGATTTCGTCGTGCCGGTTGTAGAACACCGACACGCGTGCGCTCACCGTTTCGGAAAGCGGCCCGCCGATCGCGGCCTCGACGCGGACCTGATTGAAGCGCCCGTAGGTACCGTCGATCGAACCTTCGAGCGTGTCCGAGGGCTTCTTGATCACGTAGTGGACGAGACCGCCCGTGGCGTTGCGCCCGAAGAGCGTGCCCTGCGGGCCTTTCAGAACCTCGACGCGTTCAAGATCGAACAGGCCGAAGGTCTGGCCCTGAAGGTTGGGGATGTAGCCATCGTCGACATACACGGCGACCGGCGCCTCTATAGCGTCGTTGAAATCGTTCTGCGTGACGCCGCGGATCGTGAACTGGCTGTTCTGGCCGCCGACATTGCCCGAGATGTGCACGCCGGGCGTGAGCCGGGCGATCTCGAGGCTGGATTCGACGCCGAGCGATTTCAGCTCCTCGCCGGCAAAGGCGGCGACCGAGATGCCGACATCCTGAAGCGACTGCGCGCGGCGCTGCGCGGTCACGACGATTTCACCAAAGGTTTCCGGCGCTTCCGGCTGCGCATCCTGCGCGGCGGCCGTACCGAGCGGCAGGGCGAGCGCCGCAAACGCGACACCGGCCCGAAACATCGATATGCTTTTCATTCCGTCCCCCTCCTCATTCCCACCACATGTGCCGGCCCCGAGACCTTCCAATCTCAGCCGACTGCTCCCTGTCCCGACCGCCCGTTTTATCGGCGGCTTCGGTCCTGATGATGAGGATGTGCGGGGCCGGGCAGGCTGTCAAAGCGCCTGACGGCCTGGCTCTCATTATCTGAGATACGCGGAAAACCGTGGGTTCGCAAAGTACGGATTTACGTTACATCGAAGTTCAATCGACATTCGATATATTTTCGCTTAAATCTTTAAAAAACGGTGGGACGGATTCGCGGGGGTTCGCAGAGCGGTGCGAATCACACTTCGCGATGGAGCAAGGGAGGGATGGGAGCAGTGGCGACACCCCGGATTCAGTCTGTGGACAGGGCATTCTCGTTGCTATCGCAGCTGGCGCTGAACGGCGGCTGCCAGAGCCTGCCGTCGATGGCGGCGGAGTGCGGGCTTTCGGTAGCGACCGCGCACCGCCTGCTCGCGACGCTCGAAACGCTGGGCGTGATCGTGCACACCGCGCCCGGCGAATACCGCCTCGGCATGGGCCTCGTCGACCTCGCGCGAACGGCAGCGCCCGACAAGCTCCTTGCCGCTGCCGCCGAGCCCGCACTGCGCCGGATCATCCAGACGCTGGGTCACACGGCGCATGTCGGTATGCTCGACGACGACTATATGGTCACGTACATCGCCAAGATGGCGCGCAAGTCGCATCGGATGCCGACGCAGATCGGCAGCCAGCTCGAAGCCTATTGCTCGGGCCTCGGCAAGGTGCTGCTCTCGGCGCTGCCGTGCCCGGAACGCAGCGCCTACATCGCGGAAGGCCCGTTCGTGCCGCTTACCGTCAACACGATCACGGAGGCCGCGCAGCTCGCACGCGAACTCGAACAGGTCCGGCGCCAGGGCTATGCGATCGACGACTGCGAGATTTTCGACGACCTGCGCTGCGTCGCCGTGCCGATCACGGGGCGGAACGGCAAGGTGGTCGCCGCGCTTTCGACCTCCGCGCCCGCCTCAGTGTTCGCGCCTGCGGACCTTCCGGACATCGCGCAGGCGCTCGCCGAGCACGCCCGCGAGATCAGCCTCAAGCTCTATCCTGCCGCGTCCACCGCGCGCCGCGCGCACTGAAGCCTAAAGAAGGAACCGCCGCGTGACGGACATCCGCATCAAGATCATCGTGCCCGTTCCGCTGCCGCCGGAGGCTGTCGCGGGCTTCGCCGAACAGATGCCGCCGGGCCTCGTGCGGCCGGGAATCGCAGTCGATTTCACCGGCATCCGCGCCGGCACCACCTGCCTCGATTCGCAGTTCGAAGCGACGCTCGCCGACGCCTTCTGCCTCGAGGCGGGCATCTGCGCCGAACAGGAAGGCTATGCCGCGATCTGCCTCAACAGCATGAGCGATTCCGGCCTCGCGGCGCTGCGCTCGCGGCTGAGCATCCCGGTCACGGGTCCGGGCCGCGCGTCGTTCCACCTCGCCGCCGATCTCGGCAAGCGCTTCTCGGTCGTCACCATGTGGCCGCGCTGGCGCTGGATCTACGACAAGCTCGCGCTCGAAACCGGGCTCGGTGATCGCCTCGCCTCGGTGCGCGACATCGGCGTCCGGCCGGACACGCAGGAGCTTCTCTCCGGCAAGGAAGACTCGGTGTTCGCGCTGCTCGAAGCCCAATGCCGCAAGGCGATCGACGAGGACGGCGCCGACGTCATCGTGCTCGGCTCCACCACCATGCACCAGTCGCACCGCTACCTCAGCGAGCGGCTGGACGTGCCCGTGCTCAATCCGGGCCTCGTCGCCTACAAGCAGTGCGAGATGCTGCTCGATCTCGGCCTCAGCCACAGCAAGCGCACGTACATGCCGCCGGAAAACCCGGCCGACGACGTGCTCTCGGGCGTACCCTCCGTCTACTGAACGGTGAAGCTGTCGCCGTAGCGCTTGCGCAGCTCGGTCTTCACGACCTTGCCCATGGCGTTGCGCGGCAACTCGGGAAGCACGTGGATCGCCTTCGGCTGCTTGAAGCGTGCGAGGTTCGCGGCGGCCGCTGCTTCGAGCGCGGCGACATCGAAGTTCGCCCCATCCACCGTCACCGCAGCCACGACCGCCTCGCCGAAATCGGGATGCGGCACGCCGAACACCGCGACGTCTACGACGCCCGCCACCTCGGCGAGCAGGATTTCGACCTCGGCCGGATAGACGTTGAACCCGCCCGAGATGATGAGGTCCTTGGAACGCCCGACGATCGTCACGCGCCCGTCCGCGTCCTTTCGGCCGGTATCACCAGTGCGGAAGAAGCCGTCCGCGTAAAAGCTCTCCGCCGTCGCCTCGGGGCGGCGCCAGTAACCGGCGCAGAGGTTCGGCCCCTTGATCTCGATCTCGCCGACCTCGCCCGCCGGGAGCGGCTTCCTGTCGGCATCGACGACATTCAGCGACACGCCCGGCAGAGGATAGCCGACGGTGCCCGCGATGCGCCCCTCCTGCGCGTAGGCGTTGGAGGTGATCATCAGCGCCTCGGTCATGCCGTAGCGTTCGAGGATGCGATGGCCGGTGCGTGCCTCGAACGCCTCGAACACGGACGGCAGCAGCGGTGCCGAACCGCTGACGAACAGCCGGATCGTGCCGCAGACGTCACGGCCGAATGCGGGCTCCGCCAGCAGGCGCGCGTAGAAGGTCGGCACGCCCATGAACACGCTCACCTGCCCCAGCCGCGCGAGCACGTCGGCAGCGTTGAACTTGGGCAGCATCACCAGCGTCGCCGCGTTGTAGAGCGCAAGGTGCAGCGCCACGAACAGCCCGTGCGCGTGGAACAGCGGCAGCGCGTGCAGGATCGAATCAGCGGACGAGAAATGCCACGCCTCGTGCAGCGCCGCGACGTTGCTCGAAAGATTGCCGTGGCTCAGCATCGCGCCCTTCGGCCGCCCCGTGGTGCCCGAGGTGAACAGGATCGCGGCGAGATCGCTGGACGCAACCGGTTCGATCGAGAGGTCCGGCGCCAGCGACAGCGCGAGGTCGGGCAGCGATCCCGATCCATCGGGCTCCAGCGTCACGCGTTTCACCGGCGCCACGTCCTCGCCGGGCACCGGAGTCGCGGCGGCGTGGACGAGAAGCGCAGGCTCCGCATCCTCGATCAGCAGCGCCACCTCGGCGGCGGTGTAGGCCGCGTTCATCGGCACAAAGATCGCGCCCGACGCGAGCACGGCGAGATAGGTGTAGACGAACGACGGTGAATTCTCGGTCTTCACCATCACCCGGTCGCCGCGTTTCACGCCGAGCGCGGTAAGCGCCGCGCGGTAGCGCCCGACCATCGCCGGCAGCCCCGCGAAGTCGATCAGCGGCGCATCACGCCACACGATCGCCGGCTTCTCGCCGAATGCCGCCTGCCGGCCAAGGAAGATCGCGACCAGATTCTCAGACATGCCCTGTCCCTAGTAATGCCCAATACCCGGCTGGCCTTAGCCCCGAACGGGGGGCCAAGGCAAAGCGCGGTTCTCATTTTTGCCAATCAACCGGTGCTCAGTAGCGAACGCTCGCGGTCAGCGACCATTCGCGGCCCCGGTTGTAGACGCCCTCGAACGCCTGGATCGCGTCTACGGTGATGCCCGAGACCAGATAGCGCTTGTCGGCGATGTTCTTCACCCCGGCCTGCAGGCCGAAGCGCTCGTCCGCCGACGTCCAGCCGAGGCTGGCGTTCACGAGGTGATAGCCGCTCTGGGCGATCTCCGGCGTGTTGAACGTGTTGTTGTAGAAGCGGCTGCGCCACGACCAATCGACACGCGGCCGCAGCGTCGATCCGCCCGCCAGTTCGTGCTCGTAGGTGAGCGCCGCCGACAGCGTCCACTTCGAGACGCGCTCGAAGGCGTTTTTCGGGTCGATGAACGTCGTCGTCTGATCGATGCTGTCGTAGGAGGCGTCGGTGAGGCCCGCCGTTCCCTCGATGGTCAGCCCGGCGAGCGGCCGCGCCTGCATTTCAAGCTCGAAGCCCTTGATCGTCGCGCTCGCCGCGTTCTGGAACACCGGCGCCACGCTGGTGAACACCTGCACCTGCATGTCCTTGTAATCGGTGTAGAACGCCGAGGCGTTGAGCGTCAGCGCACGGTCCGGCGTCTGG
The DNA here is from genome assembly GCF_042676985.1 of Sphingosinicella xenopeptidilytica. Classification (NCBI taxonomy): domain Bacteria; kingdom Pseudomonadati; phylum Pseudomonadota; class Alphaproteobacteria; order Sphingomonadales; family Sphingosinicellaceae; genus Sphingosinicella; species Sphingosinicella xenopeptidilytica. The sequence continues at coordinate 276,654 of NZ_JBHTIK010000005.1, read as the reverse complement.
AACTTCACGCCGAGTTCGTAAGCGTCGACCTTCTCGGGCGAGAAGGACGGAATCGCCGCGACGGGATCGGTGATCGGCGTCGTCACGCCGGGAATGATCGGCGGGAACACGCGCTGGCTGAAACCGCCCGACTTGAACCCGCGCGACCACGTCGCATAGGTCATCAGTCCGTCCGTCACGTCGTAGGAGAGGTTCACCATCGGCGTGATCTCGCTGAACTTCACCTTGGCGTTCACATCGGGCAGCACGCGCGTGCCTTCGGCGAAGATCGGGCTGTCGAACGGCGCCCCGAGGAACGCGGCGCGGTTCTCGATGATGAACTGGTCGGGGTGGAAGGATTTCTCGTCCTCGGTGTAGCGCAGGCCCGCGGTCAGGCTGAACCGCTCGCCGATCTTCAGCGTGCCCTGCCCGAAGAAGGCGAGGCTCTCGTTCTTGAAATCGCCGCCCGACTGGAACTCGGAAACCGTGAATAGCAGCCGGTTGGTGTTGACGCCGCTTTCCTTGAAATAATAGGCGCCGAGAATCCAGTTCAGCCGCTCGTCGAAATTCTTGCCGAGCAGCTGGATCTCCTGGCTGAACTGCTTCTGCTTCAGCCGGTCGTAGAATTGGGCGACCACGGCGGGCGAACCATCGCCGTCACGCGCGAAGCTGCCGCTGAGGTGGCGGTATGCGGTGATCGACTTGAGATCGAGGTTGTCCGAAAGCTCGAAGCTGTTGGTGAGGCTGAGGCCCCACACGTCGGAACGCGAATAGGCTGGTGCCGTCCCCGCATTGGAATCGGGGCCGAGCACATAGCGGTTGTCGTAGCATCCCGCGACGGCAAGGTTGATCGGCGCCGCGGCGGTCGCGCAGGGCACCATGCCGCCGCCGCTCATCACGTTTGCGATGATGTTGCTGATGTCGGCGAACGGCGGCGTGGCGGGATCGATCGTGCGGCCGTAGTTGATGCCGATGAGGCTGATCGCCGGGCCATTCTCGCGCGCCGTCGTGCCGTCGAAGGCGAGGTCGGCGGTCCAGCCGTCGACAGGTTCGAGGCGCAGTGCGACGCGTCCGGCGAGACGATCGGAATCGCCGAGCTTCTTGTCGTCGAACGTCCGCGTCACATAGCCGTCCTGATTGAACCAGCCGACCGATGCGCGCAGCGCCGCGCGCGGGCCAAGCGGCAGGTTGAGCGAGCCCTTGAGCACGAAGAGATCGTCGGTGCCATAAGTCGCCGATCCCGATGCCTCGAATTCCTGCCCCGGCGCCTTTGTCGTCACCGAGATCGCGCCGCCGATCGTGTTTCGCCCGAACAGCGTACCCTGCGGGCCGCGCAGCACTTCGATGCGTTCGAAATCGACGAGATCGAGGATCGAGCCGATCGAGCGCGCGACATACACGCCGTCGACATAGACGCCGACGCCGGGTTCAACCGTCGGCACGAAATCCTGTTGGCCGACGCCGCGAATGTAGATCGTCGCGCTGTTGCTCGCGCCACTGAACGCCGGGTTGTTCTGCAGCGTCAGGTTGGGCGTGATCTGGGCGATGCCCTCGGTGGTCTGGATGCCACGCGCTTCAAGGCCGCGCCCGCTGAACGCGGTGATCGAGATCGGCGTTTCCTGCAGCGATTCCTCGCGCTTGCGCGCGGTGACGACGATGGCTTCACCAAGCACGGAGTCGCTTCCGGCATCGGGCGCGTCCTGCGCGAACGCGGGTTCGATGAAGGCTGTGGTGGCAAGCAGAAAACAGGCAAGCGGATATCGCGATTTCGTCATAAGTCACCCCCTCTGGTGTTGATATTTGTTTCTTGTTTTTTCGAATGAGATTCAGGCCGCGGCGCAGGCGCGCGCGGCGAGGAAATCGTTCGCCGCCGCGGCATCGAAGTACCAGGGCGAAATCGATTTCGGATCGTTGAAGCTGTTCGCCATCTTGTGGGCGAGATCGGCGTCGGATTCCGCGGTCTTCAAGATGCGCAGCATGTGCTCGGGCGGCGGCCCCAGCGTCATGTTGGTGTAGGCGACTGCCCAGCGCGCATAGTCCCAATAGCGCTCGAACACCGTCGCCATCCATTCCGCATCGAACGCCCCCGCATGGGCATTGATCGCATCGAGATAGATCTTCGCGCCCTTCGACGCGTTGTTCGATCCCTGCCCCGTGATGGGATCGTTGAGCACTAGCACATCGCCGAGGCCGAGCACGACGCGCCCGCTCGGCAGGCGGCCGACCGGATGCTTCACCGTCGGCGTCACCCGGCCGCGCAGCACGCCACCTTCGTCGGTGAGTTCGAGCTTGCCGTCGATGCGCTTCGCCTCCTCGGGGAAATAGGTGCGCAGCAGGCGCTCGCTTACCGCCAGATGATCGGCGGGGGTGCGTACGTCCTCCCAGCAATCCATCGGGCCGCCGGGTACGCACTCGATCGTGAAGATGTCGCACGCGCCGCACAGCGTCAGGCCCGGGAAGGTCACGAACTCGCCGATGCCGGGATTGATGTTGATGCTGATCGCCGGGCCGCCTTCGCGCGGCAGCATCGGCTTCACGTAAGTGAGCGCCAGCACGCGCATCGGCCGCGTGTAGGGCGAGCGCGACGGATCGCGCGCGAACAGTTGCCCGATGGCGCCCTTGCCGGACGCGACGACGACGAGGTCGTGCGCCAGCGTGAGCGCCTCCAGCGTTTCGATGTCGGCATCTTCGTAACGCAGCGTGCCGCCCAGCACCTCGAAATGCGCCATCCAGCGCGGCATCTTCACGCGCTGGTCGATCGACTGGCCCGGAACGTCCATGGCGCCTTCCCAGCGCAGCATCCGGCTGCCCTCGCCGTCACCGATCCACATCGAGGCGGCGCCGTACTGCGGGCTGCCGTGCTCCCAGAAATCGATGCCGAGTTCGCGTTCGAGCGCCAGCGCCATGCCGTACATTGACTGGCTCGACGTGACGGTGCCGTCCGCGATCTGCTGACCCGTGCGGTTGGACAGCACCGTCACCTCGTGGCCGCCGTGCAGCAGCCCGATCGCAAGGTGCAACCCGCCCTGCCCCGCGCCCACGATCGCGATCCTCGCCATAGTCCCTCCCGACATCCCGAATTGGCCGATGGGGAAAGACTAGAAACATGGGTGCCGCCCACAATCCCCTGGCGGCAATGACTATCCGGTGCGTGCAAGCGGCGCTGTGAGCGTCAGTTCATCCGGCCGGTGCGATGGCGGCGCAGCGTGTCTCGCGGGGTTTCGCCGAAGCGCTCGCGGTACTGCGCGGCGAAGCGGCCGAGGTGTTCGAAGCCCCAGCCGAGCGCGATGCGCGTGACGTTGGCGTCGGCGCCGCCCTCCATCAGGTCGCGCCGCACGCGGTCCATGCGGATGTCGCGCAGCAGCTGGAGCGGCGCGATGCCGAGCGTGCGCTTGAACTGGTGGTAGATCGTCCGCACCGGCGCGCCCGCGACCTCGGCCAGCATCGCCATGTCGATCGGCTCGTCGGCGTGGGCGGCGAGATAGTCGCGCACGCGCGTGACGAGGCGTGGTTCGGTGCCGTCGATGGCGCCTGCGAACTCCTCGGAGCGGTCGTGCGGCTGCGTGAACAGCAGCGTGCTCATCAGGCTATTTTCGAGGTGCGCGGCGAGCAGCGGCGGCAGCGCCGCGCCGCCAAGCTGGCTCGCGCAACGCAGGCCCGATTTGATCTGGTCGAGCAGCATCTGGCCCGCGATACCCGAAAGGTCCATCTCCGGGCGCAGGTACAGCGGCTCGCGCTGCGGGCGACCGATGCAGCCCTCCACGAAGCGCTCGAAGCGCACCCGGTCGTAGCGCAGCACGACCTTTGTGCAGGCCGCGTCCCAGTGCATCCGGAGCGGCGCGGCGGGATGCTGCACCGAGGCGCGCCCGGGCACGATCACCGCGTCGTCGCGCCCGAAGCTGATGCGCGCCTTCCCGCGCATGGGAATCTGCACGAGGTAGAAGTCCTGAAGCACGCCGGGCTCGACGATCACGTCGGCGCCGTAGCGCATGATCGCGAGCGCGACGCCGCCGAGGCGGATGTGATCCAGTTCGGCGTCCAGCGGCTGCGCGCGGTTCAACACACTTAGGCTGTGCCCGCAGAACACGTCAGCCACGTGCGATTGCACCTCGTCCCGGTCGGTGGAAGCGAAGCGGCTATGGGCGGCGAGCGGGCTCATCTCGCACAACGCGAGCAGCCCCGGATCAGGTGACGCTGTCATCGGCGGTCTTTCGGCGATGTCGATCCGCGCCCTCCACGCGGACGTCGCAGCTTATTGAAGAGCGCTTCCCTCCGTCAATCGCACGGCGGTCTTGCGCGGAGCGGACAATCGGCGTCGCCGCCCGGATAGCGGCGTCGATTCTCACCATCTACGAATCGCGGCCCAGTGATCAGGTGAGGACGGACATGCAGACAGACGATTTCCGCCGGGGAATGCGCCGGCTCGCCGGAGCCGTGACGATCGTGACGGCGGGCAAGGGCGAGGACGCGGGCGGCCTTACCGCCACGGCGGTCTGCTCGCTGACGGCGGAGCCGCCGCGCCTCCTCGCCTGTCTCAACAGCGGCGGCGCGACGTTCGACATCCTGCGTAAACACGGCCGCTTCTGCGTCAACCTCGTCGGCAGCAGCGACCGCGCCGCCGCCGAGGTGTTCGCGGGTATCGGCGCCGCGCCGGGCGAAGACCGCTTCGCCGCCGGGGCATGGGTGCGCACGGCGGACCGCGCGCCGCGCCTCGCGTCGGCACTCGCTGCGTTCGAATGCAGCGTCCACAGCATCACAATGCTTGCCACGCACGGGCTCGTCATCGGCGATGTGGATGCCGTTCACATCACGGGCGCCGACGATCCGCTGCTTTACCACGAGGGCCGCTTCGCACGCCTCGCCCTACCCGGCGCCGCCTGAGACCTCTGCGCCCGGCGACAATCGGGATTGACGCAGGCCTACCCCGGACGGGAGGATGGGCCCTTCATGATCAATCTGCGCCACATCGAGATTTTCCACGCCGTTTACAGCAACGGTTCCGTGAGCGCCGCCGCGCGCGCGCTCAACGTCTCGCAACCATCGGTGACGAAGGTGCTGCGCCATGCCGAGATGCTGCTCGGCTTCCCGCTGTTCGAGCGCGCCAAAAGCGGCCTGGTGCCGACCGAGGACGCACACACGCTGTTCGCCGAGGTCGCCGAGATCCAGACGCGCGTCTATTCGCTGCGGCAGGCGAGCCAGAACCTGCGGCACGGACGCGGCGGCACGCTGCGCGTCTCCGCCCTCCCTTCGCTCAGCCTCAGCGCGCTGCCGGACGCTGTCGCCCGCTTTCTCCGCGATCACGAGGGCGTCAGCTTCGACCTGCAGACGGTCCATCACGACGACATGGTCCGCAAGCTCTACGAACGCGAGACGGACATCGTCGTCAGCTACGAGGTGCCGCCCGCCGCGCCCGTCTCGCACCGCTGGCTGGGCGAGGGCGAACTCGTCGTGCTCTACCGCGAGGCGGACATGCCGGACGCGCCGCCGCGCATCCCGCTCGAGATGCTGCGGGACCGGCCGTTCATCAGCCCGATCCAGAGCGGCCCAATCGGTCGGCTCCTCTCCGCCGAACTCCAGCGCGTGGGCGTCGAGCTGAACGAGATCGTCTCGGCGCGGACCTTCTACATCGCCTCCGCGCTGGTGAAGGCGGGTGTTGGCATGACGATCGTCGATAATTTCACGGCGGAAGCCGCCAGGGCGCCGGGCCTCGCTTTCCGTCCGATACAGCCGCCGCTGGCTTTCGACATCCACGCCGTCCACCTGCAGAATCGACCTCCGTCAGGGCTTGCGACGGCGTTTCTGAAGGTACTGAGCGAGGTGATCGAAGCCCTATAGACCCGCGTTATAGGGGAGAGGGCGCTTGATATGAAGCCGGGCGCCCTCCCCGCGTCTATCGCATCCGGGCAACACATTTCACGGCAAAAGGTGCGCGATGATCCCCAGTCCCTATTTCCTCTATCTCGGCCATTCGAACGACGAGATCGGGATCAAGACATCGCGCGGGCTCGCGGTTTTCCGCCGCGAAGACTGCGTCGGCGAGTTTCGCCACGATGATTGCGGCCTCACGCTCGATCTACCCCGCCTGACCATCGAAGAGGCCGTCGCGGCGGGCGCGAAGACACTCGTGCTCGGCATCGCGAATGCGGGCGGCACACTCGGCGAGGATCTGGTGCAGGACGCGCTCGCCGCGATCGAGGCGGGCCTCAACATCGCCTCCGGCCTTCACCAGCGCCTGCGTGACGAGCCGCGCCTCGCTGCCGCCGCGCAGGCGAAAGGCCTCTCGCTGTTCGACGTGCGCGACCCCGCGCCCGACCTCCCCGTCGGCAACGGCGCACGCCGCGCGGGCAAGCGCCTGCTCACCGTCGGCACGGATTGCTCGGTAGGCAAGATGTACACGACGCTTCACCTCGCCCGCGCGCTGCAGGCGCGCGGTGTCCCCGCCGATTTCCGCGCGACCGGCCAGACCGGCATCCTCATCGCGGGCGACGGCGTTCCGCTCGATGCCGTGGTGGCGGACTTCATCTCAGGCGCGATCGAGTACATCTCGCCCGCGCGCCACGACGGCGGCTGGGATCTCATCGAGGGTCAGGGATCGCTGTTCCACCCCTCGTTCGCGGGCGTCACCACCGGGCTGCTGCACGGCGCGCAGCCCGATGCGCTCGTGCTGTGTCACGAGCCGAATCGCCCGCACATGCGGGGCCTGCCGCACTATCAGCTTCCGAGCCTTGGCGAATGCCTGGAGGCGAACCTCCGCACCGCACGTCTTACCAACCCCGACGTGAAAGCCGTCGGCATCGCGCTCAATACTTCGAAGATGACGCCCGAGGCGGCTGCGAAGCTTTGCGCCGAAACATCGGACGCTTTCGGCTTGCCTTGCGTCGATCCGGTCACCATGGGCGTGGAACCCATCATCGACCGGATACTCACATGCGAAGCCTGATCGCCCGCAGCGACAATTTCCCCCTTGTCGCCCCATTCCGCATCTCGCGCGGGGTGAAAACCGCCGCCGACGTCGTCACCGTGGAAATCGTCGGCGAAGGCCACGTCGGGCGCGGCGAGGGCGTGCCCTATCCGCGCTACGGCGAGACGATCGAAAGCGCGCTCGCCGCGATCGAAAGCGTTCGCGGCGCAATCGAAGCCGGTGCAGGGCGCGCGGAAATCAATGCGCTGATGCCGCCATCCGCCGCCCGCAACGCCGTCGATTGCGCGCTCTGGGATCTCGAGGCCCGGCTCGCCGGAAAAAGCGTCACTGCGCTCATCGGCCGAGCGCCGGTCGGCCCGACGCCGACCGCACTCACGGTCAGCCTCGATACGCCCGAAGCCATGGGCGCGGCAGCGCTGAGGCTCGCAGACGTTCCGCTCGTCAAGGTGAAGGTCGATCGCAGCGACCCCGCCGCGCAGATCAGGGCCGTGCGCGCCGCCGCGCCGAAACCGAAGCTCATCGTCGATCCGAACGAGAGTTGGACGATCGCCGAGGTGCGGAATCTGCAATCGCTGCTCGTCGACCTTCGCGTCGATCTGCTGGAGCAGCCGCTGCCCGCCGCCGAAGACGCCGCGCTCGAAGGCTTCCGCTCGGCGGTGCCGATCGCGGCGGACGAATCCGCGCATGTCGCCGGCGATCTCGACGCGCTCATGCAGAAATATCAGGTCATCAACATCAAGCTGGACAAGACCGGCGGGCTCACCGCCGCGCTTGAGCTCGCCGATGCCGCGCGCGCAAAGGGCATGGGGCTGATGACGGGGTGCATGATCTGCTCCTCGCTCAGCATCGCGCCCGCGCTTATTATCGCGGCGGATGCGGCGTTCACCGATCTCGACGGCCCGGTCTGGCTCGCGAACGACCGCGCGGGCGGCGTCACCTGTACGAACGGCATTCTGACGCCGGCCTCTCCCGCGCTATGGGGTGGCGCATAGCCTCTCGTTATATGTATACAAACGCATACAATCGCCTGCCCGCTTTTCTTTCCCATGCTGCACCTGCACAGTCGGATCGGCGGATAGGGAACGCAAGCGAGGGGGCGCGATGGATGTTCGGAAGCTGAAACGCAGGGTGTGTGCGGCGATGGCCGCCACTGCGCTTATGGCAACGCCGCTCCTTGCAGCCTCTGCTGCCGAAGCCGATCTCGTTCTCAAGGGCGGCACCATCTACAGCGGCGACGCTGCGCCCTTCGTCGGCGATATCGCGATCACCGGCGACCGCATTTCCTACGTCGGCAAAAAAGCACCCGGCGGCGCAAGGCGCGTGATCGATGCAAAAGGCCTGATCGTCGCCCCGGGATTCATCGACACACATACGCACGTGGACAGCATGATCACCGGCGATGATGCCACCGAGCGGCTCGTTCTGCCGTTCCTGATGCAGGGCGTCACCACGGCGTTCATCGGCAACGACGGTTACGGCGATCCGGACACGGCGAAGGTTCTAGGTAGTGCGGCGGTGCGGCCGGTCGGCATCAACTACGCCGCGTACGTGGGCTTCGGTGCCGTGCGCACGAAGATCGTTGGTCAGGACGACCGCGCGCCGACGGCAGCCGAGCTTTCCGAAATGAAGGCGCTCGTCGCCTCGGCAATGTGCGATGGCGCGCTCGGTTTCTCGACCGGCCTCTTCTACGCGCCGCAGAGCTTCGCGAAACAGGACGAAGTCGTCGCACTCGCGAAGGAAGCGGCCGTTCGCGGCGGTATCTACGACAGCCACATCCGCGACGAATCGAGCTATACGATCGGGCTTTCCGCCGCGATCGACGAAGCCATAACTGTGGGCCGCGAGGCGGGATTGCCCGCACACATTGCGCACATCAAGGCGCTCGGTGTCGATGTGCATGGTCAGGCGCCCGCGATCATCGCGAAGATCGAGGCCGCGCGCGCCGCCGGACAAATTGTTCACGCCGATCAGTATCCGTGGTCGGCATCCGGCACCGGGCTTTCGGCATCGCTGCTGCCGCGCTGGGCGGAGGATGGCGGGCGCGACGCGATGCTGAAGCGCTTCGACGAGCCCGAAACGCTGGCCCGCCTTCGTCCGGAAATGCACGAGAACCTGCGGCGGCGCGGCGGGGCCGTCTCGCTGCTCATCACTTCCGGGCCGGACGATCTCGTTGGCAAAACGCTTGAAGCCATTGCGAAGGAAAGCGGCGCCGAACCCATCGACGCCGCCATCGCCATCCTGCGTCGCGCACCGGTGGGCATCGCCTCGTTCAACCAGAGCGAGGCCGATATCGCCGCCTTCATGAAGCTGCCGTGGGTGATGACGAGCTCGGACGGCTCGATCGGCCACCCGCGCCTTTACGGCTCCTATGCACGGAAATACGAGACCTACGTGAAGACGAACAAAGTCATCCCGCTCAGGGACTTCATCGAACGCAGCACCGCCCTGCCTGCGGACGCATTCTCGCTGCAGGACCGCGGCACGCTGAAGCCCGGCGCGTTCGCCGACGTGATCGCTTTCGACCCCGCGACTTATGCGCCCCGTGCCGATTTCGCGCAGCCCGCACTGTTCGCAAAGGGCGTTCGCACGGTCATCGTCAACGGCAAGGTCGTGGTGGAGGACGGCGCACCCACGGGCGTCGCCGCGGGCCGGGGATTGCCGCGCACGTCCAAAGCGGAAGCCTGCGCATGACGCTCATCCGCGTATGGTTCGGCATCGCGCTGTGGAAGCGGGTGCTCGGCGGCCTCGCACTTGGCGTCGCCTTCGGCCTGCTGTGGCCAGCGGCAACGGATTCGGTCGCGATCCTGGGCGACCTGTTCATCCGCCTCATTCGAATGCTCGTCGTCCCGATCGTGTTCGTCACGATTGCCTCGGGCGTGTCCTCGCTCGGCGACCCGAAGCGGCTCGGCTCGGTCGGCGGGCGTACCATCGGCCTGTTCGCGGTGCTGACCGGCATCGGCGTTGCGATCGGCATGGTTCTCGCGCTCATCGTGGAGCCGGGGATCGGCGCCGATCTTGGTAGTGCTGAGCCTCGTCCGCTCGGCGATCCGAAGTCGACCTACGATCAGCTCGTCGGCATCGTTCCCACCAACGTGTTCGAAGCGCTGGTGGCGGGCGACATGCTGGCGATCATCTTCTTCTCGCTCATGCTCGGCATCGCCACGATCCTGGCGGGCGACGCCGGAAAGCCGGTGGCGTCGCTGCTGCAATCAGCCGCGAGCGTGCTGTTCCAGATGATCCGCGTCGTCATGGAAACGACGCCCTTCGGCGTCTTCGCGCTGACGGCGGGCGCCATCGCGGCGAACGGCCTTGCCGTCTTCACCAACATCGGCCTGCTCGCGCTCTGCGTTGCGCTCGGAGCGCTCTTTCAGATGGGGATCGTGCACAGCCTGATCGTGCGGAGCATCGCGCGCGTGCCGCTGCCGTTTTTCTTCCGCGGCATCATCGATGCGCTCGCGGTCGCCTTCTCGACCGCCTCGTCGTCGGCAACGCTGCCGGTGTCGCTGCGCGTCGCGCGCGAGAATCTCGGCGTGCCGACGCCCATCGCTTCGACCGTGCTGCCGATCGGCGCTGCCATCGGGAAAGACGGCACGGCGATGTATGTCGGCCTGCTCAGCCTGTTCAGCCTTCAGGCACTCGGGATCACGCCCAGTGCGGACATGCTGGTCATCATCTTCCTCACGGCAGCACTTGCCGCGTTCGGCACCGCGCCGATCCCGTCCGCCTCGCTGTTCATGCTCGCCGCGGTGCTGAACGCCGTCGGCGTTACTACGGAGCAGGCCGCGCTCATCGTCGGGTTCATCCTGCCGTTCGACCGGCTGCTCGACATGATGCGCACGGTGCCGAGCGCCTGCGCCAACCTCGCCGCCGCGACCACGGTCGCGCACTGGGAAGGTGAGCTCGGCAGCACGTCGCCCGCGCGGGACGCCGTCTAGGTTTCAGGCATTCAGCCAGCGGAACGGTAGCGGCGCCTCGCGGAAGGCGAAGCGGTCGAGGTGGCTTGCCAGCACGTCCTTCATTCGTTCGAGAACGGCGGGATCGTCGGCATCGAGAACCACGGCGAGCGCTTCCGGTTCGGCGGTCATGATGACCGTCGCTTCGGGGAACTTGATCCGGCCCTGCGCCTTGTCGAACGTCACGTCGAACTTGTGGCTCCAGTGCTTGCAGAGCTGCTGCATGTAGCGGCTGCCGTTCGTCGTCGGAACGGCGGCGGTTGCGGTCGCCATGCTCAGAGCCTTTCGATCTTGTGCGCGGCCTCGTCGATGATGCGGGCGGCTTCGAGCATCGCCTCGCGGTCGGCGCCGCGATCCCACATGCGGCCTTTGAGGACGGAACCGAGGTTCATCATCGCGCGCCAGACCGGCGCGGCATCGGCGCGGGTGTTCGCCTGTCCGGCCGCGTCGAGCCGTTCGAGGAGGGCGTTCAGCTCTTCGCGGCGCTCGTCGAGGTGCGCCTTGCCTTTTGCCGTGACGGCATAGAGCTTGCGACTGCCATCGGCGCGCTCTTCGGCGAGTTCCATGTCGGCGAGCAGCGTCAGCGTCGGGTAGACGACGCCGGGGCTCGGCGCATAGGCGCCGCCGGTGCGGGCCTCGATCGCCTCGATCATCGCGTAGCCGTGCAGCGGTGCTTCCTCGATCAGCGACAGCAGCAGCAGTTGCAGCTCGCCCGCGCCGAGTCGGCGGCGGCGATGGCCGCGTCCGTGCTCGTCGCCTTCCATTGCGGCGCCGAGGCCGGCGAGGGCTTCGGCGAAGCCGCCCCAACCGCGACGACCGCGCCACCGCGGGTGGTGGCCATGTCTGTGTTCTCTCATATCTTCGATACCTTTCGACTCATTAGATTAACTCTAAGATATATCTTAATGCATCGAATGCAAGATGCTTTTGCGCACTGCGCGAGATGACTAAGGTCGGTGTCTCATGTCAGACTTGTTCGCCAAGGATTCGCCGCCACACGACACGCGGCCTGCCGCCGACGCCCCGCTTGCAGAGCGGCTGCGGCCGCGTGCGCTGGATGAAGTCGTGGGGCAGGAACACCTGACCGGCCCCGAGGGCGCGATCGGGCGGATGGTGGCGGCGGGGAAGCTTTCGAGCATCATCTTCTGGGGGCCGCCCGGCACCGGCAAGACCACGATCGCGCGTCTGCTGGCCGACGCCGTGGGCCTGCGCTTCGTGCAGATCTCGGCGGTGTTCTCGGGCGTCGCCGATCTGAAGAAGGCGTTCGCCGAGGCGCGCGAGTACGCGAAGATCGGGCAGAAGACGCTGCTGTTCGTGGACGAGATTCACCGCTTCAACCGCGCGCAGCAGGACGGTTTCCTGCCCTTCGTGGAGGACGGCACGGTGACGCTGGTCGGCGCCACCACCGAGAACCCGAGCTTCGAACTCAACGCCGCGCTGCTTTCGCGCTGCCAGGTGCTGCTCGTTCACAGGCTGAACGAGGCGGCGCTCGAAGAGCTTCTGAAACGCTCGGAAGCCGATTTCGGTCGCCCCCTCCCCCTCACGCCCGAAGCGCGCGAGGCGCTCCTCCATTCGACGGACGGCGACGGGCGCTTCCTGCTGAACCAGATCGAAACGCTGATGTCGGTGCACCTCGACGCGTCGCTCGATCCCGCGGGCCTGCGCGACCTGCTGCACCGCCGCGTCGCGGTTTACGACAAGGACCGCGAGGGGCATTACAACCTCATCTCGGCGCTGCACAAATCGATGCGCGGCTCCGACCCGCAGGCGGCGCTCTATTACCTCGCGCGGATGCTGACGGCGGGCGAGGAACCGCTCTACGTGCTGCGCCGCATCACGCGTTTCGCGAGCGAGGACATCGGCCTTGCCGACCCGCAGGCGCTCATTCAGTGCATGGCCGCGAAGGACGCTTACGACTTCCTCGGTTCTCCCGAAGGCGAACTCGCCATCGTGCAGGCCTGCCTCTACTGCGCGACCGCGCCCAAATCGAACGCCGCCTATGTGGCGCAGAAGGCGGCGTGGCACAGCGCACGCGAAACAGGATCGCTGATGCCGCCCGCGAACATCCTGAACGCGCCGACCAAGCTGATGAAGGATATCGGCTACGGCAAGGGCTACGCCTACGATCACGACGTCGAAGGCGGCTTTTCGGGCGACAACTACTGGCCCGAAGAAATGCAGCCCGAGACCTATTACCGCCCCACCGAACGGGGCTTTGAAAAACGCGTCAGCGAGCGGCTGGCCTGGTGGGAGGAACGCCGTGAACGCCGGAAATAGCCTTGTCGCAGCATTGATGCTGCTGAGCAGCGCGGCGGTTGCGGCGGATGCCGACCCCTACACGCACGCGCTCGCCGCCGGTTACAAGGCGCAGTTCGTTTGCAGCGGCGTGTTCAGCGCCGGGCGCACGCCCGAGGCGATCGACCGGTACGAACTTGCCGGCACGCAGGAGAATGTCGCGCCGCTGCTCGCCGGGCTCGAAGCCCGCATCGACGAGACGGCGAAAACCGTTTCCGTGACGTTCGATCCCGCCCTACCGCCACGCATCGCGGCGTGGCGCCCGTGGCTCGGCTGCACCGGCCTTCCCATCGGGGCGACAGCCGCAAACCTGCCGACACTTTCCGTGTCCCCGCCGCAGTTCATCCGCGCACCCGATTGGCCCTATGGCGATGTCGGCGCCGAGGCGAAGCCGAAAGGCAACGCCAAGGCGCTTGCCGCCGCTATCGATGAGGCGTTCACGAAATCGAACACGACCGGCGTCGTCATCGTGCAGCGCGAGCGCATCGTCGCGGAGAAGTACGCCGAAGGCTTCGGACAGCATGTTCCGCAACGCACATGGTCCGCCGCCAAGAGCATGACCGGCACGCTGATCGGCGTTGCCGCGCACAAGGGGCTGATCGACCCCGCGAAGCCCGCACCCGTTCCCGAATGGCAATCGCCCGGAGACCCACGCGCCGCGATCACCACGGACAATCTGCTGCGCATGGCCTCCGGCCTCCACAGCGATTTCGCGGGCAACCGCACCGATGCCATTTATTTCGGCGGCACGCATGTCGGCGAGAACGTGCCGGGGCAGGCGCTGGAGGCGAAGCCCGGCACACGCTTCCGCTATGCCAACAACGACACGCTGCTCGCCGCCTATGGTCTGCGCGCCGCGATTGGCGACGACGCGAAATACAATGCCTTCCCGTTCACCGAGCTGTTCTGGAAAATCGGCATGACGCACACGTTTGCGGAAACCGACTGGCGCGGCAATTTCATCCTCTCCTCGCAGGTCTGGTCGACGGCGCGCGATTTCGCGCGGCTTGGCCTCCTCTATCTGAACGACGGCGTGTGGAACGGCGAGCGCCTGCTGCCCGAGGGCTGGGTTCGCTATGTGAGCACACCTTCCGGACCGCAGCCTGCCGAAAACGATGTCGGATACGGTGCGAGCTTCTGGCTGATGAACACGCGGGACGATATTCCGAAGGACACCTTCGGCGCCTTCGGCAACCGCGGCCAGTTCATCGTGATCGTGCCGAGCCGTAACATCGTGATCGTGCGCCGCGGCGAGGATCACGCGGGCACGCGCTTCGACATCGCGGGCTTTGTCGCATCCGTACTGAAAACGCTGAAATGAGCCTCGACTGGGACAGCGTCGTCGCGTTCGCGCTGACGTTGCCCGGCGCGGAACTTTCCACGAGCTACGGCCAACCCGCCGTGAAGGTGAACGGCCGCGCGTTCGTGAATACGGGACACGAGCCGGGTTCCTTCTGCCTGCAGATCGACATGGACACGGTGCTGATGCTGAAGGACACCGAACCCACCACCTATTGGCAATCGCCGCACTATGAGGGCTGGCCTGCCGTGCTGGTTCGCTACGGTACGGACGACCCCGAGCGCGTGCACGCCATGATCGAACGCGCCCACGCATGGCAGGCGGGCAGGCCCAAACCGCGCAGCAGGAAAAAGGCTTGAGCCGTTTCGCGCGTTTCGCCGCGATCGACTGGTCCGGCGCGAAGGGCAGCCGCCACAAGGGCATCGCGGTCGGCATCGCCGAGACGGGCGACACACCGCCCCGGCTTGTGAAGCCCGGCCATGTCTGGTCCCGCACGGAGGTACTGGACTGGATCGCGGCGCTTGTCGACGGTCCGCCGACGCTCGTGGGGATGGATTTCAGTTTCGCGCCGCCGTTCGTCGCGCGCGGCGCCTATCTGCCGGGAGATAGCGCGCCGGACGACGCACGGAGCTTCTGGGCCTTCGTGGACGCCGCCTGCGCCGATGAAGACCTTGGCGCCGCATCCTTCCTCGAACACAGCTTCCGACGGCATTTCTACTTCGGCAAGGCGGATGGCACGAAGGCGGACTTCATGCACCTGCGCGAATGCGAGGCCGCCTTCAACGCCAGCGGCGGCGGCAAGCCTTCGACCGTGTTCGACGCGATCGGCGCGGCGCAGGTGGCGAAGGCGAGCTTCGCGGGGATGCGGCTGCTGCATCATCTCGCCGGGCGCGTACCGGTGTGGCCGTTCGATCTGCCGCCCGCTCAAGGCTCGCTGCTCGTCGAGATTTATTGCCGCGCTTTCATCCGCCTTTCCGGCGGGCGCGGGCTCAAGCTGCGCAGCCTTGCCGATCTCAACACGGCACTTGCCGGGCTCGGCGCGCGCGCGGTGCGCAGCCGCACGCCGCTGAACGACAATCAGACCGATGTTCTCGTGGCGGCCGCGGGTTTGCGGCGCATCGCGGAAAGCCGCGAATACTGGGCTCCGGCCGGTCTCGACGCGCGCCTTGCGCGCACCGAAGGCTGGACGTTCGGCGTGCGCTGAGCCATGACACCGCCGATGACCGGACATTTTCTCCTCGTGGGTGCGGGCGGCGCCGTGGGCGCGATGCTGCGGCACGGCGTCGGCTTGGCCTCGCTGCGCCTCTTTGGCCCGAACTTCCCGTGGGGCACGCTGATCGTGAACGTGGTCGGCGGGCTGCTGATGGGGCTGCTTGTCGGCATCTTCGCGGCACGGGGCGGCAGCGAGCCGCTGCGGCTGTTGCTGGGCGTCGGCGTGCTCGGCGGATTCACCACCTTCTCGGCCTTCTCGCTCGACGTGGTGACGCTTGCCGGACGCGGCGCGATGCTGACGGCGGCCGGATACACGCTGCTCTCTGTGGTAGCCTCGATCGCCGCGCTCTATCTCGGCAAGGCTCTCGTATGAGTGAGGACGGCGTTCGCCAATTCACCGTCGGCGAGGACGACGACGGCATCCGGCTCGACCGCTGGTTCAAGCGGCATCTGCCCGACACCAGCTTCACCACCGTTGCCAAGTGGGCGCGCACCGGCCAGCTGCGGCTGGACGGCAAGCGCGCGCAGCCCGGCGACCGCATCGAAACCGGCCAGAGCATCCGGGTGCCCCCGGCCGAGGTGGCGGCGCCGACGATCATGTCCGTGAAGAAGCCGGAACGCCGGATGCTGACGGACGACCAGATCGAGTTCGCACAGAGCCTCGTCATTTACCGCGACGAGTATGCGATCGTGATCAACAAGCCCGCGGGCCTCGCCACGCAGGGCGGCACGAAGATGACCGAGCATGTCGACGGTCTGCTCGATGCGCTGATGTTCGATCGCACCGACCGGCCGAAGCTCGTCCACCGGCTCGACAAGGATACGAGCGGCGTGCTCCTCCTCGCGCGGACAGCGCGCGCGGCGGCGCACTTCTCGAAGGCGTTCGCAGGCCGCACCGCGAAGAAGCTCTACTGGGCGATCGTGATGGGCGTGCCCGATATCCGCGATGGGCTTATCGACCTGCCCATCAGCAAGCAGCCGGGCACCGGCGGCGAGAAGATGCATATCGATGAGGCCGGGGGGCAGCGCGCCGTGACGCGCTATCGCCGCATCGAGCGCGCCGCCAGCCGGGCGGCATGGCTGGAGATGCAGCCGCTCACCGGCCGCACGCACCAGCTTCGCGTTCATGCCGCCGCGATCGGCCATCCCATCGTCGGCGATGCGAAATACGGCGGCAAGGAAGCGTTCCTTTCGGGCAGCGTTTCGCGCAAGCTGCACCTGCACGCACGGCGGCTGGTGATCGAGCTTCCGGGCGGCAAGGTGCTCGACATCAAGGCCGATCCCGCGCCGCACTTCGCCGAAAGCCTCGCCACCATCGGCTTCGATGCCTCGATCGGCGACCTGCCGCTCGAAGAGGAACTCGTCGATCCGGGCGCCGAAGAGCGGAAGGCCCGGCACAAGGCGCGCGACGCCCGACGCGAACGCCGCGATACGCACCGCAGCCGCCGGGGCAGCGGACGCGTCGCGCCGAAACGGGGCAAGAAATGACTGTGCGCCTCGCGATCTTCGATTGCGACGGCACGCTCGTCGACAGCCAGGCGAACATCATCGACTGCATGGCGGATACGTTCGCGAAACACCGCCTCGATGCGCCGGACCGGCACGCCGTGCGCCGCGTCGTCGGCCTGTCGCTCGCCGAGGCGATGGCCGCGCTGCTGCCGGAGGCGGAAGCGGATTTCCACGAACGGCTCGCGGAGGACTACAAGCTCGCCTTTCAGGGACGACGCGCGAACGGCGGGCTTGCCGCCGAGCCGCTCTATCCGGGCGTTCGTGATGGGCTCATTCAGCTTGAACGCGCGGGCTGGCTGCTCGGCGTCGCCACGGGCAAATCCGATCGGGGCCTCGCGCTGACGCTGATGCACCACGAGATTCACGGCCGTTTCGTCACGCTGCAGACGGCGGACCGGCACCCTTCGAAGCCGCACCCGTCGATGATCCAGACGGCGATGGCGGAAACCGGCGCCCGGCGGGAAGATACGGTGATGATCGGCGACACCGTGTTTGACATGGAAATGGCGGTTGCGGCGCGTACGCACGCGATCGGCGTCGATTGGGGCTATCACGAGCCGGAGGAACTCACCGCCGCGGGCGCGCGCCACGTCGCCGCCGATTTCGGCGCGCTGATCGCCGAGCTGGAGCGGCAGGCGTGAGCGATCTTGCAAAGCGGCGCTGGGTGTTTCTGAACGTGCTGCGCATCGGCGGCCTCGGCATCATGGCGTTCGGACTCTACCTCTGGCGCAAGGGCATCGGGGGCATACCGGACGAACTCCTCGGCAAGATCCTGTTCCTGTTCGGCCTGTTCGAGGCGCTGATCCTGCCCGCGGTGCTGCGCCGGGCGTGGCGCAGCAAGGATACAGGCGGCAAGTGAAGCGGTTCTACACGGCGGTCGCCGCCGTTCCCGAAGACGGCGCGTGGCGGATCACGCTCGACGGGCGGCCGGTGCGGACACCGAAGCGCGCGCCTCTCTCTCTGCCGACCGCCGCGCTCGCCGCCGCTGTCGCGGAGGAGTGGGATGCGCAGGGCGAGAGCATCGCCCCCGCGACGATGCCGATGACCGGCCTTGCCAACGCCGCGATCGATCATGTGCTGCCGGGCGCGCAGGCGTTCGCGGCGGGTCTTGCGGCCTATGCGGAATCCGACCTTGTCTGCTACCGCGCTGATGCGCCCGCCGACCTCACGGCGCGGCAGGCGGAAGCGTGGGATCCGTTCGTCAACTTCGCGCGCACGCGCTACGATGCCGCGCTGCGCGTTACCGACGGCATCGCTCATATCGCGCAGGATGCGGCGGCAGTGCAGCGCCTTGCCGCCGCGCTTCAGGGCATGGACGCTTACAGGCTCGCGGCGATGCAGCCGCTCGTCACCATCGCGGGCTCGCTCGTCATCGCGCTGGCGCTCGCCGAGGGCGAGGTCGATCCGGAAACGGCGTTTGCCGCGGGGCATCTCGACGAGCTGTATCAGGCTGAAAAATGGGGCGACGATGCCGAAGCGACGGCCGCGCGCACCGCGCGCCGCGCAGCGTTCGACGCCGCCGCCCGCTTTCTCAGCCTGCTGGATGCGACTTCGGCAGGAACCACTTCGCGAGGATGAACCCCGCGACGATGAGCGAAATCACCTCCGCCACCGCCACGTAGAGCGTGAACGGCCAGTCCGCGCCGAACCAGATCGGCTCGCCCAGACGAACGAAGACGACGACCGCGAGGCTTGCGAGCACCACGACCGCCATGCGTTCGCCGAAGTTCCAGATCTTCGGCGCGACGCGCAGCAGCAGGAGGCCGAGCAGGAAGGCCGAGACCACCATGTGGACAAAGCCCTTCACCATCGCCATCGGGTCCATCATCTCGGACCCCGCCAGGCTCACGCGCAGCATCGCCGTCGGCCCGGCGCGGTGCGCCGCCATCGCTGCCTCGTCCTCGCCCATCGGAATGAAATAGGTGCCGCTCGCGGGCAGCGCCTTCAGCGCTTCCTGCACCGCCACCTGCGTTTCGAAAGGCGCTGTCTTGTAGGCGTTTGAGAACAAAGGCGTACCGAAGAACACAAAGCCGATCAGGAACATTGCAACGGCAGCGACGAAGCTGCCGACGAGCAGTCTGCCCATATCTCCCTCCCCTGGTTCAGGCGGCGCGGGCGGGGCCCCTTGGCCGCCGGGCGCGAACGTAGCACATTTTCGCGCGGGCGTGACATCGCCGCCCCACACGGCTAAGCGCGGTGGCGAATCGATAACGTAAAGCGGGGGAACTTGCCGATGCAGAAGGTGCTTGCCGAACTCGAACGGCGCCGCGCGGCAGCGAAACTGGGCGGGGGCGAGGCGCGCATCGCCGCGCAGCACGCCAAGGGCCGCCTGACGGCCCGCGAGCGGCTCGACATCCTGCTCGATCCCGGCAGCTTCGAAGAGCTCGACATGTACGTCGAGCACAACTGCGTCGATTTCGGCATGGCCGAACAGACGATCCCCGGCGACGGCGTCGTCACCGGATCGGGTACGATCAACGGCCGCCTCGTCTACGTGTTCAGCCAGGACTTCACCGTGTTCGGCGGATCGCTTTCGGAGCGGCACGCGCAGAAGATCTGCAAGGTGATGGACATGGCGATGAAGGTCGGCGCGCCCGTTATCGGCCTCAACGATTCGGGCGGCGCGCGCATCCAGGAGGGCGTCGCGAGCCTCGGCGGCTATGCAGAGGTGTTCCAGCGCAACGTGCTCGCCTCCGGCGTCATCCCGCAGATCAGCCTCATCATGGGGCCGTGCGCGGGCGGCGCGGTCTACAGCCCCGCGATGACCGACTTCATCTTCATGGTGAAGGACTCCTCCTACATGTTCGTCACCGGCCCCGACGTCGTGAAGACCGTGACGAACGAGGTGGTGACGCAGGAGGAACTGGGCGGCGCGGTTACCCATACCTCCAAGTCCGGCGTCGCCGATGTCGCGATGGAAGATGACGTGGACGCGCTGCTGCGCACACGCGCCTTCTTCGACTTCCTGCCGCTCAACAACCGCCAGCCGGCACCGTTCCGTCCCACCGAGGACGACCCCGAGCGCCTGGAGATGAGCCTCGACACGCTGATCCCGGACAGCGCCAACAAGCCCTACGACATGCACGAGCTGATCCGCAAAGTGGCGGACGAAGGCGAGTTCTTCGAGTTGCAGCCGAACCATGCGGGCAACATCATCATCGGCTTCGCGCGCGTCGAGGGCACTACCGTCGGCATCGTCGCCAACCAGCCGATGGTGCTGGCGGGCGTGCTCGACATCAACTCGTCGAAGAAGGCAGGGCGCTTCGTGCGCTTCTGCGATGCCTTCAACATCCCGATCGTGACCTTCGTGGACGTGCCCGGCTTCCTTCCCGGCACCGCGCAGGAGCACAACGGCATCATCAAGCACGGCGCCAAGCTGCTGTTCGCGTACGCCGAGGCGACCGTGCCGAAGATCACCGTGATCACGCGCAAGGCCTATGGCGGCGCCTACGACGTCATGGCCTCCAAGCACCTGCGCGGCGACCTCAACTATGCATGGCCGACCGCCGAGATCGCGGTGATGGGCGCGAAGGGTGCGGTGGAGATCATCTTCCGCAAGGACATCGGCGATCCCGAAAAGATCGCCGAGCGCACGAAGGAATACGAGGCCCGCTTCGCAAACCCGTTCGTCGCTGCCTCCAAGGGCTTCATCGACGAGGTGATCATGCCGCACTCCACGCGGCGGCGCATCGCCATCGGTCTTCGCAAGCTCCGCACCAAGAGCCTCGAAAATCCGTGGAAAAAGCACGATAACATCCCGCTCTAAAAGGGAAGACCACATGAACCTCCACACGCCCATCGCCCGCACGGTCGCATCAACGCCCCGCACCGACTGGACGCGCGACGAAGTCGCCGCCCTTTTCGACCTGCCGTTCGCGGACCTGATGTTCGCGGCGCAGACCGTGCACCGCGCGCAGTTCGATCCGAACGCAGTGCAGCTCTCGACGCTGCTCTCGATCAAGACCGGCGGCTGCCCGGAGGATTGCGGCTATTGCAGCCAGTCCGCGAGCGCCGAAACCGGGCTCAAGGCCGAGAAGCTGATGGATGTGGATGCCGTGCTCAGCGAGGCGCGCGCCGCGAAGGACGCGGGTTCCGGCCGGTTCTGCATGGGCGCGGCGTGGCGCAGCCCCAAGGACCGCGACATGCCCGCGATCGTGGAGATGGTGAAGGGCGTCCGCGCCATGGGCCTCGAAACCTGCATGACGCTCGGGATGCTGACCGCCGACCAGTCGAAGCAACTCGCCGAGGCGGGGCTCGACTATTACAACCACAACATCGACACGAGCCCCGAGAATTACGCCAACGTGATCACCACGCGCACCTTCGAGGATCGTATCGAAACCCTGGAGAACGTGCGCAGCGCGGGCATCAACGTGTGCTCCGGCGGTATCGTCGGCATGGGTGAAACGCGCAGCGACCGTGTGGGCTTCCTGCACGCGCTGGCCACGCTTCCGCATCATCCCGAAAGCGTGCCGATCAATGCGCTCGTGCCGGTGAAGGGCACCGTGCTCGGCGACATGCTCGCGGACACGCCGCTCGCCAAGATCGACGAGATCGAGTTCGTGCGTACCGTCGCCGTCGCGCGCATCCTGATGCCCGAAAGCATGGTGCGGCTCTCCGCGGGCCGTGAAAGCATGTCCGATGCCGCGCAGGCCATGTGCTTCATGGCGGGCGCGAACAGCATCTTCACCGGCGACCGGCTGCTCACCACGCCGAACGCGGGCGACAGCAAGGATGCGGCGCTGTTCGCACGCCTTGGCGTCCACCCGATGGAATTGACCGCGCCCGCGCTTGCAACCGCCTGAAAATTAGCGCATTCGCAACGCGCCCACCGGTAGACAGGCGCGCATGAGCGGCGACGGCATCCTTTCGAAGATAGTCCGGCAACCAGCGGTTGCGCGGTTGTGGAGCGATCATGCGCTGCATCTGTTTGCCGCCGACACGCCCGGTGCCGGCGCGCCTGCCGATCTCGACGTTCGCGTCAACGACATGAGCCATGTCCACCGCTTCGAGCAGACCGTGCCCTGGCAGACGCGCGAGGACTTCGTTTCCGCGGCGGAGCGCCGCCTCGCGGAGGGCAAGACGCTGCTGTTCACGGTTGCCGCCGCCGATGGCCCTCTCCTCGGCTATGGCCTTGCCCATCCGAATTCCGAAGACACGACCTATACGCATGTCGGCCAGCGCGTCCTGTGGCCGGAACGGACAGCGACGCTCTACGGCGGCTATGTGCACCCCATGGCGCGCGGGCATGGCCTTCACGCCGCACTGCAGCTTGCGCGCATCCGCTATCTGATCGCGGACCTTGGTATGCGCTGGGTGGTGAGCGGTGTCGTGAGCACAAACCTTGCTGCCCTCGCGAGCGCCCGGAAATCCGGCGTGCGTCCGGTCGCGCTGCTCCGCACGCGGCGGCGGCTGGGCATGGCGCGCATGACCGCCGAGCGTATCGACCCGACCTTCGACGCCCGCTTCGTGGACGCCGCGTGAAGCCCGCGATCCTCGTCCCCGATGTCCAGACGCGCGCTCAGCTTGCGGCGCTGCGTTCGCTCGGCCGCGCGGGCTACGAGACGCACGCCGCTGCGGCGGACGGGCAGGCGATGGGCCTGCGATCGACCTTCGCGCGGCACACGGCGACGCATCCACGCTATGGCGATCCGGCCTTCTGCAACTGGCTCGCCGCCTATGTGAAGGCGAACGGCATCCGCATGATCGTGCCCTCAGGCGGCCTGCTTTCCGCCGTGCGCGAGCGTTTCGCGGAATTCAGCCCGCTCCTCCCCGTCGCCTCCGATCCCGCGATCGTCTACGCGGGCGGCGACAAGATCGCGGCCTACGACTGCTGGCGCGCGGCCGGGCTGCTCGATCATCATCCGAAAACGCTGGTGGTGCGCGCCGGCGAGGCCCCTGACCTCTCCGACTTTCCACTGCCGATCTACGTGAAGGGCGGACGGGGTGCGGACGGCGAGGTCGTCGGTGTCGGCTTCCACCAGTGCCTGAGCGTGAACGCGGCCGAGGATGCCATCCGCCGGACGCTCGCGGCGGGCTACGAAAGCGTTCTCGTGCAGGGCGGCGTCACCGGGCGGCAGGTGGGCGTCAGCCTGCTGATGGGGCCGGATGGGCCGCTTGCGGGCAACGTCGTCGTCGATTGCCATGCCGAACCGCACAGCAAGGGCACAATGTCGCTGCGCCGCACCGAGTGGCATCAAGACATTTACGATGATGCCGTGCGCCGCCTTTCCGCGCTCGGCTGGATCGGCTGCGCGATGGTGGAATACCGGCGCGACGACGACAGCGGTGATTTTCACGTGATCGAAGTGAACGCACGCTTCTGGCAGTACCTTCACCTCGATCTGCACGCAGGCGTCGATTTCCCCCGCCTCGCCGCCGAATGGTTCCTCGAAGACCGCATTCCGCCGCCGATCCGTCCGAAGCAGGGCGTTGTCTGCCGCGACACGTTTCCAGGCGAATTCGCATGGCTCGCGAACGCGCTGCGGCGCCCCGGCAGCAAGGCGGCTCGGCTCGGCGCATTCGCATGGCGCTTTGTCGATGCCCGCATTCATGCCGATTTAAACTTTCCCGGAGATAGAGCGTTGTACTTCCGCGAGTTCGGACGCTTCGCGGCGAACGAGATTCGTGCGCTGCGCAGGAAAGCGACTTTATGAGCCTCGGGCTGACGCTCGATCAGATCGTGAAATCAGCCCGCCGCGCGAAGGCGCAAACCGGTCGTTCGATCGCCGGGCAGATTCTGGACATGACCCGGCTGCGTTTTGCCCCCGGCCGGATCAGACCCGAGGCCTACTTCAAGTATCGGCTCTACACGCCGGGCCTGCCCATGGAGCACAAGCGGCGCTTCGTTGACGAATGGGCGCGGCCCCGCTTCTACAGCTTCGACGATCGCCGCTTCTATGCGATCGGCACGGACAAGCTGCTGTTCTACACGATGATGCGTGCGTGGAACCTGCCGGCGCCGCGCGTGCTCGCTGTGATCCATCCCTGGCGGACGTTCGCGGGCGCCGAAATGCTGCGCGATGCCGATGCGATCCGGGCTTTTTTCACACAGAGAGGGAATGACCCCTTTTTCATCAAGCGTGTGGACGACATTCGAGGGCGCGGCGCGGCGCTTGTGCGTTCGGTGGACCCGGCGGCGGCCCTCGTGAGCCTCGGCAGCGGAGAGAGTGTCCCGCTCGATGCGTTCGTGGCACGCCACAGCGGCACGCGTGATGGCGGATTCGTCATTCAGGAACTGGCGCGGCCGCATCCCGATGTCGCTGCGGTAATCGGAGACCGGCTCGCCACGGTACGCGTGATGACCTACGCGCATGAAGGCGCGTTCAAGGTGAAGCGCGCGTTGCTGCGTATTCCGGTCGGCGCGTCGATGACCGACAATTTCGCGGGCGGCATTACCGGAAACGCCTACGCGGCGATCGACCCCGAAACCGGCAAGCTGATCACCGCAACACGTGGCACCGGACCGGACCAGCACGCGCTCGAATGTCATCCCGATACGGGCGTACCCTTTGCCCGGCTGACGATGCCGGACTGGGAGAAAGCGATCGCTGACATAAGGCAGGCGGCTTCCTATCTGCCCGGACTGAAGTTCGCCGGTTGGGACCTGGCCTTCACCGATCAGGGGCCGATGCTCATTGAAGTGAACGCCGCGCCCGGCGTTATCTTGCCGCAGCTCTACCTCGAACCACTGATGGATGCCGATACGGATGCGCTCCACGCGCGCGGAAAGGCGGCCTGAGATGGGTATGCGCAACATCGCCGCCACGCTTCGCTATGCGCGCGCAGGGGCTGCCGATGGAGGACTTCCTTTAGCCGCCCAACTGACCGAGATGCTGCAGCTGCGTTTCGGACGCTTTCGACTGCGGCCGCAGGAGTATTATGAGCAGCGGCTCTACCGCCCGGGACTGGCCCATGCTTCGAAGCAGGCCTTTGTTGGCTCCTGGGCCAAAGAGACAGTCTATCACGTGGGCAACCATCGCTGGGACGCGGTTGCCGACGACAAGCTGCTCACATACCAGTTTCTGGACGGGCTTGGCCTTCTCTATCCAAAGCTCGTCGCGATCGGGCACCCTTACCGCACCTATCCCGGCGTACCCACTTTTGGCTCCCCTGAAGCGCTCGGCGCATGGCTGCGCGAGGGCTGCCCATATCCTCTCTTTGCGAAGCCATCCGATCTAGCTCTCGGCATGGGCTGTGCGCTGCTGGAGGGTTACGATCAGGCATCAGACTCGCTCCAGATGTCAGACGGGACCGTGATCTGCGTCGCCGACTATGTCGAAAAGATGTGGTCCCGCTCGGCCGGTCCGCTCATCTTTCAGGAGCTGATTGTCCCGCACGCAGACCTCGTGCGCATCATCGGCCCGCGTGCGGCGACGCTTCGGATCATGGTGCTGCTGCTCCCGGAGGGCCCGCGCGTGCATCGCATCGCCTTCCGTATCCCGGTCGGCCGTAACATGACCGACAACTACCGCAGCGGCAAAAGCGGCAACATGCTCGGCCATGTCGATGCCGCAACGGGCGAGGTGCTTCGCGTGCATTCGGGTGTCGGCGCCGCCCACCGGACGATCGAAACCCACCCCGACACGGGCGCCACCTTCGCCGGCTGGCGGCTGCCGTTCTGGGCAGAAACACTGGACGCGGTGCGCTTCGCCGCGGCGAGTCTCGTGGGCATCCCGGTGCAGGGCTGGGACGTCGCCATCACGCCCGACGGCCCGTCGTTCGTCGAGGTGAACCACCGCGGCGACTTTGACCTTCTGCAACAGGCGGAAGGACGCGGCGTGGCGGACGAAACCTTCCTTAGTCTCCTCAAGGCTTGACGGCGCCGCACTTCACCGCTTGAAGGTCCGCGTCATAGCTTTCGGGGGCGCCGCCTTTCATGTTCAAGAAAATCCTGATCGCGAACCGCGGCGAGATCGCCTGCCGGGTCATCAAGACGGCGCGGCGCATGGGCATCAAGACGGTCGCGGTCTATTCGGATGCGGACGCGGGCGCGCTGCATGTGGAAATGGCGGACGAGGCCGTGCGGCTCGGCCCGCCGCCCGCCGCCGAATCCTACCTGCTTGGCGACGCCATCATTGCCGCCTGCAAGGCGACCGGCGCCGAAGCGGTGCACCCCGGTTACGGCTTCCTGTCCGAGCGCGAGTGGTTCGCGAAGAAGCTCGCTGAAGAGAACATCGCCTTCATCGGCCCGCCCCCGAACGCCATTGCCGCGATGGGCGACAAGATCGAATCGAAGAAGCTTGCCAAGGCCGCAGGCGTCAACGTCGTCCCCGGCTTCGTCGGCGAGATCGAGGACACCGAGCACGCCGTCCGCATCGCGAACGAGATCGGCTATCCGGTGATGATGAAGGCCTCCGCCGGCGGCGGCGGCAAGGGTATGCGCCTCGCCTACTCGGAAAAGGACGTGCGCGAGGGTTTCGAGGCGACGAAGCGTGAGGGGCTGAACAGCTTCGGCGACGACCGCGTGTTCATCGAGAAGTTCATCGTCGAGCCGCGCCACATCGAGATTCAGGTGCTCGGCGACCAGCATGGCAACGTGCTCTACCTCGGCGAGCGCGAATGTTCGATCCAGCGCCGCCACCAGAAGGTGATCGAGGAGGCGCCCTCGCCCTTCGTGACGCCCGAGATGCGGAAGGCGATGGGCGAGCAGGCCGTCGCGCTTTCGAAGGCCGTGGGCTACTATAGCGCGGGTACGGTCGAGCTGATCGTCAGTGGTGCGGATACCACCGGGCAGGGCTTCTACTTCCTGGAGATGAATACCCGCCTGCAGGTGGAGCATCCGGTGACGGAGTGCATCACCGGGCTCGACCTCGTGGAGCAGATGATCCGCGTCGCGGCGGGCGAGAAACTCGCCTTCACGCAGGACGATGTGAAGCTCTCCGGCTGGGCACTCGAAAGCCGTGTCTACGCCGAAGACCCCTACCGCAACTTCCTGCCTTCCATCGGCCGCCTGACGCGCTATGCGCCGCCCGAGGAGACGAGCGGCGAGACGACGGTGCGTGTGGACACCGGTGTCGTCGAGGGCAGCGAGATTTCGATGTTCTACGATCCGATGATCGCCAAGCTCATCACCCACGCACCGACGCGCGAGGAAGCCGCCGACCTTCAGGTCGCGGCGCTCGACCGCTACCGGATCGACGGCATCGGCCACAACATCGACTTCCTTTCCGCCGTGATGCAACACCAGCGCTTCCGCGACGGGCGCCTCACCACCGGCTTCATCGCCGAGGAATATCCGGAGGGCTTCGAAGGCGCGCCCTTCACGGACGGGAAGCGCGACGACCTGATCATCGCCGCTGCGGTCATCAACGCCATCACCGTGCAGCGGGCGCAGTTCATCGAGGGCCAACTCAACGGCCACGGCGCGCAGTTCGGCCCGAACTGGGTGATCGAGATCGACCGCAAGCCGTACGCCGTGCACGCCGAGGAAACGAGCAGCGGCTGGGCCGTGACGCACACGTTCGAAGGCGGCGCGCACACGCACAACGTGGCGACGGAATGGGAGCCGGGCGACCCGGTATTCCTCGCCGACGTCGATGGCCGCGACGTTGCCGTGAAGCTGGCGCTGAAAGCCGTGGGCTACCGCATGACCGTGAAGGGCTCCGCCCACAACGTCCGCGCGCTGACGCCGCGCGCGAGCGCACTCGCCGGGCACATGATCGAGAAGATCCCGCCGGACCTTTCGAAGTTCCTGCTTTGCCCGATGCCGGGCCTTGTCGTTTCGGTCTCGGCCGCGGCGGGCGACACGGTGGAACCGGGTCAGGCGCTCGCGGTCGTCGAGGCGATGAAGATGGAAAACATCCTCCGCGCCGAGAAGACGGCGGTGGTGAAGTCCGTGAACGCCAAGGCGGGCGACAGCCTCGCCGTGGACGCCATCATCATGGAATTCGAATAGGGCTCAGGCCCGACTTCAACCCCGGCACTGCAGCGAGGACGGCGCGCGGAAATAGCATTCGCGCGTGCTTCCGCCGCGGCTCATGCGCAGCGTCATTTCGGCTGCGGCATCGTTCGCCTGCGCCTGCAGCCCCTTCGCACTCGCCACGGCGCGGCCGTTCACCGCTTCGAGGATGTCGCCGGGCTGGACGAGCCCAGAGCGCAGCGCGGGCGCGCGGGGATCGGCGCCGATCACCACCACGCCCGCATCGGGCAACCCGCCGCCAAGCTCGGCCGAAAGCGCCGGCGAGAGATTCGCGACCGTGATGCCTGCGAGGATCGAGCGGCCGGCGAGCAGTGTCGTGTCACGCGCCGGCACCTCGGGCGGCGAGACGAGCTTCAGCGCCACGTTTTCTGCCTTGCCGCCGCGAAGAAGTGTCAGTTTCACGGTCTCGCCCACGGGCTTGCTGGCGACGAGGTAGCGCAGCGTATCGGGATCGGAGGCATCCTTGCCGTCCACGGCGTAGATGATGTCACCCACCCGCACGCCCGCACGCTCGGCGGGCGAGCCCTTCGTCACCTCGTTGATGACGACGCCCATCGGCCGGTCGAGGCCCGAGGCACGCGCGATCTCGCTCGTTACCGGCTGGCCCGCCATGCCGAGCCACGGGCGGGAAATCTTGCCGGTTTTCGCGCCCGCGATGAACTGGCGGACCATATTTGCCGGAATGGCGAAGCCGATGCCGTTCGAACCGCCCGAGCGCGAGTAGATGGCGGTGTTGATGCCGACGAGACGGCCATCCATGCCGATAAGCGCGCCGCCCGAGTTGCCGGGGTTGATGGCCGCATCCGTCTGTACGAAGAACTGGTAGTCGCTGATGCCGACGCCCGTGCGCGCCAGCGCCGAGACGATGCCGTGCGTCACGGTCTGGCCGACGCCGAACGGGTTGCCGATGGCGATGACGACATCGCCGACCTCGGCACGGTCGCTGTCGCCGAGCGGAACCACGGGAAGCGCCGTACCACCCGTCTCCACCTTCAGCAGCGCAAGATCGAGCTGCTTGTCGGTGAACATCAGCTTCGCGGAAAACTCGCGCCGGTCGGCAAGCGCGACCTTGATCTCGTCCGCGCCCTCGACGACGTGGTTGTTGGTGACGATGAGGCCCGTGCCATCGACGATGACACCCGAGCCGAGCGACTGCTCGACGCGCGGCTGCGGCGTCATGCGGCCGCCGCCGAAGAACAGATCCCAGAACGGATCGCGGCGCGTGCGGTTCACGCGGGCCGTGTAGACATTGACGACGGCAGGCACACTCGCCTTCACGAGCGGCGCATAGGACAGCATCAGCTCCGTATTGCTGGTCGGCACGCGGCGCGGCGTTTCCGGGGGCG
Organism: Sphingosinicella xenopeptidilytica; assembly: GCF_042676985.1. Lineage (NCBI taxonomy): Bacteria > Pseudomonadati > Pseudomonadota > Alphaproteobacteria > Sphingomonadales > Sphingosinicellaceae > Sphingosinicella > Sphingosinicella xenopeptidilytica. Next base: position 247,217 of record NZ_JBHTIK010000005.1, on the reverse strand, counting down.
CTGCCGCGGCGGCAAGCTGCGCCACCTGCTGCGCCGAGGCCTGCGGCTCGATCTGGTCTACGGCCATGGCGAAGCTGGTGCCCGCGATGGCGCCTGCGGCGAGCAGCCAGAGTGATCGGTTCGCTTTCATCGTTCGTCCCGTGATGTTTCCGGCATTCACATAGGTACGCTGCAGGCGGGCGTTAACCCCCTGCAGCCCTGCGCGATCAGCCTTGTTTTCCCACCATCTCGCGGGTGAATTCGGTGAGCCACGCGCCCCTGCGCTGTCGGCGGAGCCGCTCAGCGTGGACGATGGTGTGAATCTGTTCGAAACAATCGTGCATGTCTTCGTTGACGAGTACGTAGTCGTATTCGGGCCAGTGGCTGATTTCCGCAGCAGCGCGCGCCATGCGGCCTTCGATCACCTCTTCGCTGTCCGTACGGCGCGCGCGCAGGCGACGCTCCAGCTCGGCCATCGTCGGCGGCAGCAGGAAAATGGAAACAACGTCGTCGCCCATCGACTGCGCAAGCTGCTGCGTGCCCTGCCAGTCCACATCGAACAGCACGTCGCGGCCCATGCGGAGCGCGGTTTCCACGGCGGCACGTGGCGTACCGTAGCGGTTGCCGAACACGTGCGCCCATTCGAGGAACTCGCCGGCCTCGACCATGCGCGCGAATTGCGCCTCGGTGCGGAAGTGATAGTCGATGCCGTCCACCTCGCCGGGGCGCTTGGCGCGTGTCGTCGCCGACACCGAAACCGCCATCTGCGGCTCCGCCGCCAGCAGCCGCCGCGCCATGGTGGTTTTTCCGGCGCCGGAGGGGGAAGACAGCACGAAAAGGATGCCGCGCCGCTCGATTTTTCCGGCCTTGTCTGTCCGTGCGTCCATGCGCGCCGGACATAAAGCAAGGTGAGCCACGGTCAAGATTGCGCAAAGAAGAACGTAATTAGCGAATCGTTATCATCCACTACGTTAACCTAAAGAGGATGCATGGTTTTTTCGGCATAACCGCCGTGTTCGCACGGCGCGGCCTGCTCCTGTTTGCGGGATTGCTTTTCTGTGCTCTGGCCATTTCATCGGCGGCGAACGCGCGGATTGCGCTCGATATCGGCACCGGCGCGTGCATTTTCCCCGATCACAAGGACCTAGGCCTTGCCGGCGCGATGGCGAGGGCCGCGCGCGACGATTGCCCGGGCGGGCTGTCCACGGGTGAGATGCGCGACAGCTGGCTGGTGAAATCCGGCCTCGAACTCACGCAGCATCCGGCAGAGCCCCTGTCCGTCCACGTCAAACAAACGCTTTTCGAAGAGGTTACGCTCTACGTCCGCTATGCGGACGGGTTCGTGTGGACGGTGCGCCATGATGCGGCCTCCGCCAGTCGTCACACCGAGCTTGGCGGCATGTTCCGGCTGCGCATTCCGTGGCGGGCAGGCACGATCGAAACCATCGCGCTGCACGCCGAGAATGTCGTCGACCCGCGCGGCGCCTTCGTTCGCCCCGCGGTGGAAAATGCCCGGGCGGAATCCATTGAAACCGAACGACAATCGCTGATCTACGGCCTGTTCGGCGGCGTGATCTTCGCCACCCTGTTCTTCAATCTCGTGCTGCTCGTGTGGCTGCGCTACGCGTTCCTCTTCTTCTACTGCGGCATGACCGCCGCAACCCTGCTCTATGGCCTCGCCGCATCCGGCATCCTGATGCGGATGCTTCCCGCGGGATTGCCGCCGATGCTGGGCAATGTCGCCGCAGAAGCTGTTCTGCCCGTGATGCTGTGGTTCGCGGTGGTCTTCACGATCACGCTGCTGGAACGCGGCACCGTTCACATGCGGCTGGCGATCACCGGCATCGCGCTTGCGACATTGCAGTGCGGCGCGGGCGTCATCGCGCTCATCACGCTGTTTCAGGCGCCGGAGCTGCTTCATATCCCGCTCGCCGTGGTCAACATCCTCGGCGCGCTCACGATGGCGCTGATCTTCCCGCTGGCGATCATCGCATGGCGCCGAGGCAGCCGCATCATCCTCATCTACACGGTGGCATGGGCGGTGCCCCTCGCCGGGGCCTTCGCCCGCATCCTTGTCGCGCTCGGCTTCGTCGAGACGAGCGCGTTCATCGAGGACAGCTATTTCTACGCGATGTGCCTGGAATGCGTGCTGAGCATGATCGGCATCGCCTACCGCATCTCCAACATTCGCGCCGAGCGCGACGAGGCCCGTGCCCGCGAGATCGAACTGACTTACCTCGCCGAAACCGACGCGCTGACCGGCCTTCTCAACCGCCGCGCCTTCATCGAATACGGCATCCGCAGGAGCGGCAAGGGCAAGCTGAAATCGCGGCTGCTGCTGATCGACATCGATCACTTCAAGACCGTCAACGACGGTTTCGGGCACGAGTTCGGCGACCGCGTGCTGCGCGAGGCCGGACGGCTGATCGAGAGCATCTCGCCGGTGGGCGCGGTCGTCGGCCGCCTCGGCGGCGAGGAATTCGCGCTCATCGTACCCTATAGCGAACGCGACGACAGCGCCGGCACGATCCTCCGCGCCTTCCGCGCGACGCCGATGACGGACGGCATTCGCATCACCGTCAGCATCGGCTCCGCATCCGGCATCATCGCCGACGACCGCACATGGCGGCACGTCTACCGGCGCGCCGACACAGCGCTATACGAGGCCAAGAGGACCGGGCGCGACCGGCACGTCGCCGCCGCCGGGCCCGACCCTTCGGTCGCGACGGCGGCCTGACATGCGCAGCCGCCCCGCCAAGCCGATCCGTGATACCGTAGGCGGCGATCCTGCCGCCAATCTTCGCGAGCCCCGGAACTGGCTGGCCGGCATCGCGCTGCCCCGCCTCGGCTCGCGCAGCGAGATCGCCAACACGCATCGGCAGCTGCTCGATCTCCGCCCCACGATTCCGCTGTTCGCCGCGATCGGAGCGCTGATCTGGGCGGGCGTCACGCTGTGGCACGTGCCGCTCACTGCATCGATCCAGGGCGCATGGCTTGCAGCGGGCGGCGTGCTGACGACATTGTTCGCCGTGTTCGGGCTGCGCGAAGCCCAGCCGAAGGCGGGCGAGGTCGCCGATACGGCGCGGGGTCTCGTGACGCTGAGCGCCGCGGCGGGGCTCCTTTGGAGCACGCTTCCGGTCATCAGCGACATCCCGTTTGCGCTCGTTCTTTCCATTTCGATGCTTGTGCTCGGCATCGTTGCCCTCTCCCCGATGCCGCTTGCGGCGATGGCCTATATGGTCGCGTTCGCGGTCACGCTCGTCACCCGGCTCGATGGCTTCGCCTCGTCGGCGGCGGCGGTCGTCGTGCTGTCGGGCGCGCTCACGCTCTACCTCGCGGGGCGGCGCACGCTCATCGAGCGCGTCGAGGGATCGATGCGCGATCTCGGCGAACAGCGCGTACGGCGCCTCTGCGCGACATTCGAGACCTGCGGCAGCGGCTGGTTCTGGGAAACCGACGTCGACGGCCGGATCACCTATATCTCGCCCTCGTTCGGCGCGGCACACGGCACCACGAACGAGCTGCTGATCGGGCGCCCGCTTGGGGATATCATCTCGCTCGAGGTGGAAGACCCGGACGAGGCGGCGACCTCGCTGCGGACGCTTGAGTTCCATCTGCAGGGCAAGCTGCCGTTTCACGATGTGGTGATTCCCGTGCTGTTCCCGCTCGGTATCCAGTGGTGGTCGATCGCGGGCACGCCGATCTACAGCCAGCACGGCCATTTCGAGGGCTTCACCGGGATCGGCGGCGATCTTACCGACGTACGCCGATCCGAAGACCGCGCCATGCGCCTCGCGCGCTTCGATGCGCTCACCGGCCTTGCGAACCGCATCACCATCCGCGAGACGCTGGAAACCGCGCTCCTCAGCCACGGCGGCGTCGTGCCGCATCGCTGCGCGCTGCTGCTGCTCGATCTCGATCGCTTCAAATCGGTGAACGACACGCTCGGCCACCCCGTGGGCGACAAGCTGCTCGAACAGGTCGCCGACCGGCTCGGCACGCTCGTCGGCGCGGACGGCCGCGTCGGGCGGCTCGGCGGCGACGAGTTCGCGATCGTCGTGCGCGATGCCGAAACGATGGGCGGACTTTCCGCCTTCGCCCAGCGCATCATCGACTATCTGTCTGCACCCTACACGGTGGAGGGGCATCGCATCATCATCGGCGCCAGCGTCGGCATCGCCATCGGCCCCGACAACGGCCACAGCGTCGACGCGCTGATGCGCAACGCCGACCTCGCGCTCTACGCGGCGAAATCGGACGGGCGCGGCAAGCACCGCTTCTACGAGGGCGGGATGCACCGCAATGCCGAGACGCGGCGGCAGATCGAGAACGACCTGCGCGGCGCGCTCGTCGGCAACGGACTGTCGCTCAATTTCCAGCCGATCGTCGAGACGGCGAGCGAAGCGCTCGTCGGCTTCGAGGCGCTGGTGCGCTGGCACCATCCGCGCCACGGCGAGATCTCGCCCGCGAGTTTCATTCCGATCGCCGAGGAAACCGGCCTCATCGACGGCATCGGCGAGTGGGTGCTGCGGAACGCCTGCATGGTCGCGGCGAAGTGGCCCGAGCACATCGGCATCGCCGTCAACCTCTCGCCCATCCAGGTGACGAACCCCGAACTGCCGACGCTGGTGATGAACGCGCTCGCACAGGCCGGCCTTGCGCCCGAGCGGCTGGAACTGGAGATCACCGAAAGCGTCTTCCTCGAGGAGAACCCGGCGACGCGCGCCACGCTGCAGCGCCTTGGCGCGATCGGCGTGCGGCTGACGCTCGACGATTTCGGCACCGGCTATTCGGGCTTCGCCTATCTCACCAAGGCACCCTTCAAGAAGATCAAGATCGACCGCTCGTTCGTCTCCGGCGCGGCCGAGCGCGGCGGGCAGAAGGCCGCGATCGTGAAGGCGATCGTGGCGCTTGCCGACAGTCTCGGCATGATCACCACAGCCGAAGGCGTCGAGACGCACGACGATCTCGACATCATCCGCCGCATCGGCTGCACGCAGGTGCAGGGCTTCATCTTCGGCAAGGCCGTGCCCTGGGCCGAGGCGGGCATCCTAGCGCGCTCCGAAGCGCCGATCGCGCCGAACGGCGTGAAATCGAACCGGCCGCGCCGTATCGCCATGCTGCGACGCGCGACGATCCTGCACAACGGCCGCAGGCGAAGCGCCCGGCTGCGTAACACTTCGGATACCGGCGCGATGTTCGAGGCGCGCTGGCTGCCAAGGCCGGATGACCGCGTGACCACCTTCGTCGAAGGGCAGCAGCCTCGCTCGGGCATCGTGCGATGGGTGGAGGAAGACCGGTTCGGCATCCACTACGACGAGCAGATCATCGCATCCGACATCGAAAACGAAGAACGCGCCGCCTAACGGGCCCCTAGCGTCCGGGCGCCAGCATCGTTTCCGGGCGGACGAGGGCGCGGAAGCGCGTCTCGTCGATAAGATCCAGAGCTTTCGCGGCTTCCAGCAAGGTCAGCCCATGCTTGTGCGCGTGCTTGGCGATCGCGGCAGCATTATCGTAGCCGATCTCCGGCGCAAGCGCCGTCACCAGCATCAGCGAGCGCTCGACGAGGTCAGCGATCCGTTCGCGGTTGGGCTCGATCCCCACGACGCAGCGATCCGCGAAACTCACGGATGCGTCGGCGATGAGGCGGATCGACTGCAGCACGTTATAGGCGATCACCGGCTTGAAGACATTGAGCTCCATGTGCCCCTGCGCGCCGCCCACGGTGACGGAGACGTGATTGCCCATCACCTGCGCGGCCACCATCGTCAGCGCCTCGGCCTGCGTCGGGTTCACCTTGCCCGGCATGATCGAACTGCCGGGCTCGTTTTCCGGGAGGGAGAGCTCGCCGAGCCCCGAACGCGGCCCGGAGCCGAGCAGACGGATATCGTTCGCGATCTTGTTGAGACTGACGGCGAGCACGTTGAGCGCGCCCGACAGCTCCACCATCGTATCGTGCGTGGCGAGCGCCTCGAACTTGTTGGGCGCCGTTTCGAACGGCAGGCCGGAAAGTCGCGCGAGTTCGTTCGCGATGCCCTCGGCGAAGCCTTCGGGCGCGTTGAGGCCGGTGCCGACCGCCGTGCCGCCCTGCGCCAACCGGTACAACCGCGGCAGCACCGCCTCAGCGCGCGCAATGCCATCCGTGAGCTGTTGCGCGTAGCCCGAGAATTCCTGCCCCAGCGTCACCGGCGTCGCGTCCTGAAGGTGCGTGCGGCCGATCTTCACGATGTCCGCGAACGCCTCCGCTTTCGCCGCCAGCGCCGCGTGCAGGTGTCGGAGCGCCGGAATCAGCCGTTCGTTCACCTCGCGCGCCGCAGCGACGTGCATTGCGGTCGGGAACGTGTCGTTCGAGCTTTGCGAGGCGTTGACGTGATCGTTCGGGTGCACCGGCACCTTGCCGCCGCGCGTGCCGGTAAGGATCTCGTTGGCGCGGCCGGCGATCACCTCGTTGGCGTTCATGTTGCTCTGCGTACCCGAACCAGTCTGCCAGACGACGAGCGGGAACTGATCGTCACGCTTTCCCGCCGCAACCTCGGCAGCGGCCTCGATGATCGCGGGCGCGAGATTGTTGTCGAGCACGCCGAGCTCGGCGTTCACATAGGCTGCGGCCTGCTTGATGAGGCCGAGCGCGCGCACCAACGGCACGGGCATCCGCTCGCCGCCGATGGGAAAATTGCCGATGGAGCGCTGCGTCTGCGCCCCCCAGTAGGCCGAGGCGGGTACGTCGATCGGCCCGAAACTGTCGGTTTCGACGCGCGTGCTCATTTCTTCCGGAAGGCGTCGAGCGTCACCACGTTCGAACCGTCGCCGCTTTCGGGCGGCGTGGGCTCAGGTTCCGGCTCCGGCGCGGGCGGCGTGACACCCTCGGGCGTCGGAAACTGCAGCGCGAACTCCACCGAAGGATCGTGAAACCCCGTGATCGCCGTGTAGGGAATCGAAAGCTTGGTCGGCACCTGGTTGAACGAAAGGCCGATCTCGAAGTGCTCACGATCGACTTTCAGCTCCCAATAGCGGTGCTGGATGACGATCGTCATCTCGTCCGGATAGCGCTGGCGCAGATGCACCGGTATCTCGACGCCGGACGCACCGGTCTTGAAGGCAATGTAGAAATGGTGGTTGCCGGGCAGGCCGCCATCGGTCTCTACCCGTTTCAGAACGCCGTACACGACGCCGCGCAGCGCATCCTGCACGATCTCGTCATACGGGATCAGGCTTTCCGGTGTTTCGGCGTTCATGCGGCCCTCTTTGTCACAAGGGCACTTGGTGGCGCGGCGCCGCGGCGCGGTCAAGCCTGTCTTCCGATGAAGCGTGAAAGTGGGGAGCTTCTGTTGCCCGGCGCTCCCCGTGCCGCTGGTGTCCGCTTCTGTTGCCCGGTGCGGCCCGAACCGCGCTAAGCTCTGTAACCTATTCCCCGAAGGGCTTCAGTTACGCGGCAAGAGCGAATGCCTCGTTGTCGTTGGCATTTGTAGGTTTTGAACGGTTTTACGGCGCATTCAGGCCGGGCGAAGAAAACCGTCTTTCAGCACACGTCGATCCTAGTTCGGCCCCATGTCCGGACAGGCCGCTCTAGCCTGCCCGGCGAAACTGGTGGAGCCGCCGGGTACCGCCCCCGGGTCCGCTGTACCTATTTCACGGCATCATTTATCGCCATAGCCGCCCGAAGACGGCAACACCCATATAGGGGCTACGCGCGCGCTTTTGAAGAGCGTCGTGCGACAACGGTGCGATAACGCTGCAACAGTGCACCGTTGATCGTATCCCAATCGAAGCGCTTGCTGATCTCGCGGCCCGCTTTCCCGGCCGCCGTGCGGCTTTCCGGATCGGCGATATAGGCAGCGAGCGCATCCGCCGATTCCTGTATGTCATCGGGCGTCGTCAGTTGCCCGTTGAGGCCCGGTGTCACGAGGCTGAGGCTGCCGGTCGCACGCGCCGCGACCACGGGCAGGCCGCTCGCCATCGCTTCCAGCGTCACATTGCCGAACGTCTCCGTGGACGACGGATTGAACATCACGTCGGCCGACGCATAAGCACGCGCCAGCGCCTCGCCCGACTGGAAGCCGAGGAAGATGCCCTGCGGCGCCTGCGCCTCGATCCACGGCCGCGCCGGTCCGTCCCCCACGAACAGTGCCTTGTAGGGCACGTCGCGCGCGTCCAGCTCCGCAAGCGTCGCTGCGAACGTATCGAGGCCTTTCTCGAGCACCAGACGGCCTACGAACAGGATCACCATGTCCTCGTCGGCGATGCCGAGGCTCCGCCGCCATTCCATGTCGCGCCGGTCCGGGCGATAAAGATCGCCGTCGATGCCGCGGCTCCAGATATGGACGTTACGGCTCATACGCTGATCGGTGAGCACGGCCGCCATGCTTTCCGAGGGCGCATAGATCTCCACGCAGCGCCGGTAGAGGCGGCGGAGCACGGCCTCGATCACCGTCTGCATCCAGTGCATCCGATAGTAGCGGAAATAGGTTTCGAAGCGCGTGTGGACGGACGCGACCGCCGGCTTCCCGCGCGACCGTGCCCATGCGACGGCGCGGTGGCCGATGATGTCGGGCGAAGCGATGTGGACGATGTGCGGATCGAAGGCCTTGAGATCCGCCTTCACGCCGCCGATGCCGAGCCCCAACCGGTATTCGCCGCGCCCCGGGATCGGCACGGACGGGATCGAAACGAGGTCGCCCGTCGGTGCGAACGCCGGAGTCTCGATGGTCGGCGAATACACACGAACCGCGACGCCCTGCCGCAGCAGGTAGCCGACGAGCCGGTTGAGCGCCTGGTTGGCGCCGTCCTTCACATAGTTGTAGTTGCCCGAAAACAGGGCGACCCTGAGATCGCTGCTAGGCAATATGTCGCTCCGCATCGTGAAAGCGCCGGACGTTAATCGATCTGCGGAGCAAATTCCAACAGGCGTCCATGGACTTCGACAGGCTCCGGCGGCGTTGGCCCCGCCTTTCGGGCCTCGCCGCCTCCGATGCAACCCTGAAAGTCACATTGATATCCGGCCGATGCCGGAACCCCCACCGGTGAGGGATGCGCGCAACAGCGCGACGTTCAGCCCTGCCGCTGGCTTTCGTCCTTGTCCGTGGTCTCGTCGCCGAAATCCATCCGGCTGAGTGTCCGGCGGCCCGGCGCCGGCGGCGCCAGCAGCGCAGCAAGGAGCAACGCACCAACCACACCCGCTACCCACCAGAGCATCGGCCCACCTCCTGTCCCCTGTCCCGCGATGGGACAAGCACGGATCGTGCCATCCTGGCCGGAGGGCAGAAATCCAGCCTTTCGACTTCCTGAGGCGCAGCGACTCCTGACACCGGTGTAAAGAGCGCCGACGCCTTAGAGCCCGAAACGAAAGAGGCCCCGCCGGTTTCCCGACGAGGCCTCTTTCATCATGACACGAAACGTCAGGCGTCGACGGTTTCGCCGACCGCGGTCTGCCCCGCATCCAGCACCCGCTTCTGACGGGCACGGAGCTGCGCGTCGCGGCTCGATGCCGCAATGCGCGCGCGGGCGAGCGCGGCGCCGGTGCCGGCCGGGATCAGACGGCCGACGATAACGTTCTCCTTGAGACCCATCAGCGTGTCCGACTTGCCCTGCACCGACGCTTCGGTGAGCACGCGCGTCGTTTCCTGGAACGAGGCCGCCGAGATGAACGACCGCGTCTGCAGCGACGCCTTGGTGATGCCGAGCAGGATGGGCTTGCCCACCGCCGGATCGCGGCCTTCCTTCGTGGCCTTGATGTTCTCCTCGTTCAGCTCCTCGATATCGATCTGCTCACCGACGAGCAGCGTGGTGCCGCCCGAGTCGGTGATCTCGACCTTCTGCAGCATCTGGCGAACAATCACCTCGATGTGCTTGTCGTTGATCTTCACGCCCTGGAGCCGGTAGACCTCCTGGATCTCCCAGACCAGATATTCGGCGAGGGCCTCCACGCCCAGCACGTCCAGAATGTCGTGCGGATCGGGGTTGCCATCGAGCAGGTAGTCGCCGCGGCGCACGAAGTCGCCTTCCTGCACCGAGATGTGCTTGCCCTTCGGGATCATGTACTCGACCGCATCCGAACCATCTTCCGGGTGGATGATGATGCGACGCTTGGTCTTGTAGTCCTTGCCGAACTCGATGCGACCATCACAGCGCGCGATGACCGCATTGTCCTTCGGTTTGCGCGCCTCGAACAGCTCCGCGACGCGCGGCAGACCGCCGGTGATGTCGCGGGTCTTCGCGGCCTCGCGCGGAATACGCGCGATCACGTCGCCCGCTTCCACCTTCTGGCCTTCGTTCACCGAGAGAATGGCATCCACCGACAGCATGTAGCGGCCGGCTTCGCCCGACGTCTCGTCAAGCAACGTGATGCGCGGACGCAGATCGCCGGACTTCGGCTGGCTACGCCAGTCGATCACCATCTTGTTGGTGATGCCGGTGGCCTCGTCGACGTTTTCGGTCAGCGAGACACCCTCGATCAGATCCTGATACTTCACCGTACCCGATTTGTCGGTGATCACCGGCAGCGTGTACGGATCCCACTCGGCCAGACGATCGCCCTTCGACACGATATGCCCCGGCGCGTTCGCGAGGATCGAGCCGTACGGGATGCGGTGCACCGAACGCTCGCGGCCGTCCATGTCGACGATCGCGAGTTCGCCGTTGCGGCTCATCGCGATGTGACGGCTGCGGCTGTCGGTGATCGTGTCAAGATTGCGGTGCTCGATCGTACCGTCGAAGCTCGCTTCCAGCGTCGACTGCTCGGAGACCTGCGCCGCGCCACCGATGTGGAAGGTACGCATCGTCAGCTGCGTGCCCGGCTCGCCGATCGACTGCGCCGCGATAACGCCAACGGCCTCGCCGATGTTGACCGGCGTACCGCGTGCAAGATCGCGTCCGTAGCAGGCGCCGCAGACACCCTGGCGGGTTTCGCAGACCAGCGGCGAACGAATGAGCACCGACTGCGGGGCTGCCGCCTCGACGATTGCCGTCTCGGCTTCGGTGAGCAGCGTGCCAGCCGGCATCACCACTTCGTTCGTCTTGTGATCGACGACGTCCGCGGCCAGCGTGCGGCCGAGGATGCGTTCGCCGAGCGAGACGATGGTGGTGCCGCCTTCGACGATGGCCTTGATGGTCAGCGCGTTGTCGGTGCCGCAATCGTCCTCGATCACCACGCAATCCTGCGACACGTCGACGAGACGGCGGGTGAGGTAACCCGAGTTCGCCGTCTTGAGCGCAGTGTCGGCGAGACCCTTGCGGGCGCCGTGCGTGGAGTTGAAGTATTCAAGGACGGTGAGGCCTTCCTTGAAGTTCGAGATGATCGGCGTTTCGATGATCTCGCCCGAAGGCTTGGCCATCAGGCCGCGCATACCCGCGAGCTGCTTCATCTGCGCCTGCGAACCGCGGGCGCCCGAGTGTGCCATCATGTAGATCGAGTTGATCGGCATCTCGCGGCCGTTCGCGTCGACCGGACGCGCCGAAATGCGCGCCATCATCGCGTCGGCAACGCGGTCACCGCAACGCGCCCACGCGTCGACGACCTTGTTGTACTTCTCGCCCTGCGTGATCAGACCATCCTGATACTGCTGCTCGAAGTCCTTCACGAGCGCACGCGTCTCGTCGACCATCCCTTCCTTCTCGTCCGGGATCACCATGTCGTCCTTGCCGAACGAGATGCCGGCCATGCAGGCGTGACGGAAGCCGAGGCCCATGATCGCATCGGCGAACAGCACGGTCTCCTTCTGGCCGCACTCGCGGTAGACGGTGTCGATGACGTCCGCGATCTCCTTCTTGGTGAGGAGACGGTTGACGATCTCGAACGGCGCCTTGTGGTTCTTCGGCAGACACTCGCCGAGCAGCATACGGCCCGGCGTGGTTTCGACCCGCTTCATGTAGGTCTTGCCATCCTCGGACGTCTGCGGAACGCGGCTGACGATCTTCGAGTGCAGCGTGACCGCCTTGGCATTCAGCGCCTGGTGCACTTCCGACATGTCGGAGATCAGCATCCCCTCGCCCGGCTCGCCCTTGCGCTCCATCGAGAGGTAGTAAAGGCCAAGGATCATGTCCTGCGACGGCACGATGATCGGCTTGCCGTTCGCGGGGCTGAGGATGTTGTTCGTGGACATCATCAGCACGCGCGCTTCGAGCTGCGCCTCAAGCGACAGCGGAACGTGCACGGCCATCTGGTCACCGTCGAAGTCGGCGTTGAACGCCGAGCAGACGAGCGGGTGCAGCTGGATCGCCTTGCCTTCGATCAGCACGGGCTCGAACGCCTGGATGCCGAGGCGGTGGAGCGTCGGCGCGCGGTTCAGGAGGACCGGGTGCTCGCGAATGACTTCGTCGAGGATGTCCCAGACTTCCTTGCGCTCTTTCTCCACCCACTTCTTCGCCTGCTTCAGGGTCATGGAGAGACCCTTCGCGTCGAGGCGCGAGTAGATGAACGGCTTGAACAGCTCGAGCGCCATCTTCTTCGGCAGGCCGCACTGGTGGAGCTTGAGCTCCGGACCCGTGACAATCACCGAACGGCCCGAGTAGTCGACACGTTTGCCGAGCAGGTTCTGGCGGAAGCGGCCCTGCTTGCCCTTGAGCATGTCCGACAGCGATTTCAGCGGACGCTTGTTGGCGCCGGTGATGACGCGGCCGCGGCGGCCGTTGTCGAACAGCGCATCGACGGCTTCCTGAAGCATACGCTTTTCGTTGCGGACGATGATGTCCGGCGCGCGCAGCTCGATGAGCCGCTTCAGGCGGTTGTTGCGGTTGATGACACGGCGGTAGAGGTCGTTCAGATCCGACGTCGCGAAGCGGCCGCCGTCGAGCGGCACGAGCGGACGCAGTTCCGGCGGGATCACCGGAACGACGTTCAGGATCATCCACTCCGGACGGTTGCCCGATTCAAGGAAGCTCTCGATGACCTTCAGGCGCTTGATGATCTTCTTCGGCTTCAGCTCGGACTTGGTGACCGCGAGCTCTTCGAGAAGCAGCTTCTTCTCGCCTTCGAGATCGAGGCTTTCGAGCAGCTTCTGGATCGCCTCGGCGCCGATGCCGGCGGTGAAGGCATCCTCGCCGTGCTCATCCTGCGCAGCGAAAAGCTCTTCCTCGGTGAGAAGCTGATAGCGCTCCAGCGAGGTGAGGCCCGGCTCGATGACGATGAACTGTTCGAAGTAAAGAACACGCTCCAGCTGCTTGAGCTGGATGTCGAGCAACATGCCGATGCGGCTCGGCAGCGACTTCAGGAACCAGATGTGCGCGACCGGCGCGGCGAGCTCGATATGGCCCATGCGCTCGCGGCGAACCTTCGAGACAGTGACCTCGACGCCGCACTTCTCGCAGACGATGCCCTTGTACTTCATGCGCTTGTACTTGCCGCACAGGCACTCGTAGTCCTTGATCGGACCGAAGATGCGGGCGCAGAACAGGCCGTCGCGCTCGGGCTTGAACGTCCGGTAGTTGATCGTCTCCGGCTTCTTGATCTCGCCGAACGACCACGAGCGAATCCGCTCCGGGCTCGCCAGACCGATACGGATCTGGTCGAAGGTCTCCGGCTTCGCCGCCGGGTTGTAGAAGTTCATCAGTTCCTGGTTCATACCGCCTCCAGATCAGCCCCCGCGCCTTCGCTGCGAGGGAGGGGCCCAAGCCTTGCTTGGGAGGAAGAGGGGCACGGGCCGCCGAAAATGGCCCCTCTTCCCGTGTTGCTTTACTCGGCCGCGATGGCTTTCGCCTCGGCTTCGTCGTCCTCGCTGTTGCGCAGCTCGACGTTGAGGCCGAGCGAGCGCATTTCCTTGACGAGCACGTTGAAGCTTTCGGGGATGCCGGCCTCGAACGTGTCGTCACCCTTGACGATCGATTCGTAGACCTTGGTACGGCCGGCGACGTCATCCGACTTCACCGTCAGCATTTCCTGCAGCGTGTACGCCGCGCCGTAAGCCTGCAGCGCCCACACTTCCATCTCACCGAAGCGCTGACCGCCGAACTGAGCCTTACCACCCAGCGGCTGCTGGGTGACGAGGCTGTACGGCCCGATCGAACGCGCGTGGATCTTGTCGTCGACGAGGTGGTGCAGCTTCAGCATGTAGATGTAGCCGACGGTCACCTTACGGTCGAACATCTCGCCCGTGCGGCCATCGTACAGCTCCACCTGACCCGACCGGTCGAGACCGGCAAGGCTCAGCATGTCCGCCACATCCGCTTCGCGGGCGCCATCGAACACCGGCGTCGCCATCGGCACGCCCGCTGCGAGGTTGGAGGCAAGCTCAAGCAGCTCATCGTCGGACTGGCCGTCGATCTCTGCGTTGTACTGCTGGCCGTAGATGGCCTTCAGCTTGTCGCGCAGGCCCTTGGCGTCGTCCTTGTCGAGACCCTGCGCCTTGACGTGGATGTCTTCCAGCATGGCGCTGATCTGACGCCCGAGACCGCGCGCGGCCCAGCCGAGGTGGGTTTCGAAGATCTGACCGACGTTCATGCGCGAAGGCACGCCGAGCGGGTTCAGCACGATATCCACATGCGTGCCGTCGTCGAGGAACGGCATGTCCTCGATCGGCAGAATGCGGCTGATGACCCCCTTGTTGCCGTGACGTCCGGCCATCTTGTCGCCCGGCTGCAGCTTGCGCTTCACCGCAACGAAGACCTTCACCATCTTCAGCACGCCCGGCAGCATTTCGTCGCCGCGCTGCAGCTTTTCGACCTTCTCGGCAAAGCGGCGGTCGAGGCTCTTCAATGCCTCTTCCCACTGCGCCTTCATCGCCTCGATGTCGGATTGGCGCTTGTCGTCCTCGACAGCGAACTTCCACCATTCGCGACGCGGCTGCTCATTCAGGATCGCGTCGTCGATAACGGCGCCCTTCTTGATGCCCTTCGGCGCTGCGGTGGTCGCCTGGCCGAGCAGCACGTCCTTCAGACGCGCATAGGAGGCTCGATCGAGAATGGCGCGCTCGTCGTCGCGATCCTTCTCGAGCCGTTCGATCTCCTCGCGCTCGATCTGGAGCGCGCGCTCGTCCTTGTCGATGCCGTGGCGGTTGAACACGCGCACTTCGACGACCGTTCCGGCAACGCCCGGCGGCAGCTTGAGCGAGGTGTCACGCACATCGCTCGCCTTTTCGCCGAAGATGGCGCGGAGCAGCTTTTCTTCCGGCGTCATCGGGCTTTCGCCCTTCGGCGTGATCTTGCCGACGAGAATATCGCCCGGCTCCACCTCGGCGCCGATGTAGACGATGCCCGCCTCGTCGAGGTTGCGGAGCGCTTCCTCGCCGACGTTCGGAATGTCGCGCGTGATGTCCTCCGGCCCGAGCTTCGTGTCGCGGGCCATCACCTCGAACTCTTCGATGTGGATCGAGGTGAAGACGTCGTCCTTCACGATCCGCTCGGAGATGAGGATGGAGTCTTCGTAGTTGTAGCCGTTCCACGGCATGAACGCGACGAGCACGTTCCGCCCCAGAGCCAGCTCTCCAAGCTGCGTCGAGGGACCGTCGGCGATGATATCACCGCGGCGCACCACGTCGCCCACCTTCACCAGCGGACGCTGGTTGATGCAGGTGTTCTGGTTCGAACGCTGGAACTTGTGCAGCGTGTAGATGTCGACGCCCGACTTACCAGCGTCTTCCTCTTCCGTCGCGCGGATAACGATACGCGTGGCGTCGACCTGGTCGATGATGCCCGTGCGCCGCGCAGCGATCGCGGCACCCGAATCGCGTGCCACCGTGCCTTCCATGCCGGTGCCGACGAACGGCGCCTCGGCACGGAGCAGCGGCACGGCCTGACGCTGCATGTTCGATCCCATGAGCGCGCGGTTGGCGTCGTCGTTCTCAAGGAACGGGATCAACGATGCCGCAACCGACACGAGCTGCTTGGGGCTGACGTCCATCAGCGTGATGTGGTCGCGCGGTGCGATCAGGAACTCGCCGGCCTCGCGGGCCGAAACCAGTTCCTCGACAAAGCGACGCTCACCATCGAGCTCGGCGTTCGCCTGCGCGATCGTGTGCTTCGCCTCTTCCATCGCCGACAGATAGATGACGTCGTTCGTCACCTTGCCGTCGATGACCTTGCGGTACGGCGTTTCGATGAAGCCATACTTGTTGACGCGGCTGAACGTCGCGAGGCTGTTGATGAGACCGATGTTCGGGCCTTCCGGCGTTTCGATCGGGCAGATACGGCCATAGTGCGTCGGGTGAACGTCGCGCACCTCGAAGCCCGCGCGCTCGCGGGTGAGACCGCCCGGCCCGAGCGCCGAAACGCGGCGCTTGTGCGTCACTTCGGAGAGCGGGTTCGTCTGGTCCATGAACTGCGAGAGCTGCGAGGAACCGAAGAATTCACGCACCGCGGCCACAGCCGGCTTCGCGTTGATGAGGTCGTTCGGCATCGTCGTTTCGATATCGACCGACGACATGCGCTCCTTCACGGCGCGCTCCATGCGGAGCAGGCCGACGCGATACTGGTTCTCCAACAGCTCGCCCACCGAACGCACGCGGCGGTTGCCAAGATTGTCGATGTCGTCGATGTCGCCCTTGCCGTCCTTCAGCTCGACGAGCGTCTTCACAACCGCAAGAATGTCTTCATTGCGGAGCGTCGTAACCGTGTCCTCGGCGTCGAGGTCGAGGCGCATGTTCATCTTCACGCGGCCCACGGCCGAGAGGTCGTAGCGCTCCGGATCGAAGAACAGGCCGGCGAACATGCCTTCCGCCGTCTCGCGCGTCGGCGGCTCGCCGGGGCGCATGACGCGGTAGATCTCGGCGAGCGCATGATCGCGCTCTTCCACCTTGTCCGCCATCAGCGTGTTGCGCATCCACGCGCCGATGTTGACATGGTCGATGTCGAGCAGGTCGATGTCGCCGATCCCGGCGGCGTCGAGCTTGGCGAGGTTCTCTTCCGTCACCTCGTCACCGGCCTCGATGTAGATCTCGCCGGTCTTGTCGTTGACGAGGTCGAACGCCGAATAGCGCCCGAAGATTTCCTCGGTCGGGATCAACAGCTCGGTGAGGCCGTCGTTCTCCGCCTTCTTGGCGGCGCGCGGCGTGATCTTCTTGCCCTGCTCGAAGACGATCTCGCCCGACTTCGCGTCGACGATATCGAACATCGGCTTGTTGCCGCGCCACTGATCGGCAAGGAACGGCACCTTCCAGCCGCCCTCGGCGCGCTTGTAGGTCACGCGGCCGTAGAACTGGTTGAGGATGTCCTCGCTGTTCATGCCGAGCGCATAGAGCAGCGTCGTCACGGGCAGCTTGCGCTTGCGGTCGATGCGGACGTTCACGATGTCCTTGGCATCGAACTCGAAGTCGAGCCACGAGCCGCGATACGGGATGACGCGCGCGGCAAACAGGAACTTGCCCGAGCTGTGCGTCTTGCCGCGGTCGTGATCGAAGAACACGCCCGGTGAACGGTGCATCTGCGAAACGATCACGCGCTCGGTGCCGTTCACGATGAACGTGCCGTTCTCGGTCATGAGCGGCATGTCGCCCATGTAGACGTCCTGCTCCTTGATATCGAGGACGGAGCGGCTTTCCGTATCGGGATCGATTTCGAACACGATGAGGCGCAGCGTCACGCGCATCGGCGCCGCATAGGTCATGCCGCGCTGACGGCACTCATCGGTGTCGTACTTGGGCGCTTCAAGCTCGTAGTTGACGAAATCCAGCTCGGCGGTGCCGGCGAAGTCGCGGATCGGGAACACCGACCGCAGCGTCTTTTCAAGGCCCGAAACATAGCCGCGCGACGGATCGGAGCGCAGGAACTGCTCGTACGATTCGCGCTGCACCTCAATGAGGTTCGGCATCTGCACGACTTCGGCGATGTGCCCGAAGACCTTGCGGATACGCTTTTTACCGGTGAAGGATTTCGCCTGGGTGGCCATGCTGTTTGTCGCCCTTGCTCTTCAAATGTCGTCAGACGCTGACGCGAAAAAAGCCGCAGGCTCTCCCGCATCCGGGAGAACCGCAGCTTTTCGCATCAAGCCGCAGCCGATCCATTCGTGCGATGCGCTGCGCGAAGACGCATCATTTCCCGAAAGGCTGTGGAAGGAAGCGGGATATAGGAGCCGCAGGCGGCGCTGTCAAACCCCTGTCGCAAGAGTCCCTTCCGATCCGCGCCTCGCTCCCCTAACAGAGACCGCATACTTGAGGGGGAGACCACAGCCGCATGAGCGCTCCGAAGGCCGCAGACAGCCGTAACCGCCTGAAATCCATCATCGGCGGAGCGACCGGCAACCTCGTCGAATGGTACGACTGGTATGTCTACGCCGCCTTCGCACTCTACTTCGCGCCGCATTTCTTTCCCGAAGGCGACCGCACCGCGCAGCTCATGAACAGCGCCGCCGTCTTCGCCGTCGGCTTCCTGATGCGGCCGATCGGCGCGTGGATCATGGGCATCTATGCCGACCGGCACGGGCGCAAGGCGGGGCTCACCGTCTCCGTGACGCTGATGTGCGCGGGGTCGCTGCTCATCGCGGTGACACCCGACTACGAAGCGATCGGCGTGTTCGCCCCCGCCCTTCTCGTCCTCGCTCGCATGATGCAGGGGCTTTCGGTCGGCGGCGAGTACGGCGCGAGCGCAACCTACCTGTCCGAGATGGCGGGGCGCGACCGGCGCGGCTTCTTCTCCAGCTTCCAGTACGTGACGCTGATTTCCGGGCAGCTTCTCGCGATCTGTGTGCTTCTGGTGCTGCAGGCCGTGATGCCGGAGGCCGCGCTCGATGAATGGGGCTGGCGCATCCCCTTCGCGATCGGCGGCGTGCTGGCGATCGTTGTGTTCTACATCCGGCGGGGCCTTGCCGAGACGGAGAGCTTCACGAACGCCAAAAAGGAAGGCATCGCCGTTTCCGGCCTCGCCGAACTGTTCCTGCGCCATCCGCGCGAGGCGGCTGTGGTGATGCTGCTCACCGCCGGCGGCACGCTCGCCTTCTATGCCTACTCGATCTACATGCAGAAGTTCCTGGTCAACACCTCGGGCTTCAGCCGCGAGGTCGCCTCGCAGATCAATGCGGGCACGCTGTTCGTCTTCATGCTGCTGCAGCCGCTCGCCGGGGCGCTGTCGGACCGGGTCGGGCGCAAACCGCTGATGGTCGGCTTCGGGATCGCGGGCGTGCTCTTCACCTACCCGATCTTCTCGGCACTGGAGACCACGCAGAACCCGTTCGTCGCCTTCGCGCTCGTGCTCGGGGCGCTCATCATCGTCACCGGCTACACCTCGATCAACGCCGTGGTGAAGGCGGAGCTGTTCCCGGCGCACGTCCGCGCGCTCGGTGTTGCCCTGCCCTATGCGCTCGCCAACACGATCTTCGGCGGCACCGCCGAATATGTCGCGCTCTGGTTCAAGGCGCAGGGCATGGAACAGGGCTTCTACTGGTATGTGACCGTGATGATCGGCATTTCGCTGATCGTTTACCTTCGGATGCGCGACACGCGCACCCACAGCCGCATTCTGGAAGACTGAGGCGTCAGGCGGGCGTCCACCCTGCCCGGCGACCGGCCGCAACGATCTCCCACACGGCCATGAACAGTGCCGCGATGACGGGGCCGATGACGATACCGTTCAACCCAAACAGTTCGAGGCCGCCGAGGGTGGAGATCAGCACGATGTAGTCCGGCATCCGCGTATCGCGGCCGACAAGGATCGGACGCAACAGGTTGTCGATAAGGCCGATGACGAAAAAGCCGCAGAACACGAGCACAAGGCCCTGCCAGATCGCGCCGCTTATGAGCAGGTAGATCGCGACCGGCACCCAGACGAGACCGGTGCCGATCGCCGGCAGCAATGACAGGAATCCCATCAGCACGCCCCACAACAGCGCGCCGTGGATGCCGAGGCTCCAGAACACGATGCCGCCGACCGCCCCCTGAAGGATGGCGACGACTATGCTACCCTTCACCGTCGCGCGGATCACAGTGACAAACTTGGCGATGAGGGCGTTGCGTGCAGCAGGATGCAGCGGGATCGATCCGCGCAGCTTCTCAGCCAGGGCATCGCCATCGCGCAGCAGGAAAAAAGTCAGGTAAAGCATCACGCCGAGGCCGACGAGAAAGCCGAATGCGCGCTGTCCGATCAGCACGGTCTGCGCGGCGAGCACCTGGAAGCTGTCCGCGATGCCATCCGCGATCTTTTCGCGAATGGCGCTGATATTGCCGAGCCCGACACGGCGAAGCATGGAGATTGCCCAATCCGGCAACATCCCTTGCACCTGGCGGAAATAGCCCCCGACATCGATGCCGCCGCCCTCGATGCGCGCATAGATCGCGGTCGCTTCCTGCAGCAGGGCGATACCGAGCGTGATCGCGGGCAGGATCACCATCGCAAGGATCACCAGCAACGTGAGCAGCGCGGCAAGGTTCGGACGTCCGGGGAGCTTGGCCAGCAGCCGCCGGTTGAGCGGCTCGAACAGGATGGCGGCAATCAGCGCCCACAGGATCGCGCCGAAGAAAGGCAGCAGCACCCACGCAAATGCCAGCGAGACGACGACAATAAGCGCGAGAAAGGTTCTGTCTTCGATCTTCCGCATAAACGCCGCCCGGTCCGTGGCCTCGTACCATACATCAAACGCACGGCTTTGGAATCAGCCGCTTATGCGCGCATGAAAAAAGGGCGGCTCCTTTCGGAACCGCCCCTTCGTTCGTAAAGCCGTGAAGCTTACTTGATCTCGACGGTCGCGCCGGCTTCTTCAAGCTGCTTCTTGATCTTCTCGGCTTCTTCCTTGTTCACGCCTTCCTTCACCGGCTTCGGAGCGCCTTCGACGAGCGCCTTGGCTTCGCCGAGGCCGAGGTTGGTGATGGCGCGGACTTCCTTGATGACGTTGATCTTCTTGCCACCGTCGCCGGTGAGGATCACGTCGAACTCGGTCTTCTCTTCCGCGGCCGGGCCGGCGTCGCCGCCGCCGCCCGGAGCAGCTGCAACCGCAACAGCGGCGGCCGCCGAAACGCCCCACTTCTCTTCGAGGAGCTTCGCGAGGTCCGCGGCTTCGAGAACGGTGAGAGCGGAAAGGTCGTCAACAATCTTCTGAAGGTCTGCCATTTTAAGTCTCCATGCGGGCCATCCGGCCCAATGTTTCGATATTGGTCGTGAACAGTTGTCCGGACTGGCTTACGCGGCGTCCTTGGCCGCATAGGCACCCATGACACGCGCAAGCTGGGCGGCAGGCGCCTGAACGATCTGAACCACCTTGGTCGCCGGCGCATTCACGAGGCCGATGATCTTGGCGCGCAGTTCGTCAAGCGACGGCAGCGATGCCAGTTGCTTGATGCCATTCGCATCGAGGATGGTATCCCCCATGGCGCCGCCGACGATTTCCAACTTCTCGTTGGTCTTCGCGAAATCGACGGCTGCCTTGGCAGCGGCAACGGGATCACTCGACGTTGCCAGCGCCGTCGGGCCGACCAGCATGTCGCTGATCGCCGTGTACGGCGTACCTTCCAGTGCGATCCGGGCGAGCTTGTTCTTCGCGACTTTATAGCCCGCGCCCGCTTCGCGCATCTTGCCGCGGAGAGCCGTCACCTGGGCGACGGTAAGGCCGTGGTTGCGCGTAATGACGACAACCCCGGTCTCCGAGAAGACGCGGTTGAGCGATGCGACGAGCGCCTTTTTTTCAGCGCGATCCATGCTTCACTCCTGGTTTGTCTTTCCGGCGATTGCTCGCCTTCCAGACGGTTGAGCCGAAATCCCGGACCATTCCGGGGGTCTCGGCCCGTCCGCGGGGTCGTCGCCTGCGTGGCGGGCAATGGAGCCCTTCGGCAGACCCGGTTCGCCATCGCACGGCTGCAACCGGTAAAACTTGTCCCCGTCTCATGCAGGCTGGCGTTTTGAGCTTCCTCTCGGAAACGCCTGCAATCTCGGACGGTATCTTGGGGCGACCCGTCTCCGGCCCGCCCCGCGATGCTGTTTAGGCGGCCGCGCCTGCGGTCGCCGTATCGATCTTCACGCCCGGCCCCATCGTGGAACTGATGGCGATCTTGCGAACGTACTTGCCCTTGGCGCCCGACGGCTTCGCCTTGACGATGGCGTCGACGAAAGCGTCGAAGTTCGCCCGCAGGGCCGCGTCGTCGAAGCTCGCCTTGCCGATGCCGCTGTGGATGATGCCGGCCTTCTCGACGCGGAACTCCACCTGGCCGCCCTTGGCCGCTTCCACGGCTTCGGCGACGTTCGGCGTGACGGTGCCGAGCTTCGGGTTCGGCATCAGGCCCTTGGGACCGAGCACCTTACCGAGGCGTCCGACGATGCCCATCATGTCGGGCGTCGCGATGACGCGGTCGAAATCGCTGCGGCCGCCCTGGATTTCCTCCATCAGGTCTTCGGCGCCCACGACCTCGGCACCCGCCTTGCGGGCATCCTCGGCCTTGTCGCCGCGCGCGAACACCGCAACGCGGACGTCCTTGCCCGTGCCGCTCGGCAGGCGGACGACGCCGCGCACCATCTGGTCGGCATGGCGCGGATCGACGCCAAGGTTCAGAGCGACTTCGACGGTCTCGTCGAACTTGGAGCTTGCGAGGCTCTTCACGAGCGCGATGGCTTCATCGATGCCGTAGAGCTTCTCACGGTCGACCTTGCCGGCCAGCGCCTTGGCCTTCTTCGTCAGCTTGGCCATGTTCAGCCCTCCACCACTTCGAGACCCATCGAGCGCGCGGAGCCCTCGATGATCTTCATTGCCGCGTCGATGTCGTTTGCCGACAGATCGACCATCTTCGCCTGCGCGATCTCACGAACGGCGGAACGCTTGATCGTTCCGGCGCTTGCCTTGCCCGGCGTCTTGGAGCCGGACTTGAGGTTCGCAGCCTTCTTGAGAAGGAAGGTGGCGGGCGGCGTCTTCGTGACGAAGGAGAAGCTGCGGTCGGCGTAGACGGTGATCACCGTCGGCACCGGGGCGCCCTTTTCCATTTCCTGCGTCTGGGCGTTGAACGCCTTGCAGAATTCCATGATGTTGACGCCGCGCTGACCGAGCGCCGGCCCGAGGGGCGGCGACGGGGTGGCGGCGGCAGCCGGCACCTGCAGCTTGATATAGCCGGTAATCTTCTTGGCCATCGTTTTCACTCTCTTTCAAGTTTAGCGGTCCAGACGGCTACCCGAAGGCAGCCTCCCGCAGGCAACGCCCCTCCCCTTAACGGCGAGGGGTAAAAAACTACTTCGTGCGCTCGACCTGCTCGAAGTCGAGCTCGACAGGCGTCGCACGCCCGAAGATCGACACCGAGACCTTCACGCGGGCGCGATCGAAATCGATCTCTTCCACGAGGCCGTTGAAGCTCGCGAACGGACCATCGAGCACGCGCACTTCGTCGCCGATCTCGAAGTTCACCTTCATCTTCGCCTTCGGCGCCTCGATGTGGTGGCCCTTCGTCGACAGGATGCGCGCGGCTTCCGCCTCGCTGATCGGCGAAGGCTTGCCGCTCGCGCCGAGGAAACCCGTCACCTTCGGCGTGTTCTTCACGAGGTGGAACACGTCGTCGGTCATGTGCAGCTTCGCCAGCACATAGCCGGGGAAATACTTCCGCTCGGCCTGCACCTTCTTGCCGCGGCGGACTTCCGTCACGGTTTCGGTCGGAACCTCGACCTGCTCGACGAGCGCTTCAAGGCCGAGCCGCTTCGCCTCGTCGAGGATCGAATCGCGGACCTTGTTCTCGAAGTTCGAGTAGGCGTGAATGATGTACCAGCGCGCGGCCATGCCCGTTTCGAACCTTCCCCGTTTACTTCGCGAAATCGAGCAGGAACTGGACGATTCGGCCCAGCACCTGATCGACGCCCAGGAAGAACAGCGACAGGATGGTGGTCATGATGAGCACCATGATCGTCGTCACGATCGTCTCGCGGCGCGTCGGCCAGGATACCTTTGCGGTCTCCTGACGCACCTGCCGCACGAACGTGCCCGGATTGGTCATCTTAGCCATCTAACGCGCTCAATTCCCAAACAAAAACAGCCGACCGGTCGCGCCCTTCTCTTCCGGGCGGCGCCGGTTGACTGGTGAACCTCTACTCGTTCCCGAGCCCCAAATCTGCTCGCCTATCGGAGACTGGCAGGAGTGGAGGGACTCGAACCCACGGCCCTCGGTTTTGGAGACCGATGCTCTACCAACTGAGCTACACTCCTAGAGCCCGGGAGCCGCGTCTATAGTCGGGGGCCTTCCCGCGCGCAAGTCCTGTCGTTCGCCGCGGCAAGGCACCTGGAACGCTCCGAAAAAGGCCGGCGGGATCGCTCCTGCCGGCCTTCCGATCTGCATCAGGCAGCTTCACGCTTGCCTTCGATCACCTGCGGGCCGTTCTGGCCACCAATGGCCACCTTGCGCGGTTTCTTCTCTTCTGGGATCTCGCGAACGAGGTCGATGTTGAGGAGGCCGTGCTCGTAGTTCGCGCCGGTCACCTTGATGACGTCGGCGAGCTGGAAGCGGCGCTCGAAAGCGCGCTTGGCGATGCCACGATGCAGGAACTGACGATCGCCGGTCTCCGTTTCGACGGTCTTGCCGGTCACAGTCAGCGTGTTTTCCTGAACGGTGATGTCGAGTTCACTCTCCGCGAAGCCCGCGACCGCCATCTGGATGCGGTAGGCGCTCTCGCCGGTCTTTTCGATGTTATACGGGGGATATCCGCCGCCTTCATCGCCGCGCGCGGCGTACTCCGCCAACCGGCTGAGGTTTTCGAAGCCGATCGACGAGCGAAGCAGCGGGGTCAGATCGAATGTACGCATGTCCATATCCTTTCAATTCAAAGCAATATGCGGTCTTTCAGCCCACCATTTGGCTGGGCCTTGCCGGACGCTCGGACCCCATGTCGGGCATCCCTTCGCCGGCGCTGGTGAGGTGGTTGTTAACCCCTTTTGTTTCAAGATGTCCGTTGACCCGGGAACGACAAGGCGCGATTCACTCGCGGCAACGATGATGAACGAACACACGCCGATCACAGCAAAGCTGGTGGCCGCCCTTTACACGGAGGCGATGCTGCTTGCCGACGAGGCACGCAGCTACTTCGATTCCGAGGGCCAGCTGGAGCGCGCCGCGCTCGATCCTGTGCTGCGCGTTGCCTATTCGTGCGAATCACTGCGCGTGACGACGCGGCTGATGCACGTCGTGTCGTGGCTGCTCGTCCGCAAGGCCGTGTCGGCGGGCGAGATGACCGAGGCCGAGGGCGAAGCTCCTGAACGCCGCCTCGGCCGCGCCGGCGACACCGAGCTCGATTCCACGCGGCTCGGCCAGCTTCCCCCGCGCGCCCGCGAGATCATCGAGGCGAGCCGCGACCTCTACGAGCGCGTGAAGCGCCTCGACGACCAGTTCGCCACCGAAGTGCCGCTATCCCCGGCACGCGCGCTGCTCGGGCGGTTGGAGCGTTCCTTCTAAAGCCTTGCGTGCCCGGCATGTGCTTGCCACTGTCGCGCCATGAGCCTTCAGCCGTTTCATCTGGCCTTTCCCGTCGATGACCTTGCCGCGGCCCGCCGCTTCTACGGCGGTCTGATGGGCTGCGCGGAAGGGCGGTCTTCCGAAACCTGGATCGATTTCAACTTCTTCGGCCACCAGATCGTCGCGCATCTCGCCCCGACAGGCAGCATCCATAGGAATCCGGTGGACGGCGACCAGGTGCCCGTGCCGCATTTCGGCATCGTGCTCAGTTGGGATGCCTTTCATGCGCTTGCGGATCGCCTCCGTGACACAGAAGTGCGCTTCGAGATCGAGCCTCACGTTCGCTTCGCAGGCGAAGTCGGCGAGCAGGCGACGATGTTCTTCTTCGATCCCAGCGGCAACGCGCTCGAATTCAAAGCGATGCGCGCGCCCGAAAACCTGTTTGCGAAGGGCTGAGCATGACAACGAACGGCAATGAGCGCAGCGCGAACATCGCGCTTCTCATCGACGCCGATCAGGGCGGGCAGAAGTATCTGGACGCGGTGCTGACAGTGCTCGCCGAGCTCGGCACGGTGAACATCCGCCGCGCCTACGGCAACTGGTCGAAGCCCGAGCTCGGCACGTGGGAACCGGTGTTCCACGCCTATGCGATCATGCCGATGCAGCAGTTCGACATCGCCAAGCGCAAGAACGCGACCGACATGGCGATGGCGATCGATGCGATGGACCTGCTCTATTCGGGCCGCGTCGATGGTTTCGGCCTGATGTCGTCGGACAGCGATTTCATGCCGCTCGCCATGCGTATCCGGCAGAACGGGCTGCCCGTATACGGCTTCGGCCGTGCCAGCACGCCCGAATCCTTCCGGCAGGCGTGCACGCGCTTCATCGACGTCGATGCGCTGATGCCGGTTGCGGACAAGGCACCGAAGGGCGAGGTCGACGACCAGCTCATCGACCTGCTGATCGATGCCTACAACGCCGTGAAGCGCGACGAACAGGGCTACGCGCGCCTCGCCGAGGTCGGCAAGATCGCGGGCAACCGTTCCTCCTTCGACGTGCGCAACTACGGCTTCAAGCGGCTTTCGGAGCTGGTCGAGGCTGTGCCGAACTTCGTCACCGAGCGCCGCGAGGGCGGCACCGTTTTCATGAAGCGCGTGCGCTGATCAGCGCGACGTGACCGCATAAAGCGCGACCGCCGCCGCATTCGAGACGTTAAGGCTCTCGACGCGGTTCGAGATCGGCAGCTTCGCAAGCACGTCGCAATGTGCGCCGACGTTCTGGCGCATCCCCGGGCCTTCGGCGCCGAGCACCAGCACGATCGGCATGTCC
This sequence comes from Sphingosinicella xenopeptidilytica, assembly GCF_042676985.1. Lineage (NCBI taxonomy): Bacteria > Pseudomonadati > Pseudomonadota > Alphaproteobacteria > Sphingomonadales > Sphingosinicellaceae > Sphingosinicella > Sphingosinicella xenopeptidilytica. Next base: position 220,647 of record NZ_JBHTIK010000005.1, on the reverse strand, counting down.
GCTAGCGCATCCGCGAGCGCCTTGTCGGCATCGCCGGTGAGCCCGATGCGCCAGTAGCCCGCCTTCGCCAGCTCTTCGAGCGCACGCGAGAGGTTCGTCACACGCACCCACGGCACGACTTCCAGCGCGCCGGATGCGGCCTTCGCAAGAGCGCCGGATTCGGGCGGGGCGTGACGGTCCTGCGTCACCACCGCCGCCGCACCGAACGCCGCCGCCGAGCGCAGGATCGCGCCGACATTATGCGGGTCGGTCACCTGATCGAGTACAAGAATCGGCCCATCGAGACCGACCACGTCCTCGATGTGAAGATCGTCGAGCGGCTCCACTTCCAGCACCAACCCCTGATGCGGCGCGTCGGCCGGCACAAGACGCGCAAGGTCCGCCGCCTGCCCGATCTCGACCGGAAGGCCTTCAGGCAGGTGGAATTTCTGCGCGATGTCGCTCGTCACCCACAGCTTGCGCGGGATGCGGTCCGGGTTGCCGAGCGCCGCCTCGACCGCGTGCTTTCCATAGAGGCGCGGGTACTTGAATGCGCCGCCGCCCTTCGCCTTGCCGGATTTGCCCCGTCTGCCCATTGCCGTCTTCCCGTTCCGCCGTGACGCTGCACGCGTCCTTGCGGCTCCTTAGCCCGCGCGTCTCCCTGCTCCAACCCTCTGTTCGGTATCTGCGGATTACGGTATGAACGGCGCGTCAACCGGAGGGGGGCTTCCATGGCGACACTGGCACCACGGCGCCCGGCAGCCCCTGCCGACCGTTGGTTCTTCACGTCCACGGCGCTGCTGATGCTCGCCCTCGTCTTCATCGGCTTTGCGCCAAGCTACTATCTTTCGGGGATCATGCCGCCGCCGCCGGGGCTGAAACCCGCAACGACACTCGTTCACGTCCACGCCCTCCTCTTTTCGGCCTGGATGCTGCTGTTCGTGCTGCAGACGCAGCTCGTGGCGTGGCGACGCACCGATCTGCACCGCGCGCTCGGCACGATCGGCTTCGTTATGCTGCCGGCGATGATCGCGATCGCGACGGTTTCCGCGCTCCATGGGGTCCACCGCGCATCCGGCCCGCCGATGATCCCCCCGCTCACCTTCCTTGCCGTGCCGCTGCTCGACATTCCGGTGTTCGCGCTGCTGATCGGCGGAGCGCTCGCCAACCGCCGCACGCCCCAGACGCACAAGCGGCTGATGTTCATCGCGATGATCGGCATGATGAGTCCGGCGATCGGGCGGATGCCCCTGGCCCCACCCTTCGTGGGCCCGGTAGCGATCTTCGTGTTGCCGGACCTCTTCCTGTTCGCGCTTGTGCTCTTCGACCTGATGACAATGGGCCGCGTCCACCAGGCGACCGTCTGGGGCGGGCTGCTGCTCGTCGGCTCGCAGGTTCTGCGCGTTCTTATCTGGGAAACGGAGGCTTGGCTCGCCTTCGCACGCTGGGCTTCGGGGCTCGTTGCGTGAAGCTGCACATCACGCGTTGACATCGCCGCGGCCATTCGCCATCTAGCCCGCCTTGCCGCGCCCGGCTCCACTGCCGGGCCGCCCGCCCTGTGGAGGGGTGGCCGAGTGGTTAAAGGCAGCAGACTGTAAATCTGCCCGCATAGCGTACGCTGGTTCGAATCCAGCCCCCTCCACCACACACCATCGGCGCACGAGAGGCACAGCCCGCCGTTCAAGGTGAATCGGCGTGTCTCTTCCAGGCTTCCACAGCCTGTTGCCGGGTGTGGACATGCAACTTGTGATAGATTCGCTTCAGATGATGCCGGACCGTCTCATACGAGAGGTTGAGGTGCCGGGCGGCGACCTTCGTGGGATGCCCGAGGTACAGTTCGGCCATCACCTCCTGCTCGCGCGGACTGAGGAGCCTGGCGACGCCGCGATCCGCATCGTGGGCGATGCGCGCGGAAAAGTGATTCAGGATTTCGCTCCCCGTTCCGGACCGTTCGTCCCCCGATATCTCCTGAAGCACGGCCTGAACGTCCTCATCGGCATCCAGGAAGAGACGCACCGCGCCGGTGCCTTCCACCTGTTTCATGGCCTGACGAATCGCGGCATCGGCCTTGCCACGATGACCAGAGGCCAGCGCCGCAGCGGCAGCATCGAGAAGCCCGCCGGCACCCATCAGAAGACGCCCGCTTTGCGAGGCGCGAATGGCGAATTCATGCGCGAGATTATAAGCGCGCTCGGCGTCGCCCGCGTGTAGCCAGTAGCGGGAAAACAACCGCACCAGCGCTTCTGTTTCAAGCCACGGGCGAACGAACCATGTGCGATGCTGATCGAGCACGGCATCGAGCTTTGCGGACCGGATCAGCTGCTCGCACCCGCTCCTGTCCCCGGCCGCCAACCGCAGTTCAGCACCGACCGCCGGCGCGATGACGGACATATGCGGCAAGGCCTCTTCGAGTGCGTACTGGTAGTCGTCGTCGAGATCCGACAGCGCCTGATCGACTTCGTCCGCAAGGAACAGACAGCGCGCGCGCGTGCAGATCGCATACACCTGCGTGCTGAGCAGCGAATAGGCCGTCTGCCTCGGCACGGCGTCGAAATGCGCCAGCGCCACGTCGGGCATATTCTGCTCGAAAAAGCTCTGGCCGAGAATTGCGGTGCAGTGCCTTCTCATGAAGGTGTTGCGCATCTCTCCGGTGTCCGCAAGGCGTTCCAGAACGACGCGCGAGTAATGCTCCGCATCGCGTGATTGGCCTCTGGTGACGGCGATGAAAGACAGGTGGTTGGTTATCCAGACGGTGTTGGGCGCATAATGTTCGGTCTCGAACAGGGACTGCAATTCCTGCGTCCGCCGTTCAGCGAGGCTGACCGATCCATAGTCGCATGTTAGAATCTGCTCTGCGGGCAGGCAGATGCCAAGATAGCGCGGTTCTTCATATCGCAGCGCAAGGGCTTTTTCCCGCAGCTTCGCAAGCTCAGCCCAAGGTGCGCTCAGCACGGCGTAACGTGTTTCGGAGCAATTGCGGATTGCCCTTACGAGATCCGTCGTGAACTGGAACGTCTCGTCGGCGGAATCCGCGTGCGTGATGCTGCAGAGATAGTCCAGCCGCTCGAAATCGCCCAGCCAGTCCGGCGAGGTGCCCTCCATCGCTTGCTGTATCACCCGCAGCTGTCGCAGCTTGGGCCTGGCTGTCACGACGCTCGCCGGAAGCGTGGCAAGAAAGGCTCCGGCCGCAGCGACGCCTTCACTGATCACGAGAAGTGCGCCGCCTGCCTCCTCAAGAATGTTCACAGTCAGATCATTCTGGCCCGACAGACTCGCGTGGTGAACGGCCTTGTGCAGATCGTTCAATGCGGCAAAATGCTTAGCGGCTCTGCCGTGCAGCGCATTGGGCGCAGCGGGCATCCTCACGGCAAGTTCCTGACGCAGGAAATCCCGAAACAGCGGATGCAGGCGCAGGGACAGCGGCTCTTCGGCAATCGAGGTGACGATCGGGCTGAGATTGAGCGCCGCGCGCAGGAGCCTTTCCGAGGCATCGCTTTGCGTAACGGCGCGCGCGGAAGCCACATCGACATCCGAAAGGATTGAAATCTGCAGCAGGAACTCCTGTAGCCCTTCCTCCTGCCGCGCCAGCACCTGCTCGGCGATATAGTTGAAGATGCTGACCCGGTGCTGACCTGCAGTGGGCGGGAGCCCCGTCTTCTGCAGCGCTTGCCCTTCAAGGCGCAGCAGCTGCAGGATGACCGGCCAGCCATCGCACTGCTCCAGCAGATCGCCATATTGATCCGCATCCCCCTTGTCGGCCATGAGGCACTTCGTTTCCGCCGGGTTGAACTGCAGCTCGTTCGCCTTCACCAGCCGCGTTCGTGCATCGACGAGCAGCTTGGATAAGCTGATCTTCGGAAGCTCGCGGGTCGCCACGAACAGCTTGCAGTGCGATGGCAACATGCGAATGAAGAATTCGAGGAAGCTGTCCGTCTCGTCCGAACTCGCGCACTCATACTCGTCGATGAATATCGAGACGGGGCCGCATTCGGAAAGCGACGACACGATATCGCTGAGGCCGAATTCCGACATGGACGGAAACATGCCCGCGCGCTGGAAACTTGCCGCGATATCAACAAGAAACGCTGCGGGCTGGACATGATCGACTGTGCAGTTGAGCCATGCGGACCGGAAGCCCAGAAGCTCAAGCTCATCCCTGATCTGCACAAGCAGTGTCGTCTTGCCGTATCCGGCAGGCGCCGTGATGATCGTGGAGCCTGCCGCGGCCGGGGCGCCCGTCAGCGCAAGATCGATCAGCCGCCGTCTGTCGATGGCATCGGACGCGGTTCCGAGCGGCAGGAATTTCATGCCGCCGCGGGCCTCGGGAAACCGCCGACCGTGCCAGCAGGCATGGCGCGATGGGAACGCACGGTGCGGAACAAGCCCTGGATCGGCATTCCTTTCCCCTTCATGGCGATCGCGAGGCAGCCCGTTTGATCGAGCGCATCACGATGCTCGACGTGATGCTCCTCACGCTCGGCAGTTTCAGCAACGTATCCATGGTCAGCTGCGCCATGTCTGCCATGTCGCGGACCACCGCCCTGATCAGTATGTCGTGGTTTCCCGTCAGTGCAACGCATTCGACAATACGGTCGTCGCGGGCGATCCTGTCGAAGAACATCTTGGCATCGGTTTCGATACGCTGATCGAGATCGATCATGATGTAGAGCGAAATGCTCGGCCCAAGCGCTGCCTGATCGACGACGGCGACATAGGCGCTGATGATCCCCGCCTCTTCGAGAGCGCGCGTGCGGCGCAGGCACGTGGACGGAGACATGCCGACGCGCGCTGCAAGGTCGATGTTGCTGAGCCGGGCGTTCCGCTGCAGCTCTCGCAGAATTTTCCGGTCACCTGCGTCGAGCGTTATGGCTATTTTCGTCATTTCTGACACAGATTTGATCCATATTCTCCGAAAAATAGAAAAAATATGGCATATCTGGTGGGACTCTTCAATCCACACCTCCTAATCTCGCTGAAACAACGGGATGAGGACTTCGCACCACCATGACGCACGATCGAACGCCTTGCCTTGAGATCACGGCGGAGGCCCTCGACCGCGATCCGTACCCGGCGTTCCGGGCGCTGCAGGAGGAGTCCTCCGTGGGCTGGGTGCCGGAGTTGGGCATGTGGCTCGTCGCCGGTTACCGCGAGGTGGAAGCTATCCTCCGCAACTCCGACGATTTCGTAACGGGAACCCCGGATTCGCTGATTTTCGATACGTTCGGCGAACACATGCTGACCACGGAAGGCGCGCAGCACGAGCGGTTCAAATCGCGCTTCCGCGGCGCCTTCAGCCCGGCCCGCATACGCGCGTCCATGGAGCAGAAGACGGAGGCCTGTTCGCGGCTGCTTCTCGACGGAATCGTGGGCAGCGGCAAGGCCGAGTTCCGCAAGGCCTATGCCAGCCGGCTGCCCGTGCTCTCGATCCTTTCCCTGTTCGACATTCCCTTTGAAGAAGAGCCAAAACTGCGCCTCTGGTATGATGGGTTCGAACAGGCGCTTTCGAATTTCGCGCGGCGCGAAGACGTTCGGGCGCGTGCACATGGGTACGTCAGCGAATTCCATGTCCTTATCCGACACCACATCGCGCGGGTACGAGCAGCACCCGACGACAGCCTTCTCAGTCAGGTCGTCAACGACCGTAGCGATGACCGGCTGGACGATGCAGAGGTCTGCAGGAATGCATCCATCGTCTTCTTCGGCGGCATCTCGACGGTGGAAGCGGTCGTTCTCAATTGCCTTTACGCACTCTGCACACATCCCGATGCACTTTCCAGCGTGCAGCGGAACACGGATCTCATTCCGCAGGCCATTGAGGAGACGCTGCGCTGGCTTTCGCCAGTGCAATCCGCCACACGTCACGTCGTGCGGGATTTTTCGCTCGGTGAATCCACCTTTCGCGAAGGCGACATCGTCAATTGTATGCTCGGCGCAGCCAATCACGACCCGCGTGTTTTCGATGAGCCCACTGCGTACCGGCTGGACCGTACGAACGTGCGGAAGCATCTGGGTTTCGCACTCGGCCCGCATTTCTGCCTGGGATCGAACCTTGCGCGTCTCGAAGCCATCACCGCCATTCGGCATATCCTCGAACGCTGCCCGGATATCCGCCTTTCGGCCGATCACTCCACGGATGTTCGCGGCTTCGAATTCCGGCAGCCGGCTGCGCTGCATCTTGAATGGCGTGTGTAGGCGCTTTCGCATCAGCCTTCACAAACGGATGCTTCGAAGCGCCGCCCCACTCGCCAGATCAACGAGAGTGCGTGCCGCAGCGAGATCCTGAACGATATGGCCCAGCGAGCGATAGAGCGTGATATCGTCACCACACGTTCTTCCCGCCGCGCGGCCCGAGTAAACTTCGCCGATCTCGGCAACGATGTGTGCGTCGGTAATCGTGCCGTTTCGAAGCAGCGAACGGAACTCGCCAGCTTCGGCAAGAACGGACGCGCGGCTATCCGCGATATAACGCGCGCGAAGCACCAGATCGGCATCGATTTCCGCCGCATCGCTTCCGGCGAAGCCGACGACGTTGATGTGGGCTCGGGGCGCGATCCAGCGGCCGTAGAGGATGGGTTCGACTGCCGCCGTCGTCGTGCAGACGATATCGGCAGCGGCCACAGCGCGCGCGATATCGGCAGCAGGCGTACACGGAACAGCGCACGCCGCCGCGATACGATCAGCAAAGCGCGCGCAGCGTTCGGGATCACGGCCCCACACGCGGATGTTCTCGATCGGGCGCACGGCGAGGATCGCGCGGATATGTGTCTCTGCCTGCTCGCCGTATCCCAGCACGGCAAGCGTTCGGGCATCCGGCCGGGCAAGGGCATCTGTTGCGGCAGCGCTCGCCGAAGCCGTCCTGATCGCAGTGAGCGCCGCCGCGTCGATGAGGCTGGAGAGGCTGCCATCCAAGGGATCAAACAACGCAACGAGGCCAAGGTGCGAGGGCTTGCCATGCCTGGTATTGCCGGGGAAAAGGCTGATCAGCTTGGCACCGAACACGTCGCCGCTACCAAGACTGCCCGCCATCGCGCCGAACATATTGCCGCCCGCAAGATCGAGAAAGGTTCGGGGGACACTGGGCGCGCGTCCTTCGGAGAACGTCACCATGGCATCGCGCATCGCCGCGATGCAGGCTTCGTAAGAAAGATGCTCCCACACATCGCCCGCGCCGAAAATGCGCACGTCCCGCCCCTCATGCATGGTCAAGGAACCTTCCGCATCCGGTGGAAAACGCATGGTGCCTCCGCCACGCTTGCGACGAAGGCACCATGATTGGATCTGGAAATCAAAACTTGTAGGAACCCTGAACGCCGAACTGACGCCTCGGGCTCGGAATGCGCGAATGCAAACCGTCTCCGAAGGAATTGGCGAGCGCCTGTGTCGGATAGCGCGCGTTCGTCAGGTTATCCACGTAGGCGCCGATCGAAAGCCCGCTGCGTTCGACAAACAGGCGCGCGTTGATGAGGTTCTTCGCGGGCGTCCGTAGTGTATTGGCGGCATCCCACATGATCGAGCCGCGCCGCACGAAGCTGCCGTTGAAGCGAACGTCGAACTCGTCCGCCAGCGGGATCACATAATCCATGCTGAGGCTCGCCGTGTACGCGGGGCTCTGTGGCGCGCGATTGTCCTTGTAGAGCGCAGGCGCGGCGTCGCTGAACCGTTTGATCGTCGCATCCGAAAGACCAAAGCCCGCGTTGATGGTGAGCTGCGACGTCGGGCGTGCGGCAAGTTCAACTTCAAGGCCGGAAATATCCACCTTGCCGATGTTCACGACGTTCTGCGACGGCGGGCTCACAGTGATGAAGAAGAACTGCTGATTGTCGAACTTGATGTGGAATGCCGATGCCGAGAACGTCAGGCGGCGATCCAGGAAATCGCCTTTCATGCCGATCTCGAAACTGTCGGAGGTTTCCTTGTCGAACTGACGATCGGTACCGGCGGCAAAGAACGCGTTGAAGCCGCCGGACCGGAAGCCGCGCCCATAGCTCGCGAACACGTTGAGATCGTCGGCGATCTTGTATTTCAGCTGCAGCTTCGGCTGAAAAGCCTCGAAGGTATCGCCAACCTCGGAGGCCGCACCGATCGCTGTATCCACAGACCGGCGCTTGTCACGGTCGTAGCGCATACCAAGCGTGAGTTCGAGGTCATCGGAGACATCGGCGCTCATCGAACCGAACGCCGCAATCGACTTGCTCGTGCCCGCATCGAAGCTCTGAATAGCGAAGGTGCCGTTCGATTGGCCTGTGCCGTCGTCGAAGGGGATGAGCAGGAAGTTATCAGTGTCGCGCTTCTGATAGTAGAGGCCGACGAGCCACCGCAACCAGCCTTCGCCCTGCGAAGACAGCCGCAGCTCCTGCGTGAACGCCTTCACCGTCAGGTCGAGATCCTGAAGCAGGATCGGCGCTGGCGAGAAATCCGCGTCGCCAAACAAATGTGCGTCGCTGCGACTATAGCCGGTGATCCATGTGAGCATCGCGCTGCCGAAATCATAATCGGCTTTGAGCGAGAGATCGTAGATCTCACGCTTGTCGTACGTCAGCACGTTACGGTTCAGCAGCGACGTTCCATAGTCATCGAAATTGGCATTGCCCACCATCTCAAGCGACGGCGCGCCCGCACGCTGGTGCATGTAATTGCCCCTGAGATTGATCTCCAGCCGGTCGGTCGGCGTGAAGATGAGACCCGCCTTCACGAGGTAGTTCTCGTCGTAATCCGCCTTGCGGTCGCCGTCGCGCGCGGTCTGATCGCGCAGCTGCCCTTCATAGTCGCGCATCGAGGCAGCGAGGCGGAACAACAGTTTGTCCTTGACGAGCGGGCCTGAAATCGCGCCGCCGACGCGAATGTCTTTACCGCTGGCGTAGGAGGCGCGAACCATCCCTTCAAGTTCGTTGGTCGGGCGCCGCGTCGTGATGTTGAGCGCACCGCCGATGGCATTGCGGCCATAGAGCGAGCCCTGCGGACCGCGCAGCACCTCGATCTGTTCGATATCCAGCAGTTCCTGATTGACGAAGGTTGGATGCGAAACCTGCACACCGTCGATCACCACCGCGACCGGGGCCTCCCCGCCCTGTGCCGTCGGAATGCCGCGGATCGTCATCTGCATTTCCGCCGGTCTGTACGTCGGCGTGAAGAACATGTTGGGCGTAAGGTTGGCGAAATCCGTGACGTCGTTGATGCCGGCGTTCTCGATGGTCTGTGCCGTGAAGACCGTGACGGCGTCGGGAACCTCGATCTGGCTTTCCGCGCGCTTGCGCGCCGTGATGACAATTTCGCCCTGCTCGGGCTCGGCAGCCACGGCCGGTGCAGCAGCAACAAGTAGGTCAGCCAACGAAACGGCAGCCAGAATCCGCGTTCGAACGGTATCCATCATATTCCCCCTTTTTATGTGCAACCGATACTTGTGAACGAGTATCCGCGAACAATAGTCGGGGCGAACGGCGGGTGGTCCAAGCCAAATTTTGGGTGATCCCCCATAGTCGAGGCACATGCCGGAACGGCTTTGGGGTATCCCCCATGTGCAACCTTGCAATGAGGCCCGCACCCCGCTTCCTTCGATGGACTGAGTTCATAGTTCGCAAGCCCGGCCGGGCTTGCGGACAAACTATCGAGAGCGGGAGCGCATGACACAGGATCGCTACAGGGTCGCCGTAGACGTAGGCGGCACATTCATGGACTTCGTTTTGATGGACGAGGCCACCGGTGCCGCCCGCGTGGAGAAGATTCCTTCGATTCCGGACAAGCTGCACGAGCAGTTCCTCAAGGGCATCGAAAGTCTCGATGTCGATATCGACAGCATCCAGCAAATCTTCCACGGCATGACCGTCGGCGTGAACGCGCTTGTTCAGGAAAAGGGCGCGAAGGTCGGCCTGCTGACCACGAAAGGCTTCCGCGACGTTCTGGAGATGGGCCGCGGCGGCAGAAAACCCGTTTACAATTTCCTGCACAGAGCGGCACCGCCGCTTGTCGAGCGCTCGCTGCGCCTCGAAATTCCCGAGCGTATGGCCTTCAACGGCGAAGTGTTGACGCCGATCGATTTTGAAGCGGTCGATGCACAGGTCGACCTGCTGCTGGCGCGCGGCGCGGAAGCCATCGCGATCTGCTTCCTGCACGCCTATGCCCAGCCCGCACACGAGATCGCGGCAAGGCAGCGCATCCTCGCGCGCCACCCGCACGTGCCGATCTCAGTCTCGCACGAGATCGCCTCGGAATGGCGCGAATATGAGCGGACCTCGACGACGGTGCTGAACGCCTTCATCCAGCCCACGGTCCAGACGTACCTCACCAACCTCGAAAACAAGCTCACTGACGCGAACTACATGCGCTCGCTCGCGATTATGCAATCGAGCGGCGGCGTCGTGGACGCGAAGACCGCGGGCCGGAAGCCGATCCGCACGCTGATGTCCGGGCCCGCCGGCGGCGTGATCGGCGCTAAGTTCCTCTGCGATCGCCTCGGCTATGCGAACGTCATCTGTACCGACGTCGGCGGCACCACCTATGATGTCGCAATCATCGAGGATGGTCGCGTGCTCGAACGCAGCCAGGCCGAGATCGCGCAGCGGCCGATCCTCGGTTCGCTGATCGATGTCATTTCGATCGGCGCCGGCGGCGGCTCGATCGCGTGGCTCGACCATCGCGGCGGCCTTCAGGTCGGCCCGCAGAGCGCGGGCGCTTCGCCCGGGCCGGTCTGTTTCGGGCGGGGCGGCACGGAGCCAACCGTCACCGACGCGCACCTCACGCTCGGTCGCCTCGATCCCGCCTATTTCCTCGGCGGCCGGATGCAGCTCGATACCGAAGGCGCGCGTGCGGCCATCGAAAAGAGGATCGCCGAGCCCTTGGGGCTCGACCTTCAGTCGGCTGCCCAAGGCATCGTTTCGATCGCCGAGACGAACATGGCGAATGCCATTCGCAGCAAGACGGTCGAACGCGGCCTCGACCCCCGCGAGTTCGTGCTGCTCGCCTATGGTGGCGGCGGTGGGCTGTTCGCCTGTTCTGTGGCGGAGGAGCTGGAGGTACCCAAGGTGATCGTACCCAATGCACCCGCGAACTTCTCGGCGTGGGGTATCCTTACCACCGATTACATGGAAGACGAGGTCCGCACCAAGGTCATGCCGTTCGATGCCGCGCACATCGCCGGCGCGCTCGCGACGATGAACGAGCTGGAAACGCGGGCAGCAAGCGGCATCGGCCAGTACGGCTTCGCCGCCGAAGATATCGAGCGTGTGAAACGTTTCGACCTCCGGTTCGAGAATCAGGAATACACGATCACGGTCGATCTGGAGGATGCATGGCAGGATGCCGCGTCTATTCTGGAAGGCGCGCGGCAACGCTTCGTGGACTCGCATATCCGGCTCTATGGCCACGGCGAGCCGGATGCCCCGCTGGAGCTGGTCTCTATCCGCTGCCGCGCGATCGGGCGTGTTCGCGCGCCGGAAATCGCGCCGATGCCGGAGAGGCCGCAGGGTGCGGCGATGCGGCAGCTGGAGGTCTATTTCCCGCGCACCGGCAAGGCCGTGCCGACCGACGTGTTCGACCGCGAGGCGCTTTCGGCCGGTCAGGTCGTCACCGGCCCGGCGATCATCAACGAATGGACCATGACGACGATCGTTCCGCCCGGATGGCAGTCCACCTGCGACACCTTCGGCAATCTCGTTCTCGAACCCACTCTCTAAAGGCGGGAAGACACACCATGCGCAAAGTAGACGTCGTTCTGACGGAGATCATCCGCAACCGCCTCGTGGCCGCGACCGAGGAAATGGCGAAGACCATGATCCGCACGGCCTTCAATCCGCTGCTTTATGAAGTCCAGGACTTCAGCGTCACCATCATGTCAGCGAACGGCGACATGTGGGCGGAAACGCCGGGCGTGATCGTGTTCAGCCAAGCGTTCCCGGAGGCCGTGCGCGCCGGAATCGCCAGGTGGAATGGCAATTTCGCGGAAGGCGACGTCCTCATCGTCAACGATCCTTTCGAAACCGGAACGCACATTTCCGACACCAACGTCTACATGCCGGTATTCTTCGAAGACGAGCTCGTCGCCTTCTGCGGAACCGCCGCGCACTGGGCGGATGTCGGCGGCAAGAATCCGGGCGGCTGGTGCCCGGACACGACGGACACATTTCAGGAAGGCCTCTGCTTCCGGCACCAGAAGATCGTGGAACGCGGTGTCAAGAACCAGGGCCTATGGGATCTGATCGACTGCAACGTCCGCGTGCCGGAAATCGTGAAGGGCGACCTTGAAGCACAGATCGCCTCGTGCAGGCAGGGCTGCGAGCGCATCCAGTCTCTGTGCGCCAAATACGGAACGGCGACGATCCGCGAGGCGATGGACTATGTGATCGACCAGACCGACCGCTCGATGCGCGCGACGATCGCGGCATTGCCGGACGGTGAATACGGCACCTCCATTCGGCTCGACAGCGACGGCGTGCAGGAAGACGGCGAATTCCTCGTCTGCCTGAAGGTCACGATCCAGGGCGACCGCGTGCACTTCTCGCTGAACGGTTCGAGCCCCACGGCGCGCGGGCCGATCAACCTCCCCGCGCCCTGCACCAAGGGCATATTGGCATCGTCGCTGAAGGGCATCCTACTGCCGTTCGATCCCTGCAACGCCGGCCACACGAAGTGCCTGGATTTCGAGCTGCCGCCGGAATCGATCGTCAATCCGGTGTGGCCCGCACCAACCGACTCGTACGGCTATGTCATCGAATGCCTGATGGACATGATGTTCCGGTGCTTCCTGAACATCGTGCCGGACAAGTGCCCAGCGGGCGGCTACCAGCTGACCGGTGCGTTCTTCTCGCGCAGCCAGTCGCGCCACGGCAAGCCGTTCGTGATGATGGACCCGATGCACGGCGGCAATGGCGCGCTGATCGACCGAGACGGTGCGACCAACCAACTCACCGGCAACGGCGATCTGCCCAACACGCCGATCGAGATCACCGAGACGCGTCATCCGTTCCGCGTCGAGCTGTTCGAGTTCGCGCCTGAAGTCGCGGGCGTCGGTAAGTTCCGGGGCGGCATGGGGGTTCGCAAGGACTACAGGTGTCTCACTGACGGCGTCTACGCCTCCTTCGTCATCGAAAACACCGCCGATACCACGGCCGCAGGCTTCAAGGACGGCACGGATGGCGATCACGGCAGCCTCACCGTGATGCCGGTGGACGGCGAGCACATTGTCTACAACAAGCGCATCGGCTCCATCGGGCCGTTCGGCGAGGGCACGCTGTTCCGGGTGATCACCGGCGGCGGCGGGGCGTGGGGCAAGGCCAGCGAACGCGATCCGGAGCTTGTGCTCAGCGATGTCCGCAACGAGTTCCTCACCGCCGAGGACGCCCGCACCCACTACGGTGTCGTCGTCGAGGAACGCAGCGGGGCCTGGTCGCTCGACCTGCAGAAGACGCGGGAGTTGCGGGCCGCTTCATGATCACGGTTCCCGACGCCACATTCGACATTGCCGTAATCGGCGCCGGCATGGCCGGCGCCTCAATCGCAAGCGCACTGTCCTCGACCCACAGGGTGCTGCTCCTCGAACGGGAAGATCAACCGAGTTATCACGCGACGGGGCGGTCCGCGGCGGTCTTCACGGCCATCTACGGCAATGAAACCGTTCGCGCCCTGTCGCGCGCCAGCCGGGACTTTCTCACCACGCCGCCTGACGGCTTCGCCGACCATGCGCTGGCTTCACCGCTCGGCAACATGTTAGTTGCCCGCGCGGACCAACTCGGGCGCCTGGAGGCCTTCTTTGAACGGCCGGATATCGCGCCTCTCACCACGTGGATGGATGCCGCCGCCACGCGGCGCCTATGTCCGCTGCTCGCCGAGCCTTATGTGGCAGCATCGGTTTATGAGCCCGGCGCGCTCGCGATCGATGTCGATGCCCTGCAACAGGGCTATCTGCGCGCATTCCGGCGGAACGGCGGCACCCTGGCGACGCAGTCGGGACTTGAAGGCCTCGACCATCAGGACGGCCGCTGGACGCTACGCTCGGCAGCGGGCGTTTTTACGAGCGCGATCGTCGTGAACGCAGCCGGCGCATGGGCCGACCGCGTCGCCGCCATGGCCGGATCGAGAGCCGGCTATGTGCAGCCGTTTCGGCGCACTGCTGTCCTCGTGGACCCGCCCGCGGACATGGAAATCGCGCGCTGGCCGTTCGTGATGGATATCGACGAAGACTTCTACTTCAAACCGGACGCGGGGGCGCTTCTGCTCTCGCCCGCGGACGAAACGGCCTGCGAGCCATGCGACGCGCAGCCGGACGAATGGGACATCGCCGTCGCGGTCGACAGGATCTGCACAGCGACGACGCTTCAGGCCCGACGCGTTCGGCACAGCTGGGCGGGTCTCCGTACGTTCACGCGGGACCGGCTGCCGATCGCCGGGCCGGATTGCGACCTGCCGGGCTTCTACTGGCTTGCCGGCCAGGGCGGCTACGGCATCCAGACGGCGCCGGCGCTTGCCCAACTGCTTGCGGCGCGGATTCGGGACGAGGCCTGCCCCGAGGCGCTGCGTGCCGAGGGCATTTCCTACGCGGACACGAGCCTCAAGCGCTTTCGTTTGCAGCCTGCAGCTTGAGCGAGTCGGCTGCGGCTGCGACTCTTTCGTATTGAACGGCGCCGGACAGACCGACGGGCGGCCTTTGCAGAGGAGCTGCAGGCCCTTATATTCCCTGTATGCGTACCGCGAAGTCCATTACTGCTCCCCCCGCCGCTCTCACGCCGCGTCTGCTGCCGCCCTTTGGCGAGCCTGTCACCACCGCCAGCTTCGGCATCGGCGAAGTGGTGCGGCACCGCTTTTTCCCGTTTCGCGGCATTATTTTCGATGTCGATCCGGAGTTCGCCAACACCGAGGAATGGTGGGAAGCGATTCCCGAAGACATCCGCCCGGCGAAGGACCAGCCCTTCTATCACCTGCTCGCCGAGAACGACGATCAGACCTACGTGGCCTATGTCAGCCAGCAGAACCTGCTGCCCGACGAGAGCCGCGCGCCTGTGCTGCACCCCGCGGTTTCCGAGATGTTCGAGCGGATGCCGGACGGCAGCTATCGGCTGAAATCACGGCATCGCCATTGATGGCGAAAGCTGTGCTGAATCGGTTGACATTCGCGCCCACGGCCAGTAGCTAGCTGCGCTTTCCGCAGGCATCGGCGTGTTTCCACGCGCGGGTGTCTGTTGTTCAATTTCTGGGCCTAAGGTAGCCAAAGCCATGTTCGCAGTCGTGCGCACGGGCGGCAAGCAGTATCGCGTTGCCGCCGAACAGAAGATCACAGTCGACCGCCTGAAGGGCGAAGTCGGCGAAACCGTCCAGCTGGGCGATATCCTTGCCATCGGCGAGGGCGGCGAACTCAAGGACGTGGCTGGTCAGGTCGTTTCTGCCGAGATCGTGGCGCAGCCCAAGGGCGACAAGGTCATCGTCTTCAAGAAGAAGCGCCGCCACGGCTATCGCCGCCGTAACGGCCACCGCCAGCTGCTGACGGTGCTGAAGATCACCGCGATCGGTAAGGCCGCTGCGAAGGCGCCGAAGGCCGCGAAGGCGGAAGCCGCACCGGCCGTGGAAGCCGCCGCCGAGCCGGCTGAAAAGCCTGCGAAGAAGGCCCCGGCCAAGAAGGCCGCGCCTGCGAAGGCCGCTGCCAAGACCGACGCCGAGTAAAAGAGGAGTTTGAACCATGGCACATAAGAAAGCTGGCGGTTCGTCGCGCAACGGTCGCGATTCGGCAGGCAAGCGTCTTGGCGTGAAGCGCTTCGGCGGGCAGGACGTGCTCGCTGGCAACATTCTCGTCCGTCAACGCGGAACCAAGTTCTACCCGGGCCGTAATGTCGGCATCGGCAAGGACCACACGCTGTTCGCGCTCGTCGAAGGCCGCGTAGCGTTCCACGACGGCAAGCTTGGACGCAAATTCGTCAGCGTCGATCCAATGCCGATGGCAGCGGAATAGCGAGGCGGCCCGCTTGATATACGGCCGCCGGGTAGGCGGCCTCTGAATCTGGTGCATACGCACAGGGAAAGGGAGATGGGTCGCCATCTCCCTTTTTTCGTCTCTCCCCTTCCCGATCGGGCATGGAGCGAGAGATGTTTGCAAGAACGAGACGGCTGTTTCTAAGGCCGGCGTGGCCGGAGGACGCCGCGGCGCTAGCCGCCACGATCGCCGACGCGGCGATCGTCCGCAACCTCGCGACCGCGCCGTGGCCCTACGGCATCGAAGACGCGCGCGAGAAGATCGCGAGGGACGCGGACACGCCCCCGCACGAGGCGAGCAGCCTCATCTTCCTGCGCACGGACGGCGCGCCGGAACTCGTCGGCAGTGTCGGCTTCGGAAGGTGGAACGACAAGATCACCATTCCCGAGATCGGCTATTGGGTGGCGCGGCGCCACTGGGGCAAGGGCATCGCGGTCGAAGCCGCCGAAGCGATCATCGCGGCCGCCTTCCTCGGCGCTCGCAACGACATGCTCGGCGCGGGTCACTTCATCGACAACCCGGCCTCTGGCAAGGTTCTGAGAAAGCTCGGCTTTGTGCCCACGGGAGAGATCGTGCCCCACTATTGCCGCGCGCGCGACTGCGAGATCGACTCGGTGGAATACCGCCTGTCACGCGAACGCTGGCTAGATCGCGTCGGCATGTATAGGGAAGCGGCATGAAGTTTCTCGATCAGGCAAAGATCTACCTGCGCTCCGGCGGCGGCGGCCCCGGTGCCGTATCGTTTCGCCGTGAGAAGTTCATCGAGCAGGGTGGACCGGACGGCGGCAACGGCGGCAGGGGCGGCGACATCATTTTCGAAGCTGTCGAGGGCCTCAACACGCTGATCGACTTCCGCTACCGCCAGCACTTCAAGGCGCCGCGCGGCGAAGGCGGTGCCGGCCGCAATCAGACCGGCGCATCGGCCGAGGATCTTGTGATCCCCGTCCCCGTGGGCACGCAGATTCTTGCCGACGACGAGGAGCATTCTCTGCTCGCCGATCTCACCACGGTCGGCGAGCGTATCACCTTCCTGAACGGCGGCATGGGCGGGCGCGGCAACGCCTCCTACAAGACCTCGACGAACCGCGCGCCGCGCCAGTCGCAGCCCGGCATCCCCGGCGAGGAGATGTGGGTGTGGCTGCGGCTGAAGCTGCTGGCAGACGCGGGCCTGCTCGGCTTGCCGAACGCGGGCAAATCCACCTTCATCAATGCCGTGACCAATGCCAACGCCAAGGTCGGCGCCTATCCGTTCACGACGCTGAAACCGCAGCTCGGCGTCGTGCTGCACCGCGACCGCGAGTTCGTGCTCGCCGACATCCCCGGCCTCATCGCGGGCGCTGCGGACGGTGTCGGCATCGGCGACCGCTTCCTCGGCCATATCGAACGCTGCCGCGTGCTGCTGCATCTCGTCGACGCGAGCGCGCCCTCGCCCACCAAAGCGTACCGCACCATCGTGGACGAGCTGGAGGCTTATGGCGCGGGGCTTGAGGACAAGCCGCAGGTGGTTGCGCTCAGCAAGATCGACCTCATCGACGCGCGCGGGCGTGCCGCCAAGCTGCGTGCGCTCGAAAACGCTTGCGGGCAGAAGGTCCATCTGGTTTCCGCCGCCACCGGCGAAGGCCTGACCGAAGTGCTCGATGCGCTGCTGACCGTGATCGGCGAACCCGCACGCGGAGCACAGAAAGAGGCGGACAAACAGGCAGCATGGTCACCGATCTGAGCCCCTTTTCGCCCGGCAACTGCAAGTGTCTGGTCGTCAAGGTAGGCTCGGCCCTGCTTGTCGACGAGGACGGCAAGCTGCGCCGCGAATGGCTGCAAAGCCTGGCCGCCGACATCGCGGACCGGCGCACGCGCGGCCAACGCATCGTCGTCGTCTCCTCGGGCGCCATCGCGCTCGGCGCCCGGCGGCTCGGGCTACCGAAGGGTGGGCGCGCCTGCCTTGAAGATGCGCAGGCCGCTGCTGCAACGGGCCAGATTCTGCTAAGCCAGGCGTGGGCCGAACTGCTTGGTGACAAGGGCATCACCGCTGCGCAGATGCTGCTGACCCTCGGCGACCTTGAAGACCGCCGCCGCTTCCTCAATGCCGCCGCCACGCTCGAACGGCTGCTCGGGCTCGGTGTTGTGCCGGTGCTCAACGAGAACGACAGCGTCGCGACCGAGGAAATCCGCTTCGGCGACAACGACCGTCTTGCCGCGCGCGTTGGACAGGCCGCAGCCGCAGAGGGCGTGCTCCTCCTTTCCAACATCGACGGTCTGTTCACCGCTGATCCGCGCAGCGACCCGGATGCGGAACTCATCGCGCGCGTCGACGATATCGACGCTGTGCTGAAGCGTGTCACGCTCGGCGAAAGTGCTGCAATGGGCTCAGGCGGCATGGGAGCCAAGGTCGCCGCCGCGCGCATCGCCTGCAAGAGCGGCATTCCGCTCGGCATCGCGCAGGGCACGGCCCCCAATCCGCTCGCACGACTGGAGGAAACCGGCCGCTGCACAGTGTTCGCCGCCGTCTCGGCGAGCCGCGCACGCAAGGCGTGGCTCGCGGGCCGTCTCACCTCCGCCGGGCGCCTCACGATCGATGCGGGCGCGGTAAAAGCACTTCAGCGCGGCGGCAGCCTGCTCGCGGCAGGCGTGCGGCACGTGGACGGCAAGTTCGCGCGCGGCGACGCCATCGAGATCGCCGACGAAAGCGGCCACGTGCTTGCGCGCGGCCTTGCGGGTTACGATATCGCCGATGCGCGCGCCATCGCGGGCAAGCGCACCGAGGCGCAGGCGGAGCTCCTCGGCTATGCGCCGCGCTCCGCCATGGTACACAGGGATCATCTGGTATTGTTATGAGTGAGATCGAAACCCGCATCGCCGAGATGGCCACCGCTGCCCGCGCCGCATCGCGCGCGCTCGCGGCGATGCCGACCGCGCGCAAGGCCGCAGCGCTGAAGGCCGCCGCCGGCGCGATCCGCGCCGCCGCGCCCGCGATCCTCGCGGCCAATGCCGAAGACATGAAGGCCGCCGAGGCGCGCGGCACCTCGGGTGCGATGCTCGACCGGCTGCGGTTGGATGATGCCCGCCTCGAAGGCATCGCGGCGGGCGTGGAAGCTGTGGCCGCTTTGCCGGACCCTGTGGGTGCGCCGATCAAGGGCTGGACGCAGCCGAACGGCCTGAAATTCGAGCAGGTGCGCGTGCCGCTCGGCGTCATCGGCATCATCTACGAAAGCCGCCCGAACGTCACCGTGGACGCAGGCGCACTGTGCCTGATGTCGGGCAACGCCTGCATCCTGCGCGGCGGCTCCGAAGCGCTTAGCACGTCGAAGGCGCTGCACGCAGCGTTCATCGCGGGGATCGCCAGCGAAAGCCTTCCTGCCGACGCTGTGCAGCTCGTGGACACGTCCGACCGCGCCGCCGTGGGCGTGATGCTGGGCGCTGCGGGCCTTATCGACATCATCATTCCGCGCGGCGGCAAGGGCCTCGTCGCGCGCGTGCAATCCGAAGCGCGCGTGCCCGTGCTCGCGCACCTCGACGGCATCTGCCACGTCTACATCGACCGCGATGCGGACGCGGACAAGGCCGAAGCGATCGCGCTCAACGCCAAGCTCCGCCGCACCGGCATCTGCGGCGCGGCGGAAACACTGCTGATCGACAAGGCCGCCGAGGCGACCGGCGCGCGCGTCGTGAAGGCGCTGCTCGACGCGGGCTGCGAAGTGCGCGGCGACGACGCCGTACGGGCCATCGATCCGCGCGTGGTGGCGGCGGACGATGCCGACTGGGGCACCGAATATCTCGATGCGATCATCTCCGCGAAGGTGGTGGACGGGGTGGGCGGCGCGGCCGAACACATCGCCCGCCACGGCAGCGCGCACACCGAGAGCATCATCACCGAGAACGCCGAGACCGCGAACCGCTTCCTTGCGGGCGTGGACAGTGCCATCGTGATCCACAACGCCTCCACTCAGTTCGCGGACGGCGGCGAGTTCGGTTTCGGTGCCGAGATCGGCATCGCCACGGGCCGGCTCCATGCACGCGGCCCGGTCGCGCTCGAAGGCCTCACCACCTACAAGACCGTGGTGCGCGGCAACGGGCAGGTGCGCCCCTGATCGCCGCATGACTCCGCTTTCGATCCTCGACCTCTCGCCCGTCGTTCAGGGCAGCAGCGTCCGGCAATCGTTCGCGAATTCGGTCGCGCTCGCGCAGGCGGGTGAGCAGCTCGGCTACCGCCGCATCTGGCTCGCCGAGCACCACGGAATGCCGGGCATAGCGAGCGCCGCAACCTCCGTGCTGATCGGCCATATCGCGGGCGCGACCTCAACGATCCGCGTCGGTGCGGGCGGCATCATGCTGCCGAACCACGCACCGCTGCTGATCGCCGAGCAGTTCGGCACGCTCGACGCGCTCTACCCCGGCCGCATCGACCTCGGCCTCGGCCGCGCGCCCGGCTCCGATCAGAAGGTCTCGCAGGCGATCCGCCGCGATCTCCACGCCGCTTCCGAGCGCTTCCCGCAGGACGTTCAGGAGGTGATGGCCTATTTCCGGGGTGAAGGCCCGGTCGTCGCCGTGCCGGGCGGCGGCGCGAACGTGGACGTGTGGGTGCTCGGCTCCAGCCTGTTTGGCGCCAGCCTTGCTGCACACCTTGGCCTGCCCTACGCTTTCGCCTCGCACTTCGCACCGCAGGCGCTCAGCCAGGCAATCGAGGTGTACCGCGGCTACTTCAAGCCATCCGCTTACCTCGACAAACCTTACCTGATGCTCGGCTACAACGTCATCGCCGCGGATACGGATGAGGAGGCCGCCGTGCTCGCGACCTCCCAGCAGCAGGCATTCGTCAATCTCGTCACCGGCCAGCCGGACCGCTTGCCGCCACCCATCCCCGGCTACCGCGAATCGCTCCCGGCAGAGCTGCAGGCACACCTCGCCCGCACCCTCTCCTGCTCCGCCGTGGGTAGTGTGGAGACCGTGGCGCGGCAGATGCAGGCGTTCGTAAAAGAAACCGGCGCCGACGAGCTGATGGTCACCGGCATGATCTTCGACCACGCCGCCCGGCTCCGCTCCTACGAAATCGCCGCGCAGGCAGCGGGGCTGTAGTGGCGCGGATCGGGCTTATCGGCGGGTCGTTCAACCCGGCGCATCAGGGCCACCGGCATATCAGCATCGAAGCGCTCCGGCGGCTCGCGCTCGATGAGGTGTGGTGGCTGGTGAGCCCGCAGAACCCCTTGAAAGACAAGGCGGGCATGGCGCCGCTCGCCGCGCGCATGGAGTCCGCGCGCCGCGCCGCGCGCCATCCGCGCATCCGGCCTACCGACATCGAAGCGTCACTGGGCACCGCCTACACCGTCAATACGATCGCCGCGCTGAGGCGCGCGTTCCCGCAGCACCGCTTCGTCTGGATCATGGGCGCGGACAATCTGTTGCAGTTCAGCCGCTGGAAACGCTGGCGCGACATCGCGCGCGAAGTGCCGATTGCCGTTATGGCGCGGGGCGACTACATTGGGCGAGCACGCCGGGCTCCGGCCATGGCGTGGCTTCGGCGGCATATCCGCGGCGAAGCGCGTGCCAAACTCTGGGCTGAATGGGAGTTGCCGGCGATAGTGATCCTTTCGATCCCGCTCGATCCCACCTCCGCCACGGCGATCCGCACGCGCGATCCGGGATGGGCGAGCCGAATTGGTGCAACGAACCCGAAGGGATAAGGATTGTCTCCCAGCAGCGCCGCGGCAACGCCCGGCGACCATGAAGGCGGAAGCTCCGAAGAGCTGCACGCCCTCATCCTGAAGTCGCTCGACGACGATCAGGCCGTCGATGTCATCGACATTCCGCTCAGCGGAAAAACGCAAATCGCCGATCACATGATCATCGCCAGCGGTCGCTCCACGCGGCAGGTGGCATCGATGGCGCAGAAGCTCGCCGAAAAGATCAAGGCGGACCTCGGCCGCGTGGTACGCATCGAAGGCCTGCCGACCGCCGACTGGGTGCTGATCGATGCGGATGACGTGATCGTTCACCTGTTCCGCCCCGAAGTCCGCAGCTTCTACAACCTCGAGAAGATGTGGGCCTTCGACAAGACGCCGGCGGCGGCCGCAACCGCCTGAGGTGCTTCTGCATGTCATCGCGCGCGGACGCATCGGGCGCGGCCCGGAAGCCGATCTCGTCGAACGTTACCGCGCGCGGATGAGCTGGCCGTTTCGCATCACCGAGCTTCCAGACAAAGGCGGTCGTATGCCGCCCCCAACGGGTGACTGTCGCACGGTGGCGCTGGATGAGCGCGGCGAGAGCCTGGCCTCAACGGCGCTTGCCGACCGGCTCGGCCGCTGGCGCGATGACGGCGTGCGCGAAACCCGTTTTCTGATCGGCGCTGCTGACGGCCACGATGCGGACACGCGGGAAGGCGCAGACCTTCTCATCAGCTTCGGCAAGGCGACATGGCCCCACCTGATGGTGCGCGCGATGCTCGCCGAGCAGCTTTACCGGGCGACGTCGATCCTCGCCGGTCATCCCTACCACCGCGAGGGCTGATGCGCGCCGCGGCCCTCGCCTTCCTGTTCCTCGCCGCAGCCGCGCCCGCGGACAAGGCAGAACAGGATGCGCTGAAGGCCGATTCCCGCGCCGCCGCACTGCGCCGCGATGCCGATGCGGCCGACGACAGGGCACGAAGCGCACGGCAGACGGCGATCGACCTTGCCCGGCGCATCCAGAACGGCGAGGCGCGCGTGAGCGCCATCGAGGCCGGAACCGCCCGGCTCGAACGGCTGCGGCGTGAGCAGCGCGCCCGGCTCGCCGCGCAGCACGGTGAGATCAGTCGACTCCTCGCCGTGCTTCAGACCCTGAGCCGCAGGCCGGCGGGCCTCGTGCTCCTCGAGCCTTCGTCGGCGGTCACCACCGCCCGCGTCAGTGCGCTTCTGGAAGCTGTGCAGCCGACGCTTCGGACCCGCACCGCAGAATACCGCCGCGCGCTCGTCGACTCCCGCGCCGTGCAGGCCCGGCTCATCACGTCGAAGCAGCAACTGCTGGCCGCCAACACTGAGCTTTCGCAGGCGATCCGCCAACTCGATGGCGTGCAGGCCGACCTCCGCGCCGAACGCGACTCGCTCGATCGCGAGGCCGACGAGGAGCGCGCGCAGGCGCGCGCGCTTGCCGCAAAGGCGATGGACCTGCGTGGCCTCGCGGGCGCATTCGATGATAGCGCGGGCACGAACGCCCGGCGGCTGGCACCGCCCCGGCCCGTCCGCACAGCCGCCGCGCCCCTGCCCTTCCCCTACCTGCAGCCCGCGGCGGGCAGCATCGTGGAAGGCTTCGAGGACATGAGCCGCGTCGGCGTCCGCGCGCGCGGCATCACGCTCGCAACGCGCAAGGGCGCGCAGGTCGTCGCCCCGGCAAAGGGCCGGATCGCCTACGCCGGGCCGTTCCGCACCTACGGCGATATCGTCATCGTCCAGCATCCCGGACGTCTGCTCAGCATGATGTCAGGCCTCGAACGCGTCGATGTGCTTGTCGGAGAGACCGTATCGGCCGGAACGCCGATCGGCCGCATGGGATCGTTGGAGCCCGAGCTTTACCTCGAACTCCGGCAAGGCGGCCGCCCGATCGATCCCGCGCCGCATGTTCGCAAAACAGGCCGCGATGGCTGAAATCCGTTACTCGCCAATTCATCGGCGCGCGGCTATGATGGCTGCCGATGCGCTGGGACAGAGGGCCGTACCGCCGGTCACGACAAGGAAGAAGTGATGTCTCGTAAGCTTTTGCACACGCTGATCCCCGCCGTGGCGATCGCGCTCATCCCCTCGACGACCGCCGTGCAGGCGGCGAACCCGGCGAGCACCTATCGTCAGCTCGACCAGCTGATGGACGTGTTCGAGCGCGTGCGCGCCGAATATGTGGACGAGGTGACCGACGAGCAGTTGATCGAAGGCGCGATCAACGGGATGCTCTCCAGCCTCGATCCGCACTCGAGCTTCCTCAACATGCGCAACTTCGAGCGGATGCGGACGCAGACCGAGGGCGAATACGGCGGTCTCGGCCTCACCGTGAGCCAGGAAGACGGCGTGGTGAAGGTGATCGCGCCGACCGACGACACGCCGGCCGCACGCGCGGGCATCAAGGCCGGCGACTACATCACGCACATCGACGGCGAACTCATCTACGGTCTGTCGCTTGACGACGCGGTCGACAAGATGAAGGGCCTGCCCGGCACCACCGTGAAGATCAGCGTCGTGCGCACCGGCCAGCAGAAGCCGATGGAACTGACGCTGAAGCGCGAAGTCATTTCGCTGAAGCCGGTGAAGTCCGAAGTGAAGAACAACATCGGCATCCTGCGCATCTCCACCTTCAACAAGCAGACCGGCGAAGCGACGCGGCAGGCGATCGCCAGCATGGAGAAGCAGGCTGGCGGCAAGCTGCTCGGCTTCGTGATCGACCTGCGCTCCAACCCCGGCGGTCTTCTCGATCAGGCGATCGAGGTGTCGGACGCGTTCCTCGAACGCGGCGAGATCGTCTCGCAGCGCGGCCGCCGCAAGGGCGACGTACAGCGCTACTACGCGCGCGAAGGCGACGACACGAAGGGCAAGCCGATCGTCGTGCTCGTCGACGAAGGCTCGGCGTCCGCCGCGGAGATCGTCGCGGGCGCGCTGCAGGATCACCGCCGCGCGCTCGTCCTCGGCCAGCGCAGCTTCGGCAAGGGCTCTGTGCAGACGCTGATCCCGATGACGCAGGACACGGCGCTCCGGCTCACCACGGCGCGCTACTACACGCCCTCCGGCCGTTCGGTGCAGGAAGCGGGCATCGAGCCCGACATCACCGTGCCGCAGCTTTCGGATGCCGATTACAAGGAACGCCGCGTGATCCGCGAGGCGGACCTCCGCCAGCACCTGCGCAACGACGCGGTGAAGGACAACAAGATCATCGAGGAAGACGACAAGGAGAACCCGCGCTTCACGCGGACCGCCGCCGATCTCGAAAAGGCGGGCGTGAAGGACTACCAGCTCGACTACGCGATGAAGGTTATCGGCCGGCTCGGCCCGCAGCCGGTGCAGACCGCAGAGGTGTCCCGCTGAGCGAAGACATCGCCCCGCGTCGGGGCCGGGGACTGCTGCTCGCGCTTGGCGGCGCCGTGCTGTTCATTGGCCTTGCGACCGTGTTCGTCGAGCTGCTGCGGCCGCTCGCGCCGAGCCATGCCGCCGCGCAAACCGGCGATGTGCCGCGCCGCGCGCTGCCGCCGGAAGCCAAGGTGAAAGCGAAAGACGCCGCCGCTGCCGGCACGCTGCGCCCGCCGATCGCGCAGGTTCCCGTCACCGACATCGACAAGCCCGAGATCGACGAGACCCGGCTTGCAGCAGGTGCAACGCCGCCCGCCCGCGCGGCCGTACCCGCAGCGCCGATCCCGGCAGGGCCGATCGTCGCCATCGTTCTCACGGAGCTTGGCCCCAACGCCACCGCCGCGAAGGCTGCGATCGATCGGCTGCCCGCCGCCGTCAGCCTCGCCTTCTCGCCCTATGCCGACGCCTCGCGCGACCTTGCGAAGGCCGCGAAGGCGGGCGGGCACGAGGTGTGGCTCTCGGTTCCGATGCAGCCGAAATCGTATCCGCGCGTCAATCCGGGCAAGAACGTACTCCTTACCGGCGAGGCGCCTGCCGAGAACGTGCGTCGGCTGGATTGGGCGCTGTCGCGCGTCGAGGCGCCGGTCGGCGTCACCAACATGATGGGCAGCGCCTTCACCGAAAACGCTGCTGCGATGCGCCCGGTGCTGGACGCGGTGAAGGCGAAGCGTCTGTTCTACGTGGACGCGCGCTCCTCCGGGCGCTCGGTCGGCGAGACGGAAGCCCGTGCCATCGGGCTTGCCGCCGCCACCAACGACCGCTTCCTCGATGAGCCGGAAACCGCCGCGAATATCCGCAGCAACCTCAATGCCCTCGTCGCCACGGCGAAACGCCGCGGCTATGCAGTCGGCTATGCCCGCCCCGTCTCCACCACGATCGGCGAGATCGAGCGCTGGTCGGCCGAGCTCGAAGCCAAGGGTGTGACGCTTGTGGGTGCCAGCCTCGTCGCCCGAAAGGCCAGCAATGACTGACCGGCTGCGCCTCGCGCACCTCCTGCTGCTGCTTGGGCCGTCCGCGCTTCTCGGCGGCGCCTTCGCGTTCCAATATATCGGCGGGCTTCACCCCTGCGAGATGTGCATCTGGCAGCGCTGGCCGCACGCCATCGCGCTTATCCTCGGCAGCCTTGCGCTGTTCGTGCCGGGCGCAGGCAAGCGAGGGCTGCTTCTGCTCGCCGCGCTCGCGGAGCTCGTCACTGCGGGCATCGGCGTGTTCCACGCGGGCGTCGAGCAGCGCTGGTGGCAGGGCCCAAGCGCATGCAGCGCCACCGACCTCGGCTCCGGCGATTTCTTCTCGAACGTGATGGCGACGCCGGTCGTGCAGTGCGACCAGATCGCGTGGTCGCTGGCGGGCATTTCGATGGCCGGATACAATGCCATACTTTCCGGGTTGATCGCGGGAGTCGCGCTGTGGCTGATCCTGAAACGCTGAAACGCCCCCTTCCGGGCGACCGCGGCGCAGACACCGCCTCAATGCTGCGCGTCGATCAGGCAGGCGAATATGGCGCGGCGCGCATCTATTCCGGGCAACTCGCAGTGATGGGGAACCGTCACCCGGACAGTACCGAGATCGCGCGGATGCGCGCGCAGGAACAGCGCCACCTCGACGTGTTCAACCGCATGGTCGTGGAGCGCGGCGTGCGGCCGACGGCGCTGGCGCCCTTCTGGCACGTCGCAGGCTATGCGCTCGGCGCGGCGACCGCGCTGATGGGACCGCGCGCGGCGATGGCGTGCACCGCTGCCGTCGAAACCGAGATCGACCGCCACTATGCCGAGCAGGCCGAAGCGCTTGGCGACAGCGACCCCGAGCTCAAGGCCCGCATCGAGGAGTTCGCCGAGGAAGAACGCGAGCACCGCGCCACCGCCATCGCGCATGGTGCCGAGCAGGCCCCAGCCTATCCGCTGCTCTCCGCCGCGATCCGCGCGGGATGCCGGGCGGCGATTGCGATTTCCAAGCGGGTTTAGTTTGCCGGTTCGAGCCTGTCGTTGACGAGGCGACCCTGCCGCGTGAGCTGCGCGACGACGACCATCGGCTCGCGACGCAGCATGTCCTCAAGCCTGGGCGCACTCGTTTCGGAAACGAAGATCCGGCTCGAAAACTCCGGCACCTGCCTGGGCACGCCGCCGAAGCGCCTGATGTTGCTGCCGTTCACATCAATGTAGGCTGGGCAGGCCGTGCCCGGCGCCACCATCGTCGCCACCATCTCTCCCGCCTCCTCGGACAGGCAGAGACCGCAGGCCGCACCCGTGCAAAGCGCGGGATCGCCGGCCACGCGCCAGTCGTAGCGGAACTGGATGAAGCGGCCGCGGATGGGATCGCGCGGATCGAAGCCCGCGATGGGAATACGCCATTCGGAGGCACCCGAAAGCCCCGCCTCGCGCGCGGCGATGCTGAGCACGAGCCCCACGAGCGGGAGCAGCAGGGCAAGGGCAAGCCAGCGCTTCATGCCCGCTTCCTCCCGACGAGAGCGAACACCCGCCGCCAGCCGAGCGCGAGCGCGATGAGCAGCACTCCACCGATGATGAGCCCGGCACCCGTCGTCGCCAGCGAACCGAACAGCTCGAAGTAGATGATGAAGATGCGAATGCCGATGGCTGCAATGGCAACGCCGAAGAGTGCACGCCAGCCCGAGGCGATCGCGGCGCGGGCGATGACGCCCCACATCGCCATGTAGATGAGTGCACCGACAAGCCGAGCAGGCCAACCATCCGCATGAGGAACCACGGTCGCGAGTAGCAGCGCCGCCATCGGCGCGGCGACGATCGGCAGCAGCATCGCCTGTGGGACCATTCGCCAGCGGCGGCCGATCCACACTGCCGCTGCGGCGATGACGACCGGCACGACGAGACGAACCGCCATCTCACCGGCTTCGGACGACGTGACGGTGCCCGCCCACACGAAATGCGCGAAGCTGACGCCGCCGAGCCACACGAGGACCCCGACCTCGCGCAGCCCGTCCGCGAAGCTGAGGCGGCTGCGCCACGGCAGCAGCGACAGGCCGATGAGGATCACGGGCCCCGCGATCGCGACTCCGTGGATGAAATACCAGAGGCCATCCGCGTGCTCGTTTTCCAGTGCCAGCGAAGCCAGCGTCCACAGCAGCATGCCCGCCCAGCCGTAGGCCACGAGCCGCGTGCTGCCCGCGATCAGCATCGCGGGCGTCATCAGCACGAGCCAGGGTACGAGCGCCTGCCACATCGGGCCGGTGAGTTGATAAACCTGGGAATGCAGCGCGATGCCAGCGAGGACGAGCGCTGCCAGCAGGAACAGCGCGCCTTCCTTCAGCCAACGATTGCCCCGCGCAGCGCCTATCCAGACGGCGGCAGCAGCAGCGGCGGTGAGCGCCAGATGGACGCCGAGCTTCAGCCAGTCGGCGATAACGTCCCAGTTCGCCGCGACGATGAGCGCGAGGCCGAGCGCCAGCGCGAACAGGCCAAGGCCGACGATGGCCCAGAGCACATAGGGGCGATCGTTCGCCTCCTCGTGAACACGAATACGCGCGGCGGCATCGGCATCGATGAGACCGGCTGCGACCCACGCCTCGAGCTTGCTCTCCAGCGACATGGCGCGGACTGTGGCGAAGTCGCGCTGCCCTGTCTAGGCGGCGAGAAATGCCTTTTCTTCGGCAATGGGCGCCGCGAAAGATGGCCGCGACAGGATCGTCGGCAGCCACGCGCCAAGCCGCGGGTGCGTCGCGCAATCGACATCGAGCGCGCAATGCGAAAGATTCACGAACGGGCTCGCCACAGCGATATCCGCAAGGCTGAGCGCCCCGCCGACGAGGAAACCACCCGGCTCCGGCACGACGCCTTCGAGGTAATCGAACAGCCGGGGCAATTCGGCGATGCCCTGCTGCACCATGTCTTCATTCCCCGCCTGCTTCAGAAAGCGCGGCGCAACGACACGATTGAAGAACACCTTGCCGCCCGTGAGCGCAACGATGGTGTCGCCGAACTCGTCATACCAGACCGCACGGCCGAGATCCTCGGGCGCCTGCGGAATGAGACGGGGTTCGGGATACTTCGCATCGAGATAGTGAACGATGGCGGAGGAATCAGAGATAGCGAAATCGCCGTCGCGAAACGCCGGCATCTTCCCGAACGGCGAGATCGAGAGGAAATCGGGATCGCGCGCCGGAAGGCCCGAGGGAATCAGATCGTAGTCCAGCCCCTTCTCGGCAAGCACCACGACCACCTTGCGAACGAATGGCGACAGCGTCGACCCGTAAACCTTGATCATGCGGCCCTCCCCGATTGCGATTCTACTCGGTCAGCTCATCCCATTTCGCACGAATCTTCGCGAAGAACCCCTGACTTTCAGGACAGCTCCCGGCCTCGGGCTCCAGCGCCTGGAACTCTTCCAGAAGCTCGCGCTGGCGCTTCGAAAGCCGCGTCGGCGTTTCGATCTCGACCTCCACGATGAGATCGCCACGCCCGCCACCGTTCAGCGGCGGCATACCCTGGCCGCGCCGCGAGAACTGCTTGCCGCTCTGCGTGCCGGCCGGGATCTTGAGCTCCACCGCCTCGCGGTCGATCGAGGGCACTTCGATCGCGCCGCCGAGCGCCGCGAGCGTCATCGGCACGGGCACCTTCACGTAGAGGTTGGTACCGTCGCGCTCGAAGATGTCATGCGGTTCGAGGTGCACGAAGATGTAGAGATCGCCCGGCGGTCCGCCCCGCGCGCCGGCCTCGCCCTCGCCCGACAGGCGAATGCGCGTGCCGTCGTCGACGCCCGCGGGGATGCGCACGTCGAGCGACTTGTGTTTGTCGACCCGGCCCGCGCCGTGACATTCCTTGCACGGGTCGGAGATCACGCGGCCCGCGCCGTGGCAGTTCGGGCAGGTCCGCTCCATCAGGAACATGCCCTGCTGCACGCGCACCTTGCCGTGGCCGCCGCAGGTGCCGCAGGTGTTGGCGGTGGCACCCGGCGCCGCGCCCGAGCCGCTGCAGGGCTCGCAGGCCGTGGCGACATCGATCTCGATGGTGCGGGTGTTGCCCGCGAAGGCTTCCTCAAGGCTGAGCTTCAGGTCGAAGCGCAGGTCCGCGCCGCGCATCGCGCTGCTGCGCTGCCGCTGGCGGCCGCCGCCCATGAACTCGCCGAAAATGCCTTCGAAAATGTCGGCGAAGTCGCCAAACCCGGCACCGCCCGCGCCATTGCCGGGTCCGCCGTTCTGGAACGCGGCCTTGCCGTAGCGATCATAGGCAGCGCGTTTCTGATCGTCCTTCAGGCAATCATAGGCTTCGTTGATCGCCTTGAACTTCGCCTCGGAATCGGTGCAGCCACCGTTCTTGTCCGGGTGATACTGCATTGCGAGACGCCGGTAAGCGGACTTGATCGTCGCGCCGTCGGCCGTCCGCTCGACGCCGAGTACCTCGTAGTAGTCCGCTTCAACCATAGACTCTGACCGCCCCCGCTGGCGCGAGGGCTACCCGTTTCCAGGCAGCCCTCGTTTCCAACCTACGCCTTCTTGTCTTCGTCGACTTCCGAGAACTCGGCATCGACGACGTCTTCGTCCGAAGTAGACGAAGTGGAGGCCTGTGCATCGCCTTCGCCCGACGCGGCCGCGGCTTCCGCCTTGTAGATCGCTTCGCCGAGCTTCATCGCTTCCTGCGCGAGCGCCTGCGTCTTGGCGTTGATGTCGTCGACATCGTCGCTGTCGAGTACCGACTTCAGCGCGGCGACGGCGGTTTCGATGCCGCCCTTCGTGGAGGCATCCACCTTGTCGCCATGCTCGGCGAGCTGCTTCTCCGTCGAGTGGATGAGGCTGTCCGCCTGGTTGCGGGCCTCGGCCTTCGCGCGGCGCTTCTTGTCCTCGTCGGCGAACTTCTCGGCGTCCTTCACCATCTGCTCGATGTCGTTGTCCGAAAGGCCGCCCGACGCCTGGATGCGAATCTGCTGCTCCTTGCCGGTGCCCTTGTCCTTCGCCGAGACGTTGACGATGCCGTTGGCGTCGATGTCGAACGTCACCT
Source organism: Sphingosinicella xenopeptidilytica (assembly GCF_042676985.1). Lineage (NCBI taxonomy): Bacteria > Pseudomonadati > Pseudomonadota > Alphaproteobacteria > Sphingomonadales > Sphingosinicellaceae > Sphingosinicella > Sphingosinicella xenopeptidilytica. Next base: position 189,676 of record NZ_JBHTIK010000005.1, on the reverse strand, counting down.
CGATCTGCGGCACGCCGCGCGGCGCCGGCGGGATGCCGACGAGATCGAACTGGCCGAGCGCCTTGTTGTCGGCGGCCATCTCGCGCTCGCCCTGGAAGACGCGGATCGTCACCGCGCCCTGATTGTCCTCGGCGGTCGAGTAAACCTGGCTCTTCTTCGTCGGGATCGTCGTGTTGCGATCGATCATGCGCGTGAACACGCCGCCCAGCGTCTCGATGCCGAGCGACAGCGGCGTCACGTCGAGCAGCAGCACGTCCTTGACGTCGCCCTGCAGCACGCCCGCCTGAATGGCGGCGCCCATGGCCACAACCTCATCCGGGTTCACGCCCGTGTGCGGTTCCTTGCCGAAGAACTTCTTCACCTCTTCGCGAACGAGCGGCATGCGCGTCATGCCGCCGACGAGGACGACCTCGTCGATCTTGTCCTTGTCGAGCCCGGCGTCCTTCAAGGCCTTGCGGCACGGCTCCAGCGTGCGGGCGACGAGATCGCCGACAAGCTTTTCGAGGTCGGCGCGCGTGATCGTCTTCACGAGGTGCTTCGGGCCGTTCTGGTCGGCGGTGATGAACGGCAGGTTCACCTCCGTCGCCTGCGCGGACGACAGCTCGATCTTCGCCTTCTCGGCAGCTTCCTTGAGGCGCTGCAGCGCGAGACGATCGGAGCGGAGGTCGATGCCTTCGTCCTTCTTGAAACCTTCGGCGAGCGAATCGACGATCTTGGCGTCGAAGTCCTCACCGCCGAGGAACGTGTCGCCGTTCGTGGACTTCACCTCGAACACGCCGTCGCCGATCTCGAGGATCGAGACGTCGAACGTGCCGCCGCCGAGATCGTAGACCGCGATGGTCTTGCCGTCGTTCTTCTCGAGCCCGTAAGCGAGCGCCGCCGCGGTCGGCTCGTTGATGATGCGCAGCACCTCAAGACCGGCGATCTTGCCGGCATCCTTGGTGGCCTGGCGCTGAGCGTCGTTGAAGTACGCGGGCACGGTGATGACCGCCTGCGTGACGGTTTCGCCGAGGTAGGACTCGGCGGTTTCCTTCATCTTCTGCAGGATGAAGGCAGACACCTGCGACGGGCTGTAATCCTCGCCGCCGGCCTTCACCCACGCGTCGCCATTGCCACCCTTCACGATGTGATAGGGGACGAGCGCCATGTCCTTCTTGGTAACCGGATCGTCGAAACGGCGGCCGATCAGACGCTTCACGGCGAACACCGTGTTATCCGGGTTCGTCACCGCCTGACGCTTCGCCGGCTGACCGACGAGACGCTCGCCGTCCTTCGTGAAAGCGACCATCGACGGCGTCGTGCGCGCGCCTTCCGCGTTCTCGATAACCTTGGGCTTGCTGCCTTCCATCACGGCGACGCAGCTGTTGGTCGTGCCAAGGTCGATACCGATTACCTTGCCCATATCTCCCGTGCTTCCTCTTTCAAATTCCAAGCAGGAACAAACGATTGATCCCGCCGCTGCGCAGATTTGCCGCAGCGTCGTTGATCCACGCGGGCGATGTAGGAACAGCGCCAGCGCCATACAAGAGCGTGTGCACACCCCCGATGCGATTTGCGCCTTCGATGAGGACGTGCTGCCGCATGGTGCAAACGCCCCGAGCTGTGGCATGAAGCGTTCGTGCGGAGCGTGGATGTCTCTGGCGAAGGATACAAGATCGTGGCGCGTATCGACAGAAACCTTGGAATTGCGGCGTGTGTGACCGCGCTGTTGCTGCTCGTGGCAGCGGCAGTCGGCGGACGGGCGCTTGCTGCCCCCCCCGTCCCTCCGGCCGTGAGCAATGCCTGGATTCGCCTGCCTGTCGTCGCGGGCCGTCCGGCCGCGCTGTATGCGACGATCGCGGGCGGTGCGATGGCGGACCGGCTGATCGCCGTGGAAGGCCCCAAGCCCGCACGATTCGAGCTGCACGCGACGAAGGCCGAAAACGGCGTGATGCGCATGGTCCCGCTCGTTGGCCTGCCCGTGAATCCGAGCCAGAAGATCGAGCTGAAGCCCGGAGCCATGCACGTGATGGTGTTCGGCCTGCCGGACACGAAGCCCGATTCGCGCGTGCCGCTGACCTTCGTGTTCGAGAAGGCCGGCCGCGTCGCCGTTTCCGCGCACGCGATGAGCGCAACCGCACCGGAAATGAAGGCCGGAGAGCATTCGCATCATTAGACCGCTGACGGACGGTGAGCGGACGATGGCGCGCCGCGCCTTCGGCGACGCGATCGACCTTGCGCGCGTCACCATCCGGCAGGCGAAATGGTGGTGGCTGCAACCGGCATGGGTGGTGATGGCGCCCGACGGGCACATCTGGTTCCATCCCAACAACGCCTCGTGGCGTGACGATTTCAGCCGGGCCTCGCTGTTCCTTCAGGGCCTCATCGTCCACGAGCTTACGCACGTGTGGCAGCACCAGCAGGGTGTGAACCTGATCCTCAGGCGCGGGCCGCTGGCGCGCTACGACTATCTGCCCCTGAAAGCGGGCCTCAGCTTCTCTGGCTATGGGCTTGAACAGCAGGCGGAGATCGTCCGCGACGCCTATGTGAAACGCATGGGCGGCGAGGTGCCGGGAACGCCGCCACTTGCCACGTACGACGCGCTGCTCCCGTTTCGGTCGGAGAGCGGTGGGCGGGGTATTGTCTAGAGCGGACTTGCGTGTCCCCTCATCCCGAACATTCGGGCTCTGAACAGGGTTCTTCCAATACATATCCGAAGCGCCAGCGGCGGCTCCGCCCGCACGCGGCATCGGCTCGCCGCAGGAGACTCTCGAAACGTCTCCGTAATACTAGCGTTAACCAAAATGTTGTGCCCGAGATGCTGGCCCGAACACGCAAGACGTCCGTTGCGGCCGGGTCCGGCGACAGGCCGCACGTCAAGCACGCTTGATGGGGCGGCTCCCGGCACCTGGATCGGCAATGCGTCAGTGGTCGGACGACACGCGTGATAACACGCGGTCGATGGGTCGAGTTTGAAGGAGGAACGCGATGAGTGTCATTTCCAAAAGTCCAAGACTGTTCTTGCTGCTTGCGCTTTCCGGCCTGGTGCCGGCCAGCCTGCACGCGCAGCCGCAGGATATGAACGGGGTCGACCCGTCCATAGACGTGAATGCCTATCCGCCGGCCGACCTCTCGGGGATGCCCGCAGGGCCGGAAGTCGAAGGCTTCATCGCGGCGCGCAAGGACCAGAAAATGCTGGTCACCACCCCCGGCGGCGCGAAGCAGACGGTGTTCATCAGCGAGGCGACCAAGGTGAAATCGAGCGGCGGGTTCCTTGGGGCGAGCAGCAAGAAACTGGCGTCGGACTCGCTGCTGAACGGCCTGCCGGTCACCATCAAGACCGTGCAATGGGGGCAGGGTCTGGTGGCAAGCCAGATCGCGCTCAAGAACAAGGATCTCAAGACCGCGTCGATGATCCACAATGCAACGGACCAGCGCTTTGCGGAGCAGACCGCGGCGACGGAAGCCCTTCGTGGCCGCGTGGCGGATATCGACCAGTATAATGTGAAAAGCACGACGAGCGTGAACTTCGACACCGGCAAGGCCGTGCTGTCGGAGGAGGCGAAGGCCAATCTCTGCTCGGCGGCGAGCGAAGCCGAGGCGATGGACAATGCCCTGCTGCTCGTGGTCGGCTACACCGATTCCACGGGAAGCGAGGAATTGAATCAGGTGCTCAGCGAGAAGCGGGCGGCGCGCGTCGTCAATTATCTCCAGCAGGCCTGCGGCTGGAAGCCGTATCGTATGCTCACGCCCACCGGAATGGCCGAAGCGGACCCGGCGGCAAGCAATGACTCCGTTGAGGGCAAGGCCCAGAATCGCCGCGTTGCGGTGAATATTCTGGTCAGCAAGGGTCTCGACGGGATTTAAGGCACTTGCGGGGTGGGCTGACGCCCACCCCGCGTTTCGTTTTCCCTTTGGGCGTGATCTCTGCGGTTAGACCGCGCGCACCCAGATCAGATCGTGGAAGAACTCGGCGCCCGAGCGGCTGGTTTCGGGAGGCGTGCGGAGCAGAAGCCGACCGTCGCCCGTGGGATCGAACTCAACCACGCGGCGCGTGAGCGTCGTGCCGACCCAGCGCTGGACGGTGGCGTGCTCGACGGCGTGGTGGACGTCGTCGCCCTCGCGCCGCCAGCGGCCCGCGTAGGCGATGACGAGCGGATCGCCGCCGTCCGTCTGCCGCGTCAGGATCGCGCTTACGTGACCATCGGGATGGTAGAAGATGCGCCCGCTCGCATCGAGCACGTAGGGATCGCCGTCGCGAAACTCGACCCACTGGTCGAGCTGCCACACGCCGCAGATGGGATCGGGCTCAGCCATCAGCCTTCCTTCGCAACAGTGACCATCGCGGGGCGCAGCAGGCGATCCTTGAGGACGTAGCCCGTTTGCAGCTCGGCAACGACCGTGCCGGGCTCCGCACCCTCCTGCACCACTTCGAGCATCGCCTGGTGCCGGTTCGGATCAAGCTTCTGGCCGATGCTTTCGACGCGCGCGATACCGTGCTTGTCGAAGGCTTTCAGAAGTTCCTTCTCGGTGATCTCCACGCCGGAGAGCAGCGGGCTGGCCACGACATCGTCCTTCGCGGCGGCATCGAGAGCGCGGCGGAGGTTATCGGCGACGCCGAGCAGATCGCGCGCGAAACCGGTGACGGCGTAGGCCACCGCGTCCGCCTTCTCGCGTTCGAGGCGGCGGCGGACGTTCTCCGATTCCGCGACGGCGCGGAGCAGGCGATCCTTGAGATCGGCGATCTCGGCATCCTTCTCGGCGAGCGGATCGGCCTCCGGTGTCTCCGCCGGCTGTTCGGCCGCGGCGATCTCTTCGGGGGTCAGCTTTTCGTTTTCGTCAATCATCCTATCAACCTGCTGAGTGTTCGGGCGGTATAATCCACCATGGGCACGATGCGTGCATAGTTGAGGCGCGTGGGGCCGATGACGCCCACGACGCCGACGATCCGGCCTTCGGCGCCGCTGTATGGCGCGGCGATAACCGATGAACCGGAGAGCGAGAAGAGCTTGTTTTCAGAGCCGATGAAGATTTTCATCGCCCGCGCTTCGCGCGCGTCATCGAGAACGCGCAGCATTTCGACCTTGTCGTCGAGATCGGCGAGGAGCGAGCGCACGCGCTGCAAGTCCGCCTCCGCCGCATCGTCGAGCAGGTGCGACTGGCCGCGCACGATGAGCACGGCACGGTCGGCATCGTCCGCCGACCAGCTCGCGATGCCGCGCGCGATAAGATCGCGCGTCGCCGCATCGATGAGCGCGCGTTCGGTCTCGATCTCCAGCTTCAGCAGCGCCGCCGCATCGGCGAGCGTGGAGCCGGCGAGGCGTGCGGTGAGATAGTTCCCCGCCTCGATGAGCGCCGCGGGGGACGCCGGATACTCCAGTTCGACGATGCGGTTTTCGACCGTGCCATCGTCGGCGACGAGGATCGCGAGAATGCGCGTCGGCGAAAGCGCCGTGAAGCTCGCCTGCCGCAGCACGCGCTCGGTGCGCGGCACCATGACCACGGCGGCGCAGGACGAGAGGCCGGAGAGCACGGCGGTCGCGCGCGAAAGCACGTCCTCCACGGCACGGTCGGGCGCGCTGAGGCCCGCCTCGATGGCGGCGCGCTCCTCCGCGCCCGCCTCGCTCGCCTGCATCATGCCGTCGACGAACAGGCGCAGGCCGAAATCGGTGGGCACACGCCCCGCCGACGTGTGCGGGCTGCCGAGCAGGCCAACGCGCTCCAGATCGTGAAGCACGCTGCGGATCGAGGCCGACGAGAGACCGAGACTGTCGGCACGCGCCGCGAGCGTCTTCGAACCGACCGGCGTGCCCGAGGCGATATATTCCTCGACCACCTGCCGGAACACGGCGCGCGCGCGGTCGGAAAGCTCTGATATGGTTGGGCCGCTCGTCATCGGGGGGCAATGTAGGGTGGAGCCCCGCCCCTCTCAAGTGATCTGGACCCCGGTGGCGCGAGCCGGTACACGGCGCGGCAGAACCCATTCCCCCGTACAGGAGTTTTCATGCGACCCTCCGGCCGCGCGCCCGACGAGATGCGCACCATCGAGATGACCCCCGGCTTTTCGCGCCACGCCGAGGGCTCTTGCCTCGTGAAGTTCGGCGACACGCATGTGCTGGTGACGGCGAGCGTCGAGGAACGCGTGCCGCCGTTCCTGCGCGGCAAGGGCGAAGGCTGGGTAACGGCGGAATACGGGATGCTCCCCCGCGCCACGCACACGCGCGGCTCGCGCGAGGCGGCGAAGGGCAAGCAATCCGGCCGCACGCAGGAAATCCAGCGCCTCATCGGCCGCTCGCTGCGCACCATCGTGGACCTGAAGGCGCTCGGCGAGCGGCAGATCACCATCGACTGCGACGTGCTGCAGGCAGATGGCGGCACACGCACCGCCGCGATTTCGGGCGCTTGGGTGGCGCTGCGCATCGCGATCGACAAATTAATGGCAGATGGCCTGCTGACCGCGGACCCCATTCGCGCGCAGGTCGGAGCGATCAGCTGCGGCGTTTACGAAGGCACGGCCGTGCTCGACCTCGATTACCCGGAGGATTCATCCGCCGAGACCGACGCCAACTTCGTGATGACCGACAAGGGCGGCATAGTCGAAGTGCAAGGCACCGCCGAGCGCGATCCGTTCGACGAGGAAACGCTGCTGCGCATGCTCCGCCTCGCACGCATCGGCTGCGGCAAGATCTACGCGGCGCAGGCGAAAGCCACCGGGCGCTAGGCGATGGCGCGAAAGCTCCTTCCCGGCACGCTGATCGTGGCGAGCCACAATCCCGGCAAGGTACGGGAAATCCGCGACCTGCTCGCGCCGTTCGGTATCGAGCCGGTATCGGCAGGCGACGCGGGCCTGCCGGAGCCGGAAGAAACCGAGACGACGTTTCGCGGCAATGCCGAGCTGAAAGCCCTCGCCGCCGCGCGCGGATCGGGACTTCCGGCGCTTGCCGACGATTCGGGGCTTAGCGTTCACGCGCTCGGCGGCGATCCCGGCATCTATTCGGCACGGTGGGCGGGGCCGGAGAAGGACTTCGCGCTCGCCATGCGGAAGGTGCACGAGGCACTCGCCGCTGCTGAGGATCGCAGCGCGCATTTCACCTGTGCACTGACGCTGGCGTGGCCTGACGGGCACGTTGAAACCTTCGAAGGGCACGTGCACGGCACACTCGTGTGGCCGCCGCGCGGCGAGCACGGCTTCGGCTACGATCCGATGTTCGTGCCCGAGGATCACACCATCAGCTTCGGCGAGATGGCGCCCGATGCGAAGCACGCGATGAGCCATCGCGCGCGGGCATTCGCGCAGCTGGTTGAGGCATGTCTGAAATAGCGCAGCCGCTCGCGCTTTACGTCCACTGGCCGTTCTGCGTCTCCAAGTGCCCGTACTGCGATTTCAACAGCCATGTGCGCGAACGTGTGGACGAGGCGGCCTGGCGCAAGGCGCTGATCGCGGACATGGAATACGAGGCGCGCCTGACGCCCGGGCGGCGGCTTTCCAGCCTGTTCTTCGGTGGCGGCACACCTTCGCTGATGGCACCCGGAACCGTTGGCGCGATCATCGAAGCCGCCGACCGGCTGTGGGGCTTTGCCGACGCGGAGATCACGCTCGAAGCCAACCCTTCGAGCGTCGAGGCGGAACGTTTTGCGGGCTTCGCGGCGGCGGGTGTGAACCGCGTGTCGCTGGGGCTGCAGGCGCTCGACGATACGTCTTTGAAGGCACTCGGCCGCGCGCACGACCTTGCCGAGGGGCTCGCCGCGCTCGATGTGGCGCAGAGGCATTTCCCGCGCGTGAGTTTCGACCTGATCTATGCGCGCGAAGGCCAGACGCCGGAAGTATGGGAAGCCGAACTCATGCGCGCGCTGGCGTTCGGGACAGAACACCTCTCGCTCTACCAGCTCACGATCGAGCCGGGGACGGCGTTCGCGACGCGCGCACGGCTCGGACGGCTGACACTGCCGGAGGAAGACGCCTCGCTCGGCATGTTCGAGATGACGCGCGCGATGACGGCGGCGGCGGGGCTTCCCGCCTACGAGGTTTCGAACCACGCACGGCCGGGCGCGGAGAGTCGCCACAACCTCACCTATTGGCGCTACGGCGACTACGTGGGCGTCGGCCCGGGTGCGCACGGGCGGCGCGGCGGCATGGCGACGATCCGCGAACGGCTGCCGGAAACGTGGCTGAAAACGCCGGTCGCCAGTGAAACCCCGCTCGAAGCCAATACACGCGCCGACGAGGCCCTGATGATGGGGTTACGGCTGCTGGAAGGCATCGACGAGGCGGCCTTTGCAGCGCGCACGGGTCTTGCCCTGGGCGATGTCATCAGCGCGTCGGGTCTCGCCGAGACCACACGGCTCGGACTGGTGGCGCGCACGAACGGCAGGCTACGGCTGACCGATACGGGTCAGCCGCTGCTCAATGCGGTGATCGCGCGGCTGATGGCCTGATCAGGCGGCCAAATCAGGCACCCGGGCGTTTTGCGAAGGTGCGCGGCGCGGGCGAGACGACGGTGGTGCCCGATGCACCCACCTGCCCCACTTCAAGACCTCGGTCGGCAATCCCCGAGGCGCCGAAGCGGAAGATGCCGTCGACGCCCGCGAAGCCATCTGAATCGCGCAGGCGCGCTTCGGGGAAATTCGCGCCGATCGGCCATTCGCCCGCAATGGCGTTCACCAGCAGCACCGAATCATAGCCGAGGCTGGCAAGCCGCGACGGCGCGCCGCCGAACTTCGCCCGGTAGCGGGAGGCAAGCTGCGTATAACGCGCGTCGGGAACGCTGGCGTACCATGCGCCGTGCAGCCCCTGCACGCTGCGGATGCCCGGCTCGGCGTTCCAGAGTTCGGGGCCGAGGTATCGGACCTTGCCCGGACCGGCACCATACTGGGTGAGCGGGCCGAGGAACGCGGAGGCGATCTGGCTGCCGTCCGCGATCAGCAGCGCCTGGAAGGACACCGGCCCCAAACGTTCCTGCACCGGCGCCACCGTGCCGTCGGCACGCACGATGCCGCCCTGGCTCGCCCGCGCGACACGCGCTTCGTAGTCGGTGAGGCGGCGCACGGCGGCCTGCAGCTTGGCGCGCGAGCGCTCGTAGGTTTCCACCGCCGTGACCTTGCCGCCCGATTCGCGCACGGCGCGCAGCATGGCGCCCGAGGCGCGCTGGCCGTAGTTGCCCGCCGGCACGAGCGCGCCGAAGCGCTCGACACCCTGCGCGCGCGCATAGCGCACGACACGGTCGATCGACTGATCGGGCTGGTAGCCGAGGATATAGACGCCGTTTCCGGCGACGTCGGCGTCGTTCGAATAAGAGATGATCGGGATGCCCGCCGCCTTGGCGACACCGCGCACGGCAGTGACATCCGCCGCGAGCAGCGGCCCAAGGAACAATTTGTTGCCCTCCGCAACCGCGCGGCGCGCAGCGGCCGCCGCGCCGGGTGCGGTATCATAGACGGTGAGCTTGATGTTGGTGGCCTTGACGTCGAGCAGCGCCATGTTCGCGGCGTTCGCCAGCGATTGGCCGACACGCGCGGTGCCTCCGCTCATCGGCAGCAGCAGCGCCACGCGGTTCTGCGGAATTTCCTGAGGCGTTTCCACGACCGGCGGAGGAGGCGGCGGCGCCTCGACTTCCGGCGCTTTCTGGACCGTTTGTGTACAGGCAGCGGCGGCGAGCGCCGCCATCGGCAGCAACGTCCGCTTCAGGCCGGAAAAACAGCGATTCCAAAATCGCCCGCGGCCCTCCATGCTGGTGATCGACATGTCCATGGCACCCTTACCCCCAGAATCTAGATCCGGCGAACTCGAACCCGGCCTTTACATCGTGGCGACGCCCATCGGCAACCTGGGCGACATCACGCTCCGCGCAGCCGACGTGCTGAAGTCCGCCGCCTTAATCGCCGCTGAAGATACGCGCGTGACAGCAAAGCTGCTCGCCCGCATCGGCAGCGACCGCCCGATGGTGCCCTATCACGACCATAGTGACAGCCGCGTGCGCGCACGGCTGCTGGAACGTATGCGAAATGAATCGGTTGCGCTGGTCAGCGATGCAGGCACGCCGCTCATTTCCGATCCCGGCTTCAAGCTGGTGCGGGAAGCACGCGCCGAAGGCATCGCCGTGACGACGATTCCGGGGCCATGCGCTGCGATCGCCGCGCTGACGCTCGCCGGGCTGCCCACCGACCGCTTTCTGTTCGCGGGCTTCCTTCCGACCAAAGCGAAAGCATCGGCGGACACGATCGCGGAGTTCGCGGGGCTCGATGCCACGCTGGTGTTCTACGAATCCGGCAATCGGCTCGCGCGGACGCTGGAGGCGCTGAAAGATGGCCTTGGCGACCGGCCGTCCGCCGTCGCGCGCGAGATCACCAAGGCCTTCGAGGAAACCGTGACCGGCACACTCGGCGAGCTTGCCGCACGCTATGCGGAGGCGCCGCCCAAGGGCGAGATCGTCGTCGTCGTCGGCCCGCCCGAACCGGCCGCGCCGGCGGACGCCGATACGCTCGACGCCGCGCTTGCCGCCGCGATGGCAACGCAGCCGCTGAAATCCGCCGTGGCGGAAGTGAGCGCCGCGCTCGGCCTCCCCCGCAAGCAGGTCTATGCCCGCGCGCTCGAACTCCGCGACAACCCATGAAACGTCAGGCCGCCGAACGACGCGGCCGCCGCGCCGAACGCATCGCCGCGTTGTGGCTCAGGCTCAAAGGCTACCGCATCCTCGGGGAACGCATTCGTACACCCGCCGGCGAGATCGACATCGTGGCGCGGCGCGGCCGGATGCTAGCGTTCGTCGAGGTGAAGGCGCGCGACGACGACATTGGGGCTTCCGCCGCGCTCGAACCCCCGCGCATGGCCCGCGTCGCGCGCGCCGCCAACCTGCTGCTCGGTCGTTACATGGCAGGCTGCGACGGCGCCCGTATCGATGCACTGGTCGTCTCACGCGGCCGCCTGCCCCGCCACATCGAAGGCGTGGTCGACGGCGATTGGGCTTAGCTGCTAGACGGCCCTTCGAATCAAAGGAACGCCCATGAGCCTCAACGTCGCCGTCCAGATGGACCCCATCGAGCGCATCAACATCGCGGGCGATTCGACCTTCGCGCTGATGCTGAAGGCCGAGGAACGCGGCTACACGATGTGGCACTATCTGGCCGATCAGCTTTCGTGGCGCGACGGCCGCGTGATCGCCCATGCCCGGCCCGTCTCCGTGCGGCGCGTGGTCGGCGACCATTATACGCTCGGCGAAGCGCGCGACATCGACCTCGGCAGCGACGTCGATGTCGTGCTGATGCGGCAGGATCCGCCGTTCGACATCGGCTACATCACCGCAACGCATCTCCTCGAGATGCTGGACGGCGAAACGCTCGTCGTGAACAACCCGCGCGAGGTGCGGAACGCGCCCGAGAAGCTGTTCGTCACACAGTTCGCCGATCTGATGCCGCCGACGCTGATCACAAGGCGGCTGGAAGAGGTGCTGGCGTTCCGCAAGACGCACGGCGCCATCGTCGTGAAGCCGCTGCACGGCAACGCCGGCGCCGCCGTGTTCAAGCTCGGCGAGGACGACGGCAACCTTCCCGCGCTCGTCGAGCTGTTCTCGAACGTGTGGCGCGAACCCTTCATGGTGCAGCGCTTCCTTCCCAAGGTGAGCGACGGCGACAAGCGCATCGTGCTCGTGGACGGCAAGGTCGCGGGCGCGATCAACCGCCTGCCCAAGGCGGGCGAAATTCGCTCCAACCTCGCGGCCGGCGGCAATGCGGCGAAGACGCAGCTCACGCCGCGCGAGGAGGAAATCTGCGCGCGTCTGGGGCCGGAGCTTGAACAACGGGGGCTGCTCTTCGTCGGCATCGATGTGATCGACGGCTGGCTTACCGAGATCAACGTGACTTCGCCCACGGGCATTGTCGCCATCGATCGGTTCAACGGCACCGATACGGCGGGCATGATCTGGGACGCGATTTTGAGGAGGCTCGGCCGCTGATATGGGTGAATGGGTTCAACAGCTGATCGCCGAGACCGGCTATCTCGGCGTCGCCTTCCTGATGTTTCTGGAAACGGTGTTTCCGCCGATCCCGAGCGAGATCATCATGTCGTTCGCGGGGTTGGAAGCCGCAAAGGGCGCGTTCAGCCTCGTCGGCGCGATCATCGCGGGCACCACAGGCGCGATGTTCGGCAATATCTTCTGGTATCTGCTCGCAAAGCAGATCGGCATCCACCGCTTCGATCCGATCGTGCGCCGCTTCGGCCGCTGGCTGACCGTCAGCCTCGGCGACATCGAAAAGGCACACAAGTGGTTCGATCAACACGGCGCCGCCTTCGTGCTGTTCGGGCGGATGCTCCCGACGCTGCGCTCGCTTGTCTCCGTTCCCGCGGGATTCATGGAGATGAACTTCCGGCAGTTCGTGATCTATTCGACCATCGGCACCGCCGGGTGGACCTCGCTGCTCGCGATCGCGGGCTACAAGCTGGGGCAGGACTATGCCGAGATCGAGGCCTATGTCGGCCCGGTCGGCACCGCCGTGATCGTGGTGTGCGTGGCCGGCTACCTGTGGCGCGTCATCACGTGGAAGCCGCACGCCTAAGCGCGCGGGTGCGCGTGGCGGTAAACATCGAGCAGGCGCGCCGCATCGACCTCCGTGTAGACCTGCGTGGACGACAGGCTGGCGTGGCCGAGCAGTTCCTGAATCGAACGCAGGTCCGCGCCGCGTGCGAGAAGATGTGTCGCGAAGCTGTGGCGGAGCGCGTGCGGCGTCGCTGAGGGCGGCAGACCGAGCGCCGCGCGTGCGGCACGCATCGCGGCGCGGATCATCCCCGGTGAAAGCACGCCGCCCTTGGCGCCCCGGAACAATGGTGTGCCCGGTGCTGGCGTGAACGGCGCGAGTGCGAGATAGGCCTCGATCGCCTCCTTCACCTTGGGCAGCACGGGCACGACACGCGTCTTGCCGCGCTTGCCGGTGACGGTGATCGCCGCGCCGATCGGCAGCACATCGCCGGTGAGCGACAGCGCCTCGGCGATGCGAAGCCCCGAGCCGTAGAGCAGCAGCAGCACCGCCGTGTCCCGCGCGCCGATCCACGGCTCACGCGCGCCGTCCGCCGCCGTGTCGGCGACGCCGGTCGCGTCTGCAGGCGCAAGCGGGCGCGGCACGCGTCTCTTGAGACGGGGCGAGGCAAGCCCCGCGATCGCCTTGCAATCGATGCCGCGATGCTTGCGCGCCCAGCGGAAGAAACTGCGCAGCGCCGCGACTTCACGCGCGACGGAGACGTTGGCGAGGCCTTCGGCGCGGCGGTGCGCGAGATAGGCGCGGAGGTCTGCGAGGCTAAGCGCGGCGAGTGCACCGTCATCAACAGCGGCGTCTAGATGCCCGCCCATGAAATGCACGAAGCCGTTGAGGCTTGTCTGATAGGCGCGGAGCGTGTGCGCGGAGCGGCGCTCGGCGGCTTCGAGGTGCTGGAGCCACTCCGCGACGCGGGCGTGCGCGGGCTGGTTCAGCGCCGGAAAATCTAGGGCTCGATCTGCATCCACCGCGCGATCATGCGCGAAACCACATCGCCGAGAAAGGCGAGAAGCTCGTTGCCATGATAATCGCCGAAATTGTGCGGCGCGCGCGAGCCGAGCGCGATGATGCCGGTGGGCGCGGGCGGCGTGGGTTTGAGCGCAATCAGCGCTTCCGAACGGATGAGCTCGGCCGCCGGGCCGAACACGGGCGAGCCGTGCTTCACGCTGCGCGCCTGCCCCAAGGGCAGCAGGTGACACCAGAGCTCGACCTGTTCGGGATCGATGAACTGCACGCCGCTCGCACTGGCGCGGATGCCCTGGCCGCTTGTGGTAAGCCCGAGGCCGACCGCATCGATGCGGAGGATATCCACCCAATCCTGCGTCACGACATGGATCAGGTGCTCGAAGTCGCGCGCATCCAGCGCGGCGAGCGCAGCGGCATGGATCTGCTGCACGGCACCCGCGTGACCGCGCGCATAAGCGAGCAGGTCGCTGTTCGCCTCGCCAAGCACGGCGACACGGGTGCGCAGGCGAACCAGCGCTTCGGACTGGAAATCGAGAACAGCCATGCCCGCGACCCTATCGCGGACATGGTTAAAAGAAGCTGAGCGCTAGAGGATGGCTAAAGGATGGACTGCCCGGTCTTTTCCCAGTCGGCGAGGAAGCCGGCGATGCCCTTGTCGGTGAGCACGTGGTTGAAGAGCGCGCGGATCACCGCCGGGGGCGCCGTCATCACGTCCGCGCCGATTTTCGCCGATTCGAGCACGTGGATCGGGTGGCGGATGCTGGCGACGAGGATTTCGGTGGCGAAATCGTAGTTGTCGTAGATGAGGCGGATGTCGCTGATCAGCTGCATCCCGTCGAGGCCGTTGTCGTCGTGGCGGCCCACAAAGGGCGAGATGAAGGTCGCGCCCGCCTTCGCCGCGAGCAGCGCCTGATTCGCCGAGAAGCAGAGCGTGACGTTCACCATCGTGCCGTCGCTGGTCAGCGCCTTGCAGGTCTTCAAACCGTCGATGGTGAGCGGCACCTTGATGGCGATGTTGTCGGCGATTTTGCGGAGGACTTCGGCCTCCTTCATCATCGTCTCGTGATCGAGCGCAACGACCTCGGCGGAAACCGGACCTTCGACGATCCCGCAGATCTCCGTCACCACCTCCACGAAACCGCGGCCGGACTTGTGGATCAGCGACGGGTTCGTCGTCACGCCGTCGAGGAGCCCGGTGGCGGCGAGGTCGGCAATGTCCTTGGTGTCGGCGGTGTCGACGAAGAATTTCATGGGTCGGGCTTTCGAAAGAGGCGTTTGAACAGCCCTTAGCGATTCGAATCGCGGGGCGTCCATAGCGCGGCTTTGCCTTCGCGGGCGCGTGCTTACATAAGAGCGCGATGCCCGCCCCCCGTCCCGTTTCCCGTTTGCGTGTTCTCACCCGCAACGCCGCGCTCGGCCCGCTCGATTACCGGGCGCCGTCGGAGGGCGTACCGGTGGGAAGCGTGGTGCGTGTGCCGCTCGGGCCGCGCGAGCTGCACGGCGTGGTGTGGGAAGCCGACAGGCTACCGACGACCGAAGTGGCCGACGCGAAACTGCGGCCGATCCACGGCATCGCGCCGGTGCCGCCGATCCCGGCGAGCGTACGGCGGCTCGTCGAGTGGGTCGCGGCCTATTATCTGGTGCCGCCCGCTGCCGTGCTGCGCATGGTGCTCTCGGTCTCCGCCGCGCTTGATGGCGCGCGCACGGTCACCGAATACCGCGTATCGGGCCAACTTCCCGAGCGTATGACGGAGAAGCGCGAGGCTGCGCTCACCACGCTCGGCGATGCGCAGGGGCTGGTGCGCGAGCTTGCCGAATGGTCGGGCGTTTCGGACGCAGTGATTCGCGGGCTCATCTCGGCAGGCGCGATCGAACCGGTGACAGTGTCGGTGGACCGCACGCCGCCCCTCCCCGATCCCGATTTCGGTCCGCCCGTGCTGGAGGCAGAGCAGGAAGCCGCCGCCTCTGCGCTGGTCGCGGCGGTGAAAGCGCACGACTTCGCGCCCTTCCTGCTCGACGGCGTCACCGGATCAGGCAAAACCGAGACGTATCTGGAGGCCGTCGCCGCCGCGCTCGAATCCGGCGGACAGGCGCTCGTACTGCTCCCAGAGATTGCGCTCACCGAACCCTTCCTGCGCCGCTTCGAGGCGCGCTTCGGCTGCAAGCCCGTCCAGTGGCACAGCGACCTGCGCTCCTCCGAACGCCGTACCGCATGGCGCGCGGCGGCGAGCGGCGCGGCGAAGGTGGTGGTGGGCGCGCGCTCGGCGCTGTTCCTCCCCTACCCTGACCTGCGCCTCATCATCGTCGACGAAGCGCACGAGACGAGCTTCAAGCAGGAGGACGGCGTTCCCTATCACGCGCGCGATGTGGCGGTGATGCGCGCTCAGATCGAAGAGATTCCCATCGTCCTCGCCACCGCCACCCCCGCCATCGAAACGCTGGCGCAGGTCACGCGCGGCCGCTACCGCCACCTCGAACTCGCGAGCCGCTTCGGCGGCGCGCAGATGCCTGAGATCGAGGCGATCGACCTGCGCGTCACGCCGCCCGAGCACGGCCGCTGGCTGGCGCCGCCGCTCGTCGAGGCGATGAAGGTAACGCTCGCACGCGGCGAACAGTCGCTGCTGTTCCTCAACCGACGCGGTTACGCCCCACTAACGCTCTGCCGCCATTGCGGCACGCGCATCGAGTGCCCGAACTGCACGGCGTGGATGGTTGAGCACCGGCTGGTGAAGCGCCTGCAATGCCACCACTGCGGGCTTGTCGAAGCCGTACCCGAGGCCTGCCCCGAATGCGGCGAGGAACATAGTCTCGTTGCCTGCGGTCCCGGCGTGGAGCGCATCGCCGAGGAGGTCGCCGCGCTGTTCCCAGACGCGAACGTCGCGCTCGTCACGTCGGACACGATCCACTCGCCCGCGCAGGCGAAGGCGCTGGTGGACAGCGCGCTCGCCGGCGAGATCGACATCTTCATCGGCACGCAGCTCATCACCAAGGGCTACCACTTTCCCGAGCTGACGCTCGTCGGCGTCGTCGATGCCGACCTTGCGCTGAAAGGCGGCGACCTCCGCGCGGGGGAGCGCAGCTTCCAGCAGATCAGCCAGGTCGCCGGGCGTGCGGGGCGCGGCGAAAAGCCGGGGCACGTCTATATCCAGACGCACCAGCCCGAAGCGCCCGTGCTCGCCGCGCTCGTCGCGGGCGATGCGCCCGGCTTCTACGCCGCCGAGACGGAGGCGCGCCGCGCCGCCGCGATGCCGCCGTTCGGGCGGCTCGCCGCGATCATCGTTTCCGGGCCGGACGAGGCAGAGGTCGCGGCAACCGCCCGCGCGATCGGTCGCGCCGCACCCACGGGCATCGACGGTCTCACCATCCTCGGCCCCGCCCCCGCGCCGCTCTCGCTGCTGCGTGGGCGTTTCCGGCACCGGCTTCTCGTCCACGCCGCGCGGCGGGCGGATGTGCAAGGGCTGATCGCGGACTGGCTGGGGGGCGTCGAGGTGCCCCGGAACGTGCGCGTTTCCGTGGACATCGACCCTTACAGCTTCGTTTAGAAGCTTGTAACCTTTTGGGCGGCTCATACGTATAGTCCCACGGAGGATGTGTGCATGATCCGACGTGAATTTCTTGGGCTCGGCGCAGGGTTGCTGGGTGCTGGCCTCATGGGACACCGGGCGCTTGCCGGGGACGAGAAGCCGGTCGGCGACTTCCCCGTCCGCTACAGCGACGCCGAGTGGAAACGCCGCCTGACGGGCGAACAATATTATATCCTGCGCAAGGCGGGCACCGAACGCGCCTTCACGAGCCCGCTGCTCAAGGAAAAGCGCAAGGGCACCTTCACCTGCGCAGGCTGCGCGCTGCCGGTCTACCGATCGGCCGACAAGTACGACAGCGGCACCGGCTGGCCGAGCTTCACGCGCGCGATACCGAATGCGGTCGCCACGAAGACCGACCTGACGCTCGGCATGGTCCGCCGCGAGGTGCATTGCCGCCGCTGCGGCGGGCACCTTGGCCATGTGTTCAGCGATGGACCACCGCCCACCGGCACGCGGCACTGCATCAACGGCGACGCGCTCGGCTTCGTGCCGGCAACAACCTGAAAGGACGATGACGATGGACAGGAGACTGACGGAAACCGAGTGGAAGGCCCGGCTGACGTCAGAACAATATCGCGTGCTGCGCGAGGCGGGCACCGAACGCCCGTGGTCGAGCCCGCTCAACGACGAGAAGCGCGAGGGCGAGTTCGTCTGCGCGGGCTGCGGCGCGGTGCTTTACGGCTCCGCCGACAAGTTCGACAGCGGCTGCGGCTGGCCGAGCTTCACGCGCGCCGAGGGCGATATCGTGGAGCGCCCCGACCATAGCCACGGCATGGTACGAACGGAGCTGCTGTGCGGCCGCTGCGGCGGGCACCTCGGGCACGTGTTCGACGATGGGCCGCTCCCCACCGGCCAGCGCCACTGCATCAACGGCGTCTCGCTGGCGTTCGTGCCGGAAAAGACGGAATGAGACACGCCGCGCTCGGCCTGCTGCTTCTTGGCCTGCCGCTTCTTGGGGGCTTCGCGCCCGCCGAGGCGCCGGCGCGTGCGGAGGCGATCTTCGCCATGGGCTGCTTCTGGTCGGCGGAGGCCGCGATGGAAAAGCAGCCGGGCGTGATCGAGGCGATTTCCGGCTTTGCGGGCGGAACCGTGGCGAACCCCTCGTACCGGCAGGTCACGCGCGGCGGCACCGGACACATCGAGGCCGTGCGCGTCGTCTACGATCCCGAAAAGACCACCTATGCGAAGCTGCTCGCCGCCTTCTGGCACAACATCGACCCGTTCGATCCGGACGGCCAGTTCTGCGACCGGGGCGCCTCCTACCACACCGCCGTCTTCGCGATGAACGCAGGGCAGCGCACGATCGCCGAGACCACGCGCACGCAGATCGAAGCGCATTTCGGCAAGCCGGTGACGACGGCGATTCGCGGCAGTGCGACCTTCTACCCTGCCGAAGGCTACCATCAGGATTTCGCGAAGCGGAATGCACTGCGCTACCGTGCCTACCGCTCCGGCTGCGGGCAAGACCGGCGGCTCAAGGCCGTGTGGGGATAGGCTGCCCGCTCAGTAGCGGACGGTTTCCTGCGCGATCGGGCACCATTTCTCGTCATATTCGCCGCGCTTGCGGGCATCCTCGCACTTACGGCGCGCCTTGCCGATACGCTCTTCCTGCTTCCGGATCTCGCGGCCGCGCTTCTCGTCAGCCTCCGACTGGCTGGTGGTAACGGCGTCGACCCCGGCGCTCGCCGCCTTCACGGGCAGTGTCACGATGTCGACCGCCGTGCGGGCGATGCAGGCCGGAAGCAGCAGCGCGGCGAACGGCAGCATCAATCGGACGGACGCGAATCGGGTGAAGCTCACGGCGACAAACCTCCAGCGGAAGACAGGCCTGTCCTTACGCCCATGGTGATGAACAATCGCCGATCCGCGGCGCTGTCCAGCGCGCATCAGGGGCATTTCGTCGCGTGCCCGGCAGGCCGTGTTTTCCGCCTCTTGCTGCCTTGCAACAAGAAGGGGTGCGTGCTAGTCGGCCCCCGCCAGTCGTGAAGGGGGTGCATTCGCGTGCCCTTCGCTATGCGCAGGCAATTCGACATCCGGGCTTACACCGAACGAGACCCAAGAGGACGCGTGGATACAGGCGGCAATACAGGGAGCAGGGCACACGGACTTTCGGGGCGTTATGCCACCGCATTGTTCGATCTGGCCCGTGACGGCAAGGCGATCGAAGCTGTCGAGACGAGCCTTGCTGCGGTTCGCGCAGCGCTTTCCGAATCGGAAGACTTCCGCGGGCTGACGCTGTCGCCGCGGATCGGACGCAGCGAAGCGGCGAAGGCTGTCGCTGCCGTAGCGAAGGCGCTGAAGCTCGATCCGCTGACCACGAAATTCCTCGGCGTGCTCGCCGAGAACCGCCGCCTCGGCGCGCTGTCCGCGATCATCCGCGACTATAACGGTCTCGCCGCCGCCCACCGGGGCGAGGTGACCGCCGAAGTCACGGCCGCGCACGCGCTCACCGTGAAGCAGCAGGACGCGCTGAAGGCGAAGCTCAAGGCCGGCCTCGGCCGCGACGTGGCACTCGATGTCAGCGTCGACCCCGCCATTCTCGGCGGCCTCGTCGTGAAAGTCGGCAGCCGCATGATCGACAGTTCAATCCGTACCAAGCTTGGCGCGATGGCGCAGGCGATGAAAGGCTAAGGCAAGATGGATATCCGCGCCGCCGAGATTTCGGCCATCATCAAGGACCAGATCGCGAACTTCGGCACCGAAGCGCAGGTCTCGGAAGTCGGCCAGGTGCTGTCGGTCGGCGACGGCATCGCGCGCGTCCACGGTCTCGACAACGTCCAAGCGGGCGAAATGGTCGAGTTCCCAGGCGGCATCAAGGGCATGGCGCTGAACCTCGAAGTCGACAACGTCGGCGTCGTGATCTTCGGCTCGGACGCGTCGATCAAGGAAGGCGACACCGTCAAGCGCACCGGCGACATCGTCGACGTGCCGGTCGGAAAGGGTCTTCTTGGCCGCGTCGTCGACGCGCTCGGCAACCCGATCGACGGCAAAGGCCCGATCGATTCGACCGAACGCCGCCTCGTCGAAGTGAAGGCGCCGGGCATCATCCCGCGCAAGTCGGTGCACGAGCCGGTGCAGACCGGCCTCAAGGCGCTCGATGCGCTCGTCCCCGTCGGCCGCGGCCAGCGCGAGCTGATCATCGGCGACCGCCAGACCGGCAAGACCGCCGTCGCGCTCGACACGTTCATCAACCAGAAGGCCGCGAACGCCGGCACCGACGAATCGAAGAAGCTGTACTGCATCTACGTCGCCGTCGGTCAGAAGCGCTCGACCGTGGCGCAGATCGTGCGTGCGCTCGAAGAGAACGGCGCGATGGAATATTCGATCGTCGTCGCCGCGACCGCGTCCGATCCCGCGCCGCTGCAGTTCCTCGCGCCCTACACCGGCTGCGCGATGGGCGAGTTCTTCCGCGACAACGGTATGCACGCCGTGATCGTGTACGACGATCTTTCCAAGCAGGCCGTCGCCTACCGCCAGATGTCGCTGCTGCTGCGCCGCCCGCCGGGTCGCGAAGCCTATCCGGGCGACGTGTTCTATCTCCACTCGCGCCTCCTGGAGCGTGCGGCCAAGCTGAACGACGCCAACGGCAACGGTTCGCTCACCGCGCTTCCGATCATCGAGACGCAGGCGGGCGACGTGTCCGCGTACATCCCGACGAACGTGATCTCGATCACCGACGGCCAGATCTTCCTTGAAACCGATCTGTTCAACGCCGGTATCCGCCCGGCCATCAACGTCGGCCTCTCGGTCAGCCGCGTCGGTTCCGCCGCGCAGACCAAGGCGATGAAGAAGGTCGCGGGCTCGATCAAGCTGGAGCTCGCGCAGTACCGCGAAATGGCGGCGTTCGCGCAGTTCGGCTCGGACCTCGACGCTTCCACGCAGCGGCTTCTCAATCGCGGCGCGCGCCTCACCGAGCTTCTGAAGCAGCCGCAGTTCTCGCCGATGCCGGTGGAAGAGCAGGTCGCCTCGGTGTTCGCGGGCGTGAACGGCTATCTTGACGGTATCCCGGCGAACGCCGTGACCCGTTTCGAAGGCGCGTTCCTTTCGGACCTGCGCGCCAACAACGGTGAAGTCCTGCGCAGCATCCGCGAATCGGGCGCGCTCTCCGACGAAACCACGGCCAAGCTGCACGAGATCCTCAAGGAATTCGTGCGGACCTTCGCATAAGGCCGGCACCTAGATGGCAACCCTCAAATCCCTCAAGCTTCGGATCGCCTCGGTCAAATCGACCCAGAAGATTACGAAGGCGATGAAGATGGTGGCTGCCGCCAAGCTTCGGCGCGCGCAGGAAGCCGCTGAGGCGGGCCGTCCCTACGCGAGCCGGATCGAAGCGGTCGTCGCCTCTCTCGGCGCGCGCGTGACGCCGGGCCCGCAGACCTCGAAGATGCTGACGGGCTCGGGCAAGGAGGAGACCTACCTCCTCGTCGTCTGCACCTCGGATCGCGGTCTCGCCGGTGCGTTCAACGCCAACATCGTGAAGGCCGCACGCCTTCGCGCCCAGGAGCTGATCGCCGCAGGCAAAACGGTGAAGTTCTACCTCGTCGGCAAAAAGGGTGGCGCAGTTATCCGCCGTCTGTTCCCCGGCACGATCATCGCATCGACCGAGTTCGCCGGCGTCAAGCAGATCGGCTTCGAAAACGCTGCGCCGATCGCCGACGACATCACCGCGCGTTATGAGGCGGGCGAATTCGATGTCGCCTATCTCTATTACGCGAAGTTCCAGTCGGCGCTGGTGCAGGAACCGACCGAGCAGCAGATCCTCCCCGTTCCGGTCACGGCCGGCGGCGGCGAGGTGGCGGCGGGCGTGTCCGCGGCCGTCGAGTACGAGCCGGACGAGGAAGGCATTCTCGCCGACCTGTTGCCGCGCAACCTTTCGGTGCAGCTCTTCCGCGCGCTTCTCGAAAACGCCGCGTCCGAGCAGGGCAGCCGCATGACCGCGATGGACAACGCCACGCGCAACGCCGGCGACATGATCAACCGCCTGTCGATCCAGTACAACCGGCAGCGTCAGGCAGCGATCACCACCGAACTCGTCGAGATCATTTCGGGCGCCGAAGCGCTCTAGTCAGATACGAAGGCAAGGATAGAGACCCATGGCCAAGACGACCAACAACACCGGCCGCATCGCGCAGGTCATCGGCGCCGTCGTCGACGTGCAGTTCGACAGCGCGCTGCCGGCGATCCTTTCGGCGCTCGAAACGACGAACCAGGGCAAGCGCCTCGTCCTCGAGGTTGCACAGCACCTCGGCGAGAACATGGTCCGTACGATCGCCATGGACGCGACGGACGGCCTGACGCGCGGCCAGCCGGTCACCGACACGGGCGCGCAGATCAGCGTGCCGGTCGGCCCGCAGACGCTCGGCCGCATCCTCAACGTCATCGGCGAGCCGATCGACGAGCGCGGCCCGGTGAACACCGATCTCCGCGCACCGATCCATGCCGAAGCCCCGCTGTTCGTCGATCAGTCGACCGAAACGAGCATCCTCGCCACGGGCATCAAGGTCATCGACCTCCTCGCGCCTTATGCGAAGGGCGGCAAGATCGGCCTGTTCGGCGGCGCCGGCGTCGGCAAGACCGTGCTCATTCAGGAACTGATCAACAACATCGCCAAGGGCCACGGCGGCACCTCGGTGTTCGCGGGCGTCGGCGAGCGCACCCGCGAGGGCAACGACCTTTATCACGAGTTCCTCGACGCGGGCGTCATCGCCAAGGACGCCGACGGCAATCCGACGCCGGAAGGCTCCAAGGTCGCCCTGGTGTTCGGCCAGATGAACGAGCCGCCGGGAGCCCGCGCGCGCGTCGCCCTTTCGGGTCTGACGATTGCCGAATACTTCCGCGACGTCGAAGGCCAGGACGTGCTGTTCTTCGTCGACAACATCTTCCGCTTCACGCAGGCGGGTTCGGAAGTGTCGGCGCTGCTTGGCCGTATTCCTTCGGCGGTGGGCTATCAGCCGACCCTGTCGACGGACATGGGCCAGCTTCAGGAGCGCATCACCTCCACGAACAAGGGTTCGATCACCTCGGTGCAGGCCATCTATGTGCCCGCCGACGATCTTACCGACCCGGCGCCTGCCACCTCGTTCGCCCACCTCGATGCGACGACCGTGCTTTCGCGCGCGATCTCCGAGCTCGGCATCTACCCGGCCGTCGATCCGCTCGACTCCACCTCGCGCGTGCTTGAGCCGCGCGTCGTCGGTCAGGAGCACTACGAGACGGCCCGCCGCGTTCAGGAAATCCTGCAGAAGTACAAGTCGCTGCAGGACATCATCGCCATTCTCGGCATGGACGAGCTCTCGGAAGAGGACAAGCTGACCGTCAGCCGCGCCCGCAAGATCCAGCGCTTCCTGTCGCAGCCGTTCCACGTCGCCGAAGTCTTCACCGGCATCCCCGGCAAGTTCGTGGCGATCGAAGACACGGTCCGCTCGTTCAAGGCGGTTGTGGACGGCGAGTACGACCACCTGCCGGAAGCGGCCTTCTACATGGTCGGCGGCATCGACGAAGCGGTCGAGAAGGCCAAGAAGATGGCGGCGGAAGCGGCCTAAATGGCGGACAACCTCCACTTCGAACTGGTGAGCCCCGAGCGGCTTCTGCGCTCCGGCGACGTCCACATGGTGGTCGTGCCGGGCACGGAAGGCGACTTCGGCGTGCTCGCGGGCCACGCGCCGTTCATGTCCACGATCCGCCCCGGCGCGATCGAGGTGTATGAAAGCGCGAGCAGCCCGGCGACACGCATCTTCATCGATGGCGGCTTCGCCGAGGTGAACGACAGCGGCCTCACCATCCTCGCCGAGAACGCAGTTCCGGTCGCGGAGATCAAAGCCGACGAAGTTTCGAAGAAACTCGCAGACGCCCGCGAGGACGTGCGCCTCGCGAAGACGGATGCCGAACGCGCCGTCGCTGAGAAGCAGGTCGCCCGCTACGAGGCGATGCAGGCCGCCGCGGCAAACTAAGCCCTCCCCCTGCCGCGCAGGGGGACGCGCTTTCACATCCTGACGAAACGCCACGACATGGGCTTCGTGCCTTCGGCGCCCGAGATTTCCGCATTCAGCGTTTCGCCCTCGCGCCAGTAGCGCACGCGCGTGGGGAAATCGTGGTTCGGGTTCTCGAACGCGATCTCGCGGTCTCCCGCGCTCACCTGCCGGAACGGCACCGCCGAGCCGCCGCCCGGTGCGCCCCAGAACACGGAAACCCCATCCGCACCCGGCGCAATGCGCATGAATTCGAAGCTGCGCACGCCCTCCGCATCACCCGTGCGGCTTGAGCCCATCAGCTGCCCGGCGCGGGGCACGGTCCAGCATTCCTCGGTCCAGCGCTCCTGCTGGACCTGCTGCCAGCACCCGCTCATCCACGAAAGATCGGCCGCCGCTGCGGGCGCGGAAACGAGCGCGGCGGCAGCGATCAGGAACCGGCGCATCTGCGTTCCTCCCCTCTCGAAGGCCGCAGCATAGCATGAAACCGGATCAGGCGCGCGATCGATAGGGCGCCCAGCTCCCATCGGGCTGCGCCAGCCGCTCGGCAACGATGCGCAGCACGTCGGCGTTCCACGCAAGCCCGATATGCGTGCCGCCCACTTTCAGCGTCTCCCATGTCGGGCCGTTGCCGATATCGGCGCTCGCGGGCGCCACGATGCCATCGAACGGCGTCAGGATCGCCGTCACCGGCACCGACGGCAACTCCATGAGGTTGGTTTCGATCGGCGGCGCGTCTACCGTGTGGTCGTTCAGCCGCTCGTAAAGCCGCCACGCGTTGTTTGCGTGCAGGTCGCGCGCGGCGGGCGTCCCAAGCGTTACGATCAGGCGCACGCGGTCAGGGATGCGCTTCGCGATCTCGCGCGCGTAAAGCCCGCCGAGGCTCCAGCCAACAAGGCTCACTTTCCGCTTCTGCCCGGCGTGCACGGACTTCACATAATGCACCATCTGCACAAGGAGGCCGGGCTTGAGGCCGAGATTGGTGCCAAAGCGCCATCCGGCGTTCCAGTAGCCGAGCGCAGTGAGACGGCGACGCAGCGGCCATGTCAGCGCATCACCCGCCAGGAAGCCCGGAAATACGATCACGGGATGACCGTCGCCTTTTGGCAGGCCATGCGTCCGGCTTTTCATGACGAACCGGCAAAGTTCCGGCACGGCCTTCACCTCGAGCGCGAAGCGCCCGAGCGGCGGCGGCATAAGGCCGGACGGCGGCGTCAGCGCACGTTCGCGTCGATCCACGCCTTCACCTCCGGGCCTATATCGTCGCGTTCGAGCGCAAGCGCGATGTTTGCCGTCACGTAGCCGGCCTTGTCGCCGCAATCGTAGCGCGTGCCCTCAAACGGAAGCGCGTGGAAAGGCGAACCGCCGATCAGCTCCGCCATCGCGTCGGTAAGCTGGATCTCGTCGCCGGCACCGCGCTTCCGCGCCTCGAGCTTGTCCATGACCGCCGGCTCCAGAATGTAGCGGCCGATCGCCGCCATCGTGGAGGGCGCATCGGCGGGCTTCGGCTTCTCGACGAGGCCGCGCACTTCGGTGAGCGCGCCGCGCTGCGCGCCGGGCGAAACGATGCCGTAGCGGTGCGTGTGCTCGCGCGGCACATCGAGCACGCCGATCAGATTGCCGCCAACCTCGGCATGTGCCTCGATCATCGCTTTCAGGCAGGGGCGCGCCGGGTTCCACAGCAGCTCGTCGGGCAGCAGCACCGCAAACGGGTTGTCGCCAATGAGGTGCCGCGCGCACCAGACGGCATGGCCGAGCCCAAGCGGCTCGCGCTGACGCACATAGGCGATGGTGCCCGCCGCAAATCGCGTGCCGTCGAGCTGCGCCAGCACCTCTTTCTTGCCGCGCTCGCCGAGCGTCGTTTCCAGTTCGTAGTGGCGGTCGAAATGGTCCTCGATGGCGTTCTTGCCGCGGCCGGTGACGAAGATCATCTGCTCGATCCCCGCCGCGACCGCCTCGTCGACCGCGTACTGGATCAGCGGCCGGTCGACGACGGGCAGCATTTCCTTGGGCATCGCCTTGGTCGCGGGCAGGAACCGCGTGCCAAGGCCGCCTACGGGGAACACCGCTGTCCGAACCTTGCGCATGTCTACTCCCGCCCTAGAACCGCTTGAGAAGCCTGAGGTAATAGCCCCGTTCCTCTTCCGAACGCGAGGGGTCGCTTGCGCGTTCTTCGAGAATCTTTCGTATCTGCTGGATGCGCCGCACATCAGCCTGATCGGGCAGTTTGACCGCGCCCTGCCCGAACCCCGTGCCGGGGCGCCCGAGCGGATCGAGCCCGGAGCCTGCCGCGCCCGGCTGCATCGCCCCCGCCCCTGCAGCCTGCGCCATCTGCTGCGCCGCCGCTTCCGCCGCGTTCGCCGCCTGCCGAAGCAGATCGAGAGCGCGCGTCTGCGCCCGGATCGCGCCGCCCGCATCCCCGGCGCCGAGTGCCCGCGCCGCTTCCGCCATCGCCTTCGCGGCGGCACCGAGCGGCTGCGGGGCCTGCATTCCCGCGGCGCCGAACCGCTTCACCAGCGCCTCCGTGTCCGCTCCGAGCGTGCGCTGCGGCGGGGCATTTTCGCGCAGGCCGCTGTCGTTTCCAAAAGAGGCCTCGATCATGTCGGCGATCGTCGCGTCGCGGAGCACGCCCTGCCGTGCCTCGATCGCGCGCAGCGCCTGCGCAGCCTCCGCGGCAGCGGCGGCACGGGCCTGCGCTTCGGGATCGGGGGCGGCATTGCCGAAGCGGATCGTCTCCATCAGCTGCCGAAGGTTCGCGAGCGCCTCTGCCGCGCCCGCCTTGTCGCCCGCCGCCAGCCGGTCGCGCAGGTCCGCGAACATCTGGTCGAGGAAACCGAGATCGACCGTCGCGCCGGTGCCCGAGGGAGATGGCTGCGCGCCGCTCTCCGCAAGCGCCGCGGCGATCTGCCGGCTGAGATACTCGCTCATTGCGGCTTCCAGCCGGTCCGCCATCGCCGCAAGCGACGCGTCGTCGCCCGCACCGATACCGCGCGCCAGGTCTTCCATCGCGCGCCGCATCGCGTCCATCGCCTGCGTCGCGCCGCCGTCTTCGAGATCGGTAGCG
Source organism: Sphingosinicella xenopeptidilytica (assembly GCF_042676985.1). Lineage (NCBI taxonomy): Bacteria > Pseudomonadati > Pseudomonadota > Alphaproteobacteria > Sphingomonadales > Sphingosinicellaceae > Sphingosinicella > Sphingosinicella xenopeptidilytica. The sequence goes on along the minus strand of NZ_JBHTIK010000005.1, from coordinate 162,593 downwards.
ATATCCCAGAGCAGCGCCGCGATGCTGTCCCGCGCATCCTTGCGCGGATCGTGCACCAGCCGCCACGTCGCGGCGCGCAGCCCCGCAAATACGCCGAGGTCATCCTGGAAGGCCGGATGATCGGCTGCCAGCCCCGAAAGGCGGCGCGCCACCCCGTTCCGCTTCGCGCCCGCGAGCAGGTCGGCCCGCACGGCGACGATCGCCTGCGCGAGCGGATTGGCAAAGCGGCGCTGCGGCAGCGTGATGCGGATGGGTGGCGACACGCCCTCTTGCCCGGCGCCGTCGGTGGCGACGAGCATCAGTTCGACGGTCGATCCGGCGAACGGGTGCGGGGTGAGATCGGCGAAGAGACTGCCCCGCCCTGGCGGCACGCGCGTTTCGAGATCGACATCGCGCACCGCCTTGCCGCGCCGAACGCGTAGCGACAGCGCGGAAACACCGTGATCGTCGCGCAGGCGGAAACCCAGCCGAAGCGCGCCGGTGGGCGTGATGGCGGGATCGCCATCGAAACGGATCGCAGGCCTGAGATCGGCGGCGAGCGAGAGATCGAGCGTCGCGATCCGGCGCGCGCCCTGCTGCACGCTGTATTCGCCCGCACGCGCAAGCGGAAAGGATACGCGCCCGCCTTCCGCCGCCGCATCGATGCCCGGGCCAGCGACGTGCCACCCACCTTCAAGACCTTCGACGCGGATCGTGACCCGGCTTGTGGCAAGCCCGTCGAGCGCGGCGTTCGCTCCGCCCTTCAGATCGATGCGACGCGGCGGTGCGCCCACATAGGCGGGCGGCTCCAGCGTCACCGCGACACGCACGCCTTCCAGCGTCGTCGGCCACGGAGAGACGGCAGCCGCGAGTCTCTGCGGCGCCTCCGCCTTCGCGAGCATCAGGCCGAGGAACAGCGCCGTGCCGATGAGCGGCCAGAGCCCGTAACGGGTTTCGAGCGTCGGCTGCCATTCGAAACGGCCAAGTCGTGGGCACAGCTTCTGTGCATCGGCAAGTGCACGGCCCCAGAGCGCAGCGCCGAAACCGTCGGGGTCGCTGACGGGCACATCCGCGACAAGCGCGAGCGCGCCCCGACTGAGCCCGCCGCCCCGTTCCAGCCGTGCCCGGCGCGCGGCCGCCGTGGGAATGCCGATGCGCCATCCCGCGCGGACCAGCAGGGCGACACTGCCGACGATGAGCAGCGCGAGCAGCGCGACGCGCAGCGTTCCCGGCAAAGCCTGCACGAGCCCAAGCAATGCGGCGGCGAGCCACAGTAGCCAGAGGGTGAGCACAAGGCCGAGTTCGCGCGGCAGCGCGCGCTCGGCGGCGAGAACGATCCCCGAAAAGGCGAGCGGCACGCGCATCGCGGCAAGGAAGGCTTGCTGCGGCGCGGGTGCGGTCATCGCGCTATCCGACCCAGTTCGGCACGCGGTCCTGCGCGATCAGATCCTCGATCGTGCTGCGCGGCCGCACCAGCGCCCACTTGTCACCCTTCACCAGCACCTCGGGCGTCAGCAGACGGGAGTTGTAGGTCGAAGCCATCGCCGCACCATAAGCGCCCGCCGTGCGGAATACGACCAGATCGCCGGCCTCCACCGCGGGAATCTCACGCCCTTCCGCAAACGTGTCGCCGGTTTCACACACCGGGCCGACGACGGTTGCGGTCATCAGCTCTTCCGTCTGCATCACTGAATCGATGTCGTGCCATGCGTCGTAGAGGCTGGGGCGCAGCAGATCGTTCATCGCCGCGTCGATGATGACGAAATCGGTCGTCGCGCCCGTCTTCACGCGAATGACGCGCGAGACGAGCACGCCCGCGTTGCCGACAATCACGCGCCCCGGCTCGAAGGTGAGGCGCACGTCCCAACCGGCGGTGACGCGCGCGACCATCGCGCCGTAAGCTTCCGGAAGCGGCGGTCCGGGCGTGTGCGCCGAATAGGGCACGCCAAGCCCGCCGCCGAGATCGGCGCGGCTGACCGTGAAGCCTGCCGCGCGCAGATCGGCGATGAGCGCACCGACGCGGGTGAACGCCTGCTCCAGCGGCGCAAGGTCGGTGAGCTGGCTGCCGATGTGAAGCGCGACGCCCACCGGCTCGATACCGGGGAGCGCGGCCGCAAGCGCGAATGCCTCCAGCGTGGTATCGATCGGAATGCCGAACTTGTTCTCGGCCTTGCCCGTCGAAATCTTGGCGTGCGTGCCCGCGTCGACATCAGGGTTCACGCGGAACACCACCGGCACGGTCCGCCCCATGCGCGCCGCGACGGCCGAGAGCATCTCCGCCTCGGGCAGCGATTCCAGATTGATCTGATAGACGCCCGCCTGAACGGCGGCCTCCATCTCATCCGCCGTCTTGCCGACACCGGAGAACACGATCCGCTCGGCCGGAACGCCCGCCGCAAGCGCGCGCTTCATCTCGCCGAGCGACACGACATCGGCCCCCGCGCCGATCCGCGCGAGCGTTGCGATCACCGCCTGGTTCGAATTCGCCTTCACCGCATAAGCGACGAGCGGCGGGGCATTGCCCGCGCCCGCCACCGCATCGCGGAACACGGTGAAGTGCCGCTCGATCGTCGCCGACGAGTAGCAATAGAAGGGCGTGCCGACGGCCTCCGCGAGCGCGGCCACGTCGACATCCTCGGCCATCAGGCGGCCGTTCCTGTGCTCGAAATGGTCCATCAGAGCCCCGGCGGCAGATCGAATTCGTCGTCGCGGCGCTCTTCGGAGCGGCGGACGGGATCGTCGACACGCTCGGGCGCGGCCTGCGTCGGCGGATCGAGCATCTGCTCGGTGGTGAGCGGTTCCTTGACGCCGGGCGGTGGCGCTGGCGGGCCGCCCTCGGGCCACGCGAGCGGCCCTTTGGCGCCGCACGCGGCAAGCAGAAGCAGCAGAGGCAGCGCGGCCTTCATTGTCCGGCCTCCCGCGCGGCGGCAACGGCCGCGCGCACGTTCGCGGGCGACGTGCCCCCGAAGCTCGTACGGCTCGCGACCGAGGCATCGACGGTAAGCACGCCGAAAACCCGCTCATCGATGCGGGCGTCGATACCACGCAGCGTCTCCAGCGGCAGCGCCGCAAGGTCAGAGCCCGCCGCCTCCGCCGCCGCGACACAGCGGCCGGTGATATGGTGCGCCTCGCGGAACGGCACGCCGCCTTCGCGCACCAGCCAGTCGGCAAGGTCGGTCGCCGTGGAGAAGCCCGTGCCCGCCGCTGCGCGCATCCGCGCGGTGTCGAACGTGATCGTCTCCACCATACCGGTCATCGCGGCAAGGCAGAGCGCGAGCGTATCGAACGCCTCGAACACCGGCGCCTTGTCGTCCTGCATGTCCTTCGAATAGGCGAGCGGCAGCCCCTTCATGATGATGGCGAGGCGCTGGTAGGCGCCAAGGAACAGCCCTGCCTTCGCGCGCACCAGCTCGGCGGCGTCCGGGTTGCGCTTCTGCGGCATGATCGAGGAGCCGGTGGAGAAAGCGTCCGGCAGTTTCACGAAGCCGTAAGGCTGGCTCGCCCAGATGATGATCTCCTCGGCAAACCGCGACAGATGCAGCCCCGCCATCGCCGCCGCCGACAGGAATTCGAGCGCAAAATCACGGTCCGAAACCGCATCGAGGCTGTTCGCCAGCGGCCGGTCGAAGCCGAGCGCCTTCGCCGTCGCGTGGCGATCGATCGGGAACGACGTGCCCGCGAGCGCCGCTGCGCCGAGCGGCGATTCGTTGAGCCGCGCCCGCGCATCGGCAAAACGCCCGCGATCCCGCCGCGTCATCTCGAAATACGCCATCAGGTGATGGCCGAGCGTGACGGGCTGCGCCGTCTGCAGGTGCGTGAAGCCCGGCATCACGTCTTCCGCGTGCTGTTCCGCGCGGGTGAGCAGCGCCTTCTGGAAACCACCAAGACCCGCATCGATCGCATCGATCGCATCGCGCACCCACAGGCGGAAATCGGTCGCCACCTGATCGTTGCGCGAGCGCGCCGTATGGAGCCGCCCGGCAGGCTCGCCGATGATCTCCTTCAGCCGCGCCTCGACATGCATGTGAATGTCTTCGAGTGCTGAGTTCTCCACGAGACCGCCCGCAGCATACTCGGCCTCGATCGCATCGAGACCCCGCGCGATTTCGGCGGCGTCGCCCGCAGAAAGGATGCCCGCCGCCGCCAGCATCGCGGCGTGCGCGCGGCTGCCCGCGATGTCCTGACGCCACAGGCGCTTGTCCACGCCGATAGAGACATTAATGTCACGCATGACAGCAGACGGCCCTTCGGCGAAGCGGCCGCCCCACATGTCATTGGAGCTTGCAATGCGGTCCGTAATGTTCGCGATCCTCGTTCTCATGCCGCTTTCCGCCTGCGGCAACGCCAAGGAGGCCGATAAAGCAGACGCGCTCGCCTCGCAAGAAAGCGCGGCCCCGGCAGCGAAGAAAGCCGAAGCGGGCGTCGTGGACACCTCGCAGGCCGGCACGCCCGCGCCCACGCAGGCCTTTGCGCGCGAAGACGGCAGCAAGGTGACGCTCGCCGATTTCCGCGGCAAACCCGTGCTCGTGAACCTGTGGGCAACGTGGTGCGCGCCGTGCATCGCCGAAATGCCCGCGCTCGATCGGCTCGCGAAGGCGAAGGCCGGCGAAATGGCGGTGATCGGCATCAGCCAGGATCTGCAGGGCTGGGGGAAGGTGAAGCCCTTCCTTGCAAAGGCGAAGCTGCAGCACATGACCATCCTCCTCGACGAGGAAGGCGCACTCGCCACCACGCTCGGCGCGCCGGGCCTGCCCTTCACCGTGCTCTATGATGCGGAGGGCAAGGAAATCTGGCGCGTCAACGGCCCGCGCGAATGGGACCAGCCCGGCGGCTTCCCCGAAACCGCCGCGCCGGGCCCCACCGTGCATTTCCATGCCGTCGGGCAGGAGCCGGGCTGGACGATGGACATCGCCACCGGCCGCGACGTGGAGGTGATCGCCGACTACGGATCGAAGACCGCCACGTTCAAGGCGCCCGCCCGCCTCGCACTCGAAGGCGCGAGCAGCTTCTCCGCTGCGCAGGGCAAGTCGTCGCTCGCCGTTTCGATCGTGAAGAAGCGGTGCGAAGACGCGATGAGCGGCAAGCCCTACGCCTACGCCGTCACAATGACGCTGGACGGCAAGCGCTACGAAGGCTGCGGCGAAACGCTATAAATAGCCCCTCCCCTGAAGGAGAGGGGAGACGGTCAGAACTCGATCCGGTCGAGCCGCCAGTCCTCGGCCTCCGCGCCCGCATACCAGTCCTGCATGAACGGGTGCGCGAGAACAGCATTCACATAGGCCTCTGATGCATCCGAGAGCGGTACGTCGTAGGTATGGAACCGCGTGACGACGGGTGCGTACATGATGTCCGCCGCGCCGAACGCGCCGAACAGATAAGGGCCACCGTTACCGCCGAAACCATGCAATGCCTCGCGCCACAGCGCGTCGATGCGGCCGATGTCGCGCTCCACCTCAGGCGTCAGCGCGAACGCCGGATAGGTCTGCCCGGTGTTCATCGGGCAGTGCCTGCGCAGATTGATGAAACCCGCGTGCATCTCCGCCGCGATCGAACGCGCGAGTGCCCGCGCCGCGTCGTCCTTCGGCCAGAAGACGTCGCGGCCGACACGGTCGGCGAGCCAGTCGATAATCGCGAGGCTCTCCCACACAACGACGTCGCCATCCCAAAGCACCGGCACGGTGCCCGAAGGCATCAGCGAGGCATCCGCCTTCGCCGCGGCGAATTCGGGCGTATCCATCGGGATCACCACTTCGTCGAATGCGAGGCCCGATTGCCTGATCGCGAGCCAGCCGCGCAGCGACCACGACGAGTAGCGTTTGTTGCCGATCACCAGTTTCATATGCCCGCCTCGTCCTTCGCCGCCCCGAGCACCGCAGCGCGCAGGTCTTCGATCCCGTGGTTCTTTTCGGAGCTGGTGGCGAGCAGGCTGGGGAACGATGCCGGATGCCGCTTCAGAAGCGCCGGAAGATCCTCGCGCAGCTTCGCGACCCAGCTTTCCTTCACCTTGTCCGTCTTGGTGAGCACGATCTGGTAGGAGACGGCGGCGCTATCCAGCATGTCCATCACGTCTTCATCGACCTTGCCGATACCGCGGCGGCTATCGATCAGCAGCAGCACGCGCTTCAGATTGGCACGCCCGCGCAGGTAATCGAACACGGCGCGCTTCCACGCGTCCACCATCTTCTTCGGTGCCTCGGCATAGCCATAGCCCGGCATGTCGACGAGGCGCAGCACGGCGGGTTCGCCGACATCGAAGATATTGAGAAGCTGCGTGCGTCCCGGCGTGTTCGAAGTGCGCGCGAGGCCCTTCCGCGCCGTCAGCGCGTTCAAAAGCGAAGACTTGCCGACATTGGAACGCCCCGCGAACGCCACCTCCGGCAGGTTCGCCGGGGGCAGGTCGTCCATCGTCGGCGCCGACTTCACGAAGGCGATCGGCCCCGTGAACAGCCGGTTCGCCTCCCGGGGGCTGACGCCGGTCATTTTGCTTTGGCAGGTTCGGGCGCGGGCGCCGGATGCTTGCGGATCAGCACCCACTGCTGGGCAATCGAGATGATGTTGTTCACCGTCCAGTAGAGCTGCAGACCCGCTGCGAACGGCGCCATGATGATCATGAACATCCACGGCAGGATGGCGAACACCTTCTGCTGGATCTCGTCGAGCGGCTGCGGATTGAGCTTCTGCTGAAGCCACATGGTGATGCCGAGCAGGATCGGCAGCACGCCGATGCCGATGTAGGGCGGCGGCGTGAACGGCAGCAGGCCGAACAGGTTCACCGGCGTCAGCGGATCGGGCGCGGAAAGATCCTTGATCCACAGATAGAACGGCTGGTGACGCATATCGATGACGAGGAACAGCGTCTTGTAGAGCGCGTAGAAGATCGGGATCTGCAGCAGGATCGGCAGGCAGCCCGCGAGCGGGTTCACCTTCTCCGTCTTGTAAAGCTCCATCATCTCCTGCTGGAGCTTCAGCTTGTCGTCCTTGTAGCGCTCCTGCAGCGCCTTCATCTTCGGCTGCACCTGCCGCATCTTCGCCATCGAGGCGTATTGCTTGTTCGCGATCGGAAACAGCACGAAGCGGATGAGGATGGTGAGGCCGATGATGGCGACGCCGAGGTTGCCGGTCTTCTCGAACAGCCAGTCGAGCAGGTGGAAGATCGGTTTCGCGATCACCTCGAACCAGCCCCAGTCGATGGCGCTGCCGAGGCGGACGACGCCGAGACCGTCCTGATAGCGATCGAGGACGTCCACTTCCTTCGCGCCCGCGAACAGGCGCGTCGTCGTCGCGGCGGTCTGGCCAGGGCCGACCGCGAGCGGTTCGCCGCGCACGCCCGCCTGATAGCGCTGATCGCCGCCGCCGCGGAAGTTCGCGTCGAACGTCGCGTCGTTCGCGGGGATCAGTGCGGAGAGCCAGTATTTGTCGGTGAAGCCGATCCAGCCGCCCTTCGAGCGGAAATCGATCTGCCGGTCCGGCGCCTCGTCGATGTCCTCGTAATTATTCTCGTAGCTGGTCTTGCCGCCGAACACGCCGATCGGCCCGGTGTGGGCGTTGAACGTGCTCTTGTCCGGCCCGGTGCCGACGCGTGCGACAAGCCCGTAGGGCCGCGCGACGAGCGCCTGGCCGCCCTTGTTCACGATGCTCTGCTTCGCGGTGAACAGATAGTCCTTGTCCACCGACAAAGCGATCAGGAAGGTCTGGCCTGCGGCGTTCGTCCACGACAGCGTTACCGGCTGTTCGGGCGTCAGCGTCGGCGCGCTCGCCGTCCAGCGTGTTTCGGCGGTCGGCAGGCCCGCGGACCCGGTCCAGCCGAATTCCGCGAAGTACGCGCCCTGCGTTCCCGAAGGCGAGAACAGGCGGACGTTCGGCGAATCCTTCTTCAGCGTCTCGTCGTGGCGCAGCAGCAGAAGGTCGTCGATGCGGGCGCCTTCAAGATTGATCGAGCCCGAAAGCGCGGGCGTGCGGATTGCAACGCGCGTGCTTTCCGCGATCACCGCCGCCCGCTCGCGCAGCATGGTGGGCGCCTCCGCGACCGGCGTTGCGCCATCCGCCTTCTGCGCGGCACTGACCGGTGCGTTGGACTTCGGCGTCGGGAAGAAGCGCTCCGAAACGGCGGTCCAGCCGAACAGCACGACGATCGACAACAGGATCGCCAGAAACATGTTGCGATTATCGCTCAAGCTCGACCACCTTCTTGCGGCCCGCAGCAGGGCCTCGACTTCATTATAGTTTCGGAACCGGGGACGGGATCGAACCCCGAACCGCCCCACGGATGGCAGCGCAATATCCGACGAAGCGCAAGCGCGCCACCCTTGATAGGCCCGTGCCGCTCGATAGCCTCGATGGCATAGGCCGAACACGACGGCGCGAACCGGCAGGTCGGCGGCAGGATCGCCGAGAAGCTGAGCTGCCAGCCGCGCGCCACGAGGATCATCATCCGGGCGACCAGCCTGCCGATCATCTTGCGACCTTCCGCACGGCACGCTGCAGATCGGCGATCAGATCAGCATAAGCGCGGGTCAGCCCGGCCTCGCGGCCGATCAGCACATAATCATGGGCGGGAGACGCCAGCGCAGGCATCGATTCGGAAACGAGCGCGCGCAGACGCCGCTTCAATCGGTTGCGGACGACCGAATTGCCGATTTTCTTGGTGACGGTGAAACCGACGCGCACACCGCCGCCATCGGCGCGGTCGCGGGCCAGCAGAATGAAACCGTCGGTCACAGCGCGGCGTCCCTTGTTCGCGGCGAGGAAATCGCGCCGCGCACGGAGCCGCTCCGGCGTCGGAGCTACGCCGACAGCCGCTTGCGGCCGCGCGCGCGGCGGGCCGCCAGAACCTTGCGGCCGCCCGGCGTCGCCGAGCGCGTGCGGAAGCCGTGACGCCGTTTGCGGACGAGCTTGCTCGGTTGGTAGGTGCGCTTCATCGGACATGCCTTCTTGCGAATCGAATCAATAAAAACGGCCGCGCACGCGTGCTCGCGCAATCGCGGCCGAAACCTTCGGGCGAGCGCATAGGCCAAGCGTGCGCCCAAAGTCAACGGAAAGCATGGACGCGCCTACTCCGGACGCGGCCGCTTGCGGCGGCGAAGACCCATGTCGACCCAGCGCGCGATCTTCGGATAGCGGCGCTTGAACGCGACGTAGCGCTTGCGCGCCCAGTGCGAGTTCCGGAGCACGAGCGCAAGGCCGATCGCCGAGCCGATGAAGCCGAACGGCCCCGGAATCAGTGGCCCGCCGATGATCGGCGACAGAATCATCAGCATCACGCCCGCCGTGATCTCCGCGCCGCGCCGCGCGAGCGAACGCGGCCGCCGCGGCTTGCGAGCGGATGGGGAAGGCGTGGTCACCGGGAATCCTTGAAGACGCGCGAATCGTTTCTGCGGCGCACGATGCACCTGCGGCGTGTAAAAAAAGAGGCCGTATCCTCAGGGGTTTGACGGCAATGTTGGCGCACTTTACCGGTGTTCTCCGATGCATCGTTTCGGTGCATCAACGGGGGAATGCCGGTCATGGTTGCGCGCGTGCAGACAGTCGCGTTCATCGGGCTTGAAGCGCGCAGCATCGACGTGCAGGTGCAGATCGCGCGCGGGGGCGCCAAGTTCACCATCGTCGGCCTGCCCGACAAGGCCGTGGCCGAAAGCCAGGAGCGCGTGCGCGCGGCGCTTTCCGCCATCGGCCTCGCGCTTCCCTTCCAGCGCATCACCGTCAACCTTTCGCCCGCCGACCTGCCCAAGGAAGGCAGCCACTACGATCTCCCCATCGCGCTCGGCCTCCTCGCCGCGATGGGCGTCGTCGACCTCGAAGCCCTCGCCGGCTACGCGGCGGTCGGCGAACTCGCGCTCGACGGACGCGTCAGCCCCGTGCCCGGCGTGCTGCTCGCTGCGCTCCACGCCTCGTCCAATGAACTCGGCCTCATCTGCCCCGCCGCGCAGGGCGGCGAGGCGGCATGGGCAGGCTGCGACGTGCTCGCCGCGCCCGATCTCCTCAGCCTGCTCAACCACCTGAAAGGCACGCAGCTTCTCAGCCAGCCCGTGGCGACTGTGGCCGACGAACCCGTCGGCGCGCCAGACCTCGCCGCCGTGAAAGGCCAGGAAACCGCCAAACGCGCGCTCGAAGTGGCGGCGGCTGGGGGCCATAACCTGCTGTTCTCCGGGCCGCCGGGCGCGGGCAAATCGCTCCTCGCCGCCACGCTGCCCGGGATCCTGCCGCCGCTCTCCCCGCGCGAGGCGCTGGAGGTCTCGATGGTCGCCTCTGTCGCGGGCGCGCTCGATGGCGGCAAACTGATCCGCACCCGCCCGTTCCGCGCACCCCACCATTCGGCCTCGATGCCCGCGCTCGTCGGCGGCGGCGCAAAGGCGCGGCCGGGCGAAGTGAGCCTCGCGCATCTCGGCGTGCTGTTCCTCGACGAGCTGCCGGAGTTCCAGCGCCAGGTCCTCGATTCGCTGCGCCAGCCGCTGGAGACGGGCGAAGTCAGCGTCGCCCGCGCCGCGCTTCACGTCACCTACCCCGCGCGCGTGCAGCTCATCGCCGCGATGAACCCCTGCCGCTGCGGCCACCTCAGCGACCCCGCCCTCGCCTGCGCCCGCGCGCCGCGCTGTGCCGCCGACTATCAGGCAAAACTCTCCGGGCCGCTCCTCGACCGCATCGACCTCCACGTCGAGGTCGAGCCCGTCTCAGCCGCCGATCTCGCGCTGCCACCACCTGCGGAAGGCTCAGCCGAAGTCGCCGCCCGCGTCGCCGCCGCCCGCGCACTCCAGACCGCCCGCTACGAAGCCCACGGCGTCCGCACCAATGCCGAGGCCGACGGCAAGCTCCTCGAAGACGTCGCGACGCCCGACGACGCCGGGCGCACGCTCCTGATGCAGGCCGCCGAATCCATGCGCCTCACTGCGCGCGGCTACCACCGCGTGCTGCGCGTCGCCCGCACGCTCGCCGACCTCGCGGGCGCCGAAACCGTGGCCCGCATCCACGTCGCCGAAGCGCTCAGCTACCGCCGCCGCGCCCCGGTGAACTGAGCCGCCAGCCCACCACGCACAGCGCCAGCATCACGGCGTTCCCGACGGCGTCGAGCAGGCCCAGCATCGTGAACACGGGATCGACGAAGGTGAACCACCAGTTGAACCCGAAGAACGGCAGCAGGGCGATGCCATAGGCAAGAAACGTGGCACGCGTGAAACGGCTGAACGTCGCGAATAGCCCGGAAAGCACCGCCTGCGCCCCGAAGCAGCCCACGACGAACGGCAGGATCGGCGCCCCCGTTCGGTACGCCGGCAGCAACGTCAGATCGATCACGCTTTGCGGCGCGATGAGTGCCCAGCCGCCCAGAATGAAGAAGACCGAACCGATACCCCACTGAATGTGCCGTGCCGTCATCATGATCCTCTGTCAGCGAACACCCGGACGATAAGGCACGGGCTGCTGTTCGCTTTAGCCCGCCCGCATTTCCATCGCCAATCCGCTCGTTTATCGTTATCGCCGCGCGGCGGGACGCGTGGCTGGGGGAATCGTTGATGCCGTTACATGTGAAGATGCTGATCGGGTTCGCGGCCGGTCTTGTCGCGGGCCTTGTCGTGCATTTCACGGCCGGCGCGGATGCCGCGTGGGTCCATACCGTCACGACCTATGTCACCGGCCCGATCGGACAGCTCTTCCTGCGCCTGCTCTTTATGCTCGTGATCCCGCTGCTGTTCTCTGCGCTTGTGCTCGGCGTCGCCGAGATGGGCGATGTCCGCTCGCTCGGCCGCATCGGCTGGAAAACGCTCGCCTACACGATCGGCGTTTCCGCGGTGGCGGTGGCGATCGGCCTCTTCTTCGTCAACGTACTGCGCCCCGGCGACGGTATCGATCCTGCGCTCGCCCAGCGCCTTCTCGCCGATGCGGGCGACAGCGCATCGGCGATTGTCGCCAGTTCGCGAGAGGCGCCCTCCGGCATCGACGCCGTGCTCAACATCGTGCCTTCAAACGTCATCCGCGCCGCTGCGGACAACGACATCCTCGCCGTGATGTTCTTCGCGCTGATGTTTGGCATCGGCATGGTGCTCGCGAACTCGCCGGGCACGGAGCGCCTGAAGGGCGCGATCGAAGGCCTGTTCGACGTGACGATGACGCTGATCAACCTCGTCATCCGCATGGCGCCCTATGCCGTCGCCTGCTTCATGTTCAATCTCGCCGCGCTGTTCGGCTGGGATCTGCTCGCCCGCCTCGCCTCTTATGTCGGCGTCGTCGTGCTTGCGCTCGGCGTGCACATGATCGTCGTCTATTCGCTGGCGGTGAAGTTCCTTGGCGGCATGTCGCCCGCGCGCTTCTTCAAGGGATCGGAGGAAGCCATCGTCATGGCCTTCTCCACCGCCTCCTCCAACGCCACACTGCCGACAGCGCTCCGCGTCGCCGAAACCAAGCTGATGCTGCCCCGCCGCGTCTCGCGCTTCGTGCTCACCATCGGCGCCACCGCCAACCAGAACGGCACTGCGCTCTTCGAAGGCGTCACCGTGCTGTTCCTCGCGCAGTTCTTCGGTGTCGAGCTGTCGCTCGGCCAGCAGTTCGTGGTGATGCTGGTGTGCATCCTCGGCGGCATCGGCACGGCGGGCGTGCCCGCCGGTTCGCTGCCGGTCGTCGCGCTCATCCTCGGCATGGTCGGCGTGCCGCCCGAAGGCATCGGCCTCATCCTCGGCGTCGACCGCTTCCTCGACATGTGCCGCACCACGCTGAACGTCACCGGCGATCTCGCCGCCGCAGTCGTGGTGTCGCGCGGCGAAACCGACCCACCGCTCCTCACACCCGAACCTATGCGATGAGACTTTCCACCGTTTCGTGAAAGCGCCGGATGCCGAGTTCGAGGCTGCCGAGCAGCAGTTCGGACACCGCGCCGCTTTCCAGTCCCTGTTGGCCGAGCGCGGCCGCGCCGAAATCCTCGGTGCCGAACACGCCGCCGTCGAGCAGCTCCCATGATCGGCGCCAGTGATCCTCGGCCTTCGCGGTCGCGGGCTTCTCGGGGATCAGCATGAAGTCCTCAACCAGCGTGCGCCCCGCCGCCTGCGGCATCAGCGTCATCAGGTTCACGTAATCGGGCGAGAACACCAGCACCGTGCCGGGCAAGAGCTGATAGGCATAAGTGACGACACGGCGCAGCGCCGCCCAGTCTTCAAGATCGACCTTCGCCAGATAATCGGCCCGCGCCACGGCAGATCGCGCGTGCGGACCGATCAGGTCGCCCGCCGTGATCCCGTCCACGAAGAACGGCGCGATCGTTTTCGCGTGCAGCCGCTGCACATGGTAGCTTTCAAGGAACGCATCCATGATGAGCTTCCAGTTCGCTGGCACATCGTGCGTGCGGCGATTGTAGAGATACATGTCGCCAAGCCCGAGCGCGTCGAAATCGGCCGCGAGCGCGCCCTCGACATACGAAAAATCATAGGCCCGATCCCGTTCCAGCCCCGCCCAGATGATCCCGCCCGCCTCGCGCGAGGGGAGTTCGAGAAGCCCGCGCTCCGCCTTGTCGAGCCCCGGAAACGTATCCGCGCGCGGCACGCCCGCCAGCCGTCCGTCCGCGCCATAGGCCCAGGCATGATAGGGGCAGACGATGCGCGGCGCCTTCTGCACGTCCGCGCCCTCCATCAGCCGCGTGCCGCGATGGCGGCAGACGTTCAGGAACACGCGCACCACGCCCTTGCCGTCACGCGTGATGAGCAGCGGCACGCCGAAGCCGTCGTGCGGCACCGCCATGTTCGCCTCCGGCAGCAGCGCCGATACCGCAACCGCAACCGGAAGCCGCCCGAACAGCCGGTCGCGCTCCAACCGGAAACGCGCGTCGTCGACATAGACGGAAGCGGGCACGGTCGCGGTGCGGTCGTCGTGCGCGGCCTTGCCGTCCGCGATCACCCGCGCCAGCGCAAGCTGGCCGGCGGTCGGACGGCGCGGGGGTGAAAGGGCGTCCATACCGCACATTCTACCGCGCCGGAGGCCGCCCGGCACCTAGCGCAAACGGGGGAGGATTCCCGTGTGGCAATTTCCCGCCTAAACAGGCATCAGCCGCCCGGAATAGGCGGTCAGAAACCGCGTTCCGGGAACATGCTGATGACCGATGATAAGCTAAAGGGACCAAAGCTTCTGGCCGCCGCGTTGCGAAACCGGAAGCTTGGCGTCATGCTCGCTTTCGGGTTCTCGGCGGGACTGCCCTACGCCCTGCTGCTTGGCACACTCTATGCGTGGCTCAGCGAGGCGAAGGTCGACCTGGAAACCATGGGCGTGTTCTCGCTCATCGGGCTCGCCTATGCATTCAAATTCCTGTGGTCTCCGCTTGTCGACACGGTGCGCCTGCCGCTGCTCGAACGATTCGGGCGGCGGCGCGGCTGGCTGATCCTTGCGCAGTCCCTTCTCGGCGGCATCCTGATCAGCCTGTCGTTTCTCGATCCGCATTCAGCACTCGGCTGGTTCTCGCTGTTGGCGGGCATCGGCGCGTTCGCCTCCGCCACGCAGGATATCGTAATTGATGCTTGGCGCGTGGACGTCGCCGACGAAACCGCCACGCTCGATCTTCTCTCGACCGTCTATCAGTTCGGCTATCGCATCGCGGCACTGGCCGGCGGCGCGCTGGCGCTGGTGTTGGCGGCGCGTATCGGTTGGCCGGCGGTGTACTTGGGCATGGGCTGCGCCATGCTCGCTGTCCTGTGTATTACCTTCATGGCCCCCGATACGCCCCGTCCGGCGGCTGCGCGGGGAGAAGCGCCGCTTCGTCAGCCGGGTGAACTCACCCCGCATGTACGCGGCTTCGCACTCATCCTCGTTGGACTGCTCTGGGCATGGGCGCTTGCGACAGTCTGCACGTTCATGGTGGAGTCGCTCAGCAACGAACCGGCGCTGCGCCCCAACCCCACGGAATTCCTGAAGCGATACGGCCCGCTCATTGTTATCGCCACCGTGATCGTACCGGCAATCGTCGCTGCCGTTCTGGTGTTCATGAAGGCCAGCGGGCGTCATATCCTCACCGCTGCTTCTCCGGCCGATGGGCAACTGGGCCGCATAATGGATCACGGCTACTCCGCATTGCTGTTGCCGCTTGCCGAGCTTGTGGGCCGTCTGCGCGGCGCAGCGGTGCTCGTGCTTGCACTGATACTCAGCTACCGAATCACGGATTCGATCTGGGGTCCGTTCGCACTTCCCTTCTATCTCGATGAACTCGGCTATTCGAACGACGAGGTTGCTGTTGCCTCCAAGTTCTTCGGAGTCGGCATGACCATGCTCGGCATCGCGCTCAGTGCGTGGTGCTTCGCCGCCATCGGGCGCATGGCAACAGTGGTACTTGGCGCAATCACCGCCGCAGCCAGCAACCTGCTTTACGCTGATCTCGCCAGTGGCGGTGGTGGCCTCGACCTTTTTGGACTGCTTTCAGGTTTCTACTGGCTTGTAGGGCTGTTCGGTGCGGACGACCGGCTGGCGCGATTGATGTTGGCCATCGCCGGAGAGAATATCGCGGGCGGCCTCGCCGGAGCGGCGTTCGTGGCCTATCTGTCTTCGATCACCTCGAAACAACATAGCGCCGTACAATATGCGCTGCTGTCCTCGCTGACCTTCCTCGTCGGCTCGCTCGGCCGGGCAGCGCTCGGCGAAGGCATTGAGGTTCATGGCTATGCGCCGATTTTCATCCTCACGGCCTCTATCGGCGTCATCGCCGTGGTTCTGGCGACGATCGAATGGGCGAGGCAGAAAAGAGCCCTGAACATCAGCCCGGAAGCGGCCCGTTGATCCGGAGCACGTCACCGGCGAGGTAGAGCGACCCCGCGATCAGTACCACGGGCGGCGCCTTGCGGTCGGCGGCGTGGCCGATGCGGCGGAGGGCTTCGTCGACCGATACGGCGTGGGTCGCGGTGAGGCCGACATCGCTCGCGAATTTCGCGAGTGTTTCCGGGGGCACACAGTCGTGCTCGGGGATCGGCACGGTGTGCACCGCCGTCACGCGGCCGGCGAACGCCTTGAGGAAGGCCGCCGCGTCCTTGCTCTGGAGCATCCCGAGCACGAGGTGGAACGGCGTCGCCGCGATATCCTGCGCGCGGAAGGCATCGACGATGACGCGCGCGGCAGAGGGGTTGTGGCCGCCGTCGAGCCAGAGTTCGCTGCCCTGCGGCAGGTGCTGCACGAACGGGCCGCTCTCCAGCCGCTGCAGCCGCGCGGGCCATTCCGCCCAGCCCGGCCCGGCGCGCAGTGCTGCATCCGGCACGGCGAGCGCCGTCTGGTGGCGCAGCATCGCGGCGGCAAGGCCGACATTGTCGATCTGGTGGGCGCCCGGCAGGCGCGGCATACCGAGCGTCAGCTTCGACTTGCTATCGCGGTAGTGAAGCTGGTCCTGATAGATGCCCACATCCCAGTCGATGCCGCGCGCGATGATGCGCGCGCCCTTCGGCCCCGCCACCTCGCCGATCGCCGCTGCCACCGTCTGCGGGTAGCGGGAGGTGACGAGCGGCACGCCCTTCTTGGCGATGCCCGCCTTCTCGCGCGCGATGTCGAGGATCGAGTGGCCGAGGAACTGCTGGTGATCGAGGCCCAGTTGGGCGATGCCGCAAACGGCCGCCGTTGGCACCACGTTCGTCGCATCCCATGTGCCGCCGAGCCCGACCTCGATGACGCAGGCGTCGGCGGGCATGCGCGAGAAGGCCGTGAACGCCGCCGCCGTGGTCAGCTCGAAGAAGGTGATCTGCTCTTCGTTGTTAACGCTGATCACATCGGTCAGCAGCTCGATCAGCTCGGCATCGGTAATGAGCCGCCCGGCAAGGCGGATACGCTCGTTGAAGCGCACCAGATGCGGCGAAGTGAAGACATGGACGCGGTGGCCCGCCGCTTCGAGGCAGGCGCGCAGGAACGCGGCCGTCGAGCCCTTGCCGTTGGTGCCGGAGACGTGGAACACCGGCGGCAGGTGGTGGTGCGGGTTGCCGAGCTTGCCGAGCAGCCGTTCGAGGCGGCCGAGCGTCAGGTCGATCAGGTTGGGATGCAGCGCCTTCGCCTCGACGAGCAGGGCGTCGAGCGCGGGATTGTCTGATCGGGCCCCCTCGGTGGCCATCAGCGCGGTGCTGGCATCGATCAGGCGGCTTTCGCGGGCGCGTTGGTGAGCACGCCGAGCAGGCTGCCAAGCTGCGCCTTCAGCCGCTTCCGATGCACCACCATGTCGACCATGCCGTGCTCGTGCAGATATTCGGCGCGCTGGAAGCCCTCGGGCAGCTTCTCGCGGATCGTCTGCTCGATGACGCGCTGTCCGGCAAAGCCGATGAGCGCGCCCGGCTCGGCAATGTGCACGTCTCCGAGCATCGCGTAGGACGCGGTGACGCCGCCCGTCGTCGGATCGGTGATGACGACGATGTACGGCAGCCCCGCCTCGCGCAGCAGCGAGGTGAGCACGGTCGCGCGCGGCATCTGCATCAGGCTCAATAGCCCCTCCTGCATCCGCGCGCCGCCCGCCGCGGTGAAAACAACGTACGGCACGCGGCTGTCGAGCGCGGCTTCTGCCCCGGCGATGAACGCCTCGCCGACACCCATGCCCATCGATCCGCCCATGTAGGCGAAGTTCTGCACGCCGACGACCGCGGAGATGCCCTCGATCTGGCCTTCTGCAACGGCGAACGCCTCGGGCTCGCCGGTCGCGCCCCGCGCGGCCTTGATGCGGTCGGTGTATTTCTTTTGGTCGCGGAACTTCAGCGGATCTTCCGTCACGGACGGGATCGCCAGCCGCTCATACTTGCCGCCGTCGAAGACCTGCTGGAAACGTTCCTTCGGGCCGATGCGCTCGTGGAATTCGCAGCGCGGGCAGACGTTCATGTTGTCCACCAACTCGCGGTGGAAGTTCATCTGGCCGCAGCCCCGGCACTTCGTCCAGAGGTTGTCCGGCGTTTCCTTCTTGGTGAGGAAACTGAGCGCGGGGCGGATGCGTTCGAGCCAGCTCATGCGGCCTTCTCCCTTGCGGTGGCGAGCGCGGCGGCGAGCCCGGCCACATAGTCCTTCACATGCGGCGCGGCCGCGGCGCCGTGCGCGGCGACGATATCGACGATCGCCGAGCCGACGACAACCCCGTCCGCAACGCGGCCGATCGCGGCGGCCTGTTCGGGCGTGCGAACCCCGAAGCCCACCGCGACGGGCAGGTCGGTCGCTACCTTCAGCCGCGCGACCGCGTCTTCGATGCTGCCCTGCGCCGCCTGCTGCAGCCCGGTGATGCCCGCGACCGAGACATAATAGAGGAAGCCGGACGCCCCATCCAATACGGCGGGAAGCCGCGCGGCATCCGTGGTGGGCGTCGCGAGGCGGATGAAGTGGAGCCCGGCAGCACGGAGCGCGGGGCCAAGTTCCGCATCCTCCTCGGGCGGCAGATCGACCGCGATGAGACCGTCCACGCCCGCATCTTTCGCGGCAGCGGCGAACCAGTCGGCACCGCGCCGAAGCATCGGGTTCGCATACCCCATCAGCACGAGCGGCACCTGCGGATGACGCCCACGGAACGCCTTCGCGATGCCGAGAATGTCGGCCGTCGTCGTTCCCGCCCCGAGCGCCCGCAGGTTCGCGCGCTGAATGGCGGGGCCGTCCGCCATCGGATCGGTGAACGGCATCCCGAGTTCGATCACGTCCGCTCCGCCCGCGACCAGCGCGTCGAGGACGGCGCCGGTATCGGCAGGCGACGGATCACCGCCGGTAACGAACGTGACAAGCGCCGCGCGGCCCTCGGAACGGGTGCGGGCGAAGGCGGCGGAGAGACGTCCGCTCACAGCTTCACCCCCAGCGCTTCGGCCACGGTGAAGATGTCCTTGTCGCCGCGCCCGGAGAGGTTGACGATGATCAGCTTGTCCTTGCCCAGCGTCGGCGCGATGCGTTCTGCAGCCGCGATGGCGTGCGCGGATTCGAGTGCGGGGATGATGCCCTCGAGCTTGCAGAGGCGCTGGAAGCTCGCGAGCGCCTCATCGTCCGTCACGGGCACATAGCGAACCCGGCCGATCTCATGGAGCCAAGCATGTTCCGGTCCGATGCCGGGATAATCGAGCCCCGCCGAGATCGAGTGCGCCTCGGTGATCTGGCCGTCCTCGTCCTGCAGCAGGTAAGTCTTGTTGCCGTGGAGAATGCCCGGCGAGCCGCCCGCGAGGCTCGCGGCGTGGCGCTTGTCCAGCCCCTCGCCCGCCGCCTCGACACCGACGATCTCGACGCTCTCGTCGTCGAGGAACGGATGAAACAGGCCGATGGCGTTGGAGCCGCCGCCGACGGGCGCGATCAGCATGTCCGGCAGACGGCCTTCCGCCTCCAGAATCTGCGCGCGTGCCTCGGTGCCGATCACCGACTGGAAATCGCGCACCAGCTCCGGATAGGGGTGCGGGCCCGCGACCGTGCCGATGATATAGAAGGTGTCGTGAACGTTCGCGACCCAATGGCGCAGCGCCTCGTTCATCGCGTCCTTGAGCGTCTTCGCGCCCGATTCCACCGCGACCACCTCGGCGCCGAGCAGCTTCATGCGGAACACGTTCGGCTGCTGGCGCGCGACGTCCACCGCGCCCATGAAGATCGTGCACGGCAGGCCGAAGAGCGCGGCCACGGTCGCGGTCGCGACGCCGTGCTGGCCCGCGCCGGTCTCGGCGATGATGCGCGTTTTGCCCATGCGCTTCGCCAGCAGGATCTGGCCGATGCAGTTGTTGATCTTGTGCGCGCCGGTGTGATTGAGGTCTTCGCGCTTCAGGTAAACCTTCGCGCCGCCGAGATCCTTCGTCAGCCGCTCTGCGAACCACAGCGGGCTCGGCCGGCCGACATAGTGCTTCAGCAGGTATTCGAACTCGTCGCGGAACGCCGGGTCGGTCTGCGCCGCACGGTATTCGCGTTCGAGATCGAGGATCAGCGGCATCAGCGTTTCGGCGACATAACGCCCACCAAACGCGCCGAAATGGCCACGCTCGTCAGGCTGCTGCCTCAGGCTGTTCTGAACCGTCATCGTGCGCGCACCGCCTCGCAAAACGCCCTGATCTTCGCCGGAGATTTCACGCCCGGCGCATCCTCCACCCCCGACGAGACGTCGACGAGCGGCGCCTGCGTCGTAGCGAGCGCCTCGCCGACTGTCGAGGCGTCAAGTCCGCCCGCAAGACCCCACGCCGCACCGGGATCGAAGCCCCCCCTATCCCCGGCCAGCAGCCGCCAGTCGAAGCGCACGCCCATGCCGCCGGGAAGCGCCGCGCCGGTCGGCGTCTTCGCATCGAACAGGATGCGGTCGGCAACGCCCGCATAGCGCCGTGCGTCGGCAAGATCGGCGCGGGTCGCAACCGATATGGCCTTCCACACCTCGACGTCGAAGCGCGCCTTCACCGCCGCTACGCGATCCGGCCCCTCGTCGCCGTGAAGCTGCACGCCATCGAGCCGCGCGGCGCGCACCGCCGCACCGATCGCCTCGTCGTCGGCATTCACGAACAGGCCGATACGGCGAATGCCGGACGGGACCGCGCCGGCAAGCCCGCCGGCCTCATCGAGCGAAAGATTGCGCGGGCTTTTCGCGAAGAACACGAAGCCCACGTAGTCGGCGCGCCCTGCCGCCGCGGCATCGATCGCGGCGCGGTCGCGCACGCCGCAGATCTTGATGCGCGCCACGGCTCAAAGGCTCTGAAGGATTGCGTCCGCCGCCGCGCCGGGATCATCGGCGCCGGTAATCGGCCGCCCGATGACGAGAATGCTCGCGCCCGCGTCCATCGCCTGGCGCGGCGTCATCACACGCTTCTGATCGCCGATGGCGCTGCCCGCCGGGCGGATGCCGGGGACGACGAAGAAACCTTCGGGCCACTGTGCGCGCATCGCGGCAACTTCGTGCGCCGAGCACACGATGCCGTCGAGCCCAGCGCCCCGCGCCAGCACCGCCAGCCTGCGGACCTGATCGGTGGTGGTGCCGATCACGCCGGTGGCGGCAAGATCGTCCTCGTCCATGCTGGTCAGCACCGTGACGCCCACGACCTTCGCGCCGGGCCGCGCCGCCGCCTTCGCCGCGCGCATCATGGCGCTGCCGCCGCCCGCGTGGACGGTGAGGATGTCGTAGGGGCACGAGGCGAGCGAACGGACGGCGCCGGCCACGGTGTTCGGAATGTCGTGGAGCTTGAGGTCGAGGAAGACAGGCACCCCGCCCTCCCCCGCGACAGCAGCGACACCCTCGCGGCCGTTCGCCATGAAGAACTCAAGGCCGAGCTTGATGCCGCCGACGCGCCCTGCGACGTGCACGGCAAGCGCCCGCGCGTGATCCTTGTCGGCCGTATCGACCGCACAGAAAATCGGGTTCGTCATAGCGGGGGAGCAAGCGGCGGCGGGGCCGGGTCCATGACGGGCGACGGTTCGGAGGACGGCGCCGGGGCCTTGTCCTCCAGCGCGCGTTCGAGCTTCTTCACCCGCCGCGACCAGTGCCAGCGGCTGGTATAGCGCAGGATCGCGAGCGGCAGCGCGCCGATAAGGAACATGAGGAGCAGCAGAACGGGGAGCCGGATCGCCAGCTCGTAATCGCCCCACAGCTTCAGCGTGACGAAATCCCAGTTTCGCGCGGCAAACCATGCCAGCAACGCGCCAAACAGGAAGTAAAAGGTCAGCGTGACGATGCGCATGACCTCTGCTTAACGGACAGGCACGCGCGATGCCAGTACCGATAGCGCACAAGGCGCCATCAGCCCAAAAGATGATTTAGGGTGTGTGGGGATTCAGTTCAGGGCGAGGCGAAAACGGTGGATTTCGAGAACCGGAGCGCAGCGTACTAAAAGTACGTGAGCACCGGAAGCGCAGAAAGCCGCCGTTTGCAGCCCGCTCTGGGCTGAATAGCCACACACCCTATTTGTTGAGCCGCTCGCGCAGTTCCTTGCCCGCCTTGAAATACGGCACGCGCTTCGCGTCCACCGACACTTTCTCGCCGGTGCGGGGATTGCGCCCCGTCCGCGGATCGCGGCCGCGTGTCGAAAACGCGCCAAAACCGCGCAGTTCCACGCGGCGCCCTTCAGCGAGCGCCTCCGTGATCGAATCGAAAATGGTCGAAACCACCCGTTCGACATCCCGCTGCGACAAGTGCGGGTTCATTTCCGTGACTGCTGCGACGAGTTCAGATCGAATCATCTCTCACCCCGTTTCTCGAGCCCCAATTTTTTGTTCAAAACACGTTGTGGGCCACCCAGCACGGCCCGGGTCCGTTGTCCCCCGACTCGGTCCGCGCAAATCATACAACAGCTTGAGCAGGTTAACAAAAAGCAAGCGGCCCGTCAGCAAAGGAACTGACGGGCCGCAAATGGCTCACAAAGGCGCGTCGCTTACTTCTTCGCGTCCTTGGCCTTGTTCAGCGCCTCACCGAGGATGTCGCCGAGGCTCGCGCCCGAATCGGACGAACCGTACTGCTTCACGGCTTCCTTCTCCTCGGAGATCTGCAGCGCCTTGATCGACAGGTTCGGCTTCTTCGAACGATCGAAGCCGATCACCTGCGCGTCGACCTTCTGACCAACCTGGAAGCGCTCCGGACGCTGCTCGTCGCGGTCGCGGCTGAGATCGCCGCGGCGGATGAAGCCGGTCGAACCGCTGTCGCCGAGCGTGACCTCGATGCCGCCGTCGGTGATCGCCGCCACGGTGCAGGTGACGGTCTCACCCTTGTTGACGCCGCCGCCGCTGGAGACCGTGGCACCGCCACCGCCGCCCGATGCGGAATCAAGCTGCTTCATGCCGAGCGAGATGCGCTCCTTCTCCACGTCCACGTCGAGCACGACGGCCTTCACCGTCTCGCCCTTGTGGTGCAGTTCCAGCGCGTCTTCGCCGCTCACGCCCCACGCAATGTCGGACATGTGGACCATGCCGTCGACGTCGCCGTCGAGGCCGATGAACAGGCCGAACTCGGTGGTGTTCTTGACTTCGCCTTCAACAACGCTGCCGGCCGGGTGCTGAGACGCGAACGCCTCCCACGGGTTCTGCTGCGCCTGCTTGAGGCCGAGGCTGATGCGGCGCTTGTCCTCATCGACCTCGAGCACCACGACGTCGACTTCCTGGCTCGTCGAAACGATCTTGCCGGGGTGGACGTTCTTCTTGACCCACGACATTTCGGACACGTGGACGAGACCTTCGACGCCCGCTTCCAGCTCCACGAAGGCGCCGTAGTCGGTGATGTTGGTGACGCGGCCGGTGGCCTTCTGGCCGACCGAGTACTTGGCGGCGGCGCCTTCCCACGGATCCGACTCAAGCTGCTTCATGCCGAGCGAGATGCGCTGCGTGTCGCGGTTGATGCGGACGATCTGCACCTTCACGGTGTCGCCGATGCCGAGCACTTCCGACGGGTGGCCGACGCGCTTGTAGCTCATGTCGGTGACATGGAGCAGGCCGTCGATACCGCCGAGGTCCACGAACGCACCGTAGTCGGTGATGTTCTTGACGACGCCGTCGACCGTCTGGCCTTCGGTGAGCGTCTGGATGAGGCCCGAACGCTGTTCGGCGCGGGTTTCCTCGAGCACGGCACGGCGCGAGACGACGATGTTGCCGCGCTTGCGGTCCATCTTCAGCACCTGGAACGGCTGCGGCATACCCATCAGCGGCGTGACGTCGCGCACGGGGCGGATATCGACCTGGCTGCCGGGGAGGAACGCCACTGCGCCGCCGAGATCGACGGTGAAGCCGCCCTTCACGCGGCCGAAGATGACGCCGTCGACGCGGGCGTTTTCCTGGAATTCGGATTCGAGCTTGTCCCAGGCGGCTTCACGGCGCGCGCGGTCGCGCGACAGCATGGCCTCGCCATAGGCGTTCTCGACGCGGTCGACATACACTTCGACCTGATCGCCGACCTTGATCTCGGGCTTCTCGCCCGGCGCTGCGAACTCGCGCAGCGGCACGCGTCCTTCCGACTTCAGGCCGACGTCGATGACGGCCATGTCGTTTTCAATTCCGGTGACGGTGCCGGTGACGACCCGGCCTTCGAATGATTCGCTGCCGCCGAGGCTCGCTTCGAGGAGCGCCGCGAAATCGTCGCGGCTCGGCGTGGGGTTGGTTGCCATAGGTATCAGTTATCCTTCATGTCTGTTTACTGGCCGACCGGTTGTTTCCGGCGGTCTGGAAACACGTCCGGGCCCCATGCCCGTCCGCTCTCCTGCAAAAGCCTGCGCTGCAAAACCTTGCGTTTGGCCCTTCTTTTCCGGGTTCATGAAACGCGGAAAACGGGCGGCATCCTGAAGGCTGCCACCACGAAAAGCGGCGCCGCTCTATCCCAAAGCCGCCTTTTCCGCAAGTCGCGCCTCGGCAAGCGCGATCGCGCGCGCGATCGCCGTCTCCCGATCCATGTCGGACGTGTCGAGCAGGATCGAGTCATCCGCCTGCCGGAGCGGCGCGGCATCGCGCTCCGCGTCCCGCGCGTCGCGTTCGGCGAGATTGGCACGCACGACGGCATAGTCGCGCTCCGGCGTCTCCGCCTGCCGGCGTTTCGCACGCACGTCGAGGCTCGCGGTCACGAAAATCTTGATGTCGGCATCGGGCGCGATCACCGTGCCGATGTCCCGCCCGTCGAGCACCGCACCGCCCGGCTGGCGCGCGAAGGCCTGCTGACATTCGAGAAGCGCCGCCCGCACCTCCGGATGCGCAGAGACAACCGAGGCCGCCCGCGCCGTCGAAGGTTCCCGCAGCGCCGGATCATCGAGCACGGCCACGTCGAGCGTTCGCGCGCACTTGGCAGCGAGTGCAGCGTCGGCGGGATCGCCCCCCGCGCGCAGCACGGCGAGGCCTACGGCACGGTAGAGGCTCCCGGTATCCATGTGCGGCAGACCGAAATGCGCAGCGAGCGCCCGCGCGATCGTGCCCTTCCCCGAGGCGGCGGGGCCGTCCACGGCTATAACGACAGCGAAACGATTTGCATTCGGCACATTCATGCCGCTCCTATAGACGCAGGCGTATCGATGTGAAGTGCGAAGGGGGGCGCATGGTATCGGTGGGTGCGATGAAGATCGTCATCGGCACGCGGCCGGAGGCGATCAAGCTCGCCCCGGTCGTACTCGCACTGCGCGCGCTGCACCTTCCGGTTCGCGTGTGCCTGACAGGACAGCATCCGGAAATGGCGACCGAGGCGCTCGCGCCCTTCGGGATCGAGGCCGACGTGAACCTCGATCTGATGCGCCCCGGACAATCGCTTGCCGAGCTGACGCAGCGCGCGGTGGATGCCCTTACCTTGCGGCTGACCTGCAAGCAGCCCGCGTGGGTGATTGTGCAGGGCGACACGACTTCCGCGCTCGCAGGCGCCATCGCGGCCCGGCAATTGGGCATCCCGGTCGCACATGTCGAAGCCGGACTGCGCAGCTTCGATCTCTCCCAGCCCTACCCTGAAGAGCTGAACCGCACACTGATCGCGCAGCTGGCGACGCTGCATTTCGCGCCCACGCCAGGCGCAGAGGCGAACCTCCGCGCCGAAGGCGTGCCAGGCAAGGCGATCGAAGTGACGGGCAACACGGTTGTCGATGCGCTTCACCGAACGCTGCAAACCCTACCTGCCGCGCCGCGAAGCAAGCGGCGCCTCGTACTCGCCACACTGCATCGGCGGGAAAACCGTGAGACCGCGTTTCCCGAGATCATCAGTGCACTCGTCGAAATCGCAGCGCGCCGTGACGTCGAGGTGCTGCTACCCCGTCACCCCGGCTGCCCGCCCGACATGTACGCGCCCCTGAAGACCGCGCCGAACGTGCGGCTGGTACCGCCTATGCCCTACCCCGACTTCGTCGCCGCACTCGCCGCGGCGCACCTCATCATCACCGATTCGGGCGGTATCCAGGAGGAGGCTTCCGCACTCGGCATCCCGACGCTTGTGGTGCGCGCGCTCACCGAGCGCCCCGAAGTGATCGAGGCCGGCACGGCGATAATCGTGGACACGGCGAAGAGCGGCATCCTGACCGCCGCGACGCGACTGCTCGATGACGATACAGCCCACCGCAGTATGGCCAACGCGTCCACGCGGATCGGAGACGGCAAAGCCGCCGAGCGGATCGCTCGGCGGCTTTATGATGAACTGCACGCCGCGCGCCGCCCTGCGGCCTGAAACGCCTCAGTCCTCGGCGGGCTTGGTCTGCAGCTGGATATAATTCTGTATGCCCATCGATTCGATCAGCGAAAGCTGCGTTTCGAGGAAGTCGACATGCTCCTCCTCGCTTTCGAGGATGTCTTCCAGAATCTCGCGGCTGATGTAGTCGCGGACCTTCTCACAGTGCTGGATGGCATCGCGCAGCGGCGGGATCGCCTCGCGCTCAAGCTCCAGATCGGCTTTCAGCACCTCTTCCACCGACTCGCCGATGCGCAGCCGTCCAAGCAGCTGGAAATTGGGCAGACCGTCTAGGAACAGAATGCGCTGGGCGAGCTTATCGGCGTGCTTCATCTCATCGATGGATTCGCCGTACTCGTACTTTGCGAGGCGCGTGACGCCCCAGTTGTCGAGCATCCGGTAATGCAGGAAATACTGGTTGATCGCGGTCAGCTCGTTCTTGAGCGCGGCGTTCAGGTGCTTGATGACGTCCTTGTCGCCCTTCATGGCGCGACTCCTTCATGCTGTTCACAGGGGAAACCTGAGGCATGAAATCTCACGAAAAAAATCGTGCGTCAACAATGACTTGGAATGATGCGAAGCACTATCATCCGCAACAGGAGCGAGACACTCTCAGGCTGCGCGTCCACCTTTCAGCAGGCGCCGGGCATGAGGCAGGCATTGACCGCACTGCGGGCGAGCGCCAAGGCGCGCGTAGGTTTCCACCGGGCACCCTTTCGGGCCAGCAGCGGCGCGGACGTCGTTCTCACGCAAGGCATTGCACACGCAAAGGATCATCGGAACCGAACCATCCCCAAGACCAATAATGCGAACGATTAGCAGGATTGCGACAGTTCTGCAAGTCGTTCGCATTCGCGCCTGAGTGTAAAGCGCAACTTTGCCTCTTCCCAATCGTTAACGAATTGGTAACCTTCGTTAACAGCAGGCGTTGGGAGAGAGTTCGTGGGCCACGAACAAGAGTATGTGCAGGTTCGCGCGCGCGTTTCCCGAGCGACGTTGATCAACGACCTGCGCTTTTTCCTCACCGCGTACGTCGCCGGAACGGCCTTCGCGCTGGTTTACCTCTTCTAGCGCGTGGCGGCGCCCATGCGCTGCATGAGCGGCAGGAAGTCCGGGAAGCTCGTCGCGATCGGGCGGGCATCATCCACAACCACGGGCGCCTTCGCATTGAGGCCGAGCACAGCGAAGCTCATCGCGATGCGATGATCGAGGTGGCTCGCCGCCGTTGCGCCACCGGGCACGGGGTTTCCGCCGCTGCCGTGGATGACAATGCCGTCTTCCAGCTCCTCGACCGGCACGCCGCAAGCGGCGAGGCCTGCCGCCATCACGGCAAGGCGGTCCGATTCCTTGACGCGCAGTTCCTCCAAGCCGCGCATCACGGTCGTGCCGTCCGCAAAGGCCGCCGCGACCATCAGGATTGGATATTCGTCGATCATCAGCGGCGCGATCGTCGGATCGACCTCGCCGCCTTTCAGCATGGCATGGCGAACGCGAAGCGCGCCGACCGGCTCTCCCCCCGCCTCGCCCCTGTCCTCCACCGCCACCTCGAGTCCAAGCATGGCGAGCGCATCGATGATGCCCGTGCGCGTGGGATTGAGGCCGACATTTTCGATCACGATCTCGCTGCCCGGCACCACAAGCGCCGCCACAAGCGGGAACGCCGCGGATGAAATATCCCCCGGCACCGTGATTCGCTGCGGCTTCAACTCCGCCTCGCCATGCACGGAGATGAGGCGCGCACCGTCCGGCAGCGTTTCCACAGTCAAATCCGCGCCGAAACCGCGCAGCATCCACTCCGAATGGTCGCGCGTCGGCACGCTTTCGATAACCCGCGTGATGCCCGGCGCGTTGAGGCCGGCGAGCAGCACCGCGGACTTCACCTGCGCCGACGCCACAGGCAGGCGATATTCGATCGGCAGCGCCGGAGAGGCACCCTCCACCGTCATCGGCAGGCGATCACCGTTCCCGGAGAAGCGCGCACCCATCTGCGACAGCGGCATGATGATCCGCTGCATCGGACGCTTCGAAAGCGATGCATCGCCCACGAAAGTCGCGCGAATCGCATGGCTGGCCACAAGCCCGGCAAGAAGCCGCGTCGAGGTGCCGCTGTTGCCCATCTCCAGCACGCCCGCAGGCTGCAGCAGCCCGCCCACACCAACGCCGTGCACGCGCCAGCGCCCCCCCGCATCCCGCTCCGCGTGCGCGCCCATCGCCCGCATCGCAGCAGCCGTGGCGTGGACATCCTCGCCTTCGAGCAGACCATCGATCACGGTTTCACCGACTGCGAGTGCGCCAAGCATCAGCGCGCGGTGGGAGATCGACTTGTCCCCCGGCACACGCACACGGCCGGAAAGTGGCCCCTCGGCGACAAGCGAAAGCGGCATGGGTATGGCGGCAGACAACGGTCGGCCCCTTCATCCTTGAGGAAACGGCTATGGGAAGCTGCCGGCACAACACCAGCGGCCGCGCCCGGAGGCCCCCGGCGCGATTAGGTTTTGACAGCGCCGCACGCGCATGGCAAGGCACCGCCCGCGAATCCGCCCCGGCGGCGCCCTTTTGTGCGCTTGGGTAGCGGCTACACGACAGACAGCTGTACGAAATACGAACGTCCGGAGACATATCTTGGTGAAGCCCGAATGGGGAACGAAGCGCACCTGCCCGAAATGTGGCACCCGCTTTTACGATCTTGGCGCCGATGACCCCGTCACCTGCATCGAATGCGGAACGGCTTGGGCGCCCGAGCCGATCCTGAAGTCCAAGCAGCCGCTGCCCTTCGAGGTGGTGAAGAAGGAAGCCGCCACCGAAAGCGATGACGGCGCTCTCGACGAAGACGATCTCGACGTGGACGTCGACGACGACGACGTGAACCCGGACGACGAGAACGACCTCGGCGGCGACGACGACCTCGGCGAAGTCGCGATGACCAAGGAATCGGGCGAAGACGTCTGATTTTTTGAAAGGGAGCCGCACAAGGCGCTTGCGCACCGTGCGGCTTCTGAACTAAATGCCCGCCGCCCGGGACCAGACCGGGCCGCAAGCAAGACGTGTGGGGCCGTAGCTCAGCTGGGAGAGCGCTACAATGGCATTGTAGAGGTCAGGGGTTCGATCCCCCTCGGCTCCACCAGCGTTCAAACAGCTATGCACATTTCGACAAACCGACATGGCGAGCGCGCCCTTGTGGCACAGCCACGTTTCTCTTGAGCGCCGCCTCATCTGCCCTGTTCAGTCGTCCGAAATGCAATCGTGCCGATTGCATTTCGTCTTGGCCAGCGCGTATACGCTGAACACTTGTCACCGCGTGCAAACAAAACTATAGCTCAGGCAAGGAATACGAGTGGATACAAGTATCCTTAGGGTCCGGAAAAGTTCGCTCCAAGGTGAAATCCGATTGCAGGGCGCTAAGAATTCCGCACTGCATCTGTTGACAGCCTCGCTCCTCACCGCCGAGCGGGTCGTACTCACCAATTATCCCAAAGACCTTTACGACGCCCAGGTACATGTGGGCATGCTTGAGGCACTCGGCAAGACATGCCGCAGCGACGACAACACAATCGAAATCTACGAGACTGCGGCGCCGACAACTCGGTTGGTGTGGCCAGGCCGTTCAATCAGAAACACCCTTCTGATCCTCGGAAGTTTGTTCGCTCGCGTGGGCTACGGAGCGGTCCCTCATCCGGGTGGATGCGATCTCGGTGATCGCAAGTACGATATCCACGTGCAGGTTATCGAAGCATTTGGCGGCCGAGTATTCGAACTGGGCGGCGACCTGTGCGCCGAACGTTCCGGCCCGCTCAACGCCTGCACGCTTGAACTGCCTATCCGATCGACAGGAGCCACGGAAAACGCCTTGCTTATTGCAAGCTTGGCCGAAGGCACCAGTAACATCTATAATCCACACATTCGGCCAGAGATTCTCAATCTCATCGAAATGTTGGAACTCATGGGCGCATCCATCACTATTCATGGGCAAGAACGAATTGAAGTTACCGGAAATCCCGATGGCCATTCAGGTGCGCGCGTGAATGTCATACCCGACAACATGGAAGCGCTTACGTGGGTGGCGGCAGCGGCGATGACAGGCGGACAGGTCCTTATTCACGACTTCCCGTACGACCACCTCGAAGTGCCTTTGATTTACATGCGTGAAAGCGGCGTGCGCGTATTTCGCGAGCAGCGCGACGCGTTCGTTACTGCCAGCAAGTGCTACCCCGTAGAAATTTCCACCGGACCTTACCCAGGTATCAATTCCGATATGCAGCCGATATTTGCCGCATTCGCCAGTCAGGCAAACGGCTTGTCCAAAATCGTCGACCTACGGTTTCCCGGCCGGTACCAGTACGCTGCAGAAATGCAAAAGCTCGGAGTCGAAGCTGGCATTGAGGGTGATTTCCTCCACGTTCGGGGATCACGGCCGCTTCGCGGATGCAATGTTACCGCAACAGATTTGCGAGCCGGCATTTCGCTTGTTCTGTTGGGCTTGGTCGCCGACGGTGAAACACGAATTCACGAGTCGTGGCAGATTTTCCGCGGCTACGAGAACTTCCTTGCGAAGATACGCTCATTGCAAGGCAATGTTGACGCCGGGTAGGATGTCCGCTTGCGCATTCCATACCTAGTTCGGCACATTATCTTTACAGGCAGCGCCGCAACGCTGGTCAGCGCGATCAGCTATCTTGTCGGCATTTTTCTGGCGCGATCGCTTGGCCCCACTGGCCGAGGCGATCTGGCGATCGTTCTTAATAGTCTTAACCTTCTTTATCCACTAACGAGCCTTGGAATTCGCCAAGCCAGTGCGTTCATGATCGCGCGGGAAAATCTTGGTATGCGCGCAGCCAGGGCATTGCAGATACGGATCCTCCCCTTCTCCGCAGCTCTCACGTTCGGCGCCTTTCTCGCGACCATCGCGCTATCCGCCAGAACCTCATTAAATAATGACGAGCTCTTGGCAATCTTAGCGATTATCCCGCTACGTCTTTTTTTCGAGTTCCGCAGTGGCTTATTTCTCGCAAGCAAGCGCCTACCCGAATATAGCGCGCTACAGGTTGTCCAACCACTGACGGAAGCCGCGCTCCTGACCGGGGCCTTCTTGATATTCGGCGCTTCAATTTCTGTATATTTATACTGCATGGCAGGCGCCTTTATGCTTGCCTCCATACTGCAGTCACACCAACTCGGGCAGGATGCAAACGAGTCACAGAATAGCGGCCAGACGCTCACAACAGAATCAGTTATAAGGATCGTTAAATTAGGCCTGACATTTGCATTACCACTATTTATTATGGGAATTAATTATAGCATTGATATAGCAATAATGTCATTTCTTGGAACAGATTCGAGTAAAATTGGATTATATTCCATATCTGTTTCTATTTCATATTTAATTTTATTTTTTCCTAAGTTTGTAAATTTAGTTATATTTTCTCACTCATTGAATAACATTAAAAAATCAGAATCAAATTTCTCATTATATTTGTTTAAATATTCATTATTTATTTTTATAATCTTATCTATAATATCGTTTATTTTTACAAGAATTGCCTTGTTGGATTTTATTGTTTTTATATATGGCCAATCTTTTTCGAATGCTTACGATTCACTCTGCCTGCTTCTGCCAGGAACATTGGCAATGTTGTTCTTCAAGATTCTGAACGGAGATCTCGCAGGACGTGGCCATCCCTCTGTTGCGACCAAGATTTTCGGCCCGATGGCGATCTTGAACATCGGACTGAACTTATGGTGGATTCCCGAGTATCACGAACTCGGCGCAGCTGCCGCTACTTCGGTCTCTTACGTACTGGGTGCAGCGATCTATCTCGTCATGTATTGGCGAATTGCGATTAGAGACCAATAATATGCGAATAACCCTCCTCATTTGCGTCCCTAAAGCCGGGGTAGGTGGGCACTATCACAGTCTTTGCGCAACTGCGGAAGCGCTCGCGTCAGCCGGACATGACATCAACGTGATCAGTATCGGCTATCAACAATCACCAGTGGTCTCAAAGCTCTCCGAGCGCATATCGCGTCAGCACATTCAACTGTCCTGGCCGTTGGCTCTGTTACCGCTGCGTCGTTGCACCGCTGCGATCCGAATAACCATGCCCGATGTCATTCATGCATTCGATGTGTACGCTTATCTCTTTGCACGTATAGCCGCAACGAAACTGCGTATTCCTGCCATTTTAACAAAATGCGGCGGCCCAAAGCCCAGAACCCATTTTCCGCGAGGAGAGCAGCTCATTGTCTATTCTGGCGAGGATTTCCGCTATTTTAGTGGAAAGTGGAATAATATTCATCTGCTTCCCAATCGGGTTACTCCGTTTGCCTTCGATACAACATTGATGCAACGTCTGGAAGCATGCCTACCTCACACCTACACGCTGCGGCTCCTGCGTATCAGCCGCATAGGCAATTATTACGAGAAAACTCTGCGCGACACGATGAGGCTACTGGACATATTGCGCAGCAAAAATATTGACGCCTGCCTTTTGATCGTTGGAGCGATATATGAGGGAAGCGCTTTCGCGCGTCTGCGAAGCGTCGCATCCGAACACGTTTTTTTTATTACTGATCAAGAGTTTACACAGGACGCAAAGCGCGTACTCGGCGTTGCAGATATTGTGGTCGGAACGGGGCGTTCGCTAATGGAAGCCGCGGTCGCAGGCAGAGCCGTTTTAGCTCCTCTCAGAAACCTAGACATTCCCATTCTAATCACACGGGACAATGTTGATGTATTTCTGGATAAAAACTTTTCAGAACGCACCATTTTCGTCAAGAAACAAGAGGACGCGATTGATGAAATTGCTGCCTTGGGCGATCTTCAGGTTTTACGTGCTGCGCAAGACGACTGCCAAGCCATCGCGAACCGCTATTTCCTGGTGTCTGAGGCGTTGCCCGCCATGGAGAGCATATATTCAAATGCCGAGACGCCCAACCACAGACAAATGCTGGATACGGCATTGCATGTGGCAGAGTATTGCTACAGGCTGAGCAAGGCATGGATACGCAGAAAAGTCGAAGCGCTCTGAAGGCCGTCTCCTCAACTTTTGCCCTCTTCTTTCTCGCCCTTGTGGTCGTGAAAGTGTTGCTGATTGGCGACGACTCGTTGGTTTCGCGCCTTATTCTGCCTGGCCTGATCGTCGTTAGTGTGGCCGGCATGGTGTTATTCGAAGAGAAAAGGGTGCCGTTGCCAGTAGAAACACCGGCACTCAGCTTTCTGGCCGCAGTTTTCGTGTTCGCCGCGCTGAATGGCGCTTTATTTCAAGGGTACATGGCAACCAGCATTCAAGCCCTGCTAAAGATCGTAACGATGGCATTCGTCTTCGCGGGATCATACTTGGCGACGCTGCGCGGCTGGGGGCAGGCTACCGAAAAATGTATTCTCGTCATCATATCGCTTCACGTCATACTTGGTCTCGTGCTGACTCCTTTCGGCGTGGGCTTTGAGATCGGCGGCACCTTCCGACCCACGGGGATAACCGGAAGGCCTCAACTTCTCGCCAATATCGCCACGCTCGGCGCACTATATGCCGCGCTATTTCTAACTATAATAAGGGGACGTAACACTACAATTTACTTCACAATGTTCGCTGTATGCCTATTATTTGTTGTCTTCAGTGCCACCCTGAAGAATGCACTTACGTTGCTTGCATTCGGTACAGGCATTTTCCTCGTGCGTGCTGCAAAACGCTCCATTTCCGCCGTGATCGTCGCACTTGTCTTCGTTGCGATTTTTGCTGCTCTGATCACTCTGGGCACGGGCCTGGGCGATAGACTCTTGGCCACCGCCGAGGGGGGATTACGCCTCGAGGTTGCCCGGGGCGAGGAGCTCGAATCCTCGCTCATATGGCGCATCCTGCACTGGCGACTGCTGTTCGTGGATTGGTATCAGCATTATTTCTGGACTGGTTCCGGCCTCGGCGCTGTCGTACATATGCGGGGCCTGACCACATCGTCAGGAGATGGCTTTGCCGCCCACTCGGACTGGGTCGGCTTTTTTGTCGAGCTTGGACCGGTGCTGCTTCTGCTTTTCCTCGTGGGGATATTCCGTTTTTGGGGCAGCCTCTCGCCACGCTGCGCCGATGAACGGCAATACGCTATTGTAACTCGTATTTTACTCGCATTGTTCGTTATTATGGCAGCCGCCGGCAACGTATTCTATTCGGCGGCATTCCAATACTTGTTCTGGATTATTGCCGGTCAATCCGCAGCTTACCGGTGGCTTATTCGTGACAATTCCCTGCTCGCACCAAAATCGTTCATGCCTGTCGCCGGCGCCGTCCGGTAAATAGTATGCAAGCCGCTTCCCATTCTGCCGATGACATCGCATCACCGACACGCACGGCGATCCGAACCGGTAAATTTGGCCGCTGGCACAAAAACATGCCGCTAAGCAGTCTTTCATATTGGAAAGTGGGCGGGCGTGCCGATCTAGTAGTATGGCCACGCTCTATCGACCAGCTTGGTGAACTGCTTGGCCTGCTCAGCATACATCAAGAACGTTACGTGGTCATTGGACGCGCAACGAACCTACTAATTAGCAGTGCCGGTGTGCATTGTATATGCATTCAACTTCTGAACAATTTTTCTCAGTTGGACTCTGACGAAACCGGGGTCACGGCATTGTCGGGTGCTTGGACCCCGCGCTTGGCGGTTGAAGCCGCACGGAGAGGTCTCGGCGGCATTGAGCACATTGCCGGGATACCGGGCAGCTTTGGCGGATTAATCACTATGAACGGTGGGAGTCTGCGCAAAAATATCGGTAGCGTAGTCGAGAGTGTGAGCGCGCTTTCCCCATCAGGGGAACTTCGAATCTATAATCAGACAGATTGTGCGTTCGAATATCGCCGCTCCCGCTTCAAGGCATCAAACGAGATTATTGTATCGGCTCGTTTACACCTCGAACCAAAACCGCAGAGCAAAATCTATCAGGAGATGCTAGAGATAATGGCAGCCCGCAAAGCGAAATTCCCACTTCGACTTCCAAATTGCGGATCTGTTTTTATGAGCGATCCCGTGGCCTACGCAAACTTTGGACCTCCAGGATTCATGATTGAACAATGCGACTTAAAGGGCCTTCGATCTGGCGATGCAGAGGTTTCGCCGCTGCACGCAAATTTTATTGTCAATCACGGTATGGCAACCTCGAATGACATACTCCATCTCATCGATATCATGAGAAAGAGCGTGCAAAAGCGGTTTGGCGTTAGCTTACACACTGAAGCGCTCTTCATGGACGAAACGGGTCTCATCAAGCCGATTGATGAAATGCTTGATACCAGGGACTGAACTGATGGCTTTCCTAAAGCATGTCGGACGAATTGTACGTGTCAACACCCAATTGAACTTTCTCCTCCGCGTTCGTCAGAGATTGCAACGTTCAAATATGTCCGGTCGCAATTTTCTCCAGCAATGTCTCCGTTCGGCTATTCATTACTTGTCGGGCTGCGATTTCTCCACTGGTGCCATCATTCCGACGAGCACACGATTTCCCCACCCGTCCGGCATAGTCATCGGGGAGGGCGTACGCCTAGGCGAGGGTGTCACCATATATCAGAACGTAACCTTGGGCAGTCACGGGCGGAAGGGCATCACGCCTGCATACCCCGCTGTCGATGATGGCTGCATATTATATGCAGGCTGCGTGCTTATTGGCGATATTACATTGGGAAAGGGCGCCACTGTAGGAGCAAACTCTGTTCTTACACAATCTCTGGGCGACAAGCAGATAGCTGTCGGCGTACCGGCGCGCATTATGCCCACGCGTGATGGCAGGCATCACAGTCATACTATCGGGGTTTGATAGAAGCCAGCATAGCTTCGTAAAATGCGATCAAGCGACTGTTCACAGTTACCTTGTCTAACGCCTTATGCATGAATGCGCTCCTTATGAGGTCAGGGGAATAGTCAGGCAGATCGACAAGAAAAGAGCGTGCCTGCTCCCAGGTTTCCAGAGTGAAACACATCGTGTTCGGGATTCCGTCGAGCAACGAACTGACGTCGCCAACATCTCGGGCCACAACTGCAGTGCCACAGGCCAACGCCTCTTTTACTGCGTTCGGCGAACCTTCAACATCGGACGTAAGGATGAGAACATCTGCCGCACCAAAATAATAGGGGACCATATCTCGACCGACGTTCGTTATCAGAAGCTCGGTCCAGCGTGAATCCATGGACTGAAGCTCGGAGAGCATCTTCCGGAACAGGTCGTGCCGCTTTACCGCACGAAGGGGACCAGAAACGCCCCCGGCTGAAACAAATAATGCGTAGCGTAGCGTAGCGTCTAGGTTCAAGACCGCACAGCTTTCCTCTTTTCCTATGGGACGGAAGCGCTCTGTATCCACGCCGTTGGGCAGGCAAATCGATTTGTGCTCATACCATTTTGGTACCCTAGACTTGTAAATGCAACGGTAGGAAAGTGCCGATGCGGCATGGAACATGAGGTGGCCAAGGAACTTGCTTTTGCCACGCAGATTGGCCGCGCCATCACTCATGAAGGACGTGACGAGACGTTTGCGAACCCCGGCCGCGATAGTCGCAAGCCCACATAGCATATGCTGGGCATGCACTATGTCGCACGACGCGGCCTGCTCTCGAATACTCCGGATCGCGCGAAGGTACTTCAAGATCCCGCGACCTTCGATATTGCATAGCTCGAAGTCTACGCCGGATGCCGCGACCTCATCGACTTGCTCCTTGACAAAACAACAAAACTGAGGATTTTTTAGTGTCGGATAGCCGTTTACGACGTAGAGAATTTTCATTCGCCGGGTTTAGTCAAAGCAAGAACGTTTTCGCAAGCATATTGCGTCAATTGAAGTTGCCCAATACCGAGCCTAAGCGCTATATGCTCCCGCCAAATAATTCAGCAGCGTCGGGGTTTCATCGACGTAGGAAACGGGAAGCAGCCGTCAACCATGAATGAGCAGTTGCGTGAATACCACGTCACGCCACCGGATGATCAGATGCTATCTCAAACGTCGCTTACGCTCGCTTGGGATTTTCTGCGGCGGCGCCTCTACCTTCCAATTGCCATGGCGGCAGTCTCTGGCGTAGGCGCGGCGGGTATCTCACTCATGTTCCCTGACCAGTATGTTAGCGAGGCCGCGCTGGCGCCTAGCGAATATTTATACAGCCTGAACGCTGACCGCTCGGTGTCCGGTTCGTTGGGCGGACGCCTCCTCGGCCTGACAGGAGGAGGGGCCAAATTGATTGACCCGGTTGACCTCACGATAGAATATGCCAAATCGCGAGACTTTGTTTTATACTTCATAGCCAAGCATAATCTTGCACCTGAACTTGCCGCCGTCAGCGGCTGGAATCGCGATACAAACCGCTTAATATGGGACAACTCTATTTATTCCCTATCCACCAAGACTTGGTCTACAAAAATAAATGGCGAAAGCCATAAACCAAATGAGACTGATCTTTATAGAATTTTTCGAGAGCGCATTAATATTACTAGAGAATTTGAAACAGGGGTAATATTGGTAGATTTTCGTCACGTTTCTCCGGAAAGGTCGCAAAAAATACTTAAAAAATTTATAGATGATCTCAATTATTATGTATCTGATCGACAATATAGAAAATCCAGATCGATAGCAAACTCCCTTCGAAAAGCTATTGCCACAGAACCTTTGCTTAGCATAAAAAATGAATTAATAAATTCCGCTATAGGACATATCAGAATAATGTCCATGCATGGCACTAGTCCGAATGCCGCGTTTGACATTATAGATACACCATCCAAGCCAGATGAGAAGGACGGCCCTTTCCGATCGCTTATCTGCTTAGCATCAGCATTTGCGGGTGGCCTTCTTGGTCTTGCATGGGTTTTAATAAAGTTTCGCCTAAGCATGATGCCGAAATAATGATGGAAAACGTTATAAATATACAAGGAATATAGGGGATTATTATATCATTATTTAAATACCAATTTCACGACATTCGTAAAGTCAACAATTATGTCGTTTCCGACTGAACAAGGCCAGTGGGTATGCGCATGGCATGAATACACGATGCTCGATAAACGACTGACAGGGAAACCTGTATGAGGCCCACAGCTATTCTGCTTATCTACGGTGAAGGTGGTCATCGTGCGCAGATGAAACGCCTTTATGAGCTGCTCAAACCCGGACTGGAACATCGCGGTCTGTTGGTGGTAGGCATCTGCGAGAACGACGACGCTCTGGATGGATTTCCAAGTCATTCACAGAATGCGGTGCGTGACAAGCACAGTCACCTGAAGTCACTGATGACTGCGCCGCTCAGCTTTGTACATTCGGTGAATCTTGTCGTACGATTGGTATTTCGTTATCGTATCGTGGGCATGGTCTCCACGGGTCCGGGAATCGCCGTGGTGCCGGCCATGCTTCTCAAGCTGATGAGAACACGCATAATATTTTTGGAATCCTGGTCGCGCTTCGAGACCAGTTCCCTGACCGGACGGATAATGTACCGGTTAGCCGACCGCTTTTATATTCAGAATCGCAATCTGAAAAAACACTATCCCGATGCAATTTACGGCGGCCTACTGTGAAGATATTCGTCACCGTCGGCACGACGCGTTTTGACAGCCTCGTCCAGTATATCGCGGAAAATGAGTATTTCCGCACACATGAATGTGTGTTGCAGGTGGGGTCGGGCGGACCGCATCCTGACAGTTTCCAAGTTTTCGACTATACTAACCAAATAGACCGCTTCTACGCGTGGGCCGACGTTATTATCACTCACGCTGGCGCGGGATCAATCTACCGACTACTGGATATGAGAAAATCGCTGGTGATCGTGCCCAACACTGACCGGCTGGACCCCCACCAGAGTGACATAGCGCGCTTCATGCACGAGAATGGGCACGCGCTCGCAGTGGATTCTCTGCCCGAATTGACGGCATTCGTGGAAAAGGCTGCCACCATGCGATTTCATCCCTTCGAACGGGAAGCATTCTTTGCCGTAGAGGACATCCTAAACTTCATTGCCTCCGAAGTGAACTGATACGACCAACGGGCAGTGAGTCAGTTCGAGTCCAACTTTTCTTTTTCTCCAGGCAGCCCTTCGCAAGCTTTGCTTCGGCAAATGATACCAACATGGTAATGTTTTCGACCTTCCCTAGCTGGTCAACGTCCGACCGAAGCGTAGAGGAGTCCGGTGCGAAGAACGTCATCCACCGGATATACATTCCTCAAATCCACGAACACCGGCGCTTTTAATCCGTCCCTTACCCGCTCCAAATCCAGCGCCCGAAATTCGTTCCACTCCGTCAAAAGCACCGCCGCATGCGCACCCTCGATCGCCACATAGGCATCACCACACATTTCCACCCCCGGCAACAAAGGTGCTGCTGCCTTCATCCCCTCCGGATCGAACGCCTTTACCTTCGCCCCAGCAGCCTGCAGCGCCGGAACAATGACAAGGCTCGGCGCGTCTCGCATATCATCGGTATTAGGCTTGAACGTGAGGCCGAGGATACCGATGGTTTTGCCGTCCACCGATCCGCCGCAGGCGGCGATGATGCGGTCGGCCATGGCGCGTTTGCGTTCGTCGTTCACCTTTACGGTTGCCGCCACGATCTGCAGCTGCACGGCATTATCCTCGGCGGTCTTGAGGAGCGCGAGCGTATCCTTCGGGAAGCAGGAGCCGCCGTAGCCCGGACCCGGGTGCAGGAACTTCGAACCGATGCGTTTGTCGAGGCCGATGCCCTTCGCGACATCCTGCACGTCGGCGCCCACCTTTTCGCAGAGATCGGCGATCTCGTTGATGAAGCTGATCTTTACAGCGAGGAACGCGTTCGCGGCGTATTTGATGACCTCTGCGGTCGGTCGGTCGGCGAACAGGATCGGCACTTCGCGCAGTGAAAGCGGACGGTAAATGGCCTTCAGCACGTCGCGCGCCTGATCGTCGGCGACGCCGCAGACGACGCGGTCTGGCCGCATGAAGTCCTCGATCGCCGAGCCTTCGCGCAGGAATTCGGGGTTCGAAGCGACGCTGATCGCCTTTCCGGGGGCCACTTCGCGCGCGATGCGCTCCACTTCGGTAGCCGTTCCCACTGGTACGGTCGACTTGTTGACGATGACACAGGTATCCGGGGCAGCCTCGGCGATCTGGCGCGCTGCTGCATAGACATACGAGAGGTCGGCGTGACCGTCGCCGCGGCGGCTCGGCGTGCCGACCGCGATGAACACCGCGTCGGCATCCTTCACGCCGGCGGCAAGATCGGTCGTGAAGGTCAGACGCCCCGCCTTGGCGTTACGCGCCACGAGGTCTTCGAGACCGGGCTCGAAAATCGGGATGTCGCCCGCTTTCAGCCGCTCGATGACCGCGGCGTTGAGATCGACGCACGTGACACTGTGGCCGAACTCGGAAAAACAGGCACCGGAAACGAGGCCCACATAGCCCGTCCCGATCATCGCAATACGCATTCAATGGCCCCTGAGCAGCAGACGCTTCAGCGGGTTAGCGTCTGCCGCCGCGAAATGCAAAGCCGCCATCACGGCTTGGCCCAGGTTCAGACCGTATGGCCGAACTGCACGGGGTTCGGGCCGCGCTGCTTTTCATCGATGATGAGGCTGCTGTTCGCGGGCGGGCGAGCGCGCTGACGGCAGTGAGGACGCTCGCAGAGTTCGCAGCCGAGGCCGATCGGCGTCGCGTCGCCGCTGCCGAGATCAAGGCCGCGCGCGTAGACGAGACCGTGCGCGTGTCGCGCCTCGCAGCCGAGCGCAATCGCATATTCGGGGCGGACGCCGCCGTAGGGCTGCGCGTAGGCACGCACGGTGCGAGCGATCGACACGTATTTCGTGCCGTCCTCCATCTCGACGAGCTGCCGCAGGATCTGCCCCGGCCGCTCGAACGCCTTGTGCAGCGTCCACAGCGGGCAGTTGCCGCCGTGGCGCGAGAACGGAAAGCCGCCCGCGGAGAAACGCTTCGAGATGTTGCCGGCACGGTCGACACGGACCAGGAAGAAGGGGATACCGCGAGCGCCGGGGCGTTGCAGCGTGGTGAGACGGTGCGCGACCTGTTCCAGCCCCGCGCTGAACCGTGCCTGCAACAGATCGAGATCGTAGCCCGTCGCCTCGCAGGCCGTGTGGAAACGGCCGTAGGGCATCATCAGTGCGGCGGCGAAATAATTGGCGAGGTTCTGGACGAGCAGCCGCTCGGATGCCGCATCGGGCATTCCAGCGCGCGCGACGATCGCATCGATCTCCCCGCGGCCTTCGGAGAGCGCGAGCTGGTAGGCCGCCTGGAAGCTGCGCGAGGCGGGATCGAGCAGTTCGGAAAGCTGAAGCTGGCGGCCGTGAAGATCGAGGCGGCGGAGCAGTTCGGGCATCACCTCGGCGGGCAGGATGCGTACGGTGAGGCCGTGACGCGCGCGCAGCCGGTCGCTCACCGCCGCGAAGAAATCCGGGGCGGCGAGGCGCAACTCGTCGGCCAGAGATTCGGCGCGTGTTTCGAGTTCGGGGAAATGGTTGCGGCGGTCCTGAATGAACGCTCGGACGAGTTCGAGGGGGCCATCGCCTTGTGGCGCTTCGGCGCCAGCGCCGCTGCTGCGGGCGTCGCGAAGCGCGCTTCGCAGCCGCACGATCGCCTGTGCGATGCCGGGTGAGGCGGCGACGAATTCCTGGACTTCGGCGCGACCGACATCGAGGCCTTTCAGCAGTGGATCGGCGAGGGCTTCGGCAACGTCGAGGGCGAGGCGGTCGTCGTCGGCGCCGGTGAGCTGGCGGAGGTCGAGATTATACTGGTGCGACAGCTTCAACAGAAACGGTGCGGTCAAGGGGCGCTGGTTGCGTTCGATGAGGTTCAGATAGGAAATCGAGACGCCGAGCTCCTCGGCCATGCGCGTCTGCGTGAGACCGAGCTGGCTGCGCAGGCGGCGCACGCGGGGGCCGGCGAAGAGCTTTCCGCGCGGTTCGGCAGTGTCGATCGCAATGCTGGCCATTTGTATGTCTCTTTTACTTTTTAACAATCAAGACACGAAATTTACAGACACTTACACACGTTTTTTACACGATTCTCTTGCTGCGAGTAGGGGAAAGACGACAAGGCATCAATAGCAGATTTGCAGGGCACTGCGATTCGGTTGGGTTCGATTGGAAGCCCCGTTTCCGCACTGCAATGTAAAAAGACTGTGAATGGTTAACACGGAGTCATACACGATGAGCGCCCAGCCGACCTTCGAATCGCTGATCCCCTCAGCCCCCGCCGGCCGCTTCGACGGCATCAAGCGCCCGTACACGCCCGCCGATGTGGAGCGTCTGCGCGGCTCGTTCCCGATCGCTTACACGCTCGCCGAGCGCGGCGCGAACAAGCTGTGGGAGCTGCTGAAGACCGAGCCCTACATCAACTCGCTGGGCGCACTTTCGGGCAACCAGGCGATGCAGATGGTGCGCGCTGGCCTGAAGGCCATCTACCTTTCCGGCTGGCAGGTCGCCGCCGACGCCAACACGGCGGGCGCGATGTACCCCGACCAGTCGCTGTACCCCGCGAACGCCGGCCCTGAGCTTGCCCGCAAGATCAACAACGCGCTGATGCGCGCCGACCAGATCGAGCATTCCGAAGGCGGCGCCAAGCGCGACTGGTTCGCGCCGATCGTGGCCGACGCCGAAGCCGGCTTCGGCGGACCGCTCAACTGCTTCGAGATCATGAAGGCGTACATCGCGGCGGGCGCTTCGGGCGTTCACTACGAGGACCAGCTCGCCTCTGAAAAGAAGTGCGGCCACCTCGGCGGCAAGGTGCTGATCCCGACGCAGGCGCACATCCGCAACCTCGACGCCGCGCGCCTCGCCGCCGACGTCTGCGGCGTGCCGACCGTGATCTGCGCCCGCACGGACGCGGAAAGCGCCAAGCTCATCACTTCGGACATCGACGAGCGCGACCGCGAGTTCCTGACCGGCGAGCGCACGCCCGAAGGCTTCTTCCGCCTGAAGGACGGCACCGGCGTTGACCATTGCATCAAGCGCGGCCTCGCCTTTGCCGAGCACGCCGACCTGCTGTGGTGGGAAACCTCGGTTCCGAACCTCGACGACGCGCGCCGCTTCGCCGAAGCGATCAAGAAGGCGTTCCCGAACAAGATGCTGGCGTACAACTGCTCGCCCAGCTTCAACTGGGAAAAGAACCTCGATAAGGACACCATCGCCAAGTACCAGCGCGAGCTGGGCGCCATGGGCTACAAGTACCAGTTCGTGACGCTGGCCGGCTTCCACCAGCTGAACTTCGGCATGTACGAGCTGGCGCGCGGCTACAAGGATCGCGGCATGGCGGCGTACTCCGAGCTGCAGCAGGCCGAGTTCGCCGCGGAAGCCAACGGCTACACCGCGACGCGCCACCAGCGCGAAGTCGGCACAGGCTACTTCGACATGGTCGCGACGACGCTCGCGGGCGGCGAAAGCTCCACGACCGCGCTCGCCGAATCGACCGAAGCCGATCAGTTCAAGAAGGACGCGGCATAAGCCGCACCTGATCGCGTTACCTGATCACCGGGGAGGGTGACGAGGCGCCCGTCGGGACAACCGGCGGGCGCTTCTTTTTGGGGCAAGCTGCGTGATTCCGGAATCACGCAGCTTGCCCTATCTCTTTGTGGGCGCATCGTTTTGCGCGGAAAACCGGTTCCCACTTTTCCGCACGATGCTCCATGTCGCGTATCCGTCATAAACACGGTGCAAGGATGCGGGTCAGATCAAACGCCGGAGCCAGCGATGACCCGTTTCAACCCGAAGCCGCAGGATGCGCCGTGGCTGACCCCCTATCTCGTGCTCACCGACTGGGCGGACAATCGCC
Source organism: Sphingosinicella xenopeptidilytica (assembly GCF_042676985.1). Lineage (NCBI taxonomy): Bacteria > Pseudomonadati > Pseudomonadota > Alphaproteobacteria > Sphingomonadales > Sphingosinicellaceae > Sphingosinicella > Sphingosinicella xenopeptidilytica. The sequence continues at coordinate 118,837 of NZ_JBHTIK010000005.1, read as the reverse complement.
GCTATTACGAGAAGGTGTTCGGCTTCGAGCTGGGGCTGGCGCTTGATGGCCCCGGCCATACGCCGATCCATGCCGAGTTCCGCTACAAGGGCCAGCTTCTCTTCATGTGCGCCCCCGAAGGCACCGGCGGCAGCCCGATCCGCAGCCCGCGCTCCGAAGCGCTCGATCATTCGCCGGTCAGCTTCTGCGTCTATGTCGACGACGTCGATGCCTTCACCAATCATGCGCTCGAAGCGGGCGGCATCATGACCGAAGAGCCCGCCGACCAGTTCTACGGCGAACGCCGCGTCGTCTTCACCGACCCTTCGGGCTACACATGGATGTTCATGTCGAACATCAAGGCGATGAGCGAAGACGAGATCAGGGCCGCGGCTTCAGCGATGGCCGACTAACGCCGCACGCGTCTCCGCATCCGCGGGAAAGAACGTCTCCAGCGAGAGTTCCGCGAGCGTCACGTCCGCGGGCGTGCCGAAGTTCGTGATCGTGCTGATGAAGCTCAGTATGCCGCCATTTTCACCGCGAAGCATCAGCGGCAGGAAGATGCCCGCCGTATCGTGGTTTTCGGCCTCCGGTGCATAATCCGCAAGTTCGCGCCAGAGATCGGCAAGCACGGGATCGCCGCTGGCGAAGGCATCCCGCTGAAGGCGCGTGAGCAGGTGGCCGCTCCACGCCGCCCGGTTCAAGATACGCGGTGCAAGACCTTCCGGGTGCATCGCAAGCCGGAGCACGTTGACGGGCGGCTCGAGAAGATAGGGCGCGGCGCCCGCAAGCAAAGGACCGATCGCGCCGTTCGCCGCCACGAGCGTCCAGTGCCGGTCAACGGCGATCGCCGGAAACGGCTCGTGCGCCTTCAGAATATGCTCCACCGCCTGCCGTGCCGCCGCGAGCGCATCCGAAGCGAAGCCGTGTGCGCTGAATGCCGGGGCATAACCGGCGGCGAGCAGCATCGCGTTCTGCTCGCGCAGCGGCACGCCGAGCCGTCCTGCGAGCGTCAGCACCATCTCGCGGCTGGGGCAGGCGCGTCCGGTTTCCACGAAGCTCAGATGCCGCGCCGAGATCTCCGCATCGAGCGCGAGATCGAGCTGGCTCATGCGCCTGCGGCGGCGCCAGTCGCGCAAGTGATCGCCGATCGAAACCTGTGTCGCCATGGCCCGAACATAGCGCGACCGGAGTCGTTTCCAATTACCTGCGGGGTAATCGACACGCCCCCATCCCGACGGCAGCCTTGCCGCATCGAAACGCGATTAAGGAGAAACATCATGTCCCTCAGTCCCGACAGCCTCATCCGGCGCACGCTGCTGCTCGATGCCGCGATGTCCGGCGCTTGCGCCGTGCTTCTGGTTGCGGGCGCCGGCACGCTTGCCGGTCTGCTCGGCCTTCCCGAAGACCTGCTCTTCACCTCGGGCCTCGTCCTCGTGCCCTTCGTCGGGCTGCTCGTCTGGCTGATGCGCGCAGGCAGCCCTTCGGCAATCGGCGTGCGCGCCGTGATCGCGATCAACCTTGCATGGGTCGCGGCGAGCGCAGCGCTGCTGATTTCCGGGCTCGTCGATCCGACACCGTTCGGCACGGCATTCGTGATCGTGCAGGCGGCCGCCGTACTGGTGTTTGCCGAGCTTCAGATCATCGCGATCAGGCGGACGGTGCTTCCCCGGGCGGCGTGACCGCGCCGCCACCCGGCGGCACCCGCTTCTCCACCGGCGGCTGCGCTGCGCTCGGCCGCCGCACGAGAAGGATCGCGACGAAGAGGATCGCGATGCCCGCGAAATCCGTGACCGACAGGATCTCCTCAAACCACAGATAGCCGAGCAGCGCCGCGAACACCGGCTGGATGAGGAGACCGACGCCGCTCGCCAGCGGCGTGAGGTGCGGCAGCGCATAGATGATGAGCCCCTGCCCGACCACCTGGCTGCCGAGCGCAAGCAGGATCACCGGCGTCCAGTCCTGCGGCCACACATTCCCCGGCGCGATCAGCGCCACCGGCAACAGGCAGATCGCCCCCGCGAGCGTAACGGGCGCAAGCGTCGCCATCGCGGAGAGGCCGCCGCGCGCCCTGCCCATGACGACGAGATAGCCCGTGTAGAACACCGCCGCGACGAAGCAGAGCAGATCGCCGAACAGATGCTCGCCCGATACGCTCGCGGAATCGCCCATCAACATGCCGATGCCGACCGCGGCGAGCGCCAGTGCTAGCGCCGCCACTGGCGTCGGCCAGCGGCGGGCCACCAGATAGCCCCAGATCGGAAACAGGAAGGCGGCAGCATTGCCGAGCAGCGCCGCGTTCGCAAGTTCGGTCCGCACGATGCCGAGATGCCAGGCCGCAAGGTCAGCCGCGAAAAAGAAGCCCGCGAGGAACAGCCACGGCACGCTCCCGCGCGGCGGCAGCAGCGGCGCGTCGCGTTCCATCACACGCGCCAGCGCATAGAGCAGCGGCACCGCGAGCGCGAGGCGCCAGAACGCCGATTGCAGCACGCCGACGTCCGCGACGCGGACAAAGATCGGCCCCGCCGAGAGCATGGCACTGCCTGTCAGAAACAGCGGGAAGGCGAAGCGGGGAGTTTTCATTGACGCGGCAATACCTAATCTTGTTTGTCGCCGCCATCCCGCGTTCCCAAGTTGACGGGCGGAGGGACACTAGCAGGAAGGTTCGTGATGCCGACACTCTTCGACCCCGTTCAGTTCGGCGCCATCAGCGCCGACAATCGTATCCTGATGGCCCCGCTGACCCGCGCACGTGCCAACCGCGACGGCGTTCCGCAGGCGTTCGTGAAGGATTATTACGCGCAGCGCTCAGGCGCGGGCCTCATCATCTCCGAAGCGACCGGCATTTCGCGGCAGGGCCTTGGCTGGCCGAATGCGCCGGGCATCTGGTCTGAAGCGCAGGTCGAAGCGTGGAAGCCGGTGACGGCGGCCGTACACGCGGCCGGCAGCAAGATCGTCAGCCAGCTCTGGCACATGGGCCGCCTCGTGCACCGGTCCGTGAGCGGCATGGAGTCGGTATCATCGAGCGCGATCCAGGCGCCGCACTACGCGCACACCTATGAGGGTAAGAAGGACTATGTCGTCCCGCACGTTCTGACGAAGGATGAGATCGCCGGGATCGTTTCCGACTATGCTGCGGCTGCGCGCAACGCGATCCGCGCCGGTTTCGACGGCATCCAGCTCCACGCGGCAAACGGCTATCTGATCGACCAGTTCCTGCGCGACAACTCCAACACGCGCGACGACGAATACGGCGGCGGCCCGGAGAACCGCACACGCTTCCTGAACGAGGTGCTGGACGCGGTGATCGCGGAGATCGGCGCCGACCGCACAGCGATCCGCTTCTCGCCGAACGGCGACACGCAGGGCACCGAAGACAGCGACCCGGCCACATTGTTCGACATCGTCGCGCGGCAGCTCGCCGGGCGCGGTCTCGCCTTCGTCGAGCTGCGCGAGCAGCGGCCGGGCGGCACATTCGGCAATTCGGACGTGCCGCAGGTGTCGCCGTCGTTCCGCCGCCTCTACGACGGTCCGCTGGTGCTGAACAACGACATCACGCCGGAAATGGGGGCCGAGTTCGTGGAAAGCGGCAAGGCCGACGCCATCGCCTTCGGCCGGCCGTTCATCGCGAACCCGGACCTGCCGCTGCGCATCAAGGACGGGCACCCGCTCGCGACCGAAGATTACAAGCTTTGGTACACGAACGGCACCGAGGGCTACACCGACTACCCCACATGGGAACAGGCGCAGGCCGCGGCGTGATGGGCTGAACGGGAAACCCCTCCCAAAAGGAGGGGAACACCCCTTACAGCTTGGGCGCGATCACCATCAGCATCTGGCGGCCTTCGAGCTTCGGATGCTGCTCGACCTTGGCGTACTCGACCGTATCGAGCTGAACGCGCTCCAGCAGCTTCATGCCGAGCTGGAGGTGCGACATCTCGCGGCCGCGGAACCGCAGCGTCATCTTGACCTTGTCGCCTTCCTCGATGAAGCGCTGAACCGCCTTCATCTTGGTGTCGTAGTCGTGGTCGTCGATGTTCGGACGCATCTTGATCTCCTTGATCTCCTGCGTCTTCTGGTTCTTGCGGGCGGCGTTCGCCTTTTTCTGCGCCTCGTACTTGTACTTGCCGACGTCGAGGAACTTGGCGACGGGCGGATCGGCGTTCGGCGAGACCTCGACGAGGTCGAGGCCGACTTCGGCGGCCGATTCAATCGCTTCTGCTGTGAGCATCACCCCGAGGTTTTCACCTTCGTGGTCGATGACACGGACTTTCGGGGACTGGATGAACTCGTTGTAGCGAGGGCCCGAGAAGTTTTGCGGCACCGGAGGGCGCCGGGTCAGAGGCGGTCGAATAGCAGTCTCTCCATAACAATTGGCGAAAATCGAAGGCGCCTATGTAGTCGCTGACCGCGCTTTCGAAAAGAGCGCGGTTGCAACAGGTGTGCGGAAAAATTTGGGGAGCGCTTTAAGGAAAAAGAGAAGGCCGCCGTGGCACAGAGCTGCCATGCAGGCGGGCACACACGTTCAGACATCGTCCGGTCCGGATTTCGCCGTGCCGTGGACCGCGATTGCCGCTGCGTGCTTCGTGGCAGGTCTTCTCGCGGCGATGCTGGCTCTGAACTGGCACGGCTTCCGAGGCAGCGGCGGTGACGACTGGCAATATCTGGATGCGGCGCGCTGTCTTCGCGGCAACGTGCTGTGCCCTCCTGAAACGCACTGGGCGGCTCGTCATGCCATCGTCGGCCCACTGGCCGCAGTAACGGCGCTTTTCGGGGAGAGCCATCTTACGGTCGGGCTGCCGTCGCTTCTGGCCACTTTCGTGGTGCTGGCCACAGTCTTCCTGTCCATGCGACACATCATCGGTCTGCACGCGGCCCTGATCACCTGCCTCATGCTCGTGCTCACGCCTGTGTTCGTGGACCGCGCGGTCCGGCCGAATGCCGACATGGTGGAACTTGGCTGGACCGTGCTCAGCGCCGGCCTGCTCATGCTTTCGCGGGGCACGCACCGACCCCTGCTGGTGGCCAGCGGGCTGTGCGCGGGTATGGCGTTCGGCGCACGCGCGACGGCGTTCGCGCCTGTTGCCCTCATCGTCGCGGGATGGGCGATCGCGGCAGGGCCGCACCGTTCGTGGCGGAGCTTTGCCGCATGGGGGTTGGCCGCGGCGCTGCCGCTCGCCGCCGAGGCCACGTTCCACGGCGTCTTTCACGGCAGCCCTCTTCTGCGATGGACGCTGGAGCTGAATCACACGGCGATTCCGTCAACGGCACTGGCCGCAGAATACCGTGGCGCCTTTCCGGTCTTCAATCCCGCCCTGATCGCGGCATGGCCGGTTCGTTTCGGGCCGGATGTTCACTGGAGCGTCAACGGTCTCGTCAATCTCTTCTTCTCGCCTTCGGTTGCGCTTACGCTCGTCGTCGCCGTCGGCAGCCAGATTCTGGTCCGCCTCGCACACGTGCCGGTCCCCCGCTGGACGCCCCTCCTTTTCGTCGGCGCGCTTAGTCATTTCGCTGTCCTCGTCTACGGTCTCGGAATCGATCCGACACCCCGCATGTTCCTGCCGGGTATCGCGCTTTTGTGCGTGGCCGCAGGCATCAATATCGCGGCCCTGTCGGCGCGCCTGCCGATCCTCACCGCCGGAGCGATCCTCGTTCCGCTTTTTCTGCTTTTCCTGGCGCGGACAGCCTCCGTCCAGTACGCGGCGCCCGACATGATGGCGCTCGACCGTGCGGCGACGCAGATGATCGCAAGTGCCCGGCAGCCGCTCGCAGGCGGCGCGAATACGCTCCGGATGCTGGCGCTCAACCCTGCGGCGCAAACCCTGGCGCACACCGCGAACAGCAGATCCATCCTCGTGTTCGCACCCAAGGGGTGCGCGGCGCAGGCACAAAGCATGGCATCGCCGGACACCGCCGCAGCGGTACTCAGCGATACGCCGCTGGCGAAATCTGATCCTCCGCTTGTCGCGTGGATGCGCGAACGCCGTATCCTGCTGACGCCGCAGGCACCCGCCGCCCTCTGCATCATCGCGCGGTCGCCGCGCGGCGGCTAACGCAGGTCGGGCGGCGTCGCCTCCGCGTTCAGCCACGCGATCGCTTCTTCGAGCGGCATCACCTTCTGGCGCTCCTCACCGAGCGTACGGATCGCGACGGTGCCCTCCTCCGCCTCGCGCTTGCCGACGACGAGGAGGTGCGGGACCTTGGCGAGGCTGTGCTCGCGGACCTTATAGTTGATCTTCTCGTTGCGCGCGTCCGCCTCGGCGCGGAGGCCGGCGGCGCGGAGCTTTTCGACCACCTCGGCCGCGTAGCCGTCTGCGTCGGACACGATCGTCGCGACCACCGCCTGCACGGGCGCGAGCCAGAGTGGGAACTTGCCCGCGTAGTGCTCGATGAGGATGCCGATGAAGCGCTCGAACGAGCCGAGGATCGCGCGGTGCAGCATGATCGGGCGGTGGCGCTCGCCGTCCTCGCCCACGTAGCTCGCGTCGAGCCGCTCGGGGAGCACCGTATCGGTCTGGATCGTGCCGACCTGCCAAGTGCGGCCGATGGCGTCCGTCAGGTGGAACTCAAGCTTGGGCGCATAGAAGGCGCCTTCGCCGGGAAGCTCCTCCCAGCCGAATTCAGGCGTGTTGCGCCCAGTCGCAGCGACGGCGTCGCGCATGGACTGCTCGGACCAGTCCCACATCTCCTCGCTGCCGAAACGCTTTTCGGGGCGGAGCGCGAGCTTGATCGCGTATTTGTCGAAGCCGAGATCCTTGTAGACGGTGTCGAGCAGGTCGACGAACTTCGCGACCTCGCTGACGAGCTGGTCGGCGCGCACGAAGATGTGCGCGTCGTCCTGCGTGAACTGGCGCACACGCATGATGCCGTGCAGCGCGCCGTGCGGCTCGTTCCGGTGGCAGCAGCCGAACTCCGCCATGCGGATGGGAAGGTCGCGGTAGCTCTTGATGCCTTGCCGGAAGATCAGCACGTGCGCCGGGCAGTTCATCGGCTTCAGCGCCATCCAGTCGGCATCCTGCGAGATCACCGGACCTTCATCATCGACGTTCGGCACCTCGTCGGGGATGACGAACATGTTCTCGCGGTACTTGCCCCAGTGGCCGGACTGCTCCCACTGGCGCGCGTCCATGATCTGCGGGGTTTTCACCTCCTCATAGCCGCCCGCATCGAGGCGGCGGCGCATGTAGGCTTCGAGCTGGCGCCAGACCATGTAGCCCTTGGGGTGCCAGAAGACGCTGCCGTGCGCCTCCTGCTGGAGGTGGAACAGGTCCATCTCCTGCCCCAGCTTACGATGGTCGCGCTTGCCCGCTTCCTCCAGCATGTGGAGGTGCGCATCGAGCTGCTTCTTCGACAGCCACGCCGTGCCGTAGATACGCGAGAGCATCGCGTTCTTCTGGTCGCCGCGCCAGTACGCGCCCGACACGCGGGTGAGCTTGAACGCCTGCGGATCGAGCTTGCCGGTGGAGGCGAGGTGCGGCCCGCGGCACATGTCGAACCATTTGTCGCCGGACCAGTAGACGCTGATCTCGTCGCCCTCGGGCAGCTCCGCCGCCCACTGCGCCTTGAACGTCTCGCCCTGTTCATTCCAGCGCGCGATCAGCGCGTCGCGCGCCCACACTTCGCGGCGGAGCGGCTGATCGGCACGGATGATGCGGCGCATCTCCTCCTCGATGGCGGGGAGGTCTTCCTCGGTGAACGGGCGCACCGGGGCGAGATCGTAGTAGAAGCCATCGTCGGTCGCCGGGCCGAAGGTGATCTGCGTGCCCGGAAACAGGCTCTGCACCGCCTCGGCGAGCACGTGCGCGAAATCGTGGCGCACGAGCTCGAGCGCGTCCGCCTCGTCCTTCGCCGTCACCAGCGCCAACGCGGCATCGCGCTCGATGGGGCGTTCGAGGTCGATCACCTCACCGTCCACCTTCGCCGCGAGCGCCGCCTTCGCCAGCCCCGGGCCGATCGAACGCGCCACATCGCCGCCCGTAGTGCCGCGCGGCAGCTCGCGCACGGAACCATCGGGCAGGGTGAGGCGGATCATCTCGGACATGGTCGTTTCTGAGCTTTTCTCGGTTGAATGAAGCGGGGCTTATGCCTTTTCCATGCCAAGGCTGGCAACAGGCGCTTTGCAATACCGGCAGGCCCGCAATCCCTTGTCACACGTCGATAATAAGCGCAGCATATCAAGTATTTCCGAATACGGGGGATTGTATTCATGGACGAGACGACTCCGGTTGATATGAAAACCGGTGAATTTGCCGACGGCGTTACTTTCCACGGCCGTTGGCAGGAATTCCTGCCGATTGCGCTCACCAACCTGCTGCTCATCATCGTGACGCTCGGAATCTACCGCTTCTGGGCGAAGACGCGTGAGCGCAAATATTTGTGGAGCCGCACGCAGTTCATCGACGAACGGCTCGAATGGGCGGGCACCGGCAAGGAGATGTTCATCGGCTTCCTGATCGTGATGGCGATCTTCGTGCCGATCCTGCTGTTCTTCCAGTTCGGCCTGCAGGCACTGATCCTGCGCGGTCAGGGCGTGCTCGCGTCCGTCCTCGCCATCGGCCTCTATCTGGCGCTCTTCTATCTCGCCGGCCTCGCCCTGTTCCGCGCTCTCCGCTACCGGCTGAGCCGCACGTACTGGCACGGCATCCGCGGCGGCAGCGATGACGGCGGCTGGAGCTATGCCGGTTCGGCCATGCTGAAATACATCATCGGGTTCGTGACGCTCGGCTTCCTCGTCCCGTGGGCGATGGTGAAGCTGTGGCGGGAGCGCTGGGGCAAGATGAGCTTCGGCCCCTACGCGTTCGAACCCGGCGACGGTCCGGCCGTGCAGGGCCTCATAGGGCGCTATCTGCTCATCTATGCCACGCCCGTGCTGTGGGCGATCCTCGTCTTCGCGCTCGGAATGGGCACGATCTTCACGGCGGGCTCCAACCCCGATCCACGGGTCATGGCGGGCATGATGGGGACATTCTTCCTTGCGGTGATCGGCTTTTATGCCCTCTTCTCGCTCGTCAGCCTCGCCTACTACGCCGTGTTCATGCGCAAGGTCGTGGGCGAGCTGACGCTCGGGAACCTCAACTTCGCGTTCAATGCGCGCACGATGGACTGGGTGAAGCTGATCCTCGGCAACATCGCGCTCGTGGTGTTCACGCTCGGCTTCGGCATCATGTACCTCGGCTACCGGCACTGGTCGTTCTATGTGCGGCATCTCGAAGTGCAGGGCGAGGTCGATCTGGCGGCGCTGACGCAGTCCACCACCCGCATCAGAAGCGATGCGGAAGGCCTTGCCGACGCGTTCGACATCGGCGCAATCTGACGCCGGATGACGAACGCTTGGTTGTATGATGGCGAATCCGCGCTGCGCCGGAGCGTGACGCTCGGCGCCCGCGACGGAACGCTGGAGATCGCGGGGGAGGACGGCGAGACGCGCGTCGCCCCCGCCGATCTCGTCTTCATCGAAAGCCGCACCGAAGAGCGGGTGTACGGACGGAAAGACGTGCTCGGCTGGCGGCTCGGCGTTCCCGAACCCGTTGCGGGCGAGATCGCCGCGTTGCTGCCACACGCCGCGCACTACGGCGGCTGGATCGACCGCATCGGCCTGTGGCGGGCGAGCGTCATCGGCCTTGCCGTATCGGCAGCGGTGCTGTTCGCGGTCTACCAGCTGCCGCACTGGCTGGCGCCGCTGGTGCCCGACCGCGTGATGAAGAGCTACGGCGACGCGATGGTCGGCGATTTCGGCGGCAAGTTCTGCGCCGGGCCGGGCGGGCAGGCCGCGCTAGATGCGCTTACCCGGCGGCTCGCGCCCGATGTGAAGGGCCTCAACGTCCGCGTCGTCGACCTGCCCGTCGTCAACGCCGCCGCGCTTCCCGGCGGCAATATCGTGATCTTCAACGAGCTGCTGAAAGAGGCGAAAAGCCCCGAGGAGTTCTCTGGCGTGCTCGCGCACGAGATCGCGCACATCGAGCACCGCGACGTCGCCGAGGCGATGGTGCGCGAGCTTGGGCTCGGGCTCGTGCTGACGACACTTGGCGGCGACGTCGCGGGCAATGTCCACGGCCTGCTCTCGCTCAGCTACAGCCGCGGCGCCGAAGGTGCCGCCGATGCCGAATCGATCGCGATGATGAACCGCTCGCACATTTCCCCTGCACCGACGGCGGGCTTTTTCGAACGGCTCGCGAAGAGTGAAGACATGATCGGCGGCGCCGACATGCTCGTCTACCTCTCCTCACACCCGGTCTCGAAGGGCCGCGCCGCTGCCTTCCGCAAGGGCGCAGCGAAAGGCGCGGCCTACACCCCCGCGCTTTCCCGCGACGAATGGGACGCGCTCGTCGATATCTGCCATAACGATCCCGACCGGCAAGACTGACGACAGGAGTTCCATGCCCACGATCACGTCGCGCGGCGGCATTCCGCTTGCCTATGCGCACCGCACGGGAACCGGCCCGACGCTCGTGTTCCTGCCCGGCTACATGTCCGATATGGAGGGCGGCAAGGCGCTTGCGGTGGATGCATGGTGCGCCGAAAACGGCCGTGCCTGCCTGCGCCTCGACTATTCGGGCTGCGGCACAAGTGGTGGTGCGTTCAAGGACGGCACGCTCACGCGCTGGCGGGATGACGTGCTCGATGTAATCGCGGCGGCGGCACCAGAGGGCCCGCTGGTGCTGATCGGCTCGTCGATGGGCGGTTGGCTCATGCTGCTCGTCGCGCTTGCGATCCCCGCGCGCGTTTCCGGTCTCGTCGGCATCGCTGCCGCGCCGGATTTCACCGACTGGGGCTTCACCGATACCCAGAAGGCCGCCTTCGCGCGCGGCGAAGACCTCGTGGAGCCGTCCGCCTATTCGGACGAGCCCTACGTGACAACCGCTGCCTTGTGGCGCTCGGGCGAAGCAAGCCGGTTGCTGGATGCGCCGGTCCCGCTCACCTGCCCGGTGCGGCTGCTGCACGGGCAGGCCGACCCGGACGTGCCGTGGTCCGTCTCGCTCCGGCTTGCCGAAGCGCTCGGTTCAGCGGACGTACAGACGCTGCTGGTGAAGGACGGCGACCACCGCCTGTCGCGGCCGCAGGACATTGCCCTGCTGCTGCGCGTGATCGAGGATCTGTAAATGCCGCTGCTTGCCGCCCTGATGCTGATGCAGGTGGTCGCGCCGCTGCCCGCCACGCCCGGCGCCGCCACGACGCCGAACGAACAGGCGCTGTATGCGGACTGTGTGCGCGCCGCGAACGAAGGCGTGCCCGGCGCGATCGATGCGGCGACGCAGTGGAAGAACGGCACCGGCGGGGTTCCGGCGCGGCATTGCCTCGGCCTTGCCTACATGGGCGCGAACCGCCCGGCGGACGCCGCGCGTGCCTTCGAGGACGCCGCGCGCGTGGCGGAAGCCCAAGGCAACCCCGCCGCCGCCGAGCTCTATGGGCAGGCAGGCAACGCGCTGCTGATCGCGGAGCAATATGCGCGCGCCGAAGTGGTTCTCAGCAATGCGATGGTGCTTGCCGCGCGGCGCCCGGCGCTGAAAGGCGAAATGCTGATCGACCGCGCCCGCGCCCGCGAGGCGCAGGGCAATGCGCTTGGCGCGCGCTCCGACCTCGAACAGGCGGTTGAGCTTGCGCCGGATGATGCCCTGGGCTGGCTGCTGCTCGGCACGCTCGCCCGCCGCGAAGAACGACTGGACGCCGCCCGCCCGGCGCTCGCCAATGCACTGCGCCTCGCGCCCGACGACCCGGACGTGCAGCTCGAAGCCGGCAACATGGCGGCGATGGACGGCGACTATGCGAGAGCGCGCACGCTCTGGAACGCCGCTGTCAGGGCCGGACGCGACACGCCCGCCGGCAAGGCGGCCGATACCGCGCTGCTCAGGAACCCCGAATAGTTTTACTCGCCCTTGGGCGGCACTTCCCACGGCGTGAACGAGGACAGGCCGCAGCTTCCCGTGGTCATCCGGGTCGTCGTGTCGAACGTCGTGATGATGTCGCCCCGACAATATTGCGCCATCGACGAGCTGTGCCGGAACGCATCGTTTTTGAGGCCCCGGCAGCTTTGCGGGAAGTCCATCCGGTACACACGGCTGCCGCGCATGTGGAAGAAGGCGACATAATCGTTCACCGCCTCGACACGGTCGACATCGCGCTGTTGGATGCAGGTCACGGGCTCGCCGACGGCCTTGCCGGGCACGGCGGCAAGGGCTTCCTGACGCGCCGGGCCATCGTTCGCGGCGCAACCCGCAAGGGCGACCGCGGTGAGCAGAAACAGGCTACGCATGTGTTCGATCTCCAGTGATCCCCGCAGACCGAATTTAGCAGAGCGCAAAGGGATTTAGTAGCCCGCCGCCTGCCCGTCCTTGCGCATTTCGGAGGCGCCCCGGTAGACGCCCGTATCGGGGTCGCGCCAGATCGCTTGATAGCCGCCAAAGGGCCCGGTCGTGTAGCGCACGGTGTGGCCACGCGTGCGCAGCGCCTCAGCGACCGACTGCGGCACGCCCGATTCGATCTCGAGAACGCCGCCGTCCGTCATCGGCGCACCGCCTTCGGGATCGGTGGAGCCATCGTGATGGAAGCGCGCCGCGTCCCCCGCCGCCTGCACGCCCATGCCGAAATCGATCATGTTGACGACGATCTGCGCGTGCCCCTGCGGCTGCATGGCGCCGCCCATCAATCCGAAGCTCATCAGCGGCTTGCCGGCCTTCGTCAGAAATGCCGGGATGATGGTGTGGAATGGCCGCTTGCCGGGCGTGTAGGCGTTGGCGTGCTTCGCATCGAGATTGAACTGCGCGCCGCGATCCTGAAACATGAAGCCGAGCGTGCGACCGTTTCCATCGTCCGGCACCAGCCCCGAGCCCATGCCGCGATAGTTGGACTGGATGAGGCTGACCATCATGCCGTCCTTGTCTGCCACGGTCATGTAGATCGTATCCTTGCCCGCGCCTTCGATGGCGAGGCCGGGCATGTCGGTCTTTGACGCCTGCGCCATGTCGATCGTTGCGCGCTGCTTTGCGGCGCGGTCTTTCGAAAGCAGCGCGGCGAGCGGGATCTTCGCGAACGCCGGGTCCGCATAGAAGCGCGCGCGATCCGCGAAGGCGCGCTTCTTCGCCTCCACGAACACATGCCAGAAATCCGGCGAGGCACGGCCCATCGCCTTCAGGTCGTAGCCTTCCAGGATATTGAGAATCTGGAGCGCGGCGACGCCCTGCCCGTTCGGCGGCAATTCCCATATGTCGTAGCCGCGATAATTGACCGAGACGGGATCGACCCATTCGGATTTATGCGCAGCGAAATCGCTGAGTCGGTGCGGGGCACCGATGCGGCCGAAATACTGGTCCATCGCCTGCGCAAGGCTGCCCTTGTAGAAGGCGTCACGGCCGCCTTCGGCGATCTCGATCAGCGTCAGCGCGAGATCGGGGTTCTTGAAGACCTCGCCTTCCTTCGGCGCCGTACCGCCGGGCATGTAGACCCGGCGCATGTTTTCGATCTCTTCGATGACGCCGGCTTTCGCGAGTTTCTCGAAGTTCGCCGTGCCATACTTCCAGCCGTCGGCGATAAGTTCGCTGACAGGGAAGCCCTGCTGCGCATAGCGGATGGCGGGCGCGAGCACGCGCTGCATCGGCAGCTTGCCGAACTTGCCGTGCATTTCGAACCAGCCATCGACCGCGCCGGGAACGGTGACGGAGAGCGCGCCCCAATCCGGCACCGTGCCGTCCCGGTCGTCCCCCGTGCGCGGCACCTTCGCGGCGCGCGCCTTCAGTTGCGCGAGGCTCTGCCCCGAAGGCGCGCGGCCCGAGGCATTGAGGCCGTGGAGCCTGTTCGTTTTCGGATCCCAGATGATCGCGAACAGATCGCCGCCGATGCCATTCCCGGTCGGCTCCATCAGGCCGAGCGCCGCGTTCGCCGCGATCGCCGCATCGACGGCGCTGCCGCCCTGCTTCAGCACATCGAGCGCGATTTGCGTCGCAAGCGGCTGGCTCGTCGCGGCCATGCCGTTCAGCCCGAGCACGGCGGAGCGCGTGGCATGCGGTGCGCCCGAAGCGCGGTCGCCCTGATCCTTCAGGGGTTCGGCAGCGAGACTGGCCGTCGATAGCATAAGAGCCCCCATCGCAAGCCCGGCAAGTCGCTTCACGGCCCTGTCTCCCCTGTTAGCGGAAATTGTCCTTCGCGGTCCGCCGCGCCGCGAGTTCGGCAACATCATGCGCGCGCGTGAACGGGTTCGTTGCGCGCTCAAGACCGATCGTGGACGGCACGGTCGGCTCCCCGCGCCCGCGCATCGCGACGACCTCCGCCTGACGCGCGGCAAGCGCCGTGTTCTCCGGCTCGGCGGTGAGCGCGAAACGGCCGTTCGATTCGGTGTATTCGTGCGCGCAGTAAACGCGCGTCGCGTCGGGCAGTGTCATCAGCTTGCCGAGGCTGTCGAACATCTGCGCCGCCGTGCCTTCGAACAGCCGCCCGCAGCCCATCGCGAACAGCGTATCGCCGCAGAACAGCACGCCGTCTTCGGGGAAGCTGTAGGCGATATGCCCCGCCGTGTGGCCGGGCACGTCGATGACGCGGCCCTCTGCCTTGCCGATCCGCACCGTGTCGCCTTCGCTGACGGCGCGATCGATGCCGGTGATCTTCGCCGCCTCGCCCGCCGGGCCGGTAACGGTGCAGCCCGTCGCGGCCTTGATCTCCGCATTGCCGCCAACGTGATCCGGGTGCCAGTGCGTGTTAAGGATCTGCGTGATCCGCCAGCCGCGCGCAGCAGCCTCGGCAAGCACCGGCTCCGCGACCGCGGGATCGACCACGGCGGTCTCGCCGCTCGCCGCATCGTGCGCGAGCCAAACGTAGTTGTCGGAGAGCACCGGGAGGCGGACGATTTCGAGCATGGCGGCTTACCAGACGCCCGTGTTCGGCATCGAGGCCCACGGTTCGGCGGGCGCCTTCGCCTCGCCCTTCTGCAGAAGCTCGACTGAGATGCCGTCCGGCGAGCGCACGAACGCCATGCGGCCGTCACGCGGCGGGCGGTTGATGGTGATGCCGCCGTCCATCATGCGCTGGCAGTCCGCGTAGATATCATCGACCTCATAGGCGAGGTGCCCGAAGTTGCGGCCGCCGGTGTAAACTTCCGGGTCCCAGTTGAAGGTCAGCTCGACCTGCGCCTCCTCATCGCCCGGCGCGGCGAGGAAGATCAGCGTGAACCGGCCCGCCTCGTGGTCCATGCGGCGAATCTCGCGCAGCCCGAGAAGCCCGTAGAACGCGAGGCTCGCTTCGAGATCGCTGACGCGCACCATCGTGTGGAGATACTTCATGCCGCAGCCTTTTCCGCCCGGAGTGGGCGCCCTTCATAGTCTTCGAAACAACGGACCACCCAGTCCGGCACCGGCGCGGGCGCACCGCGCGATTCCTCAACGTTCACCGCCACCTGCTCCCCGATCGCGCGCAGATCGTCTGCGCCCGCACCGTGAATCTCGTAGTCCACGATGATGGAGCTGCTGCCGATGCGGCGGCAGCGCAGGCAGATGTCGATCATCTCGTCGAGCAGCACCGGTTTCTTGTATTCCACGACATTGCGCGCGACGTGGAAATCCGGCCCCATCGCCGTCGGCGAGAGCGCGTAGATGCCGGCGGCGCGCCAGTATTCGGTGATGCCGATATCCAGATATTCGAGATAGCGGGAATTGAAGACGATACCCTGCGGATCGCATTCCGCGTAGCGGACGCGCTTGGGGAACGAGAACCGGAAATCGGCGCGCGGCATGGAGCCCTTTCTTCGTTCAGCTGTTGTGCAGCGGCAAGGCGCGATAGGATGCGCCGAAACCGCTTTATGGGGCACACAATGGCCGCTGACACGACCAACCGCAACTCATCACTCATCATAGCCGCCGTCGTTCTGGCGATCGGCGTCATCCTCGGCGGCTATCTTTTGGGCGACGGGCTGAAGCGCGCCAAGCTCGCCGACCGTGCCGTGATGATGCGCGGGCTCGCCGAGCGCGACGTGACCGCCGACCTTGCCACGTGGACGATCCGCACGCTTTCGACGGGCAGCAATTTCGACGCCGTTCAGGCCGACGCCGCACAGGATGCCGGCGTGATCCGCGCCTATCTCGGCGAGCACGGCTTCGGCGCGGCCGACCTCCAGCCCGCGGGGATCAGCGTCAACCAGTGGAACAACAACGGCGTCGACCAGATCCAGGTGCGCCAGCAGTTCCGCCTGCGCACCACGAAGATCGCCGAGGCAAAGGCCGCGCACGCCGGGCAGGCCGCACTCCTCGCGCGCGGTGTCGCGCTCGAAGACGGCGGGCCTTCGATCGCCTACAGCTTCACCAAGCTCAATGCCGTGAAGCCCGCGATGATCGCCGAAGCCACCAAGGACGCGCGCAAGGGCGCCGAGCAGTTCGCCAAGGATTCGGGCGCGAGCGTCGGCGGCATCCGCTCGGCAAGCCAGGGCTATTTCTCGATCCAGTCGCGCGACGGCGATACCGGCGGCCCTGCCGAATCGTCACCCGAGCAGAAGGTACGCGTGGTGACGACGGTGGAGTTCTACCTGAACGATTGAGGCCGAAGCCTCAGGCGTCGATGATGCGCGTCAGCCGCGTGATGTCGGCGTCGAGTTCGCTGTCGTCGGCGCGCAGTTCCTCGATGCGCTTCACGGCGTGCATCACCGTGGTGTGATCGCGCCCGCCGAAGCGGCGGCCGATGTCGGGCAGCGAGCGCGGCGTCAAGCGTTTGGCGAGGAACATCGCCACCTGACGCGGCCGCGCCACCTCGCGCGCACGGCGCGCCGACAAGAGATCGCTGAGCTTGATGGCGTAGTAGTCGGCGACCTTGCGCTGAATCTCGTCGATCGTGACCTTGCGGTCGTGCGCCTTCAGCACGTCCGCCAGAACCTGCCGCGCGAAATCGAGATCGATCGGCTTTCCGACCAGCGTCGAGTAGGCGACGATGCGGTTCAAGGCACCTTCGAGTTCGCGCACGTTCGAGGTGATCTTGCGCGCGAGGAAGTCGATCACGTCCTCGCCGACGGTCGCACCCGGCATCCGCTTCATCTTTTCGAGAAGGATGCTGAGGCGTAGCTCGTAGTCGGCGGGGTTGATGTCGGCGACAAGGCCCCACGCGAGGCGCGAGAGGATGCGGTTCTCGATGCCTTCGAGGTTCTGCGGCGAGCGGTCGGCGGTGATCACCAGGCGCTTACCGGCCGAGATGATCTCGTTCATCGTGTGGAAGAATTCTTCCTGCGTCGAATCCTTGCCGGCAATGAACTGCACGTCGTCGATCATCAGGAGGTCGGCAGTGCGCAGCTTCTGCTTGAACGACAGCGTGTCCTTGTCGCGCATTGCCGAGACGAACTCGACCATGAACTTTTCGGCCGACATATAGACGACCTTCGCACCCGGCATCGCACTGCGGATCTGCCAGCCGATGGCGTGCATCAGGTGCGTCTTGCCGAGACCCGTGGTGCCGTGGAGGAACAGCGGGTTGAAATCGATCGGCCCGCCTTCGGCAACAGTACGCGCAGCGTTGTAGGCGAGCTCATTGGCCTTGCCGACGACGAAGCTGTCGAACGTGTAGCGCGGTTCGAGCGCGACGCCGAACGCCGGCGCCTCGCGCACCGCCGCAGGGGCAGCCAAGGGCTGCTCCGGCTCGGGGGCGGCAGCGGTCCTCAGACCATTCTCGACGACGATGCGGACATGCTGGATGGCTGCGGACTGCGCCGCCCAGAGCAGCCGCAGCCGCTCGGCGAAGTGATTGCGAATCCAGTCCGCCGTGAAGTGCGTCGGCGAGCCCAGCGTCACCGTGTCCGCATCGACGCTGACGAGCGCGAGCGGCTTCAGCCAGCTGTCGTAGGTGCGGGCGCCGTACTCGGCGCGCAGGTGCGCGCGAATCATCTGCCAGATCGATTCGGCCGAATCGGTGCCGGACAGGAACATGGAGACGCCCTGCGCCGAACCGCGACCGGCCATCGCCGACACGGCTCGTTCACCCGCCTGCTTGCCCGTCATATCCCCCAAAACCCAGCATCCTCAGACAAAGGCACGCACGGCGACTCGCCGAACGCAAAACGTACGAAAACAGCATCGCCCCACCGGGAAGCTGGTGGGAACGCGGCTTACTCTTGCGTCACTTTGGGGAAGGAGCGAACTCCCCTTTGGCGCGAGGCCGGGGGCACATTAGGCAGGCCGCGGACAGGCTTTCAAGGGTCTCCGGGTGCAACGAAAATGAAATAAAAGGTTTGACAAGGACGACCGCCGATTCGCCGCTTCGGACCCCAGGAAAGGCATGGTCCGTAACGCTTACAGAACGAATCGGGAATATGTCCCAAACTAAAACGCCGCCGGAATCCGGCGGCGTTTGAACCTTGAAATCAAAGGATTTTCAGGCGAGCGCCTTCACGCGCTTGCTGAGTCGCGAGATGGTCCGCGCGACCGTGTTCTTATGAAGAACGCCCTTGGTGACGCCCCGCATCATTTCCGGCTGGGCGGCCTGCAGCGCGGCGGCGGCCTCGTCCTTCTTGCCGCTCGCGAGCGCGGCCTCGACACCCTTCACGAAGGTGCGGATGCGGCTGACGCGCGACTTGTTGATCGCCTGACGGCGGGTGTTGCGACGGATGCGCTTGCGCGCTTGCGGTGTATTCGCCATCGAGTCCTCAGAATGATCCTGATCCGGACCGGCGCACGGGCCGGCTGGACGCGAGGGAGACCCGCGCCCGGGAAAGCGGGCCTCCTACTAGGCGCCGTCGCCCTCGTCAAGCACGCTTTGCCGCCGCCTTCCTCACAAGTTTCGGGATATACAGCGGCGGACCTGCCGATAGGCTCCCGACGCTATGACCAGCAAGGACGAAACCGTGGGAACAAGCCTGGGTGCCATGCTCGCCGCCGCGCGCACCGGAGGCGATGGAGCGATCTACACGATCACCGAGGAATGGATGCAGGGCCGCACCACCTACGGCGGGCTCTCGGCGGCGCTGTGCCTTGCCGGAACGCTCTCCGCGCACATGGACCTGCCACCGCTTCGCTCGGCGCAGATCGCGTTCATCGGCCCCGCCGGGGCGGATGTGACGGCACGCTGCCGTGTGCTCCGGCAGGGCAAGTCGATGACCTATATGGAAGCCGACCTTCACCAGGGCGAGGCGCTGGCGACGCGGTGCATCTTCGCGTTCGGCAGCAGCCGCGAATCGGTCATCAACCTCAACCATTTCCCGATGCCCACCGTATCCGCCCCAGAGGCGTGCGAGCCGTTGTGGCGCAAGCGCACGCCGCTCAACTTCCTGCAGCAGTTCGATGCGCGCATGGCTTTTGGCGGCCGGCCCGCCGACGGCACCGGAAACGGCGACATCGCGTACTGGTTCCGCCTGCGCGATCCCTCCGGCATTCCGCCCGCCGTGCGCCTGCTCGCGCTCGCCGACACGCCGCCGCCCGCCGTGATGCCGATATTCGATGCTTTCGCGCCCATCAGCACCGCGACATGGCAGATTGAGGTGCTTGATACGGAGGCGAGCGGCGAAGGCTGGCACCTCATCCGCTCCACCGCCGAAACGGGCGCGAACGGTTACACCTCGCAGACCATGGGCATGTGGGACGAAAGCGGCCGCCCCGTGCTCGCGGGGCGGCAGATGGTGGCGCTGTTCGGCTGAAGCCGACTCAGCGGCCGGTGAACTTGGCCTCGCGCTTCTCAAGGAACGCGGCCATGCCCTCCTGCTGGTCGGCCGTGCCGAACAGGCCGTGGAACAGGCGGCGCTCGAAGCGGACGCCTTCGGACATCGTCGTCTCATAGGCGCGGTTCACGGTTTCCTTCGCGGCCATCACCGCGAGCGCGCCGTAGTTCGCGATCTGCTCGGCCGCCTTGATCGTCTCTTCCATCAGTTGTTCCGGCGGGTAAACGCGCGCGACGAGGCCGATGCGCAGCGCCTCCTCGGCATCGATCATGCGGCCGGTGAGGATCATGTCCATCGCCACCGCCTTGCCGACGAAGCGCGTCAGCCGCTGCGTGCCGCCCGAGCCCGGGATGACGCCGAGCTTGATCTCGGGCTGGCCGAACTTCGCCTTTTCGCTCGCGAAAATCGTGTCGCACATCATCGCGAACTCGCAGCCGCCGCCAAGCGCGAAACCGTTCACCGCCGCGATCACGGGCTTCCGCGTCCGCGTCAGCTCCTCCCACGTCGCGGTGATGAACTCTTCCGAATAGACGACGGAGAAGGTCTTCGGCTGCATCTCCTTGATGTCCGCGCCCGCCGCGAACGCCTTGCCGTCACCGGTCAGGATCATCGCGCCGATATCGGGATCGGCCTCGAAGGCGCGGAGCGCGGCGGTGATTTCGCTCGTCAGCTGGTTGTTGAGCGCGTTCAGCGCCTCCGGCCGGTACATGGTGATGATGCCGACGCGGCCGCGCGTTTCCACCTTCAGGCACTGATATTCGGACATGGGCTGGTCTCCCCTATTTCTGACAGGATGGGCAATAAAAGCTGGAGCGTCCCGACTGGACGATGCGGGCGACAGGCGTGGCGCAGCGCACGCAGGCCTCGCTCTCACGGCCGTAGACGCGGAATTCATGCTGGAAGTAGCCGAGTTCGCCCGCCACCTGGCGATAATCGCGCAGGGTCGAGCCACCCGCCGCGATGGCGCGTTCCAGCACCTCGGGAATCGCAGCCGCAAGTTTCGCAAGCTCGGCGCGCTTCACCTTGCCGCCCTCGCGCGTGGGCGCGACCCCCGCGTCAAACAGCGCCTCGCACACGTAGATGTTGCCGAGGCCCGCGATCAGCCGCTGGTCGAGCAGCAGCGCCTTCACCGGCGCGAAACGCCCTTTGAAACCGGAAAGATCGACAGACGCACCGAGCGGCTCCGGGCCGAGACCTTTGATGAGAAAGTGACTGTCGAGGTCATCCGTCGGTACCAGATGCACCGATCCGAAGCGGCGCGCGTCGTTCAGCACGGCGCGGCGGCCCTCGTCGGTCTCGATGACGATATGGTCGTGCTTCTCGTCGGTTTCGGGATCGACACGCATCCGGCCGGACATGCCGAGGTGCAGGATCATCGTGTCGCCGCGATCGGTATCGATGAGGCCATACTTGGCGCGCCTGCGGATGCCGGTGACGACCGCGCCCGTCAGCCGCTGGCGCAGGTCCGCCGGGATCGGCCAGCGCAGGTCCGGCCGCCGCGCCTCGACGCGCGCGAGGCGGCGGCCTTCGAGGACCGGCCTCAGACCGCGCATCACGGTTTCGACTTCGGGAAGCTCAGGCATCGAACAGGCGTCTATGCCGCGTTTACGAAGGGGGCAAGCGTGGGCTAAGGGCTACGCCATGTCCGAGACAGTCTCATACGGCTTCCAGGAGGTCGACCCCGAGGAGAAGACGCGGCGCGTCGGCTCGGTCTTCGCGCGCGTCGCGGCGCGCTACGACCTGATGAACGACCTGATGTCGGGCGGACTGCACCGGCTGTGGAAGGACGATTTCGTCCGCGCCGTGAACCCGCGTGCCGGCGAGCGCATCCTCGATATGGCAGGCGGCACCGGTGACATCGCTTTCCGCATGGCGAAGCGCGGCGCAAGCGTGACGGTTTCGGACATCAATCCGGCCATGCTCGACGTCGGCAAGGAACGCGCGAAGAAACGCGGCGTCGAAAACCTCGACTGGTCCGAGCAGAACGCCGAGGTGCTGAGCTTCGATGGCGCAAGCTTTGACGCCTACACGATCGCCTTCGGCATCCGGAACGTCACCGACATCCCGGCTGCGCTCCGCGAGGCGTATCGCGTGCTGAAGTTCGGTGGGCGCTTCTTCTGCCTCGAATTCTCGCGCTGCGAGTGGCCCGTGTTCGCGCAAGTTTACGATAGCTATTCGATGAACGTGGTGCCGAAGATCGGCAAGGCGGTGGCGCGTGACGAGGAAGCCTATCAATACCTCGTCGAATCGATCCGCCGCTTCCCCGACATGTCCACCTTCAAGTCGATGATCGCGGACGCCGGCTTTGCGCGGACCACGGCACGGCCCATTCTCGGCGGCGTCGTCGCCATGCACAGCGGCTGGAAGATTTGACCGCCGGCATCGTCCACGCCTTTCGGATGCTGCGCTGGGGCCGGACGCTCGCGCGGCACGGCGCACTGCGCGAGATCGAGGCGGCGCCGCAAACGCCGCCGCTGCTGCGCCGCATCGCGAAGCTCGCCCGGTTCGGAACGGGCGCACCCGAAACGCCGCACTATGCCGACGCCTTCCAAGCACTCGGCCCCGCCGCGATCAAGCTCGGGCAGGCGCTCGCCACGCGCCCCGACCTTGTCGGCCCGGAGGCTGCGAAAGACCTGACGCGGCTGCAGGACAATTTGCCGCCCGCCCCGTTCGCCGCCGTGAAGGCCTCAATCGAGGAGGCCTTCGGCGTGCCGCTCGATTCGCTCTATTCGCGCTTCGAGGAAACGCCGGTCGGCTCCGCATCGGTCGCACAGGTGCACCGCGCCGTCACCACCGATGGCCGTGCAGTCGCCGTTAAGGTGCTGAAACCCGGCATCGAAGCGGATTTCGCGCGCGCCATCGAAACCTACGAATGGGCCGCCGTCCGCGCCGAGACGATCGGCGGCGAACTCGCCCGCCTGCGCCCGCGCGCCACGATCGCTTACTTCCGCCGCTGGGTGGAGCGCGAGCTCAACCTCCGCATGGAGGCCGCCTCCGCATCCGAACTCGCGGCAGCGCTGACGCCCGAGACCGGCTTCGTCGTGCCGGAGGTGGACTGGGCGCGCACCAGCCGCCGTGTGCTCACCATCGCGTGGATCGACGGCGTGAAGCTCACCGACCTCGCCGCCGTGGACGCCGCAGGCATCGACCGCAAGGTGCTGTCGCAGACGCTCGTCCGCAGCTTCCTGCGGCAGGCGATCGGCCACGGCTTCTTCCATGCCGACCTGCATCAGGGAAACATGTTCGCGCTGCCGGACGGGCGGCTCGCGGTGGTGGATTTCGGCATCATGGGCCGCATCAACCGGCAGGCGCGGCTGTGGCTCGCCGAGATCCTGCACGGGCTGCTCACCGGCAATTACGCGCGCGTCGCGGAGATCCATTTCGAGGCGCAGTACGTGCCGCCGCACCACGACATGGCCGAGTTCGAAACCGCGCTGCGCTCGATCGGAGAGCCGATCCGGGGTCTTCCGGTGAAGGACATCTCGATCGGCAACATGCTCGACGGGCTGTTCGCCGTTACCCGGCAGTTCGACATGGTGACGCAGCCGCACCTGCTGCTGCTGCAAAAAACGATGGTGATGGTGGAAGGCGTCGCGCTCGCGCTCGATCCCGACGTCAACATGTGGGAAATCTCCGGGCCGTTCGTGGGCGACTGGATGCGTGACGAACTCGGCCCCGAAGCCGTGATCGCCGACCGCATCGTGGAAGCTTCGCGCGCGCTCGCGCGCCTGCCCGATGTGCTGAAGCGCCTTGAAGCGATGGTCCCGAACCCCGGCGCCGCGCCACCCTTGCCGCCGCTCGCCCCCCTGCCCGCCCCGCGCGGGATTTCGCGCACGGCATGGCTGCTGCTCGGCACCGGCATCGGCGCGGGCCTTGGCTGGCTGGCGATGACGCTTTAGGGTCCGGCCGTGGGCAAACGCATCCTCCTCATCATTTCGGGCGGCATCGCCGCCTACAAGGCGCTGGAACTCGTCCGGCTGCTCCGGAAAGATGGGATCGCCGTGCGCGCGGTGCTCACCGAGGCCGCACAACAGTTCGTGACACCGCTCAGCCTCGGCACACTCACCGAGGACAATGTCTACACCGATCTCTTCGACCTGAAGGACGAGCGCGAGATCGGCCACATCCAGCTCTCGCGGCAGGCCGACCTCGTCGTCGTCGCGCCTGCAACCGCCAACATCCTTGCGAAGATGGCGGGCGGCATCGCCGACGACCTCGCGACGACGCTGCTGCTCGCGACCGACAAGCCGGTGCTCGCCGCGCCCGCGATGAACGTCCGCATGTGGCTGCACCCCGCGACACAGCGCAACATCGCGCAGCTCCGCGCCGACGGCGTCACCATCATGGAGCCCGATGACGGCGACATGGCCTGCGGCGAATACGGCCCCGGGCGCCTGCCCGAACCGCAAGCCATCCTCGCTTCGATCCGCGCCATGCTCACCGCACCCCTCGGCGAGGCACAGACCGCCACCGCGCGCTTCGGCCAGAACCCGCCGCCACTTCGCGGGAAGCACGTGCTCATCACCGCCGGGCCGACGCATGAGCCGATCGACCCCGTGCGCTACATCGCCAACCGCTCCTCCGGCAAACAGGGTTTCGCGATCGCGGGCGCGCTCGCCGCACTCGGCGCAGAGGTGACGCTCGTCGCCGGTCCCGTAACGCTTGCGACGCCGCCCGGCGTGCGCCGCGTGAACGTGGAAACCGCGCGCGAGATGGCCGATGCGGTCGAGGCCGCGCTTCCTGCGGACGCTGCCGTGATGGTCGCCGCCGTTGCCGACTGGCGCGCGGAAGCCACCGGCCAGAAGATCAAGAAGGACAAGGGTGGCCTCGAAGCGTTGCCGCTCGTCGAGAACCCGGACATTCTCGCAGGCCTCGCGAAATCGTCGAAGCGCCCCGCCCTCGTCATCGGCTTCGCCGCCGAGACCGAGAAGGTCGTCGAACACGCCAAGGCCAAGCTCGCGCGCAAGGGCTGCGACTGGATCGTCGCCAACGACGTCTCCGGCGACGTGATGGGGGGGGCGCGGAACCGCATCCACATCGTCAGCGCCGCCGGCGTCGAGGATTGGCCGGACATGGAAAAGGACGCCGTCGCCCGGCGGCTCGCACAAAGGATCGCAGATGAACTCACCGATTGAAATCCGCCTGAAGCGCCTTCCCCACGGCGAGGGCCTGCCCATCCCCGCGCTCGCCACCAGCGGCGCGGCGGGCATGGATGTCGCCGCCGCCGAGGACGTGATCATCCCGCCGGGCGGGCGCCACGCGGTCGCCACCGGCTTCGCCTTCGCGATTCCGGAGGGCTATGAGGTGCAGGTGCGCCCGCGCTCCGGCCTCGCGCTCAAGAACGGCATCACCTGCCTCAACACGCCCGGCACCATCGACGCGGACTATCGCGGCGAGGTGAAGGTGATCCTCGCCAACCTCGGCGCCGAGCCCTTCGCCGTGAAGCGCGGCGAGCGCATCGCGCAGCTCGTCGCGGCGACCGTGCAGCAGGCGCGCTTCGCCGAAGTCGACGACCTCGACGAGACCGCGCGCGGCGCCGGGGGCTTCGGCTCCACAGGCCGATAACGACGCCGTTGAGCCTTACAGACGCCCAACTCGAACGCTACGCCCGCCACATCATCCTGAAAGAGATCGGCGGCGCCGGGCAAGCGAAGCTGCTCGCCGCGCGCGTGGCCGTGGTCGGCGCGGGCGGGCTCGGCAGCCCCTGCATCCAGTATCTCGCGGCGGCGGGCGTCGGACACCTCACGATCATCGACGACGATGCCGTCGACCTCTCCAACCTCCAGCGACAGGTGCTGCACGGCACGGATGACGTGGGCCGCGCCAAGACCGAAAGTGCAGCGAATGCCGTCACGCGCCTGAACCCCGACGTCGCCGTGGCGCAACACCGCGTCCGTCTCGATGCGGCAAACGCGGCTACACTTCTGGCCAACCACGACGTGATCGCGGACGGCTCCGACAGCTTCGAGACCCGCCGTGCCGTCGCCGATGCCGCGCTTGCGCTACGCATTCCACTCGTCGCGGCGGCCGTGGGACCGTTCGAGGGGCAGATCGCCACCTATCGCGGCTGGGAGGCGGACAAGCCCTGCTGGCGCTGCTTCGTGGGCGAGGCCGCCGACCGCGAGGGCGCAACCTGCGCCGAGGCGGGCGTGCTCGGCGCGCTCACCGGTGTGATGGGCGCGATGCAGGCGCTGGAGGTGATCCGCGAGATCGCGCCCTTCGGGGATTCGCTTGCGGGGCGGGTTTTGCTGTATGATGCACTCGGCGCCCGGGTTCGCACCGTGCGGCTGCCGAAGGACCCCCAATGCCCGTCATGCGGAAAAGCGTGAAACAGCAAGGTCTTGCGCTCGTCTTCGCGGAAGCGAACCACGCGCGACTGCACGGCGGCCTCAGCCTCGCGCTCGCCGCCGCCGCGCTCGGGCGCCCGGTGCGGCTGTTCTTTCAGGGTGAAGCCGTCTGCGCGCTTCAGGTGGAGCGGCACTGGGCGGGCGACAAGGCCTACAAGGCGGGTGGGCTGCCGCAGCTTTCGGAGCTTCTCGATCAGGCCGTCGGCCTCAGCTTGCCAATCATGGCCTGCGAGTCGGGCATCCACCTCTGCGGGCTCAGCGCGCCGGGCCTCATCGCAGGTGTCGAGACGGGCGGCCTCGTCGCCTTCCTCGCCGATGCGCGGAACGACGAACTGCTGTTCGTGTAGAACCGGCCCTAGTCTATGGTTTCGCCCTTGTAGACACCCCACAGGTCAACCGCGAGCACATAGCCGTTGCGCCCGCCGAGCGAGAGGCGGCACCAGCCTTCGTCGCAGACCTGGATATCCGCAACCACACCGGGCTCCGCGCGCCATACCGCGGGGCTCGAAAACTCGGCGCGGGCATAGAGGTTCGCAATCTTGCCGCGCACCATCGCGGTGCGCTTGCCCGAAAGCAGGTTCTTGTTCATCCAGCCGGTTTCGCCGTCCGGATCGCGGATCTGCCGCCAGATGCCCCATTCGCGGATCACCTCCACGGGAAGCCCCTTGCGCTTGTAGGTCCACGTCACGGGATAGGCCTCGCCCGGCCCGGCGCGCATATTGGCCTCGCCCGAGGCGATCGAGACCCAACGCGGCGTCGGCAGGCCGGAAAGCCCCTTGGTGGCGTCCGAATCCTGCGCTGCGGCGGGTGTTCCTGCAAAAGCGGCGGCGAGCAGCAGGGCGATGATGCGTTTCATGCCGCTATTGAATCGAATCCGCCCCGCCATGCAAGCGCCTCGCTTGCTCTCTCGGCCTTGACGCGGGTGCGAGGCGATCCTAGCCACGGCACATGGAAGAACGCCCCCGCCGCCCGCGCGTCGTCGTCACGCGCCGCCTGCCGCAACCGGTCGAAGCGCGCATGAGCGAACTGTTCGATGTCGTTTTCAATGTCGAAGACAGAGCGATGTCGCAGGCCGACCTCGCCGCCGCGATGGCGGACTGCGACGTGTTTCTGCCCACCGTTACCGACACGATCGACGCCGCGCTCATCGCCGCCGCGCCGCCGCGGCTGAAGCTGATTGCGAACTACGGCACCGGCGTCAATCACATCGATCTCGTCGCCGCGCGCGCCAAGGGCATCATGGTGACAAACACGCCGGGCGTTCTCACCGATGATACCGCCGACCTTGCCATGTCGCTGATCCTCTCGGTACCGCGCCGCCTCACCGAAGGCAGCCGCCAGCTCTATTCAGGCAAGTGGGATGGCTGGAAGCCGTGCGACGTGCACGGCCACCGCATCACCGGCAAGAAGCTCGGCATCATCGGCATGGGCCGCATCGGCCAGGCGATCGCGACGCGTGCGCGTGCCTTTGGCCTGCGCATCCACTACCACAACCGCCGGCCTCTGGCGGACACGGTGGAGGGAATGCTCGGCGCGACCTACTGGGACGATCTCGACGCGATGATCGAGGCGGTGGACATCGTCTCCATCAACTGCCCGCTCACCGACGACACCCGCCACCTCTTCAACGCGCGGCGCATCGCGCTGCTCGGCCCCGAAGGCTATCTCGTCAACACCGCGCGCGGCGAGATCATCGACGAGGATGCGCTGGCGGACGCGCTGGAAAAGGGCGTGATCGCGGGTGCCGGCCTCGACGTGTTCGAGGATGAACCGCGCATCAACCCGCGGCTCATTCCGCTCGATAACGTGACGCTGCTGCCGCACATGGGCTCTGCGACCTTCGAAGGGCGCCAGGCGATGGGCGACAAGGTCGTCACCAACATCCGCGCCTGGGCGGACGGGCACCGCCCACCCGATCAGGTGCTCGAAGGCTGGCTCTAACAAGCGGAACCGCTTCCCCCACACCGCGTTGACCCTTCGATGGGGCGTTATGTGGGAGATTTTTCATGCGTAAGTCCATGATTATTCTGGCGTCGGGCACGCTGCTCGCGCTCGGCGCCTGTACGGGCAGCCGAACGATCGACAGCGGCCTTGTCGGCGCGGGTGTCGGTGCCGCCGCCGGTGCGGTGGTGCCGGGTGTCAGCACGACGGAAGGTGCGGTGGCCGGCGGCGCTGCGGGCGCGGTCTACGGCGCGGTAACAGACGGCGACAGCAAGCGCGGCAGCAAGAAATACTGCCGTGATCGCTATCCGCGCGATTCACGCGACTACGATCGCTGCCGCCGCGATCGGTAAAGTTCAGTCGCCGGTCTGAATGCGCTCGACGAGTTGCTTCACCGTCGGAACGAAGCCGTTCGAATAGAACGGGTCCGTCGAGAAGTGGTGCGCGCTGTGCCCGGCGAACATGAGGTTATCCTCGGGCGGTGAGCCGTGCGCGATGTCCTGAAGCGTCTTCTGGATGCAGAAGGAGCGCGGATCGGCGAGCCGCCCGGTGCTGTTCTTGTCGAGGTGCTCGGCCCACGCGCTGAAGCGGCACTGCGAAAGGCAGCCCATGCAGTCCGCCTGGTCCTTGCGCACCGTCTTCGCCATCGCGGGCGTTTCGAACACCAGCGTGTCATCGGGCGTCTTCAGCGCCTCGGTATAGCCTTGGGCGTGCCAGCCGCGCGCGTGCAGCAGGTCGTCGCGCGTCACGTAATAGTGCTTGTTGCCGGGAACACCGACGTCGAGCAGGTGGGTGCGGTGGTCGTGCGGTTCGGTTGAAATGCCGATCTGCCGCTCGGAGCGGTGGATCAGCTCTTCGAGGAACGGCGTCTTCACAGCCGACGAATAGAAGCCCGTCGGCGAGAACGCCTGCAGCAGGATATCGCCCTCGGCAAGCGTCGTCAGCTTGCGCTTCCACACGTCCGGGATCGGGCTTTCCTGCGTCAGAAGCGGTCGCGAACCGAACTGGAAGGCGATCGTGCCGAGCTCGGGATTGCCGATCCAGTTTTCCCACTCGCGCAGATACCAGACGCCGCCCGCCATCACGATCGGCACGTCGTCGGAAATACCGACCTCGCGCATCGTATCGCGCAGGTCTTTCACGCGCGGATAGGGGTCTTGCGGATGGAGCGGATCTTCGGCGTTCGAAAGGCCGTTATGGCCGCCCGCGAGCCACGGGTCTTCATAGACCACGGCGCCGAGCCATTCGGGTGCCTTGCTGTAGGCGCGCTTCCAGAGCGCGCGGAAGGCGCGAGCCGACGAGATGATCGGATAATAATAGGTGCGATGCCGCGCGGCGATCTCGCTCAGCTTGTAAGGCATTCCTGCACCGCAGGTGATGCCGTCGACAAGCGCGCTCGCCTCTTCCAATATGCCTTCGAGGATGCGCTGCGCGCCGCCCATTTCCCAGAGGACATTGATGTTGATGCCGCCCTGCCCGCCTGCGATCTCGTGTGCGCGGCGGACCTGCTCGACGCCGCCTGCGATACCGTAGGCGACCAATTCTTCGTGGCGGTCCCCGCGTGTGCGGCCGCGGTAAATCTGCGGGATGATGTTGCCGAGCGCATCCGTGCTGTCGGCGTTCACGGCCGAGACCGTGCCAAGCCCGCCCGCGGCAGCCCACGCACCCGACGATGCATGGTTGGTCGCCGAAACGCCCTTGCCGCCCTCAACGAGCGGAAGCATCTCGCGCCCGCCCATGCGGATGGAATTCAGAAGCTTCATCGTACCTGTTGTCGTTTCTCAGCCCGCAGCGCCCCTCCGGCGCGTCTCCCCTTGCGAGCTATAGACCAACGGGAGCGCGATTGGGGGCGAAATATTACCCAGCCGTCAAATAGCAGGGGGAGCCTCGCAGGAGACTCCCCCTTTTATACTATTTGTCAGTCGCGGTCGCCGGCGATGAAGTCCGGCAGACCACCGCCCTCGCCTTCGTTCGACTCTTCACGACGGGGACGGTCGCCGCCTTCGCCGCGATCACGACGGGGGCCACGATCACGGTCACGGCCGCCACCGCCGCCGCGTCCGCGGTCACCACCACGGCCGCCGCGATCTCCACGATCGCCACGGTCGCTGCGCTCACCGCGCGGGCGTTCCTCACGCGGCGGACGCGTGTCGGGCAGTTCCTCGCCCGTCTCCTGGTTGACGAGGCGCATCGACAGGCGGACCTTGCCGCGATCGTCGATGCCGAGCACCTTGACCTTCACCTCCTGGCCTTCGGTGAGTACCTCGGAAACCTTCCCGACGCGCTCTTCCTTGATCTCGGAGATGTGGACGAGGCCGTCCTTGGCGCCCATGAAGTTCACGAACGCGCCGAAGTCGACCATCGACACGACCTTGCCGTTGTAGACCTTGCCCACTTCCGGCTCGGCGACGATGCCGATGATCCAGTTCTTGGCGGCTTCGATCTTCGACAGGTCCGAAGACGCGATCTTGATGGTGCCGTCGTCCTCGATGTCCACCTTGGCGCCGGTTTCCGCGACGATCTCGCGGATGACCTTGCCGCCGGTGCCGATCACTTCGCGGATCTTGTCCTTCGGGATCGACATCGTCTCGATGCGCGGCGCGTGTGCCGACATCTCGGTGCGGGTGCCGTCGAGCGCCTTGTTCATTTCGCCGAGGATGTGCGCGCGGCCGGCCTTCGCCTGGCTCAGCGCCACCTTCATGATCTCCTCGGTGATGCCGGCGACCTTGATGTCCATCTGCAGCGAGGTGATGCCGAGCTCGGTGCCCGCCACCTTGAAGTCCATGTCGCCGAGATGATCCTCGTCACCGAGGATGTCGGAAATCACCGCGAAGTCCTTGCCTTCGAGGATGAGGCCCATGGCGATGCCCGAAACCGGACGCTTGAGCGGCACGCCCGCGTCCATCAGCGCGAGCGAACCGCCGCACACCGTCGCCATCGACGACGAGCCGTTCGACTCGGTGATGTCGGCGATCACGCGCATCGTGTACGGGAATTCTTCCTTCGTCGGCAGCACCGGGCGCAGCGCGCGCCATGCGAGCTTGCCGTGACCGACTTCGCGGCGGCCCGGCGCACCGAAGCGGCCGACTTCACCGACCGAGTACGGTGGGAAGTTGTAGTGCAGCAGGAAGTTTTCGTGGCTGATGCCGTAGATCGCATCGATCATCTGCTCATCGTCGGCGGTGCCGAGCGTCGTCGTCACGATCGCCTGCGTCTCGCCGCGCGTGAAGAGCGCAGAGCCGTGCGTACGCGGCAGCACCTGCACTTCGGCGAGGATCGGGCGGACGTCTTCCTTGCCGCGACCGTCGATGCGGCGACCGTCCTTGAGGATCGCGCCGCGAACGATGTCGGCTTCCAGCTTCTTCACAAGCTTGCCGAGCTTCAGCTTCTCGGCGGGCTCCGCGTCCGCGAAGGACTCCTTCGCCTTGGCGCGTGCGGCGTCGAGCGCTGCAACGCGCTCCTGCTTCACGGTCAGCTTGTAGGCGGCCTCGATATCCTTGCCGACGAGCTTCTTCAGCGAGGCCTTCTTGGCGTCGGCGCCGTCGTCGAGCTTCAGCTCCCACGGATCCTTGGCGGCCTTCTCGGCAAGACGGATAATCGCGTCGATGACCTTCTTGCCGTTCTCGTGAACGAACATCACGGCGCCGAGCATCACTTCCTCGGAAAGCTCATGCGCTTCCGATTCCACCATCAGCACCGCGTCCGTCGTACCGGCGGCGACGAGGTCGAGCTTCGAGCCTTCGAGGTTGCGGCTGGGGTTCAGCACATACTCGCCGTCGACATAGCCGACGCGGCCACCCGCGATCGGGCCCATGAACGGCACGCCCGAAAGCGTGAGCGCGGCCGAAGCGGCGACGAGCGCGAGCACGTCCGGCTCGTTCTCGCCGTCGTAGCTCAACACCTGGCAGATCACGTTGACCTCGTTGTAGAAGCCTTCCGGGAACAGCGGGCGGATCGGACGGTCGATGAGGCGGCTGGTCAGCGTCTCATGCTCGGTCGGGCGGCCTTCGCGCTTGAAGAACCCGCCCGGGATGCGGCCGGCGGCCGAGAATTTTTCCTGGTAGTGTACGGTCAGCGGGAAGAAGTCCTGCCCGTCCTTCACCGACTTCGCAGCCGTCACGGCGCAAAGCACCACGGTTTCACCGAGCGTCGCGAACACCGCGCCGTCAGCCTGACGGGCAATGCGGCCCGTTTCCAGGGTCAGCGTCTTGCCGCCCCACTGCGTTTCAACTTTGTGGATATTGAACATCTGTTTTTCCGTTTCCTTCGCGGCCGGTCAAAAACGGGCCCTATGCCCGCCCGGCCTCCATCATCCGTCGCCGCGCTTGTCGCGGCAGACGGTTTGCGCACGGTGGCAGGCATTTTCGCGCCTGCCGTACCTTCAATACGAAACGGGCGCCGTGCGCGGCGCCCGAGACGAACCTTTTACTTGCGAAGCCCGAGCTTCCCGATGAGGTCGGTATACCGTCCCTCGTCCTTCCGCTTCAGGTAATCGAGCAGCGTACGCCGCTTGTTCACCAGCATGAGAAGACCGCGCCGCGAATGGTTGTCCTTGGCGTGGCTCTTGAAGTGCTCGGTGAGGTTGGCGATGCGCTCCGAGAGGATCGCGACCTGAACTTCGGGGCTGCCGGTGTCGCCTTCGGCGCGGGCATGTTCCTTGATCAGCGCTTCCTTGCGCTCTGCTGCAATCGACATCGTAGACTCCTTCGTTCTAGAGGTTGAAGCCCCGCTCCACACGGACTGTTCCCGCTTCAACGCGGGCGAGCGCGACGGGCACTGCGTCCAGCATCGCGACCACAAGTCCGTCCGGTTCGGGACGTCCGGCGAGCGTCTGGCCCGATTTGAGCCGGGCCGCTTCGCCGGGGTTGACCGCCAGAGCCGGGATGTCGTCCAGCCCCGCGGTCAGCGGCAACAGTGCCGCTATAAGGCGCTGCTCCATAGCGAGTTCGCCGAGTTTGTCCAGCGATATCGCGCCTTCGAGGCCGAACGGCCCCGCCTTCGTGCGCCGGAGCATGACGACGTGCCCCACCGTGCCGAGCGCCTCCGCGATATCCCGCGCGAGGCTCCGCACGTAGGTGCCCTTGGAGCACGAAACGGAGAACGTCGCCGTCTCGCCGTCCGCCTCCAGCAGCCGCAGCGCATGGATCGTCACCGCGCGGGGCGGAAGCACCACAGTCTCCCCGGCACGCGCCCGTGCATAGGCCCGCTCGCCGTCCACCTTCAGCGCCGAATAGGCGGGCGGACGCTGTTCGATGGCGCCGGTAAAGCGCAGCAGGACCGCCTCGATCGCTGCGCGCGAGGGCCGTACGTCCGATGTCGCCACAACGGCGCCCTCGGCATCCTCGGTTTCCGTCGCCACACCGAACCGCACGGTAAAGTCGTAGGCCTTGTCACCGTTCAGCATCCGACCGGTCAGCTTGGTCGCCTCGCCGAGCGCGATCGGCAGCACGCCCGTCGCCAGCGGATCGAGCGTGCCGCCGTGGCCGATCTTCGGCTTCGGCAGACCCGCCTGCCGCCACAGCCGCTTGATCGCGGCAACGCCCTGCGCCGAGGTGAGCCCCAGCGGCTTGTCGAGAATGATCCAGCCGTTCACCGGGCGGCTTTAGCGCCCGGCAGACGACCTGTCAGTCCTCTTTGCTTTGGGCTTTCGCCGTCTTGCCGGGGTCTTCCGCCGTCACGAGGCTTTGCAGTTGACACGTCCGGCCATCGACGAGGATCTGCCCGAATTTGTCGAGCGTCCCCGTGCCCTTGGTGATGAAGCCGATCTTGTTCGCGAAATTGAGACCCGTGCAGGGGCCCATCGTCTCGGCGTAATACCAGCGCCCGGTCTGCCCCTCGATATAGAGTGCGTGGTCGTTTTCGGCGCGGAAGTTGCGGATGCCGGTGGTGTCCGCAAAGGGTATGCGCGCCTCCTCTCCGATCTTCACTTGCGGTGCCGCGGCAATCGCCGGAACGGCGGAAAGGAGCGCGGCGATTACGCCCACTCCCGCAGCATGGAATATCGTCTTCATGCTCTGTCTCCTTTGGGCCCCTTATCGGCCCCGCCGGGTGAACGACGACTGAGCGGCAAGGTCAGTTCCCGTTCAGCGCCAGACGCTCCAGAAAATGCTTTCGGCAGAGCGCCACGTAGCGGTCGTTGCCGCCGATATCGGTCTGGGCGCCTTCGCTCACCGGGCGCCCTTCCATATCGACGCGCAGGTTCATCGTCGCCTTGCGCCCGCATTCGCACACGGATTTGAGCTCGACGAGCTTGTCCGCGATCGCGAGCAGCCGCGCGCTCCCTTCGAACAGCTCGCCCCGGAAATCGGTGCGAAGCCCGTAAGCGAGCACCGGAATGCCGAGCCGGTCGCACACCGCCGCAAGCTGATCGACCTGCACCCGGCTCAGAAACTGCGCCTCGTCGACCAGCACGCAATCGATCGGCACCACGCCGTGCTCGGCGGAAATAATGACATCGAGATCGGTATCATCCGAAAAGGGAACGGCCTCCGCCTCAAGCCCGATCCGCGAGTTGATCCGCCCGCGCCCGCCACGATCGTCGACCGCCGCCGTGAACAGCAACGTCCGCATCCCGCGCTCGACATAGTTGAAGCTCGATTGCAGCAGCGTCGTCGATTTTCCCGCGTTCATAGACGCGAAGTAGAAATACAGTTTGGCCATCAGCCGAGCGTTTCGACGGCGAGTGGTGGCGTATCACCGACAACCTTTGCGAAACGGCGATCGAACGTCTGGAAAGCCGTGGCCCCGGCCGATGCGGCAAGATGGAGGAGATCGCCTAGATCGCCCTTTTCCGCGAACCGGCCGAGCGCCCAGCGAACCGCATCGGCTTCGGGTACGACGATGCCCGGCAGATCGACGACGGTCGACAACGCGTCGACGATGTCGGCTCGCGAAAGCCCATAGCGCGAGCTGAGCACCCAACCCGTCTCGAGAAGAACAGTCAGCGGGATCATCGCCCCATCTTTCAGCGCCCGCTCCGCAGCCTCTGTCTGCGCGGGTGTGTCACGCATCAGAACGCGCACAAGAACGTTGGTGTCGACCGCTTTCACCAGTCGCCGCGCGTGCCTCTTTCGGCCCACATTCGGGCAACGCCCTCATCCATCTCCTCGATGCTGACGGGCGGACCTTCATACGGCGGCACGCGCGACCGGAACGCCGCCAGCAGTTCATCGAAGCTCCGCCCCGATTTCTGCTGCACCGGCCGAAGCAGCACACCGCCGTTCACCGTGATGACGTCCAGTTCCTGCCCCTCGGCGAGACCAAGCTCGGTCCGCACGTCCTTGGGGATCACCACCTGCCCCTTGGCCGAAAGTCTGGTCCGCGCGTTCATGCAGGTAAGATACGTCTTACCGCGCCACTCGTCAATCTTCGCCGAGGTCGCGTGCTACCTTCGGATCGCGGAGCAGCTTGTCGATACGGCTGGCTTCCTCGTAGCTCTCGTCGAGCCGGAACTTGAGTTCGGGCGTGTATTTGGTGCTCATCGACCGCGCCACCTCGCCGCGCAGGTACTTCGCGTTGCGTTTCAGCGCAGCGAGCACCTCGTCGTCGTCACCGCCGAGCGCCTTCACAAAAGCGGTGGCGATGCGCAGGTCCGGGGAGACGCGCACCTCGCTCACCGATACGATGTGCGTTTCGAGCACCGGATCGCGCACTTCGCCGCGGCCGAGCACGCCCGCCAGCACATGGCGGACCTGCTCGCCGATCCGCAGCAGGCGGACCGATTTGCCCTCGGGGGTTTGCGTCTGCCGCATAGGCCCGCGCGAAACGCCCTAGAGCGTCCGCTCGCGCTCCTCGACCTCGAACGTTTCGAGGTAGTCGCCCGCCTTGATGTCCGTCGTGGCTTCGAGCGTGACACCGCATTCGAGACCGGCGCGCACTTCGGCGACGTCGTCCTTGAAGCGGCGCAGCGAGGAAACCGAGCCGTTGTAGATGATGACATCGTCGCGCATGACGCGCGCCTTGAGCGCCTTGCGGATGAAGCCTTCGAGAACGAGAAGACCGGCGGCCTTGCCGTGCTTGCCCGCCTGGAACACTTCGCGAATTTCGGCGCGGCCGACGACATGCTCGATCTTCTCGGGGCCGAGCTGACCGGCCATCGCCGCCTTCACATCGTCCACGAGATCGTAGATCACGTCGTAGTATTTCAGCGCCACGCCGCGCTGCTCGGCAATCTCGCGTGCCTTGGCGTTGGCGCGCACGCCGAAGCCGATGATCGGCGCGCCCGAAGCGCCTGCCAGCGTCACGTCGGATTCGGTGATGCCGCCGACGCCCGAATGCAGCACGCGGGCCTTGATGTCGTCGGTGGAGATCCGGTTCACCGCCGCCACGATCGCCTCGACCGAACCCTGCACGTCGCCCTTGACGATGAGCGGATATTCGAGCGCCTGCTTTTCCTTCAGCGCCGAGAACATCGTTTCGAGGTTCGCCGGTGCCTGCGTCGTGCGCTTGCGCTGCAGAACGGAAGCGCGATAGGCCGCGATCTCGCGGGCGCGCGCTTCGTTTTCCACGACCGCGAACACGTCGCCCGCCATCGGCGTACCGGAGAGGCCGAGCACCTCGACGGGCTTCGACGGACCGGCTTCCTTCACCTGCACGCCGCGATCGTCGACGAGCGCACGCACCTTGCCCCACTCGGCGCCGACAACGAAGATGTCGCCGACACGAACGGTGCCGCGGCTGACGAGCACGGTCGCGACCGGGCCACGGCCCTTGTCGAGCTTCGCCTCGATCACCGTGCCTTCGCCCGGACGATTCGGGTTCGCCTTCAGCTCCAGAAGCTCGGCCTGCATCAGGATCGCATCCAGCAGCTTGTCGAGATTCGTCTTCTTGAGCGCGGAGACCTCCACGTCCTGCACGTCGCCGCCCATGTCTTCGACGACGACTTCGTGCTGGAGCAGTTCCTCGCGCACCTTCTGCGGCTTGGAGCCGGGCTTGTCGCTCTTGTTGATCGCAACGATCATCGGCACGCCCGCCGCCTTTGTATGGCTGATCGCCTCGATCGACTGCGGCTTCAGGCCGTCGTCGCCGGCAACCACCAGAATGACGATGTCGGTAACATTCGCGCCGCGGCCGCGCATCTCGGTGAACGCCTCGTGGCCCGGCGTATCGAGGAAGGTGACGATGTCGCCGGTGGCGACCTTCACCTGATACGCGCCGATGTGCTGCGTGATGCCGCCGGCTTCGCCCGAAACGACATCGGTGCCGCGCAGCGCGTCGAGCAGCGAGGTCTTGCCGTGATCGACGTGGCCCATGATGGTGACGACCGGCGGACGCGGCAGCAGATCGGTATCATTGTCGGCTTCGCCTTCAAGGCCGATCTCGACGTCCGAATCGCTGACGCGCTTGATGTTGTGTCCGAACTCGGTGACGAGCAGTTCGGCCGTGTCCTGGTCGATGGTCGTGTTGATCGTCGCCATCGAGCCCATCTTGAACAGCGCCTTCACGAGGTCGGCGCCCTTCTCGGCCATGCGGTTCGCGAGTTCCTGCACGGTGATCGCCTCGGGGACGACCACGTCGCGCACCTGCTTCGCCTGGTTGGCGCCGCCGATATGCGCGCGGCGCTCCTTCTCGCGCGCGCGGCGAAGCGCGGCGAGGCTGCGGGCGCGGCCGTTCTCGTCACCTTCGAGTGCGCGCGTAACGGTAAGCTTGCCCGAACGGCGATGATCCTCGCCGCGTCCGCGTGCAGGCTTCGGCGCTTCCTTGCGCACAGGCAGCGGCGGACCGCGGCGTACACCACGGTTATTGTCGTCGTCGGCAGCCGCCGGCTCGCGCTTTGCCGCCGGCGCGGATGCAGCGGGGGTGGCGGCGGCCTGGGGTTCCGGCGCAGCGGGTTCGGGCGCCACCGGTGCGGCTTCGCGGGTTTCTTCCTCGCGGCGCTTTTCCTCGGCGCGGCGGCGCTCGGCCTCGGCCGCCTCGGCGCGTGCGGTCTCTTCGCGGCGGCGCTGGTCTTCCAGCATCTGAAGACGCGCTTCCTCGGCCTCGCGCAGCAGTTGCGCCTGCCGCTCCTGACGCGACATCAGGTCGTTCGGCGCGGCAGCGGGCCGTGGCTTCGGGGCTTCGGCAACAGGCTTCGGCGGTGCCGCGACGGGCGCAGGCGCCTCGGGGGCAGCTTCCACCACCGTTTCCTCGGGCGCGCCATCGGGCCGTCCGAGCACGCGCCGACGCTTCACCTCGACGACGACGGACTTGGTCCGGCCGTGGCTGAAGCTCTGCTTGACCTTGCCGACGTCGACCGTGCGCTTGATTCCAAGCGGTGCACGTGCGCCCAGCTTCGGTTTGTTATCGTCGCTCATTCGTACCCTTTACAACTCAGATCCATCGGACGGCGTCCCGTCCGCGATTTCGATTCCGTCATGCAGGCCAAGATACGCGCGCCAGCGACTGACCGCAGACTCCACGCGAAGCGCGGCCTGCCGGTCGCGAAGCGCGGCGTGTACCACATTGGCCTGCCCAAGCGCCAAGGACAATTCATCCCGGCCCGCGGGCAAGGCGATTGCTTTGGCCTTTCCGCCCGCCGAATGCAACCGCTGCGCCAGCTTGCGCACGCCGTCGGGCGCGGCGTCGGCGGCGTGCAGCACAAGCCGCGCCTCGCCGCTATCCACCGCCCCTGCGATGCGGTCGCTGCCGAGCAGCAGATTACCCGCGCGCAGCTCCAGCCCCAGCCGGTCGAGCGCCGCGCGTTTCAGCCCGGTCTCGATGCGCTCCGCCATGCCTTCGGGCACGCGTTTCACATCGCCCTTGAAGGCGCGCTGCAGCGCGCCCTTCAGTCTGCCCTTGGCTTCGGCTTCGGCAACGAACGCGCGGTCCGGTTTCACCCACGCGCCGCGACCCGGCGCGCGTGCGCCGACATCCGGCAGAACCTCGCCGTCGGGGGAAAGAGCGAGCCGCACCAGTGCGTCCCGCCCTTCGCGCTCACCGCTAATTATGCAGCGACGTTCGGGCTCATGCTTCGGCATCCGCGGGTGCGTCCTCCCCGGATGCGTCTTCGCCCTCGAACCAGTGGGCGCGGGCCGCCATGATGATGCGGTTGCCGTCGGCTTCGCTGAGGCCGTACTCCTTGAGCACGCCCTCGCGCTTGGAGACGAGTTCGTCGGTCGCGAGATCGCCGAGATCGTCGAGCGTCTTGATGCCCGCCTTGCCGAGCGTCACGAGCATCTTCTCGGAAAGCCCCTCGATCGCCGCCAGCGCGTCCTCGACGCCGAGCGCGCGGCGCTCCTCGCGGTTCGCCGCCTCGCGGCGTTCCAGCCCTTCGGTGGCGCGGTTCTGGAGTTCGCCCGCCAGATCCTCGTCGAAGCCTTCGATCGCGGCGAGTTCGTCGGTCTCGACGTAGGCGACCTCTTCGAGTTCCGTGAAGCCTTCGGCAACGAGCAGCTGCGCCAGCGTCTCGTCGACGTCGAGTTCGTTCATGAACATCTCGGAGCGCTCGACGAATTCCTTCTGGCGGCGTTCGCTCTCGTCGGCCTCCGTCATGATGTCGATCTGATGACCCGTGAGCTGGCTCGCGAGGCGCACGTTCTGACCGCGACGACCAATGGCGAGCGAGAGCTGGTCGTCAGGAACGACCACCTCGATGCGCTGCTCTTCCTCGTCGATCACGACCTTCGCGACTTCGGCGGGCTGCAGCGCGTTCACCACGAAGGTCGCGATGTCGGGCGACCACGGGATGATGTCGATCTTCTCGCCCTGCAGTTCCTGCACGACGGCCTGCACGCGGCTGCCCTTCATGCCGACGCACGCGCCGACCGGATCGATCGACGAATCGCGGCTGATAACGCCGATCTTGGCGCGGCTGCCCGGATCGCGCGCGACCGCCTTGATCTCGATGATGCCGTCGTAGATTTCCGGCACTTCCTGCGCGAACAGCTTCTTCATGTATTCGCCCGCCGCGCGGGAGAGGAAGATCTGCGGGCCGCGGTTCTCGCGGCGCACGTCCTTGATCAGACACCGGACGCGGTCGTTCACGCGCAGGATCTCGCGCGGGATCTGCTGGTCGCGGCGGATGACGCCTTCGGCGCGGCCGAGGTCGACGACGACGTGGCCGAATTCGACGCGCTTCACGACGCCCGTCGTCACCTCATTCACGCGGTCCTTGAATTCCTCGTACTGACGCTCGCGCTCGGCATCGCGCACCTTCTGCACGATCACCTGCTTCGCCGCCTGCGCTGCGATGCGGCCGAACTCGATCGGCGGCAGCGGATCGACGACGAAGTCACCGATCGCGGCGCCCTTGTCACGCTTCTGCGCGTCGACGAGGCTGATCTGCTTGAAATGATCCTCAGGCGCCTCGACCACTTCGAGCACGCGCCACAGGCGCATTTCACCGGAGACCGGATCGATCTTCGCGCGAATGTCGTTCTCGGCGCCGTAGCGCGCACGGGCGGCACGCTGGATGGCCTCTTCCATCGCCTCGATCACGATCATGCGATCGATCGACTTCTCGCGCGCAACGGCGTCGGCAATCGCCAGCAGCTCGGCCTTGTTGGCGGAAATCGCGGTGGCCATCAGTCGTCTTCCTCTTCTTCTTCGTCTAACGCGTCGGCGCCCTCGCTGGAGAGCGGCTTCGTTGCCTTGATGAGATCATCGGTCAGCACCAGCTTCGCGCTGGCGATACTTGCAAACGGCACTGCGGTCTCGCCGAGTCCCTCGACGGCGATGCGCACCATAGCATCATCGAGCCCGAGAATGTGCCCCTGAAACCGCTTCCGCCCTTCAGCGGGCTCGGTGAGCTGGATCTTGGCGACATATCCCGCCCAGTCGGCGAAATCCTGAAGCCGGGTCAGTGGCCGGTCGATGCCGGGCGAACTCACTTCGAGATTATATTCGCCCGGAATCGGATCGACCTCGTCGAGCATGTCCGACACGCGGCGGCTCAGCGACGCGCACTGATCGATGGTGAGCTGCCGCGTCGCGGGGTCTTCCGCCATCACCTGCAGCGTCAGTCCGCCCGCACCGTTCATCAGCGCAACGCGCACGAGATCGAAGCCCATCGCGGTTGCGATCGGCTCCACCAATGCCTCGAGCGCCTTCGTGTCCGTCAAACTCCAGCCTCCCTAGCGGATACGACCCTTCGGCGCCGGTCCCGAACCTTGGAACCGACCTCCGCTTGGACTACCCATGTGGAGAACGCCGCCCATATAGGCGCAAAGCCAGCGCCCCGCAAGAGCAGGCCATCGCCCTGCACGCCCGGGCAAGACCATAGGCATTTGTCAGCGACCCAACACCGGGTTAGCCTGCAGTCATTCCCCCGACTGTTTTTGGAGACAGTGCTGCAATGATCCGCTCCCTCCCCGCGCTCGCCCTCGTTTCCGCGCTTGCCCTCGCCGCCTGCGGCGCAAACGGCTCCGCCGCCGGCGACAGCGCCGACACCACACCCGCCACCACGACAAAGTCAGGCAAGCCCTTCACCTCGGCCGAAATGGGCAAGTTCGAAGAGCCGTGGGCGCTCGCCTTCCTCCCCGATGGCCGCATCCTCGTCACCGAGAAGAAAGGCGTGCTGAAGCTGGTCCGCCTCGGCGGCGACACGGTCGATGTCGCGGGCGTGCCCAAGGTCGACTACGGCGGACAGGGCGGCCTCGGCGACGTCGCCGTGCACCCTGATTTCGCGAACAACGGCTACATCTATCTAAGCTTCGCGGAAGCCGGCGACGGCGACACGCGCGGCGCGGCGGTGGCGCGCGGCAAGCTGGTGCTGGAAGGCACA
The DNA here is from genome assembly GCF_042676985.1 of Sphingosinicella xenopeptidilytica. Taxonomy (NCBI): domain Bacteria; kingdom Pseudomonadati; phylum Pseudomonadota; class Alphaproteobacteria; order Sphingomonadales; family Sphingosinicellaceae; genus Sphingosinicella; species Sphingosinicella xenopeptidilytica. The sequence continues at coordinate 77,262 of NZ_JBHTIK010000005.1, read as the reverse complement.
CCCCGCATCGAAGGCCTGCAGGTGATCTGGCGGCAGGAGCCCAAGGTCTCCGGGCAGGGCCACTACGGCCACCGCATCGCCTTCGGCCCGGACGGCATGATGTACGTGTCGAGCGGCGAGCGGCAGAAGTTCGATCCGGCACAGGACCTCACCGCCAACCTCGGCAAGATCGTGCGCCTGTCCGACACGGGCATGATTCCGTCGGACAACCCCTTCTACGATCAGGGCCGCGTGAAGGCGCAGGTGTGGGCCTACGGCATCCGCAATCCGCTCGGCATCGATTTCGATAGCGAGGGCCGGCTCTGGGAGATGGAGATGGGCCCGAAGGGCGGCGACGAACTCAATCTCATCAAGGCCGGAACCAACTACGGCTATCCCAAGGTCTCGAACGGCGACCATTACGACGGCAAGGACATCCCCGACCATGCGCCCGGCGACGGCTTCGAGCCGCCGAAGGTGTTCTGGAATCCCTCGATCTCGCCCTCAAGCCTGCTCATCTACAAGGGCGACCTGTTCCCCGACTGGAAGGGCGACGCCTTCATCGGCGCGCTTTCGGGCGAGGCGCTGATCCGCGTCGACCTCAACGGCGAGACCGCAACCAAGGCCGACCAGTGGCCGATGGAAGCCCGCATCCGCGCCGTCGAGCAAGGCCCAGACGGCGCGATCTGGCTGCTTGAGGACGGCGAGAACGGCCGCCTCCTGAAGCTGACGCCCGCTTACTGATCCCGCCAGACGGGATCGCGCTTCGCGATGAAGGCACCGATGCCCTCGCAGGCATCGGCCGCCATCATGTTTTCCGCCATCACCGTCGACGCATAGGCATAGGCCTCGGCGAGCGGCATTTCGCGCTGCGCGTAGAAAGCACGCTTGCCGATGCCGACCGTCAGCTGCGAGCGCCCCGCGATCTGCGCCGCGAACGCCATCGTCTCGGCGGTGAGCGCGGCGTCATCCACCACGCGGTTGACGAGACCGATCTCGGCCGCGCGCGCCGCGTCGATAAGATCGCCCGTCAGCAGCATTTCCATCGCGTGCTTCACCGAAAGGTTGCGCGTCAGCGCCACCATCGGCGTCGAACAGAACAGCCCGATCCGCACGCCCGGCGTCGCGAACCGCGCGGCCCTGCCCGCCACGGCGAGGTCGCAGCTCGCAACGAGCTGGCACCCGGCCGCCGTCGCAACACCCGCCACCTCGGCGATCACCGGGCAGCGATGGTTCACGACCTCCTGCATCAACTGGCCGCACGCCTCGAACAGCCGAATGAACGCTCCGCGCCCGCCGTCCTCCGCGGTGCGCGCTGCATCCATTTCCTTGAGATCATGCCCGGCGGAAAACACATGCCCCGCAGCCGCGATCACGATGACACGCACTGCGCGGTCCGCATCCGCATCGCGGAGCGCGGTGCGCAGCGCCTCGATCATCGCGAAGGACAGGCTGTTCCGCGCGGACGGCGCGTTCAGCGTCAACCGCAGAACGCCGCCTTCCATCGCTGTCATCACAGGAGCTTCGTTCGCAGTCATGTCCATACTCCCTATCGCCGCCGATACCGGAAATACCAGATCGGCCGCCCTTCGCCCGCCGCCCATTCGCCGTAGCGTGTCGGCGGCCAGTCGTCGGGGCGAGTCTCCCAGTCGGAAGGATGCTCCGCAAGCCATTCGAAATCCGCCCGCCGCACCATCTGCATCACCGCCCAGCGCATGTAGACGGGATGATCGGTGGCGAGCCGGAATTCGCCGCCCGGCCTCAGCTTCGCGGCAATGCGATCGAGCGGCCCCGGATTGACAAAACGCCGCTTGGCGTGCCGCGCCTTCGGCCACGGATCGGGGTGCAGCAGATAGACGCGTTCCAGCGAGGCATCGGGCAGGCGTTCCAGCACATTCAGCGCGTCGCCGTCGTGCACGCGAACATTCGTCAGCCCCTCGTCCTCGATATGGCCGAGCAGTCCGGTGACGCCGTTCAGGAACGGTTCGCAGCCGATGAATCCCGTCTCCGGCCGCGCGGCAGCGTGCGCGACCAAGTGCTCGCCTTTGCCGAACCCGATCTCCAACTCCAGCAGGCATGCCTTGCCGAATAACCGCGCGGCATCCAGCGACTCATCCTTCGGCACCGCCACAGCGGGCAGCAGTTCCTCGACAAGCCGCTGCGCCCGGTTACGCAGCGCAAATGCCTGCCGCCGCCCATACAAACGGCGGATGGTGGTCGGATCGGACATCGAAACTCGTCGGATCAGTTGGGGGGACGGCAGGCCTTGCCTTCATACTGATGGCGATGCAACCGGTATTCCTTGCCGTTCCAGCGTTCGACCGGGAAGCAGAAGCCGGGGCCGCCGATCTCGATGTCCGGCCATCCGCCCACGCCCTTCGTGGCGAGCAGGTTCGGAATGCCGGAGCCGCCGGAGATGACCTTCCAGCCGCCCGCCGCCTGCTTGCTGACGATCGTGTAGCCCGTGCCCGTATGGCCGAAGCAGTAAGTGCTGCCTTCGGTGATAATAGCTTCCGGCTGGCCATCGCCGTTGATATCGCGCACCGTTTCGATTGCGCCGGGCGTATACGACATCGTGCCCGGATCGCCGCAGCCTTCCCAGCGGCTCCCCTTCTTCACGAACCCCGCTGCCTTGAACGCCGCCGCCGTATCGGCGGGCGAAAGCTTGATGTCCGCCGCCAGCGCCGTGGATGCCGAAAACGCCAACACTACGCCAAGACAGAGAACACGCATGGCTTCCTCCCTCGCCCTGTTGCGAAGCACGGAGCCTACGCTTTTCAAAGTGAAAGCGGAACGATTCGTCCTAGTGGCGGAAGTGGCGCATCCCGGTGAATGCCATGGCAAGGCCCTTTTCGTTCGCGGCCGCGATCACCTCGTCGTCACGGATCGAACCGCCCGGCTGGATCACCGCCGTCGCACCCGCATCCGCCGCCGCAAGGAGGCCGTCCGCGAACGGGAAGAAGGCGTCCGAAGCCACCGCCGAGCCGACCGTTTTCGCCTGCGCCCAGCCCGCCGCCTCGGCGGCGTCGCGCGCCTTCCACGCGGCAATGCGCGCTGAATCGAGGCGGCTCATCTGCCCCGCGCCGATGCCGGCAGTCGCACCGTCCTTCGCATAGACGATGGCGTTCGATTTCACGTGTTTCGCCACGCGCCACGCGAACAGCATGTCGGCCAGTTCCTGCGGGCTCGGCTGGCGCGCGGTGACGATCTTCAGGTCATCGACGCCGATCGCGCCATTATCGCGCGATTGCAGAAGATAGCCGCCCGCGATGGTCTTGAGTGCAAGGCCGCCGCGCGCCGGGTTCGGCAACTCGGTGAGCAGCAGGCGCAGGTTCTTCTTCTTCGCGAAGATCGCAAGCGCCGCTTCATCGGCATCCGGCGCCACGACGACCTCGGTGAAGATACCGGTGATCGCCTCCGCCGCCGCCGCGTCGAGCGGCCGGTTCACCGCGATGATGCCGCCGAACGCCGAGACGGGGTCGCAGGCCAGCGCCGCGCCGTAGGCATCGGCAAGGCTCGTGCCCGTCGCCACGCCGCAGGGGTTCGCGTGCTTGATGATCGCGACCGCCGGACCCGCATCCTTGAACTCGGCGATGAGTTCGAGCGCGCCGTCGGCATCGTTCAGATTGTTGTAGCTGAGCTCCTTGCCCTGCACCTGCCGGGCCTGTCCGATGCCCTTGGTGTGCGGCCCGCGCGGCGCATAAAACGCCGCCTTCTGGTGCGGATTCTCGCCGTAGCGAAGTTCGTCGCCGCGCGTCATCGCGACCGTCAGCGTGTCGGGGAACAGCTTGCCCTGATCGCCGAATGCGAACCACGAGGAGATCGCGCTATCATAGGCCGCCGTCGCCGCGAACGCCTTCGCGGCAAGCCGCTTCCTCAGCGCAAGGTCGGTCGCCCCATCGTTCGCATCGAGCGCCGCGATGAACTCCGCGTAGTCGGCGGGATCGGTGAGGATCGCGACATAGCCATGGTTCTTCGCCGCCGAGCGTACCATCGAAGGCCCGCCGATGTCGATGTTTTCGATGATCTCGTCGCGCGCCGCGCCCTTCGCGACCGTCGCCTCGAACGGGTAGAGGTTCACCACCACCACGTCGATCGGCGCGATGTCGTGGTCGCGCATCGCGGCGGCGTGCTCGGGATGATCGCGCAGCGCCAGCAGCCCGCCGTGCACCTTCGGGTGCAGCGTCTTCACGCGCCCGTCCATCATCTCCGGGAAGCCGGTGTGTTCGGACACGTCCTTCACGCCGAGCCCCGCGTCGCGCAGCGCCTTCGCCGTTCCGCCGGTCGAAAGCAGTTCCACGCCCCGTGCCGCGAGCGCCTGCGCGAGGTCGACCACGCCCGTCTTGTCCGAAACCGAAATCAGTGCCCGGGTGACCTTCACCGGCATCTCGCTCATCGTATGTCCTGCCTGTTACTTGCTTGCGCGCTTGAACGACCAGTTGACCGTCGCGCCGCCACTTTCCGTTTCGCCGCTGACGACGATCTGCGCCACGCTGCGATGCTTGCCGCTTTCGTCGACGAAGATGCTCTCGTCAACCGTCAGGCGGCCGCCGCGCACCTTCATCTGCCACACGCGTCCCGCCGCCAGTTTCACGAGCGCGCCCTTGCCGTCCGCGGTCGGCGTCGCCTCGACACCGGGCGCGAGGTGGAAGCGCACGTCGAACGGGATCGCCTTGCGGCGCCCGAGCAGCCGCGTGGCGCGCGCGGGTTCGAGCGCATCCTCGCCCCGAATATCGCGCCCGTCTGCGGCAAGGAAGATGCGGCGGCGGTGGATGACGCCGAAGCGCTTCGCATAGCCGTCGTGCGTCGCATCGAGCCAGCAGCCCTCCTCGCTTTCATGGCGCGTGACGACGACTTCGCCGACACCCTTGCCGAGCCCGCCGCCAACGAGCAGCCGTGTCGAATTGGTGTCGTTCACGATGAGCGTCGAATGCGCCGCCGTCGTCCGCAGCAGGCCTTCGAGCGCATCCGGAAGCGCCGCCGCCGCGCCGTCCGCGCCACCGCAGTTGATGACCATGCGCGCGTCGCCGTCCGACATCTCGAAGGCGAGCGTTCCGGCATGTGCGCCGCTGCCCACGTCCTTCGCGGGCGGCGGCCCCGCGTCGACGACGATCACCGTCTTGCCCGCGTCCATGCGCTGGAAGCCCGATGCTGCACCGTTCCGCGTCGGCCGCACATTGCCGCCGACGAGCGCGAGCGCCTTGGCGATCCGCTCCGGCGCGCAGACGTTGCCGCCGTGGATCGATGCGAGCCGCCCGTCACCGAGCAGCAAACCCTTCACGCCCGAAGACACCGTCTCGATCGCCTCGGCGACCACCTCGGAAAGCTCGGTCTTGCGCGCCTCGTAAAAGGCGCGGAGCGTCAGCAGCCGTTCGAGGAGCGCGAGCGCATCCGAAGGCCGCCGGCTGGCGACCCCGCCGCCCGGAAGCAGCACGTCTTCGAGCGCCTTCCGCAGTGCATTTTCCGCGCGCACAGTACGCGCTGCACCTTCCGGCAGGATCAGCCCCGCCGCGAGCAGGCCCGCAGCCGCCTCCACGCGCGGCATCCCCTCCGGCATCTTCTCGCACGCCCGGTCCACATGGCGTGCGGCGCGGGCGAGGTGGTTGAGCACGAGGCTGCGATAGATGGGCTCGCTGCGCGACAGGATATAGGGCGCATAGAGCGGCCAGAACATCAGCCGCCGCCCGGCGAGATCGGCGCGCCAAGCGAGTTCGTCATACTCGCGGTAGCTCGCAAGCCACGCCTCGACGACGAGTTCGGCAACGATCGCGCCTTTCTTGCGGTCGCTCGCCGCCGCAAGGTCGCGCAGCCATTCGAAACCGTGCACCCATTCGCGCCACGCGAGCGGTGCGCGTGCCGTCGCGAAATTGAGCGTGCGGACCGCCTCCGTATGCCCGCCGAAGCTGAGCTTGCCCGCTGCGATCTCGCGGCCCGCCGCGACATCGCCCACGATCGGGTCCGTCGTCACCGCAAGCAGTTTCAGCGGCGGACGCCCGCGCAGCTTGCGATTGTGGAGCGGCGTCGCATAGCCGATGCGGGCAAGCTTTTCGGAAAGGCGTGCACCGAGCGTCCGCGCCGCGCCGCGTCCGCGCGTCAGGCGCTGGCCGTCACGCCCGCCATCATCCCTGCCGCCCGCATCGCTCACGCCGCGCCGCCTCCCCTGAGGCGCGCGATGTTCGCCGCGTAGGCATCCGGGCCTCCCCGGAACGTCGCCGTGCCCGCAACGAGCACGTCCGCGCCCGCCGCGATGGCGCGCGGCGCGGTCACCATGTCGATGCCGCCGTCCACTTCGAGGTCGATGGTCTTGCCCGTCGCATCGATCAGCGTCCGGATCGCCTCGATCTTGCGGAGCTGGCTATCGATGAACGACTGCCCGCCGAAGCCGGGGTTCACGCTCATCACGAGCACGAGGTCCAGATCCTCGATCACATAATCGAGCACGCTGAGCGGCGTCGCGGGATTGAGCACGACGCCCGCCTTCTTGCCGAGCGCGCGAATGGTCTGGACCGTGCGGTGCAGGTGCGGCCCCGATTCGGGGTGCACGGAGAGAATGTCCGCACCCGCCGCCGCGAAGGCTTCAAGGAACGAATCGACCGGCGCGATCATCAGATGCACGTCGAAGGGCTTCGCCGTGTGCGGCCGCAGCGCCTTCACCACAGCGGGTCCGATCGTGATGTTTGGCACGAAATGCCCGTCCATCACGTCGACATGGATATAGTCCGCGCCCACCGCATCGATGCGCCGCACCTCGGCGCCGAGATCGGCAAAATCAGCGGAAAGGATGGAGGGCGCGATACGGACAGGCTGCTGCATGTGACCGGCTTTAACATCCCAAGCCGGGAGGTCAAATTCGCGGCTCAAACCCTCGCGATGCGCGCCATGAAAAACCCGTCGAGGCCCCCGTCCGCCGCAAGCTGGCCGGGCAACGTGCGCACGAAACCCTCCGAATTCGGCGTGATTCCGGCTGGGAGCCTATCCACATCCACCGGAAGCGCACGCGCCCACGGCGTCCGCGAGAGGAATCCCTGAACCTGCGACTCGCCTTCGTCGCGTTCCAGCGAACAGACGCAGTAGAGCATCCGCCCGCCGGGCTTCAGCATGTCGAACGCATGGTCCATCAGCGCCGCCTGCATCCGCACGAGTTCGCCGATCTGCCGCGCCGATTTCAGGTGCAGAACGTCGGGGTGGCGCCGGAAGATGCCGGTGCCCGAACAGGGCGCATCGAGCAGCACCGCATCGAGCGGCGCGGCCGGTTTCCACTTCAGCGCGTCGCCCGCGACCACCTCCGCCGAAAGCCCCGTGCGTTCCAGATTCTCCCGCACCCGCGCGATGCGATTTTCGGAAATGTCGAGCGCCGTCACCTGCGCGCCCGCTGCGGCAAGCTGCAGAGTCTTGCCGCCCGGCGCGGCACAAAGGTCGGCGATCATCTCTCCCGCCTTCGCGTCCAGCAGCCGCGCGGGCAGCGATGCTGCGAGATCCTGCACCCACCACGCGCCCTCTTCGAAGCCGGGCAGCTCCTCGATGCGCCCATGCCGCGCAAGCCGGACGTGGCCGGACATCAGCGACGTGCCGCCGAGCGCTTCCACCCACATCGCCGTCTCACCCGCATTGCGAAGCGTCAGGTCGAGCGGCGGCTCCGCGCCAAGCCCGACGGCAGCAGCCGCGATCACATCCTCGCCCCACGACGCCCCCCAGCGCACTGTCCACATGTCGGGCAGGCTCGGCGGAGACGGCAACGCGGCGCCCTGCTTCAGCAGCGTCGAAAGCACCCCGTGCGCAAGCCTGCGCGGCCCGCCTTCAAGCAGCGGCAGCGCCGTCGCGATCACCGCGTGCGGCGGCGTTTCAAGGAGAATCGTCTGGACGAGCGCCATGCGCAGCACCATGCGCGCGCGGGCATCGTCGGGCAGCGGCTTGCGCGTCGCGCCGTCGATCAGCGCATCGAGATCGGGGAGGTGCCTGAGCACGCCCGAAACGATCGCGCGCGCAAGGCCGCGATCGGCAGGCGCATCCAGCTTGCGAAAGGCGCGCTCGATCGAACGGTCGAGCGGCTCGCCGCGCCACAGCACCGCCTGCAAGAGCGCAAGCGCCGCCGCGCGCGCGGGTACGCCGGAAATCTGCTCCACGCTCAGCGGCGGCGCTTGAGCGGATCGAGCGCGCTCACCCGGCCACGCTCGGCAGCCTCGCGGATGCTCTGCGGCCGCGCGCCCTGCCCCATTTCCTGCGCGATGCGGCCGAGCGCCGCGACACGGTTTTCAGGGTTCGGGTGCGTCGAAAAGAGATTGTCCATGCCGCCGCCGATCAGCGGCTCGACGATGTAGAGCTGGGCGGCCGCCGGGTTCTTCTGCGCATAGGGATTGGGAATGCGCGCGGCACCCGCCGCGAGTTTCTGCAGCGCCGACGCAAGCTTCATCGGCTTGCCGCTGATCTCCGCACCCGCCCGATCCGCGCTATATTCGCGCGTGCGGCTGATCGCCATCTGCACCAGCATCGCGGCGAGCGGCGCCACGATCACCGCCGCGATGATCGCGAGCGGATTGCGGTTGTTGCCGCCCGCGAACAGCGCGAAATTACCGAGCATCGAGATCGCACCCGCCAGCGTCGCCGTCACCGTCATCAGCAGCGTGTCGCGGTTCTTCACGTGGCCGAGTTCATGCGCCATCACCGCCTCGATCTCGTCGCGGTCGAGAATGCGCAGCAGGCCGGTCGTTGCGGCAACGGCGGCATTTTCCGGATTGCGCCCCGTCGCGAAAGCGTTCGGCGCGTCGGTATCAATGATGAACACCTTCGGCATCGGCAGACCCGCGCGCTGCGCGAGGCTTTTCACGAGACCGACGAACTCCGGCGCGCTCCGCGCATCCACCTCGCGCGCGTTGTGCATCCGCAGCACCATCTTGTCCGCGTTCCAGATCGCGAACAGGTTCATGCCGCCGGAAATCAGAAGCGCGATCAGCGCACCGCCGCTGCCGCCGAGCATGTAGCCCAGCCCCATGAACAGCGCCGTCAGCGCCGCTAGCAGCATCACCGTCTTCATCTGACCCATAATCGCGCGAGGCTCCTTCGGTCCTCGCCTCATATTATCGGGATGCGCTCGCCTCGCTTCAAGAGTTTCCGCTGCCGAGGAAACTGCCGATGCGCTTGAAATAGCTCACCGGGAACAGCCGCGTCATGATGTCGATGAAGCGCGCGTCGCCGCCGATCAGCACGCGATGCTGGCGGCGCTCCATACCGCGGATGATCGTTTCTGCGGCCTCGGCGGGCGTCGTTCGCGCCGACTTTTCAAACTCGTCGCCGGAATCGAGCGCATTCGTCCGCCCGTCCATGCCCTTGATGAACTTGGCGTTGCGCGCAACGTTGGTCTTGATGCCGCCGGGATGCACGCGGATCACGTTGATGTGCGGATCGGTTTGCCCCAGCTCCAGATACAGCGCCTCGGTGAGCCCGCGCACCGCGTATTTGGAAGCGTTGTAGGCGGACTGCGTCGGATAGCCCATCATGCCGAACACCGACGAGATGTTCACAAGCCACGCATCGGAGGACTTGCGGAGGTGCGGGATCGCGTGGCGGCAGCCGTTCACGACCGCATTGAAATTCACTGCCATCACCCGGTCGAAATCCGCCTTCGGCGTGTCGGCGAACGGCGCCACCACCGAAAGCCCGGCGTTGTTGATGATACCGTCGAGCCCGCCGAATTCCGCTGCGGCGGCGTCGATCCAGCCTTTCAGCGCCGCCTCGTCGGTCACATCGAACGCCGCGCTCGTATGCGGATAGTTGCCGAGCATCCGTGCGGTCTCGGCGAGCCCGTCCGCATCCTTGTCGGAAAGCGCCAGCTTCGCGCCGCGCTTGGCAAGGCCGATCGCGAGCGCCCGCCCGATGCCGCTTCCGGCGCCCGTTACGGCAATGGCCCGACCTTCAAGGCTTTTCATGTCGTCCGCCTCCCCCTATCTCGCCTGCATGGTGCCGCGTCCCGCGCAAGGCGCACAGCTATGAATATGGTGGAAGAGCCCGATGGAAGAGAAGAAACCCGCGAAATCCGCAAAGCACGCGAAGCCCGATGAGGCGCCGAAGGTGAAGGAAGAAGGCGGCCCCGCCGGCCCCGACCCCGTGCGCTACGGTGACTGGGAAAGGAAAGGCATCGCCGTCGATTTCTGACGGCGATGCCTTTTTAGAAACGCCGCGGGCCGGGGGGCTGCGGCGTTTGGGGGAAGTTATGCGGTCTTGCGGCGACGGCGCGCAGCGAGCGCACCCACGACACCAAGACCGAACAGACCGATCATGCCCGGCTCGGGCAGGAAGATCATGCGCAGGTCGCCCCGCAGCATCGCGTAGATCTCGTCGAGATAGGCGGAGACGCGCGTGTCGCCCGACATCTCGCCGAAGCTCGAGTTGGTGCAGGCGCTCGAAAGCTCCGTGGCCACCGCGTCGACGCCCGGCGCATTCGAATCCGGATCGAGGAAGCCCGGGCCGCAGCCGTCATCAAACACGCCGCCGGTGATGCCGAACGAGGTGATGCCGGCGATCAGTCCCTCGATGAAAGTGGGACCACCCGAATCACCCGGAGAGCTGTTCGCTTCCGTGCGCACACCGTCGATCACGACGCCGGTATCATGCGCGAAGCAGAGCTCAAGGCCCCCGCAGAACCAACGGTCCACCGAACCGAACACATCATTCTCGTCGAGGCCACTGTCGAAATCGAACAACAGCACCCCGTCGCCGACATCGGAGAAGATGTCGCTGCCGAGCGCTTCGTAGATGTTGTTGCCCGCGCGCTTGTCGAAGTCGTCGGCCGCAGGCGTGATGCCGCGCGTGCCCGCAGTGCCTTCGCCCGTCGTGCCGAAGCCGACCTTGGTGTGGATCTCGCCGAGCTCGTCGGTGCCGGTGTAGACACCGTAGACTTCCTCGCCGTTCGACGCGGATTTCTTCAGCTTGATGAACGCAAGGTCGTGGTTCGGGAAGTCGAAGCTCGGGTGCACCCAGTAGCTGAAGGCTTCGTATTCGGCATCGAATGTCGTCCCCGCAAGACCGTTGCCCGCGCCGGTGCGGAAGCGGATGCGGTTGACATCGGGATCATCGAGACAGTGCGCCGCCGTGACGACGACATCCGCGGCGATGAACGTGCCGGTGCACAGGCTGATGAAGCCTGCCGCATCAAGCGAATCCGTGTTGATGATGAGCCCGCCGACGCCTGAAAAGGCACTTGCACCCACCTTGAACTGGGGGTCGTTGACCTGACTGGCGCTTGAAACCACCAGCTTCGGCTGAACCAACGCCTTGTTGTCCGCCATCGAAATCTTGGTGATGCCGCCCGCGAGCGCAGACGACGAAGCAACCAGCCCCAGCGCAATTGCAGAGGCTCCGACGAGAATGGATTTTTGCATTTTCCCACCCTGATACCAGAGACGCAAACCCCTCCCAGCAGGGGTACGCACGGCGTGCCGCGTGGCGGTCACGCAGATGGGGCAAGCCCAAGCAAGAGCCGCGCCACCTTGGCGGACTCCTGCAATATCATATGGTTAATATTCCGTTCAGGAAATCTTGTTGTTCGGATGTAAAATTTGCCGACAGGCGCCGACTCAAATGTCCTCGCTGCGCAGCGGGCGGGAGAGCAGTTCGGCGATCACCGTGTCCACCGATGCGCTGCCGTCGAGCAGGCTGCACACCGCGCGCGTGATCGGCATGTCGACGCCAAGCTCGTCCGCCGCCGCCTGCAGCACCGGCGCCGTGAACGCCCCTTCGGCCACCGTCAGCCGGTCGCTGAGCAGTTCCCCCGCACTCTTGCCCTCGCCGAGCCCGTGCCCGAGCGAGAAGTTGCGCGACTGCGTCGAGGAGCAGGTGAGCACCAGGTCGCCGAGCCCCGAAAGCCCGCGCATCGTTTCGGAGCGCGCGCCCTTGGCGATGCCGAAGCGAAGCATCTCGGCAAACCCCCGGCTGATCAGCGCCGCGCGCGCATTCTCGCCAAGCTTCCGTCCCACAACGACACCGCACGCGATCGCCAGCACGTTCTTGATCGCGCCGCCCACCTCCGCGCCAATCACGTCATCCGTCCAGTAAGGGCGGAAGCGCGGCGCCGCGATGCGCGCGATCAGCCGCTCGGCGAGCGCGCGGTCGGCGCACGCGAAAGTGATCGCGGTCGGCAGCCCCAACGCCACCTCGCGCGCGAACGTGGGTCCGGAAAGCACGGCAAGCGGCGCCTCCGGTAGCACCTCGGCGGCAACTTCGCCGACAAGCCTGCGCGTCGTCGCCTCGATGCCCTTGGCGCACAGCACGATCGGCGTATCCCGGTTCGGCACCCCGGCAAGCACGCTCCGCACATGCTGCGCGGGCGCCACCACGAGCAGCACGCCGCAATCGCCCAGCGCGCCAAGATCGCCCGTCGCGACAATCGCTTCGGAAAGCCGCACACCGGGCAGGAACAGACGGTTCTCGCGCGCGCCGTTGATATCCGCGACCACCTCGGGCTCGCGCGCCCACAGCACCACGTCGCCGCTTCCTGCGGCAACCTCGGCAAGCGCCGTGCCCCACGCGCCGCCACCGATCACGCCAACCTTCATGCCTTCACTCCTGCCCCGCGCACCGGCTCCGCTTCCGGGTCGAGCGGCCAGCGCGCGCGCGCCGGCACGTCGAGCGCGTCGGTATGCCCGGCGCGCAGTCGTTCGATCCCGGCCCACGCGATCATCGCCGCATTGTCCGTGCAGAGCGCGAGCGGCGGCGCGGTGAAACCGATGCCGTTCTCGTCAGCGAGGCGCTGCAGCGCTGCCCGGATCGCACCGTTCGCAGCGACGCCCCCCGCCACGACGAGCCGCGTCGCTTCCGGCATCCGCCCAAGTGCGATCCGCGTCCGGTCGACAAGGCAGTCGACGACCGCCTGCTGAAAACTCGCCGCAAGATCGGGCACCGATCCGCCGGCCGCGCGCAGCACGGCGCTTTTCAGTCCCGCGAACGAGAAATTGGAATCTCCGCTCCCGACGAGCGGACGCGGCAGCGACACCGCCTTCGGATTGCCCTCCCGCGCCGCGCGCTCCACAGCGGGACCGCCGGGAAAGCCCAACCCCAGGATCTTCGCCACCTTGTCGAACGCCTCGCCCGCCGCGTCGTCGATCGTCGTCGCGAGCCGCCGGTAGCGTCCGACGCCCTCCACGCCGAGCAGCTGGCAATGCCCGCCGGAGGTCAGCAGCAGCAGATAGGGAAACGCCAGCGTCGGATCGGCAAGCCGCGCCGAAAGCGCATGGCCTTCGAGGTGATTGACCGCCACGAGCGGCTTGCCGCTCGCCAGCGCCAGCGCCTTGCCGGTCACGAGCCCGACCATCACCCCGCCGATCAGCCCCGGCCCCGCCGTCGCGGCAACGGCATCGAGATCGTCGAACCCGATCCCCGCCTCGGCCATCACCGCCTCGACGAGCGGCGCCAGCCGGTCGACATGCGCGCGCGCCGCGATCTCGGGCACCACGCCGCCATAGGGGCGGTGCGCCTCCTCCTGCCCGGCGATGCGCTGGGCGAGAATATTGCGGTTTCCATCGACGAGCGCTGCCGCCGTTTCGTCGCAGCTCGATTCCAGACCCAGTACGATTTTGTGGGGAACGATCATATTGTCTCCGCGCTCGTAACTAGATACGCCGCCCCCCATGCACAAGGCTGAGCCCCTGAAACTCGGAACGCGCGGGTCGCCGCTCGCGCTCGTCCAGGCCCGCGCCGCCGCCGCCGCGCTCGTCGCCGCGCACGGCTGGAGCGAAGACAGCGTCGAGATCGTCCCGATCAAGACCACCGGCGACAAGGTGCAGGATCGTCCGCTCGCCGAGATCGGCGGCAAGGCGCTGTGGACCAAGGAGCTGGACCGCGCACTCCTCGACGGCGACATCGATTTCGCCGTCCACTCCGCGAAAGACATGGAGAGCATCCGCCCGGATACGATCGCGCTCGCCGCCGCGCTGCCCCGCGCCGACGTGCGCGAACGAATCATCGGCGTCTCCGGCCTTGATGCCCTGAAGCCGGAAATGCGTGTCGGCACCACCTCGCCGCGCCGTGCCGCGCAGCTTCTGGCGCGTGTCCCCGGCCTCGGCCTCGTGCCGTTCCGCGGCAATGTCGCAACGCGGCTTGCCCGCATCGATGCCGGCGAAGCCGACGCGACGCTGCTCGCCAGCGCCGGGCTCGCGCGGCTCGGGATGCACGATGTCGGCACGCCCATCCCGGTCGAAGCGATGCTCCCCGCGCCGGGGCAGGCGATCATCGCGATCGAGGCCCGCGCCGGCGACGACACCGTCCTCGCCTACCTCGCCGCCGTGAGCGACGCCGACGCGATGACAGCCCTCGTCGCCGAGCGCGCCTTCGCCGCGGCGCTCGGCGGCAGTTGCCACAGCCCCGTCGCCGCGCTTGCCGAGCGGGACGGCGCAGACTTCCGTCTTCGCGCCGAAATCCTCAGCACGGATGGGGGGGAACGCATCGCAGGAGAAACGCGTTTTTCGGAAATCGATGCGGCCGCTGCCGCTGAAAGCCTCGCAAAAACCATATTGAACCGGGCATCACCCGGTCTTCGGAGTCTCTTTGTCGCATGACTCGTGTTCTGATTACCCGCCCGCAGCCCGGCGCTGCTGAAACCGCTGACCGCCTCCGCGCGCTCGGCCACGAACCCGTGGTCGCCCCGCTGTTCGAGGTGAAGGCGAAGGAATGGTCGCCGCCCGCCGCCATGCCGGAGGCCGTCATGCTGACGAGCGCCGCCGCGGCGCGCGAAGGCGGCCCGGCGATGGCGACGTATCTGGGTCTGCCCTGCTTCTGCGTCGGCGCGCGTACCGCCGCAGCCGCGCAGGGCGCGGGCTTCACCGATATCCGCACGCCGGAAGTGCACGACGGCGGAGAGCTGCTCGCCGCCATCGCCGCGGCAGGCATCGGCGACATCCTGCATCTCTCCGGGATCGAAATCGCCACCTACGCGCCGCCTGCCGGTCTCAAGGTCGAACGCCGCGTCGTTTACGGCGCACACTTCCACAGCTGGTCCGAAGCGGAGCGCACGGCCGCACAGGCAGCGGACGTCGCGCTCATCTATTCGCCGCGCGGCGGAGAAGCCCTCGCCGCCGCGTTCGGCCCGCACCGCAAGGGGGTGCGCCTCTCGGCGATCAGCCGCAACGCCGCCACTGCCGCGGGCGACGGCTGGGCCGCCCGTGCAGTTGCGGCCTCGCCAGACGAGGATGCGCTGTTTGCGGCGGCCGGGCTGTTGTGCGAGAAGCAGGCGGACAAGGCACCGCTGACGAGGACTGGATGATCGACGACGAAGCCCGCGAAACACCGCGCCCGCGCAGCGCTGTGCCCTGGGTGCTGGTGGCTGGGCTGGTGCTCTTCGCGGCCGGGCTCCTCTTGAGCCCGTGGTTCGAAACGAACGTACGCACGCGCCTGCCCGGTGCGTTGCAGCGCCCCGATGTCGAATCGCTCGCCGTCCGCGTCGAGCGCGAAGCCGGTACGATCACCGCGCTCGAAGCCCGTGTCGCGGCGCTGGAAACACGCCCGGCGACGTCCGCGCCGCTCGGCGATGCCGCAACCACGCCTCGCGCGCTCAACGATCCCGTGCCGCTCGCGCTCGGTGGAGGCCCCAGCGCCGAGCGCCTTGCCCGGCTCGAAGCGCGCATCGAAGCGCTCGACCGTGGACAGGCACAGGCCTCGACACGCCTCGACAATGTTTCCGCCGAGCTCGCGGGCATCAACGTGAAGATCGAGCAGGTCGGCGGCAACGCCGCCCGCTCCATCGAAGCTGCCGCCGCCAGCGCCGAAAAGGCGCGCGGCGTGCTGCTGGTCACTGCCGCACGGCGCGCTGCAGAGCAGGGCCAGAGCCTCGCGGTGCTCGCCCCGGCGCTCCGCCGCCATTTCGCCGCCGCCGATGCCGATGCTGTCGAACGGCTGCTCACCGCGTCTCCCGGCGCGCCGACGCTCGCCGTGCTGCGCCGCCGGTTCGCGCAGATCCGCCCGCAGCTCGCCGAAAGCGCCGAACCCGAACAGGCGGATACGCTCTGGACGCAATTCAAGGCGGGCGTCGCCAGTCTCGTCCAGGTGCGCGAAAAGGGCGCTGCCGCGGCCCAGACCGCCAACGAGGCGCGGCTCGCCGATATGGCGACGCGGCTTTCGCAGGGCGATGTCGCTGGCGCGCTCCTTGCCATGCAGCGGCTTCCGGCCCGGACGCAGCAGCTCGCCCGGCAGTGGCGCATCTCGGCGGAAGCCTACGCGAACAGCTACGGCGCGCTCCAGCAGCTCGAAGCCTCCGTCCTTCTCGAAGATACCGACCTGCCGCTCACCGCGCCTGCAGCCGGGCAGCAGAAGCCGGCGCAGTCGCTATAACCGCGCGCACGATCCGAATTCTCGTGTTCGAATCACCCAGATCAACCCACGTTAAGACAGGCGGATGATGGAAGGCCTTATCGAACTGTTCCTGCAGCCGGCCACATGGGCGGCGCTGATCACACTGATCGCGATGGAAGTCGTGCTCGGCATCGACAACCTGATCTTCATCTCGATCCTCACGAACAAGCTGCCGGAAGGCCAGCGCGAGAAGGCGCGGCGCATCGGTATCGGCCTCGCGCTCATCATGCGCCTCGGCCTGCTTGCCACGGTCGCCTTCATCGTCACGCTGGTGAAGCCGGTCATCGAGCTTTTCGGGCAGGGCTTCTCGTGGCGCGACATCATCCTGATCGCCGGCGGCCTGTTCCTCGTGTGGAAAGCCACGAAGGAAATTCACCACAGCGTTGACCCGGGCCCCGCCGAGGGCGTGTTCGATACCAGCAAGGTGGTGATGAGCTTCGGAGCGGCGATCACGCAGATCATCCTGCTCGATCTCGTCTTCTCGATCGATTCGATCATCACCGCCGTCGGCATGACCGATCACGTGCCGATCATGGTCGTCGCCGTGATCGTTGCGGTCGCCTGTATGCTGCTCGCGGCGGACCCGCTCGCGAACTTCATCGACAGGAATCCCACCGTCGTGATGCTCGCGCTCGGCTTCCTGCTGATGATCGGCACCACGCTGATCGCCGAGGGCTTCGGCGCGCACGTGCCCAAGGGCTATATCTACGCGGCGATGGCCTTCTCGGTCCTGGTCGAGGTTTTGAACATGCTGTCGCGCCGTGCGAAACAGCGCCGCAAAGGAAATGGCGAGTGACCGCGTATCTTCACAAGGGCGATCTGCCCGCAGACGTCTTCGGCCCCGGCGCCATCGCCGTGGACTGCGAGGCGATGGGCCTCAACCAGCTGCGCGATCGGCTCTGCGTCGTGCAGCTTTCGGACGGCGGCGGAGACGAGCATCTCGTGCAGTTCCCGCTCGGCCAGTTCGATGCGCCGAACCTGAAGGCGGTGCTTACCGATCCGTCGCGGCTCAAGATCCTGCACTTTGCGCGTTTCGACGTCGCGCTCATCCAGCAGTATCTCGGCATCGTGATGGCGCCCGTGTGGTGCACCAAGATCGCGTCGAAGCTCATCCGCACCTACACGGATCGCCACGGCCTCAAGGACCTCGCGCGCGAGGTGATCGGGCAGGACATCTCCAAGCAGCAGCAGTCGTCGGACTGGGGCGCCGACACGCTCAGCGAGGCGCAGATCGAATACGCCGCGTCAGACGTGCGCTATCTGCACCGCATCAAGGCGATCCTCGAAGAACGGCTGGAGCGCGAAGGGCGCACGGCGCTTGCACAGGCCTGCTTCGATTTCCTGCCGACGCGCGCCGCGCTCGACCTTGCCGGCTGGGCCGACAAGGACATCTTCAGCCACGAAAGCTGAGCGGAAAAACGATGACGCAGGCCGCAGACGATCTTGCCAGCGACCGCCGCCGCTGGGCGATGCCCGGCAGCGCGTGGGATCGGCAGGTCGTCCTCCTGAAGCGCCTGCTGCCCGCGACCGCCGCGGTGATCCTGCTCGCCTGCCTGATCTGGCCGCTCACCGCGCAGCAGGAATTCAGCTTCATCCTGTCGCGCGACGCCGTCGAAAAGGCAGCCGAGCGCCTGCGCATGGAAGCCCCGATGTATCGCGGCGAAGACAGCAAGGGCCGCCCGTTCAGCATCCTCGCGGACGAGGCCGTGCAGCGTACCTCGAACACGCCGGTGGTGGAGCTGAAGCGCATCGAGGCGCGCCTCACGATGCAGGAAGGCATCGCCACCGTCACCGCGCCGAGCGGCCGCTACGATCTCGAAGCGGAAAAGCTCAATGTCCTCGGCCCGGTCGTCTTCCACCGCCCGGATGGATACGTGCTGCAAACCGGAGACGTCGCGGTAAGCCTGCCGACACGCACCGTCACGAGCGTCGGGCGCGTCAGCGGCCGTATGCCGCTCGGCTCGTTTTCCGCCTCTCGCCTCGATGCCGACATGGAAACGCGCGTTGTCACCTTGTCAGGCGGCGTGAAAATGCGGATTACGCAGCGATGATCCGCTCCGCCCTTCTCCTCGCTGCCGCTGCAGCGCTTACCCTCCCCCTCGCCGCCTCGGCGCAGAGCGGCTTCGGCAGCTCGGCATTGAAGGGCCACGACACGCGCGCGCCCATCGATATCGATGCCGCGCGCATCGAGGTGCGCGATCGCGATTCGCAGGCGATCTTCTCGGGCGCGGTGCGCGTCGTGCAGGGGAGCATGACGCTGAACGCGGCAACGATGCGCGTGTTCTATGAAAACGCCACTGGCGGCAATCTCGCGATCAACCGGCTCGATGCCGAAGGCGGAGTCCAGCTTGTCAGCCCCAGCGAGCGCGTGAGTTCGCGCCTCGGCATCTACGACGTCCAGACCCGCCAGATCACCTTTGTCGGCGGCGTCGTGCTCAATCGTGGCGACAGCGTGCTGCGCGGCGAGCGGCTGGTCATCGACCTTGAAAACGGCCGTTCGACGCTCGACGGCTCGGCAAGCTCGACCGACGGCGGACCCCGCGTCACCGGCCGTTTCGTGGTGCCCCCGCGCAATACGCAGTAACCGCCCGCGCGATCCTTTTTATGCTGTTTGGTCCCGTTCGGCTTGCATTGCCGAAACCGACCATGCACAAATTGCGCCAACTGGGCACCCAGGCAGCCGGTTCCTGCATTTGTCGTTAAGTATTCGTGAGGTAGAAAGCCCGCCATGAGCGAAGTCATGACGATGGAGGACGAGACTCCCGCGGTCGACACCGAACGCGGTCTCGCTGTCGTGTCCATCGGCAAGCGCTACGACAAGCGCGTCGTGCTGCGCGATGTGTCGCTCGGCGTGCGCCGGGGCGAGGTCGTCGGGCTCCTCGGGCCGAACGGCGCGGGCAAGACCACGTGCTTCTATTCGATCATGGGCCTCGTGATGCCCGATTCGGGGCGCATTCTACTCGATGGCATCGATATCACCGGCCTCCCCATGTACCGCCGCGCCGCGCTCGGCGTCGGCTACCTGCCGCAGGAAACCTCGATTTTCCGCGGCATGACCGTCGAAGACAATATCCGCGCCGTCCTCGAAGTCGCGGAGCCGGACCCGGCCGCGCGCGAGGCACGGCTCGATCAGCTTCTCGGCGAATTCTCGATCGCGCGGCTCCGCAAGGCCCCCGCCATGTCGCTCTCGGGCGGCGAGCGCCGCCGCTGCGAGATCGCCCGCGCGCTGGCCGCGAACCCTTCGATCATGCTCCTCGACGAGCCGTTCGCGGGCATCGACCCCATCTCGATCGCCGATATCCGCAACCTCGTCGGCCATCTGAAGGACCGCAACATCGGCGTCCTCATCACCGATCACAATGTCCGCGAAACGCTGGAGATCGTGGACCGCGCCTGCATCATCTACGACGGCCGCGTGCTTTTCGAAGGCACGCCCGAGGCGCTCGTCGCCGACGAGACGGTGCGCAAGGTCTACCTCGGCGAGAGTTTCAGCCTCTAGCGTATGGCGATCGGTCCGCGTCTTGATCTGAGACACTCGCAGCAGCTGGTGATGACCCCCCAGCTGCAGCAGGCGATCAAGCTGCTGGCGCTGTCGAACCTCGAGCTCGAAAGCTACATCAACGGCGAACTCGAACGGAACCCGTTGCTCGAAGCGGCGGGCGAGGCGCCCGCCGAGCCCTCCGAAGCGCCCGAAATCGCCTCCGACGACTGGTCGGTTCCCGATCCCGCTGGCTCGGACCAGCTCATCGCGGCGGGCGGCGGCGATGCCGATGCGCCGCTCGACGTCGATCACAGCGCCGAGACCTTCCACCACGACTGCGCAAGCGACATGCCCGCCCCCGGCACCGGCGGCCTCGACGGCAGCCTCAGCGTCGCCGGCCCCACCGTCGCGGGCGCAGGCGGCGGCGAGGACAGCGAAGGCTTCGACGCCACGCTCGCCGCAGAGCTCTCGCTCCACGACACGCTCCTCGCCCAGCTCGCCGGCATGGACGACATCCAGCAGATTATTGCCCGCCACATCATCGATCTCATCGACGAGAGCGGCTATTTCACCGGCGACCTCAATGAAATCGGCGCGCGCCTGCTGGTGCCCACCGCCCACGTCGAGGCTGTGCTGAAGATCATCCAGACCTTCGAGCCGACCGGCGTCGGCGCGCGCTCGCTCGGCGAGTGCCTCGCGCTGCAGGCGATGGAGGCGGACCGCCACGATCCCGCGATGGCGATGCTGCTTTCGAACCTCGATCTCCTCGCGCGCGGCGAGATGGCGACGCTGCGCCGCATCTGCGGCGTCGATGCCGAAGACCTCGCCGACATGATCGCCGAGCTGCGCGGCTACAACCCCAAGCCCGGCCTCATGTATGGCGGCGAGCCCCCGCAGCCGATCATGCCCGACATCTTCGTCGGGCGCACCGCGTCGGGCGGCTGGGCGGTCGAGATCAACGCCGCGACGCTCCCCCGCCTCCTCGTCAAC
This sequence comes from Sphingosinicella xenopeptidilytica, assembly GCF_042676985.1. NCBI lineage: Bacteria > Pseudomonadati > Pseudomonadota > Alphaproteobacteria > Sphingomonadales > Sphingosinicellaceae > Sphingosinicella > Sphingosinicella xenopeptidilytica. The sequence continues at coordinate 56,477 of NZ_JBHTIK010000005.1, read as the reverse complement.
CGCAGCTATTATGCGGAGCTTTCCGGCACGGGCGGCAAAGCGGCGAAGAGCTTCCTGTCGGATTGCCTGCAATCGGCGAACTGGCTCATCAAGGCGCTCGACCAGCGCCAGCGCACGATCATCAAGGTCGCGACCGAGCTCGTCCGCCAGCAGGAGGCGTTCTTCCTCCACGGCGTCCAGCACCTGAAACCGCTCAATCTCCGCGCCATCGCCGACGCCATCGGGATGCACGAATCGACCGTCAGCCGCGTCACCTCGAACAAATACCTCTCGTGCGAGCGCGGCCTGTTCGAGCTGAAATACTTCTTCACCTCGGCGATTCAGGCCGCCGACGGCGGCGACGCCGTCTCGGCCGAGGCCGTGAAGACACGAATCCGCGAACTCATCGACGGCGAACGCGGCGGCAAGATCCTCTCCGACGACAAGCTCGTCGAGCTCTTGAACACCGCCGGGTTCGACATCGCCCGCCGCACGGTCGCGAAATACCGCGAGGCGATGGGCATCGGCTCCTCGGTCGAACGCCGCCGCGCAGCGGCGATCCAGAGCGCCGCCGCTTAGGCGTTTAGTCGCGCAGAAGCTCGTTGATGCCCGTCTTGCTGCGTGTCTGCGCATCGACACGCTTCACGATCACCGCGCAGTAGAGCCCCGGCCCGCCGTTCGCACCCGGCAGCGTGCCCGGCACCACCACGGAATATGCCGGCACCCGCCCGCGCGTCACTTCGCCGGTCGCGCGGTCGACGATCTTGGTGGAAGCGCCGAGATACACGCCCATCGAGAGCACCGCGCCCTCCTCCACCACCACGCCCTCGGCGACCTCGCTGCGCGCGCCGATGAAGCAATTGTCCTCGATGATCACCGGCCCGGCCTGCAGCGGCTCCAGCACGCCGCCGATCCCCACGCCGCCCGAGATGTGCACGCCCTTGCCGATCTGCGCGCAGCTGCCGACCGTCGCCCACGTATCGACCATCGTGCCCTCGCCCACATGGGCACCGATGTTGACGAAGCTCGGCATCAGCACCGCGCCCTTGGCGATGTAGGCGCCGCGCCGCGCGGCCGCGCCGGGCACCACGCGGAAGCCCGCCGCGCGAAACTGCGCTTCGCCCCAGCCCGCGAACTTCGAAGGCACCTTGTCGAACGCCGGCGCCCCGCCCGCGCCGCCGTCGACAACGGCATTGTCGTTGAGACGGAACGACAACAGCACCGCCTTCTTCAGCCACTGGTTGACGCGCCAGTCGCCGTCCACCTTCTCGGCGACGCGGTACGTGCCCGCGTCCAGCCCCGCGATCGCGGCCTCCACGGCGTCGCGCACCGCGCCCGTCGTGGAAAGGCCGAGCCCCTCGCGCTCTTCCCAGGCCTGATCGATGATGGCGGCGAGATCGGTCATGCGTTTACCCCTCTTGTAATGGAATGAAGCCAGTCGCCGACATCGGCGATCCGGTGGTCGATGCTGGTGTGATCGGCCTGATAGCTGCCGCTCTCGGCGCCGTTGTCCGCCCACACCGTGGTCATGCCCATCGCCTTCGCGGGCACGAGGTTCCGCGCCATGTCTTCAACGAACAAGGCACGTTTGGGCCGGATGCCGTGCGCCGCGCAAAAGCCGCGATAGGCGTTCGGGTCGGGCTTCGGCCGGTAATCCATGGCGTGAATGTCGTAGACCGCCTCGAACACGCTGCCGAGGCCGAGCCGGTCCAGCACCTTCTCGGCGTAAGCGGTATCGGCGTTGGTGAACACGAGCTTGCGTCCCGGCAGCTTGGCAAAGGCATCCGCCATGCGCCCGTCCGCCTCCAGCACGCCCATGTCGATGTCGTGCACGAAGCTCAGGAACTCGGCGGGCGCCACCCCGTGCCCGTCCATCAGCCCGCGCAGCGTCGTGCCGTGGTCGTGGAAGAAGCGCTTCTGCACGCGCCGCGCCTCCACCGCATCGCAGCCGATCAGGCGCATGATGAACGCGCCCATGCGCTCGTCGATCTGCGCGAAGAGGTTCGCGCGCGGCGGATAAAGCGTGTTGTCGAGATCGAAGATCCACGTCTCGATGTGGCCGAAGGCGTCCATGCCGGGGGTCATGGCTTCGACCGGCTGATTCCGCAAGCATTTGGTAATGCCTTTGCGCGACGATTCTGCCATCAGGGGCAAGACAGGAACCAGAGGGGCAGGCGAGTATGCGCCGACACGTCAGGACGCGATATCGCAGGCTTACCGCCGTTTCGACACTCTGCCTCGCCGCCTTCCTTGCCGCGTGCGGCGGAGGCGGCGGCACGCGCCCGGTGGCGCCGGGCACGGTCACGCCGCCCCCAACGCCGACCCCCACCCCGACACCAACGCCAAGCCCGGTTTACGATACGCTGGAATACAGCCGATCCAATGCCGCCGCCTCGGCCGGCGCGATCGCCGCCTATCAGGACGGCGCGACCGGCGCGGGTGTGAAGATCGCCGTGATCGACAGCGGCGTCGACATCCAGAGCGCCGAGTTTGCGGGCCGCATCGATCCCGCGAGCCGCGATATCGCGGGCTCGCGCGGCATCGACGATACCGACGGCCACGGCACGTCGGTCTCCGCCGTCGCGCTCGCTGCGAAGAACGACAGCGGTATGCATGGCCTCGCTTTCGATGCCACGCTGATCGCTCTCAGAACCGATACGCCGGGCTCCTGCGAGGACAAATGCAGCCATTCCGACAATAATATCGCCAGCGCCATCGATACGGCCGTCGCGGCGGGCGCGCGCGTTATCAACATGTCGCTCGGCGGTTCGGCCCCCTCGTCTCGCCTGCGTACAGCACTTGCCAATGCCACCGCAGCAGGTGTCATCGTCGTCATTTCCGCCGGCAACGAAAAAGAAGCAGGAGCGGGTGGCGACACCAACCCCGACCCCTTCGCACAGATCGCGGCGAACAGCTCGATTGCGCGTGGACGCATCATCATTGCGGGTTCCGTGAACGGCAGCGACGCGCTTTCGAATTTCAGTAACCGGGCGGGCAGCTATGCCGCATATTATCTCGCCACGCTGGGCGAAGGCGTCCGCAGTATCGACGAGACAGGCACTGGCCGCCTGTTCTGGGGAACCTCTTATGCCGCGCCGGGCATCTCCGGGGCCGTCGCGCTGCTGGCCGACGCCTTCCCCAGCCTTTCGGCAGACGAGATCATCGACATCTTGTTCCGCACCGCGCGCGATGCGGGCACAGCAGGCGACGACGCCGTCTTCGGGCAGGGCATCCTCGATCTCATCCGCGCGTTCTCGCCTATCGGCGGCACCTCGCTTGCGGGGAGTAGCGTGCCCGTCACCAGCGATGCGGGTTCGCTCGCCGTGCTCGGCGGCGCGCTCGGCGACGGTGGCGACCTTACCGGGACGCTTTCGGATGTCGTGGTTCTCGACAGCTACGGCCGCGCCTATGTTGCCGATCTCGCGGCCGGCGTCTCGCGCGCTGCCCCCGCGCCGCGCCTTGCCGCCGCGCTCCAGACCAACACCGAAGAGGCGCGCGATGCCTTCGGCGTCGCAGGATACAGCCTGTCGTGGAACGCTGCCGTCAGCACGCGGCCATGGCTCGGTCTCGCGCAGTCGGGCGGCATCGATGCGCGCGCCGACGCGGACGCAAGCATCACGCGCGGCTTCGTTACCGGCAGCGTCACGCCGGGCACGGGCGTCGGCTTTGCCGCCGGATACGGCGCGGACGACCTCCTCGCGAGCATGGCGGGCACGCGCGCGCCGGGCTCGCGCTTCATCGCGAGCGGAGACGCGCTCCGTGATGATGGCGTTTCCATCGCGGGCACACGCGCGGCAGCCGTCAGCCAGCGCATCGGCGGCTGGACCTTCGGCATGGCGGCGGGCACGGGCGAAACCCAATCGCTGCGCCCCGGCAGCGCGTGGGACCGGCGCCGGAGCGGAGACGCCGTGCAGCTTTTCGCCGCCAGCGCCTCGCGCCGCATCGGCGCGTCGGACGTCAGCGTCACGTGGAGCCGCCTCGACGAAAGCGGCAGCATCCTTGGCGCCGAAGGCTCGGCAGCGCTTGGGCTGACCCGCGCCTCCAGCAATTTCCTCGGCCTGGACTGGGCGATGGATGCCGGGCACGGCTGGCGCATCGCAGCGCAGGCGCGCGGCGGGCTCACCCGTCTCGATGTCGCCTCGGGCGGGCTCATCTCGGGCGCGGATGCGCTGCGCAGCCTCGCCTTCGCGTTCGATGTGACGAAATCGGGGGTCGTCGCACGCGGCGACGCGATCTCGATGCGAATCGCGCAGCCGCTCCGCGTCGAAGGCGGCGCTCTCCGGGCCGATATCCCGACGAGCTACGATTACGAAACGGAAACGGCAGGCTACACCCGCCGCACCTTCACGCTCGCGCCCTCGGGCCGCGAAATCAGCGTGGAAGCCGCATGGTCTCTACCCCTCGCAGGGCTAGGCCATCTCGACACGAACCTCTTCTGGCGCCGTGACCCCGGCCACATCGCCTCACTCGACGACGATATCGGCGCGGCCCTTCGCCTCAGAGCGCGGTTCTAGAGTGATTTCGAGGCAGGTGGCATCACCTGCCGGCTCGGAAATAACGGCAAACAAAAGATATTCTAGAGTTGTTCCGGTTCAATGAGAACCGGAACAACTCTAGAGTCCGCCCCACCTACCCCGTCACCCCGGCGCAGGCCGGGGCCCATAACCACGGTCTCATGGATACCGGCCTACGCCGGTATGACGAATGTATGGCAGGCTTTCATGATCTAACGCGCCGCCGAAACCCCATCGAGATGCCGCACGGCATCGTGCGCCAGCCGCACGACCTCGTCGTCGAACTCGGCCACAGTCGAAAGCGGCTTGCTGCACTCGGTGCAGACGATCCAGTCGCGTTCCGCAGGTCGGTCCGACACTGCAAAGTCCGTGCCGCCGCAGTTTTCGCACTTCAGGCTGACTCTGATTCCGCCAGTCATGGCTGATCTCCCCGGTTATGCTTTTGTTGCAAAGCTATCGGGCTCACGCGCGAAGTCGAGTCGTCTTGTGTAAATTGATGCCCCCGAAAAGACAGAGGGCCGGCATCCTCGTGAGAATGCCGGCCCCAGCGCGCTTTTCGGGTCTGTTTCCGACAGGGGGGATCGGAAAACGGTGCCCCGCGCGCTCTCAACGAAGCTGATCGGACTGGGACGTGCCGATCAGCTGTCGCCGCGCTCCGCGCGACGTTCCGCGCGCCTCGCCTCGTGCGCCGCACGGCGCTCCTCGGGGCTCAGCGTACCATCCTTGTTCGTGTCGGCGGCGTCGAAGCGGGCAAGCGGCTTCGCCTTCGCTTCGGCGAGCGTGATGCGGCCATCCTTGTTGGCGTCCGCGCTTTCGAAGCCCTTCTCGCCGAAGCTGCCCCAGCCCATTCCGCCGTGGCCGCCGCGATGCATCATGCGGTGGCCCTTGCGGCCATCCTTGTCGCCGTCCTTGAACTTCATCCGCATCTCGCGGCGGTCCTTGCCGTCCGCCTGCGCGGTCTCGCGGCGCTCGGCCCACTTGGCCTTCATCCCGGCGTGGTGCGAATCCCACTCGCCGCGGCTGATCTGGCCGTTCTTGTCGGCGTCCATCGCGGTGAACATGCGCGTGCGCGCCTCGGCCATCTTCCTTTCACCCTCGGCGCGGCGGGCTTCCCCCTGCGCCTTGATCTCGGCTTCGGTAACGGCGCCGTCCTTGTTGGTGTCCGCTGCGGCAAAGCGTTCGGCGATCTTCTTCTCAAGATCCGCGCGCGTCCCGGGGGCGCTCCAACGGGCAGCCTTTTCGGGGGTTTGTGGGGCTGCGGTCTGGGCGATCGCAGGCAGCGCCATCAGCGCGGCGGCCGATGCTCCGATCATCAGGAATTTGTTCACTTCGGTACTCCGTTTCAGCATCTGATTACCTGCCTATACGCAGCCCATGCTGACTCTCCCTTGAATATGCCGTTCATCAATGCGAAGGGCGCGCGTACTCCCAAGTTTTCCGCGAAAGGTTCGGTTGGATGTCTGATATCAAGCGCGTGGTTCTGGCCTTCTCTGGCGGTCTCGACACGAGCGTGATCCTGAAATGGCTTCAGCAGACCTATGCCTGCGAGGTCGTGACCTTCACCGCCGATCTCGGCCAGGGCGAAGAGCTCGGGCCGGCGCGCGCCAAGGCGGAGCTCATGGGCGTCAAGCCCGAGCACATCTTCATCGACGACCTCAAGGAAGAGTTCGTGAAGGACTATGTGTTCCCGATGATGCGCGCGAACGCGCTTTATGAAGGTCTCTACCTGCTCGGCACCTCGATCGCCCGGCCGCTGATCGCCAAGCGCCAGATCGAGATTGCCAAAATGGTCGGCGCAGACGCCGTCAGCCACGGCGCCACCGGCAAGGGCAACGATCAGGTCCGCTTCGAGCTCGGCTATTACGGCCTCAACCCCGACATCAAGGTGATCGCGCCGTGGCGCGAGTGGGATCTCACCAGCCGCACGCGCCTCATTGAGTTCGCCGAGGCGCACCAGATCCCGGTGTCGAAGGACAAGCGCGGCGAAGCGCCGTTCTCGACCGACGCGAACCTCCTCCACACCTCGTCTGAAGGCAAGGTGCTCGAAGACCCGTGGCAGGAAGTGCCCGACTACGTCTTCTCGCGCACCGTGAACCCGGAAGACGCACCCGACACGCCCGAATACATCACCGTCGAGTTCGACGCAGGCGACGCGGTCGCCGTCAACGGCGAGGCCCTGTCCCCCGCGAACCTCCTCGCCAAGCTCAACGACTACGGCCGCACGCACGGTATCGGTCGCCTCGATCTCGTCGAGAACCGCTTCGTCGGCATGAAGTCGCGCGGCATGTACGAAACCCCCGGCGGCACCATCCTCCACACCGCCCACCGCGCCATCGAACAGCTCACCCTCGACCGCGGCGCCGCGCACCTCAAGGACGAACTCGCCCCGCGCTACGCCGAGCTGGTCTACAACGGCTTCTGGTTCAGCCCCGAGCGCGAGATGCTGCAGGCCGCCATCGATCACAGCCAGCAGCAGGTCTCCGGCACCGTCCGCCTCAAGCTCTACAAGGGCTCGGCATGGGTCGTCGGCCGCAAGTCGCCGAACTCGCTCTATTCCGAGAAGGTCGTCACCTTCGAGGACGACGCCGGCGCCTACGACCAGCGCGACGCCGAAGGCTTCATCAAGCTGAACGCGCTGCGCCTGCGCCTGCTCGGGCGCCGAGACGCTTAAACCCGGGCTTAAACCCGCCTTAACCCTGCACCCCTAGTCTCGCCGCACCATGGGAACGGCGGCACGGGCGATGAAAGCGGATATCGGCGAGCTTCGCGCGGCGAGCGCGATGCTCGGCATCGCCGGGCTCTACATGGCCGTCGTGCTCGGTACCGGGCTCATTCCGGCGGGGCAGTTCGCGCAGCTTTTCTCGGTCTACGCGCAGTCGCTCGGCGCGCTCACGCTCGCGGCAGGCGGCATTGCGCTCTTCGTCGAATGCGGCCGCCGCGCACGCCGCGAGGGTACGGCACCCTCCCCTTTCGGCGTGATCCGCAGCTTCGTTACGCTGCGCTGGCAGCGCGACCGCTTCCTCAGCCTCGCCGCGCCGCCACTCGTCTGCGCGATGATGCTGGCGACGTTCAACGCCTTCAAGCAACTCGTTCTACCACGCGCGGGCTTCCACCTCGATCCGCTGTTCGCGGCGTGGGACAAGGCGCTGTTCATGGGCACAGACCCGTGGGTGGTGACGCACAAAATCCTGAGCGGCCCCGCCGCGACGCTCGCCATCGACAGCTTCTACCACGGCTGGTTCGTGCCGATGACGCTGGGCGTCATCGTCTGCGCCTACCTCCGCGATTCGCACCTGCGCACGCAGTATGTGCTCAGCTACGCGATCTCGTGGATCCTGATCGGCTCCGTCCTCGCATGGCTGCTCCCGGCCGCGGGGCCCTGTTTCTACGACGATTTCGCGGGCGGCGCGCCGACCTTCACCGCACTGATGGACACGCTCGGCAGCTACGACCGGACGCTCATCGCCGAAGGCGGTGCCGGTATCGCCGCGCTCAAGAACCAGCAGGCGCTGCTCAATCATTTCAGCAGCGGCGGCCCGCTCGTCCTCGGCGGCGGCATTTCGGCGATGCCATCGATGCACAATGCGCTCGCCGTCTTGTTCGCGCTCGGCGGTATGCGCATCAACCGCGTGCTCGGCTGGGTGATGTGGATTTACGCGACGCTGATCTGGATCGGCTCCATCCACCTCGGCTGGCACTATGCCGTGGACGGGATCGCCGCCGCCGTGCTCGCCGCGCTCATCTGGTATGTCTGCGGCCGCGCTGCCGAAGCGATGCTCTCCGCACGCCAGCACCGCGAACCCGCCCTCGCACTCGCCGAATAGGCGTCAGCGCGCGAAGACGGCGAACTTGTAGCCAAGGAAGTTGAACCCCATCGCCGCGACCGTCGCGGCGGCGAACGCCGGCGTCGTCGGCAACCCGGCGTAGGTCAGCGTGGAAAAGGTCGCGGCGTTGACGACGAGCCCGCCGAGCGATGCACCGACATAGCGGAGGAATTCCCGCCGCGTCGGCGGCGCATCCACGCGGAACGTCCAGCGCCGGTTGCCCATCCACGTCGTCAGGATCGCGAGGCCGAGCGCCGGAACCTGCGCCGCATACGGAGAAACACCGGCACGAACCAGCGCTTCGAGACTCGCCGCGCCGAGAACGAAGGCCGTTCCGCCGACGGCAAGGAACGCAGCGCCTTCGCGAAGCCGCGCCTTCACGGCGTCGGCAGCCCGCGCTGCGTCAGCAGGAACATGCGCTTCAGCTCAACACGCGAGCGCGAGACCGAATCGAGAATGAGCCCGCAGATCGCGGACATTGACGCGATGATCATCAGCGCGGCGGCGAGGATCGCGGTCGGGAAGCGCGGCACCAGCCCGGTTTCCAGATACTCCGCGACGACCGGCAGGCCGAACGCCAGCGATGCGAGCGTCAGCAGCCCGGCAATCCCGCCGAAGAAGAACGCAGGCCGCGTCTCCTTCAGCAGCAGGAAGAACACCGAAAGGATACGAAACCCGTCGTGGAACGTGCGGAGTTTGCTCACCGAGCCTTCGGGGCGCACGCCGTAGTCGGTCTCGATCTCGGCGACCGGCAGCATAAGCTGGCTCGCGTGCACCGACATCTCGGTTTCGATCTCGAAGCCGCGGCTCACTGCCGGGAACGTCTTCGCGAAGCGGCGGCTGAATACGCGGTAGCCCGAGAAGATGTCGCTGAAATCGTCGCCGAACATCCACTGGAACACGCCGTTGAACAGGCGGTTACCGATCGCGTGGCCGGATCGCCCGGCGTCCTGCCGCACGCCGCGCCGCGTTCCCACCACCATGTCGAGCCGGCGTTCCACAAGCGCCTTCACCAGCATTGGGGCGTCAGCCGCCGCATAGGTGCCGTCGCCGTCCGCCATCACGTAGATGTCAGCGTCGACCTCAGCGAACATGCGGCGCACCACGTGGCCCTTGCCCTGCCGCGTCTCGCGGATGACGATCGCGCCCGCGCGTTCGGCGACGCGCGCCGTATCGTCGGAGGAATTGTTGTCGAACACGTAGATGACCGCGCCGGGAAGCGCGTCCGCAAAGCTCGCAACCACATGCGCGATCGTCGCCGCCTCGTTGTAGCACGGCAGCACGACGGCGGTGGCAAGGCCGACCCGCGACTGCGCGGTGTCGAACTGCGAGGCGGACGGAATCGAGACCATGGTTGTTCCTCGGGCGGAAAGTTCCGATGGCCCGAACTCTAGGGCGGCGATGGCTTCCAACTGGTTAATATTGCACCGCTTCGAAGCTGACTGTTAACCATGCGCCGCGTAGACCGGCGCGCATGGATACGGATCGGACCCGCGGCTTTCTCGTGCCGCTCATCATCATCTGGCTGCTCGCCGCGCTCGCGCTCGTGGTGGTGAACCGCGCGGATATCGCCGCGCTCGACCTTCCCGATACCGACGACGCGCAGCGGCTGATGCAGGTGCGCGACTGGCTCGGTGGACAGGCATGGGGCGATATCGATCAGCACCGCATGAACCCGCCCGCAGGCGCGAACATGCACTGGTCGCGCCTCGTCGACCTGCCGATCGCCGCGATCATCGTCGTCACGGAGCCCGTCTTCGGCCGCGCCGTCGCCGAGCGCATCGCCGGAACTGCCGTCCCCCTCCTTGCGCTCCTCGTCACGATGGGCGCCGCCGCGCTCGCGGCCTTCCGTCTCGCCGGGCGGCAGGCGGCGATTCTCGCGGCGGTGTTCATCGCGGCGAGCGGCCAGATCCTGTCGCTGTTCAAGCCGCTCCGCATCGATCACCACAACTGGCAGATCGCGTTCATGCTCTGCGCCGTGGCCGCGCTCTGCGATCCGCGCCGCCGCTTCTCGTCGGGCATCGTCGCCGGCCTCGCCACTGTCGCGGCGCTCGTTATCGGGCTCGAAATGCTCCCGCACCTCGTCGTCGCAGGTGCGATCCTCGTGCTCGGCTGGTGCCTGCAACCGGCACTCGGGCGGCTGCTTGCGGGTTACGGCGTCGCGCTCGTCGCGGGATCAGCGCTCGCTTTTCCAGCCTTCGTGCCGCCCGCGCGCTGGTGGTTCGCCGCCTGCGATGCCTTCTCGCCCGTCTATGCCGCACCGCTCGTGTTCGGCGGCGCGCTCGCCGCGATCCTGCCGCAGATCGATGTGCTGACCACGCCCGTCAGGCGGGGCATCGCTGCCATCCTCGGCTTCGCAAGCGTCGGCATCGCCGTGCTCGTCGCCTTCCCTCACTGCGCGGGCGGCCCGATGGCGATGCTCGATCCCGCGTTCCTGCCGGTGCTAGCCCGCATCAGCGAGGCGCGCTCGATCGTGAGCTATCTCGGCACCGAGCCCGAAACCGCAATCGCGTTCGGCCTCTATCCCTTCATCGGCATCGCCTGCGCCTTCGTGATGCTGCGCCGCGCGGACGCGGACAGCCGCTTCGGCTGGAGCCTCGTCTTCGGCCTCCTCGCCACCACGACATGGCTGATGTTCCTGCAGCTCCGCGCCGCGACCGGCCCCAATGCACTCGCCGCGATCGCTGCCGCCGCCGTCGCCGCGATGCTGCTGCCCCGCGCCCGCGCGATCCCGTCGACGCTGCCGCGTATCGGCGCAACCATGCTCGTGCTGGTCGGCCTCACCAGCGCGCTTCCCATGTTCGCGGCGCTCGCGGCGAAGCGCATTGGCGGCTCTCCGAACACCATCCCCGCAACCGAACCCCTCGCCTCGTGCACCGCGTCCTCGACACTCGCGCCGCTGAACGGCGTGCCGAAGGGGATCATTGCCGACGTGTTCGACATGGGCCCCGCGATCCTCGTCCACACGCCGCACAGCGTCATCGCCGGCCCCTATCATCGCAACGCGGCCTCCATCGCGGACACGGTGCGTCTGTGGCGTGCGGACGATGAAGAGGCAAAGATGATCGCCGCCCGCTACGGCGCGACCTACGTGCTCGGCTGCGTCGGCACCAACGACCTTGCGGCCGCGAAAAAGGAAGCACCCGAGGGCCTGTGGGCCCGCCTCGAAGCCGGTGAAGTCCCCGCATGGCTCGAAGCCGTGCCGATGCCGAAGGGCTCGCCCCTGCGGCTCTACCGCATCAAAGGCTGAAGCTCGCCCGGATTCCGTCGATCACATATTGCGCGGCGAGCGCGGCGAGGATGACGCCGAGCAGCCGCGTGATCATCGCCTCCAGCTTGTCGCCGAGGAAGCGCATCAGCGGCCCTGCCGCGAGCAGCGCGACGAGCGTGGAGGCAAGCACGATGGCGAGCGCGGCGAGCACCACACTGCGTTCCGCCCAGCCGTTCGCCTGCGAGGTGAGCAGCATCACGCTCGCGATCGAGCCCGGCCCGGCGAGCATCGGGATCGCCATCGGGAACACCGAGACGTCTTCGATCTCCTTGGATGCGACCTCCTGTGCGCGCGAATTGCGTCGTTCGGTGCGCTTTTCGAACACCATTTCGGACGCGATCAGAAACAGGAGGATGCCGCCCGCGATACGAAACGCATCGAGGCTGATGCCGAGCGCAGCAAGCATCCCCTTGCCGAGAAAGGCGAAGAACAGCAGCACCGCCGCCGCCACCAGCACCGAGCGGATCGCCATCGAGCGGCGCTGCTGCGCGGAAGCGCCCGCCGTCAGCGAGGAATAGATCGGCGCGCATCCCGGCGGATCGATCACCACGAACAGCGTGGCGAGCGCCGAGATGAACAGCTCGGTCATTACAAGCCTTCGGGCGCCGGCAGACCGGCACGGCGATGCGCGGCGACGAGCGTATTGCGGAGAAGCACGGCGATGGTCATCGGCCCGACGCCGCCCGGCACCGGCGTCACCGCGCTCGCGGTCTCCAGCGCCTCGGTGTAGGCAACGTCGCCGACAAGCCGCGTCTTGCCCTCGCCGCGTTCCGGCGCCGCGATACGGTTGATACCCACGTCGATCACGACCGCGTCCGGCTTCAGCCAGTCGCCGCGCACCATTTCCGGGCGCCCCACGGCCGCGACCACGATGTCCGCCTCACGCACCACAGCGGGCAGATCGGCGGTGCGGCTGTGCGCGATGGTCACGGTCGCGTTCGCCGCGAGCAGAAGCTGCGCCATCGGCTTGCCGACGATGTTCGAGCGTCCGATCACGACCGCACGCTTCCCCGAAAGGTCGCGGCCGAGCCGGTCTTCGAGCAGCATCATGCAGCCGAGCGGCGTGCACGGCACGAGGCCGGGAAGCCCGGTCGCAAGCCGACCAGCATTCACAATGTGAAAACCGTCCACATCCTTGTCGGGGTCGATCGCCTCGATCACCGCACTCTCGCGCATGTGCCTGGGCAGCGGCAGCTGCACGAGGATGCCGTCGACGTTCTCGTCCGCGTTCAGCTTTTCAACGAGCGCGATCAGGTCGGCCTCGGGCGTGTCTGCGGCCAGTCGGTGCTCGAAGCTCACCATACCGGCCTCGACGGTCGCCTTGTGCTTGGAACCGACATAGACTTGGCTTGCCGGATCCTCGCCGACGAGCACGACCGCAAGACCGGGCCGATGCCCCGTCGCCGCAAGAAACGGTGCCACCGCGGCGGAAACACGTCCGCGGAGACCTTCGGCAAACGCCTTGCCGTCGATACGCTCAGCCGCCATTTGAAAACTTTCAGCCCGCCATGATGTCGAAGACCAGCGCCGGAACCAGCCGCTGGATGAGGATAAGGCCGAGGATCAGCACCATCGGCGAAAGGTCGATACCGCCAAGATCGGGGAGCACGCGCCGGATCGGCCGCAGCATCGGTTCGGTCAGCCGGTCGAGCCCGGTCAGCAGGCTGCGCACGAATTGATTGCTGGTGTTGATGACGTTGAACGCCACCAGCCAGCTGATGATGACCTGCGCGATGATGATCCAGATCACGAGCTGGATGACCATCGTAAAGATACCGAGCAGAGCCGCGACCGTATTCATGCTAGTCCATTCCTTGGCACACCGTGCAGGACTGTCTCCTAGCCGCGCACCGAAACGGTGTCCACCGCGTCCTCCGCGCCGAGCCCGTTCTCGATCGCATCGATCGCGGCAAGGAGCCCGGCCTTGTCGCAGCGCGCCGCGATATCCGCCTCGATCGCGAGCACGCCGGGCGCGATCTCGCCGTACAGGCGCTCGCCGTCCGCCGTCAGCGTCAGCCGCGAGGTGCGCCCATCGCGGTCGTCCGCCGCGCGCCGCATCAGCCCGCGCGCGATGAGCGCGGAGACGGCCCGGCTCACCGTCGCCTTCTCCATCGGCGTCATCCGCACCACGTCCTGCGCGCTCCGCCCCGGCTTCTCGGCGACGGCCGCGAGCACGCGCCACTGCGGCGAGGACAGCCCGCAGCCTTCATAGACACGCGCCAGCCGCTGGCTCAGCCGGTCGGAAAGCACCGCGACGCGGTAGGGCAGGAACGTGTCGAGACGGATCGGAGGCATATCGTTCCACTTGCAACAAGTTTCATATGAAACTAATATCACGGAATAACGACTCGAAGCAAATGAGGGAGAGAGCGTCAATGGCCGACCTTTTCGAAAACCCGGCAGGGCTCGATGGATTCGAATTCCTGGAATTCGCCGCGCAGGATCCCGCGCTCGTCGACCGCGTGTTTCGCCAGCTCGGCTTCACCCCCATCGCGAAGCACCGCTCGAAGGACGTGACGCTTTACCGGCAGGGCCACGTCAACTTCCTGCTGAACGCCGAGCCGCGCTCGCCTGCCGCCTTCTTCGCCGAAGAGCATGAAGCCGGCGCCTGCGCGATGGGCTTCCGCGTGAAGGACGCCGCGAAGGCCTATGCGCACGCCATCGCGAACGGCGCCGAACCCATGCCGACCTCCACCGGCTGGATGGAGCTTCGCCTCCCCGCCATCAAGGGCATCGGCGGCAGCCTTATCTATCTCATCGACCGCTACGGCGACGATGCCGATATCTACGATATCGATTTCCGCTATTTCGAAGGCGTCGACCGCCATCCCAAGGGCGCAGGCCTCGAGATCATCGACCACCTGACGCACAACGTCTATCGCGGCCGTATGAAGTTCTGGGCGGAATTCTACGAGAAGCTCTTCAACTTCCGCGAGATCCGTTATTTCGACATCAAGGGCGAGTATACCGGCCTCACCAGCAAGGCGATGACTGCGCCTGATGGCAAGATTCGCATTCCGCTGAATGAGGAGGCGAAGCAGGGCGGCGGCCAGATCGAAGAATTCCTGATGGCGTTCAACGGCGAGGGCATCCAGCACATCGCGCTCTCCACGAACGACATCTACGGCACCATCGACAGCCTGCGCGCCCTTGGCCTGCCCTTCATGACCCCGCCGCCCGAAACCTATTACGCAATGCTCGATGAGCGCCTGCCCGGCCACGGCGAACCGGTCGATGCGATGAAGGCGCGCGGGCTTCTGCTGGACGGTTCCACAGAGAACAACGACCCCCGCCTGCTCCTGCAGATCTTCTCGGGCAACATGCTGGGGCCGGTATTCTTCGAGATCATCCAGCGCAAGAAGGACGAAGGTTTCGGCGAGGGCAACTTCAAGGCCCTGTTCGAATCGATTGAACGCGACCAGATCGAGCGCGGCGTGCTCGAAACCGCGGAGGCCTGAGCTATGAAGCGCTACCTCAATTTCCCGCTGGTGAAGGGTGAAGCGAGCCGTCAGGCCCATGCCGACCTCCCGGAAGGCACCTACGAGCGCGAGATGTCGAAGGAGGGTTTCTTCGGCCCTGCCGCCTTCTTCTATCATCGCAATCCGCCCACGGGCTGGATCGACTTCGATGGGCCGCTCGCGCCGCGCGCCTTCGACCTCACGCAGATCAACGAAGCACCGAATTCGCTCTGGTCCGCGCCTGTCGTGCTCCACAACAAGGCCACCGAAATTCGCCTGTGGCGCCTCGCAGAGGCCATGCCGAGCCTCGACCGCAACGGCGACGGCGACCAGATTCTCTTCGTACATCGCGGCGCAGGCGATTTCTTCTGCGACTTCGGTCACCTCGCGATCGGGCAGGGCGATTATGTCGTCATCCCGCGCGGTACGATGTGGCGCATCGTGCCCACGGAGCCGATGCAGATTCTCGCTGTCGAGGCGACGAACTCCAGCTACACGCTCCCCGACAAGGGGCTGCTGGGGCCGCACGCAATCTTCGATCCGGCGGTGATGGACACACCCGAGATCGACGACGCCTTCCGCGCGCAGCAGGGCGACCTCGAAACGCGCGTCGCGGTGAAAAAGCGTGGGCAGGTGTCGTGGATGACCTATCCGTTCAATCCGCTCGACGCGGTGGGCTGGCACGGCGAGTTGTCGGTCGCACGGCTCAATGTGCGGGACATCCGCCCGATCATGAGCCACCGCTATCATGTGCCGCCCTCGGCGCACACGACCTTCCTTGCAGACCGCTTCGTGATCTGCACGTTCGCGCCGCGCCCGTTCGAAACGGACCCGAAGGCGTTGAAGGTGCCGTTCTTCCACAACAACGACGATTACGACGAAGTGCTGTTCTACCACGACGGCGACTTCTTCAGCCGCGACAACATCCACCCCGGCATGATGACGCTGCACCCCACCGGCTTCACGCACGGCCCGCACCCCAAGGCGCTCACCCGCATGTTCGAGCAGCCCAAGGCGATGACGGACGAGTATGCTGTGATGATCGACACGCGCGATCCGCTCGAAATCGGCGAAGCGGCTTCCGCTGTGGAATGGACCGGTTACAAGGATAGCTGGAAAGCCAAATCCTGAAGGGGGTCCACATGAAGGGTACGATCCTGTCCGCGGCGGTGCTGTGCCTCGCCGCACCGATGGCGAATGCCGCCGCACCGGGTTCGCCGCAGGGCACCGCGGCGCTCAGCCTCTACAAGGACATCGTCGAAATCCGCTCCGCCGCGGGTCACGGCAAGGTGCCCGAAGTCGCGGCGCGCGTCGTCAAGGATCTGAAAGCGGCGGGCTTCGCGGACGCGGACATCAAGGTCGTGCCGATGGGCGAGACCGTGTACCTTATCGCCCGCTATCCGGGGAAAGCGGGCAGCAAGAAGCAGCCCGTCGCCTTCCTCGCCCACATGGACGTCGTCGATGCGAAGCCCGAGGACTGGTCGTTCGACCCCTTCGTGCTGCGCGAGAAGGATGGCGATTTCCTCGGCCGCGGCACGCTCGACAACAAGATGGGCGTCGCCCACCTGACGCGCGCCTTCGCCGACCTCAAAACGAGCGGTTTCGTACCGGACCGCGACCTCTACCTCGGCTTCTCCGGCGACGAGGAAACCGGGATGGCCACGACGCGCGCGCTCGTCGACGCGCTGAAACCCGCGAAGCTCGAATATGCGCTCAATTCGGACGCGGGCGGCGGCGCACTCGCCCCGGACGGCAAGCCCTTCGGTTACGGGATGCAGGTCGCCGAGAAGACCTTCGCCACGTTCGACGTGACGATCCGCAACGAGGGCGGGCACTCCAGCCGTCCGCGCAAGGACAACGCGATCTACGATCTCGCCGCGCTCCTCAAGAATGTCGAGACGCTCAAATTCCCGATTCAGGCGAACAGCGTCACGCGCGCCTCGTTCGGCGCGATGGCGAAGGAACTGAAAGCCTCGCAGCCGCAGGTCGCCGAGATGCTGCGCCGCTTCTCGGAAAATCCGAACGACGCCGAAGCCGCCGCCGCGCTCTCGTCGAGCGAGGAATTCGAACCCGAGATGCGCACCACCTGCGTCGCCACGATGCTGAACGCGGGCCACGCTGAAAACGCACTGCCGCAGCGCGCGATCGGCACGGTAAACTGCCGCATCTTCCCCGGCGTGGAGGTGGCGACCGTGCAGGCCGCACTCGAACAGGCGGGCGGCAACCCGAAGGCCGAATGGAAGGTGCGCGGCACGCCAACGGCAAGCCCTGTTTCGGAGCCACGCCCCGACGTAACCGCCGCCGTGAAATCGGCGCTGGCGCTGCACTATCCCGGCGTCGCGATCACGCCCTATCAGGAGTCGGGCGGCACTGACGGCATGTGGTTCCGCATCGCGGGCGTGCCCACCTTTGCCGTGTCGCCGATCTTCATGGACATGAAGAAGATGCGCGCGCACGGGCTCGACGAGAATGCGCCCGTGGCCTCCTTCTACAACGGCCTTGATTACTGGCCGCACCTTATAAAAACGCTTGCCGGAGGGAAGAAATGAAGCTTGCCAGCCTGAAGGGTGGCCGGGATGGCCGTCTGGTCGTCGTGTCGAAGGATCTCGCGTGGTGCGCGGACGCGTCCGCCATCGCCCCGACGCTGCAGGCCGCGCTCGACGACTGGGACGTGGTGGCCCCGAAGCTCGAAGCCCTCGCCACCGATCTTGCGCACGAAGTGATCCCCATGATGCGCTTCCACGAGCGCGAGGCGCATTCGCCCCTCCCGCGCGCCTTCCAGTGGGCCGACGGCTCGGCCTACGTGAACCACGTCGAGCTGGTGCGAAAGGCGCGCGGCGCAGAGCTCCCCGAAAGCTTCTGGACCGATCCGCTGATGTACCAGGGTGGCAGCGATTCGTTCGTCGGCCCGCGTGATCCGATCGTGCTCGTCGACGAAAGCTGGGGCTGCGACCTCGAAGCCGAGGTCGTCGTCGTCACCGGCGATGTGCCGCAAGGCGTTTCCGCCGCAGACGCGCGCCAGCACATCCGCCTCGTCGGCCTCGTCAACGACGTCTCCTTGCGCAATCTCATCCCCGCCGAACTCGCGAAGGGCTTCGGCTTCCTCCAGTCCAAGCCCGCTAGCGCCTTCTCGCCGGTGTTCGTGACGCCGGATGAGCTCGGCGCCGCGTGGGACGGCGGCAAGCTTCTCGGCACGCTCAAGGTCGATCTCAACGGCCAGCCGTTCGGCCGCGCCGAAACGCATGTCGACATGACCTTCGATTTCGGCGTGCTGATCGCGCACCTCGCGAAGACGCGCGATCTCGAAGCCGGATCGATCGTCGGCTCCGGCACAGTCTCGAACCGCGACGCAGGCGGTGGGCCGGGCAAGCCCATCGCACAGGGCGGCCTTGGCTACTCCTGCCTCGCCGAAGTGCGGATGGTCGAGACGATCCTGTCGGGCAAGCCCGAAACGCCGTTCCTCAAGTATGGCGACAGCGTCCGCATCTGGGTCGACGACAGCACCGGCCACAGCATTTTCGGCGCGATCGAGCAGACCGTCGCGGCAAGCTGAGCAGGCGCGCTCGTTTCCAAGCTGTTAACGCCTGCTGGGGCAGGGTCGCGCGCACTGTATTCAGGGAGCGCATACATGACACTCGGCAGCAAGGTTTCAGCGCTTCGCCGCGCAAAGGCGTTGCCGCCGGTCAGCACGGGCGCGCAGGAACGGCGCCTGCATATGCAGGCGCACAACTACTGGGCGACGTTGCCACGCGCGGGCAGCGTGCCGCGTTGGAACGATTTCGATCCGATGCTGATCGAAGATCGCTGCACACAGAGCTTCGTCATCGATCTTGATGAACGCGAAGGCCCGCACCTCCGCCTCATCGGTGAGGCGCTGCAAGCCGAAGGCGGCGTCGATACCGACGTCATCGGCCTCGCCGACGCGCCGCCGGGCTCGCTCCTCATGCGCATCAGCAGCTACCTGCCCGAACTCCTCAGCCGCGCCGTGCCGCTGTCGGTCGAGGCCCCTTATGAAACCGCCACAGGCCACCCCGGCATCTACCGTGCGCTGCTGATGCCGTTCACCACCAACGGCGGCGTGATCGACGTCGTGTTCGGCGTCGTAAGCTGGCGCGAAACCGCACGTGAAAGCGAACGCCCGGCCGCAGCGCGCATCGTTCCCATCAGAGGCTGAAACGCCGTCCACGGTCAGCCCCTTTTCCAATTGTCAGTGGGAACGCACGCCCCCTATATTGGCGTGGTCCGCGGCGACAATGTTCGCTTCGCGGTAACCGGAGAGTGGATGTCTGAGCTTGTACGATAAGGCTCTCTGAACCTCAGAGAGCCTCGTGAATTCAAAGCCGCCGGGCGCAATGCGCTCGGGGTGTCTTTCACGCCTATCTTACGAGACTTCCATGAATATCTCACGAAATGAACAACGTGCGTTGCACGTTCTGGCCCTTGGCGGCTGCATTCTGCACGAGCGCGGCGACGGCCCCAAAATCACGTCGGTGACATGCGTCACACGGGAAGGAATGCTCCTCGCCGACTTCGACCTCACCGTTTTCAACCAACTGCGGCGGAAAAGGCTGATCGAATCCCGATCGGGCAGCCCATATCGGATTTCCAAACGCGGCCGTACGTCCGTTCGCGCGCAACTCGACAATCAAGGGGCATGACATGCTGATCCGCAATGAAACGACGGCTGACATCCCAGCGATCAGCCGGCTTGTCACGGAAGCCATGCTGCTGCTGCCGCAATCCACCGGAACAGAGGCACGCATCGTTGAGATGCTGCGCGCGGAGCACGCACTTGCCCTCTCCCTTGTGGCCGAGGAGCAGGGCGAGGTGATTGGGTATCTGGCCGCCTCGGCGGCGTGGATCGGGACGCAGGGCGGCTGGGGCCTGATCGGCCCGCTTGCAGTTTTGCCGTCAAGGCACCGCCAAGGTATCGGCACGGCGCTGATGGCAGAAGCCGTCCGCCGGCTACGAACGACGAGCCGGGGCGCGGCGCTGGTGGGCGACCCCGCCTATTATGGCCGGTTCGGCTTCCGATCCTTCCCCGGCCTCAGCGTCGCCGGCTGTCCTCCGGAGGTGGTTCAGGCCTTGCCCTTCGACGACATTGAGCCGCGCGGGGAGCTGCTGCACCATCCGGCGTTCGGCCTAGAGTGATTTCGCAGGTGGAATCACCTGCCGGCTCGGAAATAACGGCAAACAAAAGATCATTTGGAGTCGTTCCGGTTCAATCTGAACCGGAACGACTCCAGACCAACAGGCGTGACAAAGGTCGGGCAACGTATCGTCGAAAGGCACAGTCCGACCACAAACGAAAAGGGCCGGCGCGAATACGCGCCGGCCCCTCCTGCGTTCGATCCTCCCCGAATCGATTGCGGCTGCTTCGTTAGAGCAGTTCGATATTGCCTGCAGCCACCTTGCCGCGACGGTCGCGCGCCAGCTCGAAGCTGACCCGCTGGCCTTCGGCGAGGCTGGTGAGACCGGCGCGCTCGAGCGCACTGATGTGCACGAACGCGTCCTGCTTGCCGTCGCCGCGCGAAATGAAGCCGAAGCCCTTCATCGTGTTGAAGAACTTGACCGTCCCTTCGATGCGCTCGCCGGGCGTGAAGTCGTCGTCCATGGCACCCGCCGACGGACCGCGGTCGCGGGCCGGACGTTCGGGGCGATCGGGACGCTCGGGCGCCTCGCCATCGACCACGAGATCGGCAGCCGAGAGGCGTCCGCCACGGTCGAAGATCGAGAACGTGACCGGCTGGCCTTCATCAAGCGTCGTGCGACCGGCGCGTTCGACCGCACTGATGTGCACGAACACGTCTTCGCCGCTGTCGCGAGCGATGAAGCCGAAGCCCTTCGTCGCGTTGAACCACTTGACGGTGCCCGAAGCCGTGCCGAGCGACGTGCCGGGGTCACGGCTAGCGCCGCCACCACCGAAGCCGCCGCCACCGCCGCCGCCGCGGAAACCACCGCCACCGCCACCGCCGCCACCGCCGAAGCGATCACCGCCGCCGAAGCCGCCACCGCCGCCACCGCCGCCACCGAAGCGGTCACCACCGCCGAAGCTGCGACCGGAGTCGTAAAAATCGTCGCCACCGCCGAACGAATCGCGTCCTCCGCCGCGGCGGTCATAGCCACGGTCCCCACCGCGCTTGCGGCCATCAAAACCCATGTCGTGATATCCAGTCTGAATAACGTCGGCAGCCGGGCGCCTGCCGCCACAGCACTGTCGTTCTCGGCCCAATTCTATTCGCGGCGGTCGACAGCCTGCTGATCCCAAAACAAAATCCGTGCGCCCACGGACATTCATGACGAACGTCCACACCAGTCTGAAACTGACATGAACTTCGCCAGCCTACAGGAGATTCGCAAAACCTGCGAGCAAAAAAGACGTGTTCTCAATTCTTTCCGGCACGTGCGAGTGCAGCCTGCACTTCGGCGTGCCGCGCGGCGCTGAGCGGCAGCCGAACGAGCACGAAAGCGGCGGGAAGCAGGATCACCGGCGGCAGCACGATCCAGAAGCCCTCGACCCACAGCAGCGACCCCGGCGCGCTCGCCGCAGCCGCTTCGGCGCTGAACCCGACAAGTGCGAGAATCGGAAACAATATCCCCACCGGCAGCGCGTAGCCGAGCTTCATCGCCGTCGTCAGCACGGCATTCAGCAGCCCGATCCGGTCCGCGCCGCTCGCCAGCCGCTCCTCGTCGCCGACATCGGCAAGCATCGCGCGGAGCAGGAAGCCGGGCGCGGCATAGGGCGTTCCGGCGAGCCCGATGGCAAGATACGAAAGCCACGCCTGCGCGGGATCGAAAACGAGAAACGCCGCGACGTGCAGCGCCGCGCCGCTCACGCACGCAGCGGCGGCGGCGCGCTGTTTGCCGA
The DNA here is from genome assembly GCF_042676985.1 of Sphingosinicella xenopeptidilytica. Lineage (NCBI taxonomy): Bacteria > Pseudomonadati > Pseudomonadota > Alphaproteobacteria > Sphingomonadales > Sphingosinicellaceae > Sphingosinicella > Sphingosinicella xenopeptidilytica. The sequence continues at coordinate 34,563 of NZ_JBHTIK010000005.1, read as the reverse complement.
AGCGCACGGCAAGGCGCAGCCACAGCGGTAGCGCAAGGAGGCCGCTGCCGAAATAGATCAGCAGCATCACCGCCGCCCCGGCCTGCGTGAAGCCGAGCAGGCGGACGAACACGAACTCGAAGAGCGCGCCCGTCACGCCCGGCGCGAGGTTCACCAGCACGTCGGCGAGAAGCAGCATCGCCAGTGCCCGGTTCGAAAACAGCCGGCGGATATCCGCCCACGTGATGCGCGGGTGTTCCGCCTGCGCCGCGCCCTCGCGCGCGCCGACGATCGCACCGATCACCGTGAGCGGAATGATGGCGAGGATGAATGCGCCCATCAGGTGCACCGGCTTCGGCGCGTCCGCGCCCATCATCTGCCCGAGCACGGCGGGGAGCACGAGCACGGTGATCAGCCCCACCAGATGCCCGCCGATCCACCAGCCGTAGACGCGCGAACGTTCATGATAATCGCCGGAAAGCGTCGCGCCCCACGCGATATGCGACACGTTCAGCATCGAATGGCCAGTGAACAGCAGCATCAACCAGCCGAACAGATACCACACGGTAATGCCCGGCACGGCGAAGAACACCGCGACCGTGGCGACAAGGAGCGTCAACCCGCCCGCCACCAGCCACGGCCGGAACCGGCCCCAGCGGCTGCGCGTGCCGTCCATGAAATGCCCGAGCAGCGGATCGAGCGGCATGTCGAGCATCCGCACGAGGAAGAAAACGAAACCCACCGCGGCAAGATCGAGCCCCAGCGTGCCCGCGTAGTAAGGCGGCAGATAGATGACGAGCGGCAGCCCGAGCGCGGCGACGGGAAGGCCGGGGCCCGCATAGGCGGCAAGCGTGCGCGTCGGAAGCCGGGTCACGGGGCGGGAGCTTATCGGCAGCGCCGCCGCCGCCTCACTAGCGATGCTGGGAGGATCGCTCCGGGCTTCGACGAACCGCACGCCCTGTTCGACGGGCGTATAGCAAGTCCCGGCGGCGCAGCGTATGAACCCAGCCATGCTCGCTTTTCCCGAAAGGACTTCATCGATGATGCGCAGCCTTGCGTCGGCTTTCGCCATTGCACTTTCGCTTGCTCTCGCCGCCCCCGTCTCGGCCCAAACGGCGCCGGCGGCCTCCGCCGCGGTCCAGAACCCCGCACATCAGGCGCTCTGGCAGCTTTTCCAGGATTCGGACGAGGCGAACCTCAAGCGCAATCCGATCAATGCCCTGTTTCGCGGGGACATGCGCTACGCGGACCAGCTCGGCGACTACATTACCGATGCTTACTACAATGCAGAGCGTGCCGCCGGCGAAAGCGACCTCGCGCGCCTGAAGGCGATCGACCGCAGCGCGCTCGATGCCACCGACCGCATCGCCTACGATGTCTTCAAGTGGCAGACCGAAGAGACGCTCAAGGGCCTCACCCCCGAAATCCTCGCGCTCACCGTCGTGCGCCCGGTCAATCACTTCAGCGGCTTCCACACCTTCTACCCGTCGTTCGCATCGGCCACCGGCGGCGCGCCCTTCGCGACGCTCGCCGACTACGAGAACAACCTGAAGCGCCATCAGGACTACGTCACGCTGCTCGATCGCTCGGTCGGCCGGTTCCGTGAAGGCATGGCGTCAGGCGTCGTCGAAACGAAGCTCACGATCAACAACGTCATCGAGCAGCTCGCGACCCAGCTCGCGCAGGCGCCCGAGGACTCGCCCTTCTACAGCCCGGTCACCAAGTTCCCCGAAGGCATCTCCGCCGCGGATCAGGCACGCCTCAAGGCCGAATACCGCGCGATGATCACGGACAAGATTTATCCGACATATCAGCGGCTGCACGATTTCCTGAAAGCCGAGTACCTCCCGGCGGCCCGAGAGCAGGTCGGCCTCTCCGCCATGAAGGGCGGGCCCGTACTCTACGCGCAGCTTATCGAAAACACGACGACGCTGCCGCTGAAGGCCGCAGACATTCACGCCATCGGCCTTGCCGAAGTGAAGCGCATCAAGACCGGGATGGAGAAAGTGAAGGCCGAGGTCGGCTTCAAGGGCACGCTGCCTGAATTCTTCGATTATCTGCGCAACGATCCGCAGTTCAAGCCGCAGTCGCGCGAGTGGCTCACCCAGAAATATTTCGAGATCGGCAAAGCGTTGGACGCCAAGGTGCCGGCGTATTTCTCCACGGTGCCGAAGTCCCCGCTCGATATCCGCCCCTACGAGCCGTTCCGCGAAAAGCAGCAGGCCGGTGGTTCCTATCAGCAGGGCACACCCGACGGCACACGCCCCGGCATCTTCTATTTCAACGCCTATGATCTGCCCTCGCGCACCACGCCGGGCATGACGACGCTCTACCTCCACGAAGGCGCCCCCGGGCATCATTTCCAGATCAGCCTCGCGCAGGAAAATGCCGCCCTGCCGAGCTTCATGCGTTTCGGCGGCAATACCGCCTACATCGAAGGCTGGGCGCTCTACGCCGAAACGCTCGGCTACCCGATGGGCTTCTTCGATGATCCCTACCAGCGCTTCGGCACGCTCTCCGACGAGATGCTGCGCGCGATGCGGCTCGTCGTCGACACCGGACTTCATTCGAAGGGTTGGACCCGCGATCAGGCGATCGAATACATGCTCGCCAACAGCGACATGGGCCGCACCGACGCCACGGCGGAGGTCGAGCGCTACATCGCCATCCCCAGCCAGGCGCTCGCCTACAAGGTCGGCGCGATGAAGATCCAGGAACTCCGCGCCCGCGCCGAAAAGGCGCTTGGGCCGAAGTTCGACATCCGCGATTTCCACGCGCAAGTGCTGATGACCGGCGCCCTGCCGCTCGCGGTTCTCGAAAAGAAGATCGACGACTGGATTGCGTCGAAGAAATAAGTGCCCGAACGCGCCGTCATTCCGGCCTGGGCCGGAATGACGGCTATCGGCCCGCCGGCCTGCACATTATAGGCTCGGCCCATGGTGAAGCTTTCCTGCCTCTGCGGCCAGATCCACATCGCGACCGAAAAACGGCCGGACTACATCCACGAATGCAACTGCACGCTGTGCAGCAAATCGGGCGCGCGCTGGGCCTATTGTCATCCGTCGGAGGTCAGCGTCGAAGGCGTGACGAACACCTACTCCCGGCAAGACAAGGATGACCCGGCCGCGGAAATCCATTTCTGCCCCACATGCGGCGCGACAACGCATTTCACCCTGACTCCGGGCGCCGTGGCAAAGTTCGGAAACAGCATGATGGGCGTCAACATGTGGCTGGCGGACGAGAAGGACCTCGCCGGAATCGAACTGCGTTATCCGGACGGGCGCAGTTGGTCGGGCGCGGGCGATTTCAGCTACGTGCGCGAGGCACGCATTCTCGGCTAGATCTCGACCTGGCTGCCCAGCTCCACCACGCGGTTCGTCGGCAGCTTGAAGAACTCCATCGCCGTCGCCGCGTTGCGCAGCATCCAGGCGAACAGTTTTTCGCGCCAGATCGCCATGCCGGGTTTCGGCGCCGCAATCAGCGTCTGGCGGGAAAGGAAGAAGCTCGTCTGCATCATGTCGAACTTCGGCCCGCAGGCGTTGACTGGTGAAAGCGCTTTCGGAATATCGGTTTCCTGCATGAAGCCGTAGCGCAGCTTCATGCGGTAGAAGCCCTGCCCCAGATCCTGCGTCTCCACGACGTCGCACGTCTCGACGTAGGGAATATCCTCGATCGCCACGGTGAGCACGATCACGCGTTCATGCAGCACCTTGTTGTGCTTCATGTTGTGGAGGAGCGCGTGCGGCACGCCGGTCGGTTCGGACGACATGAAGATCGCCGTGCCCGGCACGCGCGTGGCGCTGCCCGCCGCCGATTTCACGAAGATCTCCATCGGCATCGCGGCTTCCTGCATACGGCGGCGCATCAGCAGGCGGCCCTTCGACCATGTCGTGAGCATGGTGAAGGCAACGATGCCGACGGCGAGCGGGAACCAGCCGCCATCGGGAACCTTGGTAAGGTTCGCCGCGAAATAGGCGCCGTCCACGAGGAAGAAGATGCCGAGCAGCGGAATGGCCACCCACGGCTTCCACTTCCAAAGCGAGAACAGCACGACGCCGAGCAGGCAGGTATCGATGAACATCGCGCCCGTCACCGCGATGCCGTAGGCGGCGGCGAGGCTGCTCGAATTCTGGAACATCAGCACCAGCAGGATCACCGCCGCCATCAGCAGCCAGTTGATGACCGGGATATAGATCTGCCCCTGCGTGGAGGCACTGGTGTGCTTGATGGTGAGGCGCGGCATGAAGCCGAGCTGGATCGCCTGATGCGTCACCGAGAAGGCGCCGGAGATCACCGCCTGGCTCGCGATGAACGTCGCCATCGTGGCGAGAATGACGAGCGGCAGACGCAGCCCCTCGGGCGCGAGAAGGAAGAACGGGTTGCGGATCGCTTCCTGCGCCTCGGCGGCGGGCAGGCTGATGATCATCGCGGCCTGCCCCATGTAGTTGATGAGCAGCGCGGGCATCACGAACCAGAACCACGAGATCCGCAAGGGCCGCCGCCCGAAATGCCCCATGTCGGCATAAAGCGCTTCCGCACCCGTGACCGCGAGCACCACCGAGCCGAGCGCAAGGAATGCGAGCCAGCCGTCGATCATGAAGAACTGGATCGCGTACCACGGGTTGATCATCGCCAGGATGATCTCGGGATGGTGGACGATCTGGCTCGCGCCGAGCACCGCGATGGTGAGAAAATAGGTGAGCATGATCGGCCCGAACCATGCGCCCACCTTCGCCGTGCCGCGCGACTGAAGCATGAACAGGAACACCAGCAGACCGACCGCGATCGGCAGCACGAGCGGCTCCATTCCCGAGCGAACGACGGTAAGCCCCTCCACCGCCGACAGCACGGAGATCGCGGGCGTAATCATGCTGTCGCCGTAGAAGAGCGCCGTTGCGAACACGCCGAGCAGCACGATCAGCGGCGCGAGCCTGGAATGCTCGGTTCGCCGCGAGATGAGCGCGAGCAGCGCGAGGCTGCCGCCCTGCCCCTTGTTGTCCGCACGCATCAGGATGGTGACGTACTGGATGCTCACCACCAGCGTCATCGACCAGAAGATGAGGCTGATGACGCCGTAGACGTGTAGCGTATCGAGCGCGAGCGGATGATGCCCCACGAACGTCTCGCGAAAGGCGTAGAGCGGCGAGGTGCCGATGTCGCCGAACACGATGCCGATGGCGGCGACCGCGAGCTTCGCGATCCCGTCATGGCGATCGGATGTCGCCGCGTGCGGGTTGTGGGGTCCGGTCATGGACGGGGGTGTGGGATCGGCGCCGCGATCAGCGGCTCTGAACCCTTTTATCCTTGTACTGCTGGGCCATGCGACTCATGCCTCAAGCTGCATTGTTTCTCACCGAAACGGCGGCGGCGACTAGCATAGCGTGCCGCACTGCACAACAGGCGTGCCAACCCGCTCACTCACCCACGATCTTGCGGATGCTCACCTGCGTCACCAGCCGCTGCACGCCGGGCAGCGCCGCCAGCAGCTCGCGGTGCACGCGCTCGAAGCTGTCGCCTTCCTTCACCAGGATTTTCAGCATGTAGTCCGAATCGCCGGTGATAAGGTGTCCCTCGGCAATTTCGGCCGCGCGTGCCACGGCGGTTTCGAAAGCGGAGAGCGTTTCCTTGCGCTGGTCGGTGAGCGTGACGGCGACATAGACGGCGGAGGGATTGCCCCGCGCTTCGGGCGACAGCACGGCGCGGTAGCCGCGGATGTACCCCGACTCTTCCAGAAGCTTCACCCGCCGGTGTGCCGCGGACGCCGAAAGCCCGACCCGGCTGCCGAGCTGCTCGCTGGTCAATCCCGAGTCGATTGCAAGCTGGGCGATAATCTTGCGGTCTATCTGATCAAGATCGGACAATTTCCTGAAATCTCCAACAATGTTCGAATATTCTCTACACGATTCCCCTTCCGTCTGACAACTTCACAAACTTTTCCGACGCGATTTCCGTTAAATTCCCTCCATTCCATAAGGACGAGGGAGAACAGGTCATGCGCGTCGGGGTGCCCAAGGAAATCAAGGTTCACGAATATCGTGTCGGCATGACGCCGGCCTCGGTCGCCGAGCTCACGCAGGCGGGCCACGAGGTTTTCGTCGAAACGGGCGCGGGCAGCGGCATCGATTTCGGCGACGACGCCTATACGGCGGTCGGCGCGAAAATCCTCGCGACGCCGCAGGAAGTCTTCGCCGCGTCCGACATGATCGTGAAGGTGAAGGAGCCGCAACTCCACGAGATCGCATGGCTGGAACCGCGCCACACGCTGTTCACCTACCTGCACCTCGCCGCCGACAAGCCGCAGGCCGAAGCGCTGATGAAGTCCGGCGCGACGTGCATCGCCTATGAGACGGTCACGAACGCGCAGGGCCGCCTGCCGCTCCTCCAGCCGATGTCAGAGGTCGCGGGCCGCATGGCCGTGCAGGTCGGCGCGCACTATCTCGAAAAGGAACAGGGCGGCCGCGGCATCCTGCTCGGCGGCGTGCCCGGCGTGGCGCCCGCCAAGGTCTCGATCCTCGGCGGCGGCGTCTCCGGCTTCAACGCCGCGCAGATGGCGGTCGGCCTCGGCGCAGACGTGACGATCTACGACGTCTCGTCCACCCGCCTTGCCGAGCTCGACGCGCTGTTCCAGAATCGCATCAAGACCGTCTACGCGAGCGGCGCTGCCGTCGCACGCGCGGCGGAGAACTCGCACCTCATCATCGGCTGCGTGCTGATCCCGGGCGCAGCAGCACCGAAGCTCGTAACGCGCGAGATGCTGAAGACGATGAAGCGCGGATCGGTGCTCGTCGACGTCGCCATCGATCAAGGCGGCTGCTTCGAGACCTCGCACGCGACGACGCACAGCGACCCGGTCTACACGGTCGAGGGCGTCATCCACTACTGCGTCGCCAACATGCCCGGCGCCGTGGCGCGTACGTCGACCTTCGCGCTCAACAATGCGACGCTGCCGTTCATCGTGAAGCTGGCGAAGCTGGGCGCCGAGGGCGCGATGCGCGCCGACCCGCACCTCCGCAATGGCCTCAACGTCGCGGGCGGTTTCATCACTTACAAGGCGGTCGCCGACGATCTCGACCTCGCCTACCGCGCCTGGGAGTAAAGCGTTTCACCTGAGCGATGCCAAAAAAGAAGGGCCGGAGGCGATGCCTCCGGCCCAACTGTTTTCGGACCGACAGTCGTTAGAAGCGGAACGCGAGGCCCGCCAGAACCTGATCGGCCGCATAGCCGCCGTCCATGTCGCGGTGGCGGTATTCGGTGCGGATGCTCGCCGACTCGTTGATGCCGTACTCGAGACCACCGCCATAGAGCAGGCCGTCCGACCAGCCCTTGTCGCTGGCCGAATCGACACCCTGGATCGTCGAGACCAACGAAACGCGAGTCTTCTCGGCACCGTAGCCGACGCGGCCGTAAACGAGCAGGTTCGGCGTTGCGAGGAAGCCCGCGCGCGCGCTCACGTCGTAGTTCCACTTGGGGTCGACCTCTGCGGTCAGGCCGGCGATCGGCGTACCGCGCAGCGTCTTGCCGCCAAAGCCGAGACCGGCTTCGACACCAACGAGAACGTTCTGACCGATGCCGTAATCGTAGCCGGCGAACACACCGTAATCGATGCCGCTGCGGTTCTTGTCGAAATCATCAACGCCCGGCAGGCCGAACTCAAGATCGACCGACCTTTTGCCCCAGCCGATCTGGCCGCCGACGAACGCGCCGCCGATCGTACCTGCGTCCTGAGCAAGCGCGGACGCCGGGAGGAGGGCAGTCGCGAGCGCGGCAAGGATAAGCTTTTTCATAAACACACCTCTACAAAATTGCACTGCCCGCGACGGGAGAGCCTCGCGGACGGCGGGAGAGGTGGGAGCGAATTAAGGCCGCGAAAAGGCATGGCGGCACGGCTTCGGCGAACGACTGTCGAAAACAGGACAAACGACATACGGGCTTCGACGAACGACGTTCAGCGCCCGTTAAACCGTAATATCGGGTGGAAAAGCGCCCGCTAAAGCGCCTCTTCGGGGATCGCAAACAGTGCCTCCGCGCCGCGCGTAATCGGCCCGAGCAATGCCGCCGCCTGCGGCAGGAACTGTTCGGCGAAGAAACGCGCCGTCACGATCTTCGCATTCAGGAACGCCGGGTCACCCTCGCCCGCCGCAAGACGCTGCGCTGCGGTCGCCGCCTGCTTGGCGAGCAGCCAGCCGCCGATGGTAAGGCCGAACATGCGCAGGTACGGTGTCGCGCCTGCCGCATTGTCGTCGGCACCGCCCGCCGCGCCGCCTTCGGCGAGCCACGTCGTCGCGCTCTCAAGCGCCGCGAGCGCGTCTTCGAGATAGGGCGCCAGCCCGGCCGTTTCGCCCGTGAGCAGCGCGAAATCCGCGCGCATGTCCGCGAACAGGCTCTTCCAGCGGCCCTGCGGCAGCTTGCGGCCGACGAGGTCCATCGCCTGGATGCCGTTCGTTCCCTCGTAGATCGGCGCGATGCGCGCGTCGCGGTAGTGCTGCGCCGCGCCCGTCTCCTCGATGAAACCCATGCCGCCGAAAATCTGCACGCCGAGGCTCGCGACCTCGACGCCGACATCGGTCGAGAACGCCTTCGTCACCGGCGTCAGCAGGTCGGCAAGCGCCTGCGCCTCGCGCCCGGCGCGTTCGTCAGTTTCAGCGTGCGCGCGGTCGACGGCGGCGGCGTTCAGATAGGTGAGCGCCCGCGCCGCTTCGGTGAGGCCGCGCATCGTCATGAGCATCCGCCGCACATCGGCGAATTCGATGATGCGGCGCACCTGTACGCGTTCCTTCGCGTAGGCGAGCGCGTGCTGATACGCACGCTCGGCGATGGAAACGCCCTGCAAGCCCACATTGATGCGGGCGTGGTTCATCATCGTGAACATCGCGCGCATCCCGGCGTTCTCGCCGCCGATGATGTAGCCGACGCAATCGTCGTTATCGCCGTAGCTCATCGTACAGGTCGGCGAGGAATGGATGCCGAGCTTATGCTCGATCGAAACGCAGCGCAGGTCGTTGCGCGCGCCCAGAGAGCCGTCCGCGTTCACCAGGAACTTGGGCACGACGAACAGCGAGATGCCCTTGGTGCCCTTGGGCGAGCCGGGCGTGCGCGCGAGGACGAGGTGGATGATGTTTTCGGCCACGTCGTGCTCGCCCCACGTGATGAAGATCTTGGAGCCCTTGATGCGCCACGTGCCGTCTTCCGCGGGCGTCGCGGTGGTGCGAAGCGCGCCGACGTCCGTTCCCGCCTGCGGCTCGGTGAGGTTCATCGTGCCGGTCCATTCGCCCGAGATGATCTTGGTCAGGTATGTCTGCTTCTGGTCCTCGGAGCCGTGCGCCGTCAGCGCCTCGATCGCGCCCTGCGACAGCATCGGGCACAGCGACAGCGCCATGTTGGCGCTCGTCAGCTGCTCCTGCACGGCGGTCGCCAGCACGAACGGCAGGCCCTGCCCGCCCCACGCCGGATCGGCGCCGAGCGTCATCCAGCCGCCTTCGACATAGGCTGCATAGGCCTCACGAACGCCTGCGGGCAGCGTCACCACGCCGTTCGCGAGCTTCGCGGCCTCGGTGTCGCCGATGCGGTTGAGCGGCGCGAAAACGCCTGCGGAGAGCTTCCCCGCCTCCTCGAGGATGGCATCCACCAGATCCGCGGTCGCCGCCTCGAAATGTTGTAGCTGCGCGAGGCCGGGCAGATCGGCGATGGTTTCGAGGACGAAGCGCTGCTCGGTGATCGGGGCGGTGTAGGTCATGGGCGGCCATCTATCGCTTGTGAGAGGAAACGGCGCGGGTATAGCGGGGGGCTGTGAGCGGGCAACCTGATCTTTTGAGCACTGAAACCGTGCCCCCGGACACGGCAGGCGTCTCGCTTGCCGCCGCGCTGCTACGCACCGGCTCGGTCGTCGCGGTCCCGACCGAAACCGTCTACGGCCTCGCCGCCGACGCAACGAACCCAAACGCCGTCGTCCGCATCTACGCCGCCAAGGGCCGCCCGTCCTTCAACCCCCTCATCGCCCACGTCAGCGGCGCTGAAATGGCAGCAGCGCATGTCGAACTATCCCCGCTCGCCCACCGCCTCATCGACGCGTTCTGGCCGGGGCCACTGACGCTTGTCCTGCCGCGCAAACCCGAAAGCCCCGTCGCCGCCATCGTCACCGCCGGACTCCCGACACTCGCTGTCCGCTGCCCCGATCATCCCGTCCCGCAAGCGCTGATCGCGGCGCTCGACCGCCCACTCGCCGCCCCTTCAGCCAACGCCTCCGGGCAGATCAGCGCAACGCGCGCAGAACACGTCCTGAAAACCCTGGGCGGCCGCATTCCGCTCATCATCGACGGCGGCCCCTGCAAGGGCGGCATCGAATCGACAATCGTCGCGGTGGATGGAGACCGCCTGCGCTTGCTGCGCCCCGGCGGCATCCCGCGCGAGGCGCTGGAGGCGTTCGCCCCTGTTTCGTTGGGGGGTAGCGGTATCGAGGCACCGGGCATGATGGAAAGCCATTACGCTCCCTCGAAGCCGCTCAGGCTGGACGCGAAAACTGCAGCTGACGACGAGTTCCTGATCGGCTTCGGTCCCGTCACGGGCGACATCAGCCTGTCCCCGGCGGGCAATCCCGTCGAAGCTGCCGCCCGCCTATTCGACTGCCTGCACGCCGCCGACGCGAGCGGTGCGGGCGCCATCGCCGTCGCCCCCGTCCCCCATGAAGGCCTCGGCGCCGCGATCAACGACAGGCTCCGCCGCGCCGCTGCGCCGCGCTGATTCTCCTTGCGCCCAGAATGTGTTATGCAGCCCCGCCGCGCATGACGCGGCGCTTCAGGGGAGGGTATGGCATGTTCGATCTCAAGAAGCTTACAGCGGAACTCTTCGGCACCTTCTGGCTCGTTCTCGGCGGCTGCGGCAGCGCGGTGCTCGCCGCCGCGTTTCCCGATGTCGGCATCGGTCTTGCCGGGGTCAGTCTCGCGTTCGGCCTCACCGTGCTCACGATGGCCTTTGCTTTGGGCCCGATCTCGGGCGGGCACTTCAACCCCGCCGTCACGCTGGGTCTCGCCGCGGGCGGGCGCTTCGCGTGGAAGGACGCGCCGGGCTACATCGTCGCGCAGGTCGTCGGCGCCATCCTCGCCGCGCTCGTGCTCTACACGATCGCGAGCGGCAAGGCCGGTTACGCGGGCGGCCTTGCCTCGAACGGCTTTGGCGAACATTCGCCAGGCGGCTATTCGATGACCTCGGCGCTGTGGACCGAGATCGTGATGACCTTCGGCTTCCTGATCGTCATCCTTGGCGCCACGGCGAAGCGCGCTTCGCCCGGCTTCGCGCCGATCGCGATCGGGCTTGCGCTCACGCTCATCCACCTCATCAGCATCCCGGTGACGAACACGTCGGTGAACCCGGCGCGCTCGACGGGGCCGGCGCTCATCGAGGGGGGCATTGCGCTTCAACAGCTCTGGTTCTTCTGGGTTTACCCGATCGTGGGCGGACTCATCGCGGGCTTCGTGTACAAGTTCATGTGGGACGAGTGATACGGTGCGGGAGGGGAGTTGCGGCTTCCCTCCCGATTGTTGGAAAGCCATTGACAGATTCCTTATTGCGAATGATTATCAATCTTATCGCAACAAGGATCGGACCATGGCGACGATTGCCGAAATAGCCGAATACCGTGGCGGGCCGTGGCTGAACCTGCCGCCTGACAGCCAGACGATCCTGTGGGCGCTGCGGCGGCTCGTGATCGGCTGGCCGCGCCCGCCCTGCCTTCACGCCGCGCTGATCGAGGCCTACGGCGACAACGCGTGCGGCATCGAACACCTGCTGCGCTGCCTGCTGACGGGCATCGCCATGCACGGCACACAGCGGCTGGAGATCGGCGCGCCCTGCTGCGTGGCGCTGCTGCCGCACGAGGCCGAGCTGCTGGAAGCCATCGGGCTCGACGGCGCCGAAGCCGATCCCTCCGCGCTCGTCCGACTTTGCGACAATCCCGCGGCAGCCCAGCTTTCGGTGCTCGCCGCAGGCATCAGCGCAGCGGTGGCAGACGCGCATGTCGGCGCTGCGCATTAGAAGAGTTTCCGTTCGCGCGGGTCTGATTTATGTTCCGCTCAAATCAGCGGAAGAGGGACCGCATGACCGAACATTTCGACATGATCGTCGTGGGCGCCGGCATCTCGGGCATCGGCGCCGGCGTGCACCTGAAAAAGCACTGCCCGGATCGCAGCTATATGATCCTGGAAGGCCGCCCGAACATCGGCGGCACGTGGGACCTGTTCCGCTATCCCGGCATCCGGTCCGACAGCGACATGTATACGCTCGGCTTCAACTTCAAACCGTGGACGGACCAGAAGGCGATCGCCGACGGTGATTCCATCCTGCGCTATCTCGATGAGACCGCGCGCGAATACGGCCTCTACGAGAAGATCCGCTTCGGCCACCATGTCGAGGCCGCGGCATGGGATTCGCACACCGCACGCTGGACGGTGACGGCGCGCTCCGACGGCAAGCCCGTGCAGTTCACGTGCAATTTCCTCTACATGTGCTCGGGCTACTACCGCTACGAGGCCGGCTACACGCCGCAGTTCGAGGGCGCGGAGCGCTTCCGGGGCCGCATCATCCACCCGCAGCACTGGCCGCAGGACCTCGATTATGCGGGGAAGCGCGTCGTCGTGATCGGTTCGGGCGCGACCGCCGTCACGCTCGTCCCCGAAATGGCGAAGACGGCGCATGTCACCATGCTACAGCGCTCGCCGACCTACATGATCTCCCGGCCCGCCGAAGACCGCTTCGCGAACTGGCTGCGGCGCTGGCTGCCGCCGATGGCCGCCTACAACATCGTGCGCTGGCGCAACGTCGCGATGCAGCAGTGGCTCTTCCGGCTGGCGCGGAGCAAACCCGAAAAGCTGAAGAAACGCCTGCTCGGCGGCGTCCGCGACTTGCTCGGCCCCGGCTATGACGTGAAGACGCACTTCACGCCGACGTACAACCCGTGGGAGCAGCGGCTCTGCCTCGTTCCCGACGACGACCTGTTCGATGCGATCCGCGAAGGCCGCGCCGAGGTCGCGACCGACCACATCGACCGCTTCACCGAAACCGGCATTCTCCTGAAATCTGGCAAGACGCTGGACGCGGATATCGTCGTCACCGCAACCGGCCTCGATCTCCTCTTCATGGCCGGGATCGACGTGACGCTCGACGGCCGCAAGGTCGATTTCCCGAAGACGTACGGCTACAAGGGCATCATGTTCTCGGGCGTGCCGAACCTCGCGGTGGCGTTCGGCTATACCAACGCTTCGTGGACGCTGAAGGCGGACCTCACCAGCGAATATCTGTGCCGCGTGCTCAATCACATGAAAGAGACCGGCACCGATACGGTCACGCCAACGCTCGTCGACCCGAACATGGAAGCCGAGCCGTGGATCGACTTCTCCTCGGGGTATTTCCAGCGCGGGCTTCACCAGTTCCCGAAGCAGGGCAAGACGGTGCCGTGGCGGCTCAACCAGAACTATGCCGGCGACGTGAAGATGTTCCGCCACGCGCCGGTCGACGACGGCGTGCTGCGCTTCAGCAAGGCGGCGGATGCGTCGGCGCAGCGCGAGCCGCAAGCGATCGCGGCCGAGTAGAACCTACCGCCCGGCAAACAGCTGCCGGCCGGCAAGATCGAGCAGGATTTCCTCCGATCCGCCACCGATCGCGTTGACGCGCACCTCGCGGTAGATGCGTTCGACCTTGGAGCCCTTGAGGTAGCTGGCGCCGCCCAGCACCTGCGCGGCATCGCGGGCGACAGCCTCCAGCATCCGTGTTGCCTGCACCTTCAGCATCGCGAAATCGGCAGGCTCTGTTTTGCCTTCGCGCACCTGCCACGCGCACTGATCCACCCACGCCTGCGTCGCATTCACCTGCCGCGCCATGTCGGCGAGCTTGATACGGATCGACTGGTGCCCGACGAGCGGCTTTCCGAACGTCTCGCGCTCGCGTGCCCATGCCGCGGCTTCCTCGAGACAGACGCGCGCGTAGGCGCAGCAGCCGTGCGCCATGCCGAGCCGCTCGCTGTTGAAATTGCGCATGATGCCCATGAAGCCCGCATTTTCGGGGCCGATCAGGTTTTCGGGCGGCACCTCGACATTGTCGAAATGAAGCGCGGCGGTATCCGAACAGTGCCAGCCCATCTTTTCGAGCGGCGTGCGTGTGAAGCCCGGCATGTCCGCCTCGATCAGCATCAGCGAGATGCCGCCCATGCCCGCGCCGCCGGTGCGCACCGCGACCGTTATATAATCTGCGCGCATCCCGCTGGTGATGAACATCTTGCCGCCGTTCACGACATATGTGTTCCCCACCCGTTCGGCACGCGTACGGAGGCTTGCGACATCCGAGCCGCCGGACGCCTCGGTGATGCCGAGCGCGATGATCTTCTCGCCCGCGAGCACCGCAGGCACGACGCGGCGTTTCATCTCCTCGCTGCCCATGGCGAGGATCGGCGGCAGGCCGATGCCGTGCGTCATCAGGCTGGCAGTGAGCCCGCCCGCGCCCGGCCGCGCCAGTTCATCGGACTGGGTGAGGTTGTGGAACACGTCGAAGCCCGCGGTGTGACCCCCATATTCCTCGGGATAGCCGAGCCCCAGGATGCCCGCTTCCGCGGCCTTGCGGTGGAGCGCGCGGGGGATAGCGCGCGCCTCCTCCCACGCATCGACATGAGGCGCGATCTCGCGCTCCACGAATCGGCGCACGCTTGCCGCCACCGCCTCGTGCGTTTCGTTGTAGAACGGCGAGCGTGCCCGCCAGTCGTCGAAAAGCGTCATGCACGCGATGCTCGGCCCCTGCGGCCGTGCGGGTCAACCTCGGCTTTTAAGGCGGTCTGCGTATTTTTCCCGGAATTTCCGGACCTTGGGGCCGACGACAAAGTTGCAGTAGGGCGTCGTGTCGCCGGTCCGTGCGTAATATTCCTGGTGATAGTCCTCGGCCGGATACCATGGGCCCGTCTCGATGGTCGTCACCACCGGGTCCGGCCACAGCGCCCCGGCCTTCACGATCGCCGCCGCCGCCGCCGCCCGCTGCGCATCATCCTGCGGGAAGATCGCCGAGCGGTACTGCGTGCCGACGTCGTTGCCCTGCCGATTGAGCGCCGTCGGGTCATGAACGTGGAAGAAGATGTCGAGCAGCTCTTCGTAGCTGACGACCGCCGGATCGAAGTGGATCAGGATCGCTTCGGCATGGCCGGTGTCGCCGCCGCAGATTTCCTTGTAGGTCGGGTTCGTCGTATGTCCGCCGATATAGCCGGATTCGACTGCCGCAACCCCCTGAAGATCGTCATAAATCGCTTCCACACACCAGAAGCATCCGCCTGCGAGGATCGCGGTTTCCATGGGCATGTTGCACTCGCTCCGTTCGATTTCGCTGTGCTTCCGACCGCCGCTGCGGCGGCATGTCGCAAGCCGGCGCTCTGGCGGTTAACCACCAACATTATGTATATTCGCGGCAACAGAATACAAATTCTTGCGGATTGAACCCGCGCCAGGGCCAGGCCGGACTTGTAAATGCAGGATTAATCCATAATAATTTAGTAACCAATCAACGCTCGCAGCGGGGCCGTGTCGCGAGCGGAATGACAACAGAATATCAACGGGGCCCGCCGACGCTTTGCGCGGCGAGGATAGGGCAGGTTTGGTTATGAATATCGCTGCTGCTGGAAAGCTGGCGCTGTGCATCTGCACCGGCGCTGTGGTTGGTGCCGGGGTGAACGAAGCCCGTCATAATGCCGACAAGCCGAAGGCCGTGAAGACGGCTTCGAAGAACCCTGCCCGCAAGGTCGTGCAGTTCCCGTGCGAACCCTATATCGTGCAGGATCAGATGATGCGCGATGCGCAGATCCCCAGCGACTTCGAGGCGACCAACCTTCCCGAATACGCCGAGCTGATCCTGCCGGGTGGCGGCGGTTCCGGCGGTGGCGGCGACGACGGTGGTGACGACGGCGATGGCGGCGGCACGAATCCGGTGCCGGAGCCGGCCATGCTCGCGCTCTTCGGCCTCGGTGCGGCAGGCCTCGTCGGCGGCCGCAAGTATCTGCTTCGTCGCAAAAGCTGAACACAACGACGTTAGCTGAAGGGCATGAGACTTTTCCTTGCCCTTTCGCTCTCGCTCATGCTTGCTTCCGGCGTGACCCAGGCCGCCGACCGCCCCATCGTGATCGCACATCGCGGCGCTAGCGGCCTCCTTCCCGAACACACGATCGCGGCCTACACGCGCGCGATCGACGACGGCGCCGATTTCATCGAACCCGACCTCGTACCGACACGCGACGGCACGCTGGTGGCGCGGCATGAGAACGAGATTTCAGGCACCACCGATGTCGCCGCGCGGGCGGAGTTCGCGGATCGCAAGGCGACCAAGACGATCGACGGCGTCTCCGTCACCGGCTGGTTCACCGAGGACTTCACGCTCGCTGAACTGAAGACCCTGCGAGCCCGTGAGCGCCTGCCCGAGCTGCGCGGCACGGCGAACGACGGCCGATTCGAGATTCCGACACTGGGCGAGATCATCGCGCTCGCCAAGGCGCGCGGCGTCGGCATCTACCCCGAGACCAAGCACCCCTCGTACTTCGCGTCCATCGGGCTTTCCCTCGAGCCGAAGCTCGTCGCCGCGCTCGATGCCGCCGGCTGGCGCGATGCCGATGCGCCGGTCTTCATCCAGTCGTTCGAGGTGAACAATCTGAAGCGGCTGGACGCGATGACGGGCGTACGCCTCATCCAGCTCGTCGCAGCGGAGGGCGGACCGGCGGACGGCGCGCACGAAACCTATGCCGAGATGCTGACCCCGGAGGGCCTCAAGGCCGTCGCGGCCTATGCCGACGGCATCGGCCCCGAAAAGACGCTGGTGATCGCGCGCGGGCCGGACATGCGCCTTGCGGCGCCGACGCGGCTCGTGGCGGACGCACATACCGCGGGGCTCAAGGTGCATCCGTGGACGTTCCGCGCGGAGAATTACTTCCTCCCCGCAGACCACCGGCAGGGCGAAGACCCACGCGCGCACGGCGATCTCGGCGCGGAAATCAGGGCCTATCTCGCGGCCGGGGTCGACGGCGTGTTCAGCGATTTCACGGCCGAAGCCGTGGCCGCGCGCTAACGATCGAAGGGGTTCTTGCCGCCCCGCAGCGTCAGCCGGATCGGCACGCCGGTGAAGCCGAGATCGTCGCGGAGCGAATTCGCGAGGTAACGGCGATAGCTTTCGGGAAGCTCGGTCAGCCGGTTGCCGAAAATCACGAACGAGGGCGGACGCGACTTCACCTGCGTGACGTAGCGCAGCTTCAGGCGCTTGCCGTCCGGCGCGGGCGGCGGATTGCGCGCGAGTGCGCCTTCGAACCAGCGGTTGAGGCGGCTGGTCGGCACGCGCTGGCTCCACGCCTCGCGCTGCTCGAAGGCGGCCTTGATGAGCGTATCGAGGCCCTTGCCGGTCATCCCCGAAACCGCGAGCAGCGGCACGCCCTTGATCTGCGCGAGGCCCTCGTCGAGCGCCTTGCGGACGCCCTGGAACAGCCGCGACTGATCCTCCGCCGCGTCCCACTTGTTGAGCGCGATGACGAGCGCGCGGCCTTCCTCGATCACCATGTCGGCGATGCGCAGGTCCTGCGCTTCGAGGCCGAGCGTGGCATCGAGCAGCAGCACGACGACCTCGGCGAAATCGATGGCGCGGCGCGTATCGGCGACCGAGAGCTTTTCGAGCTTCTCGTGCACCTTCGCCTTCTTGCGGACGCCGGCGGTATCGATCAGGCGCACGGGGCGGCCTTCCCAGTTCCACTCGATCTCGATGCTGTCGCGCGTGATCCCCGCCTCGGGACCCGTGACCAGCCGGTCCTGCCCGAGCAGCGTGTTGATGAGCGTGGACTTGCCCGCGTTCGGGCGTCCGACGATGGCGAGCTTGAGCGGGCCTACCGCTTCGTCCTCGTCCTCATAATCGTCGCCCGCCGCCGCGACGGCGGCATCAACATGCGGCGCCAGCGCTTCGAACAGATCGGCGAGCCCTTCGCCGTGCTCGGCAGAGATGCCGACCGGTTCGCCGAAGCCGAGTTCATAGGCTTCGAGGATACCCGCGTCGCCCGAGCGGCCTTCGGCCTTGTTGGCGACGAGCACCACCGGCACCTTCGCGGTGCGCAGCCAATCCGCGAAGTGCCGGTCCATCGGCGTGAGCCCCGCACGCGAATCGATGACGAGCAGCGCCGCCGACGCGTCTTCGAGCGCGGCTTCGGTCTGCGCGCGCATCCGCCCCGAGAGTGTCTCGGGCCCGGCGTCCTCAAGTCCCGCCGTGTCGACGGCAATGAAATCGAGATCGAACAACTTCGCCTCGCCCTCACGGCGGTCGCGCGTTACGCCCGGCGTGTCGTCGACGAGCGCGATGCGTTTGCCGACGAGCCGGTTGAAGAGCGTCGACTTGCCGACGTTCGGGCGCCCAATGATGACGACCTTGGGCTTTTTGCTGGTCATGGCTCTAACGGTAGGCGCTCAGGCGGCCGTCTTCGGAGAGGATGTAGAGCGTGTTGTCGGCGACCACCGGCTCAAGGAAAATGTCACCCGCCACTTCGTTTGTGGAGAGCACGCTGCCGTCGGCTGGCGACACGGCGACGAGATCGCCTTCGCTGCTCGTGAGATAGAGGCGATCCGACGCGAGCACAGGCCCCTGCCAGATGATCGGGTTCTTGCGCTTCTTGACGTTGCGCCAGCGCGGGAGCTGCGTCACCCAGCGCACGCGCCCGTCGGCGCGCTGCACCGCCACGAGTTCGCCGTCCACGGTCACCGCGAAGATATATTCGCCCGCCACCCACGGCATCGAGGTGCCCGCGAGGTTGCGTTCCCAGACACGCTGTCCGGTCGAAAGGTCGAGCGCCACCATGCGGCCGCCGTGCCCGATCGCGTAGACCCGGCCGTCGCTGATCACAGCCGAAGCATCGATGTCGCTGAGCGCGGCGAGCGAGGTGGTGGAGCCGGTGCGGTTCAGCGCATCCTGCCAGACGCTGCGGCCGTTTTCGACGCGCAGGGCGATGAGCTCGCCGCTGGAGAAACCGACAACGGCGGTGCCGAGCGCAACGGCAGGCGCCGCCGTGCCGAGCAGACCGGCGGGCTCGACCGTCGCGGCGTTTTCCCACAGCGTTTCGCCGGTCGCGGTGGAGAGCACCTGCAACTGGTTATCCTGCGTCATCACGAAAAGCTGCGCGCCCTCGACCGCGGGAGCACCGCGCAGCGGCATACCGATGTCGACGCGCCACGCCTCCGCGCCCGATGCCGCATCATAGGCCGCGACGAGGCCATAGCCCGAGGTCGCATAGATACGGGCGCCATCGGTGGCGACACCGCCGCCGAACGCGACGTTCTGGGATTCTCCGTCCTTGCGCAGCGTTGCCGACCAGAGCTGGCCGCCGTTCGCGGCGCTAAACGCGCGCACCACCGCCTGGGTATCGATCGTGTAGACACGCCCGCCGGAAACCACCGGGCCCGACGTCAGCCGCCGTGTCCGGTCGCTGCCGCTGCCGATCGAGACCGACCACGCCCGCGAGGGATTGGCACGCAGGCTGAGATGCCCGAGCGCCTTCGCCGCACTGCCGCCCGGCTGTGTCCACTCCGCGTTGACGATGGGCACCGGCAGGGAGACCGTGGTGTTCGCAAGGTCGGGGTCGGCGGTCGTCCGCGCCTCGTAGGTGAGCACGGCAAGGCGCTCTCCGGCGATCTTCGACTTGTTCTTGTCTCCGCCGCCGCGGAAGATTCCGCAGCTGGCAAGCGCCACGACCAGCGGCACGACGACGATAAGCGATTTACGCATCAATTCTTTCCGGTTGTCGGTTCGGCTGCCGGAGCATCCGCCGCGGGGGCAGCGTCGGGAGCAACGTCGGGGAGGCTGCCGAGCGAGGCGGCGAGCTGCTGCGCGCGCTGGCGGAGCGACGGTGCGATGGTTTCGTCTGACGAGATCGCGGCGAAGATCGGCCCCGCGAGTTCGGGCTTGCCTTCGGCCATGTAGGCGACCGCGAGCATCTCTCCGGCAACGCCAAACCAGGGCGCGCCGGGCTGTGCGAGCGGCTTCAGGCGCGTCACGACCTCGGCCGGTGCCAGCGTATCATACTCGACGCGCACGGCGGTGATCGTTGCAAGATCGCGCAGCGGCTGCGGCAGCTTCGTGTCGGCGGCGAGCGCCTGATACTCCGCGAGCGCAGCGGCATTGTCGCCATTTTCGACGGCGCGCGACGCCTTGGTGAAGCGCGCGAGCGTCGTGTAGCCGCCGTGGTTTCCGGCTGCGAAACGCTCGATATCCGCCACCGCCTTGGCGTTGCCAAGCTCCAGCCCCTGCTGCGCCGACGAGAATTCCTCGCTGAGCACGCCGACATTGCGGACCTGCTCCTCGCGCCACCAGAGGAACCCGGCAAGCGCGACGAGACCGATGCCGACGGCAATGACGATCCAGCGCCCATAGCGGTTCCAGAAGCCGGTGAGCTGATCCCGGCGATATTCCTCGTCAACCTCGCGGATGAAGGCGTCTTCGGGCGCTGTGCCCGATGGTTCCCTGGCCAATGTCGTGCCTCTCAAATTGTGCGCGGGACCATAGCGATGGCCGCGCGCGCACGCAAAACCCTATTTTTCCTCGTCGGCCCGGTAGAGGTTGTCTTCCGTGGGGAAGGTCCGCGCGCGCACATCGGCCGCATAGTCCTTCACGGCATCGGCCACGACCTTCGACATCGCGCCGTAGCGCTTCACGAATTTGGGCGTCCGCTCGAAGAGGCCGAGCATGTCTTCCGTAACCAGCACCTGCCCGTCGCACTGCGCCGAGGCACCGATGCCGATGGTGGGGCACGCCACCGTCTGCGTGATCTCGATGGCGATCGGCTCCATCACGCCTTCGATGACGATCGAGAAGGCGCCAGCATCGGCCATCGCGGTGGCATCGGCGACGATCGACCGCGCCTCCACATCGCTCTTGCCGCGCACGCCATAGCCGCCGAGGATGTTCACCGCCTGCGGCGTGAGGCCGACATGCGCCATCACCGGGATGCCGCGCGAGGTGAGGAATTCCACGGTCGGCGCGAGCACCTTGCCGCCTTCAAGCTTCACGGCGGCGGCGCCGGTTTCCTTCAAAAGCCGCGAGGCGTTGGTGAACGCCTGCTCGGGCGAGGCCTCGTAGCTGCCGAACGGCATGTCGACGATGACGGCGGCGTGATAGCTGCCGCGCACGACGGCGGCACCGTGCGCGCACATCATCTCCATCGTCACCGCCACCGTGTGCGGCAGGCCGTAGATCACCTGCCCCAGCGAATCGCCGACGAGCAACATGTCGCAGTGAGGGTCCATCAGCTGCGCCATGCGGACCGTGTAGGCGGTGAGCATCACGAGCGGCTCGCCGCCCTTGCGCTGCCGGATACGCGGCACCGTGAGGCGCTTCATCGGCGCCGGGGTGGGGTTGGCACGGCTCGTCGAGGTGTCGAGCGTGAGCGTCATCGAGGTCGTAGACATGGGGCGGCTTGTAACGCCTCCGTGCAGGGGTGGAAAGCGTGCGGGAACGCTCAGCGGATCGCGGCGGCGTAAACGTCGGGCTTGAACCCGGCGAGGCGCGCCTTGCCGGTATCGAGAATGGGGCGCTTGATCATCGAGGGCTGCGCCAGCATCAGGTCCACGGCCTTGCCTGCATCCAGGTTTTCGCGGGCCGCATCCGGCAGCTTGCGGAAGGTCGTTCCGGCGCGGTTGAGCACGGTTTCCCAGCCGAGTTCCTTCACCCACGCCTCAAGCCGAGGTCGGTCGATTCCTGCCTTCTTGTAATCGTGGAACGCGTAGTCGACGCCGTTCGCCTCGAGCCACGTGCGCGCCTTCTTCACCGTGTCGCAGTTCGGGATGCCGTACATCGTCACCATCGTCTCGTACTCCTGCTCCATTTTCCGGGCCCGGCCCGCATTGACCTGCCGTAGTCCATCCGCGAGGCTGAATACCCATGAAAAACCTGCCGCTCGCACGCGTCTACCAGTTGCTCGAACCCGGCCCCGTGGTGCTGCTGACCACAGCCGCGAAGGGCCGCAGCAATGTGATGACCATGTCGTGGCACATGATGGTGGAGTTCACGCCTCCGCGCGTCGCCTGCATCGTCAGCCCCGCCGACCACAGCTTCAAGGCGCTGCGCGCGACGAAGGAATGCGTGATCGCGGTTCCGGCCGTGGACCTCGCGCCGAAGGTCGTCGGGATCGGCAACTGTTCGGGCCGCGATGTCGACAAGTTCGAGCGGTTCGGGCTGACGCCGGTTCCGGCGCGCATCGTGGCAGCGCCGCTCGTCGCCGAGTGCTTCGCCAATCTCGAATGCCGGGTGGTGAACACGCGGCTCGTGAACGCCTACAGCCTGTTCGTGCTGGAGGTGGTGAAGGCGTGGATCGATCCCGCGCAGAAAGACCCGCGCACCATCCACCACCAGGGCTACGGCCGCTTCGCGGTGGACGGGGAAACCATCACACTCGCCTCGAAGATGCCCTGACGGCCTCACGCCGGCCGCCTTACTCCCACTCGATCGTGCCCGGCGGCTTCGACGTGTAATCGTAGACGACGCGGTTGATGCCGTTCACTTCGTTGACGATGCGCGTGGCGACGGCGCTGAGGAACGCGGCATCGAAGGGATAGACATCGGCGGTCATGCCATCGACCGAAGTGACGGCGCGGAGCGCGCAGACGCGATCGTAGGTGCGGCCGTCGCCCATCACGCCGACGGTGCGCACCGGGAGCAGCACGGCGAACGCCTGCCAGATCGCGTCGTAGAGGCCCGCCTTGCGGATTTCCTCGAGGTAGATGCGGTCCGCCTTGCGGAGCGTGTCGCACTTCTCCTTGTCGACCTCGCCGGGGATGCGGATGGCAAGGCCCGGGCCGGGGAACGGGTGGCGGCCGACGAAGGCTTCAGGGAGGCCGAGTTCGCGGCCCAAGGCGCGAACCTCATCCTTGAACAGTTCGCGCAAGGGTTCGACGAGCTGCATGTTCATGCGCTCGGGGAGGCCGCCGACATTGTGGTGGCTCTTGATCGTGACCGACGGCCCGCCGGTGAACGAGACGCTTTCGATCACGTCCGGATAGAGCGTGCCCTGCGCGAGGAAATCGGCGCCGCCGATCTTCTTCGCCTCGGCCTCGAACACGTCGATGAAGGTCTTGCCGATGAACTTGCGCTTGGCTTCGGGATCGGAAACACCCGCGAGACCGGAGAGGAACAGTTCCTCGGCGTCCACGTGGACGAGCGGGATGTTGTAAGCGCCGCGGAACAGTGAGACGACTTCCTCGGCTTCCTGCGAGCGCATCAGGCCGTGATCGACGAACACGCAGGTGAGCTGATCGCCGATCGCCTCGTGGATCAGCACCGCCGCGACCGCCGAATCGACGCCGCCGGAAAGCCCGCAGATCACCTTGCCCTTGCCGACCTGCTTGCGGATGTCGGCGATCTTCGCGTCGCGGTAGCCCGCCATCGACCAGTCGCCGGTGCAGCCCGCGACATGGCGCACGAAGTTCGACAGCAGCTTCGCCCCGTCCGGCGTATGCACGACCTCGGGGTGGAACTGCACGCCGTAGAAGCGGCGCACGTCGTTCGCGATCGCCGCGAACGGCGCGCCGTCAGACTTCGCCACAACTTCGAACCCGGCGGGAATCGCCTCCACGCGGTCGCCGTGGCTCATCCACACCTGATGCTTCTCGCCGGTGTTCCAGAGGCCGTCGAACAAATGGCAATCGCGCACGATCTCGATGAAGGCGCGGCCGAATTCGCGGTGATCGGAGGGCGTGACCTTGCCGCCGAGCTCGGCGCACATGGTCTGCTCGCCGTAGCAGATGCCGAGCACCGGCACGCCCGCCTCGAACACTGCGCCCGGCGCCTTGGGGCTCGCCCCTTCCGTCACCGAGGCGGGACCGCCCGACAGGATGATCCCCTTGGGCTTCAGGCGCCCGATCGCGGCCTCGCCGCCGGAGAACGGCACGATCTCGCAATAAACCCCCGCCTCGCGCACGCGCCGGGCGATGAGCTGCGTCACCTGGCTGCCGAAATCGAGAATAAGGATGGAATCGCCGTGGGGAACGGTCACGCGGGGCCTCGAGGATCAGAACGTGGGATTCCGGCCGGGTTAGCCTTGGCGCGGATGCGTGTCCAGAGGCCGGGCGCGCACTGTCGCAACATCGGAAACGGAATCACACGAAAGCTTCCCCGAATCGTCATCGCACTGTCAGCCGCCGCCGCGAGACATGGTTAACGCTGGCGATGAGCGCCAGTGTTACGCCAACCGACGACAGGGGTATTCGTATGCTCAAGCTTCTCCTCGGCGCCGCCGCGTCCGCCGTTCTCGCCGCGTCCGCGCAGGCGGCGGTGATCACGCCGGTTTCCGCCACCGCCAGCAGCACGTTCAACAATGGCGCCTACAACGCCCAAAACCTGATCAACGGCAGCGGCCTTTCGGGCGATCTGCACGATTCGAACTACGCCAACATGTGGATGACCGACCTCGGCGCGAGCAAGGCGCAGGTGACGTTCGACCTCGGCGGCCTGTTCAACCTCGCGAGCGCGGACATCTGGCAGTTCAACTTCGGCACCAACACGCCGGTGATCTCCACGCTCGACCGCGGCATCAAGGACTTCCGCGTGCTCGTTTCGCTCGACGGCGCCAGCTTCACCGAGATCTTCACGGGCACGCTGGACCGTGCGCCCGACGGTTCGCCGATCACCGCGCAGACCATCGCGCTTTCGGGCGCCGCGCGCTTCGTGCAGTTCGATATCCTCAGCAACTACACCTACGGCACCATCTACGAAGCGTGGGAAGCCTCGGGCCTTTCGGAAGTGCGCTTCAACAGCGCCGAGGTGCCGGAGCCGGCCAGCCTCGCACTCGTCGCGATGGGCCTCGGCGCGCTCGGCTTCGCGCGCCGCCGCCGCGCGATCTGACGCTCCTGCCGTCCCCGCCGGGCACGCACACGGCGGGGACGCGCCTTCCCTCTTGAGAGACGGCGCAAAGCCGCCTACAGACGGCATCACATCAAGAGTTGGGTTCAGCCCAACGCCAACCTGCTTTCCGGGCAAGGTGGCGCTCCCTTCGGGGAGGATGTGGCCGAGCCGGCAACCAAACGGATCAAGCCACCGCGTCTTACCCGGAAAGCGACCCGAGGATAGACGCGTCGATGCCGATCAAGATTCCCGACGACCTGCCCGCCCGCAGCACGCTGGAGCGCGAGGGCGTGATGATCCTGGGCGAAGCGGATGCCGTGCGGCAGGATATCCGGCCGCTGCGCATCGGGCTGCTCAACCTGATGCCGAACAAGATCCGCACCGAAACGCAGATCGCGCGGCTGATCGGCGCGACGCCGCTGCAGGTGGAGCTGACACTGGTGCGGATGAGCGACCACGTTCCGCGCAACACCTCCGCCGACCATATGCTGTCGTTCTACCGGCCGTGGGCCGACATTCGGCACGAATATTTCGACGGCTTCATCACCACCGGCGCGCCCGTGGAGCTGCTGCCGTTCGAGGAGGTGGGCTATTGGGACGAGCTGCGCCGCGTGTTCGACTGGACGCAGACGAACGTGCACGGCAGCTTCAACATCTGCTGGGGCGCGCAGGCGGCGGTGCACCATTTCCACGGCGTGCCCAAACACGCGCTGGACAAGAAGGCGTTCGGCGTCTTCGAACACCACAACCTCGCCCCCGCCTCCCCCTACCTGCGCGGCTTTTCGGACGATTTTGCGATCCCCGTTTCGCGCTGGACAGAAGTGCGGCGCGAGGACCTGCCCGAAGATCACGGCATCACCGTGCTCGCCGAAAGCGCGGAGACGGGGCTCTGCCTCCTCGAAGACCCGCAGCACCGCGCGCTGCACATGTTCAACCATGTGGAATATGATTCCACGTCGCTCGCCGAGGAATATTTCCGCGACCGCGACGCCGGAAAGCCGATCGACGTGCCGAAGAACTACTTCCCCGGCGACGACCCTGCCGCAACGCCGCAGAACCGCTGGCGCAGCCACGCGCATTTGCTGTTCGGCAACTGGATCAACCAGATCTACCAGACGACGCCGTTCGACATGACAGACATCAGCCGGGGCTGAACGGGCGCGGCTACCAGCCGACGCCGGGCTGCGCGAGGTATTCCAGCTCCTCCGGCGTGGACGTGCGCCCGAGAAGGATGTTGCGAGTCGGGTAGCGGCCGAAGCGTTCGATGACCGCTGCGTGATCGCGCGCGAAGTCGAGTTGATGGTCGAGACCGGGCTGCGCGAAGCAGCGCAGCGCGAACCGCTGCACGCCGCGATCCTCGGCGTGCATCAGCGGCATGTAGAAGAAGCCGCGCCGGAACGGATCGAGCTGCCGGTGCCAGCCTTCACCGATACCGTAGAGCGTGAGATCGAGCGCGGCGGCATCCGCCTCGAACGCGCGCGGCGTATCCCTGTGGATGTTGCGCGAGAACTGATCGAGCAGGATGACCGCGGCGAGCAGCGTATCCGCGTTGCGCGTCCATAGCGACGTGTCGGCAAGCGCACGGTCGCGCAGTGCACCGAACCGGCGGGCGATTTCGGCGTCGAGGTCGGACGACTTCGTCCAGTGCTGCTCGGGCGTCAGTTCATCGAACCAGAAGGCGAGAACGGCGGCGGCATCTTCTTGGGCAGACAAGGCTGGTCTCCTGTAGGGGGGCAGGAGACCAGCCTAGCCGCGCCGCGCGCGCGAGGCCACTCAGCGGCCCGCGTAGGCGCTTTCGAAGCGGAAGTCGGTGATGCGGTCGCCCCGGACGTAGCAGGAAAAGCCTTCGTCGCGGCGACTGTCGTCCCGGTCGTCGCCGCGCATCTCGACGCGGCCCGAGACGCGGTATTCGCCGCCCTGCCGGTCCAGACCCCGGATATCGTTCACGCGCGCCTCGCGGCCGTAGCGGCTCCCGAGGTCTTCGGCCTCGCGCGCGCAGGTAGAAATGGCGGCGCGCTCTTCGCTGGTGCGGTTCTTCCAGTCGCGGTCCTGCCAGCCCCAATCGCTGTTACCGGCGCTGCTGCCCGGGCGGCCATAGGTGCCGTCGCGGTTCCAGTCCCCTTCGGGCTCCCAGCCCGAATCGAGCGGGCGCTCCTGCTCTTCCTCTTTCTTCTTTTTGGACGCGCTGGAGAGGACGGCGATGAGGCCGCCGGCGACCACGGCGCCGACGATCGCGTCGCCGAGATCGAAGCCGTCGCCGCGACGGTGATGGCGGCGCCCGTAGCGCCCGTCGGCATGGGCTTCAGACACGCCGAGCGGCGTGTTCGCGAACCCGGGAATCCCCGCCATGGAAGAGACCACGATGGCCGTGGCGACGCCGAAACTCATGACCTTACGCATAGGACTTACCCCGCCGATGATGCGGGACCGGTATGCGCTCGATGAGCTTTATCCGCGATGAACCGAAATCGCCTCCAGCGCGGCGCGCAAGGAGGCGGGAAGCGGTACGGGGCGGCGGGTTTCGCGGTCCACGTAGACATGGATGAAGAAGCCCTCGGCGGCGGCCTCTGTCTCGCCCTCGGCGAACAGGCCAACTTCGTAGCGGACGGAGGAGGTGCCGATGTGTGCGGCGCGGATGCCCGCATCGATGGCTTGCGGGAAGGCGAGCGGCGCTGCGTAGCGGCAGCCGGTCTCGACGACGAGGCCGATGACGGCGCCGCCGTGAATGTCGAGCACGCCCGCCTCGATCAGGTGCGCGTTCACCGCCGTATCGAACCAGCTGTAATAGACGACATTGTTGACGTGGCCGTAGACGTCGTTGTCTGCCCAGCGCGTGGTAATGCTGCGGAAGACGGCGTAATCGGCGCGGGTGCGGAAGGGCTCGCGGTTCAAAGCGCGGCCTCGTAGAGACGACGGGCATCGGCAAGGTCGATCTCGCACGGATTGTTTATGAGCAGGCGCTGCTGCTTCATCGCTTCCGACGCGAGAAGATCGA
The DNA here is from genome assembly GCF_042676985.1 of Sphingosinicella xenopeptidilytica. Classification (NCBI taxonomy): domain Bacteria; kingdom Pseudomonadati; phylum Pseudomonadota; class Alphaproteobacteria; order Sphingomonadales; family Sphingosinicellaceae; genus Sphingosinicella; species Sphingosinicella xenopeptidilytica. Next base: position 6,719 of record NZ_JBHTIK010000005.1, on the reverse strand, counting down.
GATCGTCCGCTTTCACGCCGACGTCGCGCAGGCGCGCGGGCACGCCGCAATCGACAGCGATGGCGACGAGCGCCTCGACGAGGCCCTGCGCCTGTGCCTGACGACCGAGCGATGCCAGCGAGGGATCGAGGATCGGCGCGAGGTCCGCGTAGAGCGGCAGCGCGGCGGCCATGTTGTGGCCGAGCACATGCGGCAGCATCAGCGCGTTCGAAAGCCCGTGCGGCACATGGAAATGCCCGCCGAGCGGATAGGCGAGCGCGTGAACGCCCGCGACCGGCGCATTGGAAAACGCGACACCCGCAAGGTGCGAGCCGAGCAGCATGGCGCCGCGCACGTCGGGATTGGCGGGATCATCGCAGGCGCGGCGGATGTTGGCGCCGAGGAGGCGAAGCGCTTCCTTCGCGAGCGCGTCCGACAGCGGGTTCTTGAGGCGCTTCGTCGTGAACGCCTCGATGGCGTGGACCATCGCGTCGATGCCGGTGGCGGCGGTGACGCCGCGCGGCAGACCGAAGGTGAGCGATGCATCGAGGATCGCCCAGTCCGCATACAGCGGCCGGGCTACGACGCCCTTCTTCTCCGCGCCGCCGACGGTGAGGATCGCAATGGGCGTGGCTTCGGAGCCGGTGCCGGCGGTGGTGGGGATGAGCACGAGCGGCAGGCGCGCACCCTTCGCCTGATCGACGCCGTAAATACCATCCAGATCATCGCCCGAGCCGAGCAGGTAGGCGACGACCTTCGCAACATCCATCGGGCTGCCGCCGCCGAAACCGATGACCGACGTGACCCCCGCCTCGCGCCCGGCCGCCACGGCGGCAAGCGCCGTCGCGGCAGAGGGGTCGGCCTCGACAGCGTCGAACACCAGCACCCGGTCGCCGAGCGCGCCGAGCATCGGATCGGCAAGGCCGAGGCCGCGCACGCCCTTGTCGGTGACGACAAGCACGGGGCCTTCGGGCACGAGATCGGAAACGGACGTGCTACGCCCGGTGCCCGAAAGCACGCGGGGACCGTAGTCGAAGCGGAAGTCGGTCATGGGCGGCACCGTGAATATTCCGGTTTCAAGAACACCCCCCTCCTCTTCAGGGGAGGGGTCGGGGGTGGGGCATATCCTCACATTCAACATTGGAGAAGCGGAACCGCCCCTCCCCAAACCCCTCCCCTGAAGAGGAGGGGCTTTCACGACGCGACACTATTGGCTCACCCGAAAAAGAAAAGGGCCGCACCCGAAGGCGCGGCCCCTGTTCTTTCAGCGAAAGCGCCTGATCAGGCGGCTTCGGCGTCGTCGAACGACTGCACCGGACCCGAATCCTGGCCCTTGGCGCTGGTGTCGCGATCGACGAACTCGATGATCGCCATCGGCGCGGCGTCGTCGCCACGGATGCCGGCCTTCAGCACGCGGATGTAGCCGCCGGGGCGACCCTCGTAACGCGGGCCGAGCACCTCGAAGAGCTTCTTCAGCTGCGTCTCGTCCATCAGGCGCGACTGCGCGAGACGGCGATTGGCAAGACCGCCCTTCTTGGCGAGCGTGACCAGCTTTTCCACGTACGGGCGAAGTTCCTTCGCCTTGGGCAGCGTGGTCGTGATCTGCTCGTGCTTGATCAGCGCGGCGGCCATGTTGCGGAACATCGCCTGACGGTGGCTCGTGGTACGGCCGAGCTTACGGTGTCCTACGCGGTGACGCATGTCTCAAACTTCCTTCTCGTTTGTTCACGGAGCCGTGCAAGGTACTCCGGACCAGGCGGCAGAACCGGGCGCCGCCCAAACCCGTGCTGGGTAAGGCCGAAGCCTTTAGCCCATGATTTCCTGTTCGAGCTTCTTGGCGAGCTCCTCGATGTTCTCCGGCGGCCAGCCGGGGATTTCCATGCCGAGGCGGAGGCCCATCTGCGAGAGGACTTCCTTGATCTCGTTGAGGCTCTTGCGGCCGAAGTTCGGCGTGCGGAGCATCTCGGCCTCGGTCTTCTGAACGAGGTCGCCGATGTAGATGATGTTGTCGTTCTTCAGGCAGTTCGCGCTGCGGACCGAAAGCTCCAGCTCGTCCACCTTCTTGAGGAGGTAGCGGTTGATGGCGCCTTCGTCCTCCTGCGCCGCGGCAGCAGCGGAGGGAACGGCGGCGATCGCCGTCGGCTCGTCGAAGTTGATGAAGAGCGCCAGCTGGTCCTGAAGGATACGCGCCGAATAGGCGAGCGCATCGTCCGGGGTCACCGTGCCGTCGGTTTCGACCGTCAGCGTCAGCTTGTCGTAGTCGAGCTCCTGGCCGACGCGGGTGTTTTCCACCTTGTAGGCGACCTGACGCACCGGCGAGTAGAGCGCATCGACCGGCACGAGGCCGATCGGCGCGTCCGCCGGACGGTTCTGCGACGCGGGCACGTAGCCCTTGCCGGTCTCGACCGTGAGTTCCATGTTGAGCGTCGCGCCCTCGTCGAGCGTGCAGATGACGAGATCAGGGTTCATGATCTCGATATCGCCCGTCACCGAAATCTGGCCGGCGGTGACTTCGCCCGGACCCGACGCGGTGAGGTGCAGACGCTTCGGCATCTCGTCGAGCATCTTCACCGCAACCTGCTTCACATTGAGCACGATGTCGGTGACGTCTTCACGCACGCCGGCGAGCGAAGAGAACTCATGCAGCACGCCGTCGATCTTGATCGAGGTGACGGCCGCACCCTGCAGCGAGGAGAGCAGCACGCGGCGAAGCGCATTGCCGAGCGTGAGGCCGAAGCCGCGCTCAAGCGGCTCGGCGACGAACGTCGCCTTCCGCGCCTTGTCCGCGCCGGCCTTCACTTCGAGGCTGTTGGGTTTCTTCAGTTCCTGCCAGTTCTTTGCAATTACGGCCACTGTCTTCCCCTTCGCGGGCTGGCGGGCCGAAGCCCGCCGCATAGGATTTTCGGACGAAACGCTTTGGCGAACGCGCGGGGCGTCAGACGCGGCGGCGCTTCGGCGGACGCACGCCGTTGTGCGGGATCGGCGTCACATCGCGGATCGCGGTGATCTGGAAGCCGACCGCCTGCAACGCGCGGAGCGCCGATTCGCGACCCGAACCCGGGCCCCGAACTTCGACTTCCAGCGTGCGCACGCCGTGCTCGGCAGCCTTCTTGCCGGCGTCTTCCGCTGCGACCTGCGCGGCGTAAGGCGTCGACTTGCGGCTGCCCTTGAAGCCCATCGTGCCGGCCGACGACCAGGCAATCGCATTGCCCTGCGCGTCCGTGATGGTGATCATGGTGTTGTTGAAAGAGGCGTTCACATGCGCGACGCCCGACGTGATGTTCTTGCGCTCGCGCCGTTTGATGCGAGCCGGTTCCCGTGCCATTTCGAATAGCTCCCTTTTGCTCGCTTACTTCTTCTTGCCGGCGATCGGCTTCGCCTTGCCCTTGCGGGTGCGGGCGTTCGTGTGCGTGCGCTGACCGCGGACCGGAAGGCCCTTGCGGTGGCGAAGGCCGCGATACGAAGCGAGGTCCATCAGACGCTTGATGTTCATCGAGGTCTCACGGCGGAGGTCACCCTCAACCGTGTGATCGCGGTCGATCATCTCGCGGATCTGGATGACTTCCTGATCGGTGAGGTCCTGAACGCGGCGCTCGGCAGGGAAGCCAAGCGTCGAGCAGATCTTCGCAGCGGTGGTACGGCCGATGCCGTGAATATAGGTAAGGGCAATCACGACGCGCTTGTTGGTCGGGATGTTAACGCCCGCAATACGTGCCACAGACGGTTCTCCTAGCTCCACAGGCCGCGTGGGCGCGCGGGCCTATCTCAAAGCGTGAAACCCCAATGAACACACAAAACCGGCGAGCACGCAATATGCGCCGCCGGAATGCGATTCACTCGGGATGCGGGGGAGATAGGAGCCGAATCGGCCCATGTCAAGCGGGCGGGCGAAGCCGGTGTCAAGATATGAAACGCGGCAGACAGTTGACGCGTGCATCGCATATCGCCATCGGCGGTTGCAAGAACATGAACGGGGGATCGCATGGCTGAAGCCGGACAACTGCCGCCATCGACGCGGCGCGTGCTGACGGCGAGCCTCGTCGGCACGGCGGTGGAGTTCTACGACTTCTATATCTACGTGACGGCGGCGGCGCTGGTTTTCGGGCCGCTGTTCTTCCCCGCCGAATCGCCGTCCGTTCAGCTCATGATGTCGTATGCGAGCTTCAGCATCGCGTTTCTCGCGCGGCCGCTCGGGGCCAGCGTGTTCGGCCATTTCGGCGACCGCATCGGGCGCAAGTCGACGCTCGTCGCCTCGCTGATGCTGATGGGCGGGTCCACGCTCGCCATCGCCTTCCTGCCGACTTACCAGACCGCCGGGTGGATCGCGCCGCTGCTGCTCTGCATCCTGCGCTTCGGGCAGGGCTTCGGGCTCGGCGGCGAATGGGGCGGCGCAGCGCTGCTCGCGGTGGAAAATGCGCCGCCGGGCTGGCGCGGGCGTTTCGGCATGTTCCCGCAACTCGGCGCGCCGGTGGGCTTCATCGCGGCGAACGGCCTGTTCCTGATCTTCGGCCTGACGCTGACGCAGGAGCAGTTCTTCGCGTGGGGCTGGCGGCTGCCGTTCCTCGCGAGCGCGGTGCTGGTGGGCGTCGGCCTCTGGGTACGCCTCAAGCTGACCGAGACGCCTGCCTTCGCTGCCGCGATGGAACAGGGGCCGCCGCCCAAGGTGCCGCTCGCCCTGCTATTGAAGGACCACTGGCGCGAAACGCTCGCGGGCACGCTCGCCGTAGTCTGCTGCTTCGCGATCTTCTACCTCGCGACCGCGTTCGCGCTCGGCTACGGCACGACGACGCTCGGCATCCCGCGTGAGACGTTCCTCTCCCTCCTGCTCGGCGCGATCCTGTTCATGGCCGTCGGCATCCTGATCGCGGGCTGGCTTTCGGACGTGAAGACGCCGCGCTTCATCCTGATGGCGGGGTGCATCGGCACCGTGCCCACGGCGCTGCTGATGGCGCCGATGATGGAAGGCGGGGCGCTGTTCCCGATCTTCGCGTTCCTTGCGCTCGCGCTTCTGATGATGGGCTTCGTCTACGGCCCGCTCGGCGCGTTCCTGCCCGGCCTTTTCCCGGCGCGCGTGCGCTACACGGGCGCCTCGATGGCGTTCAACGTGGGCGGCATCCTCGGCGGCGGCCTTGCGCCCAACATCGCGCAGGCGCTCGCCGACCGGGGCGGGCTGGCCCCGGTCGGGTTCTATCTCGCGGGTGCGGCGACGGTGAGTTTCATTGGGCTGCTGATGGTGCGGCCTACAGCCGAGCCCTGAGACTCGCGAAAAAGCTGCGGCCCGGCTCCGGGAAGCCGTCGGTGAGCTGGTAGGTCTCGTCGAACAGGTTTCGCGCGCCGATGCCGAGCGTGACGTTGTCCATCACGTCGAAATCGATGCGCAGGTTGGCGAGCACGTGGCTGCCGGTCTTGTAGTAGCGCGTGCCGGCCGTGTTCACGGTCCAGCGGCTCGACGCGATGTCGACATTCGGAACGATGTGGAGGCGCGAGACCGGCGACCAGTCCGCCCAGACGAATGCCTTGTGTTCCGGCACGCCCGTCGGCTGGAACGCCGCGTTCGAGGGATCATCGAGGTCGCGATGTGTCCACGTGTAATTGGCGCCGAGGCCGAGTGTCTCGCCAAGGCGCGCATCGAGCGACAGCTCGACGCCGTAATAATCACCCTTGCCGAGGTTGCGGCTTTGCGTGACGGCCTGCGGATCGCAGACACCGGGCGCCGTGCAGACCTCGATGATGGTCGGGAAGGCGACGATCACGTCGGTAACGCGCGAATAAAACGCCGCGCCTTCCACGCGTACAGCGCCATACTGGCGGCTGCCGCCGATCTCGAAATTGGTGGCGCGCTCCGCCTTCAGGTCCGGGTTCGAGGTGGCGCCGCCGAAGCGCGAACTGAAGCGTTCGAACACGGTGGGGAAGCGTGCGCGCGACGATACGCTGGCGTGGACGCGCGTCGCATCGTCCGGCGTCCAGACGAGCCGCCCCTGCCCGTTCAGCGCGCTGCTGTTGCGGATCGGATAGGAGAACAGGCGATTGCCCGGAAGGCCGGGGACGGCGCCATATTCCTCCGCGCGCTTGAGGTCGCGCCAGTCGTAGCTGGCGCCCGCGGTGAACGTGAGCGTCGGCGACAGCGCGAGACGGTTCTCGACCGCGACGCTCCACGTTTCCTCGAGGTTCTCCTGATCGGGCTCCCACGTGCCGGCCGGGAAGACCTGCTGCGACTCGATATGCTTGTCGCGGCGGTAGTGCGCAGCGACGCTGAGGCCGTAGCTGTCGGTGAGATCGACATCGAGCTGCGCCGAGCCGCCCCATGCGGTGTCGTTGTACGGGCTGTTGAAGGCGCGCGGGCGCGTCTGCGCCGTCTGTGCGGCGGTGTCGAAGGAACGGAGCAGGTTGTCGAGCTTGTTGCGGTAGGCTCGGGTCTTGAGCGTGGCATTGTCGCCAAGCGCCGTCGTCGACAGGAAATAGATGCTCTCCACGTCCCACTGCGGCCACGCCCAATTGCGCTGCGTCGCCGTGTCGGTGACATGGAGCGGCGCGTTCTTCGCGCCTTCCTGCCGCGTGTAGCTGATCGAATATTCGTCCGTGGCGTTCGGCGTGAAGCCTAGCTTTACGTTAACGCGCCAATCCTCCGTGCGGGTGAACTCACGCTCGCCGCCGTCCTCGACCGAGCCCGCCGAAGCTTCATAGCCGCCGGGCAGATCCCAATGGTCCTGGAAGTTCCGCGTGTAGGAACCCTGCGCGTA
>NZ_JBHTIK010000004.1:0-298645 GCF_042676985.1 Sphingosinicella xenopeptidilytica | reverse complement strand
CGCGAGTCCTACCTCGGCTTTGTCGCTCTCGCCTCAATCAAGCTATGGATACCCTTTGTCCACGAAACCTAAGCAGATAAACGATACTGTTCGCCAGATTAGAGAACGTGGATCTTTTGTGACAAAAGATGGTGCTACGATCACTGTATCACCCACCACGCAGATCACAGCATACGTAGTAGCTGATCTAGAACCATCACTAAGGAAACTTTCTCAAGACTATGATTTTAAAATTTCTTGGGATTCCAAATCGCTATTTAATTACCATGAAGGCTTCAAAATATACACCGAGGTCTTTGGATACGACAAGCTTCTTGAGGACGCAAAACGACGGAATGGTCCATTTTTTGATGTTCTATTGAGCGATATCGGCCACTAAGGACCATGCGCGCCCGGAACCCCTTTACCGCCTTGGCCGCGAGCGCCTTATCGCCGCGTTGCCACTTCGCAACCTGATGCGCCCACCGCTTCGATGGCAGATCACCGCGAAACAATTATGGCCGCCATCGACATGCTGACAACGGTATACTGAGGGGCACCCTGCACCTTAAAAATTCCATTGTCCTACAGCGTACCAAATCGGTTAATCCTTACAGATGACCGATCAGACCCACGCCCCCGGCCCGAGCGCCGCGCCCGCCGTGCGCGACGCGCATGGCTTCAATCCCGATGATTACGAATGGATTCCCGTCGCGCGCCAGCGCCGGTCGGACGGCTGGACACCCCAGCGGCAGCGCGAGTTCATAGAGGCGCTTGCCGATACCGGATCGGTCGTGGACGCGGCGCGCGCCGTCCACATGTCGGCGAATTCCTGTTATCGTTTGCGCCGCGCGCCGGGCGCGGAGGGTTTCGCCGCCGCGTGGGAAGCCGCAATCGCAAACGCCTCGCGCCGTCTCGTCGATATCGCCTTCGATCGCGCGGTGAACGGCGTTGAAGATGCGGTGCTCGACAGGGACGGCAACGTCATCCACATCCGCACCCGCTATAATGATCGCCTGCTCATGTTCCTCCTCCGCGCGCACCATCCAGAACGATACCGCGCGCCAGACCATCGCCGCCGCGCGGTCCCATCCACCGAAACGGCGGCCACAACCGCGGAAGTAACAGGCGCCATCCCCGCCACCCTACCCGCACCCTCCGCCATCATCCCGGATATCGCCCGCGCGCTCGATGCGCTCATGCCCGTCTGCCCGCCCGATCCGCACAAACGGATGCACCCGGAGGATCTCGAAAACCTCATGTTCAACAACCAGGACGACTGATACGCATCCGGGAATCGCTCGCCTTGGTGTAACTTTTCTCACCTTTGCCTGCCGGAAGCCCATTTGATGACCACACCCGCCGCTCCCGCACGCACCCGCGACCACGCCTTCCCGCCCGTGGCGGATGCGCGCACGCGGGTCCTTGTGCTCGGCAGCCTGCCGGGGCGGGCGTCGCTCGCGGCACGGGAGTATTATGCCAATCCGGGGAACGGGTTCTGGCGGTTGATGGGCGCGGTGACGGGCGCCGACCTGCCCACGCTTCCCTATGCGGCGCGGCTGGAGGCACTGCTCGCGCGCGGCATCGGCTTGTGGGACGTGATCGCCCATGCCGAGCGCGCGGGGAGCCTCGACAGCGCCATCCGCGATCCCGCCGCGCGCGACCTCACCGCGATGACAGATGCACTCCCCGCGCTGGAGGCGATCGCGTTCAACGGTCGCACCGCCGAGCGGATCGGGCTGCGGCAGCTCGGCGAGGACGTGGCGCGCTGGCGCGTTCTCACGCTCCTTTCCAGCAGCGGCGCCTGCGCGGTGCCCGCAGACCTGAAGCGGGAGAACTGGATGCGGCTTCGTGCGTTTATCCTGTGAGCGTTGATGGGCTTGCAAGATGTTCCACGTTTGTTCTATATGAACAGACAGGGAACGAAAGAGGCGTGCATATGCAGAACGTCGTTTTCCATCGCTACTTCCTCGCGCTGCGTCCGCCGACGCTGCTTGGCACGACGCTTGGCATGATGGGCTCCGTCTATCACCTCGCCGGGTCGCGGCTTCCTGCGGACCGGCTGCACATCACGCTCGCGATGATCGGCGGCACCTATGAGGCGCCGCAGCCGCGCCTTGTGGAGCGGATTGGAGAGGCCCTGCACGATGTGCGCCTCCCCGCCCAGCGTCCGGTGTTCGATCAGCTTGTCCGCGCGAACGACTGCGCGCTACTCACCGCGTCGGAGCCGCTGACCTTCATCGAGAGCTTCCGGCACGATCTCGTGCAGCGGCTTGGGGGCGCGGGTGTTTCGGCGGAGGTGCCCGCCTCGCCGCCGCACATGACGCTGGCGCACGGCCGCCAGTGGCGCACAGGCACGGAAGGCGTCGACCCGATCAGCTGGCGGGCGGACGAGTTGGTGCTGATCGAAAGTCATGTCGGCGCGGGCCGCCACATTGCGCGCGGATCGTGGTCGCTCGGCGAGGCCGTGGAGAAGGTGCAACTTCCGCTGCCGCTCGCCTGGGCTGCATAGTCAGTGAGCGGGGGGAAGATACGCGTCGGCATCGGCGGCTGGACCTACGAACCATGGCGCGGCACTTTCTACCCCGAAGGTCTCGTGCAGGCGCGGGAGCTTGAATATGCCGCCGCGCGGCTCGGCGCCATCGAGATCAACGGCACCTTCTACAGCAGCTTCAAGCCCGCGAGCTTCGCCAAGTGGGCGGATGCCGCGCCCGAGGGGTTCGTGTTCACCGTGAAGGCCTCCCGCTTCACCACGGTCCGCAAGAAACTCGCGGACGGCGCAGAGTCGGTCGCGAAGTTTCTGGGGCAAGGCCTTGAGGCGCTGGAAGACAAGCTCGGCCCCATCCTCTGGCAGTTCCCGCACACCAAGGCCTTCGACCCGGAAGACTTCGGTGGCTTCCTGAAGCGCCTTCCCGAAAAGCTAGGTAGTCGTCCCCTTCGCCACGCGCTGGAGGTCCGCCACGCGAGCTTCGAGGATGCCGCCTTCGTGAAGCTCGCGAAGGATGCGGGCGCAGCGATCGTCTATGCAGACAAGCCCGGCTACCCGACAATCGACGAGGCCACCGCCGATTTCGCCTACGCCCGCCTCCAGCGCGCCGAGGAGGATGTGCCGACGGGCTACACACCCGCCGCGCTCGATGATTGGGCCGCGAAGGCAAGCGGCTGGGCGAAAGGGGACCGTGATACGTTCGTCTTCATGATCAACGGCGCCAAGGTCCGCGCGCCCGCGGCGGCAACCGCACTGATCGAACGCCTCCCCGCGCACGCGCCGTAGCGCAGTCCGCCGCCAGCGGGCACAGGTGGCAGAGCAGTTTGGTATCGCGACAAAGCGTCTGCCCGAGCCGTTTCACCGCGACGTGGAACAGGGTGAATGTCTCGCCGTCCCAATCCTGCATCGATTCCGTCACGAACATGCTCACGTCGCGCGGCGTCGCGTTCGCGGGCACGATGCCGGTGCGTACGATCACACGCCAGACATGCGTGTCGACGATGTACACCGGCAGCCGCAGCGTGCTCGCGTTCAGCGTCGATGCCGCCACCTTGCGGCCGACGCCCGGCAGGCGTTCGAGCCATTCGAGCCGCACCTGCGGCGGCATCCCAGAGAGTGGGGTCAGATCATAGTCCTGCCACGCCTGCCCCACCAGTTTCGCGGCATCCACAACATGCGCCGCCTTCACCTCCGGAAAGGTCACATGCGCGATCAATCGCTCGACCTCGACCGGCGTTGCCATGGCGAGCGATGGGCCTGTTGGGAACTGCGCGCGCAAGGACCTGTAGGATCGCGCGGAGACGGCATCCTTAGTGCGTCCGCTGATCATCGATTTGACCAGTTGATCGAACGGCAGGCGACGGGACAGCTCCACCCCGTCCACGAGAACGGACAGCACGGCGCGCCACGGCTCGAAATCGAAGCGCGCGAAATCGAAACGGAACTGCATGACGCACGGATCCGGGCGAAGATTGTTCTTCTTTTGTTCTAACCCAAACTCTCGAGAGTCGAAAGAGCCGTGCTGCTCGGCCTATCGCTTTTTCACGAACTCCGCGCGCAGGACGAGGCCCTTGATGCCATCGAAGCGGCAATCGATTTCCTGCGGGTCGCCGGTCAGGCGGATCGACTTGATAACGGTGCCGACCTTGAGCGTCTGCCCCGCGCCCTTCACCTTCAGATCCTTGACGAGCGTGACACTGTCGCCATCCGCAAGCAGGTTCCCTGCCGCGTCGCGCACCTCGACGACGGACCGCGCAGCCGCCTCGGCCGCGCTGATCCACTCGCCGGTCTCTTCGTCGTAAACATACTCTTCGTCGGCCATCGCCCGCTCCTGCTGCTGAGCCGGACCCATAAGGCGCGGACGGCGAGGGACGCAAGCAATCAGCCGTTCACGATGACGCCGCCGTTCGGATGCAGCACCTGCCCGCTCATGTAGCTGGCATCCTCGCAGGCGAGGAACAGGAACGACGGCGCGACTTCACTCGGCTGGCCGGGGCGGCCCATCGGCGTCGACTCTCCGAAGTGTTCCAGCTTCTCCTCACTCGCACCGCCGCAGGGGTTGAGCGGGGTCCAGATCGGGCCGGGCGCCACGGCATTCACCCGGATACCCTTTTCGACGAGGTTCTGGGACAGGCTGCGCGTGAATGCCGTGATCGCGCCTTTCGTCGCGGAATAATCGAGCAGTTCTTCGGAGCCTTTGTACATGGTGACGCTGGTGCAGTTGATGATCGCCGCGCCCGCCTTCAGGTGCGGCATCGCCGCCTGTGTCAGGTAGAACATGCCGAACACGTTGGTCTGGAACGTGCGCCGAAGCTGCTTGTCCGTGATGTCGGTGATGTCTTTGTCCGGGTGCTGCTCGCCCGCGTTGTTGACGAGGATGTCGATCCCGCCGAACGCCTTCACCACCTTCGCGACCGCGTCCGCGCAGAACACCTTGTCGCCGATATCGCCTGCGATGGTCAGCGCCTTGCCGCCTTCGTCCTTCACGATCCGGGCTGTTTCCTTCGCATCGTCGTGCTCGCATAGATAAAGGATCGCGACCTTCGCCCCCTCCCGCGCATAAAGCGCCGCCACCGCCCGCCCGATGCCGCTGTCCGCGCCGGTGATGAGCGCGACCTTGCCTTTCAGCCTCCCGGAGCCCGGATAGCGCGGCTCCCAATCGGGCTTGGGTTCTAGCCGGCTCTCATGCCCGGGCAATTCGTCTTCATGGAGCTTGCTGACCTTCGCGCCCATCGCCGTTCCTTTCCGATCCGTACGGCAAGTAAAATGGGCAGGACTGAGGCTGGTTCCCGTGGCTGCGATGAGTTGCGGATTAAAACGATGTACCTAGGCGGGCAAAAGTTCAAAGGCGAGCCGGCTGATCTCCCGTCGGACATCGTCTGCGGTATGCCTGCCCATAACTTCGATATAGCGAACGCCAGCCTTACGTAGCGCTTCCTTCTTCACGGCATCGCGAATGGCCGCGGTATTCTGATAGTGGCCGCTGCCCTGATACTCGATCGCAGCAAGTGGTTCACCCGATTGCGAGATCACCAGAAGGTCGACGCGTTTTGAGTTGATCGCTGCAAAGGCGCGTGCGTTCTCCGAACGCAGGATTTCGCCCAGACTGACCTGAGCCATCACGCGCCATTTCAGCCCTGTTTCGGCAACGGCACGCTCCGCAGCATAAAGGACGCGCGCCTCCTGCTTGTTGAGAAGGGTTTGCTTCGTAAACTCAGCCGCCGCGACAACACGAAGTTGCTCGGCGGGATCAGCGATACTGATCTGCGGCACAGAAGGCGCTTGCCAAGGCCGGCTCCGCCCACCCTTCCGGGTTTGCCTGCGTCCGCTTCTGGGAAGCAGGCGTTCCAGCCCAATTCCCGCAGCAACGCCGCCAAGAACAAGCGCGAACACCAGCGTGTCGAGCGAAGCAAACCGAAGAAGCGCATCAATCATCGTACAAGTCTTGCACGCACTTCTTGCTTATTGCTTACTTCACCTATGGTTGGTGCGACTCATGAGAAAAACGCGCGCTAGGGAGACTTTGCATGACCTACGTCGATGGTTTCGTGCTCGCGGTGCCGCAGGATCAGCTGGACGAGTATCGGGCGCTTGCCACGCTGGCGGGCGAGGTGTGGATGGAGCATGGCGCGCTTTCCTACGTGGAGTGCGTCGCCGACGATGTGCCCTACGGCGAGCTGACGTCGTTTCCGCGTGCGGTTCAGGCGCAGGACGGCGAGGTCGTGGTCTTCTCGTGGATCACCTATCCGTCACGCGAGGCGCGGGATGCGATCAATACCAAGGTGATGGCCGACGAACGCTTGAAGCACGACCACGAAAACACGCCGTTCGACGGCAAGCGCATGATCTACGGCGGCTTCAAGACGTTCCTGAGCTTCTGAAGCCTACTTCGCGCCCTTGGTGCCCGCGTGCGCGGCGTGCCATGCCTTCACGGCGGCCAATGTGCCGGTGATGTGGCCCTTGGGCGCCATTTCCGAATGCACGAAGAGGATCTTGCCGTCGGGCGCGATCACGTAGGACGTGCGGTTCGAGCGGCCGGGCATCAGCGCCAGCGGCACATCGTATTTCCCGATGAGCGCCTTGTCGGCGACGCCGACGGCGAACTTGTTGCGGCATTCCTTCACCGAGAATTCGTTGAGCTTCTCGATCGGGTCGTTGGACATGCCGATGACGGTCGCGCCCATCTTGGCGAAATCGTCGGTCGCATCGGCGAAGGCATTGGCCTCGACTGTGCAGCCGGGCGTGAAGGCGGCGGGGAAGAAATAGAGCACGACCGGGCCCTTTTTCAGCGCCGCGGCGAGCGAGAAATCGAAGGGTTTTCCGGCAAGCGACGCTTTCGTCGCGAACACCGGCGCCTTTGCACCCACGGCGAGCGCGGCAAGCGCTGGGCTGGCGAAGGTGACAGCAGCGGCGATGACGATGGTGGCGGCCAGGCTGAACAGGCGCATGAAACAATCCTCCTCGGGAGCTTTTGCGCGCAGGCTATGCCTGAATCGGCCCGGCTCCAAGGCGCTTTTCGGCGTGCCGTGCGTTCATTCGGCACGAGGCTGAAAAACGGAGGCAGGGACTATGTTCGTCGCAGCCTATTGGTGGAAGGTGAAACCCGGCAAGGAAGCGCAGTTCCGCGCAGCGTGGCGACGCGGCACCGAACTGATCCGCGAACACTACGGCAGCCTCGGCTCGCGCCTGCACCGGGACGCGGAAGGCCGCTTCATCGGCATGGCCGAGTGGCCAGACGAGGCGACCTGGCGGCGCGCCTATGACGCGAAAATGACCTACGACGAGCCTGAAACGCGCGCGGCTTTCGTGGACGCGATCGAGGATGCCGCGGACGAGCCGCTGCTGCTGATGGACGTGACCGACGATCTTCTCGACCGCGCGGATGACAAGCCTGGCCCATCACTGCCATAATGCCGCAAGAGACCTGAACGGGAGGGAACGAAAGATGCGGACACTGGTGATCCTGCTCGCGGGGTTTGTGGCCGTCGCGTGCGACAATGCGGCCCCGGCGGACCAGCCCAAGGTGGATGCCACGGACCCGAACAGCGTGGATGCGGCGGCAGGCGGCACGACGCCGGAAGCCGATGTCGAAACCGCATCACCGGCGTCGGCGGAGACCGGCGCGGGCATTGGCGCTAATGGGATCGATCTCGCCGCCTATGCCGGCAAATATCCGTTCGACAAGGTGAACGATGTCGCCTTCTTCGATCAGCCCGTCGTCAAGGCCGCGATCGCCGCCGCTATCTCGGAAAAGGCCGTGCTCGGCTGGGTGATGGGCGCGAACGGCGGCCCTTCGGCGCCGATCGAGGTGAAGAACGGCAAGGTCGCCTCTTGGGCGTGCGAACAGCACAATTGCGGCGACCACCAGTGGACCGTGCTGATCGACCTCGCCGGAAAGGCGGCCGAGGTCTGCTATCAGGATGCCGCCGCGCTGCCCGGCAAGACGCGCTGGTATCGCGCCGGTGCTGCGCCCGAGACGCGCGAAGGCACCTGCCAGCTCTAGGGCGGGTCGCCATTCAGCTCTGGCGGCCTGCAAATGGCGAATTTCCGCACGCCATCTTCTGAATGTCGATCGGCCCTAGGGCCTGATCGATCAGGCGGGTTTCGAAACGGCCCGCACGATCAGTCCGGCGAGAAGCGGCGCGGCCACGCCCGCGATCTGCATCCACAGCGGCACGCCTGGAATCGTGAAGCCGTTGTAGAGGCACGCCGCGAGGATCAGCCCGGCGATGATCCAGGCCGCCGTGGCCCAGCGCGTGACGCGCACGGCAAGGAGCCCGCCAAGGAGCGTCGCCAGAAACCAGCCGAGCGCCATGATCATCTTCGCCTTGGTCGGCACAGCGGCGAAATCTCCCGCGCTTGCTACCCCCGGCACCACCATGCGGCTGACGTAATCCATCGCGCCGACCACCAGCATGGCGACGACGATCCCTGCGAATGTTCCGAGTATCTTGCGCACCATCCCACGCCCCCTCCCGCCGGGCGCAGCGATCATAGCGAAATTCAGGACGCGGGTCAGCGCTTCAGCACATAGTAAAGGACATAGAACCACGAGAAGAAGCCGTGGACGATCGCCCACAGGATCGATTTGTGGAGGCTCCACGAAATCGTGATCGCGAGCGCCGTGCCAAAGCCGATGCCCGCCTTTGCGGTTGAAATCGTGACCGAACGCGAGTCCGCCATTGCCCGTCTCCGCTGATGCGTTGCAGGATCAGGAATAGCGGCTGTCGATCTTCTTTACAGCCTTGAAAGTAGGTGCCCGGCCTCGCCGCCGGAATGCGCCGTTTCCATCATCTGGCATGGTCCATGCTTTGTCTGCGGTGACCCTGGGGCCACCCTCGGCGGCATTCGGAACTGCGGCATACGACAACGAGAACAACGACCATCTCACCCGCTCCGACCGGCGATCACCCGCCGATGTGCCGACCGCGAACAGAACGGTGCTTGAAAAACGGGTCACGCTGCCAAAACGGGCGGCCTCGGTATCATACCGGGGCCGCCCTATAATTATCCGCATCACCGCGTTGTACTGGCAACAAAAATGCCGGTGGTGCATTGTCGCCGCGGGCGCCCATCCCCCCTTACACTGAAAGCGCCCTCGCCTTCGTTCGCACGTGAAAAAGAGGGAGCCATCGCCATGACAACCGACCGTTTGCCCGAAGACCGGAACTGGGTCGCCTCGACCGGCCTCTCGCGCCGGGGTGTGCTCGTCGGCGGTACGTTCGCCGCCGGTTTCGCCGCCGCCGTGCAGCCCGTCGCCGCCAGCACGCTCAAGACCGATCTCAAGGGACTCGACGAGCGTATGCTCTCGATCTCCGTGCAGCAGGGCCAGATGCCCGCGTACCGCGTGAAACCCGCAAGCAGCGGGCGTGCGCCGGTGATCCTGGTGGTGCACGAGATTTTCGGCGTGCACGAATGGATCAAGGACATCTGCCGCCGCCTCGCCCACGCGGGCTATTACGCGATCGCGCCCGATCTCTATGCGCGCTGGGGCGACGCGACGAAGGAAAGCGATATCCAGAAACTGGTTTCGACGATCGTTTCGAAGGTACCCGACGCGATCGTGATGGACGATCTCGACCGCGCGGCAGCATTCGCGGCGGCGGACGGCGGCGATCCGTCGAAGCTCGGCATCACCGGCTTCTGCTGGGGCGGGCGTATCACGTGGCTCTACGCTGCCTACAGCCCGCGCGTCGATGCGGGCGTCGCATGGTACGGGCGGCTCACCGGCGAGAACAAGCCGCCGATCACGACGAGCCAGCCGATCGAGGTCCCCGCGCGGCTGAAGGCGCCAGTGCTCGGGCTCTACGGCGGCAAGGACAAGGGCATCCCGGTGGCCGACGTGGATGCGATGAAGGCCGCGCTCGAAAAGGCGAAGTCGCCCTCGAAGATCATCCTCTACCCCGAGGCCGACCACGGCTTCCTCGCCGACTATCGCCCGAGCTACGACCCGGCGGCGGCGAAGGCGGCGTGGGACGAGGCGCTCGGGTGGTTCAAGGCGAAACTCAAATAGCTTAGCCGCCGATGTCTCGTCCGCGCGTTTCGGGCAGGTAGAAATACGTCACCAGCATCGCGACGGTGACGATGACGAACGTGTACCAGAGGCCGCCGAACACGGCGCCCGAGGACACGACGATGTATTGTGAAACGAGCGGCAGAAGCCCGCCGAAGACGCCGGTGCCGATGTGGTATGGCACCGACATCGACGTGTAGCGGATACGCGCCGGGAACAGCTCGACGAGCATCGCTGCGGCGGGGCCATAGGTCATGCCGGTGAGCAGCGTCAGCACGGAGGCGGCGAGGACGACGAGCCACCCCTGCCGCTCACCGCTGTCCGAGCTTTCGGGATAGCCCGCCGCACCGAGCGCCGCGCGGAACGCCTCCGGTTGGAAACCCGGGATGCGCGCGTCGGCGACGCGGACCTCGACCTCCGCCACGTCCGCAGGCGTGCGCGTGTAGTTGAGACCGTTCGCCGCGAACCATTCGAGCGTTTCGGCGCAGGCGCCCTGCTGCCCGTCCGAGAAGGGGTCGTAGCGGCAGGCTTCGGGCGTGACGATGGTGACCGGATGCGCGGTCATCGCGCGTTCCAGCGCCGGGTTCGCCGCCGCCGAGATCAGCCAGTAGAGCGGGAACAGCAGCACGAGCGTGAGCGCGAAGCCGGTGAGGATCACGGGCTTGCGGCCGACCCGGTCGGAGAGCCAGCCGAAGAAGATGAAGCTCGGCGCGCCGACGATTACCGCCGCGCCAACAAGGAGGCGGGCGTCAGCCTCTGCGACACGCGATGCGCCTTGCAGGAAATAGAGCGTGTAGAACTGCGCGTTGTACCAGATCACCGTGAAACCCGCGGCGATGCAGAGCGCGATGAGGATGCGGCCGAGGTTGCCCTTTTCGCGGATGCTCTCGACGAACGGATTGGACGATGTGTTTCCCGCAGCTTTCATGGCGCGGAACACCGGGCTTTCGTTCAGCTTCAGGCGGATCCAGAGCGAGATCGCGAGGAGGATCAGCGAGGCGAGGAACGGAATGCGCCAGCCCCACGCTTCGAACGCCTCCTTGCCGATGATCGCGGTCGTGGAGACGACGACGATGATCGAGAGCAGGAAGCCGCCGACCACGGCAATCTGGATCCAGCTCGTGTAGAAGCCGCGCCGGTGTGCGGGCGCGTGCTCAGCGACGTAAACCGCTGCGCCGCCATATTCACCGCCGAGCGCGAGGCCCTGCGCGAAACGAAGCCCGATGAGGATCAGCGGCGCCGCGACACCGATCTGCGCGTAGGTCGGCAGCAGGCCGATCGCGGCGGTGGCGAGGCCCATGACGGTGATCGTGACGAGGAACGTGTATTTCCGGCCCACCTTATCGCCGAGATAGCCGAACAGGATTGCGCCGAGCGGGCGGACGAGGAAGCCCACGGCAAAGGTCGCGAGGCTGAGCAGGAAGGCAAGCGTTTCGCTTTCCACCTGGAAGAACATGCGCCCGAGCAGCGCGGCGAGCGTGCCGTAGATGAAGAAATCATACCATTCGAAGATGGTGCCGAGCGATGAGGCGAGGATCACCAGCCGGTCGCGCTTGACGTCGAATTCCTGATCCGCGCTGTCGTCCGTCACGGTGTCCCCCCCAAATGTTTTTCTTACGTGCGGATCGTCTCGTCGAAGCGGAAGGGTTCGCCGATGGCGGTGCCGATGAGGCCTGCGTCCCACATCACGCGGTGACCACGGATGATCGTGCCCACGGGACGCCCGGTGAGCGTCATCCCCTCGAACGGCGACCAGCCGCATTTCGATTGCAGCCAGTCGTTTTCGATCGTCCAGCGCGATTTGAGATCGACGATGCTGAAATCCGCGTCGAAGCCCGGCGCGATACGGCCCTTGGCGGTGAGGCCGAACAGGCGGACGGCGCCCGCTGACGTGAGATCGACGACGCGCTCCAGCGTCACGCGCCCCGCCGCCAGATGATCGAGCAGCAGCGGCAGCAGCGTCTGCACACCGGGCATCCCGCTCGGGCTCGCCGGATAGGGCTTCGCCTTCTCGTCCTTCGTGTGCGGCGCGTGATCCGAACCCCACACATCGGGCACGCCCTGGCGGAGCCAGTGCCAGAGGCCGTCGCGGTGCGCGCCGGAGCGGATCGGCGGGTTCATCTGCGCGTAGGTACCGAGGCGCGGATAGGCCTCCTCCCCCGCCAGCGTCAGGTGCTGCGGCGTCACCTCGCAGCTTGCGATGTCCTTGTGCTGCGCAAGCAGTTCCAGCTCTGCGGGCGTGGTGACGTGAAGCACATGGATGCGCCGCTTCGCCTCGCGCGCGAGGCCGAGCACGCGGCGTGTGGCGAGGATCGCCGATTCGTCGTCGCGCCACACGGGATGGCTGGAGGGATCGCCTTCGACGCGCATATCCTTGCGTGCCTGCATCCGGGGCTCGTCTTCGGCATGGATGGCGACGCGGCGGCGACCCGAGCGCAGCACCCGGAGCAGCGTCGCGTCGTCCTCCACCAGCAGGCTTCCGGTGGAGGCGCCCATGAACACCTTCACGCCGCAGGCGCCGGGCAGCATTTCAAGCTCGCGGAGCTTTTCCGCGTTCGCATCGGTCGCGCCCACGTAGAAAGCGTGCTCGCACCACATGCGGCCCTTGGCGCGGGCGAGCTTGTCGGCGAGCGCCTCGGCGCTGTCTGTGTTGGGATTGGTGTTCGGCATTTCGAACACGCCCGTCACGCCGCCCATCACGGCGGCGCGGCTGCCCGATTCGAGGTCTTCCTTGTGTTCGAGGCCGGGCTCGCGGAAATGGACCTGCGTATCGATGACGCCGGGAAGCACGGTGAGGCCCGTGCAGTCGATCATCTCGCCCGCATCGGCGAAAGACCCGAGCGCGGCGATGCTGCGCCCGCGCACCCCAACATCGGTCTGAATAAGGCCCGCGGGCGTGAAGACGTGGCCGCCCTTGAGGACGAGATCGAAGCTCTGGCTCATGGGATGGATGCTATACCCCCTTGCGCGGGGCGCACCAGTCCCTAGCTTCAAGACCATGATCGCTTATCTCGATGATCGCACCGTCCTCGTGGTGTCCGGCGAGGACGTGCGGGGGTTCCTGAACGGCCTCGTCACCAACGACGTTTCGGAAAAGGCGCTGACGCATGAGACGCCGGTGTGGGCCGGGCTGCTTTCCGCGCAGGGCAAGTATCTCGCCGACATGATCCTTTACGACGGCGGCGAGGCGGGCATCTTCATCGATGTCCACAAAAGCCGCGCCGACGATCTTGCCAAGAAGCTGCGGATGTACCGGCTGCGCCGCGCCATCGACATCGCGCCCTCGGGTCTGCGCGTCTTCGCGGGCTGGAAGGAAAAGGCGCTGGCACACCCGCACGACCCCCGCCTCCCCGCGCTCGGTTGGCGCTGGCTCGCGGCGGGCGGCTTCGCCGACAAGACGGCCGCGGACTGGCACGCATGGCGCATCGGCCTCGGCGTGCCCGACACGCCCGACTTCGAGATAGACAAGACCATGTGGCTGGAGACGAACGCCGCCGAGCTGAACGGGGTAAGCTTCTCCAAGGGCTGCTACGTCGGGCAGGAAAACACCGCGCGGATGAACTGGCGCGCAAAGGTGAACAAGCGTTTCGTGCCGGTGATGCTCGCGGAGCCCGTGGGCGACGAGCGCACGATCATGGCCGGGGACCGCGAGGCGGGCACTCTACGCAGCTTTGAAGGCGCGCGCGGCATCGCCTATCTTCGCGTGGAATATGCGGGTGCACTGCTGACGCTCGGCGGTCATCCCGTGAGCGTGGAATGGCCGGAATGGCTGCCGCGCCCGGCGGAGGGGGAGGACTGACAATGGCGAAGAAGAAACCGCAGCGGATGCGCGACGACCGCAAGCTGCTGTTCATCCTCGGCGTCTGCGGGGTGTTGTTGCTCGCGATGTTCGTGCTGATGTCGAGCTGAGGCTGATCTACCCCAGCCGCGCCAGCGCTGCCCGCAGCCGCTCCGCTTCGGCAGATTTCTCCGCGTGGTCGGCGCGCGCCTTCTCGACCGCTTCCGGCTTCGCCTTGTCGACGAACGCCGGATTGCCGAGGCGGCCCGCGAGACTGTCGCGTTCCTTCTCCGCCGCCGCTGCGTTCTTTTCGAGGCGGATCCGCTCTGCGGCGAGATCGATGACGCCTTCGAGCGGGAGCACATAGGTCGCCTCATCGACGACGATCTGCGCGGCGCCGCCAGCCGGGGCCGGATCGGTCGAAATGGTTTCGATCCGCGCCAGCCGTTCGATCATCGGGCGGTTGGCATCGATCCGCGCCACCGTGACCGGCGAACAATCGCGCACGTGGAGCGGCAGCTTCGCGCCCGGCGGCACGCCGAGTTCGGTGCGGCTGGAGCGGATTTCGGAGACGACACGGATCAGCCAGTCGATCTCCGCCGAGGCGCTGGCGTCGACCGGGCCGACATCCACCCACTTCGCAGTGATGAGATCGTGGCCGCCGCGGTCGCCGAGTGCGTGCCAGAGTTCTTCCGTCACGAACGGCATCACCGGGTGGAGCATCACGAGGATCTGATCGAGCGCCCAGCCCGCGACGGCCTTCGTTTCTTCTCTTTCGTCATTCCGGCGAAGGCCGGAATCCATGCCATCGGTCCCATGGACCCCGGCCTCCGCCGGGGTGACGGAGAGGATTGGCTTGATGAGTTCGAGATACCAGTCGCAGAAGCGGCTCCACGTGAACTGGTAGATCGCATCCGCATAGGCATCGAAGCGCATCTCCGCCATCGCGGTTTCGAGCGCCTGCGCGGTCGCGGCAACCTCGGCGATGATCCAGCGGTTGACGGCGAGTGAGGCGGTAGGCGCGGTGATCGTCCGCGAGGCTTCGATGCCGTTGGACTGGCAGAAACGCGCGGCATTCCAAAGCTTGGTCGCAAAGTTACGGTAGCCCTCGACCCGGCGCTCGTCCATCTTCACGTCGCGGCCCTGACTCTCCATCGCCGCCATGAAGAAGCGCAGCGCGTCGGCACCGTATTTGTCGATGAGGCCGAGCGGATCGACGACGTTGCCCTTCGACTTCGACATCTTCTGGCCATCGGCGGCGCGGACGAGACCGTGGAGGTAGAGCCGTTTCCACGGCACATCGCCCATGAAGTGCATCCCCTGCATGGCCATACGCGCATCCCAGAAGAACAGGATGTCGAAGCCCGAGATGCAGAGATCGTTCGGGTAGTGCTTGTTCAGCAGCGGCGCGTCCGCGTCCGGCCAGCCGAGCGTGGCGAACGGCCAGAGCGCGGAGGAGAACCACGTGTCGAGGACGTCTTCGTCGCGGGTCAGCTTCCTGTTGCCCGCGAGCGTCTGCGCCTCATCCTCAGTTTCGGCGACGAAGACGTTTCCGTCGTCGTCGAACCACGCCGGAATCCGGTGCCCCCACCAGAGCTGGCGGGAGACGCACCATGGCTGGATGTTTTCCATCCAGTTGAAGAAGGTCTTTTCCCACGTCTTCGGGACGATCTCGATGGCGCCGCTGCGGACCGCCTCGATCGGCTTCTTCGCCAGTTCCTCGGCGTTCACGTACCACTGGTCGGTGAGCCACGGCTCGATGACCACGCCACCACGATCGCCGAAAGGCGTCTGGATCGTGCGCGGTTCGGCGTCGTGTTCGGTTTCCTCGCCGTCCTTGTCCTTGGTGACGTGCAGGATCAGGAAGCCCTGCGCCTTGAGCCGCTCCACGACCAGTTTGCGGGCGTCGAAACGGTCGAGGCCGAGATAGTCGGCCGGGATCAGCCCGTCCGCCGTCTGCACGACGTTCGCTTCGGCATCGAACATGTTGAGCATGTCGGCGGGCTTGATGCCGGCGCGCTTGCCGACCTCGAAGTCGTTGAAGTCGTGGCCGGGCGTGATCTTCACCGCGCCCGAGCCGAGTTCGGGGTCGGCGTGCTCGTCGGCGACCACCTTGAAACGGCGGCCGGTGATCGGCTGCACGATGTCCTTGCCGATCACGCTCTTGTAGCGCGCGTCCTCTGGGTGGACCGCAACCGCCATGTCGGCGAGCATGGTTTCGGGGCGCGTGGTGGCGACTTCTATGTAATCGCGGCCGTCGGCGAGCGTCGCGCCGTCCGCGAGCGGGTATTTAAAGCGCCAGAAGTGGCCCTTCACCTCGCGCGTTTCGACTTCGAGGTCAGAAATCGCGGTCTTCAGCTTCGGGTCCCAGTTCACCAGCCGCTTGTCGCGGTAGATGAGGCCCTGATTGTAGAGGTCGACGAACACTTTCACGACCGCGCGCGTGAAGTGCGGGTCCATCGTGAACTGCTCGCGGCTCCAGTCCATCGAACAGCCGAGGCGGCGGAGCTGGCGCGTGATCTGGCCGCCGCTTTCGGTCTTCCACTCCCACACCTTCGCAACGAAATCCTCGCGGCTGTAGTTGGTGCGTTTGTCCTGCCGCTCCTCGAGCTGGCGCTCGACCACCATCTGCGTGGCGATGCCGGCGTGATCGGTGCCGACCACCCAGAGCGCATCCTTGCCGCGCAGGCGCTCGTAGCGGACGACGATATCCTGCAGCGTGTTGTCGAGCGCGTGGCCGATGTGGAGGCTGCCCGTGACGTTGGGCGGCGGGTTTACGATCGTGAACGGCGCCGCATCCGGGCGCTCGGGACGGAATTTCCCGTTCTCTTCCCAGTATTTGTACCAGCGGGCCTCGATTTCGCCCGGCGCGAAGGTCTTTTCGATCGTCATGCGCGCTCCTTTGCCAGCCGCGCGGCGCGGCGGCAAGCGGGCCAGCGACACGGAGAGCTTACTTGCGCGTGATGCGCGCGATCTCGCGGGCGACCATCTGCTCGACGATCTCCGGCAGGTTGGCATCGAGCCAGCCCTTCAGCATCGGCTGAAGCATTTCGCGGACCAGACCTTCGAGCGTTTCCGGTCCCGTCCCGTCGCCGCGCAGGCGCATGGAGGACAGCGCGGAAAAACTCTCCGACGCCTTCGCCTGGACAGCCTCGGAAACCGCGGACTGCGCGGCTTCCGAAAGCTCCAGCACCGCCGAAGGTTCAGCCTCGAACCGCGCGCCCGTTTCGTCGAGCGGTTCGTCCTCGTCGTCGAATTCGGGTTCCGCTTCCGGCGCGCGCACGCGATCGCCATCATCCTCCGCGATGATGCGGCGGATAGACGCGAGGATTTCCTCCATCGTGGGTTCGGGCTTGCCTGCCATGCGTGCGATTTAGCGCCAATCGCCGGGCGTTGTCACGCGGCTACTGCTGGACGCTCGGCGGAGCCGGCGGCCCCATCGTGTCCGGCGCCTTCACCTGCGTTGCCACGGGCTGCGCATCAAAGCCTGGCGCCCAGTCCACCCAGTGGCGTTTGGCCTGCGCGGTGTAATCGTCCGGGCGGTAAAGCTCGACTGGCAGTTCAAGGTCGTCCGCCTCGGCGCGGCCCACCGTGGCGAGCAGCGCATAGCCGGCAACGAACGCATCGCGTTCGGCGCGCACCAGCGTGACGCGCGCATCGAGCAGTTCCTGCTCGGCGTTCAGCACGTCGAGGATGTCGCGCGAGCCGACCTCGTTCTCGGCGCGCGTGCCTTCGAGCGCGAGTTCGTTGGCGCTGACCTGAATCTTGGCCGATTCGATCGTCGAGCGGGCGCTCTGCAGGTTTTCCCATGCCTGACGCGCACTCTCGATCGTGTCGCGCTCGGCGGAGAGCGTGTTCTGCTCCGCCTGCGAGAAGCGCGCCTCGGCCTGCCGGATGCGCGAGCCCTGCACGCCCGCCTGAAAGATCGGCAGCGTCAGCGTCGCGCCGATGTTCTGCGTGTAATCGATGCCGCTGGTGCGGACGCCCGCGCCCGCAGCCGAGAGGCCGCGGAAGTTCGTGTAGCCGACGCCGAAGGTGGCATCGACGCTCGGCAGGCGCGCGCCCTTCTGCACGCGCACGTCCTGACGCGCGGCTTCCTGATCGGACTTCGCGGCGAGCATGAAGGGGCTGTCGGCGAGCGCGAGATCGATTGCCTGCTGCTGCGTGCCGGGGATGAGACCGGGGAGCTGCGGCTGTTCAAGGTTTTCCGGCGCGTGGCCGACGACGCGCTCGTATGTGGCGCGCGCGTTTGCGAGGTTGCCGAGCGCGGCGATGCTCTGGCTGCGTGCGAGTGCGAGACGCGCTTCGCTCTGCGCGACGTCCGTGCGCGTCAGGTCGCCGACCTCGAAGCGGTCGTTCGACGCCTGCAGCTGGCGTTCGAGCACACGCACCTGGTTCGATGTCAGGTCCACCTCGGCCTGAAGGCGCAGCACGTCCATGTAGGCGACGACGGTGTCGAAGATCGTCTGGTTCTCGACCCCGCGAAGCTGCTCGCGGCCCGCGATCTCGCGGCTCTTCGCGGCCTTCAGTCCGGCCTGCAGACGGCCGCCGTGATAGACGGGCTGTGAAAGCTGTACGCCGACCGTAACGAGGCGGCTCATATCGTTGAAGCGGCCGGGGCCGGTGGTTTCCTGATCGAGCGAAGCCGATGCGCCGACAGTCGGCCGGAACGCGCCGAGCTGCTGCACGACGGTTTCGGAAACCGCCTGCTGGCCCGCGCGGGCGCCCGCAAGAACGGGGTTGTTGGCATAAGCGGCAGCCATCGCGTCGCGGAGGCTTTCCGCCGCCGCCGGCGTTGCGCCAAGTGCGGCAAGCGCCGCGCCCCCCATCAGAACGAAAAACCTGCCACCCATTCGCCCGCTCCTAGAACTCGAAGACCCGCGGCCGCTCGAAACCCTTGAGCCGCGGTGCGCCTGCTTCAAGCAGACGCGTCCAGCCCACATGACCGCCCGCGACACGGCCCACCGCAACGCTCGGCGCCGCGCCGCGCTCGGCGAGTACGGCCGCGATGCGTCCGCCGTCACGTACCTGCGCGACCAGCGCATCCGGCACGTCCTCGACCTCGCCGTCGATCAGCAGCACATCATACGGTGCGCCTTCGGCGCAGCCCTCGGCGAGCGGCCCTTCGATGACGCTGACGTTGGAAACCCCGGTCTTGGAGATCGCGGAGGACGCGCGGCGCACCAGCGTCGCATCGTCCTCGACAAGCGTGACATGCGCGCAGAGCCGCGCAAGGATCGAGGCCGAATAACCCGTCGTGCCGCCGACGATGAGCGCGCGCTCGGCAGGCGCCACTTCAAGCGCGGACATCAGCAGACAGCCGGCAAGCGGTGCCGGCATCGCGCGGCCCGGCAAGACCTCCAGCGCCTCGTCGAGATAGGCGAGCGAGGAGAGCTCGGCGGGAACATACATCTCGCGCGGCACATATTTGATGGCGGCGATGAGATTGGGCTCGACGATGCCGCTCGGGCGCAGCTGGCTGTCGATCATCGCGCTGCGCATCTTCCTGAAGTCCGGCAATTTCACGGGCTTCGCGTCCTCCTGAACCTGTTCACGGTGTTATATATAAATAACACACCAAATTGGCAAGCCGCAGGCCGCTTGAGGCACGGCAGGGCTGCATCCGGCTTTAAGAGCTTCGCGCGGCAACGCCAAGGCGGAAAGTCAGCGCCTGTCCATTCCTGTGCAGCTTCTGTCGAAAGGCAACACCGGCGAGGCATTTACACTGGCCCACGCGATGGTCTAGAGAGCGCGCCTCCCGCATCGAGGCCCGATGGCGGAGTGGTTACGCAGAGGACTGCAAATCCACTACCTCGCGCCGATTCTCTAGCATTGTTCGCAGTTGTTCGCCGTTTGTGCCAGCACGGGATTCTGCGGGTTTGCGCGGCGCATTGCGAACTTTTCTCTGCTCGCTGCGTCCTTCCCCGGCATCGGTACCAAAAACCGGCCTTAGGATCGCCCTGACAACGGTTTTTCTGCGGACACACAGGGTTGTCCACAGGCGGATTCCAATAGGTTACGGGCGAAGTGCGGACAATGGGAGGGTGGCGTGATGGGCGTGCTCTGGTATGCCGTCACCGGCGGGCGGGACTATTCCGACTACCTCCATGTGAAGCGCGTTCTCGACGAAGAGCGTCCCGGAGTCGTGGTGCAGGGCGAGTGCCCGGTTGGCCACGGCGGGGCTGACGCGCTGGCCAAACGGTGGTGTCGAGAAAACGGCGTCCCCTGCATCGGCATTGAGGCGCAGTTCCGTTACTACGGGCCGAAGGCTGGGCCCATGCGCAACAGGTGGATGTTTGACCTTCTGCCCATCTACAAGCTGATAGCCTTCCCCGGCGGTAAGGGAACAACGAACGCTGTTGAGGAGGCAATAAAGCGCGAGATTTGCGTCCGCGACGAGCGTGGACGGCTGTTTCCCTCCCCCACGCAGCATGAGAAAGGACATGGATATGGATGAGTGGAGGCCGATCGAGACGGCGCCAAGGGACGGCAGCTACATATTAGCAATCGTAGCGGAGAACGACAGCCGTCATCTCGGCCACCTTGCGGGACGCGTGTTCGTCATTCGTCATGAGGGCCGCACCGACTCAGGATATGACATGGGTTGGGCTGTTTACCCCGGATACGGGGGCGCGCCGGACGCACTGTTCTCGTGCTGGATCCCCCTTCCCCCTCCCCCACAAGGCCCCCGCCCATGAGCGGTGAGACGATGAGAGAAGCGGTGGCGCGGGCGATCTGTGAAGCTGGCGGGCGCAACCAGTTGCATTGGTGGGCATACGCTGGTGAGGCCGACGCAGCCATCCGCACTGTGCTGGAGAGGCTGAGAGAGCCTGGAGACGCCGTGATCGAAGCGGGCTATGATATACTCATGGAACGAGGGTGCAACCCATTGTCTGAGGACGCACAGGATGTCTGGCAAGTCATGCTCGACGCGGCTGTGCGGGAGGTGGGGTGAATGCTGGACAGGTTAAGGCAATGGTCGAGAAGGCCAGCCACCAGGGACGACCTGTACTGCATGGTGGTCGCCATCTGTATAGCGTTCTTCCTGTTCGCCTAACCTTGCCCTCCCGTTCCCCATGTGTTCTCATGGGTGGATGAAAAAGCATGACTGGCTGCTGGACTACGCGAAGGAACAGGGCTGGCGTGTCGGGTGGACCTGCGAGACACACCCGGACGGCCAGTTCACGGTCTGGTGCTGGGTCAAGACCGAGAAAGGACGTCGCCCCTACCAGTTCGGTATGCACAAGCGTTCGGGAGATGCTCTGGAACAGGGGATCGAATCGTCAGCGTCTCTCGCCTTCGGTGCGATCGGCCCGATGACCGACCCTTGGGCGAACGAGGAGAACTGGGAATGGAAGCCGGTAGTGTCTCAGTTTGAAATATGACGCGCTTTTGCCATTATGTCCGGCTTCCTATATGCTTAGCGGAAAGCATGGAGGCGATATGACGCATCAAGAGCGTATAGATCAGGCGAAAAGCCAAGTGAAATCTGCGCTAGTGGAGCTAGAGCGGTTAATTGGAGAAGGCGCGTCCGACACTACTAAGGAAGTGGTCGCAGACCAAATCAATGCGCTTCAAGATCAAATCAGTCGTTTAGGTGGGCTTGATGCCTAAAGGCCCCCGTGGAGAGAAGCGTCCGGCCGATGCAATCGGCCTTGCCGTGCTTGTCGGCAAGATCGCGACCGGCGAAGTCGAGGACGTCACTGATGAGGCTGTTGCCAAGGCGGCAATTGCAATGGGACGGAAGGGCGGGAAGGCGCGAGCTGCGAAGCTTACATCTGAAAAACGTTCCGAAATTGCACGGCAAGCGGCGAGAGCTAGATGGCGAGTGAGCGCTGACGGCGAGTGACAAACTTCTCGAACGTTGCGCGGCTCAATTTGTTATTCTGCAATGCGCGCATGATCACGTAAGGCTGCATCATCGCGTCGGTGAATGAATAACGGTAGTTACGCGCTTCACCGGCCCTCTGGAGTATGCACCCTCGCTTCTCTTCGCAAAATTCATTCATATGGAATGCGAACGTGGCTGCCGTGTAAGGGGGCTTTTTTGGAGAAATCTCCGCCAAAGGTAGCGCTACACCCGCTTGTTGGAATTGCCCCAAATCGTCAGGCTCAGCAAGCGCGCAAGCGATAAGCACCGGCTCGAATAGTGTTTCTTCGTTTCTCTGACTAACGACGGCCTCAAGATACTCTTTCGTGATTGTCTGATCTACCTCCTTCATTGCTTCTGCGAGCCCCTGGAACACATCGTCATCGCGAACCACAATGCGCTTAGCATTCAATGCAGATAAGGCCGCATGACGCCCGACAAGGTGTGAATAGTAGGGAAGGCCACGAGAAAGAAAAGCGATCTGGAAAAGCGCTTCATCATCAATCTTAAGTCCGCAACGCTTATAACGGACGGAAACCACCTTTTCCAAATCTTTTAGACTCAATCTAGGCATTTTTACCTGCTTGAGGGCTCTGGAAATTGAGCCATGATGGGCAAGAAGTTCTTCCGCGTTTTCTGCGATACCTACCAGTACAAGCTTGGTATGCAGGCCGTGATCCGACAATGACTTAATTGTATCAGTCATTAGAAGCTTTGTCGCATCGTCGGATATCTTATCGAACTCGTCCAGAACCACGATCATTAGTTCATTTAGATCGATAGCGGAAAATTCCACCTCGACGTCGTCTGGCGTTATATCATTGGGGTATAGCTCATCGAGCGACCTTGCGCCCGACTCAGCTGGAGCGCTTATGCGACGGAATACCTTGCGCCAGATCGTGGGAAAATCACTTGTTCCGCAATTTACTTGGATTGCGCGTACGCGCCTCGTAGGAGAGTTGAGCGAAGCGTAAAATGTATTGGAGATGGAGGTTTTACCTACTCCACGCTCTCCATAGATCAGCGCATGTTCGCCGGCGCTTGTCATGATATTCCGAAGGCGGGCCGCCTGCTCTTCGCGACCGGCCAAGTCCTCCTGCAGTTTGATCGGCGCGCCCGGACTAAAGGCGGCATACACTTCGTTCTTCCGCGCTTCCCATTCTTCTTCGATCATCATATTCGCCCGCCCTACGCCCGGATAATTCTCCGAGCGCGCGCAATCTCACAAAATAGGACGCTCAGGGCAAGCGAAAATTAGCTGCGCGCATGCGGAATATGCTTGCACTTTCTATTAAAAGTTCATATTGAAAATGACATGAACAAGCTCTCTCTCGCCAAGCGCACGCAAATCCTCGCCATGCTGTGCGAAGGATCGTCCATGCGGTCGATCAGCCGCGTTGCCGACGTGTCGATCAACACGGTTTCGAAGCTTCTGGTCGAGGCTGGCGAGGCTGGCGAGGCTTGCTTGAAGCTGCATGACGAAACGGTCCGCAACGTGAAGGCGAGCCGTATCCAGTGCGATGAAATCTGGTCGTTTGCGTATGCCAAGCAAAAGAACGTGGCGACGGCCAAGGCCGCCCCTGCGGGTGCTGGTGACGTGTGGACGTGGACCGCGCTCGATGCCGATACAAAGCTGATCGTGAGCTATTACGTCGGAGACCGTTCCGGTGAGTCCGCGATCACGCTCATGGACGATCTGCGCAGCCGCCTTGAGAACCGCGTCCAGCTCACCACGGACGGACACAAGGCTTACCTTGAGGCGGTCGAAGGCGCTTTCGGCGGCGACGTGGACTATGCGCAGCTTGTGAAGCTCTATGGTCCCTCGATCACCGCACCGGGCCGTTACAGCCCCGCCGAGTGCATCGGCGCCCGCAAGCTCGCCGTTGAGGGCAACCCCGACAAAGCGCACGTCTCAACGTCCTATGTCGAGCGCCAGAACCTCACGATGCGCATGTCGATGCGCCGGTTCACCCGCCTTACCAACGGCTTCTCTAAGAAGCTGGACAACCATATCCACGCGCTGGCGCTCTACTTCGCGTTTTACAACTTCTGCCGTATCCACAAGACGCTCAAGGTCACGCCTGCGATGGCCGCTGGCGTTACTGATCGCCTGTGGAGCCTTGAGGACATTGTTGCCCGGATCGACGCCGACGCTCCGGCACCCAAGCCGCGCGGGCCTTACAAGAAATGCGGGGCAGAAAATTCAAACTGAGACACTACCTGGAAGCCTTCTTGGTTGCGGGAATCTGCGGATTCTGGTAGGGGGTAAGAGTTGCGGCGGCACGGAAGGACGTGCGGGGAGAGCCCCTTACGGCTAGTAGCGGGTTAGTGTGCACGCGAGACCCGACGACAGAGACAGCCGGTATCAAGCCCGGCCTGCAACCCGTCAGCCCTCCCGAGCCGGGAGACGTTAGAGAACACAAGGCTCGGCAAGACGTGCATGTCACCGGATGGTGCGCTGCACGGCGGCGGGTGGAAGCCCCGCACTTACCGCATAAAGCGCGTTTATGCGATTATTGGGATACGAGGATGAGCAAGGCTGCATTCGACAAGATCGCCGAAGGGCTGCAGGAAGCGCTTGCCGTGGCGAAGGGCAAAGCCAAGCCGTTCAAGGTGTTCGGGATGCCTGTGGTCGTTCGCAAATCGCTACCGAACGACGTGATTGAGTTCCGTCACCCGGACGGGCGGGTGGACAAGATCGTGAACTTACCCCTCACCAAATAACATCAAGCGCCGTTGATCGGGGAGGGCAGAATGGAGATCATCAACCCGCAAGTCTACGGAGACATTCCGCTCGAAGGTCATGCCGACCTCTCGTGCGGATTGAGCGTCTATTTCTATGGCAGAGGCGAGCGGTGCACTATGTCCATCTGCAAGCCGGATGGCTCCACCATCTGGGAGAAGGAGTACCCGATGCCGGACGCGGTAAATGCGCCGGAGAGCACTGTGATCGCCGCCATGGAGCGGGCTGCTCAGGATTGGCGGGCGTCCCTGTAAATTCGCAGGCGCCTACCGCTCCACCGCCACCTGCTTCCTGATCCAGTTCTGTAGCGCATCGAGCTGCAAAGCCTGCTCCGTCGCTACGAGGCGGGCTTCGAGAGAAAGTCCACAATACGTGGGGCCTGCATTAACTCGGCAGGTGGCATCGGAAACGCCGGGCAAATCGGGCGTTCCGGCGTCACGGGAATCGGCTTTGGCCTCGGCGAGCAGGCGCTGATAGCGAGCGCGCACGTCAGCAAGGCGAGCCTGATAGTCGGCGCTGACCTCATGGGTGATCCTTTCCTGTTGCACCTCGACGAAGCGTGCTGCTGCGTGGGCATTGGCAACGGCTGTCTGGTAGGCGGCGCGGTAGTCTGAGACCTGCTGCTCGTAGCGGGATTGTTCAGCGGCGAGTTTGGCTTCGAGCGTGTCTATGCGTTCACCTCGATACCAGCAGACGGCGGCGAGGGTGAGGAGGACGCCACCAACGGCGATCTCGCGCCAGTGGCGGACGATCAGAGGCCGGTGAGGCATAGCTCGGTTTCCGCTTTCCGGCGATTGACGAGCCCCTGCACAACCATCCCGCCCGCCATCCGCCAGCGGGCAAACTGATCGCACGCGCCCTTCAGGTCGCCAGCATCGAACAGCCGATCGACTGTGCTGCGGCAGTAGGCGCCGACGCCGATATTATAGGCGAGGCTGACCGCAGCCGCGAGCTGGTACGGGTGGTATTGCAGGCGCGGCGTGCATTGCAGCACTTGGTTCGCGAATTCTGCAACGGCCTTGTTGAGCATCGCCAGGCATTCAGCATCGGTGTACCGGCGCATCTCGACACGGGTTTCGCCGTAGCAGACGGTGCGGACGCCTACGATGTCGCGGTAGGGGTCGTTTGATTTACCTTCCCACGGCGCAACGATCGCTACCGCGACGGGGACAGATGCGGCCATCGCCCACTTGAGGACGTTCGCCGGTATTTTCATCGCAGCACCCATTCCTTGACCGCGACGATCGCGCCAAAGATCGCGGCCACGATCGTCCCGCCCCAGACCGCGAACTTGCCCACGCTCTTTGTCGTGCTGTAGACCTCGACCGGCCCGGCGGTCTTCGCCTCAACAGAGGCAACCGCCGACAAGACGCGCTCGATATCGCTCTTTGTCGCCATCCCCTCCTTGATCGAGGAAACCTGCTCTTCAACGGACGCTAGCCGGCCCTCCAATCGATCCACTCGCGCCCCCAGTTGTTCGTTTGTCAGCATTACGCGATCCCCGCCGAGCCAAAGTCAATTTGGCTATGCTTCCACGAGACAACGCCGAGGTCTTTGTCAGGTGGTGCCACAGCCCGCGCGGCGAGTATCGCATCGACCGCCTCGTCAAGATCATCGACCGGGCTGATCCACCCACGCGCCACGGCATCCTGAGCCATCTTGAGCAGCCAGTAAGCGCGATGCACCGTGTGCTGCGCCGCGCCCGCGAAACTCGTATTGATCCATGTGCTGTTGGTGTTGACGTAATCAATCATCCCGGCGAGATCGCTGTAGGTGATCGGTCCGCCCGAAACCTCTCGCAATCCAAGTGCAGACCCCGACCGCGTGCCATACACGCCGCGCGTGCCTCCGAAATGCAGGAAGCGTGTCACCATCTGGCGAGCGATGCGCTCCAGCATCTTTGGACGGCCCGCAGATGCCCACAGATAGGCACCTTCGGTCGAATACATCTGCGTCTGGAAGTTCGAAATCCCAAACCCGTTATCACCGTCGAGCGATCCAATAAGACGCAGCATGATGCTTGTTGCATCAGTTCCCGCGTCAATGGCGTCGATACGGTTCGACCAATCATCTAGACACTCCGAGCACATTTGCAACGCGCGTTCAGATGTCCAGAGGTTCGGACCAGACGCATGTATCGCTACGTCGCGCAGTCGCCAGAGCGCAGGCCAGAAGTTGGCAGTAGCGCGTTGGGCGTCGAAGCGATGGCGATACGTTCCGTCAGCGTTCTTCCCTTGGTAGACGCTCGCCAACGCATAAGCCGCGATACCCTGCATCAAGATAGCAGCGAGAGGATCGCCAGTTGCAACCCACCACGTAAAGCCGTGATTGAACAGGTGGGCTTCGTCGCGGCCATGATCGAGTGTCGAGTGACCGGTTGCTCCGCCCGTGTAGGTTCCCCAGCCAGTGGAATCGACATTTACGCCGCCAGATTGCAGAACGAAGGTCTTTGCGGTCGTGTTTCTGGATGTCACCGTAAACGATCCAGAAAGTTCAGTCATGCCGGTTGCGTCGCGTATATAAATCCCCTGTCCATTCACCGGAGCAACGGGGCCATCATAGGTTACGACACAGGGATTGGCGTTCGTGACCGATACAATGCTGGTGTAAAACGCGCCCAACTCGACGGCATAGGGATAGCCGAAAGGCACCCGCCAGTACCCCTCTTCCCCCAAATCCTCGGCCGAACTCCCTTGATTGAAATACGTGGCATCGCCGGAGAATGGCTTTTGCGGGTCGCGCAGCGTATGATGATTTGCCGACCAGATGCAGAGATGAGGAACGGTCGGGCTATAGTAGGTCTGCGCCTTGATCCAGTCCTTCATGGCGTTGAACATGGTCGTGTTGTTGTCGAAGGCCGCAGAGAGAATTTGCGCCTCTTCACCGGGCAGGAACCCACGCGACGACGTGTATTCGCCGCCCGCGCCTTCGATAAACCCGATCGTGTTATTGGTCGATGCCCGCCCATAGATACGCGCCGGAACATAGGTCTTTGGAGCATTGCCGGGAGGGGTTCCGGGCGTCGTGGATGGCGTTCGCGGCCACCCTGAGAACGCGGAAACCGAGCATGGCATGATGCGCTTTGCATTCATCGCGGCGACAAGCGCGGCGGACGTGAATGCCACCGGCTGCACCGTTTCACAGTGGCCGATTGCGCCATTCAACACACCGACCGACGTCACATCGCCGTTGATTGAAACATCGTAGTGTTTCTGGATGATCGGCGCGGTCGTCGGCATGTGCGCGCCGGTCGTATAGCCGGACAGGCGATGGATGCGGACCCGGCAGAAATCGACGTTGCTGTTGTAAAGGTCCATGTAAGCCCGCGCGCCATCCGGCAGATCGCCGAGATAGTAGCAAGGCCACGTGCCGGACGGCGTGACGTGGTTTCCAAGAAACTCAGGGGTCTTTTCAACGCCATCGATTTTGATAGTCCACACACCGGGCTCTGGGGGTTCTTCAGCGTCGATCACGTTGACCGTGACATCCTCGCCAACCGTGTTCCCCGCCGTTCCGGTCCACCGCGCTTCAATGATTCCAGCGTCCCCAAGCGGCGCATCAGCGGCGACAGTAACAGTCGCGGCGCCAAACTCGCCTTCGGTAATCCCGCTCGCGCTGTCGCCGTTTTCCTGCACGAGAGCAGGCGTCGCGAATTCGACCGTTGCGGGTGGGGACGGGTCAAGACTGCCAGTTGCGCGGACCTTCAGATAGCGCGTGCGCGAACCTGCCGCCGAAAACGTGTAGGGTAGATCGCCAAAAGCAATCGCTGTCCACGCTCCCGGCGTGTCACCGGAACTGGTGACAACGCCATACTCCAGCCCCGTGGGCGAACCGCCACCGCTTGCGCAGTCGAACGTCACGTCGCAACTGTCAGGGCCAGGAACAATCGACGTGATTTCAAGATCGGTCGGCGTGGTTTCCTGCGTCGGACCGCCTCCGCCCGGCTCTTTCAGCGCGACAACACCAAGGACGAGACCTGCGGCGCTTGCGGAGGCTGCGAGCGTGCCGGTGGTGGTGCCGATAGCGCCTGCCGTTGCCTTGAGGCCCGTGGTAAGCGTAATACCGCCACCGTTGCCCTGATTGGTGCGGTCATCGAAGCGTTCGGTGATGCTGCTGAGATTGGCGTTTGTAACGCCGCTCATCGCCTGACCGCCGTCAACGTCATAGTCGGCACAGGAGAACAGTGCGATCAGGCTGTCTGCGCCTGTCGTCGTTACTCCCGGCCATGACGGCGACGTGGTGTAAGCACCCGTGCTGACATTCTGCACGTCGATGTCGGCTGGCGAAGTTGCGAAAGCAAAGGCGAAGTTCGAGCTGCCGCTGTCAGCAAGCGTAACAGTTGTTTCAGAACCGTCCGCAAGATCGTTTTTCTTGAATAGCTGAAGCCGGTTTGCGTCCGCACCACCTGCCGTGCCGTCCCCCCACGACGAATTCGTTACGTCCGTCCATCCGGATGGTGCAGCAATCGGCTGGTTTGCGGAGCGAAAGCCTATCCACAACTGCCGCCCCGCCGCCGTCACGGACGATACGTTGAGGCTCAGGGCGTTGATGCCGCCGAGCGAAGCGGTGACGCCATAAAAAGTGGGGTAAGTCATGCGCTTTGATCCGGGTAGTTCAGGGTTGCATCACTGTCGTTCGCGAGCGTTCCTGTGCCCGCTGACATGTAGTTCGAAAGGTCAAGGCCCAGCGGGAGCGTTTGCCCCTGCTCGATGTTGAGCGTGCGGGACGTGATGACCGGCACATTGTCAGCGATCGTTACCGTGATCGTGATATTCGCCGTGCCACCGTCGCCGATGGCCTGCAAAACCAGATCGCCGGTAACAGGCCCGGTGTCGCCATCACTTTCGCCCGTCAGATCGGCAAGATCAGCAAGCGGGAATTCGTCGTTCACAGCGAGCGGCGTGTCGTCGCCGTCATCGATATAGAACACACCTTCGCCTGGCAATTCGATGACCTTGATCGTATCGGCGTTGGAAACCACAAGCGCATTGCCGAATGTGATGGGATCAATGAATGGCAATTCAAGGTTGTACGAACTTGGTGACCATTCAGGGGCAGGCGGCGCGATATCGATAGGAACGGTTGCATTCGCCGCCGCATCAGGGCTGACCCCATTCGATGCGGTAAGGTCAACGTCTATTGCGCCGCTGCCTGTTCCTGTAGCGATGTATGAAATGCCCGGAACCTGTGCGCTCGACACCGTCGCCGGTAGAGTTACAAGGTCGCCGCCGACGATAATCTGCACATTTTCCGGGTATGTGCCGGAAAGGAGGTAAGTCGGCGGAGGGTAGCCGGAGGCCGTTACAAAGCCGAATGAGGTAGCGTCAATATCTTCCGTGACCTCATCAAGCGTTCCGGGCTCGCTGGCGAATGCGGGGGCGGAGGGCGTGGGCTCGCCGACTTCCTCCCATTCGGTGTCGCCGAGGTCGTCTTCAGCAAGCACGTGCCAAATGAGATCCCCGCTATCGAGAACGCTTGTGACGAGCAGCCGGCGGAGCGTGCGGCCCTCGCCGATCATGCTCGCGGCCTGCGCCTCAATCTCCCAAGGTTCGGACGCTGATATCTCGATGCGGGACAGGCGCGGGGACTGTCCCGGCGCACGCTCGCGCAGCACGACAGTCGATGGCTGATACGGCAGCGCCTCATGGCGCACGCGGCCATTGATGACCGCAAAGCCGGGCGCGCCTTTATCCGACACGACTTCAACCCAGCCGGACGTAAGGCCCTCGATTTCGGCTTGGAAGGGTCGCCCGCGAACGCCCCGCGTGTGAGAAAGCGTCAATTCGTTCAGCGCCATGCTTATACCTCTCCGAGCATGGCGCACCTTCGCGCCCGGTGAGGTTCGGGATTACCGCCGTCGAGGTGGCTAGGCGGCGTTCAGGCGCACAGAAATCGCGGCATCATCCCATGCGCTGTTGCGCCGGTAGTGCTTCCCGATCCACGCATCCGTCGTCAATTCCCAAGGCTTCGGCGTGCCGGGGAAAAACATCAGCCGCCATTCGGGGGCGAGGTGGTTCTTGCTGCTGCCCCACCACACGACGCCGTGTTCCGGCCCCCATGTCGTCTCGCCCCAGCCGAGGATATGGCTTATCCATGCCTGATCGGAGCCGATGAATTTCTGCCCCGCTTCGGCTGCGCGTTCGGGCGTGAACTCGGTATAGACGCGCGACCGGCAGCCCGCCGTCATCATGACCATGCTGCCATTGTAGGGGCGGCGCGGCGAGGTGCCGCGATACATGACGAAATCATCCGGGCGGTCGAACAGCGGATCGAGACTGCCGGCGATAACCGCGTCCAGGTCCATGCTCACGAAGCGCTCGCCAAATATCTCGGTAGCATCGGGGCGGAACATCGCAAGGCGTCGGTGGCACTGCGGATAGCCCTTGTCCGCGCCCCATGTCGGGATACGCACATCCTCGAACTCGCCGGGCGGGGAGATGATCCGAACGCGCGGGTCGATGCCTTCCGGGCTGTTCGTCACGCACGCCAGTTCGTGCGGCATGGAGAGGTGGCGGTCTATGCAGTCTGCCCAGACGTTGACGTGTTCTGCGGTGTACGTGGAGCGCCCGCCGGGCTGCTTCCAGAGCCAAGTCAAAATACGAATCAAGGGATCATGCCTTTCAGTTCTTTCATCCGGGCGTCCATCCGTTTGGCCATGTCCCCCGCCGACATCACAAGTTCACGGATCGCGACCATGTCCGGCTCAGGTTTCTCGCTCTCGCGGTGAATCTCGCGCAGGGTCTCGCAGATGGTCAGCCGCTTGCTGTGGTGTTCGGGATTGAGGATGAACTTGCGCTTTCCCCTCATCGCCATCGTGGCGTGCAGGAAGCTCATGCCTTCCGGGACCGGCCCGAGATTCGTGATCCCCGTCTCGTCGAGGTCACGCGCACGCAAGGGCCGCCTCGATCAGTTCCGGGCGCCCGGCCTTGTGGTGCGGCTTCTTGCCCGTCAGCTTCTCGACGAATGCCCGCAGGGCGTCATCGT
Source organism: Sphingosinicella xenopeptidilytica (assembly GCF_042676985.1). Taxonomy (NCBI): domain Bacteria; kingdom Pseudomonadati; phylum Pseudomonadota; class Alphaproteobacteria; order Sphingomonadales; family Sphingosinicellaceae; genus Sphingosinicella; species Sphingosinicella xenopeptidilytica. The sequence continues at coordinate 267,290 of NZ_JBHTIK010000004.1, read as the reverse complement.
CCATCGCCTCGACAACGGCCCGCCTGTCATCCTCAGGCGCCGCAGGATCATCGAGCCGCGTGAGGTCGGCAGGCCACGACACGACTGCCGCGTCTGCGAATGTTGCTGTTTCGCCCGGTTCCAGCAAAGCATAAGAGCAGCCCCTTAGGAGGACCGCTCTTGCACCGGGCGCATCATTTCTGAACTGCGCCATTAGACGTTCTCCGGTTACGACGCGGCCAGATCGACCGCCGTTTTCGCCTTCGGGATGCGGTTCTCGTAGCCGCCGATGGACATGATGCCAGGCACTTCCCACGAAAACGGACCCTTCTGCCACGCCGGGAAAAGCTGATGCCCGCCGCCGGGGAGGTGGTAGCGATGCGCCTCAGGCGTGTTGGCATAGGCGATGATACGCTTCTCGCCGCCCGCGCCGGCCGTTTCCAGATGGCGGGTGCGCTTCAGCGTCACCGAGCCGAGAATGGAATTGGCCGCCATGTAGGACAGCACCGAGAGGCCGGTATCCGTCATCCGCTTGGATGCCAGGATATTCCAGATGCTCGTCGGCAGTGCCAGAGTGTCGGCGCGGTAGGTTTCCTTGGTGTTCGTCTCCACCGAGGTCAGCGCGTCATTCAGCACCGCAACGTCCGAATCTGGGTCGCTGCCGGACGTGATCGCCACACCGGACGTGATCGTCTGGAGCGGGTCATTCACGAAGCCGGTGGCGAACTTCAGACCGTCGCCGGTCATCGCGACCTTGTGCATGAAGCGTTCGGCCGTCTTGCTCGCAGCATCCGCCTTGTCGGCGAGGATGTTGATACCGAGCTGCTGCCCACGCTCAAGGTCCGCCCGGTTCCACTTGTAGCCAATCGCGGCCATGTGGTTTTCCTGAAGGAACTGAGCGCGCGACACGTCCGCATAGGGCATGTCGTCCGCCGCCGCGTCATACCATTCCGGCTTGCCCGCGATGTCGCCGCTGTAGAACAGCGAGCCCGCAGTCCAGACCGTGCCCGCCGTATCGACCGGCATGAACTCGGCATAGTCGGCGGTCGGGTACTTGACCATGTACACGCCGCTCTCGACGCGCAGAAGCTGCGGCGCGAGGAACGACATGACCTGCTGATCGTTGCTGAGATCGACACCGCGAATAGCGTCCGCGAACGCCTGTCCGCCCTCGATTTCGAGGTGGGCAACCGCCGCCTGTACGCTGTCGAAGAACATGGGTTTCGTCATTTCAATGCTCCTCAGCGACGCACGATGCGGACGACATCGCCGCTCGATTTGGTTTGATCGAATACCCAGCCGACCAGCGCGGTGTTGCCGCCGGACGTGTCGGTGAATGCGCCGCCGCTGGTCACGTAGACCGCCGCACCGTCTGTCACGTCGTCGCCCGCGAGCACCCATGAGGTCCCGCTGTTCTTGATGCGGATGGTGTCGCCGGTGATGTACGTATCGGCAGCGCGCGCAGTCGTGACCGGGAGGCCGCGATTGGCGAGCGTGATGCCATAGAGGGCGGCACTCGGCGTCGTTACGCAGCCTTGGTCGTCAGCGCCGCGAAAGACCGCCTTGCCGAAACCGCAGTTCGCAGATTCCAGCGTGCGGCTGATGATGTTGCTAGCCTCCCCGTTGGCTTCCATTCCAGGAAAGCCCTCGGGAATGTCGTCCGGGAAAGTGTTCTGAAGAACGGCCATCGTTTATCTCCCTCAGGCCTGACCGGCGGCGCGGTACGCGGTCGCCTTGTTGTTGAGCCACTGGCGGCGGGCATCCGTGGCGCCCTTTGCGGCGTCCTGAGTGGCCGGGTACGGGATGATCCGCGTTTCCTGATCGGCGGCCTTGACGCCCTTCGTCAGCGCGTCGAACGCGATGGCGATATGATCGGCGGTGTAGCCCTTGGCCGCATCGCCCATCTTGGCGTCCACGACCGCCTTCTTGATCGCGGCAGTGTCGGCATCGGCAGCAACGGTCACACCGGCGGCCTTCGCCTTGGCCTGAACGTCTGCATATTCCTTGGCGGCATCGGCGAGCTTGGCCGGGGTGATCGCGGCATCGGCGAGCTTGGCCTTGAGGTCCGCAATTTCCGCGTCCTTCGCGGTGATCGTCGCCGCGTCGGCAACGGCCTTGTCTCCGGCAGCCTTCGCCTTGTCAGCGAGGGCCGCATTGTCGGCCTGCAACTTGGTGATCGCCGCCGCAGCCTCATCAGAGACGTTGGGGACGATGAGACCATCAATCGTCAGGGTCTTCATTTGTGTGTCTCCGATGGAGGTGAGGCGGGCGAGAACGTCCGCAGGGATCGCGTCGCAGATGGCGAAGCTGGGCTTGCCGTCCTTGATCGCGCATTCGGAGCCAGCGCGGCCCCTATCGACCAGCGCCACATGATTGCCGCCGGTGATCCGTGATTGGCGCGCTTGGCAGGCTGTGCCGTCCGCCGCCGTGAATGATCCGATTTCGAGGTCTACGCCGTAGCCGTTCGACAGTTCGCGCTTGCCGGAATCGACGGCTGCGATGGTCTCGGCATCGGTGAGAAGCAGGTCGAACGCGAGATAGTCGCCGTCCCGCAGCGCGCCCATGACGGTGCCGCGCGCGTGGTCGCGCCAGTTCGCGGCGGTGACGGGCTCTTTCGGGTGGTCGTTGGTGATGGGCTTGCCGATGAACGACCGAACAGCCGCCTCATCGAATACCGTGGCGTCGTCGCGCAGAACCTTGACGGTCGCCTGATCGCGGAGGCCGTGCACGTTGTCCGGGTCGATCTCGAAACCGGCATAATCATAGACGCCGACACGAGCCGCGCGCGCACGGACAGCCAGATACCCGTCGCGGGTGCGGCGGGGCTTGTCGAGTACGAGCGTATCGCGCAGGTATACCATGCGCGAAAGGTTAGATTGGGGGGTGTGGGCGGATTACCGCCGTCGATTTACGCGCGCGGGTGCGCCCGTATTGAGACCGTAGTCAGCGGCCTGGAAGTTCTAAAGCTGCATTGATCATCGCCCGCCAGCACTGCCTTGCGGCCCGGTAATTCGGCGGCCCTTCGTCACCTCCACCGCTGCACGGAATCATATCGGCGCCATCGGAGACCATGGCGTCGCTCGGTTCGGAGATGGCGCGTAGAACGGCGCGGGCTAGTGGCTCCGGGTTCGTCACAACATAGAACGGCTCTCGGCCGACAACGCCAAGCTGGTCGCCGGCTATGTTCTGCACGAGTGCAGTGTTGTTGATGGCGGCTATGGCGCGTTCGAGCGGAGTCATACCGGAAACCGCGTGTCTGCCCGCGCTTCAAGGCGGAGCAATCTCTGGAGCCTCTCAGGCTCTATTTGCGTCGATGCCATAGAGGCCAGCGCGGACTCCACGGCGTCAAAGACGATCTGCATATCGGCGACGTTCTCGATTTTATTGCGGCGAAATACGAGGCTCTCTGTTAATTTCCCGATGTTGTAGATTGCGGCCTGTGGCGGCTCTGCGGTATCGATCTCATCAGCCATGTCGAACGCTCCATGTTCGGGGTGGTCAGGGTCAGCGGTGTTCACGCGCCGCTGGCCCGCATGATACCAGAGCCGGCCCGGCTAGTCCTCAAAAATCAGCACAGAAAGCGACCGACAACCGCAGTAGGGAAGTTGGCCCGGTCGATCCGCAGGCGGCGTCCGAACAACCTTACCCTCAACAGTCTTCCCGACCATCGCCGGGTCATCCGAATACACGAACCCATTGCGCGCCCGGTGATCCTCGCGAGGATGCCGCTTGCCCGAATGCACCCACGACCACTCCGACATGCCCGCCTGATTCCGTCGCTCATCGGCAAGCGAGGAATTGAGCTTGTTGAGCTGATCGGCCGCAATGCGCTTCGACCGATCGCGCCCCATCGAAACAGCCTCGCGGATCGACGCCGCCACATCGCGCGCCGGGCGATTGTTCCGCAGCCCATCCCACACCGCGTTCGAAATGCGCTGCCGGGCCTGATCCGATATGTCCTTGATGAGCGAGACATTCCATTCGATCGCCGTCTCCAGCGGCACGCGCACGTCGCCGACGCCGAGCATGGACGACAGGTCGACGCCGGTTCCCGAAAGGATCGCCGACGTCCAACGGTTCCGCTGCCAGCGTTCGACGGAGAACGCCCATTCGCGCACCTCCGGCGTCAGGGTCAGCATGAGGCTATTGATTGCCCCCTGCATCCGCTCGATTTCGGCGTTCACGTCGGCGGGGCTGTCGGTTGCCATTTCGGCGAGCGTCGCGCGGTACTGGCGCATGATCGTCTCGCTGGCCTGCGACCATGCCGTGATGACCTGCGCATATGTCTGGTAAAGGCCCGTCGCGAGCGTGGATGGCGGGGCGGTTTCGCGCAGTGCGATAGATTTGCGCCGCACGTTACGCTGGCGACGGACCATTTCGGCGAGGTTGAATTGCATTACGCCTCACGGACCTTCGACTTCCAATCGAGGTCCAGCGCCTCAAACCGTTCGGGGCCAAACACAAGCTCGCCGTTGAACGGCTTCAGCGCATCAAGATCGACGCCCGCCGGTATCTCGTAAGACACCGTGATATGCGGCTGATACGACGGGTAATCGTGACTTCCGCCCGCTTCGATCATGTCCTTGTGGCGGTACACGAGATCGGGGCTGGCGAACGACAGGACGACGGCATTCTCGCCAAGGCGTTCAATGACGCGCGGGCCGCCCGGTCGCACCGTCACGCGGCCCTTGTCGTCTTCGCGCCAGTCGCGGCCCATGCGGAGTGGATCTACCTCATTGCGCGAATAGAGGATGGTCACGTGCATATCGTCGGCGGGCAGCGTCGTGGCAAAGCCGTTCGCGCGCGCCCACGCGATCAACGCAGACGCATTGAGAAGCTGACGGCTGACATAGAGCGGACGCGGCTTTGCGTCTGCCAGCCATGTCGCGGCGTCGGTGGCACCGGTGGCGGACCGGGGGGATGGCCCGCCATTCCGGGCAGATGTTGGATCAGCCTCCTTTCCGCTTGCCTGCAATTCCGATGGATCGCTGCCGTCGCCATCCGGTTCAGCCGAGACGCCGTAACGCTCGCTTTCCGGGATGCTTTCGAGCGCGCCTTCAAGGCCCGGCATATATCCGCGTTCGATAAGCGCGTTCTGTAGCGCCTCGCTGAATGCGCGTTCGGGGATCGTCGCGGTAAGCTGCAATTTCTCAGCAGCGCCCATGAACACTGCGAACGTATCGGCCTGCTCCTTCTCGGTGGGCACGTCGAGCGGCGCCCACTCGTAGAAGATTTCCGGTGGACGCGAGCCGAGCGCGGATGGGATCAGGTAGCGGTCAAGCTCATCGATGCACGGCGCGAGTTCGATTTCCTGACCGGCGCGGATCATCTTGTTCCAGTTTGCCATGTCGGATTCGCCGGTCGCGTTCATGCCAGCGGGAGAGGTTCCTAGAAGCCGGGTCATGGGGATATCGGAGAGGCCGGACACAAACTGCGCCATTGCCATCATGATATCGGGGATGCCGGTCCAGTTGACCTGGTTGAAAAGCACATCCTCGCCGGGGTTGTCGCCGCCGGTTCCCGCATCCATCAGCGAGGCGTTGTAGAGGCTTTCGCCCATGACCATCGCGGAGAGGCGCCGACGCAGGGCCGCCTCGCCTTCCTGCGTGCTGACGATATCCATCAGCCCCGGAATCTTGATGACGGTATTCCGCACCTTCGCGACAAGCCCGGCAAACGCGCCATTCGCGCTGTCGCTGTTCTGGACCGCCTCCATCATGCGTTCGATACGGCTTTTTCCCCAGAACCGGTCTTCATCGGTCATGCCGATGACATCAGCCACGGGATCACCGGGGAAGGCGATGACGCGCGACGGGTGCAGGTCGATTTGCCCGCCTGTCGTGCTGAGACGATACCGCTCCGGCTTGTTATAGTTCGGGTCGCGGTAATCCTCGATCAGCCGCCCGATATCGAGCTTGAAGCGGGACACGACGTGGATATAGGCGATGCCGCCTTTGTTGACGTTCGGCGCGGGCTGTGTCGGATCGCCCGGCAGTCCGAGAACAAGCGCGCCGCCGCCAAGTCCGCGATAAACTTCGGCGAGGCGGATTTTCTGCCGCAGTCCGAGCCGCTTTTCCTCGGCTTCGAGCTTCGTGATCTGGTCCTTGTCCGCCTGCCAATCCCGCCACGCGCGCACCTTGTCCAGCGCGGGGATATCGATGACCTTGCCCATGAGCCCGCTGCCGTCATAGGCGCTGGCGATCTGGTATTGGGTAAGGCGGCAGGACTGATACACGTTCGCGCGGCGCCAATCCGCGCTCGTGCCTTGGCCTGTGATGGCGTTGGTCAGGCTATCGGCTGCGTAGCCGGCCTTGAACGTGATGGATCGAATGCGGGCGCCGGACATTGTTCGACGCTACCGCCGTCGTGATTTTGGCATTACCGCCGTCCACTCAGCACGACTGCTGATAGACCGGGATGCGGCGGCCCTTCTTGCCCTTGTAGCCGATCAGGACGCCGCGAATGACGACCTTGCCCTGCCTGCGCAGCTTGTCGGCTTCGAAGTCGGCGGCGCGGCCGCAGCGGTCGATATAGACGACTTCCGGCTCCTTTTGCGGCGGGGCCTCGGCCTGCGCGGCAAGCAGCGCGGCGGCGAGAAGTGCAATCATGGTTTCCTCCTTAGAAATCGGTCACGTCGAGAACGAGAAGCGCGCCCTCCCAAAGATCGACGACGCCGGCACCGGGCGCAGGTGCTGGCGAGCCTTGCGAATGCTGATGATGGGCAACCTGGATCGTCCCGGCGCCGGTATCGCGGACGCCGAGCGAGAAGACGCGGAGCGTGAACAGCCCCGGCCCCGACGCGATCCGGTTCGATTGGCCGCAGCCGGTGATGAAGCCGCCCGCGTAAAGCCGTCCGGTGTCGTAAGTGAGACCGCCGGGAGCGTCGCCGTCGTATTCGATCACGTCCCTGATGCGCAGCGGTTTCTGCGCGGTGTAGTAGGTCACGTTCCCCGCCGCGTCGAAAATCTTGATCCCGTAATCCTCGGCGGGCGGGTCGGGCCTGTCGAACACCCACCACGGAACTGTCGCGCCTATGGAAAGGGCGCTATTGAACGTCCATGTCCATGTATTCGACGAACGCGAGGCGCCGATTATGCTCGACAGAAGCGACGGGCGGATTGCTACGATCGGCGCGGAATCGGCGCTGCCGGTGTATGAGATGCTGAAGCTGCTCGCGCCTATCTGTGTGGTCGGTGAAACGGTGGTTGCAGACCCCTCCGCCACAACGCCATAGACGGGAGCCTGATCGTCGATCAGAACTGAACCGTAGTCGTTCCAGACCTTGATCCCGAACGCCATCAGTGGACCCCGTAGAACAGCTTGCCGGTGTAGGCTCCGGTTCCAGCCGTCCACTCCATTTCGTTGGTGCCAGTGTTGAACACGACGGTCGGGCGGTTGTTGTTCAGGCTGAACTTCTCGAAGATGTAGAAGGGATCGCCCTCGCTCATGCCGGGGACGCTTTGCGTGCCGGACTGATTGCTGCCGTCGATATCTACATGCCCGAGAAGCCGCCCGACGCGAAAGCTCGTGTCGATCAGCGTATCGCCCGCCGCGTTCATGATCTTGATCCCGAACGCCATCAGGACAGGTCGCCGATCAGGACGCGCAGATTGTTGCTCGCGTCATAGACCCGGATCACGTTGTCCTCTATTTCGAGACGCTCGCCGGTGGTAGCTGTGCGCAGAAGGCCGATGAGCGCCGTGATCGCGCTAAGTTCGGTCACGGCCATCTTTGCCGCCGTCACAGCCCCCGCGTTGATCGCGTTCGTCGTCACCGAGTTCGCGACAAGATCGAGGCCATCGACCGCCTTCGTCCATGCCGACCCCGTGTATCGATAAAGCTTGTCGTCGGTGGTCAGGAACACCACCCGCCCCTCGAACAAATCGGAGACCGGGAGAGAGCCGACAATCTCGTACCCGCCTTTGGCTTTTGATACTGAGAAAACCTCGGTGATGGTGACGCCGCCATAGACAGCGGTAAGCGTCAGGTAGCCCGTGTCGCCGGTCATTGCCGTGACGCGGTAATAGCCCTTCGGTTGTCCCGAGACGGGCGTGTTCGTGGCCGTATTGATCGTGCCCGTCACACCGCTTGAAGCTGTCGCGGACAGCGTCGCGGACGCCGTTACGTCGGTATCGCCGGAATAGACCTTGAGAAGTCCCACCGCGTCCGCCCACGATACGACAGTGCCGTTCGCGTAGGCCCAGACGTTGACCGCCTTCCGGGTGACGGAGATGCTTGTGGCGGGAGGGCCGGAGACACCGGGAGAACCCTTAGCCGACGCGCTAACTGCGTCCACAATCCAGTGGCCGGTGGTTCCAGCTGCCTCACCAACGTCAACAGAGACGGATACCGTTCCCGCCGGGGCTGTGTACTCACCGGAAAGAGGCTGCCAGCCCGCCGTCGATATATTTGCAGATTGAAGCGTCGTGCCGCTTATAAGGCTACCGCTAGAATCGAACGCCCGGCACCTTAGCAGGCAGGCGGCGTCAGGCAGTGACGTTTCGTCGCGGCTGACTACGCACGCCGCCCGGAAAAGATCGCCCGGTTGAGCCGCGAACCTATTTGAAATGATATTAGGGCCGCCTGAAGCGGAGGCCACGCGCGCTGCATATGTGCCGCTATATGCGCCCGAAGAAACAATCGTTCCTGCGAATGAATACCACCCACGCGAATCGCCGGTCTCGAAGTTGCCGTTGATGACAAGGCCGGATGAGTCAGCGCCGTCCGTTCCGTCCGTTCCGTCTACACCCGGATCACCATCCGCGCCCGGCGGACCCGGGGGGCCTTCAATTCCAGCTTCCGGCGTCTCGATGGCGCTGATTTCCAGCCAGTCGCCCGTTGCCCACGGCGATTTGTACGCGAGCCGAATGTCGTATTCAGTCTCGCCGTCGAGGCTCATGATCTCATACCAGAAGAAATCGCCGGTAATCGGGAATGTCCCCGCCACGGTCCAATCGCCGCCGTCCGCGCGGTATTGGATAACAACCGCCTCCCACCCCACGTCGGAAGTGTCGCCCTCGACGCGAATGAACGGGATGCCATCCGCCGTCGCGAGCGGGACCGCATCCCAGACATCCGAATCCGGCTGTTCCGGGATGATCTCCGGCGGGGTCAGCGTGAACGGCGGGGGCGGTACGGCGGTTTCGCCAAGCGCAAAGGCGTGCTTCGCCGAAGTCTCGGTGTTCGCGGTGAAGCGCAGCTTCGCGGTGCCAGGATCACGCTCGACGCCGGTAATCAGCACGTCCTGATCGACAAGGCCCTGTTCCGGCACGTCGAGCGTGACGCAATCGCCGGACTTGAGCCCGATGAACTTCGGCCCCGTCGTCCAGCTTATCGGGCCGCCCTCACGGCTGTTGACGATATCGTAAGCCGCGAGCTGTCCCGCCTGTAGATCGCCGTCGAAACCCGATTGACCGACCTCTGCCTGCACGAGCGGATAGTCGATTTCCTTCTGCCGGATGCCGCCATCCTCAGTGACGTAATCCGGTACGCTGATCGGATCGGCGCTGATGATCTCCCATTCGTGGCTTTCCGACCGATAGCGCGGGATCACGGTATTGAAGCGCTCGCGGCGGGGCTTCGTCACCGTGATCGCCATCTCGTCGAGAATGTCGTCGCTGGTGATGGTGGCGACCGCGATGCGCGGAGTGTTCACCCGGCAACCGATCATCGCGCCGGTCATCGTCGGGACCGCGCCGCCCGCCTGCAACATGCGCTTCAGGATCGCCCACTTCGAATCCGTGGACCATTCGACGCCGCCGATGCCCCAAGCGTTCTCATCGGCGACGTTCGCAGCCTCGACGAAATCGGCGACACGGATATTCGTGACAGGCGCACCGATGCCGAGCGTGCGCTTGTTGTCCTGCCAGCGCCCCAGAGCCCATGTCAGCGCGTGCAATGCCGGGTTGCGCGACCAGACATAGGTGCTCTCATTGAGCGCCCTGCATGAGCCGCTGCCGCCCGGATACGTGCTGTCTAGGCGCGGGTCATAAACCTTGACCCATTTACCTATCCACGCGGGCTCAGGGACGCCTGCCGCGTACTTCTTGCCGTCGTTGTCGTACCGCAGCGACCAGAGCGCGTGCGTGATGCCAGAGAGCTTGTGATTGCTCGTCCAGCCGGGCGGGCCGCTACCACCGAACGTGAGCGCCAGCGCTGATGTCTGCGCGCCGCCCAGCCACACCTTCTGGGCCATCCAATCGGTCCACGACCCATTGCCATTGCCCGTGGTGCCGTTGAACGTGATCGTCTCGCCGTCCGCCGTAAACTTCTCGATGCTGTCGATCGTGCCGCCCGCCGAAAGCAGCACGCCGAACGAAAGAACGTCGTGCTCACCCTTGCGCTTGAAGCCGTCGTAGGTGTCGGCGTAGATCCGAACACCGGACATGCGCGTTCGGCCGATGGCGTATGGTAGCCCGGATTGTGGGTTTGTCTGAAATCTGAGCGGGTTGCCTTGATCGCTGAATTTCGGTTTTTGTGGCGCCACCATGTCGATGGCGGAGGCGGCCAAGTTCGAATAGCTGACCGTCTGCATACCAGCCGAAATCAGCGCAGGGTTCGCCGTGGCCACGCCGACGACGACAAGCGCGACGCCAACCACAGTGCCTATGGTGCGGACTGCCTTAGCCATCGTCTCGCACCATCACAGACCACGCGCGGTCAACCTTGCTCCAGTCCGCGTCGATCATGACCGGGCCGGGATGGTCCTCATGGAACGCCATGATCTTGCCGCCGCCGATGACGATGCCGACTCCGCCGATGGGGTCATCACTTTCGAAGCTGACGAAATCGCCCATCATCGACGACGCGGGGGCGATACGCGCGAATCCGATCTTGTCGAGCAGTTCCGGCAGCGTCTCGACGCCGAGCGACTTCAGGTATTTCCGCGCGCCGATAGCGCTCTTGTACGTGCCGGTTTTCGGCACCTTCCAGCCGAATTTGCGCGCATGAAACGCGGCGATCTTGCCGCAGTCGCACGCGCCCCATGCGAACTTGCGCGCGCGGTATTTCTGCACGGTGAGCGACGTTGCCTGGTATCGCTTTTCGATCGGGGTCATCAGTAGAACCCGATGCCGCCAAAGCCGCCGAACCCACCCGGCAGACCGGGGATGCCGCCCACTCCGCTCGTGTAGCTGCGCGGCGGCGGTTTCGCGCCCCAATAGAGGTTCTTGTTCGTGCCGGACATGAAGTTGAACCCGAGTTCGCCGGGGTGGAACGACTGATGCCAGCCGTCTTGTGCGCGCGAGCCGTCCTCGACTTCGAACAGCCGCTCGAAAACGCTGGTGATCGTGAACTCGACGGCGTGCGAACCCTCTTTCGCGCGCAGGGTCGGCACGTCGATCTCGCCGAGGAATATCACTTCCGGCTGACCGATGGGCGCACCGGTGGCGGGGTTCAAAGCCCCCAGCATGATGCTCACCTGCCGGCCCTGCATGAGCGGGCTGGCGAGCGACGTTGCCGACGCGCCGGACGCGGGAAGTAGCGTCAAGCTAATCTCCGGCGCCTCCTCGCCTTCCGCTTCATTGATGACGCTGATGCTGTCGATGGTCCCAAACGTGGCATCGCGGCCGACGTGAAGCTCGCTGTTGATCGTCACCTCGCCCGAACCGTCGAGAAGTGCGAGCGGCCCGGTACGTCCGTCGATGCCGTCCATGTCGATGCGGATCGCGCCGAATACGATGGGCGCCTGCGCGGCTAGGGCAGCTTCAAGTGCGGGATCGGCCATCAGGCGATCTCCATCACTGAAAACGCGATCTCACGCCCGTTGTCGAGTCCGATCTGCCACGAGAGGTCATCGCCGGGGGATACAAAGCCCTCGATCATCGGCGTCTCGAAATTGACGACATCGTTGGTGGTTAGCCCGGTGCGCAGGATCGGGAAGATCGGCAGGTCCGCATTGCCTGAGCCGTTTACCGTCGTGGCCGCCGTCGCCATGTAGATGTAGCGCTGGCCCGAGTGGACGACGTGGAAGAACTGGCCTTCCTTGATCGGGTAGCCGACCGTCATGCCCTTGAGCGGAATCGTCGATCCGCCCGCTGTGTCTGTTCGGACAAGCGGCGTGCCCGTGCCTGTCGTCTCAAGGTCGAAGATCGGGAATGGCAGGATGACCGTCTGCGAGCGGCCCTGAAGCAGCCGGGCGATGTAGGTCTGGCCTTCTCCTGCATCCATCGACGGCAGCACGACGCGGAGGCCGAAGCGTGTTCCGATGCGGTTGATGCGCTGTTCGGGACCGCCAAGAAACGGGGTCAGGACGCCGCCGAAATCCCGTAGCAGCACCTGATAATCGTTGGGGTACGGACATGTCGGGAGGGTAACGGCCATAGCCGCAGGACGATGGCGTCAAGGGGTGCGCGGGATTACCGCCGTCACCACCTCAAGGGATGCGATTACGCCCGCGCCGCATCATGCTCTGCTGTGCCTGCCGAGACGACTCCACACCCGACGCAATCGCCATCGGCGCCGCGACGTTCGCCGCCCGGCTGTCCACGGTCGCGTCGAAGTACGGCGAGGGTGCGACACGGACGACGACCTGCATGGGCTGGCTGTTGCGGCCCATCGCGGCGGTCTGGGTCGCGGGCATGACCTTTGACCCGCGCGGGAGAAACACGCGCTCAGGCCCGCTCTCGCCGACGTTGTACATGCCGCCGTGGGCGTAGTTTGTGCCGGATGCGAGCCCCCGGAAGTTGGAATCGAAGGCGTTCACGGAGTCGCTTGCCACACTGCCGCCGAACGCCGACGAGATCGCACCCATGATGGACTTCACGACCGTCTGCTGCACCGCGAGCCGGATCAGGTCGCGGATAATCCCGTTGATGACATCGCCCGCGACCCCGCCGAGCTTCAGGTATTCCGCGCTGGTATTCGCGATGCTGTCGCCGAAGCGGTCCATCGCATCGATCGCGCTTTCCTCGACGATATCGTTGAGGTTGCCGGCGTCCTCCTCAAGCCCCCTGCGATAGCGCTCAACCGGGCTTTCGTATTCGCGATTAACCGCCGCCGTGTCGCTGGACTTCAGCCGGTCGAGGATGCGCAGGCGTTCGGCTGCGATTTTCTTCTGCGCATCCGTCGCGGCGACGCTCGCAAGCACGGCTTCGAGTTCCGCGCGTTCCTGATCGTATGCGAGATCAAGCAGCCGCAATTCGATATCGCGGCGCTGTTCGCGATTGTCGGCGAGTTGCAGGTCGGACGAGAGCAGGTCGCGCTCGTTTTCATTGCGGGCGCTGGCGATATCCAGCGCCTCTTCCTCAAGCTGCGCGCGCTTCTCCCGGCTGACAGCATCGCCGTAAAGCCCGCCGTTCTTGTACAGCACATCGAGCGCCTTCAACTGTTCGGCCTTGCGCGCTTTCGTCAGGTCTTCATCGGCGAGGATTTCGGCTTTACGGGCCTTGTATTCCTCATCGAGCAGCGCCTTTTGCAAGGCTGCGCGCTCCTCCGCACCCGTGACGAGATCGAGGCGAGCGCTCAGTTCCTCCATGCGGAGGCGGGACATTTCCTGATTGTGGCGGGCTTCGAGTTCGGCGGCGGTGGGGCCTTTGGATTTCTTGCCCTTGTCGATGAGCTTGATCGGCTTGTCGCTGGCGCCGGGGCCGTCCAAACCGTCCTGCAATTCTTTCAGGCGGCGCTCCAGGGTGATGATATCCGCTTGCGCCTCAATGACTGACGCGTCCTTTTTCGCGACGCCCGCGCGTCCGGCGACCTGCGCGCCCAACACCGAGTAGCGGCGGTCTTCGCCTGCGCCAGACTGCGCGCGCGCGATCTCGGCTGCCGTTGCCGCCTGCGCCTTGGCCTTTTCCCGTTCGGCTATTGCGGCCTTGAGAGCGGCCTGAGCTTGCGCCAAATCGGCCTGAGCTTTTTCGCGCGCGGCTTTCGCTGCGTCACGGGCGATCTTGGCGCCCTCGCCCATTTTCGTGTTGAGTTCGGTGAGTACCTTGCGGTGCTCGTCCTCGGCTTTCGACGCCTCCCGGTGCGCAACGGCAAGGTCGAGCGCCGCGTCTCGGCTGTCGTTCGTCCGCGTCGCGAGATAGATGATCCCGCCGACAAGCGCCGTCACTGCGAGCCCGACAGGCCCGCCGAACGCTGCAAGCATGGACGTCCCCGCCGCGCGGCTGGTGAGTGCCAGCGCTTCCATCGTGGTTGCAGCGCCCGCCGCGCGCGCCTGAAGCGCAAACACCGCCGTCGATGTCAGCCCTGTTGCCGTGGCGCCTGCGACCATGCCAGCCGCGAACCGCCCGACCATCACTGTGCTGATGACGACGAGCGCGGTCGATACCGTGTCGAGGTTCTCCGATAGCCCGATGATCGCCTGCGATACGCGCTCGGTCGCCGACAATGATTGATCGGTCTCGCCGATGAACTTGCCGAGCGCGTTGTTCAGGACGGTGAAGCTGTTGCCGATGGTGAGCGACGACCGCGCCGCCTGCGCTTCAAGATCCGCCGTGCCCTTCAGGAACGCGCGGAAGAATGCGTCGCTGCTGACCTTGCCGTCATTGACGAGGTTCTTGAGTTTCGCGACGGACCCGCCCGCAGCATCGAGATTGGCCGCGACCGCCTTCAGGATCGGCAACGCGCCCTCGTTGATCGAGTTGAATTCTTCCGCGCGCACAGTTCCGCTGCCAAGCGCCTGCGATAGCTGCAACAGCGCCCCCTGCGCCGACGACGCCGCGCCGCCCTGCACCTTGAGCGCCGCCGCGACACCGGACGAGAACTGAATGAGTTCGGCCTGCGATGCGCCAAGTTCACGAGACACCTGCGCGCCCCGGCTGTAGAGCGTGCCGAGGCTTTCGAGTTCAACGCCGTACCGCTGCGCGATGCCGAATAGCTCTTCCTGCGTTTTCGCCAGCGCCTCGCCTTCAAGGCCGGCGACCTTCAACTGGTTCGTGTATTGCGTGTAGCTGTCGGCGTACTGCTGCACCTGCCGCACCGAAAACGCCGCAGCCAGCGACCCGGCGAGACCCTTCATGGTCGCACTGATGCGCCCGGACGATGCCTTGAACTGCTTTTCGAGCCTCTGGACCGAGCGCCCTTGCGCATCGAGCCGCTGCTCGACGACGCGCGTGGCGTTCTGTACATCGACCTGATACTTTTTCGTATCGGCGATGAGCTGCAAAATCACCGGGTCAATCTCGGCCATGTTATCCTCCGATCCCCAGCGCCTTGTTCAGCCTCGCCAATCGCTCGTGATCGACGGGCGCGCGCTCGCCCTTCTCGTCCGGGCTGTGCGCTTCGTTGTGCGCCTCAAGCGCCTCGAAATATCCCGACAGCGAGAGCGCGGCGGGGTCGAGGCCCATCATCCCGCAGTTGCTGAGGACTTGGCCTTTACGGAGCGCTTTGGGCTTTTCGGCTTTTCCGCTCCGGCTTTTTTTTTGAGCGAAATGCCAGTGATCGCCGCGTGCAGGATCGACCATGCGACGTGCAGGCTCTCGGTGAACGGGCGCGCGGGGTAGACGTAATCATCGACAAGCTGCTTGGCGGTCATCGGGCCAACCTGCTTTTCCTCGCCGTCCACGATGCAGCTATTGCCGCCGATCAGCGCGAGCCGGATGATTTCACGAACATCCGTGACCATTGCAGCGCCGCCGCCGACGTAGACCGGGGCCTCGCCGTCAATCGCGAGGCCGCCGCCGATCTGGTCGTACATCTGGAATAGTGATTTGCCGCCGCAACGGCGCTCAAGCTCAAGCGCTTGGGGGAGTGGAAGCCAAAACCTGTAAGACCCGTCGGCGAACGACAGGTCAAGCGCCGTGTCCATGTCAGGTCACAGGCACCCAGACCGGAACCGTTTCGGCCTCGAACGTCACTTCGAGCGTGCCGGGGCTCTCATCGCTGATCGAGCGGTTGCGGGCGGTCATGATCCCGGTGACGGTGAGCAGGCCCATCGACGCGCCGGTGTCGGAGCCGTCATCTTCGCGAAGGTCGATCTGGTAGACCTGCCGCACGCCAAGGGCATCGGCATAGGTCTCGTAGAGATCGATATTGTCCTGACCCGATGCAGTGATCGTGCAGGAATAGCCCTGATTTCGGATTTTGCGGCCACCAGGACGGTTCGGCGTGTCGCAATCGCGAACGAACGTCTCGCTGGTCGAGATTGTCTCGTTGATACCGAGGTTGGTGAGGCCGCACAGAACGGCGTAAACAGCGGGCGGGCCGACTGCCGTGCGGATCGACAGGACGCCAAGATCGGCGGAGGCTGGAATGGTCACGCGGCAATCTCCGAAGTGGAATTGCCGGAGACGCTATGTTGCCTCAGTCGGTGGGTTTACCGCCGTCGCCTTTTCGCCCGCCGTCGATGGGCCGCATCTGCTTGCGGCGCTGTTCGGCGATCCATTCGGACTGTGACGGGGCCGCTGCGTGCAGCGTGAAGCACCGCAGCGTGTTCGCCGCGTCGTCATCGCCCTGCGCGCTGAGTTCGTCGGCGGCTGCATCGATATCGTCGCTATCGAGCTTGCCCGCCCGGATAAGCTGAACGCACAGCGCGCGAAACATGCGCTCGGAGATGTCGCCGACTGCCACCGGCGGTCTTGTATCAGGTGATCGTTACGGCGGCAATGCAATCTAGCAGGCCGTGGAAGGCATCCCGCTCGTCGCCGTCCATCATGACGCGCGTGCTGCGGACCCGAACGCGGGCCGTTGCGTTGGTGAGCGCCAGTCTCTCCCGGTGCAGCGCCTTTGCCATCAGCGCCGTGATGCGCTCGCAGTAGGATTCGGCGGTTTCGGCAACTTGTGCGCCGGACATGCGGGGCTTGGCGAAGTTGTGGACGAAGAACGAGATATCCGCCCCCTGCGTGCAGCCGTGACCGCGCGGTATGTTGTTCGGCGCGTCCCAGCGGATGAACGGGAACGTCGGGCTGGCTGGGACGGTCGAGGGGTATATGCGCGCCGCCGGGACGATGGCGATCAGCGTTGTGTCTGCCTTCAGCGCCGTGATGACCGCGCGCCGCAGGTCGCGTGTGAAGTCCGCCGTCGCCATCAGCGCCCACCCCCTGAACGCTTGACGACGCGCTCGACGGCGTCCCGAACGATCTTTGTGACCTCGCCGCGTTTCTTGTCGCGGGCCGGGGTCATGTACGGACGGGCAGCCATGCGGGACGTGCCGAATTCGAGCGGTGCCGCATATGGCGCGCTGCTCGACACCTCGACGAGCAGTGGGGCCTTTTGCGTCGTGCGGATGTTGCCCGCGAGCAGGCCAGTGTCATTGTTCGGCGGCTGGCCCGGCGAGGATGCAACGTGATTCTTCCCGCTGACAGCCCCAGCCGTGATGCTGATCTGCGCCTCGACCTGGATGATCTCCCCGCCGTGGAAAAGCGCCTTGCCGACCGCGTTTATCATCTGCGGCCCGCTGAGCTTCTTCAGCCGCGCAATGTGCGCCTTCGCGCCCGGCATACCCTTCCTAGCCACGACGGCCACGCAGTTCGAACCCGATGTTGGCGGGATCGCGGCGGATGCTCTCGACGCTGTACGTGCCCGCATAGACCCCGGCGGTGATCTGCACGCGGTCGTCGGTCGTGATGCTGCCGGTGAACGATGCGGAGAGGATGAGGATTCTTATGTCGCCGTCTGCGTATCCGTTCTCCCCGCGCATGGCTTCGCTCGCCTCGTCCGCCTGAGCCTTGCAAGCGCGCGTCGTCGGGTTGGCCGGTGTCGCGATATCACCGCCGCTGTCGTATGTCGCGGCGCCCGGTGTGATGATGTTCGCGTCCACGAACGGCGCACCGACTGCGGCCGAGAAACTGAGCGCGATGTCGGCGAAGGCGGCAGCGAGGCTCACAGGCAGGGCGCCTGCACGAGACGCGGCCCGCCGAAGTTCCGGCGCATGAGCATCTTGAACTCGCGCCCGTATTTCGTCGCGCTCCACCCGCCCTCTGCGGCCTGCGTCTGTGCGGCGTCGCTGATGTTCGCGGAAAATGTGCCGGATTTGAAGCTGGACACGCCCGTGAGCGCCAATCCCGCCTCGCCGGGCAGCAATCCCCCCTTCGCCATACTATCGGCTGCCACGGCCATCAGGGCGGGCGCATAATCGGCCTCGCGCCACGACGCGTCGACGAACCGCTCGGCATCCGTCAGCCAGTATTGCACCGTCGCGTCGGCAACGGCGGTAAATTCCGGGTATCGCGTCTTGAGGTTCGCCGGGGTTGGAAGAGTGTGCGCCATGCCGCCACTATTGGCGGGAGGTGGATAGGGTTTACCGCCGTCAGGCTGCGAGGATGTTGTAGCGGCGGCTCTTGATCAATGGCGACACGCTGTAGCGCAGGGCGTCGATGTAGTGATTATTTGCATCGACCAGGATCGGCAGAATGTCACCCGTCAGTCGGTCAACCTTGTAGCTGTATAGCCGCATTTCGCTTGCCGTCTTCACGCAGCGAGGGTGGATGACGATCTCCCGGAACGAGCGCAGGAACCGTATTCCGTCGTCAACGCTCCCCTGCCATTTGGGCGCCGACGACGCTCTCGGGAGGCCGGATCGCGTCAAGATGCTGATCGAGCCCGGCGAGGCGCTGTCCCAGCGGCTGACATAGCGCTCATAGTCTGGGATCGCGTCGCAAACCTTATCGGCAATCGCGTCAAGTTCGATACCGCGCCCGCCAGCCTCATGGCTGATGTAAATCGTGTCGCCGTGAATGTAGCAGCGGACTGCGGCGGTGGGGTCTTGAGCATAGCCGAAGTCGCCGCCCTGATATGGCCCGTCCCACGATGCGGCGGGCTCGAATTCAGCGGTGCGCCACTTGCCCGAAAAGACCTGCGCGTCCGAATTTACGAGGTAGGCGCCGTCCCAGACATGGGCGTAGGTTGCCGGATCAAGGCGCTCCTGCTCTCGCCTGCGCAGTGTTTCCAGCCCGGGCGGGAAAAATGGGTTGTCGTTCCAATTCAACTCCGCCGTCAACGCGTTGTCCGGCGGGCTTTTCCTGAACCGCTTATCGACCGGGCTATCTTGTGTTCGCGGGTTCCATATGGCCCACAACTCCGAGCGGGCGCGGCGGAACACTGTGGCCTCCAGCGCCAGCCACGACATTTCAGGCACGTCCTCAGCCTCTTCGACGATCGTGAGGTCTATCATTGCCAGAGACTTGATCGACTGCGTATTGCGCCGGAGCCCACGGAAAATGAACTGCGTCCCGTTCGCCCCCTTCAGGAAGTCCACGCCGACGTCGTAATGCGCCTCAAGCCATGGCTCTGAGGCTATGGCCGCCTTGAGTTCAGCATGAAACGATTCGGAGATGCTGACCTGAAATTCGCGGGTGCAGAGGATTCGCAGGGGCTCAACATACCCCCATGTCGCAGCCATTTTTGCGAAGTTGAACGACTTCCCGGAGCCGCGCCCGCCATAAGCGTTCCGATACTGAACGGCGCCGCGCGGCGGGGTGAACAGCGGGACCAGCTTTGGCGGAAGTTCAATCCTTGCTTCGGTCATCTGCCGCGACGATCCGGATGACGGATGGCTGGCTCATGCTGCCGTCGCTGGACGTCATGTCCAGCTTGTCCCCGTACTTCTTGGGTGCGAGCTTCGACAGATACCAGCGGCGGGCGTCGTAGCGCAGGCGGTCACGCGCCGCCGTATCGGGTGTCGAACTATCGACGATCTCAAGGATTTCCTCGCCGATTGCGTCCATGCCGACCTCGCGCGCGCGCGCATAATGCTCAGCCAGAACAGGGTCTTTACTCACCCAGAGCAGGAACGTGGTGTGCTTGGGCATCCGGGCATCATTGCCGATCGACCGCAAACTCTCGCCGTTCGCAAGGCGCGTAAGGACCTCGGCAATCTGGTCGTCGAAGATATCGTTAATCGATACCGACATCACTTCGCCCTCCGCACGTCCCGCCGCATCCTCTCCAACTCCAATCGCCCGATCACCGACACCCACGTCTGCACCCGCCGCTTGCCCCAGATGCGTTCGACGCGCTGCCAGCCATAGGCGAGGAACGTAGGAACAAACTCCGGATCGACAGGCAGAGGCACCGACGTCGGGAGCCGCCGCGCACGAGATGGAAGCCGAATACCGCAATCAGTCATAGATTTTGCTTTCATCGATAACGCCAAGTCCCGCTGCCTCGACACGCTCGACGAAGCTCTCCCGTGCCGCTGTGGTTGCCCGGTTCCACGCCCGGATGATCTGCACCTCGAAATGCGCGTCAACGTCATCGTCGGGGAAATCCTGCCCGCTCTCGTACCGCCGCTTGGCAACCGCGTCCTTGAGTTCCTGGGGCTTCCAGTGCCGCTTGCTCGCCTCGGTCAGCATCTCAAGCTGCTCGGTCCTCGGCAGCGAGAGCACGACGCGGTGATGATCGAATGACAGGGCATCACTGCGGATTGACGGCGGGAACGACTTGGCGACGTTGGCAGCCCGTGCCGCAAACCGTTCATCGATCCCAGCCGTCTCCAGCGCCATCTCGATCTGCTCGGCGAAATGCTCGCGGCCATGGTTGACCCAATCGCCGATCAGGAACCCGAGACGCTTGCGCATCGTCGCAAGGTGCCGGCCCGCGTCGAGATAGGCGTCGAGGGTTTCCATCGGCGGAAGTGCCGGTGTTTCGATTGTTGCGAGTTGTGTCATATGCTGCCCCTGTCCGAATGCCGATTATGCCTGATACGTTGTGCCGTCGTAGTTGAAGCGGGTGGATAGACCCTGAGCGGCCATGAATGCGTTAAGCCTGTCCGTTTCCTCTCTGCTCGGTGCTAGCAAGGGGTGGTGCTCTTGGGCGGGTTTTGCTGGCGCTTTCTGGCGCATTTCAGCCATTTCACGGTGGTGCCGTACTTCGATCATAGCGGCTTCGTAAACCTCACCGGGGGATGGTCTCCACTGCGATCGGATCAGCGATTTCCGCGCAGCTTCGATTGCCCATGCTGGCACGCCTTCAAGGGCTTCCGCGTATGCCGCCAGCATGATCTTCGCGTCCAATTCGCCTTGGCGCTGGGAGGGCATCGTGGAAATCCGCGCCACCGTTTCCGAAACCGTCTTCCGCCATTCCCCATTCGAGAGCTTCTCTGGCGAGGGCGTTGATTGCTGGCGTCCCACTGCGCTGTACACCACCGGTCTGTTGCTGCCGTCCATGTCCAAACTTCTCCGAATTCAAAACCCACGTTGCCCAAGCCTTTTGCCAGTCCTTGAACTTGTCCCCTTTCTTGCCGTGGTGGGCGCGAAAGTGCTCAAGCTGGCGGTCAACCTCTCCGGGCGGCCAGCCGTCGATGATCTTTCCGCAAACCGTGCCGCCGCCGAACGGGAGGGGCTGCCAGTCGTCTGGCAATTCTCGGGCGCGCTCCTTCTTCGAAACCGAAGGTTGAGAAGAAGGTGGGGGGGTATGATTATCTTCTATAGGGGGGGGTGTTACGTCACGCGTTACGTCACGTTCGTTACGTTTCCTGTCCCTGTACCGGGACTGCCGGACAGCGGCGGCGCTTTTCTTCGCATCGGATTCCAGTGCGTCAGCGACCGCAAGAATGTCGTCGCCGGACAGTCCGCGCTCAACTAGCACCCTGATAGCGGCCGCATTGAGGCTCATATGTTTCCCCACCTGCGGTTTGCTGCATTTCGTTTCGCCGTCCGCGCCTGTTCGCTACGCTGCCCCGCCGTCACCCGCGCACCCCACCGAAGGACCGCGCTCATGAGCGAGATGCAGCGCTTCCGTGAGAAGGTCGAGGCGCCCTTCATTCGTAACGAGTTCGGCCTGTGGTGTCCGAATTGTGGCGAGCGGATCGCCGATTGGGAATGGGTCGGCGATTGCGACTGCTGCGGGTATCCGCGCGCGGACTGCGAGAATTTCGAGGATGACGACTATGAGCGAGATTAAGCCGTGCCCGTTTTGCCACAGTGAGGCCGAAGAACAAACATCGAAAGGCCCTACCGGCGAACGATACCGCTGGGTTGAATGTGTGAATTGCGGCGCCATGTCCGAATGCTGTGATGATAGCGCCCGGTCAAACAACCCGGATGAGCCGGAACCTGTCGAACTTTGGAACACCCGCGCCTCCGACGCCTGCGCCACCGTGCAGCGTGAGAGAGAGACCCATGCTTCCGGACTGGCCTCGCCTGATGAGCGTCGAGCAGGCCGCTGCCTACGTGTCTCTGAGTGCCACCACGATCCGCGCGAATGGCCCTAAGCCAAAGCACTTCGGCAAGCGCGTGCTGTACGACCGTCACGACCTCGATACGTGGGCTGACCAGCTTGGCGGGCAGCCGCTTGACGCTGCCGAGCGCCAGCGCGCAAGCTATGACCTTGAACGCAGGTTCAGGGAGAAGCGGCGTGGTCGTGACTAAGCTGGCCTACACGTACATCGCGAAACGCCGCTACTGGCGCTTCCGCCGTGCCGGGATCGACGCGGCATTGCCGGGACAGCCCGGCGAACCTGAGTTTCATATCAAGTACGCCGAACTGCTGGCGCTGAGCAAGTCGAAGCCGCCCGAACATGACCGCGCGAGTTTCCGCTGGCTTGTGGAGCGCTTTGAGGGCAGCGCAGAGTTCAAGCACCTCGCGGCGTCCACGCAACTCGACTACTCAAAGACGCTGCGGATCATAGAGGATGAGCTTGGCGACGAGCCGTTCGCGATCACGACGCGCGGCATGATAAAGCTGGTACGCGACAGCATGGCATCGACACCGCGCAAGGCGCACAAGTTCATCCAAACGGTATCGGTGCTGTACGGCTATGCCGCATCCGAGGATTTGGTGCCGGACGGATTCAACCCGGCTGCGAAAATCAAGAAGCTCAAGGCCAAGGTGAAGCCCTATATCGCGTGGAGCGAGCCGGAGATCGCGCTGTTCCTGTCGAAGGCCGCTGCCCACGTTATAACGCCCGTTATGCTGGCGCTCTACACAGGCCAGCGCCGCGAGGATGTCGTGTCCATGGACTGGGAGGACTACCAGGGCACGATCATACGCGTCAGGCAGTCCAAGACGGGCGAGCCGCTTGAGATCGCCTGCCACCCCATACTTCGCAAGCACCTCGCCGGGCGCAAGACGACGTTTGGCGGGCCGATCGCACGCGCTGCCAATGGGCGCCCCTATACGGTCAACTCGCTGTCTCAAGCGCTCAGGCGTGCGTGTGCCGACATAGACGGGATGCCGAACAGGACGATGCACGGCCTGCGCTACGCCGCCGCTGCCCGCCTTGAGGCTGCCGGGTGTACGGCGGGGCAATGCTCGTCCGTCCTAGGGCACCGGACATACCAGATGGCGATGAAATACATGACGCAGCGGCGCGACAGCGAGGCCGCGATCAGGAAGATGGGGGCATAGAACAAATGATGACTCTGCGAACATTCAAGGATTGCACTGCGAACTCGGTTCGGCTAGAAGCCCGCAACCCACGCGATTTCAACGTTTTGGCCCGATGGCGGAGTGGTTACGCAGAGGACTGCAAATCCTTGCACGCCGGTTCGATTCCGGCTCGGGCCTCCAAATTTCCCCCTGCATTGCTCTCCAGCCAGCCGGAAGACACGCCACCCGGCGGCCGCACATTATTGCCCGTCCCATCACTCATTCAGGTTGAATTTTTCCAATGGGGATCGCCATTATCCTGAATGGCGAATCGCCGAAGGGATGGGAGAGTAATAGCTTATGATGAACCGGAAGATCGCGCGCTGGCTGGGCGCCGCACCCGCCGTGCTGCTGCTGGCACAGGCCGCCCCGGCGCTCGCCAAGGATGCCGCCTATGATATCGTGATCAAGGGCGGCACCATCGTCGACGGCAGCGGCCTTGCCGCCTATCCGGGAGACGTCGCGATCGCGGACGGGCACATCGTCGCGGTGGGTGATCTCGGCAAGGCGAAGGCCGCGAAAACCATCGACGCCGCCGGGCTCGTCGTCGCGCCCGGCTTCATCAACATCCACAGCCATGCAGAGCCCGAAGGCGTCTCGACCGCAGTCAACATGCTGACGCAGGGCGTCACCACCGAGATCGTCAATGCCGACGGCGGTGGGGGCAACGACATCGCCACGCAGCTCCCTGAGATGGCTGCGAACGGACTTGCCGAGAATCTCGGCGCCTATGTGGGCTTCAATGCGGTGTGGCGGGACGCGATGGGCGACCGCGACCTGCGCCCGACACCCGAGCAGATCGCATCGATGAAAGCCGCGATCGAAAAGAACCTGAAGGCGGGCGCATGGGGCGTCGCTTCTGGTCTCGATTACCGCCCATCCTATTACGCGAAGCCCGAGGAGGTGATCGACATTGTCTCGGTCGCAAAGCCGTGGCGCACCAATTTCCCGAACCACGACCGGCTGCGCCCCGAGGATAATCTCAGCTCGTTCAAGGGCATGGAAGAGACCGTTCTGATCGGCGAGAAAGCAGGACTCGTTCCCGTCATCACGCATATCAAGAGCGCAGGGAAAGAGCGCGGCAATGCGCCGAAGGTGCTCGAAATGGTCTCTGCCGCCACCGCGCGCGGAGCGTGGACGGCGATCGACATCTACCCCTATCTCGCCGGGCAGACGATGCTGCAGGCGTTCCTCGTCCCTGGCTGGGCGGCGGACGGCGGGCGCGACGCGATGCTCGCACGCTTCAAGGATCCGAAGCTCCGCCCGCAGCTCGTCGAGGCGGCGGAATATGCGATGGCAACGCGCCTCGGCGGCGCCGAAGGCATTGCGCTTCCCGATCTCGGCAAACGGCTCACTGACATCATGGCTGCTGAAAACATCCGTGCCGGCGAGGCGGTGCTGCGCACGCTGGAACGCGACCCCTACACCCGCGCCAACATGACGTTCGGTGACGAGAAGGACGTGATCGCGTTCCTGCAATATCCCGACACGGCCGTTGCGTGCGATTGCGGCGCCTCGATCGAGAATCGGGGCCATCCGCGCTATTTCGGCAGCTTCCCCAAGATCCTCGGCCACTATGTGCGCGATACCGGCACGATCACGATGGAAGACGCCGTCCGCAAGATGAGCGCCCTCCCCGCCGCGATCATCGGCATGGTCGATCGCGGCCACATCGCCCCCGGTATGCGCGCCGACGTGATGGTCTTCGATCCGAAGACCGTGCGCGATCATGCGACGTTCGACGCGCCGACACTGCCATCAGATGGTGTCCGCCACGTGATTGTGAACGGCGTTGCGGCGCTTGAGGGCGGCGCAGTGACCGGCGCGAAGGCGGGCGCGGTGCTGCTGCGCGACGCGCACATGCCGAGCCGTCCGATGACCGGCACGGCGGTCGCCCGGTCCTTCACCGTGAACGGGCAGTCGGCGGAGTACAGCATCACCCTCACCACGAAGCAGGGTGTAGGTGAGCGCTTCGCGACCGGCACGGTAAAGCTGAACGACGTGAAATCGGGCACGGTGTGGACCGCCGACCGGCTTGGCACGGTCCAGACCGCCAAAGGCTGGGCGAGCGTCACCGCTGTGCTGAAGGACAAGGCCGGTAACCGGAAGGCCGCAACGCTGACGCTCGACCGTGCGGATGGCGGCGCGGAAGCCCCTGTGGTGTCGATCGCGCTGGGAAGCGCACCTGCGGCGGTTCTTCCGGCGAAGGGTTCGGTGCAGGCCGAATAGCCCCCCGCGCAGGGCAAATTGCGGATGGAGAATCGCGTCTCAGTCGTTAGACAGGACGCGATTCTTCATCGTTCGCTTCGAGCCCCGGCCTCGGTGCGAACAGTCCGGCAGGAGCAGCCATGATTGAAGCCGAATGGTGGGATGCAGATGATTCCGCCGAACTCGCCGCGTCGGCGGCGGGCGACATCCAGTTCATTATCGAAAGCGCCATCGATGCGCGCGGGCAGGCGCTGATCGCCGTGCCCGGCAGCGGCATCGCGCTCACCGTGCTGAAAGAGGTTGCGAAGGCGAAGTTCGACTGGAAGCGCGTCACCATCGTGCCGACCGGCGACTGCCTCGTCGCCGTCGACAGCCCGCTTTCCGCTGCCGCCGCGCTCGCGCGTATCTTCCTGCCCAAGGGCGCGCGTGTGCTGCCGATCGGCAGCGAAAACGCCGACTACAAAGCCGCCGGACGCGCCGCCGACGCGCGGCTCGAAGACCTGCAATGGCCGCCCGATCTCGTGTGGCTCGATGTCGGCGCGAACGGCGAGACCGCGGGCATCTTCCGCGGCCCCGATCTCGACGAGGCGCTGAACGGCCCGAAGGCCCGCCGCGCCATCGGCGTGATGCCCGATCCGCTGCCGAAGGACGCGCCGGTGGCGCGCGTGACTTTGACCCGCGCGGCGATCATTTCCGCGCGCACGCTGATCGTCGCGCTCGAAGGCGACGATGCGAAGGCGGTGCTCGAAAAGGCGCTGGAGGACGGGCCGCTTTCGGACACGCCGATCGGCCGCGTGCTCGCCGAAGTCACCGTTCCGGTCGACATTCACTGGTGCCCTGCCTGACGGCACGATGAAGATCGTCGCAGCCGATATCGGCGGCACGCACGCCCGCTTTGCGATCGCGGAGATCGCAGGTGGGCAATGCCTTGATCTCGGCGCGCCGGTCACGCTGAAAAGTACGGGCTTTGAAGGGCTGGAAGCCGCCTGGGCAGCCCTCCCCGCGCGCTTCGGCCACGACCTTCCGGATGCCGCCGCGATCGGCATTGCCGCCCCGATCGAGGGCGACGTGCTCGCCTTCATCAACAACGACTGGAAAATCCATCGCGCGGGCCTCGCTGAACGGCTGGGCCTTCGGGCGCTGACGCTGCTCAACGATTTCGGCGCGATGGCGCATGGCGTTGCGACGCTGGGCCATGAATGGACCGAGCATTTGTGCGGCCCCGATGTGCCGCTCCCGCTCGACCATCCGGTGAGCGTGATCGGGCCCGGCACGGGCCTCGGCGCCGCCATCCTGATCCGGCGCGGCGCACGCGTCGATGTGGTGGAAACGGAAGCCGCGCACATCGCCTTCGCACCGCTCGATGCGGCCGAAGAAGCGATGATGCCCGCGCTGCGCCGCATGTATGGCCGCGTCTCCAACGAGCGGCTCGTCTCCGGACCCGGTCTCGGGGCGATCCGCGCTGCGCTCGATCCCGAGGCTTCACCGATGACGGATGCCGATCTCTGGACCGCTGCGCTCGCGGGCGATGATGCCGCGTTCGAGCGCTTCGCGATGATTTACGGCGCCGTTGCAGGCGACATTGCCCTCGCGCACGGCGCGATGGGCGTGGCGATCGTCGGCGGGCTTTCGAACCGGGCGAAAACGCAGCTTCGCGCGTCAGGCTTTCACGCGCGTTTCACGAACAAGGGGCGCTATGCGGCGCGAATGCAGAGAATTCCGGTGCGGCTCGTAACGCACATGCACACCGGCCTTGTCGGCGCGGCAGCGGCTTTCGCGCAGGACTACGCGACCGCTTAACTCGCAGCTGCCATGCGTGCTTCGTGCGCCTCGGCGATCTCGTCGGTGAAACGAATGCCAAGCTCGCCATCCGCGAAACGTACGACAACGCCGGACCGCATTCCCATGCGCACCGTCGTCAGGACGACCCTCTCGCCGATCGCGACCTGCTCGTGCGTGGCAAGACGGGCGCCCGTCATCGACATGTCGATAACGCGCGCCGTCACCTGGCCACGACGGTAATCCATCCTGGCGAGATAGTTGGTCGCGGCCCGCGCCGCATTCCGGTGGTTATCGGATGCATTCGACATGCCCCGAATCTCGCACGAAAATGGTTAGCAGATCGTTGCGATCAACCATAAACCTCGAACAGGCCCGCCGCGCCCTGCCCGCCACCGATGCACATGGTGACGACGACATACTTCGCGCCGCGCCGCCGCCCCTCAATCAGGGCATGGCCGGTGAGGCGCGCGCCCGACATGCCGTAGGGGTGGCCCACGGAAATTGCGCCGCCATCGACGTTGAATTTCTCGGGATCGATACCGAGCTTGTCGCGGCAGTAGAGCGCCTGCACCGCGAACGCCTCGTTGAGCTCCCAGAGGCCGATATCGGCGACGGTAAGGCCGTTCTGCTTCAAGAGCTTCGGGATCGCGAACACGGGGCCGATGCCCATCTCGTCTGGCTCGACGCCCGCAACCGCCATGCCGACATAGCGGCCGAGCGGCTTCAGGCCGCGGCGTTCCGCCTCCTTCGCCTCCATGACGAGCGAGGCCGAGGCGCCGTCCGAAAGCTGGCTGGCGTTGCCCGCCGTCACGTTATGACCCGGACCGCGCACCGGCTGCAGGCCCTTGAGACCTTCGAGCGTCGTCTCGGGGCGGTTGCCCTCGTCCTTGGTCAGCGTCACCTCGTGCTTGGTGACCTCGCCCGTGTCCTTGTTCTTCATGACCATCACGGAGGGCAGCGGCACGATCTCGTCGTCGAACCGCCCGGCCAGCTGCGCCGCCGCGGTGCGCTGCTGCGACTGGAAGGCGAATTCATCGCACACGTCGCGGCTGATGTTGTAGCGCTTGGCGACGATCTCGGCGGTGTCGATCATCGGCATATAGGCCGCAGGCTGCAACTCGATGAGGCTGAGATCAGGCTCGATACGGAGCTTTTCGTTCTGCACCATCGAGATCGACTCGACACCGCCGCCCACCACGATCTGCATCCCGTCGACGATCACCTGCTTCGCTGCCGTCGCGATCGCCATCAGGCCGCTCGCGCACTGGCGGTCGAGCGCCATGCCCGCCACCGTCACCGGAAGCCCGCCGCGCAGCGCCGCGAGGCGCCCGATGCATGGCGACTGCACGCCCTGCAGCATGGCCGAACCGAACACGCAGTCATCGACCTCCGCGGGATCAATGCCCGCGCGCGCGACAGCGTGCTTCACGGCGTGGCCCGCGAGCGTCGGCGACGGGGTGGCGTTGAACGCACCGCGATAGGCCTTGCCGATCGGCGTGCGGGCTGTGGAAACGATAACGGCTTCGCGCATGGGAGAGTCTCCTGTTCCTGAGCTTTATACGTAAGTGAGGCCGACCCATTCGGCCAGAAGGGCGGGCTTGTCCTCGCCCTCGATCTCGATGGTCGCCTCGTAGGTGGACTGGAGCACGCCCGGATGGCGCTCGGTCACCTCCAGCAACTTGAAACGCCCGCGAACACGCTTGCCCGATGGCACGGGCGCGAGGAAGCGCAGCTTGTTCATGCCGTAGTTCACGCCCATCTTCGTGCCCTCGATCGGCGGAAACACGTCGTAGGCCATCCCCGAAAGCAGCGACAGCGTGAGGAAACCATGCGCGATCGTGCCGCCGAACGGCGTTTGCGCCGCGCGCACCGGATCGACATGGATGAACTGGTGATCCTCCGTGCATTCGGCGAAGGTGTCGATGCGCTTCTGATCCATCTCGACCCAGCGCGAAACGCCGATTTCCTTGCCCGCGAGCGCCTTGTACTCCTGCACCAAAATCGCCGTCATGCCCGCCTCCCGCGTGATTGCGCCCCGGATTAGGGCGCCCCGCCCCGGCTGCCTAGATAGGCAAAACGTGAGTATTCTTGACCTCCTCGAGCACGGCATAGGTCCGCGTCTCGCGCACGCCGGGCAGGTCGACGAGCGTATCGCCGAGGAAAGCGCGGTAGGCCGCCATGTCCTTGACGCGCGCCTTGATGAGGTAATCGAACCCGCCCGCCACCATGTGGCATTCGAGCACGGCCGGCATCCGCCGCACGGCAGCGGCGAAATCGTCGAACACGTCGGACGTCGTGCGGTCGAGCAGCACCTCGACGAAGATGAGCAGCGCGCAATCGAGCAGCACCGGATCGAGCACCGCCACGGTGCCGACGATATAGCCCTTCTCGCGCAGCCGCCGGACGCGCTCGTGGCAGGCGGCGGGCGAAAGGTTGCAGCGCTCGGCGAGCGCCTGGTTGGTGATGCGCCCGTCTTCCTGCAGCGTGCGCAGGATGGCGCGGTCCACGGCATCGATCATCAATCCGAACTTTCTTCGGCAAAATGAGATTTCATCGGATATAATTCCGACATATAAACGAAAATACAAAGCACATTTTCCACATTCGCTGGCATGATCGAAGGATCATCAGCGAAAGACTCGCCATGCCCATCGCCGACATCCTTGCCGACATGCAGCGCCTGCACCGGGCGCCCGAACCCGACATCATCCTGCCGCTGTGCGAAGCCGCGCGGGTCGATGCCGCCGCCCGGCAGCGGATCACCGCGCGCGCGGGGCAGCTTCTCGACGAGCTGCGCGCCGCGCAGTCGAGCGGCTGGGTCAACCGCTTCCTCCAGGAATACCGGCTCAACACCGACGAAGGCATCGCCCTCCTCGCGCTCGCCGAAGCCTTCCTGCGCGTGCCCGACGCGGAGACGGCGGACCTCCTTATCCGCGACAAGCTCGGCACCGCCGACTGGTCGGCGCACGCGGGCAAATCCGATTCCACGCTCGTCAACAGCGCCACGTGGGGCCTCGTCGTCACCCGCTCGCTCGTCGGCGAAAGCGGCTCGACGCTGAAGCGCCTGATCGGCCGCGTCGGCGAACCCGTCGTGCGCACCACCGTCGGCACCGCGATGCGCCTGATGGGTCAGGTGTTCGTGATGGGGCGCACCATCGAGGAGGCGCTGGAACGCGCGAACGACAAGGATCACACGGGCTTCGTCGCCAGCTTCGACATGCTCGGCGAAGCGGCGCGCACGCGGGACGACGCCGAGCGCTACTTCCGCTCCTACTCGGACGCGATCGACGCCATCGGCAAGGGCAGCAAGGGCCGCGATCACAGCATTTCGGTGAAGCTCTCCGCGCTCCACCCGCGCTACGAGACCGCGCACGCCGACACCTGCGTGCCTGAACTCTCCGCCATGCTCGTCGAACTCGCCGGGCGCGCCGCGAAGGCGGACATCGGCCTTACCGTCGATGCCGAGGAATCGGAGCGGCTCGTGATGTCGCTCGATATCATCGCCGCCGCCGCCCGCGCGCCGTCACTGTCCGGGTGGGACAAGCTCGGCATGGCGGTGCAGGCCTATTCGAAGCGCTGCCGCGCCGTCATCGCGTGGGGGGACGCGATCGGCGGCGAGACGAACCGCAAGATCGCGGTACGGCTCGTGAAAGGCGCCTACTGGGACAGCGAGATCAAGCGCACGCAGGAAGCCGGGCTTTCCGACTATCCGCTGTTCACGCGCAAGGCCGCGACCGACGTCTCCTACCTCGCCTGCGCCCGTGACATGCTCGCCGCGAAACACATCTACCCCGCTTTCGCCAGCCACAACGCGCTCACAGTCGCGACGTTGCTCGAATGGGCGGGCGACCGCCGTGACTTCGAATTCCAGCGCCTGCACGGCATGGGCGAAGGCCTCCACGACCGGCTGGTGCGTGAAGGCGGCTACAACTGCCGCATCTATGCGCCCGTCGGCGGCCACCGCGACCTCCTCGCCTATCTCGTGCGGCGCCTGCTCGAAAACGGCGCCAACTCCAGCTTCGTGCACCAGCTCGCCGACCCGAACGTCACCGAGGAAGAGCTTCTCGCCGACCCGGTCGAGAAGATCGTGTCGGCCAAGGGTACACGCCACCCCTCCATCCCCCTCCCCGCCGCGCTGTTCGGTGCCGTACGCGGCAACAGCGAAGGCCTTGATCTGCAGGACGCCATGACCCTCGAAGACACCGCATCCGCCATCGCCGCCCGCGCCGACATCGGCCCGGCGCCCGCCGATTCGACCGTGGCGGAGGTGCAGACCGCGATCGCCGCCGCCGACGCAGCCTTCGAAGGCTGGTCGCGCGCGCCCGTGGAAACGCGCGCCGCCGCGCTCAATCGGCTTGCCGACCTGCTTGAGGAACATCGCATCGACCTGATGGCGCTCGCCGTCCACGAGGCGGGCAAGACCATCGGCGATGCGATCGGCGAAGTGCGCGAAGCCGCCGACTTCTGCCGCTATTATGCCAACCAGGCACGCGCGGCGTTCGCGCCCATCGAACTGCCGGGACCGACGGGCGAGAGCAACACGATGCGCCTTGAAGGCCGCGGCGTCTTCGCCTGCATCGCGCCGTGGAACTTCCCGCTCGCGATCTTCCTCGGTCAGATCACGGCGGCGCTCGTCGCGGGGAACAGCGTCGTCGCGAAGCCCGCCCCGCAGACGCCGCGCATTGCCCTGCGCGCCGTCGCGCTCGCCCATGAGGCGGGCATACCGAAGGACGTGCTGAAGCTCGTCGTCGGTGGCGCCGACGTCGGGAACGCGCTCACCGGCGATCCGCGCGTCATGGGCGTCGCCTTCACCGGATCGACCGGCACGGCCAAGGCCATCGCGCGCAGTCTTGTGGCCGATGACGCGCGGCCGATCGTGCCGCTGATCGCCGAAACCGGGGGGCTCAACGCGATGATCGTCGATTCGACCGCGCTTCCCGAGCAGGTGATCGCCGACGTCGTGACGTCAGCCTTCCGTTCCGCCGGTCAGCGCTGCTCAGCGCTCCGGCTACTCGTCGTGCAGGAGGACGTGCTCGATCGCACGCTCGAGATGCTGAAGGGCGCGATGGATACGCTCGTCGTCGGCGACCCCGCCGATCCGCGCACCGATGTCGGCCCGGTGATCGACGATGCCGCATACCGGAAGCTCGAAGACTATCGCCTGTCGGTGGCGGACCGCTGGCTGCACACGGTCGCGGTTCCCGAAGGCCGCTTCGTCGCGCCAACGGTGATCCGGCTCGACTGCATCGAGGATATGACGAAGGAGTGGTTCGGCCCGATCCTGCACGTCACGACATGGAAAACGGGCACACTCGACGAGACAATCGCGCGCATCAACCGCAGCGGCTACGGCCTTACCATGGGGCTCCACAGCCGGATTGCCAGCCGCTGCGAGCGCACCGTGGCGGCGGCGCGTGTCGGCAACCTCTACGTCAACCGCTCGATGATCGGCGCGATCGTCGGTTCACAGCCGTTCGGCGGCGAAGGCCTTTCGGGCACCGGGCCGAAGGCGGGCGGGCCGCACTATCTGCCGCGCTTCGCGGTGGAACGCACAGTGAGCATCGACACGACCTCGGCAGGCGGCAACGCCAGCCTGCTCTCGATCGAGGACGTGACGCTTTAGGGATGAAGGGGCGCGGCGAGCGGATCGACAGCTTTGCCGTCGAGACCGCCGACGAAGCCCATCTGCGTCGGATAAGCGAAATCCACGCCCAGTTCGGCAAAGCGCCGCACCAGGCGGAACATGAAGGCCTGCCGCGCGGCCATCATCTCCTTTGCGCCGGCAGTCTCGACATGAAAAATGATCTCGATGTCGATGGAACTTGCGGCAAAGTTCGTGAGGAACGCCTGACTGAAGGTCACGAGCGGAATTGGCTCCGCGAGCTTCTCGATCTCGGCGGGCAGGCTTTCGAGCACCTCCGGCGGCGTCTGGTAGATAACCCCAATCGTCATCACGACACGGCGGCGGCGAATGGCAGCCAGATTGTGGATGCGATTGTCGAGCAGCTTGGCGTTCGACACGGATACGAGCTCGCCGGAGAGCGAACGGATTCGCGTGGTCTTGAGCCCGATCGCCTCGACCGTGCCGGTCAGCGTATCCACCGTGATGACGTCGCCGCGCACGAACGGCTTGTCGAACAGGATCGAGAGCGCCGCGAACAGGTCTGAAAAGATACCCTGCGCGGCAAGGCCGATGGCGATACCGCCGATGCCGAGGCCGGCGACGAGCGCGGTGACGTTGACGCCGAGGTTGTCGAGAATGACGATACCCGCGATCGCGAAGATCACCACGTTGATGATGATGCGGATAACGCCCATCGCCGAGACGAGCGTCGAATTGTGCGGGTCTTCGCCCGCCGCGCGGCGCGTGACAATGCCGAGCGCGAACTCGCGTATCCAGATCGCGCCCTGCACGACTGCCGCCACCGTGAAGAGGAAGTGCACCACCGGCAGGGCGCCGGCGAGGCCGGAGATGCTCGCGGCCACGAGCTGAACGGAGACGGCGACGAGAAAGAAGCTGCGCGTGCGCCGGAGCACCTGACCCAGGATCGCCCGCCAGCTGTTCGGCTCCAGTGCGCCCGGCGCACCCACGAGGCGCCACGCAACAGCGCGGATACCCACGAGCAGCAGATAGATGCCGACGGCCACGGCGCCGTAGATGAACAGCGCGGAGCCGTTTGCGGCGATCCACGCCGAGGCCTCGTTCAGGTTCTGGATGTCGGACGCGGGGAGTATCTGATTGTTTGGCATCTGCTTTCCAACGCCGGAGGCCGATTGTGGTTCAACCGGCTTCTACAGGCAGGCGCGCGGCGTTGGAACCGCTGTTCCGGCCCGGATCAGGCTTTTGCGGGTGCGGCCGTCCCCATCCCGACCGGACGCCGCCGCGGGCCGACCTTCTCGTCGACGTTGTTGCCCAGCCGTTCGCGGCGGGCGATGTGCGTCGCCGCGATCGTGATCGCGAGGAGGTCGTAATAAGGCGGCTGGAACGCGATGCTGACGAACATCGAACCCACCGTGTAGACGATCAGCGAGATCGCCATCATCGTGCCGAGGTCGCGGAACCACACGTCCCGCTCCGGATCGCCGGTGCTGATGCGTCTCAGCGTCCATGTGGCGTGAAGCGCCAGGATGACGATGGAGACATAAATCGCCGCGCCCAGATAGCCGAGCTCGCCCAGAACCTCGAAGAAGCTGTTGTGGAAAGCGCGCGCCTCTTTCTTCACCGTCACGGTGCGCGTGTCCATATTGTCGGCCACGCCCTCGCGGCGCTGCATGTCCACGTCGAACTGGTTGATGCGATAGACGCCAAAGCCGCCGCCGAAGGGGTGCTCCTTCACGAAATCGATGGTCCACTTCCAAACCGAAAGGCGGATCGACGCCGACATGTCCTCATCGTAAGTTTTGATCGTCGACATCCGGTCCGTGAACGAGGCGGGAAGCATGGGAATAGCGATCGCCGCGGCGGCAGCTATCGCAGCGGCAAAAATGAGCTTTCGGCTGTTCACCAGCCACAAGAGGAGGAGAAGCACCGCGCCAGCGACAAGGCCGGTACGCGCCTCTGCGCCGACCGTGACGAGAATCATCGAGAAGATAATGCCCGCGGTCGCCAGAAGTGTCAGCAGGCTAGGCTTCATGATTGTGTTGCGGCGATAAAGCCAGAGCGTCAGCGGTATGAATGCCAATGCGACCGTCGCAAGCGTACTGCCTTCGTAGAGACCTGTGTTGCTCTGAACGAGGAAAGAAACCGTTCCATAGCCGCCGCTCCCGAGAAGCGTCTTGACTCCGCCGGAAATCGTGATCGCGGCGGTACTGAGGATCATCACGAAAGCCGCCGCCTCGACACGCCGGCGCGTCGTCAACACCCACGGTAGGAACACCGAGAACAACAGGCCTTTGGAGACCCAGTCCCATTTCTCCCGCGCATGATCGGTCACGATCGCCCAACCGAACGTATTGACCGTCGCATAGAGCACCAGAAAAATGATCAGCCCCTGCACGAAGCTGAGACGAATGCGCTGCTTCTCGTCGAGGAATACATAGAAGGCGACCGCCCCCATCCCCATGATGAGAGCCACCGGGGCGCCACTCAGGAACCAGTAGGTGAGTTTCTGCGGCTGCAGGAAGTCGACCCAGATGTAGCCGAGCGCCATGAAATACGGGCGCCGGAACGAAGCGACGACGAAGCCGACGATGAAGAGGATGAGAACGAGGTCGCGCATCAGTCTACCGGCGTGGTCCCGTTGCGCCCGCGGGCAGCGCTGCGGTTGCGCGCACGAAAGCCCTGCTTCGGCGCGTCTTCCTTGCCGTCCTCGGCCGGGAGCGTGAAGCAGCGCCACAGCACGACGATCATCATCAGCTGCGACACCAGCAATGCGAAATTGTCTACCATCCGGGCCCTGTCCTGAGCGTGGTCCTGAGACGCGCCCGCATCGCGGGACGCTGTCATCGCGCTGTTAACGGCACCCGCTTAACATCTCGTGCATCGAAGGGCAAAGCCGTCACCTTCAGACGGTACTTGCCGAATGTTTGCACCCGGCCTTGCGAAAGCCGGGCGCATTGGCAATAGGACGCGGAAGTGAAAAGGGAAACGGACGACGCATGACTAGGCGAGTGCACATGATCGCGGCGGCACGCCCGAACTTCATGAAGGTGGCGCCGCTCTGGCATGCGCTTGCCGCCCACGATGATTTCGAACCCGTTCTGATCCACACTGGACAGCACTATGACGCGAACATGTCGGACGACATCTTCACCGATCTCGACCTGCCTGCGCCCGATCATCATCTCGGCGTCGGCTCCGGCAGCCATGCCGAGCAGACCGGCAAGGTGATGATCGCCTACGAGAAGATCGCGATGGACGAACGGCCGGACTGGCTCGTCGTCGTCGGCGACGTCAATTCGACGGCGGCGTGCGCGATGGTCGGCGCCAAGCTCCACATTCCCGTCGTCCACCTCGAAGCGGGGCTCCGTTCGGGTGACCGCGCCATGCCCGAAGAGATCAACCGGCTGGTGACGGATGCGATCTCCGACGTGCTGTGGACCCCATCGCCCGATGGCGACGCGCACCTGCGCGCCGAAGGCATCCCTGAAAGCCGCATCACGCGCGTCGGCAACATCATGATGGACAGCTTCGAGCGCATCCGGCCGAAGCTCGATGCCGAGAACGCCCCCGCCCGCTTCGGCCTCACGCCGGGCAATTACGGCATCGTCACGCTGCACCGCCCGTCGAACGTCGATGAAGCCCCGCAGCTAAAGGCGCTCGTCGAGGCTCTGGTCGAGGCGTCGCAGCGTCTGCCGCTGATGTTCCCGATGCACCCGCGCACGAAGAGCCGCGTCGAGGCGTTCGGTCTTTCGGACACGCTCGCCAAGGGCAACATCACACTTGCCGAGCCGCAGTCCTACAAGCCGTTCATGAGCCTTTTGAAAGACGCCCGCATCGCGATCACCGACAGCGGCGGGCTTCAGGAGGAAACCACCTACCTCGGCATCCCCTGCCTCACGCTCCGCGACAATACCGAACGGCCGATCACCGTCACCGAAGGCACCAACCGGCTGGTGAAAGCCGATGCGCTCGTCGGCGCGCTCGATGCCGCGCTTGCCGCCGCGCCAGGGACTGCGAAGCGCCCGGAATTCTGGGACGGCCGCACCGCCGAGCGCTGCGTCGCCGATCTGGTGCGGCGCGGCCGCTGATGGCGATCAAGCCGCTTCACATCCTCGATCATTCGCTGCCGCTGCACAGCGGCTATACGTTCCGTTCGCGCGCACTGATCGAAGGCCAGCGCCGCCTCGGCTGGCAGCCGCAGATGCTGACAACACCGCGGCACTATGCGGAAGGCCCCGACCCCGAAACCGTCGACGGCCTTACCTTCTACCGCACCCGCAAGTCCGGTCTGCCGCTGATCGGTGAGATTTCGGCAACGGCAAAGCGTCTGGACGCGGTGATCGAGGAAACGAAGCCCGACCTGTTGCACGCCCATTCGCCGGTACTGACCTTCGCCGCGGCGTGGGGCGCCTCCCGCCGCCACAACCTACCGCTCGTTTATGAGATTCGCGCCTTCTGGGAAGACGCGGCAGTCGGCAACGGCACAGGTCGAGAGGGCGATCTCAAGTACCGCCTGACCTACGCCGCCGAAAGCTGGGCGTGCCGTCAGGCCGACGCCGTGGGCGCGATCTGCAAGGGTCTGCTCGGCGACCTCCGCACGCGCGGTATCGACGAGGCGAAGCTGTTCGAGATTCCGAACGCGGTCGACCTCGCGCAGTTCGGCGATCCGCAGCCGCGCGACGCCGCGCTCGCGGCCGAGCTCGGCCTTGAGGACGCGGAGGTCATCGGCTTCCTCGGCTCCTTCTACGACTACGAAGGCCTCGACATCCTGATCGCTGCGATGCCACGGCTCGTCGCGGCACGGCCGAAGGCGCACCTGCTGCTCGTCGGCGGCGGCCCGATGGAAGCCTCGCTGCGCGCGGCGGCATCGGCTTCGCCCGTCGGCGACCGCATCCGCTTCGTCGGCCGCGTGCCGCACAGCGAGGTCGATCGCTACTACAGCCTTGTCGATGTGCTCGCCTATCCGCGCAAGGCGATGCGCCTCACCGAACTGGTGACGCCACTGAAACCGCTGGAAGCGATGGCGCAGGAAAAGCTCGTCGCTGCCTCAAACGTCGGCGGGCACCGTGAGCTCATCGAAGACGGCGTCACCGGCACGCTCTTCGCGGCCGACGATCCCGATGCCACCGCCGATGCCCTGATCGGCCTGCTCGCCGATCGGAGCGCATGGCCCGCACGCCGGGCGCAAGCCAAGGCGTGGGTCTCCGCCGAGCGCAACTGGGACCGCAGCGTCGCGGCCTACGTGCCGGTTTACGAGCGCCTGCTCAGTCGCGCACGGTAAGCGCTTCGAAATGCAGGCGCCGCGCCTGCATCGCCCCATGCCGCAGACTGTCCTCGCCGATGATCACGAGATCGGCGACGAGTTCGCCGGGAAGGTCGATCTCCTCCCCCAGCAGCGTGCCGCACACGCGCAGCGCCGCGCGGTCGACGCTCTCCGCGTCACCGTCGATGCGCAGCGTGAACGCATGGCGCTGGCCCTCGAATGTCGCGCTCGCCCAGGGCACCGCATCATAGGTTTCAACGGCGCCGTGCAGCGCATCCGTGCAGGCCATGAGGCGGCCCCGTACCGTTCGCATCAGTGGGCAGGGCATCAGGCGCCGAGCCCGCGAATATAAGCCTCGATGCGCGCTGTCGTGCGCGGCCGCGGTTCGCGGCCACGCCTGAGGTCGAACACGAGTCGAGGATCGCCGAGGGCATTACGCCCGAAGCGCGTGGGCGTCAGACGTGTGCGTTTCAGGCAACGTTCGATTTGAAACAACAGCGACATTGTTTTCTCCCCTTCCTGATCGGTAAAAAACAACTATGAAGCGTTTTCCTACATGTCTAGGATAAAAACGATCATTGTTTGCCCGAGGGAGGCACGCCGTGAACGCAGCCGCCGTTCGCCGGACACTCGACACACTTATTCATGCACGCGGGGAAGATTACGCGTCGGTGTCACGCCTCATTGGCCGCAACTCCACCTACATCCAGCAGTTCATCCGGCGCGGCGTGCCCCGCAAGCTCGACGAGGATGACCGGCGGACGCTCGCGCGCCATTTCGATGTGCCCGAACACGTGCTGGGCGGCCCTGAGGCTCGCGTGGGGCAAGCCGTCATCGCCCGTGCCGCCGAAGCCTCGGCGGTGGACGACTATCTGCTCATCCCCTGTCTGGATGCTGCCGGAGACGCGCCCGAGGCCGCGCTCGCCTTTCAGGCGCGTTGGGTCACCGGGCTATGCAGCGACAATCCGCAGGCGCTCACGGTGCTGCGCATCGCGGGCGATGCAATGCACCCTACGCTTTCGCACGGCGACCCCGTGCTCGTAGATACGGCCGACGGCGCCGAAGCCCTGCGTGACGGCATCTATGCGCTGCGCAGCGGCGGCAACGTGGTCGTGAAGCGGCTGACACGGAACCCGGCGACGCAGGGCATCGCCATCAAGAGCGACAACCCCGGCTGGCCCAACTGGGAGGATTGTGCGGCGGAGAGCCTCGATATCGTCGGCCGCGTGATCTGGGTGGGCCGCGAACTGCGCTGAAACCTAGCGTCTGCGCTGAAACAGCGTCCAGAGAACTGCAAGCGCGATACCGGCCGCCATACCGATCACCGCGCCGAGCATCGCCTGATGCCGGACGATGCCGAATCCCGTGCCCGCGAAAAGCCCGAGCGCGATGAGCAGTCCCGCGGGCGTACCCTGGTTTCGCCCATGCCGTTCAGCCTGCATTTCTCATTCCTTCGCTATCTGCGGACCCGTTTTTTGCACCACCTGTCCCGCCCTGAAACAGGCTGGACAGGCCATGCCGCCAACGAAACAGGGAAAGCTCTTTTAAATCAGCCAGTTGGAAGATGGCATCAGCCTTGCTGGTGAAGGTGCAGGAACAGGATAGGCGGGGGTTATCTCCAATGCAATTGCTTGCCATACACGATCGCGGTTCGCTCGAGGATGCCTCGAGCCTGATCGCCAAGTTCGGTGACGACGCTGTCGTCGAAGCCGCAACCATCGCCGATCGCTACCGCGATTCCGGCAATCTCAACCTTTTCTGCCGCTGGCGGCAGGTCGAGCGCGCGATCATGCTGCTCCAGCTTGAGGATGTCGTCGGCGAAGTGCACTGATCCATCGACGAGCCGATAGACCAAAGCGGAAAGTCGACAAGATTCCCCTACCGGCGCGGGGCCGGCTTCGGCTAGACCCGTGCAATGTATCGAGCGCTGATCGGCACCAGCATTGCGGCTATTGCGCTCTTCCTGTCGTCGCCGGCGGCGGCGCAGCAGCCTGCGCCCCCGGCATCGGGAGAAACGCCCGCCGATCCCGCGGACGCCGACGACCAGAGAACCAACCCCCGCGTCCCGCTCCCGGAGCTTCCCGAGATCGAGGACGAATGGAAAGACCTCTTCGCGGAAGAGGCGGCCGACGCCGACGTCGCGCTGGAAGCACAGGAAGCGCCCGTCGATCTCCGCTATGATTTCGAGCTGGGGCCGATCAGCCGCCTCAAGGTCGCCGACGCGTTCAAATCGCTCTCGGCGCTTTATGCCGGGCGCAGCAAGACCGTGCCTTCGCTCGCCGAGCTTCAGCGACGCGGGCGC
The DNA here is from genome assembly GCF_042676985.1 of Sphingosinicella xenopeptidilytica. Lineage (NCBI taxonomy): Bacteria > Pseudomonadati > Pseudomonadota > Alphaproteobacteria > Sphingomonadales > Sphingosinicellaceae > Sphingosinicella > Sphingosinicella xenopeptidilytica. The sequence continues at coordinate 226,907 of NZ_JBHTIK010000004.1, read as the reverse complement.
GCGGACACCGAACTGCTCACGCGCCTGCTCCGCGCAGAAGGCTATTACGATCCCGAGATCGCCATCGAGGTCGATCCCGCCGCCCGCGATGGCCGCGTTCAGGTCACCGCCGCAGTCGACACGGGGCCGCGCTACGCGCTTGGCGAAATCCAGATCAACGTGGACGACGAGGCCGAGCGCGCGCTCGTCGAGCAGAAACTCGACCTCAAGGAAAAGCAGCCGCTCGTCGCCAACGATTTCAACGCGGCGCTGGACCGGCTTCGCCTCGGCCTCGGCGAAAGCGGCTTCCCGTTCGCGGACGTCGACAACCCCGACATCGTCGTCGATCACGACACGCGCACGGCAAGCTATGCACTGAACGTGAAGCTCGGCGACAACTCCCGCTTCGGGCAAATTCATGTCGATGGCGACCCGCTGTTCAGCGCCAAGCACATCGGCCGCCTCGCCCGTTTCAAGCCGGGCGACCCGTATGACACGCGCGAGATCGAGGACCTTCGCCGCGCGCTCATCGCCACGGGACTTGTCAGCACGGTGAGCATCACACCGGAGCGCGGGCCGCCGCAGGCCGACGGCACGACACCCGTGAACCTCGTCGTCGCACTCACCCCTGCCCCGCAGCGCACGCTTGCCGGGCAGGTCGGTTACAGCACGACCGACGGTTTCCGGGTCGAAGCGAGCTGGCAGCACCGGAACCTCATTCGCCCGCAGGGGCAGGTCACGTTCCGCGGCGTGCTCGGCACGCAGGAGCAGCGCCTGTCCGCCGATCTCCGCCGCTCGAACTGGAAGCAGCGCGACCGCACGCTCGCCGCGCGTGTCGAGGCCAGCGTCGAGGACCGCGAGGCCTATTACGCCCGCACGCTGGGCCTCGGCGCGTTTATCGAGCGCGAGACCAACCTCATCTGGCAGAAGGCGTGGACATACCGGATCGGCGGCGAGCTGCAGGCCTCCGAAGAGCGCGACCGCAGCCTGCGCATCGCGCCGGGCTACGCGCCGCTTCGCACCTTCATCATCGCCGCCGCGCCCGTGCAGGTGGCGTATGACGGCACCGACGATCTTCTCGATCCCAAGCACGGCTACCGCCTCACCGGCTGGGTGAGCCCCGAGGCTTCATTCCAGGACGGCTTCTTCGGCTACACGCGCGCGCAGGTGGATGGCTCGGCCTACCTGCCGATGATGGAAGACAATCTCGTGTTCGCGGGCCGCGCGCGGTTCGGCACCATCTTCGGCGCCACACGCTCGCGCATCGCGCCGTCGCGGCGTTTCTACGCGGGCGGCGGCGGGTCGGTACGCGGTTACGGCTATCAGGACGTCGGCCCGCAGGACGAAGACGGCGATCCGCTCGGCGGCCGCAGCCTGATGGAGTTCAGCCTCGAAGCACGCTACCGCTTCGGCAACTTCGGCGTCGTGCCGTTCATCGACGCGGGCCAGATCGACACTCGCCCCTATCCACGCTTCCGCGACCTGCAGTTCGGCGCCGGTATCGGCGCGCGCTACTACACCAACTTCGGCCCAGTCCGAATCGATATCGCGACTCCGCTCAACCGGCAGAGGGGCGATTCGCGCATCGCCGTCTACGTCTCCATCGGGCAGGCCTTCTGATGGAGGGGCGCGACGGCATCATCGAAGAGATCGAGGACGAGGTGCTGAGCCGTCCGTTCTGGACCTATGCGATGCGCGGCTTCCTGTGGCTTTCCGCCATCGTCGTCGGCCTCGCGCTGCTCATCGCCACCGCGCTCACCGTGCTCGACACGGACCGGGGCCGCGTCTGGCTCGTCGCGCGCGTCATGGGCTTCACGCCCGAATCGGGGCTGCGCATCGGCATCGACCGGATCGACGGCTCGCTCTACGGCGCCGCCGTCGTCCATGGTCTCACCCTGTCGGACCCGCAGGGCCGTTTCCTCGAAGCGCCCCGCGTCGAGCTCGATTGGCGGCCGCAGGCGGTGTTCAGCCGCCGGCTCCACATCGTGAAGCTCGTCGTGCCAGAGGCGCGACTGCTCAAGGTGCCCAAGCTGATCCCGAGCAAGGAGGAAAAGCCGATCCTCCCGAACTACGACATCTATGTCGGCCGTTTCGAGATCGGCGACCTGACGCTCGAACCGCCCGTGCTCGGCAAGCAGCACCACATCACCGCGGATGGCGGCGCCGATATCGCGAGCGGCCGCCTGCTCGCCGCGCTGCGCGCCTCCTCGCGTACCGGCGGCGACGCGCTCGTCGCGCGCATCGATGCCCGGCCCGACGACAAGGTGTTCGACATCGAAGGCAAGCTCCTTGCCCCAGCGGGTGGTGTCGTCGGCGGCATCCTCGGGCTCGATCAGCCGCTCGTCGCCACCATCGAAGGCGAAGGCAGCTGGGAGAAATGGCGCGGCACGGCGGTCGGCACGCTCGGCGACAGCCCGCTCATGAACCTCGCGCTCAGCGCCGACGATGGCCGCTTCGCGCTGAAGGGCACCGCCTCCCCCGGCCTTGCCATCGGCGGCATCGTCCGCAAGTTCGGATCGCCCTCGATCGAATTGGATGCCGCCGCGACCATCGCCGAGCGCGTCATCGAAGGCCGCGCCTCGATCGTCTCGCCTTCGGTCGGGCTTGAACTCGATGGCACGGTTGATCTCGCCGAATCCCGCTTCCGTACGCTGTCGGTGGGCGCTTCGGTGCGCCAGCCGAAGGCGCTGATCTCGACGATGACGGCGGACGACATGCGCCTCGCGATGACGCTCGACGGCTCCTTCTCGCGCCCGCTCGTCGATTATCGCCTGTCCGCCAACTGGCTCGCCATCGGCACCACGCGCCTCGACCGTGTCGAGGTGACGGGCAAGGGCGAACTCCCGAGAGACAAGCTCGCCGTTCCGATCGAGGCGCGCGCGCTTCGCGTCACCGGGCTCGGCGAACTTATCGAGGATCTCGCGACCAACCCGCGCATCACCGGCGTCATCGCGCTCGACGGCCCGTACATCACCGGCAAGGGCCTCAAGCTTTCGAGCGACCGCGTCACCGCGATTGCCGACCTCAACATCGAGACACGCACGGGCCGCTACAGCGTGAACGCCGACGGGTCGGTGCCGCGCTACGTCATCCCCGGTCTCGGCATGGCAGACATCAAGGCGAAGCTGCTGTTCGAACCTGATGCGCGGGCCCAGAACCGCCTGCGGATCAGCGGCAAGGCCGACGCCGCGATGAAGCGGCTCGACAACGGCCTGCTGACCTTCCTCTTCCAGGGCAATCCGCGTGTCGTCGCCGATATCGTCCGTACGCCCGACGGCCTGGTCACCTTCACGAACGCCGTGCTCACCTCGCCCGACATGCGCGTCACCGGGCGCGGCACCTATGCGATGGACCAGCGCATCCGTTTCAACGGCAATGCCGTCTCGCAGCGGTACGGCCCGATGGACGTCGAACTCGGCGGCCTCGTAACACGCCCCGAAGCGCGGATCCGAGTCAAGAGCTACGCGGCGGGCATCGAGCTTCGCGACATCCGCGCGACCTTCACGCCGCAGGGTGAGAATTACGCCTTCACCGCGCTTGCCGACACGGTCGCAGGCCCGGCGCGCGCGCGCGGCCGCATCCTCACCGGCGCACCGCAGGCGGTATACGATATCGAGGCTGCCGAGATTGCCGGGCTCACCGCGTCTGGCCCGCTCCGCGCCGTTGACGGCGCCCCAGCGGTCTCCGGCGTGCTCGACGTGCGCGGCACCGGCATCTCGGGCAAAATCCGTCTGTCGCCCGAAGACGGCGTGCAGCGCATCGACGCCAATCTCGGTGCGCGCGCCGCACGGCTCGATTTCGGCGGCGGCACGACCATCCGGCGCGGCTGGGTAGACGGCAACATCGTGCTCAGAGAGGCCGGCGCCGAAATCTCGGGCCGCTTCGACATCGAAGGCCTGAAACAATCGGCGCTGCTGCTGAAAACGCTGAAGGGCACGCTCGAAATGCAGGCGGGCGAAGGCACCGCCGCGCTGATCGCCACCGGCGAGCGCGGCGCGCCCTTCACGTTCGATCTTGCCGCGAGCTTCGATCCCGAAAGCATCATCGTCACCAGCCAGGGCACGATCGCACGCCAGAAGTTCGCGCTCGCCGCCCCCGCGCGTCTCGATCGCAAGGAAGAGGGCTGGCACCTCGCGCCCGTGGTGCTCAACCTGCCCTCCGGCACCGCGCGGATCAGCGGCACGTTCGGCGATTCGATCAGCCTCACCACCGATCTCAACGCCGCCGGGCTCGGCCTGCTTCAGCTTGCGCTGCCGGGCATGAACTTCTCCGGGACCGCGAGCGGGCGCATCGACATGATCTTCCCCTCGGGCGGCCTGCCGCGCGGCACCGCGAAGCTGCGCGTCACCGATTTCACGCGCGCGACAGAGGCCTTCTCGAAGCCCGTCGATCTCGCCGTCGTCGCGCAGCTCGAAGCGAACAAGGCGGTGATGCGCGCCGCCTTCCTCGATAACGGCCAGCGCCTCGGCATCCTGCAGGGCCGTCTCCTGTCGATCCCGGGCAGCATCGACGATCCCTGGCTCGACCGTCTGATGAAAGCGCCGATCACAGGTCAGCTCCGCTGGCGCGGCCCGGCCGAAATGCTTTGGCCTTTGACCGGCGTCGGCGCGCTCAGCGTGCGCGGCAATATCGCGGTGGCGCTGGAGATCAGCGGCGAACTCGGCGATCCCTCGCTCACCGGCATCGTACGCTCACGCACGTCGCGAATCGAAAGCGCGATCACCGGCACGGTTGTCGATAACATCCGCCTCGACGGGCGCTTCACCGGCTCCCGCCTCGAACTCACCGAGTTTTCGGGCGCCACCGGCAACGGCTCCATCTCCGGCAGCGGCGGCATCGACCTTTCGTTCGCACGCGGCTTCCCGATCGAGATCGCCATGGTGCTGAAATCGGCGCTGATCCTCAACCGCGACGACCTTCGCGCCACCGCGAGCGGCCCCTTGCGGATCAGCAACAGCCCGGAAGGCGCCATCATTTCGGGCAACGTCAATATCGACCGCGCGCGCTTCAATATCGGGCAGACCGCGCAGACCGAAGTGCCGGTTCTGCGCGTGCGCGAGAAGAACACCGAACTCCTGCGCGCAGACCCGGTGGTCGTGGAGGGCGCGGCGGAACCCACCGTCTGGCAGCTCGACGTGAAGGCGCGCGGCAACAACGAGATCATGGTGCGCGGCATGGGCCTCGATTCGGAATGGTCGGCGGACCTCGACATCAAGGGGTCAGCGACCGCGCCGCGCATCGGCGGCGTCGCCGAACTCGTGCGCGGCGACTACGAATTCGCGGGCAAGACCTTCCGGCTGACACGCGGCGAACTGCGCTTCACCGGCACCTATCCACCCGATCCGGTGGTGGACATCGCGGCCGAGGCGCGCGTCGAAGGCCTCACCGCCACCATCACCATCCGCGGCACCGGCCAGCGCCCCGAGATCGCCTTCTCGTCCGTGCCCGCGCTGCCGCAGGACGAGGTGCTCTCGCGCGTGCTGTTCGGCACCTCGATCTCGAACCTTTCCGCGCCCGAGGCGCTGCAACTCGCCGGCGCTGTCGCCTCGCTGCAGGGCGGCGGTGGCGGCATCAACCCGATCAACGCCGTGCGCCGCGCGGTCGGGCTCGATCGGCTGCGCATCATGGAGGCGAACCAGCTCACCGGCCAGAAGACCGCTGTCGCGGCGGGCGAGTACCTGACCGACCGCGTTTATGTGGAGGTCGCCACCGATGCGCAGGGCTACACCGCGACGCAGCTCGAGATCGAGCTGACGCGTGCGCTTTCGATCCTCTCGTCGGTCGCGACGCTCGGCGGCACCAGCGTCAACCTGCGCTGGTCGAAGGATTATTAGGTTCGCTGAAAAGCGCGGAAAAGCGAGAAAACTGGGGCGACCGACGGGGATCGAACCCGCAACCTCCGGTACCACAAACCGGCGCTCTAACCGATTGAGCTACGGTCGCCACACGCGATGAGGATGCGCACATACGGGCGCCCCGGCCTGCCGTCAAGCGAGGCACATGCACCTGCTGAATTTTTAGGCAAGATGCCCGGAAGTCGTGCAGCATTCGACAAAGTGACTGCCCTGAAAATGCGCTTCCCTGCGCTTTGCCGCGCTGCGGCATCTGGCACGGATCATGCGTTACGCGAAGGCAATACCCCATCCGGGGCAGATCGAATTCGTTCAAGGGGTAAAGCCAGGTGAAAAAGATCGAGGCGATCATCAAGCCCTTCAAGCTTGATGAGGTGAAGGAAGCGCTGCACGAAGTCGGCGTATCGGGCATCACCGTTGTCGAGGCGAAGGGCTTTGGCCGCCAGAAGGGCCACACGGAGCTTTACCGCGGTGCCGAATATATCGTGGACTTTCTCCCCAAGGTGAAGCTCGAGGTCGTCGTCGACGACGCCATTGTCGAGCGCACCGTGGAAGCCATCGCGGGTGCCGCCAAAACGGGCCGCATCGGCGACGGCAAGATCTTCGTGTCGACGATCGAGTCGGCCTACCGCATCCGCACCGGCGAGCGCGACAACGAAGCCATCTGAACCATCATCACCATAACAACTCCACAACAGCAGGGTTAAAAGAGGAAAGGCGAGTAATGGCGAACAAACCAGCCGACATTCTGAAGCAGATCAAGGACAAGGAGATCGAGTGGCTCGATGTCCGCTTCACCGATCTTCGCGGCAAATGGCACCACATGGCGATGTGCGCGAGCGTCGTCGATGAAGACATGCTGACCGACGGCATCATGTTCGACGGTTCGTCGATCGACGGCTGGAAGGCCATCAACGAGTCCGACATGATCCTGAAGCCGGACCTCGACTCGGTCTATGTCGATCCGTTCTCGGCGACGCCGATGCTGATCGTGTTCTGCGACGTCGTCGACCCGGCGACGGGCGAACTCTATGGCTCCGATCCGCGCTCGGTCGCCAAGCGCGCCGAAGCCTTCCTCGGCAACAGCGGCGTCGGCGACACCGCCTATGTCGGCCCCGAGGCCGAATTCTTTGTCTTCGACGACGTACGCTTCGAAAACGGCTACAACGGCTCCGGCTACAAGATTGACGACATCGAGCTGCCGACCAACACGGGCCGCGAGTACGACGAGGGCAACATGGGCCACCGTCCGCGCGCCAAGGGCGGCTATTTCCCCGTCGCGCCGGTTGATCCGTGCCACGACCTGCGTTCGGAAATGGTCTCCGTGATGCTCGAAATGGGCCTGCCCATGGACAAGCATCATCACGAAGTTGCTGCAGCGCAGCATGAGCTTGGCCTCACCTTCGGCACGCTCGTCCAGACCGCCGATCGTATGCAGATCTACAAGTATGTCGTGCACAATGTCGCGCACGCCTATGGCAAAACGGCAACATTCATGCCGAAGCCGATCAAGGACGACAACGGCTCGGGAATGCACACGCACATCTCGATCTGGAAGAAGGGCAAGCCGCTGTTCTCGGGTGACGGCTACGCCGGTCTTTCGGAAACCGCGCTGTTCTTCATCGGCGGCGTCATCAAGCACGCCAAGGCGCTGAACGCGTTCACGAACCCCTCGACGAACAGCTACAAGCGCCTCGTCCCGGGCTTCGAAGCGCCGGTGCTGCTGGCCTACTCCAGCCGCAACCGTTCGGCCTCCTGCCGTATTCCGTACGGCACGGGTCCGAAGAGCCGCCGCGTCGAGTTCCGCTTCCCGGACGCCACGGCGAACCCCTACCTCTGCTACGCCGCGATCCTGATGGCCGGCCTCGACGGCATCGAGAACCGCATCCACCCGGGCCAGCCGATGGACAAGAACCTCTACGACCTTCCGCCGAAGGAGCTGAAGAAGGTTCCGACCGTGTGCGGCTCGCTGCGTGAGGCGCTCGTCAACCTCGACAAGAACCGCAAGGTCTTCACGCGCGGCGGTGTCTTCACCGACGAGATGATCGACAGCTTCATCGACCTGAAGATGCACGAAGTGCTGCGCTGGGAAATGGCGCCTTCGCCTGTCGAATTCGACATGTACTATTCGGCCTGATCGGGGGATTTGGGCCGTTCAGGGGCTCGCGCGAAAGCGCGGGCCCCTTTTCATTTGGGCGCGCGGAAAACTGCCGGCTCGCCGCTCAGTCGACAATGCCGTCGCGAGCCTCGATCGCCATCAACGTGGCAGTCAGCAAGGCAACCAGCCTCGCCTGCCCTCCGCTTTCCGCGAACACCTCCGCCTGCGCCAAAGTCAGCGTCCGGCCCGCCTTGATCACCTTGCCGCGCGCGACGATGCGATCCCCCATCGCAGGCGCGACGAGGTTGATCTTGAACTCCGTCGTCAGCACGCCCCGGCCCGCAGGCATCAGGCTCAGTGCGGCATAGCCCGCCGCCGTGTCGGCAATGGCGCTCACCGCGCCAGCGTGGACGAAACCATGCTGCTGGGAAACCGCCGGGTCCGGCCGCAGGGCGATCTCGACGGCACCCGGCGCGACATCGACAAGCGTCGCGCCCAATGTCCGCATGAGCCCCTGTTTTGCGAAACTCGCTCGGATGCGCTCGTCGGTCTGGTTCACGGCCTCTCCTTGTCGGGCTAATGCGCCTAACGCTCCCTTAGCCCATTATCGCGTCCCGCCTCACCCTCTCATCTGGACCAATGGCACACGTCATTCCCGCCGCGCAGACACAAGAAAGCCCCGGAAATCCTGAGATTTCCGGGGCTTCCGTTACCCTGAACTGATCGCTGGATCAGAACGCCGCGGTCAGCGAAACGATGATCGCCGAGTCCGTGATCTTGTTGATCGACGGGTCGCCGCCCTTCACGTCCGTGTCGACGTAAGAAACGCCGAGCGTCAGCTTGTCGTAAGAGACCGACGCGCCGAGAGACCAGTCGAGATAGTCGCCATCGGTCGAGAACCCGCGGTCGATCGAGAGCGAACCGTCGGTGTAGCCGAGGTGCGCATTGAGCGAGACCGGGGTGTTCGGAATGGCTGCGGACCAATCCGTGTAGAGGTAGAAGCTGTCGTCGTTGCCGAGCGAGTCCTGCTTGGGCGCATAGGCCACGCCGACGCTCGCGCCGACCGGACCCAGTTCCTTGCTCAGCGAGGCGGTGATTTCCACCACGTCCGTGCCGCTGGTGCCCGGATAGAGATACCAGATCGCGCCGATGTCGTAGCCGAAGCCGCCCGCTTCACCGGCATAGCCCGCGTAGACGTCGATTTCGGTGTTGGCGCCGCCGTAGGAGCCGAAGCCGGCGAGGCTCGAACCCCAGGTGCCGACGTAGAAGCCGCTCGAATGCGCGACATCGATGCCGCCCTGGAAGGCCACTTCCTCATCCGAAAGCGAAATGCCGCGCCAGCGGTACTGCGAGAAAATTCCCGCGTTGCCCGAGATTTCCCAATCGCTGGTCGCTTCTGCGTCCTGCGCGAAGGCCGGAGCCGCCACTGCGAGGCTGCCGACAAGCGTTGCAGCCGCAAGCACGGTCGTCGAGATCGCGCGGCTGCCAATTCCCTTTTTCATCATTCCTCCACCTTCATTTCAGCTGTGATCGCTGCTCGCCCTGGGAGGGGTCGTTCCGAAGCTCATGCTTCAGGGGGAGTGTTCACCACGCTGCGGCGACGCACAAGTGATTTCGCCCCACTGGTCACAAAGTTGCAACGCAGTTGATGCTTTCACGCAACAGTCTGAATCCAGACAGAAAGAAGGGCCGGCGTCACCGCCGACCCTCTAGTCAAATCCTTGGGGAGGATCGCCATATAGGCATAATCATATTGCACCGCAGCACGACATGTTGCAACGCAAAAATGCATCTCCGGCGAAAAAAAACGACGTTGTGGACGTTTAAGGCGTTTTTCACGCCTGCCGCCTAAGAGACAGGGGATGATGGACGCAGACTCAGGCGGTTGGACAGTGAGCGAGCCCTATCGGAACGCCGCCGCATTCCCGCCGGACATGACGGAAGCCATGGCCTCGCGCATCGCGGACATCGCCGCCGAGGCCATCACCGGCATCGATCCCCACACTGGCCTCGCCAGCGACTTCCTCAATCAGTTCAATGAAGTTCTCATGCTCCTCGAGGTCACCGGCAGCGATCCCGCGCTCGACCGCGACCTGCACCACTGGCGCCCGCGCAACTACATCGAACACTTCGAAGCCAGCCACCTGCGCGATGCCGCACTGGTGATCGAGGCCTACGCGCTCTGCCCCGCATCCGTGCGCCGCCGTTTCGATCGGCTGAGCGGCGACCTTTCGGCCTTCATACTGCAAGGCCTTGCCGAGCTGCACCCGCTGGGCGGCGAGGCCATGCACCATGCGAGCGGGATGCTCGCGGAGCGGATTCGCCGGCGCGTCGAATCGCTCTCGGCGATCATCCATCCCGCCGAGCGCCGGCTCGACAACGACACGATTTCGGCACTTTTCGAACGCGCACGCTAGGCGCCCGCAGCCCCTTCACCGCTGCCGCTGCGGCCCCTATAAGGCCGCTATGAGTGATCTCTTCACGGGCGCCGCCAACCCGACCGACTACACCGCCGACCAGATCGAAGTTCTCGAAGGGCTGGAGCCCGTGCGCCGCCGCCCCGGCATGTATATCGGCGGCACGGACGAGCGCGCGCTGCACCATCTCGCCGCCGAGGTGCTGGACAACAGCATGGACGAAGCGGTCGCCGGTCACGCGAACCGCATCGAGGTTTCGCTCGCGTCGGACGGCACGCTGACGATCTCCGACAACGGCCGCGGCATTCCGATCGACGCGCACCCCAAATATCCGGGCAAGTCGGCGCTCGAGGTGATCTTCACGATGCTGCACTCGGGCGGCAAGTTTTCGAGCAAGGCCTACGCCACCTCGGGCGGTCTTCATGGCGTCGGCATCTCGGTGGTGAACGCGCTCTCCGACGAACTCGTCGTCGAGGTCGCGCGCAATCGCGAGCTTTACCGCCAGCGCTATTCGCGCGGTCACACCACCTCGAAACTCGAAAAGGTCGGCGCGGCCCCGAACCGGCGCGGCACCACCATCGCGTTCCACCCCGATCCCGAGATCTTCGGTGACAAGGCGACGTTCCGCCCTGCCCGCCTCTATCGCCTCGCACGCTCCAAGGCCTATTTGTTCCGCGGTGTCGAAATCCGCTGGTCGTGCGACCCCGCGCTCATCAGCGACGACACACCTGCGACCGCCGTGTTCCAGTTCCCTGGCGGCCTTGCCGATCACCTCGCCGAACAGCTCGGCGACCGGGACTGCGCGACGAACGAATTCTTCGCGGGCCGCGCGGAATTCCCGGACACGCAGGGCTCGGCGGAATGGGCGGTCGCGTGGCCGCTCTACGGCGAAGGCTCCGCGAGCTACTATTGCAACACGATCCCGACGCCCGCGGGCGGCACGCACGAGGCGGGCCTGCGCACGGCGCTCGTCAAGGGCATCCGCGGCTTTGCAGGGCTGATCGGCCAGAAGAAGGGCGAAGGCCTCACCGCCGAGGACGTGCTTTCGGGCGGAGAAATCATGCTCTCCGTGTTCATCCGCGAACCGCAGTTCCAGAGCCAAACCAAGGACCGGCTGACGAGCCCCGAAGCCGCGAAGTTCGTCGAGGCTGCGGTCAAGGACCATTTCGACCACTTCCTCTCGGACAACATGGAACGCGGCCGCGCGCTCCTCGGCTTCGCGCTCGAACGCATGGACGAGCGGCTGAAGCGCCGCGCCGAAAAGGAGATCAAGCGCAAGACTGCGACGAGCGCGCGTCGCCTCCGCCTCCCCGGCAAGCTCACAGACTGTTCGTCGGATGCGCCGGAAGGCACCGAGATCTTCATCGTCGAGGGCGACTCGGCAGGCGGCTCGGCCAAGCAGGCGCGCGACCGCAAGACGCAGGCGATCCTGCCCATTCGCGGCAAGATCCTGAACGTCGCCTCGGCGAACCGGGACAAGATCGGCGCCAACCAGGAAATCGCCGATCTCATCCAGGCGCTCGGCTGTGGCTCGCGTGATCGCTTCGATCCCGATGCGCTCCGCTACGACCGCGTCGTCATCATGACCGACGCCGACGTGGACGGCGCGCACATCGCCACACTGCTGATGACCTTCTTCTTCCAGGAGATGTCGGGCCTCGTGAAGAACGGCCACCTCTACCTCGCGCAGCCGCCACTCTACCGCCTCTCACAAGGCGGCAAGGTCGCCTACGCGCGCGACGATGCGCACAAGGACGAGCTGCTCGCGGGCGAATTCTCGGGGCGCGGCAAGGTGGAAATCGGCCGCTTCAAGGGCCTCGGCGAGATGTCCCCCATGCAGCTTCGCGAAACCACGATGGACCCGGAAAAGCGCACGCTGATCCGCGTGACGCTGCCCGATACCTATGAAGAACGCGCGCCGGTCGTCGATCTCGTCGACCGCCTGATGGGCCGCAACCCGGAGCATCGCTTCAATTTCATTCAGGAGCGCGCCGCGACCGTTTCGGAAGACGCGATCGACGTTTAGTCGCTAAGTGCCGCCACCAGATCGCGCACCTTCTTCTGGCGCCACTGTGCGCTCGGCGCGATCAGCCAATAGGCTTCGTCCGAAACCTTGGACTCCATGACGACGGCGAGCCGACCGGCGGCGATGTCGGCCTCGGCGAGCACCAGCGGCACACGCGCGATCCCGTAGCCCGCGACCGCGCTGTCGATGGCGAGGCCTGCATCGGCAACGCCGAGGCTGGCGCTGCGATCGGTCATGTGGACACCGTGCGCCTCGAACCAGCCGCGCCAGTCCGCGGACGGGTGCTCGACCAGCGGCTGCGCGGCGACTTCCGAGACGATCTTCACGTTCGCGGCGATCTCCGGCGTCGCCACCAGCACGACCGTGCCCGGCGCGATCAGCTTGCCGCTCAGTTCCTCCTCGGCGGGCATCGCGCCGAAGAAGATCGCGGCGTCCAGATTGGCCGCGTTGAAATCGACCGGCCCGTCTGTAGGAAGGATCGTCACCTGCCGTGCGGTCGTCGACGCCTTGATGAGGCCCAGCCGCGGCGCCAGCCACTTGCCGATGAAGTCGCGCGGCGCGGCGATGGTCAGGCGCTCCTCGCCCTGCCCCGCCTGCATGATCGCCACGGCCTCCTCCAGCTTGGCGAAGCCCTCGCGGAGCGCAGGCAGGCTGCGCACCGCTTCGTCGGTGAGTTCGAGGTTCCGCGTCATGCGCCGGAACAGCACGGTGCCGAGCACGTCCTCGAGCGTACGAATCTGCTGGCCGACGGCGGCAGGCGTCACCGCAAGTTCATCCGCCGCCTTGGTGAACGACAGGTGGCGCGCGGCGGCATCGAAGACGCGCAGCGCGTTGAGTGGGAGCAGGGTCCGCTTCATGGCCGCGACGATTACAGGGCGCGCGCCGGGCGATCAAACGCGAAAAATCGCGGTTAACCCGAATTTTACCATAAGCACGCTAAACGGGCCCGTGCCTTACGGCACACCTTACCTCCCCTAGCTGGATATCCAGCCGACTGATTTTTGAAAGGCCGCCCGGTCGTATCCGGCGGCCTTTTTCTTTGCGCCGTGCAGTGCGCGGATCAACTCTTGCCGGGGATAAAAAAGCGGAACGTCTGGCGGGCTCCCGTGCAGCCGATCTGTTCGCCTTCCCGGTAGATCGGCTTGAAACGCCAACGGCCGACAACAGCTTCCATCGTGTCTTCGAACACGAACGGAGGGTAGGCAAAGACAACACGCGGCGTTTTCACCTTGCCGTCAACGGCGATGTCATAGCCCATGACGATGTAACCCTCGGCGCCCCAGTTTACTGCAGCCTGTGGATAATCGTCCGCCGTCACCCAATTGTTTCGTCCAATCGGCGCCGCATCGAGCAGCGCACATTGATCGGGGCGCAGGCCGGTGGCGGCAAGAAAGCCGGAAGCCTGTTCCTGCGCCTTGCGGTCGTAGGCGATCGAGGCAAGCCGCAGCGCCGCAAACTGGGCGAGTGTGTCCGTCTTAGGATCGCCGCGCCGGAAGACTTCCGCATAAAGAGACTCCGCCCGGTCGCTCCGGCGGCGCTTTTCAAGTTCCAGTGCCTGCTCGACACGGAACCAGTCCGCGACATCCGAAGGCCAGCTGGCATCGGGCTGCCTCTGCAGCGCTTCCCCACCACGCTGCACGCGATTCCGGGCTATCAACGCGTCCAGAATGGCGCGGCGGCGCGCAGAGAGATCACTGGCCTCCATGATCTGCCGAGCGCGTTCTACATAGACGCCCTCGTCATCCTTCTCTGCCAATCGGGTCAGCACTGGAACCAGTGCCGGCGAGTCTGATCCGGTCGCGGCTTCGAGTCGCGCGAGTTCGCGCCGCAACGTTTCGGTGTCGGCCTTCCCGGCCAGCGGACCAAAGGAGACCGTTTGCGCTTTTGTTTCGCCGACGAGTTCGCGCATGAACGCATCGCCGATCCAACGCCGCTCCGTATTGAAGGTACAGCGGACCGCAACGCGCGTTGAAATGCGCCAGAACGGTTCCGTCTTCTGCATTTCTTCGGCGGACCACAACCACGAGCGCGCGGCTTTCACGAACACAGCCTCGATTTCACCCGGCTTGCTCGAATAGACGGGCGCAGCGCTGAGGACGCGCCCATCATCGCTGAGCGCGATGTCGAGCACCACAAGATCGTCCGGCCCAAGGTTGAAGGCCGGGGAGCAATCCGGCAGCGTCAAGGCACTTCCATCCGGAAATTGCGGCCCCTTGCCGCCCATGCGGCCCGCACCCGTCATCGCGATGTAGTAGAAGGCCTTGTCGAGATCGCCGGTGAGGAAGCTGGCCAGCGCCAGATCAGAACGGATGGCAATATCGGAAAGCGAAACGCGGGTTCCGATCCCGCCCGCACTTTTCGCCGCCGTCTTGAACCACTCCAGAGCCTCCTTGTGGTTTCCGGCGTTGAGTTCGACGCGGCCACGCAGCATCTGGAATTCGCCCAGCAGTTCACCGCTGCGCCTCTTGTCTTCGCCCGGGCGGAAATCCTTGAGCATCGCATCAGCCATGCGGCGCGCACGCGCCGCATCAGTGAAAACCAAAGCGCGCGCCAACGGAATCGAAAGTGTCTGAATTTTCGCGGGATCCGTATTGAGATCGAACGCGGCCTGATAGCTCTCCGCGGCCTGACGCATCTCGCCCAGCTTTTCGTGCGCCCGGCCGATGAGGCCATGTGCATCCACAAGCGCAGATGTCGCCTTGGCCTTTTCATAAATAGCGATGACGGGCGCCAGCGTTGCGAGACCGCGCTCCAGCCGGCCCAGTGCAATGTCCATCTCCCCAAGACGCTGGCGCAGGTCCGCCTCCGCAGGAGTTCCGCGCTGCGTCTTGCCCATTCGCGCCAAGACATCAGCAAAAAGCGTGGAGGCCTTTTCATATTCCCCGGCCGCAAGGGCCGCTTCGGCAGCATCGTAGCGCTGCTGCAAGGTCTGCGCTTCGACAGGAGCGGCCGTCGCACAGATAACGGCAGCCGCCGCGAAAATGTGTCTGCTCATCTACCCCCCGAAACTTGCCCGTACCGGGCGAAACGACTATCGCGCCACCATGACGACTTCGCAACCGGCAGTGGTTCTCCTCTCGGGAGGACTCGACTCCGTTACGTGCGCCGCCATCGCGCGCGCGGGCGGGTATGCCGTGCACGCGCTCACCGTCGACTACAACCAGCGCCACCGGGTGGAATTGGAGGCGGCGCGGCGGGCGGCGGCGATCTATGCGGTGCGGCACATCGTGCTTCCGCTCGACCTCCGGGCGTTCGGCGGATCGGCGCTTACGGACCAGATCGCCGTGCCGAAGGGCGACGGCGCAGTCGACAGCGGCGTGATCCCGCCCACCTATGTACCCGCGCGCAACACCGTGTTCCTGTCGGTCGCGCTCGCGTGGGCGGAAGCTATCGGTGCGCGGGATATCTTCATTGGCGTCAATGCGCTCGATTATTCGGGCTATCCTGATTGCCGCCCCGCCTTCATCGCGGCGTTCGAGGCGCTTGCCGCAACCGCCACCAAGGCGGGCAGCGAGGGCGAGCGCTTCAAGGTGCACACGCCGCTCATCGATCTCGACAAGGCCGGGATCGCGTGTGAAGCGGCGCGGCTCGGCGTCGATATCGCCGGGACGTGGACGTGCTACGATCCCGCTACGGCAGCGGACGGCACGCCGCTCCACTGCGGCCGCTGCGACGCCTGCCGCCTCCGCCACAAGGGTTTCGAGGAGGCGGGCCTCCCCGACCCCACCGCCTACGCCGCACCGTGACCTACGCCGTCAAAGAGCTCTTCCTCACCCTGCAGGGCGAAGGCGCCCAGACGGGCCGCCGCGCCGTGTTCCTGCGCTTTGCGGGTTGCAACCTCTGGTCGGGCCTCGAACGGGACCGGGAGAAAGCCGTCTGCACCTTCTGCGACACGGATTTCATCGGCACCGACGGCCCCGGCGGCGGCAAGTTCCGGGACGCTGAAGCACTCGCCGATGCCGTCGCTGCAGCGTGGGGCGAGACCAGCGACCACCGCCTCGTGGTCTGCACCGGCGGCGAGCCACTGCTGCAACTCGATAGCGCGCTGATCGACGCCTTGCACACGCGGGGCTTCTCGATCGCCATCGAAACCAACGGCACGCTCCCGGCACCCGTCGGAATCGACTGGATCTGCGTCAGCCCCAAGGCGGACGCCGAACTGGTGCAGACATCAGGCGACGAACTGAAGCTCGTCTACCCGCAGCCGAACAACAGCCCGGAGATGTTCGATGCGCTCGAATTCCGGAATTTCTTCCTGCAACCCATGGACGGCCCCGCGCAGGCGGAAAACATTGCCGCCGCGACGGAATATTGCCTCACCCATCCGAAGTGGCGCCTGTCGCTCCAGACGCACAAGCTGATCGGGATTCCCTAGCCCCGACCCCGGTACGGCGCGACGCCCTGATCCGGCACCCACACGTCCGCAGGCGGCGCGCCGGACTGCCAGAACACATCGATGGGAATGCCGCCGCGCGGATACCAGTAGCCGCCGATCCTGAGCCAGTGCGGCGCCATCTCGCGAAACAGCCGCTCGCCGATACCGACGGTGCAATCCTCGTGGAACGCCGCGTGGTTGCGGAAACTCCCAAGGAACAGCTTCAGCGACTTCGATTCCACGATGCGCGCGGCGGGCACGTAGTCGATCACGAGATGCGCGAAATCGGGCTGGCCCGTCACCGGACACAGCGATGTGAATTCCGGCGCCGCGAAGCGCACGAGATAGCGGCTCTGGGGCCGCGGATTGGGCACGTAGTCGAGCTTCGCGGCCTCCGGAGACGCCGGAAGCGCGCTCACCTTGCCGAGATGCGTCGTTTCCATAGGTTTCGCGTTAGAGCCCCCATACTCCATTGGCAATATCGGGGCGTCCGACTATTCAGGAAGACGATTGAGACACAGGTTCAAGGAGCAACGCATGGATTCGCTGGTAACGACGGAATGGCTCGCGAAAGAGCTGGGCGCGAACGACCTGCGCATCGTCGATGCCTCCTACTTCCTTGACGCGCGCGATGCCCGCGCCGAATTCGAGGCCGGGCATATTCCGGGCGCCGTGTTCATGGATCTCGGCGAGCTTGCCGACACCAGCTCAAGCCTGCCGAACATGGTGCCGAGCGCAGAGAAGTTCGCCAGCCGTATGCAGGCGATCGGGCTTGGCGACGGTAGCCGCATCGTCGTTTACGACAACTCGCCGCTCCGCTCCTCGGCGCGCGCGTGGTGGCTGCTCAATCTGTTCGGCGCGCATGAAGTCGCGATCCTCGACGGCGGCCTCCAGAAGTGGAAAGCCGAAGGCCGCGCGATGGAATCGGGCAAGCCCGTCGTCCGCCACCGCCACTTCACCGTCTGGAAGGACAAGGCGCAGGTCCGCGATCTCGCGCAGATGAAGGAAAACCTGAAGACGAAGGCCGAGCAGGTCGTCGACGCGCGCGGCGCCGCGCGCTTCCGCGGCGACGAGCCGGAAACCCGCCCGGGCGTGCGCCCCGGCCACATCCCGGGCTCGTTCAACCTGCCCTACACCGAACTCTACAACGAGGACGGCACCTACAAGCAGGGCGAGGCGCTGCGCGCCGCGTTCCGCGAAGTCGGCGTCGATCCGGATCAGCCCGTCGTCACCACGTGCGGCTCGGGCGTCACCGCCGCCGCACTGTCGTTCGGGCTGCACCTGCTCGGCGCGAAGAAAACCGCGCTTTATGACGGTTCGTGGTCCGAATGGGGCGGCGAGGCGGACACGCCCGTCGTGACCGGAGCGGCGTGAGCGGGGACAAGTCCGGCGGCGACGCGCCTGCCACCAAACTCGTTCACGCCGGGCGCCGCCCGGAATGGACGCACGGCGTCGTCAACCCGCCGGTCTACCGTGCCTCAACGTGCCTCTTCGAGACGCTGGACGCCTATGAGGCCGCCTCGCGCAACCCCGACGCCGGGCTCTATTACGGACGCCGCGGCACGCCGACACAGTGGGCGCTTGCCGAGGCGCTGACCGAAATGGAGCCGGGCGCGGCGGGCACCCATCTGTTCCCGTCGGGCGTCGCCGCGATCGCCGCAGCGCTGATGGCGGCAACGTCTTCGGGCGGTCACCTCCTGATGGCCGACAACGTCTACGAACCGACGCGCGTGATGGCGAAATCGGTGATGGCGCGGATCGGCGTCGAGACCGAATACTACGACCCCACGGACAGCGACGGCCTCGCGCCGCTGATCCGCGCGAACACGCAGGCGATCTACATGGAAAGCCCCGGTTCGCTGACCTTCGAGGTGCAGGACGTACCCGCCATCGCGGCACTCGCGCGCGAACGCGGCCTCGTCTCCATCCTCGACAACACGTGGGCGACCCCCCTGCTCTTCCCGGCGATCAGCCACGGCGTTGATCTCTCGGTGCAGTCGCTCACCAAATACGTGGTCGGCCACAGCGATGCACTGATGGGCTCGGTGACGGCCGCACCGGGTGCATGGCAGAATTTCCGGAACACCGCGCTCCGGCTCGGCCAGACCGCCGCGCCGGACGACTGCGCGCTCGCGCTGCGCGGCCTGCGCACGCTAGCCATCCGCATGGAGCGCCACGGCAAGACCGCGCTCGCGCTTGCCGAAGCGCTCAGCAACCACCCCGCCGTCGAGCGCGTGATCTGCCCCGGCCTGCCCGGCGATCCCGGCCACGCGCTCTGGAAACGCGATTTCAGCGGCTACGCCAGCCTGTTCGCCATCGCGCTGAAACCCGGCGACCGCAAGGCGCTCGCCGCCTGTGTGGACGGCCTCCGCCACTTCGGCATGGGCTTCTCGTTCGGCGGCTACGAAAGCCTAGTGCTGCCGGTGAACCCGCTCCGCACCGCGACACGCTGGCAGACGGACGGCCCGATGCTCCGCATCCACTGCGGCCTCGAAGACGCAGACGACCTGATCGCCGACATGACCGCAGGCCTCGACAGGTATCTCGGCTAGTCGTCGTCTGAAACGACCACTTTCTCGCCCGTCACGCGCTGCGCCAGCGCCGCCGCCATGAAGTCATCGAGATCGCCGTCCAGCACATCATCGGGGCTGGTGTTGACGATGCCCGTGCGCAGGTCCTTCACCTGCTGATAGGGCTGCAGCACGTAGCTCCGGATCTGGTGGCCCCAGCCGATATCGGTCTTGGTCGCGTTCACCGCGTTCGCCTCGGCCTCGCGCTTCTGCAGCTCGGCTTCGTAGAGGCGCGCCTTCAGCTGCTTCATCGCCTCGGCACGGTTCTTGTGCTGGCTGCGCTGGTTCTGGCAGGCGACGATGATGCCCGTGGGCACGTGCGTGATGCGCACGGCGCTGTCCGTCGTGTTCACGTGCTGCCCGCCCGCGCCCGAGGCACGGTACGTATCGATCTTGAGATCGCTTTCGTTGATCTCGATGGCGATGTCGTCATCCACCACCGGATAGACCCACACGCTCGCGAAGCTCGTGTGCCGCCGTGCCGCGCTGTCGTAGGGGCTGATGCGCACCAGCCGGTGCACGCCGCTTTCGGTCTTGGCGTAGCCGTAGGCGTTCTCGCCCTTCACCATCAGCGTCGCGGACTTGATGCCCGCCTGCTCGCCGCCGTGATAGTCGACCAGTTCCACCTTGTTGCCGCGCCGTTCCGCCCAGCGCTGGTACATGCGCTGCAGCATCGAGGCCCAGTCCTGGCTTTCCGTGCCGCCCGCGCCGGCGTTGATCTCGATATAGGTGTCGTTCGCGTCCGCCTCGCCCGAAAGCAGCGCGGCGACCTTGTCCTTGTCAGCACGGTTCGCGAGCGTCTCAAGCGCGGCGACGCCATCGTTCACGAGGTCTTCGTCGCCTTCGGCCTCGGCCATCTCGATGAGCTCGACGGTATCGTCGAGTTCGGTCTGGATGCTCCGCGTCGCCTGGATCGCCTCATCGAGGCGGCGGCGCTCCAGCATCAGCTTCTGCGCAGCCTTGGGGTCGTTCCAGAGTTCGGGATTCTCGGCCTCGGCGTTCAGCTCATCAAGGCGTTTAAGGGCGACATCCCAGTCAAAGAAACCTCCTCAGCAGGGCGAGCGCCTGCTTGATCCGGTCGACATGATTGAGCGCTTCAGCGCGCATGGTACTCGTCCTTCGTGATGGAAGCTGCGGCTTCTAGTAAATGCCGCCGGTGGATTGCAAGAATTCGCTGTCCGAGCGCACGACTTCGGCCTTGGCGAAAGGATCGTAGGCGGCCGCAACGCGGCGCGGTTCGCTTTCGGGCTTGAACGCCTCCCAGATCACCGCGGCGCGCGGATCGGTATCGACTTGCCAGCCGCCGTAGACGCGCTTGCCCGAACGCCGATCGATCCGCACCATGCGCACGCCGGGCGATATCTCGAAAGGCCGCTTCGGCATATCTTTCAGCGCCGCGATGGCGAACTGCTTGAACACGGGCGCCGCGAGCGTGCCGCCCTGCGCATAACCGCCCATGTTCTTCGGCTCGTCGAAGCCGAGGTAGAGCCCCGCCACGACATCCGCCGTGCCGCCCACGAACCACACGTTGGTGGGCCCGTTGGTTGTGCCGGTCTTGCCGAACATCGGCCGATTGAGGTCGCGCAGCACCACGGCGGTGCCGCGCTGCACGACGCCTTCCAGCATGTGCACGACCTGATAGGCGGTCTTCGCGTCCATCGCCTGCGGGCGGGCGTCAGCAGGGCGCGGCATCGCGTCGCCATCCCAGTCTGGCGCGCTGCAGCCCGCGCAGTCGCGCGCATCGGCACGATAGATCGTGCGGCCGCGCCGGTCCTGGATCAGATCGTAAAGCACGGGCGACTGCCGCTTGCCGCCGTTCGCGAGCATCGCATAGGCGTTCGTCAGCTTCATCACCGTCGTCTCGCCCGCGCCGAGCGACATGGAAAGCACCGGCGAAAGCTTGGCGATCCCCATCTGGTCGATCGTCTCGACGACCTTGTCCATGCCCGTGTTGTAGGCGAGGCGCACGGTCATCAGGTTGCGCGATTGCTCGAGGCCCCAACGCATCGTCTGCGGGCCCGCATAGCCGCCCGAGAAGTTGCGGAAGCACTTGGTGCCGAGCGAGCGCGTCTGGAACACGCAGTAAGGCGCATCCACGACCACAGACGCGGGCGTGTAGCCGTTGTCTAGCGCGGCGGCATAGACGAACGGCTTGATCGCCGATCCCGGCTGCCGCATCGCCTGCGTCGCGCGGTTGTATTGCGAGCGGCGTGCGTCGAAGCCGCCGACCATCGCGAGCACGCGGCCCGTGGAGACTTCCATCACCACCATGCCGCCGCCGATGTCCGGGATCTGGCGCAGCGTATAGTCGTCGCCCGCCACGCGCTTCACGGGGATGACGTCTCCGGCTGCGAGCCGCTGGAACGCCGGCACGCCGACCCCGCGCACGGGGATCGAAGCGTTCTGTGCGGACATGCGGCCGTTCGTGCCGTCTTCGAAGCCGAGCGAGATCACCCCGCCCGCCTTGTCGAGCACCACCGCCGCGCGCCAGTCGTCGTAACCGACCGGCAGGTTCACGGCGCGCAGCCGCTGCGCCCAGCCTTCGCCAAGCTCGATCTTGTCGGTCACACCCCGCCAGCCGCGCGGGCGGTCGTATTTCACGAGGCCATCGCGCAGCGCCATTTCGGCGGCGCGCTGCATCGCCGGGTTGATCGTGGAGCGAACCCACAGCCCGCCCGTGTAGATGCCGTGCTCGCCCTCCTCGCCGTACTTCTCCACGAGTTCGCGGCGGATATCCTCGATGAAATAATCACCGGTGCGATCACGCGGGATTTCGGCGCGGTTGACGACGACGATCGGCTCTGCAGCGGCGGCACGCGCCTGTGCCGCGGTCACATAGCCGTTCTCCGCCATCTGCCCGAGCACCCAGTTGCGCCGCGCGAGCGCACGGACGCGGCCCTTCTCGGTGGAAGGGTTATAGTTGGCGGGCGCCTTCGGCAGCACCGCGAGGAACGCCGTCTGCGCCAGCGAAAGCTCTTCGACCGGCTTGTTGAAATAGGCGAACGATGCGGCCTGCACGCCGTAGGCACTGCGGCCGAGGAAGATCTGGTTGAGGTAAAGCTCGATGATCTCGGGCTTGGTCAGCGCCTGCTCGATGCGCCGAGCAAGGAAAATCTCCTTCACCTTGCGCACGTAGCTCACCTCATTCGTCAGCAGCAGGTTCTTCGCCACCTGCTGCGTGATCGTGGAGGCGCCGACCGGCCTCTTGCCGGTACCCATCGCCTTCAGATTGGTGATCGCCGCCTGAAAGATGCCGGGCAGATCGATGCCGGGGTGCGTGAAGAAGGTCTTGTCCTCGGCGGAGACGAACGCGCCGACGAGTTGCTTCGGCGTCTGCTCGTAATCGAGGAAGATGCGTCGCTCGCGCGCGAAGCTCGCGAAGGGCGTCCCATCCGCCGCGCGCACATGGCTCGGCAGCGGCGGCTCGTATTCGGCAAGCTGCGCCGCATCGGGAAGCCCGCGCGCGAAAACCAGCCAGGCGACGAATACGACGAGGATGCCGAACAGCGCAGCACTGCCCGCGACATAGCTCAGCACACGCGCCCAGCGCGGCAGGGCACGGAACCGGCTTTTGAGGTCGCCGAGAATCTGGGCAAGACGTGCCATCGACGCTGCCTATAGCAGGCCGGCAGCCAGTCTCAAGCTGAACGCGCCGAACCGGGTCCGCCATCCGAACGTCATCGTCTCGCAACAGGACTGGCATCGAACCGTCGCCTGCCGCTGCTAACCGGCCGCCATGGATACGGATTTTCCCCACGAACACTGCCTGCAGATCCCCGCGCATCTGAAGGCCTCGCTCAGAATCATGCTGCTTGCGAAGCACGCCTGCGGCGACGGCAGCCACGATCGGGTGGACGGCAACCATGCCCAGTACCACCACGAACTGCGCCGCACGCTTGAGAAGATCGGCCTCAATGTCGTGACTGCAAACAGTTTCGACGCGCTGTTTTCGGAACCTGACGTTGATTTCGTGTTTCCGCTGCTGAACCGCGCCGGGTTCCTCAACAGCGAGATGCTGGCGCCGCTGCTGCTCCAGCGCCTCGGCATCCCCTATCTCGGCGCTTCGCCGATCCTGCGCGGGCTTTCGGACGACAAGCACCTGATGAAGCTCGTTGCCCGCCAGCACGCAGTGCCAACGTCGGACTGGCGCATCCTCCGCCGCGGCACCGATCTTGCCGCCGTGGCGGCGCTGGACGCCGCGCGTTACATCATCAAGCCGAACGCCTCCTCGGCCTCGTGGGGCATCGGCGTCGCCGAAAGCTGGTCGGGCGCACTCGCACACGCCGCGCACCTCCACACGGCGGGCCACGACGCGATCATCGAGCCGTGGCTGCCCCTGCTCGACATTGCCGTGCCGGTTGTCGGCGGGCGCGCGCCTGAGCCATGGCTGCTGCCCGCCATGGCCTATATCCCCGCCGATCCCGACGCGCTCCGCAGCTACGAGGAGAAGCGCGCGCTCACCGAACAGCGCGACGATCCGCTCGAAGTGCTGGCGAATTCCCGCGTCGCGCAGCGGCTGTATGCGATGACGCGGGCGATGTGCCGCGAACTCTGGCCGTTCGACTACGGACGCTTCGAATTCCGCTACGATCCTGCGACCGAAAGCGTGTGGTTCATGGAGGTGAACCTCTCCTGCAATCTCTGGTCGAAAAAGAGCATTTCCCGCTCCGCCGCGACGCTCGGCATCGAGCACCATGAACTCGTCGAGTCCATCGTCGCGCACAGCCTGTGGCGGCAGGGGCTGATGAGCACCGTCTCCGAGCGGCTCGTCGCCTGAGATGACCTCCGGTTTCTCCGCCATCGTGCTTGCAGGCAAGCGCGACGGACGCCTCGATCCGCTCGCCGCGAACGCAGGCGTCTCGCACAAGTGCCTTGTACCCGTGGCCGGCAAACCGATGCTCCTCCACGTCCTCGAAGCGCTCGACGCGGCGCAGGGTATCGGTCGTATCGTCGTCTCGATCGACACCCCGGAAATCATCGCCCCCCTGATCCGCCAACTCGGCAGCGGCCGCATCGCGGTCGAACGCTCGGCACCCAATCTCGTCGACAGCGTGTTCGGCGCCGCGAACGCCTCCGCGCCGCCCTTCCTCGTCACCACCGCCGACAATGTGAACCTGACGTCCGCGAGTATCGCCGAAATCCTTGCCACATCGCACGGCGCGGGCGCCGCCGTCGCGTTCGCCCGCCGCGACCGCGTGATCGCTGCCCACCCGGACGGGCAGCGCCGCTTCTACCGCTTCCGCTGCGGCGAGTATTCGAACTGCAATACGTATGTGCTCGGCTCGCGCGAGGCACTGAAAGCCGCCGAGGTGTTCCGGGGCGGCGGTCAGTTCGCGAAATTCCCGATGCGGATCGTGAAGGCGTTCGGCCTCCTGAACCTCATCCGCTTCCGCTACGGTCTTGCCACACTCGATGGCGCATTCCGCGGCTTTTCGCGGCGGTTCGGTCTCACCATCCGCCCCGTCCTTGTCAGCGACGGCGCACTCGCGATCGATGTCGACAACGAGCGCACGCTGCACGTCGCCGAGACGATCCTCGGCGAACGCGGATCAGCGCTGCGCCAGCCGCCGCAGGAAATGCGCCTCGACCGCGCGGCGCACCGCCTTGGCGATCCGTTGCTGGCCTGAGGTGGAGAAGAGGAACTTCGAGTCCTCCTCGTTCGAAAGATAGCCGGTCTCCAGGAGCACGGAGGGCACGTCCGGCGCCTTCAGTACCAGGAAGCCCGCGAAACGGTGGAACTGGCTGCGCACCTTGATGTCCTCGCGCATCTCGCGCTGGAGGATCGCGGCGAACTCGGCGGAGGTGTTCATCGTCTCGCGCTGTGCGAGGTCGATGAGGATGTCGGTCACCTCGTTGGTCTCGACCGCGAGGTCGACGCCCGCGATGATGTCCGACCGGTTTTCCTTGGCGGCAAGCCGCGCAGCCTCGGCGTCGGATGCGTTCTCCGAAAGCGTGTAGACTGTCGCCCCGCTCGCGTTCGGCACCGGCGCACTGTCGGCGTGCACGGAAATGAACAGCGAGGCATTGCTGTGCCGCGCGATGCCGAACCGGTCGCGGTGGCGCAGATAGGTATCGTCGTCGCGCGTCAGGATCGCCTTTACGCGCCCTGAAGCGTCGAGTTCCTTCTTGATCGCCTTGGCGATCGCGAGAACGACGTCCTTCTCGTATTTCTTCTCGCCGAGCACGCTGATCGTACCCACGTCCTTGCCGCCGTGCCCCGCGTCGATCACGACGACCGGCAGCCGCCCCGCAAGACGGGGGCGCGGCGGCGGCGTGGCCGGGGCTTTGGCCACAGGTGTGGTGGCAGTCACCTTGGTCGGAACCGTTGCAGCGGGTTTCGGCGCGGGCGTCGCGACCTTCACCGGCACGGCGGGTGCCGGCTTGACGGCGGGCGGCGGTGCAGGCTGAACAACTACAGCAACGGGTTTTTCCGTCTTGCCGGGCGCGGCGATCAGTGTCGAACGGCCGCTTGCAACCAGCTTTTCGAACGCCGCCGCGCTCGTCGGACCCACTGTCAGCTTCAGCTGTCCGCTGGAATAGCTGCTCGACAGGATGCGCGAGGGCGACGTGAGATCGACGACCAGGCGTGCCGTGTCGGCATCGAACTGCGCATTGCGCACTTTGAGAACGATGCCGCCGCCCAGAACCGAGCCGCCCGGCGCTGTCATATTGTCGAGATCGATAGCGAGGCGCGGAGGCCCGGAAAGTGCGAACGCGGAGATACGCCCCACGCCCTCCGCATTGATGGTCACGACCACGTTTTCGCCGCTCTGCGCCACCACAGCATCGCCAAGCCGCGCGGCGATGGCGGGCGCGGAAAGCGTGATGCACGCCGCAATCAGCGGTGCGCAAAGCGCCTGCCTTCCCCGCCTCAACCAGCGCGACATGTTCCATCCCCCGCAAGAGCACTTTTGTTCGCCCGGCAACCCCCGGAAATGGCGAACTTCTGCCGAATCTTATGGTTAAGGCTCGGAGTGTTCAAGTGAATTGCACATTTCCGTAACGCTTTGTGTTGTTCATGCCACGCATAGCTGCTAGCAGACCGGATAGCGGCCAAAGTCCGGTCCTCCGTCAGTGTCCAAACCGTCTGCTCTTTTACCGGGTCGATGGTTTCACGCCTTCCCGCGCGAAACGGCACTGGCATTCTGCCGGACGGGGAGATGCTGCCGCTAAGATCGAGGTTTTGACGCATGTCGGCAATGCGATGCCATGAGGAGACGATGAAGGCGATGGCCTTCCCCTCGGCGCGCGATATGCGGCTCGCCACAGTTCCAAACCATCGGAGCGCGGGCTTGCCCGACGCTCCCGTAACACGTGCCCCATCGTCTGCGGCTGAAGCCGCAGCGGTGCCGAGGCCTCGGAGAACACTCAATGTCAATGCGCATGCTCATCGACGCGCGCCACCCGGAGGAGACCCGGGTCGCCGTCATAGAAGGCAACCGGATCGAGGAATTTGACTTCGAATCCGCCCAGAAGGAACAACTGAAGGGCAATATCTACCTCGCCAAGGTTACACGCGTCGAACCCTCACTGCAGGCGGCGTTCGTGGAATATGGCGGAAACCGGCACGGCTTCCTCGCCTTCTCGGAAATCCACCCGGATTACTACCAGATCCCGAAAGAGGATCGCGACGCGCTGCTCCGCGAGGAGCGCGAGGCCGCCGAGGCGCACCGCGCCGAGATGGATGCCGAGCACGAGGACGACGATGACGACGCGGAGAGCGCCGACGAGCCGTCCGACGACGGCGAGGACAGCGAGCCGCCCGCGCCCACCACAGTCGGCAGCGATCATCACGACGACCACGACAACGCCATGCGGGCGAAGCGCCAGAACCTGCGCCGTCGCTACAAGATCCAGGAAGTCATCAAGCGCCGTCAGGTACTGCTGGTGCAAGTCGTCAAGGAAGAGCGCGGCAACAAGGGCGCGGCGCTCACCACGTACCTCAGCCTTGCAGGCCGCTACTGCGTGTTCATGCCGAACACCAACCACGGCGGCGGCATCAGCCGCAAGATTTCGAACCAGAGCGATCGCAAGCGGTTGAAGTCCATCGTTTCGGAGCTGCAGCTGCCGACCGGCATGGGCTGCATCATCCGCACCGCGGGGCTTTCGCGCACGCGCGCCGAAATCCGCCGCGACTTCGATTACCTCACGCGCCTGTGGGATGAGATCCGCGAGAAGACGCTGGCATCGAGCGCGCCTGCGCTGATCCACGAGGACTCCGATCTCATCAAGCGGGCGATCCGGGATATCTACAATCGGGACATCGGCGAAGTGCTGGTGGACGGAGACGAGGGATACCGTGCGGCCCGGAGCTTCATGAAGCTCCTGATGCCAAGCCATGCGAAGAAGGTTCAGCAATACGTTGATCCTGTTCCACTTTTCCAGCGCTTTCAGGTCGAGCAGCAGCTGGCGGCCATGTACCACCCGGTGGTGCAGCTGAAGTCGGGCGGCTACATGGTCATCAACCCGACCGAGGCGCTCGTTTCGATCGACATCAACTCGGGCAAATCGACGCGCGAGCACAATATCGAGGAAACCGCGCTCAAGACGAACCTTGAAGCGGCGCGCGAAATCTCGCGTCAGCTTCGCCTGCGCGACATGGCTGGCCTCGTCGTCATCGATTTCATCGACATGGATGTGCATTCGAACAACCGCAAGGTCGAGAAGGCACTGAAGGAAGCGCTGAAGCACGACCGCGCGCGCATTCAGGTGGGCCGCATCTCGTCGTTCGGCCTCCTGGAAATGAGCCGCCAGCGGCTGCGCACCGGCGTGCTCGAAGCCTCGACGCATGTCTGCCCGGTCTGCGAAGGCGCGGGCATGGTCCGCACCGTGCAGTCCGCCGCGCTCGGCGCGCTGCGCGTGCTGGAGGCCGAGGCGCTGCGCGGCAAGCACAGCCGCATCACGCTGCGCCTGCCCTTCGAGGTGGCGATCTACATGCTGAACGTGAAACGCAGCCAGATCTCGCGTGTCGAGGATCTGTACGGCGTCATGGTCGAGATCGCGCCGAACGGCGACCTCAATGTCGGCGATCAGGAGATCGACGGCAGCGGCCCGCCGCCCGTGCCCCGCGTCAGCCTGCAGGCCCCGGTGGCGCCCGCCCCCGAGGATGACGACGACGATATCGTCGAGGAAGACGAGGAAGAGGTCGAGGACGAAGAGGCCGAAGCCGAAGTCTCCGAGCGCCGCGAGCGTAGCGATGAGCGCCGCGACGACGGGGGCCGTTCGCGCCGCCGCCGCCGTGGGCGCGGTCGCCGCGACCGCGAACGCGACGACGAACGCCGCCCCGCGCCGAAGGACGACGCGGAAGCTCTCGATGCCGGGAGCGAGGACGCGGAAGAAGCCGCGGAAGGCGAAGCTGGACGCGCCGAGACGCAGGAGCAATCGCGCGACGACCGGGATGAGGACGGCAGCAAGCGCCGCCGCCGCCGCCGGGGTCGTCGTGGCGGCCGTCGCCGGAATGGTGACGAGGTCACGGATGAAGCCGCAGAGGGCGAAGCCGCCGAGGCCGGAGCCGGTTCAGAGGACGAAACCGCGCCGGAAATCGAACCGGCCACGGAGGAAGCCCCCGCGGAAGCCGAAGCCCCTGCCCGCAAGCCGCGTGGCCGTCGCAAGGCCGTGAAGGCTGAAACCGCTGAAACCGTGGAAGCCGCGGAACCGGAAACGGTCGAGGCTCCCGCCGTTGAAGCGCCCGCGGCCGAGGCCGAAGCCAAGCCCAAGCGGACCCGGCGCAAGAAGGCGGAGACCGTGGAGGCCGCGCCCGAGCCTGCGCCGGAACCCGCACCACCTGTTGAAGAGGTTGCAGCCGAAGCGCCCGAAAAGCCGAAGCGCGCGCCGCGCCGCAAGGCCGCCGCCAAGAACGCGCCTGCCGCGGAAACTGTGTCGGAGGCCGTGGAGGTCGCCGAGACGGTCGAGACCGCCGCGAACGATACGGAAGATTCCGCACCGCCGCGCAAGGGCTGGTGGCAGCGGACGTTCGGCGACTGAGGCGCCGACAGATCGGACTTGGCGGCGGCGCGCTTGCAATCGCCCGCCGCCGCCCTAGTTTCGCTCATTGGGGGTTCAGTCGCGAAAGGTGATAGGGCGGCGATGACATCCCGGTTTGTTTCAGCCCGGAAGCCTTTTTCGGCCGGCCTGCGCCTTCTTCTTGCCGCTGTTCTCGCCATTACGGCCTCCGTGCGCCCCGCGCTCGCCCAGAGCATCCTGCGCGACGCGGAAACCGAAGCCTTCTTCCACGAAATCTCCGCACCGCTCGCCGAAGCTGCCGGGCTCAACCCCCGCGCGCTCGATGTCGTGCTCATCGGCGATTCCTCGATCAACGCATTCGTCGCGGGCGGACAGGCGGTGTATATCCACAGCGGCCTCATCATGGCCGCGGACGACGTCAACGAGGTGCAGGGCGTCATCGCCCACGAAATCGGCCACATCACCGGCGGGCACGTCGTGCGCTTCAGCGAGGGCGCCAAGGCGGCGACCTCTATCACACTGCTCTCGATGCTGCTCGGCGCGGCGGCGATGGCGGCGGGCGCAGGCGAAGCGGGCATGGCGATCTTCGCGGGCGGGCAGCAGGCCGCGCTCGGCAAGTTCCTCGCGTATTCGCGCACGCAGGAATCCGCGGCGGACCAGGCCGGCGCGACCTTCCTGCACAAGGCCGGGCTTTCCGGCCGGGGATCGATCAACTTCTTCAAGAAGCTGCAGAACCAGGAATTCCGGCTCGCGATCCCGCAGGACAACGGCTACGCGCGCACCCACCCGCTGACCGGTGATCGCATCGCCGCGCTCGAAAACACGTACAAGAACGACGCGGCGTGGGAAAAGCCCACCGACCCGGCGCTGCAGGCGAAGTTCCTGCGCATCAAGGCGAAGCTCTCCGGCTATATTGAGGAGCCCTCGCGCACCTTCCAGAAATACCCGGAAACCGACACCTCGGTGCCCGCGCGCTACGCCCGCGCCTACGCATGGCACAAGAATGCCTTCCCGGACCGGGCGGAAACCGAGATCGACTGGCTGCTGCGGGATGCGCCCGATGACCCCTTCTTCCTTGAACTCAAGGGGCAGGTGCTGCTCGAATCCGGCAAGGTCGCCGATGCGATCGGCCCGCTGCGCCGCGCGGTCGCGCTCGCGCCCGATCAGCCGCTGATCGCCGGGATGCTCGGCCATGCGTTGATCGCGACCGAAAAGCCCGAGAATACCGAGGAAGCGAAGCGCGTGCTGCGCGCCGCGGTGGCGCGCGACAACCGAAACCCCTTCGCCTGGTATCAGCTCGGCATCGCTTATGCGCGCGGCGGCGACGAAGCGCGCGCCGCGCTCGCGACCGCCGAGCAGAACAATCTCACCGGCAACGCACAGCTCGCGCTCGCCAGTTCGCGCATGGCGATGGCCGGCCTCAGCCCCGGCACTCCGGACTGGATTCGGGCACAGGATATCTACATGGTGAGCCAACACGCCGTCGAAGACGAGGACGGCAAGCGGAAACGTCGTTAGGGGCTTTATGATCGATTTCTACAAACGCCTGCGGGCGCGCTGGCCGCTTGCGGCCAACATCGTGGGCGTGTTCGCGCTGCTGCTGCTCGCGGGCGGGCTCCTGATGCTGCTCACCGGCCGCCAGCCCTCGATCGCGAACGGCGGCGCGTTGACGAAGGCGCAGCGCGAAGAGGTGGAGAAGATCGTACACGACTATATCCTCGCGCACCCGGAGATCATCCCGGAGGCGGTGAACCGCCTGCAGGCGCGCGAGGTCTCGAGCCTCGTCTCCCAGAACCGCGAGGAGATCGAAACGCCCTTCGGCAGCGCATGGGCGGGCGCGAAGAACGGCGACGTCACGCTCGTCGAGTTCTTCGATTTCAACTGCCCCTACTGCCGCCTTTCGCACCCGGACGTCGAACGGCTGCTGAAGGAGGACACGAAGCTGAAGGTCGTATACCGCGACCTCCCGGTGCTCGGCGAAGCCTCCCGCGAAGCCGCGCTCGCCAGCCTTTCCGCAGCCGAACAAGGCAAATACCGCGCCTTCTACAACTGGATGTTCACGGACAAGGCGCGCGTCTCGACGCAAAAGACGATCCAGGGCGTCCGCAAGGCCGGGCTCAACGAGGCGCGCACGGCGACCGACATGAAAAGCGAACGCCTGAAGCGCGAGATCGACAAGAACCTCCGCCTCGGCAACGCGCTCGGCCTCACCGGCACGCCGAGCTACGTCGTCGGCAACCGCATCCTTTCGGGCGCGGTTGGCTATGACGAGCTGAAAAAAGCGATCGACGAGGCGCGGAAAGCAGGCTGAGCCGCTAAAGCAATAAAATCGCACGCACCCTCCGCAGTTCGTTTAACGTCCGCACCGACCTGACGGCGATTCTGCTGTTCCGGTCGGTGGAGGGGCACCATGACCGCAAGCGCCAAGCCGCAGATGATCGGCTTCTGGATGACGGCCTCACTCGTTGTCGGCACCATCATCGGCTCGGGCATCTTCATGCTTCCGGTCAGCCTCGCCCCCCTCGGCCGCAACGCGCTGATCGGCTGGGTCATCAGCGGCGTCGGCATCCTGTGCATCGCCTATGGCCTCGCCCGCCTGTCCCGCCTCGGCGGAGACGGCATCCAGGCCAACGTCGAAAAGGAATATGGGCCGACGGTCGCGTTCCTTGTCGCGTGGAGCTTCTGGGTGTCGAACTGGGTGGCGCAGGCGGCGGTGGCGATTGCCGCAGCGGCGGCGCTCTCTTTCGTCAGCCCGTCGCTTGGCGGCGAGGCTGCGATCGTCCCCATGGCGATCGGCTGGCTGGTGGTGCTCACCGCGATCAACGCCGCGGGCGTCCGCGCGGCAGGCAGTTTTTCGATCGTCACCGTTGCGATCAAGCTCATCCCTCTGCTGGCCGTGGTCTTCCTCTTTGTTGAACGCGGCGTCACCGGCGGAACCTTCGAACCGTTCGCGCCGCTGCCGGTGAACTTCGCCAACATCGCAACGGCGACAGCCCTCACCTTTTTCGCCTTCACCGGATTTGAAACGGCAACCACCCCGGTCGGCAAGGTCCGCGATCCGGAGCGGACGATCCCCCGGGCGCTGATCGGCGGCACGGCGTTTGTCGTTGTGCTCTATCTCATCGCTGGAACGGCGATCCAGATGCTGCTGCCGACCAGCGTCATCGTCGCTTCGCCGGCACCCTTTGCCGATGCGCTGGTGTCGCGCTGGGGCAATACCGCCGCAACCGTGAGCGCGTTGACCCTGGCGGTCGCGGCAATCGGGTGCCTGAACGGCTTGATCCTCGGCACCGGCGAGCTTGGTTACGCGATGGCACTGCGCGGCGAAATGCCCGCGGCCATGGCAAAGACGCGCGGAAGCAACACGCCCGTCGTCGCGCAGATCGTGGCCAGCGTCCTCAGCATCATTCTGCTGCTTGCCAACAGCAGCCGCGCCACGGCCCACCTCTTCACGTTCATCATTCTGCTTTCAACCGCCGCGATGATCATGCTGTATCTCACCTCCGCGCTTGCGGCGTGGCGGTGCAGCCCTGCCCCCGCGCAGCGTTTTCTGATTGCGGTCGCCATCCTGTTTATTGCCTTCGCCACTTACGGCATTGGCCTCGAAGCGAGCCTGTGGTGCCTGGTTCTGCTTGCGATCGGCCTTGTCGTTCGCGCCGTGATGTTCCGGCTCAATCGGCGGACCGCAGCCGGCGCGGCGCAGTAGGCGGTTCCCGCTTACTTCACCCGCGTCCACACCTGCGATTTGCAACCGATACCGCCGAGCAGGCAGCCTTTCCCTTCCAGCGTGTCGGCATCGATGATCGTGACGGTGCCGTGGAAGGTGCGGTTGATGTCGGGGACGTAGACCTTGCCTTTCCAGCGGCCTTCCTGCTGCTCCTCGAAATCCTGGAAGAGCTGGCGGCCGATCAACTGGTCCGTGCCGCCGCGCCGTGCGTCAGCCTTGGCCTTGGCGTTTGCCCACACCACGACGCCGCACATCTTGCCGTCGCACTCCCGCGCCTCGACGTGAACGCTGTTCTTGGGATTCTTCCACGTGCCGTAGGTCCGCTCCGAAAGCGTCGCGTCCTGCGCCATGGCCGGCGCTGAAAGAAGCATCATCGACACCAACACCGATCGCATCATGGCTACCGCCTCCCGAACAGCTTCTCGATATCTCCGCGCGCGAGCTTAACATAAGTCGGGCGCCCGTGGTTGCATTGGCCCGAATGGGGCGTCGCCTCCATCTCGCGCAGCAGCGCGTTCATTTCCGTGACGCTGAGCGAGCGGCCCGCGCGCACCGAGCCGTGACAGGCCATCGTCGCGAACACCTCGTCGAGCCGTTCCTTCAGGCTGTGCGCCGCGCCGAGGCTGCTGATGTCGTCGGCAAGATCGCGCACCAGCGCCTTGGTGTCGGCATTGCCGAGGATCGCGGGCGTGGCGCGAACGAGGATCGCCTCCGCGCCGAAGCGCTCGATCTCCAGCCCCATCTCGGCAAGCTCGGCGGCGTGCGCTTCGAGCCCGTCGCACTCGGCTTCGTCGAGTTCCACGACTTCGGGGAGGAGCAAGGCTTGCGACCGGACACCGCCACCCTCCATCGCCCGCTTCATCTTTTCGAGCGTCAGGCGCTCGTGCGCGGCGTGCTGATCGACGATGACGAGCGAATCCGCCGTTTCCGCGACGATCCAGCTGCCGTGCACCTGCCCGCGCGCGGCGCCGAGCGGGAATGCTGTGAGATCCGCATCGCGGCTTTCCGCGTAGACCGGCGAAGGCGCTTCGGCGCGGGCCTGCGGCGGTGCGTTGAACCGGAAGCTGTGATCGCCGAACATCGCGGGACGCGCGGGCGCAGGTGCCGCGATCGGTTCGGGCCGAAACGCGGAAAGCGCGGCTTCCGAGACCGTGGTCGCAGCGTGCCCGCTGCCGCTGTCGAGCGCATGGCGGAGCCCGGAGACGATGAGGCCGCGCACCAGCGCCGGATCGCGGAAGCGCACTTCGGTTTTCGCGGGATGCACGTTCACGTCGACGAAGTCGAAGGGCACGTCGAGGAACAACGCCAGCACCGGGTGCCGATCGCGCGCAAGGAGGTCGCGGTAGGCGCCGCGCACCGCGCCGAGCAGCAGCCGGTCCTTCACCGGACGTCCGCCGACGAACAGATATTGGTGGTCCGCCGCGCCCCGGCTGTAGGTCGGCACCGCCGCGAGCCCGCCGAGACGAAGCCCGTCGCGCACCAGATCGATCGCGACGGCGTTGTCGGTGAATTCCTGCCCCAATATGGCCGCGAGCCGCGCCACACGCGCGCTTTCGAGCAGATCGGCCGAAGGCTGCGCATCGAGCAGCCGGCGGCCTTCGTGGCTTACGCTGAACCCCACATCGGCGCGCGCCATCGCGAGACGGCGCACGGTGTCGAGGCAGGCGGCAAGCTCTGCACGCGGGCTTTTCATGAACTTGCGCCGCGCGGGCACCTTGCCGAAAAGGTCCGCGACCGAAACACGCGTACCCTGCGGCAACGAGGCCGGTCCGTCGCGCTGGATGGCACCGTGGTCGACCTCGATCTCCCACCCCTCCCCGCTTGCCGTCCGGCTGGCGATGCGGAAGCGGCTGACGCTGGCTATCGAGGGCAGCGCCTCGCCGCGGAAGCCCATCGTGGCGATCGCTTCGAGGTCGCCGGTCGGAAGTTTCGACGTGGCGTGGCGTTCGAGCGAGAGGCGGAGGTCGTCCGCATCCATCCCGCAGCCGTTGTCGGTGACGGCGATGAGATCGAGGCCGCCGCCTTCAAGCTCGACGGCGATTCGCGTCGCGCCCGCATCGAGCGCATTTTCGACGAGTTCCTTCACCGCGCTTGCCGGCCGCTCGACGACTTCGCCGGCGGCGATGCGGTTGACGAGGTCTTCAGGCAGGCGGCGAATGGGCATGGCCGCCACTTCGTAGCAACGATCGCAAGGCTTTGTTAGCGGTTCGTCGCGTATTGCGTGGTGAAAGCCGCGTTAACCACGGAAGCGACGCCAATGCGCCCCTTGCACTTCCCTGCGACAACACTGCATATGCAGGCCAACGCGCGTCCACACGCATAAAAGAGAAGAACTCCATGCTCAGCCGCATTTTCGGTTTTCTTGCCCAGGATATGGCCATCGATCTCGGTACGGCCAACACGCTCGTCTACGTGCGCGGGCGCGGTATCGTGCTCAACGAGCCGTCGGTGGTCGCGATCGAGACGATCAACGGCCGCAAGATGGTGAAGGCAGTCGGCAACGACGCCAAGATGATGATGGGCAAGACGCCGGGCAACGTTGAAGCCATCCGCCCGCTGCGCGACGGCGTGATCGCCGACATCTATGTCGCCGAGCAGATGATCAACCACTTCATCAAGAAGGTGCACACGCGGAAGTTCGGCAATTATCCCGAAATCGTGATCTGCGTGCCCTCGGGCTCCACGAGCGTCGAGCGCCGCGCCATCCGCGACGCCGCGAACAACGCGGGCGCGAGCCAAGTGTATCTGATCGAGGAGCCGATGGCCGCCGCGATCGGTGCCGGGATGCCGGTGACAGAGCCGATCGGATCGATGGTTGTCGACATCGGCGGCGGCACCACCGAAGTCGCCGTGCTTTCGCTGCGCGGCCTCGCCTACACGACCTCCGTGCGCGTCGGCGGCGACAAGATGGACGACGCCATCGTCAGCTACGTCCGCCGCAACCACAACCTGCTGATCGGCGAAGCCACGGCAGAGCGCATCAAGAAGGAAATCGGCACGGCGAAGCCGCCGCTCGACGGCGTCGGCGTGACGCTGGAGATCAAGGGCCGCGACCTGATGAACGGCGTGCCCAAGGAAATCACCATCAATCAGGCGCAGATCGCCGAGGCGCTTTCTGAGCCGGTTTCGGCGATCGTCGAGGGCGTCCGTCAGGCGCTTGAAAACACCGCGCCGGAGCTTGCCGCCGACATCGTCGATCAGGGCATCGTGCTGACGGGTGGCGGTGCGCTGCTCGGCCAGCTCGACGAAGTTCTGCGCGACGCGACCGGCCTTCCCGTCACCGTTGCCGACGATCCGCTGACCTGCGTTGCGCTCGGCACCGGCCGCGCGCTCGAAGAGCCGATCTTTCGCGGCGTCCTGACCACCGCACTCTAGGGAGTCGCTGCGGATGGCGTGGCCACCCCGCAGATCGAGCGGGCGGAGTTCGCGCCGGCAACGCAACATCGCGCTTCTGGGACGCGCGGCGACGATCGCCGCCGTTGCCGTTGCCGCGATGCTGCTGGTGCTGAGCCGTGCCAGCCCTGACCGATATTCTGCGCTGCGCAGCGGCGCGGCCGATCTCGTTGCGCCGCTCTGGACTGCCATTCTGATACCGCTTGCCGAGGTTCAGGCCGCGGCGGGTTCGGTCGCCGACTATTTCAAGGCGGTCGAGAAGGTGCGGCTGCTCGAAGGCCGCGAGCGCATGTACCAGATCGAGCGCGAGCGCCACGCGCAGGCGCTGCACGAGAACCGCGAGCTCAAATCGCTCCTCAAGGTCTCCGAACCGGCGCGCGAGCGCATCGGCGTGTTCGCGATCTCCGGCTCCAGCACCGGCGCCTATGTCCGTTACGCGCTCATCAGCGGCGGCGCGCGGCACGCCATCGAACCCGGCCAACCCGTGCTCGCGGCCGCGGGCCTTATCGGCCGCACGGTCGATGTCGGCAAGCGCGCCACACGCGTGATGCTGCTCACCGACGTATCGAGCCGCGTGCCCGTGCGCGTCGTGCGCACCGGGCTTCCCGCGCTCCTTATCGGCAAGAACCTACCGCTGCTCGACGTCGACCTCTCCGGCCCCTCCAATTCCGAAGTCCGTATCGGCGACCGGCTCGTCACCTCGGGCGACGGCGGCCTGTTCCCACCCGGCCTTACCGTGGCAACCGTCGTCAGCGTTTCCGGCGACATGCCTGAAGCCCGCCCGGCGGCGACACCCGACGGGCTCGACTATGTGATCGTCGAGCGTCCCTACATGCCGCCCATGCCGCTTCCCGAAGAGCCGACGCAGGCGCGCGAAGCCCATCCCGAAGCCGTGATCCAGCAACAGGTAGCGGAATGATCACGACGCCGTGGCACCAGATGACCGCGCGCGAGCGGGCACGCTGGATTTTCGATCACTGGAAGCTGGCGATCCCGCTGATCGTCATCGTCGTCGCCTATATGATGATGACGCTGCCGATGTTCGCGCCGCTGCCCGTGATGCCCAATCTCGCGTTGCTGCTCGTGCTGCTCTGGACGCTCTACCGCCCGCAGCAGATGCCCGAATGGACCGGGTTGCCGATGGGGATTGCCGGCGACATCCTGCTCGGAACGCCCGTCGGCGCGAACGGACTGCTCTTGCCGCTGTTCATGATGCTCGTGCGCTATGCAGACGTGTATGTGCGCCGCGCGAGCTGGGTCGGCGACTGGCTGTTCAGCATCCCCTTGCTGTTCGTGTACCATCTGGCGCTGTGGAGACTTTGCGCCCTCGTCGCGGACCCGTTCCCCTTCCTGCCGCTTGCGACGCAGACGGTGGCGACGATCGCCGTGTACCCGCTCGCCGCGCACTTCTTCGCGCGGATCCAGCGTAGGTGGGCGCCATGAAGCTCACCTCCGAAGCCGCGCGCGAGCAGATGTTCACGCGCCGCACGCTCTTTGTGGGCGCGGCGACCGGCGGTCTCGGCCTGCTGCTGGCCGGGCGCATGGCGTATCTCTCAATCTTCGAGCAGGAGAAATACAAGCTCCTTGCCGAGGACAACCGCGTTTCCGTGCGCCTGATCCCGCCGCGGCGCGGCTGGATCGTCGACCGGAACGGCAAGCCGCTCGCCGTCAACCAGCCCGACTACCGGCTGGAGATGATCCCCGAGCAGATCGCCGACCTCGAACAGACGCTCGCCGATCTCACGCGCCTGCTCAGGCTGCCGCCCGAGGAGGTCGCGCGGATTCGCGATGCCGCGGCCACGCAGCCGAAATACCTCCCCATTCAGGTCGCCGCGGGCATCAGCTGGAACGATTTCGCCGCGATCAACGTACGCCTGCCCGATTATGACGGCGTGCAGCCCGTGCGCGGCTTCACGCGCTACTATCCCGATGGCGATTCTGTCGGCCATCTGCTCGGCTATGTCGGCGCCCCCACACGCGAGCAGTATCTCGCGGCGGACCGCGATCCGCTCTACCTGCACCCCGCTTTCAAGCTCGGCAAGGACGGCATCGAGAAGGTGCTCGATGTGCCGCTGCGCGGCAAGGCGGGTGCGCGCCGCGTGGAGGTGAACGCGCGCGGGCGTGTGATCCGCGAGCTTTCCACGGTGAACGATACGCCCGGCCAGACCGTGAAGCTCACCATCGATCGCGATCTCCAGTCCTTCGCGGCGCGGCGCCTTGGCCCCGAATCCGGCAGTGTCGTCGTCCTCGACGTGTGGACGGGCGACGTTCTGACGCTCGTCTCCATGCCCGCGTTCGATCCAAACACGTTTTCCGACGGCATCAGCCACAAGGAATGGAACGCGTTGATGTCGGACGATCACAATCCGCTCATCAACAAGACCGTGCAGGGCCTTTATCCGCCGGGATCGACGTTCAAACCGGTGACGGCGCTTGCCGCGCTCGAATACGGGATCAGCCCGGACGCCACGGTGCACTGCCCCGGCGCCTATTACCTCGGCAGCCACCGCTTCGCCTGCTGGCGGCGCGGCGGGCACGGCACCGTGAACCTCGACAAGAGCATCTTCCAGAGCTGCAACGTCTATTACTATACGCGCGGCCGCGAGATCGGCATCGAGCGGATTGCGAGCATGGCGAAGCGCCTTGGGCTTGGGCATGACTATGAAGGCCTGTCGCTACCGGCGCAGCGCGAGGGTCTGGTCCCCACGCCCGAATGGAAGCGCCGCCGCTACGACAAGGAATGGCTGACCGGCGAGACGCTGAACACCGCGATCGGCCAGGGCTACATGCTCACCTCGCCGCTGCAGCTTGCCGTGATGTCGGCGCGCATTGCTTCAGGCCGGAGCGTCGTGCCGCGCCTCGTTTCCGGCGGCAGCACGCCGGGCACCATCGATATCGATCCCGAACATCTCGCGCGCGTCCGCTACGCCATGGGCCTCACGGTGAACGGCCCGCAGGGCACCGCCGGACGTTCGCGCCTTCCCATCCCCATCCAGATGGCGGGGAAGACCGGCACTGCGCAGGTGCGCGCGCTGACGAGCGCGACACGCGGCGCCAATTTCAAGTCGATCCCGTGGAAATACCGCGATCACGGCCACTTCATCGCCTTCGCGCCGGTCGAGGAGCCGCGCTATGCGGTGAGCGTCGTCGTCGAGCACGGCGGCGGCGGCAGCATCGCCGCCGCGCCGATCGCGAAGGACGTGATGACCTTCCTGTTCGCACCCGAGATCGCGATGGCCGCACTTGAACGGCTGGAGGAAGGCTGGGGCCGGGAGGCCGCACAGCGCGCCGCCGTGGCCGCCGCAGCGGCAGCGGCGCAGGCCGCCACCCCGCCCTCGCCCACAGAACCGATCCCCGATGCTTAACAGCGCGATCCCCGAACGGCTGCAGGCGCTGCCCTGGCGGATGCTGCTGACGCTGCTCGCGCTCGGCGGGTTCGGGCTTGCCGTGCTTTATTCCGCCGCGGGCGGGCACGTGCGCCCGTGGGCGTTCAATCAGGGCATCCGGTTCACACTGTTTTTCGTGATGGCCCTCGCCATGAGCCAGGTGCCGCTGTCGTGGTGGCTGCGCGCCGCTTACCCCGGCTATGCGATCGTTCTTGTCATGCTGCTCGGGGTCGAGATTCTGGGCAAGGTCGGCGGCGGCAGCCAACGCTGGCTCGATCTCGGAGTCATTCGGCTGCAGCCCTCTGAACTCATGAAAATCGCCATCGTGCTCGCACTGGCGCGCTTCTTTCACTATTTGCCGCGCGTCGAAACGCAGCGATGGGGGAGCCTCGTCGCACCCGCCGTGCTCATCGGGTTACCCGTGGGGCTCGTCATGCTGCAGCCCGATCTCGGCACCGCGCTTTCGATCGCGTTCGGGGGGGTCGTGATCGTGTTTCTGGCGGGCGCGCGCATGTCGCTGTTCGTGGGCGGCGGCGCGGCGCTCGTCGCGGCGATTCCCATCGCAGTCAGCCTGCTGCACGATTATCAGCGGCGGCGCGTGCTCATCTTCCTTGATCCGGATGCCGATCCGCTCGGCGCGGGCTACCACATCACCCAGTCGAAGATCGCGATCGGATCGGGCGGCCTTTCCGGCAAGGGCTTCCTTTCGGGCACGCAGAGCCACCTCCAGTATCTTCCCGAGCTGCACACCGACTTCATCTTCGCGACGATGGCGGAGGAATGGGGTCTCTTCGGCATGTTCTTCGTGCTCGCCTGCTACGCGATCATCCTCGGCTGGGGCTTCTCGGTGGCGCTCCGCGCGCGCAACCAGTTCGCGCGGCTCACCGCTGCGGGCCTCACCTGCACATTGTTCTTCTACGTGTTCGTCAATCTTGCGATGGTGATGGGCTTCGCCCCCGTCGTCGGCATTCCGCTGCCGCTGATGTCCTACGGAGGATCGGCGATGATGACCGCGATGATCCTCATCGGCATCATGCTTTCGATCGATCGCCAGCGCGAGGAAACCATGATCGGCGAAGGCCCGTCGGCATTCTAGGGCACGAGGCGCGATTCCGGTCTTGCAACCCGGGATACCCCGCGCTATAGCGCCCGCCTCGCGGTTGAAAGCGGCGCCCCGGCGCCCTATCTCATGCCCGATGTGGATGCATAGCTCAGTTGGTAGAGCAGCTGACTCTTAATCAGCGGGTCCTAGGTTCGAGCCCTAGTGCATCCACCACTTCTTTCCTCAAAACCTGAAATCAGGCGGCCAAATCAGGCGCCGGGCGCGAAATCCGCGACAAGGTCGTGGCGATCGCCAGGGAAGAGCTGCGAAACGCTCGTCACGGGATCCCCGCCGCGCCATGTCCAGCGCTCGATGCGTAGGCACGCGGTGCGCGGAATGCCGAGCAGGCGCGCTTCGGCGGCGGTGGGCATCACGGCGCTGATCCGGTGCCGCGCCTCGCTCCACGGTACGCGCTTCAAAAGCCAGGTGCCGGGCGCTTCATCCGCGAACGTCTCGGCTTCAGCCTCGGGCACGGCGGCGAGCGAGATTTCGCGCTGCTCGATGCAATAGGGCTCATCGCCCGCGTGATGGAGCCCGGTCACGACGACATTCCCGTCCTGAACCTCGCGTTTCAGCCGCTGCCAGCGATAGGCAAGCCCGCGTTCCGCGACGACCTTCGCGAGGTCCGGAACTTCCAGAACCGCCGAATGCACGCGCGGGTGCGCAACGAACGATCCCGCCTTGCGCCGCCGCTCGATCAGCCCTGCCCGCGCCAGCATCTCCAGCGCCTTGCTCACCGTGGCGCGCGAGCAGCCATAGCTACGGACGAGTTCGTGTTCGAAGGGGATGCGGTCTCCCGGCTTCCATTCGCCCGAACGGATTCGTCCCTCGATATCGGCGCGGATGCGCTCGCCGGGCTTCACGCGGTAAGGCGCTCCAGCGCGGCGGCATAACGCGCCGTGATCGCCCCCCGCGCGACATGGCGGCCGCCTTCCACCTGCCGCACGCCGCCGGCCCAGACGCTGTCCACACAGCCCGCGCCGCCCGCGAAAATCCAGCTATCGAGAATCATGTCGCTTTTTCTTGCGGCGAGCGCCGGATGGCAAGCATCGAGCGCAATGATATCGGCGGGCATCCCGGCCGCGAGTCCGCTTTTCACGCCCAGCGCCTGCGCACCGCCCGCCTGCGCCCCGCCGAACAGCCGCTCCCCGACCGACGCGGTTTCCTCGCAGCCGAGAATGTTGCGGCGCCGATGGTGAAGCCGCTGGCTGTATTCGATCATGCGCAGTTCGCTCGCCGCATCGACAAGGATGTTCGAATCGGTGCCCGTGCCGATGCGGCCCTCAAGGCGCAGATAGGCTTCCGCCGGGAACACGCCGTCGCCGAGGTTCGCTTCCGTCACCGGGCAAAGCCCCGCGACCGCACCCGAGGCGGCGAGCCCCATGACTTCCACGTCGTCGATATGTGTGGCGTGGATCAGGCACCAACGCTCGTCGACAGGCGCGTTTTCGAGCAGCCATTCAACAGGCCGCGCACCGGACCACGCGCGGCAGGCGTCCACCTCCTTCGTCTGCTCGGCGGCATGGATATGGATAGGCCCGCCCTCCGCGAGCGGCAGGATCGCGGCAAGCTCTTCCGCCGTTACCGCGCGCAGCGAATGCGGCGCGATGCCGATCACGTCACCCTTGCGCAGCTTGGCACGGCTCGCCTCCATCAGCCGTGCAAAGCCATCAATGTCGCTGATGAAGCGGCGTTGCCCCGGCGCGGGCGGCGTGCCGCCGAAATCGGCGTGCGCATAGAACACGGGCAGCAGTGTGAGGCCGATCCCGGTTTCCTCTGACGCCGCAACGATGCTTCCCGCCGTTTCCGCGGGGTCGGCGTAGCGGCCACCGCCGATGTCGTTGTGGAGGTAGTGGAACTCGCCGACGCGCGTGTAGCCGCTCTCCAGCATCTCGGCATAGGCGAGCGCGGTGATCGCGGCGATGTCGTCGGGCGTCATGCGGCCGAGGAAGCGGTACATCACCTCGCGCCACGACCAGAAATCGTCGTCCGGCCGCCCGCGCCGCTCGGAAAGTCCGGCCATGCCGCGCTGGAAACCGTGGCTGTGAACGTTGCAGAGCCCCGGAATCGCGATGCCGTGGCGCTCGTCTCCCGCCCCCGGCGCAACGCCCGTTTCGACGCTTTCGATCAGCCCTCCGGCCAGCGTCAACCGCACGTCCTTTGCCCAGCCGCCGTTCAGTCTTGCCTGCGTGAACCAGAGTCTTTGCATCGCCACCTCGATATTATGTCTAGACATAATAACCGATCGCGCTGAGAATGGCACGCATGAATCGCCTCTGGCACAACGCAAGACTGATGACGCTCGAAGGGCGCGGCCTCGGTATCGTCGAGGACGGCGCCGTGGTGTGCGAGGGCGGCATCATCACCTATGCAGGGCCGCGCGCCGGGGCGCCGAGCGCCGCTGAAACCATCGATTGCGAAGACCGCTGGATTTCGCCGGGCCTCATCGATTGCCACACGCATCTCGTCTACGCTGGAAACCGCGCGCGCGAATTCGAATTGCGGCTCGCAGGCGCATCCTATGAAGAGATCGCCCGCGCGGGCGGCGGCATCGTCTCGACGATGACAGCAACGCGCGCGGCGAGCGAAGACGATCTCGTCGCAGCCTCCCTGCCCCGCCTCGATGCGCTGATCGCCGAGGGCGTCACCACGGTCGAGATCAAATCCGGCTACGGCCTCTCGCTGGACGCCGAGCGCAGGCAACTCCGCGCTGCGCGCCGTCTCGGCGAAGAACGTAATGTGGCCGTCATCACCACCTTCCTCGGCGCGCACGCCCTGCCGCCTGAATTCACCGACCCCGACGCCTATGTCGCCCACATATGCGACGTAATGCTGCCCGCGCTCGTCGCGGAAGGGCTCGTCGATGCCGTCGACGCCTTCTGCGAGGGCATCGGCTTCTCGCCCGATCAGGTGGCGCGGGTGTTCGACGCTGCCAAAGCGATCGGCCTGCCCGTAAAACTCCACGCCGAGCAGCTTTCCGATCTCGGCGGCGCGGCACTTGCCGCCCGCCATGGCGCGCTTTCGGCCGACCACCTCGAACATCTGAATGAGACCGGCATTGCCGCGATGGCCGCCTCCGGCACCGCCGCCGTGCTGCTCCCCGGCGCCTTCTATTTCACGCGCGAGGAGAAGCGCCCGCCCGTCGCCGCGCTCCGCGCGCACGGCGTGCCCATCGCGCTTGCGACGGATTGCAACCCCGGCACCTCGCCCCTCACCTCGCCGCTGCTCGCAATGAACATGGCAGCGACATTGTTCCGCCTGACGGTGGACGAATGCATCGCCGGTTTCACGCGCGAGGCCGCGCGCGCTCTCGGGCGCAGCGACATCGGCACGCTTGCGCCCGGCAAGGCCTGCGATCTCGCGATCTGGGACATCGGCGAGCCCGCCGAACTCGTTTACCGCATGGGCTTCAATCCGCTCCATGCGCGCATCTGGAGAGGACAGTGACGATCACGCTCACCCCCGGCGCCATCGGTTTCGAAACCCTGCGCGCCATCTATCGCGGCGAAGCGGCAGCGCTCGACCCGGCCGCCTTTCCCGCCATCGAAGCGAGCGCTGCTGCCGTCGCGCGCATCCTCGATCGCGGCGATCCCGTTTACGGTATCAACACCGGCTTCGGGAAACTCGCCTCGGTCCGCATCGACGACGCCGATCTCGCCACGCTCCAGCGCAACATCGTGCTCAGCCACGCGGCAGGTGTCGGCGACCCGATGCCCCGCGCGGTCGTGCGCCTGATGATGGCATTG
This sequence comes from Sphingosinicella xenopeptidilytica, assembly GCF_042676985.1. Taxonomy (NCBI): domain Bacteria; kingdom Pseudomonadati; phylum Pseudomonadota; class Alphaproteobacteria; order Sphingomonadales; family Sphingosinicellaceae; genus Sphingosinicella; species Sphingosinicella xenopeptidilytica. The sequence goes on along the minus strand of NZ_JBHTIK010000004.1, from coordinate 182,273 downwards.
AAGCTGGCGAGCTTCGGCCATGGCGCCTCGGGCGTCTCCACGGCGACCGTGCACCTTATCGAGGCCGTGCTGGCGAAAGACCTGATGCCCACGATCCCGTCGCAGGGCTCCGTCGGCGCCAGCGGCGACCTCGCCCCGCTCGCGCACATGGCCGCGACCATGATCGGCGTGGGTGAGATCGACGGCATCCCGGCAGCCGAAGCACTGGCGAAGGCAGGGCTCGCTCCCCTCACGCTCGGTGCGAAGGAAGGTCTCGCGCTCCTCAACGGCACGCAGTTCTCTTGCAGCTACGCGCTCGCGGGTCTGTTCGAAGCCGAAAGCCTCTTCCGCACCGCGCTCGTCACCGGCGCGCTCTCCACGGAAGCCGCGAAGGGTTCCGACACGCCGTTCGATCCCCGTATCCACACGCTGCGTCGTCATCGCGGCCAGATCGACGTCGCGGAGGCGCTGCGCACGCTGATGCGCGCTTCCGCCATCCGCGCCTCGCACCTCGAAGGCGACGCGCGCGTTCAGGACCCGTACTGCCTGCGCTGCCAGCCGCAGGTGATGGGCGCCGTGCTCGGCATTCTGCGACAGGCGGCCGAAACGCTCGTCGACGAGGCGAATGGCGTTTCGGACAATCCCCTCATCTTCGCCGATACGGACGAGGCGCTTTCCGGCGGCAATTTCCACGCCGAGCCCGTCGCCTTCGCGGCGGACATGATCGCGCTCGCGCTCTGCGAGATCGGATCGATCGCCGAGCGCCGCATCGCCATGCTCGTCGATCCCGCGCTCTCCGGCCTCCCGGCGTTCCTCACGCCGAAGCCCGGCCTCAACTCGGGCTTCATGATCCCGCAGGTGACCGCGGCGGCGCTCGTTTCGGAAAACAAGCAGCGCGCCTATCCCGCGAGCGTCGATTCGATCCCGACCTCGGCCAATCAGGAAGACCACGTCTCGATGGCCGCGCATGGCGCGCGCCGCCTGCTGCCGATGGCCGAGAACCTCGCTTCCGTTCTCGCCATTGAGTATCTCGCCGCCGTGCAGGGCTGCGATTTCCATGCGCCGCTCACCTCCAGCCCTGCGCTCGAACAGGCCCGCGCCGCACTCCGCGTCAAGGTCCCGACGCTCGACCACGACCGCCATTTCCATCCCGATATCGTCGCGGCGGCGAGCCTCGTGAACGCGGGCACGCTCGCCGCGCTCGCGGAGCTTTCGCTATGACGTGGCTGATGGTGCACCAGGGCGAAGCGCCGCTCGTCGTTGCCTTCCCGCACACCGGCACCACGATCCCGCCGGAAATCGAGGACACGCTGCGTTCGCCGTGGCTCGCGCTCAAGGACACCGACTGGTGGGTGGACGCGCTCTACGCCTTCGCGCGCGATCTCGGCGCCACGACGATCCGCACCGGCATGTCGCGCACGGTGATCGACGTGAACCGCGATCCGTCCGGCGTCTCGCTCTATCCCGGCCAGATCACCACGGGCCTCTGCCCCACCGAAACCTTCGACGGTGAGCCCTTCTACCGCCCCGGCGAGGAGCCGGACGAAGCCGAAATCGCGCGCCGCCGCGAGACATGGTTCGATCCCTACCACCGCGTCCTCTCCGAAGAGCTCGCGCGCCTGCGCCGCCGCCACGCGCACGTCGTGCTCTATGATGCGCATTCCATTCGCGGCCATGTGCCCCGCCTGTTCCCGGGCGACCTTCCCGACCTCAACGTCGGCACCAACGGCGGCGCGACCTGCGCGCCCGCGCTCGCCGAGGTGGTGATGGCCGCCTGCGAACGTTCGCCCTACACGCATGTCCTCGACGGACGTTTCAAGGGCGGTTGGACGACGCGCCACTACGGCAACCCCGGCGCAGGCATCCACGCGGTCCAGATGGAACTCGCGATGCGCACCTACCTCGCCGAGCCTCCTGTCACCGCGTGGGGCAACTGGCCCGCCGACTACGACCCCGCCCGCGCGCAGCCGCTGCAATCCACACTCCGCGAGGTTCTGGAAGCCGCCCTCGCTTTCGCCAAAGGCCACGCATGACCCGCACCGACACCAGCCGCATCATCCGCCCCGCCACCGGCACGACGCTCAGCGCGAAAAGCTGGCTGACCGAAGCGCCCTTGCGGATGCTGATGAACAACCTGCATCCGGACGTCGCCGAGCGCCCCGAAGAGCTTGTCGTCTACGGCGGCATCGGTCGCGCCGCGCGTGATTGGGAAAGCTACGACAGGATCGTCGAGACGCTGCGCCGCCTGAACGACGACGAGACGCTGCTCATCCAGTCGGGCAAGCCTGTCGGTGTGTTCCGCACCCATGCGGACGCGCCGCGCGTGCTGATCGCCAATTCCAACCTCGTCCCGCACTGGGCGACGTGGGAGCATTTCAACGAACTCGACCGCAAGGGTCTCGCCATGTACGGCCAGATGACGGCGGGCTCGTGGATCTACATCGGCACGCAGGGTATCGTTCAGGGCACCTACGAAACGTTCGTCGAGATGGGCCGCCAGCACTACGGCGGCGATCTTTCGGGCAAATGGCTGCTGACGGCAGGCCTCGGCGGCATGGGCGGCGCGCAGCCGCTCGCGGCAGTGATGGCGGGCGCATCGTGCCTCGCCATCGAATGCCAGCCGAGCCGCATCGAGATGCGCCTGCGCACCGGCTACCTCGATCATGCGGCGGAGAGCCTCGACGAAGCGTTGCGCCTCGTCACCGCCGCGACGAAACCAATTTCCGTCGGCCTCCTCGGCAACGCCGCCGAGCTTCTCCCCGAAATCTACCAGCGCGGCATCCGCCCCGACCTCCTCACCGACCAGACCTCCGCGCACGACCCCGTGAACGGTTACCTGCCCGCAGGCTGGAGCCTCGAACGCTGGTTCGGGATGCGCGCGCAGAACCCGGAAATCGTCGCCGAGGCCGCGAAAGCCTCGATGGCCGATCACGTCCGCGCCATGCTCGATTTCCAGAAGGCGGGCGTCCCCACGGTCGATTACGGCAACAACATCCGGCAGGTCGCGAAGGACGCGGGCGTCGAAGACGCGTTCGCCTTCCCGGGCTTCGTTCCCGCCTACATCCGGCCGCTGTTCTGCCGCGGCATCGGCCCGTTCCGCTGGGTGGCGCTCTCGGGCGACCCGGAAGATATCTACAAAACCGACGCGAAGGTGAAAGAACTCATCCCCGACAACCCGCACCTCCACAACTGGCTCGACATGGCGCGCGAACGCATCAAGTTTCAGGGCCTGCCCGCGCGCATCTGCTGGGTCGGGCTCGGCGATCGCCACCGCCTCGGTCTCGCCTTCAACGAAATGGTAGCGAAGGGAGAGCTCAAGGCCCCCGTCGTCATCGGCCGCGACCATCTCGATTCCGGCTCCGTCGCCAGCCCCAACCGCGAGACCGAAGCGATGCGCGACGGCTCCGATGCCGTATCAGACTGGCCGCTCCTCAATGCGCTCCTCAACACCGCGTCCGGCGCCACATGGGTGTCGCTCCACCACGGCGGCGGCGTCGGCATGGGCTATTCGCAGCATTCGGGCATGGTCATCGTCTGCGACGGCAGCGAAGCCGCCGCACGCCGCATCGAACGCGTGCTGTGGAACGACCCCGCAACGGGCGTCATGCGCCATGCGGATGCGGGCTACGACATCGCGCGCGACTGCGCGCGCGAACAGGGCCTCGATCTCCCCGCCATTCTCTGACGGACGCGGCACGGAAAAATATTCCTTCCCGAAAGGATGGCTGGAACGCGCCATGCCGCGCTTGGCATTGCGTTTCCTCCTGTGCCATAGGCTCCCGGCAAAAGCGGGAGAAGCGCGTTGGGTGAAATCGATCTCGTCGGTGCGACCAAGCAGGCGCTGCGCCGTCTCGCCACCACGGTCTGCGTCATCAGCAGCCGCCACGAGGGCGAACGCTTCCTGATGGCAGCGACCGCCGTCGAAGCGATGTCGATGGACCCACCCTCGATGCTCGTCTGCGTCAACCGCTCCGCATCGATCCACGCCCCGCTCGCAGCGGGCGCGGACTTCGCCATCAACGTGCTGTCCGCCGATCAGGAGGATATCTCGCGCCTGTGCGGCGGCGGCGCCAAGGGCGAGGAACGCTTCGCCTGCGGCGACTGGCGGGACGGCCCGGGCGGCCTCCCTCTGCTCGGCGGCGCGCAGGCAAATGTCGTCTGCAAGCAGGACGGGCTTTTCGCTTACGGCACGCACACCATCGTCATCGGCCGCGTGGAGTCCGTCACCGTCGGCGATGTCGTCGACCCGCTGCTCTACGTCGACGGCCGCTACACGCGCGTTCCCGCCTGACACCCAAAGCGCGTCTTCAAGGCTGAACATCCCGGTTGGCGTCTCCGTCTGGAGTCGCGCACGGCGTCCGACTACCATCGCGCCGGATCGGCTGCCGGGGGAAGCACATGACGGGGCGTATCGAGGAACTGGCGCACGAGATCGTCCGCCTGCAACAGGAGCTGGACCGCGAGATCGATCGCCGCCGCAAGGCGCTCGGCTGGTCGCTGAAGGCGCGGCTCGTCGAGTTCGAGCAGGGCATCGTGGCGGAGCACAAGCGGCTGCGCATGGGCCTCACCGAATTCTTCGCCCGCTCTTCATGGCGCACGATCGCCACCGCGCCGGTGATCTATTCGCTCATCGTGCCATTCGTCATCATCGACATCTGGGTCAGCCTCTATCAGGCGATCTGCTTTCGCGCCTATGGCATCGCGCGCGTCCGCCGCAGCGACCACATCGCGTTCGATCGCGGCAGCCTCGCTTATCTGAATGGGATCGAGGCGCTGAACTGCGCCTATTGCAGCTACGGCAACGGCGTCGTCAGCTACGTGCGTGAGGTCGCTGCGCGTACCGAACAATACTGGTGCCCGATCAAGCACGCGCTGAAGGTCAGCGGCGCGCACGAGCGCTATCAGGCCTTCCTCGAATACGGCGACGCCGAAGGCTACCGCGCCCGCCTCGACGCCTTCCGCGAGGCGCTGCGCAATGACAAGGCCGATCCGTCCTAACGGGTCAGCCGTTCATGGTGCCAGCGCAGGTGCGGCTCCATGAACGTCGAGATGAAGTAATAGCTGTGGTCGTAGCCCTCGCGCAGGCCGAGCGTCAGCGGAATACCTGCCTTCGCACACGCTGCTTCGAGCAGCTCGGGCTTCAGCTGTTCCTTCAGGAAAGTGTCCGCCCCGCCCTGATCCACCAGCAGCTCCGGCACACGCGCGCCGTCCTCGATCAGCGCACAGGCGTCATACTCGCGCCATGCCGCGCGGTCTGCCCCCAGATAGCCGCCAAGCGCCTTCTCGCCCCACGGGCAGTGGAGCGGGCTGACGATCGGCGCGAACGCCGAGGTCGCGCGGAACCGGCCTGGGTTGCGGAGGCTAATCGTGAGCGCACCGTGGCCGCCCATCGAATGGCCCATGATGCCCTGCCGCGCCATGTCCGCCGGGAAGTGCGCGCCGATCGTTTCAGGCAGTTCGCTCTCGATATAGCTGCGCATCCGGAAGTTCGCCGCCCAGGGCGCGGCGGTCGCATCGACGTAGAAGCCCGCGCCCTTGCCGAAATCGTAAGCCTCGTCGTCGGGCACGTCGTCACCGCGCGGGCTCGTATCGGGGGCCACGAAGATGAGGCCGAGTTCGGCGCACGCGCGCCGGAATTCGCCCTTCTCGGTGACGTTCGCGTGCGTGCAGGTGAGGCCGGAGAGATACCACACAACCGGCAGCTTCGCGCCCGGCGCGTGGTCGGGCACGAACACGCTGAACACCATCGGCGTCCCGGTTTCGCGCGAGCTGTGCTTGTAGACGCCCTGCGTGCCGCCGAAGCTGCGGTTCGTCGAAACGGTTTCGATGGTCATTTGTCCTCCAGCACGGGAATGTGAGCGATGATCGGCGCGTGACCCCACGCTTCGAGCGCACGCACAAGGTCACGCCCGGACATGCCGACCGTGGCCGTGTTGCGCAAGGGGTGGACGTTGACGACCTCCGCCGCCGCGAGCGCCGCATCCAGCGCCACCATCACCACGCCGCCCGCATCGTTGAACGCGGCAAGCGGCGTCACCGATCCCGGCGTGATGCCGAGCAGGCGCTCCATGTCCTCCGCCTTGCCGAAGCTCAGCCGCCGCGATCCGATCACGGCGGGCAGCGCCTTCAGGTTCGCGCGCGCCTCGGCAGGGATCGTGACGAGGAAGAACGCCCCCGCCTCATCCTTAAGAAACAGGTTCTTGGTGTGCGCCCCGGCGATCTCGTGGTGCAGCGCCTCGCTCTCACCCACGGTGAACACCGCCTGATGCTCGTGCTTCGTGAAGACGACGCCGAGCCCGCCGAGCGCCGCGTCCAGTTCCGTTTCCCGTGATGTCACGAAGGTCCCCTTTCCGCCCGGCGCATACAGCGCATTAACCCTCGCGTGCCAGTATGTTTGCACCGCGTTGCGTTTGCTGGAGAGTGGCCATGGGCCGAGAGACAGAGCTGCCGGGCCTTTCGCCCGGTCCCGAGGAGCTGGATTTCGTCCGCAAGGCGGTCGATCACGTCCGCGTTCGCTCTGAAGCTGCGCTCGCCCGCAAGGAGGGCGAGATTCGCCGCCTGCGCGCGGAGGTCGAATGCCTGCAGATCATCAAGCAGCGCTTCGAATCGATCGTCGACACCGTTCCCGTCATCATCTTCGCGTGCAATTCGAAGGGCGATGTCACCTACATCAACAACAGCTTCACGCGGCTCACGGGCTGCCCGCCCGAAGACGCGCTCGGCGCCGGCTGGCAGAGCTTCACGCACCCGGATGACGTCGAAATCGTCAAGACCGCCCTCGCCCTCGCGATCCAGAGCGGCGTCCCGCGCGGCTCGCTTATGCGGATGCGACCGCCAGGGGGCGAATACGTGATGTTCAGCGCCACCGGCACGGCGGTGCGCGACGGCAACGGCAAGTTCCTCGAATGGTACGGTATGCTCGTCCCGGAGCCCGGCGAGGTTCATCTGCTGAGCGTCTGAACACGAAATCAATACGTTACGGGTTCGCATCGACGTGCCAACCTGTCCCATCGCGGCACAGACGGGTCGAAAAACCTTACAATCCTGTGGCCTCCAATCCTCAGAACGCTGCAATTTCCGCCACATGCGGAACTGGCACCCTCCTTGCGTGTTGCAGCGACGAGGCGCCCTCTACCGGCGCCGAGTTGAAAGGACGAGGACCATGCTCGACACGCGCGCCTATGACGGCTCGAAGCAGGGCTACCGGCTTGTGTACCGCCCGTCGAAGGTCAATTGCTGCCCGGGTTGCGGCCACACCAACTGGTACATCGGCCGCAGCTCCGCCGAGTGCGCCTTCTGCGCGACCGCGCTGCCGCTCCAGCAAACGGGCGGCGCCGACTATCTCACCGATCTCGGGGTTCTGGTCGCGGCGTAACCGCGGTTTAAATTATGAAATAGGACGGATTCACGTTTGAGCCTGGAAGCGCGGTGCGCTTCCAGGCTCAAACGATCAGGCTCTAGGCAGCAGCCTTGCGCGATTCCCGCTTGCGCTCGTGCGGATCGAGGAAGCGCTTGCGGATGCGGATCGACTTCGGCGTCACTTCCACCAACTCGTCGTCGTCGATGTAGGCGATCGCCTGCTCCAGCGTCATGCGCTTCGGCGGCGTCAGGCGGATGGCGTCGTCCTTGCCCGATGCGCGGAAGTTGGTCAGCTGCTTGGACTTCAGCGGGTTGACCTCAAGATCCTGCGGCTTCGCGTTCTCGCCGATCACCATGCCCTGATACAGCGGCTCGCCGGGCGAGATGAACAGGATGCCGCGGTCTTCCAGCGCGTTCAGCGCATAGGCGACCGCTTCGCCCTGTTCCATCGAGATCAGCACGCCGTTCTGGCGCCCCGAAATCTGTCCCTTGTGCGGGCCATAGCTGTCGAACAGTCGATTCATGATGCCCGTGCCGCGCGTGTCGGACAGGAACTCGCCGTGATAGCCGATAAGGCCGCGCGACGGCGCGATGAAGGTCAGGCGCGTCTTGCCGCCGCCCGAAGGACGCATGTCGGTCATCTCGCCCTTCCGATGCGCCATCTTCTCGACGACCGTACCCGAATGCTCCTCGTCGACGTCGATCACGACCGTCTCATAGGGCTCCTCGCGGCCACCTGGGCCATCGCGGAACAGCACGCGGGGGCGCGAGATGCCGAGTTCGAAGCCTTCGCGGCGCATCGTCTCGATGAGCACGCCAAGCTGAAGCTCGCCGCGGCCCGCCACTTCGAAGCTGTCCTTGTCGGCGCTCTCGGTCACGCGGATGGCGACGTTGCCCTCGGCTTCGCGCAGCAGACGGTCGCGGATCATGCGGCTCGTCACCTTGCTGCCTTCGCGGCCCGCGAACGGGCTGTCGTTGACGGCGAAGGTCATGGCGAGCGTCGGCGGATCGATCGGCTGCGAATCGAGCGGCTCGGTTACCGTCGGTTCGGCGATCGTGTTGGCGACGGTTGCAGCGGAAAGCCCGGCGATGGCGACGATGTCGCCCGCCTCGGCGGTTTCAACCGGCACGCGCTCAAGCCCGCGGAACGCGAACACCTTGCTGGCGCGACCCTCTTCGACGACCTTGCCGGTGGCATCGAGCGCACGGATCGGCATGTTCGCCGAAAGCTTGCCGCTCGCGATGCGGCCCGTGAGGATACGGCCGAGGAAGTTGTCGCGGTCGAGCAGCGTCGCCAGCATCTTGAACGGCCCGTTCGCGTCGGTGTTCGGCGCGGGCACGTGCTCCACGATCTTCTGGAACAGCGGCGTCAGGTCGCCCGAGCGCACGTCCGCCGAAAGTCCGGCGTAGCCGCCGCGGCCGCTGGCGAACAGCGCCGGGAAATCGAGCTGCTCGTCGCTCGCATCGAGCGCCATGAACAGCTCGAACACCTCGTCGAGCACCTCGTCGGCGCGCGCGTCCGAACGGTCGACCTTGTTCACGACGACGATCGGACGCAGGCCAAGTGCGAGCGCCTTGCCGGTGACGAACTTCGTCTGCGGCATCGGCCCCTCGGCGGCGTCGACAAGCAGGATCACGCCGTCCACCATCGAGAGGATTCGCTCCACCTCGCCGCCGAAGTCGGCGTGGCCGGGCGTGTCGACGATGTTGATGCGCGTCGTGTCGCCGCCGTGCGCCCACTCGACCGAGGTGCACTTGGCAAGAATGGTGATGCCGCGCTCTTTTTCGAGGTCGTTCGAATCCATCGCGCGTTCTTCGACGCGCTGGTTCTCGCGGAACGTGCCCGATTGGCGGAAAAGCTGGTCGACAAGAGTCGTCTTGCCGTGATCGACGTGGGCGATGATCGCCACGTTACGAAGTCCCATCGTAGGGGGTGTCTTTCAAATTCGAGATTAAAGGGTCGCGCGCGCCCTTACAGCACCTGCTGCATCGCAGCAAGGCACGAGGCTGTTTCCGCCCCAGATTTACCAACCTGAATGAAGCAGCCTAACGCTGCTTCGCCAGCCACACGGTGCGCCCGCCGCAGCCCGGATCCTCGTTGACCTGCGCGACCACATCGAAACCGGCGAGGTCAAGCAATTGGCGATACTCGGGTCCGCCAAGGCTCGCGTGATAGAGATCCTCGCCTTCAAGCTTCCCTATCGCCTCGCCCGCCGCCGGGCCGCTGGTAAACATCAGCATCGCCCCAGGCAAAGCGTGGGCACCGAAAACGCCGAACATATGCCGCTGGCCATCGGGCGGCAGATGGAAGAAGCTGTCCCACGCGATGAGACCGCCAAAGCGCCGCCCGAGCGAAAGGCATCGCATGTCGGCAACGATGGTTTCCGCATCAGGGCAAGCTTTCAGGAACATGTCGATCATCGTTTTGGAGCTGTCGACGCCCATCACTTCGTGATGCCGAGCCCGCAAAAAACAGGCGATCGGTTCACCCGAACCACAGCCTATGTCCAGAACATGCGACGGAACGGGAAGCGCGGCTTCGAAACGCTCCAGCCATGCCATTTCCAGAACGGGCGCGGCTTTTCTTGCGGCTGTCCACGCAGCAGCATGTCGCTCGTAAAGGCCCATGATGTTCGCCGCAGCGCGATTCATGCTGATTTTCTAAGGGCTTTCGCTTCGGTTTGCCAAGGCGCCGCACGTACCGGCTCTTGGCTTCTCGCGGTCCGGACGACTAAAGAGAAAACAAACAAACAGGAGGATCACTCGTGACCAACAGCCTGCACCCCGAAACGCTGGCGCTCCACGCCGGCTGGCGCGCGGACCCGACAACGGGCGCGGTGGCACCCCCCATCTACCAGACGACCTCGTACCAGTTCAAAAACACCGAGCACGCGGCGAACCTGTTCGCGCTCTCCGAGCTCGGCAACATCTACACGCGCATCATGAACCCCACGACCGACGTCCTCGAGCAGCGGATCGCCGCACTCGAAGGCGGCGTGGCGGCGCTTGCGGTCGCGTCTGGTCAAGCCGCCTCGGCGTTCGCGATCCAGAACCTCGCGCGTGCGGGCGACAATGTCGTCAGCTCCACGGACCTTTACGGCGGGACGTGGAACCTGTTTGCGAACACGCTGAAGGACCAGGGCATCGAAGTGCGCTTCGTCGACCCGGCGGACCCGCAGGCATTCGTGCGCGCCAGCGACGACCGCACCCGCGCATGGTACGCGGAAACGCTTCCGAACCCGAAGCTGCGCGTGTTCCCGATCGGCGAGGTCGCCGCGCTCGGCCGCGCGCTCGGCATTCCGCTCATCGTCGACAACACCGCCGCGCCGCTGCTTGCGCGTCCCTTCGATCACGGCGCCGCGATCGTCGTCTATTCGGCGACGAAGTATATCGGCGGCCACGGCACCTCGATCGGCGGGCTCATCGTCGATAGCGGCACGTTCGATTGGGAAGCGAAGCCCGAGCGCAGCCCCACGCTCAACACGCCCGACGCGAGCTACCACGGCGCCGTCTGGACGCAGGCGGTGAAGCCGCTCGGCCCCATCGCCTACATCCTGCGTGCCCGCACCGTGCTGCTGCGCGATCTCGGCGCCGCGCTCTCGCCGACGAACGCGTTCCACATCCTGCAGGGCCTCGAAACCCTGCCGCTCCGGATGCCGCGCCATTCGTCGAACACGCAGGCAGTCGTCGATTATCTCAAGAAACGGAAGGGGATAACCAAGGTTATTCACCCTTCGGCTCAGGACAGCGAAGCCCGCGCCCGCGCCGACAAATATCTGAAGGGTGGCTACGGCGGTCTGCTCGGCTTCGAGCTTGAAGGCGGCCGCGACGCCGGACGCGCGTTCATCGACAACCTCAAGCTGCTCTACCATGTCGCCAACATCGGCGATGCGCGCAGCCTCGCGATCCACCCGGCCTCGACGACGCACTCGCAGCTTTCGGAAGCCGACCAGATCGCCACCGGTGTCTCCCCCGGCTACGTGCGCCTGTCGATCGGCCTCGAACACATCGACGACATCATCGCCGATATCGAACAGGCGCTGGTCGCAGCGGGCGCCTAGAGCAGCCGCGCCAGCAAGGCCTGGCTCGAGGCGTCAAATCCTTCGCCCGCGCTGCTGTTCAAGGCGGCGCGGGCCATCTCCTTGCCGAGTTCCACCCCCCACTGGTCGAACGGATTGATGCCGAGCAGTACCGCCGCGGCGAACGTGCGGTGCTCGTAAAACGCGATCAGCGCGCCAAGTGTGTGCGGGTCCAGCGTTTCCAGCACGATCGCGCTCGAAGGCCGGTTGCCCTGAAACGTCTTCGCCGCCGCCAGCGCCATATCGCCGCCACTCATCGCCAGGGCCTCTTCGGTCGTCCGTCCCCGCATCAGCGCCGCGCCCTGCGCGATAGCGTTCGCGAGAAGCTGCCGGTGATGCGCCACCCCCAGCCCATGCCCCGGCGTCTTCACCATCACGAATTCGGCGGGCACCAGATGCGTGCCCTGATGCAGAAGCTGGAACACCGCGTGCTGCGCGTCCGTGCCCGTGCCGCCCCACGTGATCGCCGCGCTCGGGTGCGTCAGCGCCCTGCCCTCACGGTCCACACGCTTGCCGTTGCTCTCCATTTCGAGCTGCTGGAGGAACGGCGGCAGTAGCCGCAATCGCTCGTCATAGGCAAAGACCGCGCGCGTCTCGGCGCCGAGGAATGCCGCGTAGAGCACGTCGACCATCGCCGCGAGTACCGGCGCGTTTTTCGTCCCGGGCGCGGTTTCAAAATGCGTGTCCATCGCACGCGCGCCCGCAAGCAGCGCCTCGAACGCCGCCCAGCCAAGGCTAAGCGCCGCCGTCACCCCCACCGCCGACCACAGCGAGTAGCGCCCGCCGACGCTTTCGGCGAAGCCAAGCACGTTCTCGCGCGCCACGCCCCACGCCACAGCTTTCTCCGGCGCGGCCGTCACGGCCACGAAGCGCTCGGCATTCCCGATCCAATCCCGCGCGCTTTCGGCGTTGGTCATGGTCTCGACGGTCGTGAACGTCTTCGACACGACCACCACCAGCGTCCGCGCCGGATCGCAGACGCGCATCGCGCGCGCCAGCGCGACACCGTCGATGTTGGAGATCACATGCGTGTCGTAACGCACGCCCTCACCGCCGAGCGCATCCATCAGCAGCGCCGGGCCAAGCGCCGAGCCGCCGATGCCGATGTGGAGGATATGCCGGATTTCGCCGAACGCCCCGGCCTCCACGCGTTCCACCAGCCGTCTTGTCGCTGCGCGCGCTTCCGCTGCCGCCGCAACAGCAGGCCCGCTGCCCGAACCGCGCTCCGCCGCGTGCGTCGCCGCGCGCGCTTCGCTCGGATTCACGACCGCACCGGAAAGGAGCGCCGCACGGCGCGATTCGAAGCCCGATGCCGACAGCAAGCCTGCGAGCGCCGCCTCCACGGCCTGCGACAGATGCGTCTTCGAAACATCGAAATGGAGCCCGGCAACGTCCACCGAGAGCCGCCCCGCCCTGTCCGGTTCCGCCGTGAACAGCGCGCTCAGCGCGGGAAGTCCGGTGCTTGCCGTCTCCACCGCTCTCCAGGCCGTGCTCCGCTCGTCCATCCGCCCCCCGCTCCTTGCTTGACACCCCGGACCGGGGCCAATAGTGCCGCCCTGTGAGCGATCCTGAAACCGTAGACCCTTCTACCGAAGCCGCCCGCGCAGTCCATCAGGCGCGCGGTGAACAGATGCTCGGCTCGATGAAGGAAGGCCTCAGAACCATCGTCGGCGCGGTGCTGATCGCGCTGTTCCTACGCTCGTTCGGCTACGAACCCTTTAACATCCCGTCCGAATCGATGCTGCCGCGCCTGCTCGTCGGCGATTATCTGTTCGTCGCGAAATGGCCCTATGGCTACAGCCGCTACTCGTTCCCGATGGGCCCGCCGATCTTCGAAGGCCGCATCGCGGGCAGCGCGCCGGAGCGCGGCGACATCGCCGTGTTCAAGACGCCGAGCGACAACCGCACGGACTTCATCAAGCGCGTGATCGGCCTGCCGGGCGACATCGTCCAGATGCGCGGCGGCACGCTCTACCTGAACGGCGATGCCGTCCCCAAGCGCCGGGTCGCCGATTTCATTGTGCCGCAGAGCCCGAACATGGCCTGTCTCAAGGGCGAGGTCTTCGTGGACCAGACCGGCGAGCGCATGTGCCGCTATATGCGCTTCGAAGAAACGCTGCCCGGCGGCCGCACCTATTTCGTGCTCGACAGCGACCCGATGAGCGCAGGCGACGACACCGCGCCGTTCGTGGTGCCCGAAGGCCATTATTTCATGATGGGCGACAACCGCGACAACAGCTCCGACAGCCGCTTCAGCTTCGCCGAGGGCGGCATCAGCTTCGTGCCTGCGGAAAATCTCGTCGGCCGCGCCGAGATCATGTTCTTCTCGACCGACGGCTCGGCAAACTGGTTCCTGCCGTGGACGTGGGTCTCGGCCGCGCGTTGGGAGCGCATCGGGCGGCTCTTCTGATGGAAAGCGCCGGTTGGGCACGAGAAGCGCTCGGCCACGAATTCGCCGATCCGAAGCTGCTTGAAACCGCGCTCACGCACGGTGGCGGGCGCAAACGCAACTACGAACGGCTGGAATTCCTCGGCGACCGCGTGCTCGGCTGCGTCATCGCCGCGTGGCTTTATCAGCGCTTCGATGAAACCGAAGGCGAACTCGCGCGCCGCTTCGCCGCGCTTGTCGACAAGGGCACCTGTGCCGAGGTCGCGCGCACCGTGGGCGTGCCGCCGATGATCCGCATGGAAACCGCCGCGCGGCAGGCGGGCGTGCACCGTTCGGACAACGTGCTCGGCGACATCTGCGAGGCATTGATCGGCGCGCTTTACGTCGATGGCGGCCTCCCCGCCGCCGAGGCTTTCATCCGGTCCGCATGGGCGGCGCACCTCGATCGGCGCGCCACCGCACCGCGCGATCCGAAGTCCGCACTGCAGGAGTGGGCGCAGGCGAAACACCTCCCGATTCCCGCTTACGAGGTCGTCGGCCGCTCCGGCCCGGATCATGCGCCGAGTTTCCGCGTTCGTGTCACCGTCAGGGGCTATGCGCCGGAAGAGGCGGAAGGTTCCAGCAAACAGGAAGCGGAAAAGCAGGCGGCAATCGCGCTGCTTTCGCGGGAGACGGGTGCATGAGCGAGAAGACCTGTTGCGGCGTCGTTGCGGTGGTGGGCGCGCCCAATGCGGGCAAGTCCAGCCTCGTGAACGCACTCGTCGGCCAGAAGGTCGCCATCGTCAGCCCTAAGGTGCAGACGACGCGCACGCGCTTGATGGGCCTTGCGATCGAGGAGCAGACGCAGATTCTCCTTGTCGACACGCCCGGCATCTTCCAGCCCAAGCGCCGCCTCGATCGCGCGATGGTCCACGCCGCGTGGGAAGGCACCGCGGGCGCCGACATCGTGCTCCTCGTCATCGACGGCAAGCGCGCGATCTCCGAGGAGACGAACGCGATCCTCGAAGTGCTCGCGAACCGGCCCGAGCCCAAGATGCTCGCCATCACCAAGGTCGATATCGCCGCGAAAGAGCGCCTGCTCCCGATCGCAGCCGAAGCGAACCGCCGTGTCGATTTCGCCGAAACGCTGATGGTTTCCAACGTCACCGGCGATGGCATCGACGATCTGCGCCGCACGCTTGCCGCCGCGCTCCCCGAAGGCCCCTGGCACTTCCCGGAAGATCAGGTCTCCAACATCACGACGCGGCTTCTTGCCGCCGAGATCACGCGCGAACAGCTCTACCGTCAGCTCCACGAGGAACTGCCCTACGCCTCCACCGTGGAGACCGAGCTGTGGGAGGAGCAGAAGAACGGCTCCGTGAAGATCCACCAGCAGATCCTCGTCCAGCGCGATACGCAGAAAGCCATCGTGCTCGGCAAAGGCGGCATCCGCATCCGCGCCATCGGCTCCGCCGCCCGCGCCGAGCTGGAAACGCTGCTCGATCGGCGCGTACACCTGTTCCTGAACGTGAAGGTGAAACCGGACTGGGCCGACGACCGCGAGACCTATCGGGACATGGGTCTCGGCTGGGTGGATTGATCCCCGCCGAGCCTAGGACCGATCGACATTCAGAGGATGACGTGCCGAAAATGGTGGATTTTCGTGACCCGGAGCGCAGCGTACTAAAGGTACGTGAGCACCGGAAGCTCGGAAAGCCGCCATTTGCAGGCCGTCAGAGCTGAATGTCGATCGGTCCTAGGCAAAAACGGCTTCGGCAACGTCACCCTTGATTTGCACCGGGATGCGCAGGAAGCGGACGCCGTTCGTTTCCGCCGCCGGAAAGCGCCCCGCGCGGATATTCACCTGAATCGAGGGCAGCAGCAGTTTCGGAACCGCCAGCGTCGCATCGCGCGCCTCGCGCATCGCGACGAAGTCGTCCTCGCTCACCCCGTCATGGACATGGATGCTGTTCCGGCGCTCCTCGCCCACGGTCGTTTCCCAGCGATACTGGTCGCGGCCAGGCGCCTTATAGTCGTGGCAAAGGAACACGCGCGTGTCGTCCGGCAGGCTGAGCAGGCGCCGGATCGAGCGGTAAAGCTGGCGCGCATCACCGCCGGGAAAGTCCGTGCGCGCGGTGCCGTAATCCGGCATGAACAGCGTATCGCCCACAAACGCCGCGTCGCCGATCCGATAGGTGAGGTCGGCGGGGGTGTGGCCGGGCGTGTGCATCACTTCGATCTCCAGCGCCCCAAGCGTGAAGCGCTCGCCATCGGAGAAGAGCCGATCGAAGTCCGAGCCATCCGTCTTCATGTCGTCGAACGCGAAGACCGGACGGAAGATTTTCTGCACGTCGCGGATATGTCCGCCAATGCCGATCCACGCGCCCGTCTTCGCCTTGATATAAGGCGCGGCCGAGAGATGATCGGCATGGGCGTGGGTTTCCAGCACCATGGCAATCTGCCAGCCCTTTTCCTCCGCCATCGCCAGGATGCTGTCGGCGGAACCGGTATCGACCTCACCGCTCGCCAGATCGAAATCAAGCACCGGATCGATCACCGCAGC
This sequence comes from Sphingosinicella xenopeptidilytica, assembly GCF_042676985.1. Lineage (NCBI taxonomy): Bacteria > Pseudomonadati > Pseudomonadota > Alphaproteobacteria > Sphingomonadales > Sphingosinicellaceae > Sphingosinicella > Sphingosinicella xenopeptidilytica. The sequence goes on along the minus strand of NZ_JBHTIK010000004.1, from coordinate 165,925 downwards.
CGTGCGCGTGGCGGGATCGGCAACCAGGTAGCTGATCGTGTTGGTGGGCTCGTCGAAAAACGCTTCGATCGTCGGGTTGGCAGTCATCGGAACCTCCATTCGCCCCTTGATTACATATTAGCATCTATTAAATTAGCAATATCTAATAATAAAGGCGTTGTGATGCTCAAGCCCCCGATAGACCTCGCGACCTTCGAACGGAAGGCCGGCGCGCTGGCGCAGACGTTGAAAGCGATCGGCAATGGTCGCCGCCTGATGATGCTGTGCAAACTTGTCGAGCATGGCGAGCGGACGGTCGGCGATCTCGCCGCCGATGTCGGCCTGTCGCAGTCGGCCCTGTCGCAGCATCTCGCCAAAATGCGCGACGAGGGTCTCGTCGCCTTCCGGCGCGAAAGCCAGACGCTCTGGTATCGGATCGCCGACCCACGGATCGAAGCGCTGCTCGCCGAACTCTACAAGCTCTATTGCCAGGAAGACTGATCCGATGACGATGATCCCTGTTACACCCGCGGAAGCCCGCCGTCTGATCGAGGCCGGCGCACAGCTGATCGATATCCGCGAGCCTGATGAACATGCACGCGAGCATATCCCCGGTGCGGCCAACGTGCCCGTAGGCGCACTTGACCGCCTCGAGACCAGCGATTGCGCGGTGGTGTTCCATTGCCGATCGGGCGCACGAACAGAGGCCAATGCCCCCCGGCTCGCGGCCGCCGCCGAAGGCCCCTGCTACATGATCGAGGGCGGGATCGACGCGTGGCACCGCGCCGGGCTCGATGTGTCCTTCGATCGGCGTCAGCCGCTGGAGTTGATGCGGCAGGTCCAGCTCGCCGCGGGCGGACTGGCGCTGCTCGGCGTTACCCTTGGCTTCCTTGTCGATAGCGGCTTCTTCGCCCTCTCCGCTTTTGTCGGCGCGGGACTGATGGTTGCGGGCGCAACGGGCTGGTGCGGCATGGCGCGGCTACTGAAGTGGATGCCGTGGAACCGCGGCATGGCGGCAAAAGTGGCGTGACAGCACCCGAAATTCTGCTCGCACTCGCCTCGGGCGGCCTCATCGGGATCGTGCTGGGGCTGGTGGGCGGCGGGGGCTCCATCCTCGCCGTGCCGCTGCTCGTCTATGTCGTCGGTGTCGGCTCAACCCACGCCGCAATTGGAACGGCCGCTGTCGCGGTTACGGCAAACGCACTGGCGGGTCTCACAGCTCATGCCCGCGCCGGCATGGTCAAGTGGTGCTGCGCGCTTGCCTTTGCGTCTGCCGGTATCGCTGGTGCCGCTATCGGCGCGGAGATCGGCAAGGCCTTCGACGGAAAACGCCTGTTGATGCTGTTCGGCCTGCTGATGGTCGGCGTGGGCCTCTCGATGCTGCGCAAACGGAAGCGAGAGGCCGATCCCGATGTCCGACTGTCGCGGGAGACGGCCGGAATTCTCCTGCCCCGGCTGTTGCCGTTGGGTGCGGGTGTCGGGTTTGCCGCCGGTTTCTTTGGGATCGGCGGCGGCTTCCTCATCGTGCCCGCGCTCATCGCGGCGACAGCCATGCCTTTCACCTATGCGGTCGGCACATCACTTGTCGTCGTCGTCGCACTTGGGCTGACCACGGCGGTGTCCTACGCGCTGTCAGGCTATGTCGATTGGCCGCTGACTACGCTGCTCGTTGCTGGCGGTGCAGCCGGGGCGGTGATCGGTATCGGGCTTGGCAGGAGGCTTTCCAGCCACAAGGCATTGCTTGAACGCATTTTCGCCGCGCTCGTCATCGGCGTCGGCATCTATGTCGCGTTTGGCGCCGCCTAAGACCCTACTCGAACTCGCCCTTCGGCAACGTCTCCACCTTCGCCCACACCGCCGCGACGTCCGGCACCTCGAGCCCGAACACGCCGCCAAGCGCCGCCGCGAGATCGTCCGCGCTCGTCATTGCTTCCGTCGACATGCCACCAGCCGTCACCGTGCGCCGCGTGCGGTTGACGATCGATTCGATGCGGCCGTCGAAGTGGCGCATCACCACGAAATTGCTCCGAAACGGCGAGCCGTCGTCCGCCATCAGCCATGCCTGCTGCGCGGCGAGTTGCGGCTCGTCGGCATAGTCCGCCTTAAAGTCAAAGCTGGGCGCCGCGCCGAAGCGCTGGTTGCGGAAGCGCAGCCAGCCGTCGTCCGCCGCCTCGATGCCGAAGTCGTGGTAGTCCTCGCTGTGATCGCCGATCGCGAGCGGAATCGGCCGCGCGGGCGCGTCGCCAAGGCCGCCGTCCACCAGCCACGGCCGATCGAGGTCCACGCGCAGCGTCAAGTGGTTGCCCACCACCAGATCGCCGAGTGCGGCGCGGTTCACGCCGCCGCACAGGCGCGTCACCTGGTAGCCCGCCCCGGAGAGCGCCGCACCCAGAAGCCCGTTCATCTCATAGCACCAGCCGCCGCGCCGGCCGTCGATCATCTTGTCGAACGCCGCCGCCGGATCGATGGCGTTCGGCCAGCCCATGAACGCATCGAGCACTTCCCACGTGAACGCGTGCACGTGCCCGCGCTGGAAGGCGGCGAGGCGGTCGAGATCGGGTGCACCCTCGCGCGGCACACCGATGCGCGCGCAGTAGCGGTCCATCTGTTCAGGTGTCAGTTCGGTCAGCACGCTTCAGGCCCCGCATATCGTTTGACGCGCGTCTAGCGCCTCGGCGATGATCCGCCAATGCACCTTGATGCCGAAGCCCTTGTCTGCGCCGCCATTGCCCACGGCGAGAACGGCGCGGTCGTGCGCTTCCTCACGGCGGAGGCGGGACTTGTCGCCGCTTATGTGCCCGGCGGTCGCTCGCAGCGGCTGCGCCCCGCGCTCGCGCCCGGCACGCGCGTGCGCCTGCGTCTCGATGGGCGCACGGAAACGCAGCTTGCCCGCGCAGGCGTGGAGATCGTGCGTTCGCGCGCCGCGCTCGCCTTCGATCCGCTGGCGCTGGCGCTCGTCGAATGGCTTGCGGGCCTCGCCGCGACGCTGCTTCCCGAAGGCCACCCCTACCCGCGCGTCCACGCAACGCTCGAATCGATCCTCGACCTCGCCGAGCTTCAGGATGATCCGCTCGTCACGCTCGCCGCGCTCGCGCGTTTCGAGCTGCTACTGCTTGCGGAACTGGGCTTCGGGCTAGACCTTTCCACCTGCGCCGCCACGGGGCAGACCGAAGATCTCGCCTTCGTCTCCCCGAAAACCGGCCGCGCGGTGAGCGCAGGCGCAGGCGCGCCCTATGCGGACCGCCTGTTCCGCCTGCCCGCGTTCATCTCGAACGGCGGCGCGGCAAGCGCGGAGGACGTCGCCGAAGCGCTCCGCATCGCCCGCCACTTCATCGAGCGCGACCTCCTCACCGGCCGCCGCGCCGCGAACCTCACCGCCGCGCGCGACAGGATCGAGACGCGGCTGAAGCGGTAGGGCATCAGCGGCAGCGCGGCTGTTCCGCGCGCCACGGCGCACGCCACTGGATCGTGCGCAGATGGCACATCGTGTCGATCACCGAAGCGACGACGCCTTCCACGAAGCCGTAGAGGGCCGAGCGGTGCTCGGTCATCAGCCGCATCTCGAATTCATCACGCATGGCAATTCTCCGTAGTCCAATGCGTGGAATGTGCCCGTGCGTCGCCCGCGAAGCCAACAAAACGATGGACGCCATTCATAAGCCAGACTTATGATGAGCCAATGCGCCACCTCCCACCCCTCGCCGCTGTCCGCGCCTTCGAAGCTGCCGCGCGTCACGGCCATTTCACCCGCGCAGCCGAGGAGCTGGGCATGACGCAGGCTGCAGTCAGCTATCAGGTCCGCCTGCTCGAAGACCGCGTCGGTCATAAGCTCTTCTTCCGAACTGGCGGCGGTGTGAAGCTCACCGATGTCGGCGCGCGCATCGCCCCGCTGCTCTCCGGCGCCTTCGACACGATGGAGGAAGCGTTCCGCACCGTACGGCAGGAGACGGAGAGCGTGCTTACCATCTCCTGCACCGTCTCCTTCGCGTCCAACTGGCTCGCGCCCCGGCTCGGCGCGTTTCAGGTGACGCGGCCGTCGCTCGCCGTGCGCCTGCAGAGCCAGAACCATATCGTCGATTTCGCGCGCGAGGATGTCGACGTCGCGGTGCGCGTCGGGCACGGCGAATGGCCGGGGCTCACCGCGCATTTCGTGATGCGCGACGCACTCCGCGCCTTCGCAAGCCCCGCTTTCATCGCCGCGCACCCGCCGATCGAAAGCATCGACGACGTGCTTCGCCTGCCCCGCATCAGCGCGGGCGACGAATGGTGGTCGATCTGGCGCGACTGCTTCGATGCCGCGCACATCGAGGATCGCCCCTCCCCTGGCCTGCGGCTCGATTCCCAGATCATGGAGGTGCAGGCGATCATGGCGGGGCACGGCATCGGCCTGCTCAATCCGCTGTTCTGGGCGCAGGATATCGCCGCCGGCCGGCTCGTCCCCGCCTTCGGGGAGACCGTGTTCGATCATCGCAGCTACTGGCTCGTCTACCCCGCGCACACCGGCGCACGGCCCAAGGTGAAGGCGTTCCGCGAATGGCTGCTCGCAGAGGCCGCGCGCGAGGCGGCAAGCGATCCGTTCGGCAACTACGAGCGTCCCTGACGGAAGGCTCGCATCGCCCTTCCGGGCCTGCTATCGCCCTCCCATGACCGAACTTCTCGACCCTGAATCGAACATCATCGAAGCCCCGTTCGGCGACGCGCTCGCCGATCGTTATCTGGTCTATGCGCTCTCCACGATCACCGCGCGGTCGCTCCCCGATGTGCGCGACGGGTTGAAGCCCGTCCACCGCCGGCTCCTCTGGGCGATGCGGCTTTTGAAGCTCGATCCGGGTCAGGGTTACAAGAAGTGTGCGCGCGTCGTCGGCGACGTCATCGGTAAATACCATCCGCACGGCGACGTTGCCGTCTACGATGCGATGGTCCGCCTCGCGCAGGATTTCTCGCTCCGCTACCCGCTCGTCGACGGCCAGGGCAATTTCGGCAACATCGACGGCGATAACGCCGCCGCCTACCGCTACACCGAGGCGCGCCTCACGCAGGTCGCGCTCGATCTGATGGCCGGTCTCGACGAGGACGCCACCGACTTCCGCCCGACCTACAACGGCGAGGACGAAGAGCCGGAGGTGATGCCCGGCCTGTTCCCGAACCTCCTTGCGAACGGCGCCAGCGGCATCGCCGTCGGCATGGCCACCTCGATCCCGCCGCACAACGCCGCCGAGCTGATCGACGCCGCCGTGCTCCTCATCGATCAGCCCGCCGCCGAGCTTGACCAGCTTCTCGAACACGTGAAGGGCCCGGATTTCCCCACCGGCGCGCTCATCGTCGACAGCCCGGCGAGCATCCGCGAAGCCTACGCCACCGGCCGCGGCAGCTTCCGCGTGCGTGCGCGTTTCGCCGGGCATGAAGACCCCACGACAGGCAAATGGGCCGTGGAGCCCGAAAAGCTCTCCGGCGGCACGTGGCAACTCGTCATCACCGAAATCCCCTACGGCGTGCAGAAGGGCAAGCTGATCGAGCAGATCGCGCAGCTCATCGCCGACAAGAAGCTGCCCATCCTCGAAGACGTGCGCGACGAGAGCGACGAAGCGATCCGCATCGTCATCGTGCCGAAAAGCCGCAACGTCGAGCCCGAGGTGCTGGTGGAAAGCCTCTACCGCCTCACCGAGCTTGAAACGCGCTTCTCGCTCAACCTCAACGTGCTCGATGCCGAGCGCACGCCGCGCGTGATGAGCCTGAAAGACGTGCTCACGCAGTGGCTCACCCACCAGATCGGCGTGCTGCTGCGTCGCTCCCGCCACCGGCTGGCGAAGATCGACGACCGGCTGGAGCTGCTCGGCGGCTATCTGATCGCCTATCTCAATCTCGATCGTGTCATCGAGATCATCCGCACCGAGGATGAGCCGAAGGCCGTGATGATGGAAGAGTTCCAGCTCACAGACCGGCAGGCCGAAGCCATCCTCAACATGCGCCTCAGGAGCCTCCGCCGCCTCGAGGAAATGGAAATCCGCAAGGAACGCGATGATCTTGCCAAGGAACGCGAAGGCCTCGTCGCGCTCATCGACAGCCCGGCACGCCAGCGCACACGCCTGAAACGCGACCTCGCCGTGCTTCGTGAACGCTACGGCTTCGAAACCGTGCTCGGCGCCCGCCGCACGCGGATCGAGGAAGCCTCGGCGACGCGTGAAATCCCACTGGAAGCGATGATCGAGAAGGAACCGATCACCGTCGTCGTTTCGGCAAAAGGCTGGGCGCGCGCCATGAAAGGTCACCTCGACCTCAGCGACCCGGAGGCGTTCAAGTTCAAGGAGGGCGACGGCCCCGCCTTCGCCTTCCACGCGCAGACCACCGACAAGATCCTCATCGCCGCCGACAACGGCCGTTTCTACACCGTGGGGGCGGACAAGCTCCCCGGCGGCCGCGGTTTCGGCGAACCGCTGCGGCTGCTTGTCGATATCGAAGGCGACGCGACGATCGCCACCGTCCTCCCCGCGCGGCCCGAAATGCGCGTGCTGCTCGCGTCAAGCGACGGCCGAGGCTTCATCGCGGTGAACGAGGAGCTGCTCGCCGAAACCCGCAAGGGGCGGCAGGTCGTGACCTTCAAGAAAGGCGCGCGGCTGCACAGCATTCGGCCTATCGCCACGACAGACGACCACCTCGCGCTCATCGGCGAGAACCGGAAGCTGCTGATCGTGCCGGTCGGCGAAATCCCCGTGATGGCGCGCGGTCAGGGCGTCGCGCTCCAGAAATACCGCGACGGCGGGCTTTCAGACGTCCTGCCCTTCCGCTTCGCGGACGGGCTTTCGTGGACGATGGGCGGCAAGGAAGGCCGAACCAGAACCGAAACGGACCTTGCCAACTGGCTCGGTTCACGCGCGCAGGTCGGCCGCCTGCCGCCGATGGGTTTCCCGCGCAATAATCGCTTCGACTAAGCATCGTGCGCAAAAGTGGGAACCGGTTTTGCGCGAACGACGATGCGTCCACAAAGAGAGAGCAAGCTGCGTGATTTCGGAATCACGCAGCTTGCTCCAATACTTCCGCTTCGGAAGTTAACTTTATTTCGAAAGCATAACTGCGCTTTACGGCTCCTTAATTTCGTGCGTGCCATTCCTTTCAAAACCGGTGCCGGCCTTCGCGTGATCTGAGGCCGGGAAACCAGCCGGCCGAGTCGCAAGTGAAGGGAACGATGCAGTCGAAACGCGCGATCGGAGCGGCAGGTTCGGCGGCAGATCGTATCGGCGGTATTGAACCCGCCGCTGCTGCCGCAGCCGAAGCGATACTTCAGGGTGTCATCGATACGCTCCCCGTCGGCGTGCTCATCTTCCAGGCCGGACCCGATGGCATTCCCGTGTGCCTGTCCTCCAATGCCACCTTCGAAAGCTGGGCGCGCTATCCGCACAATCAGGTGATCGGGCTCGGTCTGCCGCGCATCCGCCTTCTGAACGAGAACCCACGCATCGGCGTCGCCGTGGAATCGCTGCTGCAGGACCCGCGCGGTGCCAAGCGCGAGATCGATTGGACGGTTTCGGAAAGCCCCCGCCAACGCCATCTTTCCGCGCACATCTCACCGCTGGCGCCGTCGGGCGACGCTCCGGCACGCGTGGTCATCGCCGTGCGCGACCGCACACCCGAGATTCAGGCCGAACGCAACCTCAAGCAGACGATGCTGAACGATGCACTCACCGGGCTTCCCAACCGCGTGCTGTTCATCGAACAGCTCGAAGAAGCGCTCGAAGGCCGCATGAAGTCGCACCTCGCGGTCGCGGTCATCAACATCGATCGCTTCAAGCGCGTGAACGAAAATCTCGGTCACATCGTCGGCGACGAGCTGCTCGCGGCGATGGCACGCCGCCTGCTGCCCTGCATTCGCGCCAACGATTGCCTCGCGCGCCTCTCGGGCGACGAGTTCGCGGTGCTGGTGAAGAACATCGATGCACCCGAAGACACGATCCGCGTCGTCGAGCGCATTCAGAGCACATTGAAGTCGCCATTCGTCATCACCGGCGGCGAGTGCTTCGTCTCGGCAAGCATAGGCATCGCCACGACCTTCTCGTCACGCCGCTATTCCGAAGACCTGATCCGCGACGCCGATTTCGCGCTGCACACCGCGAAGTCGCGCGGACGCGGCGGCATCGCCATCTACCAGTCGAGCGCGCACAGCGTCGCGCGCGACATGTTCCGCATGGAAGCGGATCTCAGGAAGGCGATTGAGCGGCAGGAACTCGAACTCGCCTTCCAGCCTTACGTGAACCTCGCCGAAGGCCGCCTTGTGGGCTTCGAAGCGCTCGCCCGCTGGAATCATCCCGAGCGCGGTGTCATTTCACCGTCCGATTTCATCCCCATCGCCGAGGATTCGGGGCTGATCGTCCCGCTCGGCCGATGGGCGATCGAAACCGCCTGCAACCAGATTGCCGACTGGCGCCGGCGCTGCGCCGGAGCCGCTGATCTCACGGTCGGCGTCAACGTCTCGGGGCTGCAACTGGCACAGGACGATATCGTCGGCGCGGTCGAGGCCGCGCTCACGGCGTCCGGCATCCCGGGCCGCGCGCTCAAGGTCGAGCTTACCGAAAGCGCCATCGTCGAGAACCCGGAGCTGGCGCGGCAAATCTTCACCAAGCTCAAGCAGCTCGATCTCAGCATCGCGATGGACGACTTCGGCACCGGCTATTCGTCGCTCAGCTACCTTCAGCAGCTGCCCATCGACGTGCTCAAGATCGACCAGTCGTTCGTGGGCGGCATGATGAAGTCGGACGACAGCCACAAGATCGTCACCACGATCATCGCGCTCGCGCGCAATCTCGGCATGACGACCGTCGCGGAAGGTGTCGAGGAAGAGAGCCAGGCGGAGCGCCTGCGCGCGCTCGGCTGCGACACCGCGCAGGGCTATTTCTTCGCCCGGCCGATGGCTGCGCAGGAAGCCGAACAGTTCATCGACAACGGCATCTGCTGCCCTTCACGCAAGCGCCGCGTCGAGCAGCGCACCGACGTGCACAGCGTCGCGCGGACATCCTGACGCCACCCAGCCGCGTTCGAAGCGCTGCAGGCGGAGGCTCACCTCCGGGCCGGGGGTAACACCGCGCGCGATGATATCCTTGCCGCTCACCGGCATTGCGGGGCGCTCCCAGCCTTCCAGCGCCGTCCATGCCGCATGGCCTTCATCCCCCAGCAGCAGCAGCCGGTCCCGCGCCGTTTCCGCGCCGCTGAAATAGGCGGCTGTGCACGGGTCATCGGGCAGTGCCGGGTCGGGAAGGCCAAGCGCATCGAGCCGCGCCGTATCGCGCCGAGACAGCCGCAGCCGCGCGCCGAAGGCCGTGCCCAGCCCCGCGCGCTGCGGCAACAGCGCGGCAAAGCGCCGGACCGGATCGGGCTCGGCGCCCCACGCAGCCTCGCGCGCTGTAAGCGCCGCGAGGTTCGAAACCCGCTCCGCCACGATTTCCGGGAGCACCGGCTTCAGCACGCCGAGCGACAGCATGAGCCCGATCGTCTCCGCCGCGCGCGGCAGCACGAGGATACGGAACAGCTCGTCGCGAATACGCTCACGCGACAGCGCCATCAGGTCGTTCGCACGCGCCGCGCAGGCGGCAAGCCCCTCCGCATCCGGCTCTCCGCGTCCGAAGCGGCTGTGGAAGCGGAAGAAGCGCAGGATACGCAGGTGATCCTCCGCGATGCGCTGCAGCGGCTCTCCAATGAAGCGCACCCGCCCCGCATCCAGATCGGCGAGCCCACCGAACCAATCGTCGATCTCGCCGCCCGGAAGCCGCGCATAGAGCGCATTGATCGTGAAATCGCGCCGCGCCGCGTCTTCGCGCCAGTCGTCCGTATAGGCCACCGTCGCACGCCGCCCGTCCGTAGAAACGTCACGGCGCAGCGTCGTGACCTCCATGATGAGGTCAGGCGTCACCGCCGTCACCGTGCCGTGCGCGATCCCCGTCGGCACCACCTGCACCCCCGCTGCTTCCAGTCGCTTCGTCACCTCTTGGGGAGAAAGCGCCGTCGCAAGATCGACATCTGTCACCGGCAGCGCGAGCAGCGCATCGCGCACCGCGCCGCCGACCAGCCGTGTCGTACCGCTCCCCGCATCGAGCGCACTCAGCACAGCGCTGCCGCCCGGCGTCTCCGCCCATGCCTGCCGAGGAAGCCTCATTGCGTCAGGATCCGCGCGAGGTTCACGACCATCCCCGCCGTCGCGCCCCAGATGTCACCATCGCGCCACGGGATCACGTAGAAGGTGCGTTCACGCCCCTTCCATTCGCCCGTCCGCCTCTCGTGCTTCGAAGCATCGAGCACATAATCGAGCGGCACCTCGAACAGGCTCTCGACCTCCGCCTCGTGCGGCATCAGTGCGAGGTCGGGCGGAATGATGCCCACTACCGGCGTCACACGGAACCCCGTTCCCGTCGCATAGTCGTCGATCGGGGCGATCACTTCCACGTGGGTCGGCGACAGCGCCGTCTCCTCCTCCGCCTCGCGCAGCGCCGCGCGCACCGCGTCCTCACCGGGGTCGAGCCGCCCGCCCGGAAACGCCACCTGTCCCGCATGACGACGCATGTTCGCATTGCGCTTGGTGAACAGCAGCGTCGGTTCGCGCCGCGCGATCACCGGCACGAGCACCGCCGCAGGCGTAAGCGCGCCGAGGAGCTCGGTATCGAAATTGTCGATGTCGTCGCCGAACTGCGGCAGATGGCCGGGGATGCGTTCATAGTGGCGCAGGCGCGCGCGAATCCAGTCGAGATCGGGGCTCATGCGGCGTCCATCAGCGGGAAGTATGCGCCTTCGCTCCACACGCCGGGCGGATCGCCGCCCTCGGCGATGGCGATTTCGGCGAGTTCATAATAGACGGGCCGCGCGATCCGCGCCTCCAGCCCGCCGCGCACATGCAGGTACGGCGCCCCGTCCCGCAGCGAAATTGCGTTCTCCGGCCCGGCGATCACCGGATCGCCGGTGCCCAGCGTGAAGCCGAGACGCCGCCCGTCCCCCTCTCCCTCGCTCCGCACCGCGACGGCGATGAACGCCGCGTCCTCAACCGCGATGTCGAGCTTCTCTGCAGGCGTCACCAGCACATGCCGCCCGTCCGCCTCGCGGCGCAGGATCGTCGAGAACAGCCGCACCATCTCGGGCCGGGGGATCGGCGCGTCCTGATGGAACCACGTCCCGTCCCGCGCGATCCGCATTTCGCTGTCGCCGGTGCGCTCCGGGTGCCAGCTTTCGACCGGCGGCAGCCTCTGCGCGGCGACGGCCTGCGCGATTTCAGCAAGCGACGCCGGAAGGTCGAGGGTGGCACGTGTGTCGATCATGGCTTGCCACCCTTATCGCGCGCGGCGATGATTGTAACCCTGATCACCCGACGTATTAGAGTGCCGTGAACACCGAACCCAAGCCCCCTCTCGACGTCAAGCAGGCCGAAGCGCGCTTCGATGCGCTTGCCGCCAGCTTTGCAAGCGCCCGCGCCGAGATCGGCCGCACCATCATCGGGCAGGAGCGCGTCATCGATCTGGCGCTCGTCGCCCTCCTCGCGGGTGGCCACGCGCTCGTCGTCGGCCTGCCCGGCCTCGCGAAGACGCGCCTCGTGAAGACGCTCGGCACGGTCCTCGGCCTCGACACGCGCCGCATCCAGTTCACGCCCGACCTCGTCCCGTCGGACATTCTCGGCGCCGAGGTGCTCGAACAGTCCCGCGAAGGCGACCGCGCGTTCCGCTTCATCGAAGGCCCGGTCTTCACGCAGCTTTTGATGGCGGACGAGATCAACCGTGCCAGCCCCCGCACCCAGTCCGCGCTGCTGGAGGCCATGCAGGAACGGCAGGTGAGCGTCGCGGGCGCCGCGCGGCCCCTGCCCCGCCCGTTCCACGTGCTCGCCACGCAGAACCCCATCGAGCAGGAAGGCACCTACCCGCTCCCCGAGGCCCAGCTCGATCGCTTCCTGCTCCAGATCGACATCGATTTCCCCGCGCTCGCCGACGAACGCGCCATCCTCGTCGCCACCACGGGCGCGGACGAGCCTGTTCCGCAAGCCATGCTGAAAGCCGCCGATCTCATCGAGGCACAGACGCTTCTCACGCACATGCCCGTGCCCGAAGGCGTCGTCGACGCGATCCTCCGCGCCGTGCGCAGCCTCCGCCCCGGCCCCGAAAACCCTGGCCTCCTCTGGGGACCGGGACCGCGCGGCGGACAGGCGCTGATCACGGCGGCGCGCGCCCGCGCCTTCTTGCAAGGCCGCGCCGTGCCGCTGCTGGAGGACGTCGCGGCGCTGCTCCAGCCCGCGCTCGGCCACCGCGTCCAGCTCGGCTTCGCGGCGCGCAGCGAAGGCCGCACCGTCGCCGAGCTCATCCGGACGATCGAATCCGGTCTGGAGTGAGCGGGCTCCTCGACGCCGAACGCATCGCGGCCATGCTCGGCCCGCTGCGCCTCACGCGCGCCCGCGCCCGCGCCGCGCGACAGGCGGGCGCGCACCCCCGCCGCGCGGCAGGACCGGGCTCGGAATTCTGGCAATACCGGATGCTCACCCCCGGCGAGGCGGCGGACAAGGTGGATTGGCGCCGCTCGGGCCGCAGCGACGCGCTCTACGTGCGCGAGCGCGAGCGCGAAGACCCCGTGCGCCTGTGGCTCTGGTCCGACGCGAGCGCCTCGATGGACTACGCCTCCGATGAATCCCTGCCCCGCAAGAAAACGCTCGCGGATACGCTCGTCGCCGCGCTCGGCCTCGCCGCGTACGAGGCAGGCGAGACGTGCTGCGCGCCTCCCGATCCGCGCCCTTTGCGCGGTGACGCCCTGCTCGCGCCGCACGGCCACGGCGATGTCCCCCTGCTCACGAACCCCGGCCCCGCCGATATCGTGCTCGCGGCAGGGGATTTCCTCAGCCCCGGCGCGCTCGACTGGATCGCCGCCGCAGCGGCAGCTGGCGCGCAGGGCGTCGTCATCGCCGTCGCCGATCCCGCCGAGATCGCCTTCCCCTTCGCGGGCCGCGTGCATTTCGATGCCGTCGAGCCCGGCGATCGCCCGTTCGAGGCGGGCCGCGTCGAAGCCCTCAGCGAAACCTATGCCGCCGCATGGGCCGCGCACCGCGCGCGCATCGCCGCCGCCTGCGACCGCCCAGGCTGGCTGCTCGTCGAGGCGGTGACAAGCGATGACGCCGCCGCGCACGCCGCGCGCATCGCAAACTGGCTGCGCGCGGCCTGATGGGCGGCGCATTCAGCTTCGCCGTGCCGTGGCTGCTCGCCGCAGGCCTAGCGCTGCCGTTCCTCTGGTTCCTGCTGCGCCGCCTGCCGCCCGCCGTGCGCCGCGTCCGCCTGCCCTCGATCGTGCTGCTCGGCGACGCCGAAATCCCGCCGCCGCCCGTCGCGACGCCGCCGTGGTGGCTGGTGCTGCTGCGGATCGGCATCGTCGCACTGCTCCTCGTCGGCCTCGCCGGGCCGGTCTGGAAGCCGACACCTGCAACAGCGCCGCCCGCACGCCTCGCCATCGTCGTCGACAACGGCTGGTCCGCCGCCTCGCAGTGGGACCGGCTCGTCACCGCCGCCGCCGAGCGCATCGATACGCTTCCGGCAACGACGCGCTTCACGATCCTCCCCACCGCCTTCGATGGACCGGCGCCCACCGCGCACTGGGTCGATGCGCCGACGGCAAAGGCCCAGCTCGCCGCGCTCTCGCCGCTGCCGTGGCCGGCGGACCGCGCCCGCCGCGCCGCCGCGCTGCCGAAGGACGCCGCCTTCCTCTGGGTGTCGGACGGCGTTGAGGACGCAGGCGCCCCCGCGCTCCGCCGCGCGCTGGCGGGCGGCGAACTCCTCGCTTTGCCGCCCGCCGAACCCGCCATCCGCATCGCCGGGCGCACCAACGACGGCTGGAGCGGACAGGTTATCGCGCCGCCCGGCCTTGCGGCTGCCACACTCGGCTTCCGCAGCCGTCGGGGCCAGACGCTCTCCAGCGAGCCCCTCCAGTTCGAAGGCGACGTCGCGACCTTCCGCGTCCGCCTCGACGCCTCGGAGCGCGCCGACGTGAGCCGCCTCACCGTCGGCGGCAGCGCGCAGGCGATCTACCTTGCAGACGGCAGCGCGGCGCGTCCGCGTGTCGTCGTCATAGAAGGCCCATCGAACGCCCCGCCGCTCGAATCAGGCGGCTACTACGTGCGCCGCGCACTCGAACCGCACGCCGAGATCAAGACCGGCACGCTCGCCACCGCCGCCGAAGACCCCGCGACGCTGTTCGTGCTCACCGATGTCGCCGCCGAGCCCGCGCAGGCGAAACCGCTGCTGGAGCGCGTGGAGAAAGGCGCCGTCGTCATCCTCTTCGCCGGGCCGCGCATCGCCGAAAACGGTAGCGCGCTCTCGCCCGTACCCTTGCGCGCGGGCGCACGCGCACTTGGCGGCGTACTCTCGTGGCAACAGCCGCAGGCGATCGGCGGTTTCGAAGCCGCCGGGCCGCTCGCCGGGCTTCCCATACCGGCGGAAGCGCGCGTCGCGCGCCAGCTTCTCGCCGCGTCGGATGCTGACGCGATGCGCTGGGCATGGCTTGCGGACGGCACGCCGATGGTGAGCGCGGCGCGGCGCGGCGCGGGGCTTCTCATCCTCGTCCACACCGCCGCCGACCCATCGTGGTCCACGCTCCCCCTCAGCGGCCTCTTTGAAGCGATGTTGCGCCGCCTGCTGCCGCTCGGCGCCAATCCGGCCTCGATCGACATCGCGGGCGCGAAGCCGTGGGTGCTCGAACGGATGCTCGGCGCGCGCGGCGAATGGCAGGAACCCGCCCAGCCTGTCACGATTCCCGCCGCAGCGTTTGACGCCGCCGTGGCAAGCGCGGCCTCGCCGCCCGGCCTCTATCGCAGCGGCGATGCGCGCAGGGTCATCAACCTCGCGGGCGCGCTCGGCCCGCGCTTCAGCTTCGCGCCCGTCGGCACGCAGGGCCTTCGCCCCGCCGCCGAAGCCGCGCCGCCGGTCGATATCGGCGCATGGCTGATCCTCGCCGCCGTGCTGCTCGCGCTTGTGGACATCCTCGTCGCGCTTCGCCTGCGCGGCGCACTCGTGCCGGTCGCGGCTGCGATGCTCTTCGTCATGGCTCCCAAACCCGCGGAGGCCGCCGATCTCCAGCTCGCCTACGTGCGCACCGGCAGCGCCGCCGCAGACGCAGGCGTCGCGCGCGGCCTCGAAACGCTCGGGCAGACGCTCACGCGCCGCACCTCCGTCTCGCCCGCCAAGCCCGCCGCCGTCGATCCCGCGCGCGATCCGCTCGGCGCCTATCCTGTGCTCTATTGGCCCGCCGGGCAGGTACGCTCCATGTCTCCGGCAACCGCGCTGAAGCTCCGCGCCTACATCGCCGCCGGCGGCCTGGTGCTCTTCGATTTCGGGCGGCCGCTTGGTGCGGGCAGCGGCGCGCGCGATCTACTGGAACCGCTCGGTCTGCCCGCGCTCAGCGAAGTCGGCAGCGAACATGTGCTCTCGCGCAGCTTCTACCTGCTGCACAGCTACGCAGGCGGCGCAGTCTGGACCGAAGCGGGCACCGATGGTGGAGACGGCCGCGTGTCCGGCGTCGTCATCGGCGGTGGGGATTGGGCCTCGCTCTGGTCGAGCGACCGTGCCGTCAGCCCGTCGCAGCGTGAGCAAGCGCTGCGCTTCGGCGTCAATCTCGTGATGTATGCGCTCACCGGCACCTACAAGGCCGATCAGGTCCACACGCGCGCGCTTCTTGAGCGCATGGGCGAAAAGCCGCGATGACGGAGCGCGCGATCAGCTTCGTGCCGCTGCTGCCGTGGTGGGGCGTCGTTCTCGTCGGCGTGCTGTTCGCGGCGGGGCTCGGCCTCGTGCTGTGGCGCGCGCCACGCCTGTTCTGGCCCCGCGCGCTCATCGCCGCGATCCTGATGTTGCTGCTCGCAAACCCCGTGTGGCTTCAGGAGCGCCGCGCCGTGCGCCCGGACGTCGCCGTCGCCGTTGTCGACCGTTCGGCGAGCATGGGCATCGGAAACCGCACCCGCGAAGCAGACGCCGCACTCGCCGCGCTGCGCCGGGATTCTCCGGGCGTCGAGTGGCGCGTCGTCACCGTGCCGCAGGCGCCCGGCGAACCGACACGCCTTGCCGCCGCCATCGAACGCGCCGCGTCGGACGCGCCTGCCGGGCGCCTCGCGGGCGTCGTCGTGCTCAGCGACGGCATTTCGGCGGATGCGCCCGATCCGCGCCTGCTTCCCGCAAACGTGCCGCTGCATCACCTGATCGCGGGCGATCCCGACACGCCCGACCGCCGCCTCATCGTCGAGCGCGTGCCGAGCTACAGCGTCGTCGGCCAGCCCGCCGAGGTCGTGATCCGCATAGACGACGGCCCGAACGCGCCGCGCGGCACGGCCGCGCTCACGCAGCAGGTCGCGGGCGGCCGCACCACCGAGCGCGATGTGCCGACCGGCGAACCGGTGCGCCTCTCCGTCCCCGTCACCCGGCGCGGCACGATCGAGATGGCGCTTTCGGTCGCGGCGCTTTCCGGCGGCGAAGCGACGCTCGTCAACAACCGCGCGCTCGTCCGGCTGAACGGCGTCACGGACCGGCTGCGCGTGCTGCTCGTCTCTGGCGTGCCCTATCCCGGCGGGCGTGTCTGGCGCGACATCCTGAAAAGCGATTCCAACATCGATCTCGTGCACTTCACGATCCTGCGCCTGCCGACCAGCTTCGACACCACGCCGCCCGACGAGATGTCGCTGATCCCCTTCCCCGTCGAGGAACTGTTCGAGCAGCATCTCGGCGACTTCGATCTCATCATCTTCGACCGTTTCAGCCTCTCCGAGCTGCTCTCGCCGATCTATTTCCAGGATCTCGGCGCGCGCGTGAAAGACGGGGGCGGTCTGCTCGTCGTCACAGGTGAGGAATTCGCGTCCGAAGGCGGCCTCGCCGCCACCGAGCTTGCACCCGTTCTCCCCGCGCGCACCGCCGGGCCGGGCATCGAAGTGCCGTTCCGCCCGCTCCTCACCCCCACGGGTCGCCGCCATCCCGTCACCGCCGAGCTTCCGAAAATCTGGGGCGGCGATGCGTGGGGCCGCTGGGGCTCGCAAAGCGACATGACGCCGACCTCCGGCGAGGTGTTGATGTCGGGTGCCGGGGACAAGCCGCTCGTCATCCTCGACCGCGTCGGGCGCGGGCGTGTCGGGCTCATCGCCTCCACGAACGTCTGGTGGTGGTCGCGCGGCGTCGACGGCGCGGGGCCGCACGCGGAGCTTCTCCGTCGCATCGCGCACTGGCTGATGCAGGAGCCCGATCTCGACGAGAACCGCCTCGAAGCCTCCGCAAAGGCCCGCCGCATCGACATCACCGCGCACGGCCTCACCCCGCCCGAAGCCGCGATCCTCACCGATCCCGCCGACAACGATCGTGGCATCCCGCTCGAACCGCGCGGCGAAGGCGTCACCGGCGCGAGCGTCACGGTCGGCGCGGACGGGCTCTACCGCGTCGCGGCAGGCGACCGCATCCGCTACGTCCTCGCGGGCGACAGCGCCGAATTCGCCGAAGTCCGCCCCCGCGAAGCCCCCCTTGTCGCTCCGGTCAAAGCCTCGGGCGGCGGCAGCTACTGGCTGCGGGACGGCGTCCCCAAAGTCCGCCGCATCGCCCCAACCGATACGGCTGCGGGCGCCGGCTGGCTCGGCCTCGTCGAGAACCGCAGCGGATCACTCGTCGCAGTCGACGAGAAGCCCCTCATCATGCCGCCGCTGGCGCTGCTGCTCGCCGCGGGCCTTTTTGTGCTGGCGTGGTGGCGCGAACGGCGCTGAGCGCCTTGGTGGGCCGAAGTGTGCCGGCAGTGTTTAGCACCAGCCCTTCAGGCAACCGCGCAAGCAGCCGGTGCCGCTCCACCGGACCCGGCACCGCCCAGTCCCCCGTCGCCTCCGCCGTAAACCCGAAGCGGCCATAATATTCCGGATCCCCGATCAGCACGATCGCGCTCCGCCCCATGGCGTCGGCTGCCGCGATCGCGGTCTCCATAAGCGCGGCGCCGATGCCCGTACCCTGCAGGCTCTTCGCCACCGCGACCGGTCCGAGCAGCGTCAATGCGTGCACGCCCTCTGCTGTCGCGAGTTCGATCGGCCAGAGCTGGATCGAGCCGATAAGAGCACCGTCGGCGTCCAGCGCCACGAAGCTCAACCCGTCCACCGCGCGCACGCCGTCGCGCAGGCGATAGGCGGTGCGGCCGTGCCGGGCGGAACCGAAAACGTCGTCGAGAAGCGCTTCAATGGCAGCGCCGTGCCGGGCGCTGGCGGGCACGATAATCATGTGCGGAACTTTCAAGTCTTCGAGTGACAGGAGGATGAAGAATGGCCACGCGCCATCCGCGCCGCTTTCAGCGGCGTCTATCCTCGTCGTAGTCCTCGAACCTCGAACGTCATTGCGCGGGAACCCTGTTCCTTGTTGCGGCTAGCGCGCATAGACGAGAACGTGGCCTCGTGCAATCAGCTTTGCGAAACAGGGGAATCGACCATGAAGCTCTACGGCATGAACCGCGCGCCCAATCCGCGCCGCGTCACCATCTTCCTCGCCGAAAAAGGTATCCCGATCGAGATCGAGGAGGTGAACGTCGCCGAGGGCGGGAACCGCACGCCCGAATATCTCGCCGTCAATCCGCGCGGTCTCATCCCGGCGCTGGTGCTGGACGACGGCACGGTGATCGACGAATCGATCGCCATCTGCCGCTACTTCGAAACGCTGCACCCCGAGCCGAACCTGATGGGCCGCGATGCGAAAGAAGCTGGCGTCATCGAATGCTGGCAGCGCCGCATCGAGTTCGACGGGCTGGCGACCATCGCCTCCGTCTACCGAAACACGCAGCCACTATTTGCCAACCGCGCGCAGCCCGGCGGCGGGCCGGATACGGCACAGATCGCGGAGCTTGCAGAGCGCGGCCGTATCCTGCTGCCGGGCTTCTTCACGATGCTCAACGATCGCCTCGGCGAAAGCGCCTATGTCGCCGGCGACCGCTACACGATCGCCGACATCACCGCGATCATCGCGATCGATTTCGCCCGCTGGATCAAGGTGCGCATCCCCGAAGATCACACGAACACGCTGCGCTGGCACGCCGAGGTGACGGACCGTCCAAGCTACGCGGCGGGGTAATGAACACCGTCCACGACAGCGCAGCGGCGGGATACACCGCAGCCGCGCAGACCTATGTGCGCGGACGACCCGATTATCCGACCGAAGCAGGCGCCTGGCTGCGTGAAATCGTCGAACTGGCGCCCGGCAAGTCCGTTCTCGATCTTGGCGCGGGAACGGGCAAGTTCGTACCGCTGCTCCGCGAAAGCGGCGCAAAGGTGCTCGCACTGGAACCCGTCGCGGCCATGCGCGCTGAACTCGTGGAGCGTTACGGCGACGTGGAGGCGCTTGCCGGAACCGCGGACAATATTCCCCTCCCCAATGCCGCCGTCGATGCGGTCGTCTGCGCGCAGGCGTTCCACTGGTTTGCGACCCGCGAAGCGCTCGCCGAAATCCACCGCGTGCTCGTTCCCGGCGGCGTGCTCGGGCTTATCTGGAACGTTCGCGACACGGATATGCCGTGGGTCGCCGAGCTTGGCAGAATAACCGATGCCTTCGAGGAAGGGACACCGCGTTACCAGAGTGGTGAATGGCGGTGCGTGTTCCCGGCCGAAGGCTTCACCGCGCTCGATGAACGGAGCGCGCGGAATGCCCACGTCGGCAGCGCGGAACAGGTCGTCGTGGAGCGAACGCTCTCCGTGAGCTTCATCGCCGCATTGCCGCCTGAACAACAACGAGAGGTCGAACGCCGCGTGCGTGACCTGATCCGCGCGACACCCGCGCTTTCCGAACGCCCGGACGTTGCGTTTCCCTATGTGACGCGAATGTTCGCCTACCGGAAGAACGCGGAATAACCACCCGATCTCGAACAAACGAAAGGGCCGGAGCGAACGAATCCGCCCCGGCCCATCGAATTCAGTCTGAACCGCGCTGCCTAGTGGAGCCGCCGGTCCAGTTCGCCGATCGCAGCGTCGGTGAGCTTGGTCTTCGTCGCCTTGTCCGTCGTGTCGGCGATGATGCGCGATGCGGCTGCGGTTGCAAGCGTTGCGGCGCGGGCGCGGAGTTCGGCTTCGGCGGCGCGCTCGGCGGCACCGATCTTGGCTTCGGCCATCGCCGTGCGGCGCGCGACCATCGTCTCCGCGCTCTTCTGCGCG
The DNA here is from genome assembly GCF_042676985.1 of Sphingosinicella xenopeptidilytica. Taxonomy (NCBI): domain Bacteria; kingdom Pseudomonadati; phylum Pseudomonadota; class Alphaproteobacteria; order Sphingomonadales; family Sphingosinicellaceae; genus Sphingosinicella; species Sphingosinicella xenopeptidilytica. The sequence goes on along the minus strand of NZ_JBHTIK010000004.1, from coordinate 145,806 downwards.
GCCGCGGTGATCTGCTCGGCTTCCTGCTTCGCGTGCGCGATGATCGCCGCGGCATCCTTTTCGCCCTGCGCCTCGCGCGCCTTCGCTTCCGCGAGAAGCTTTTCGGCTTCCTCGCGCAGCGTCTTCGCTTCGGCAAGCTGCGCCTTCACCTGCGCGATGCGGGCATCGAGGCCCTGCGCGATCAGCTTCGGCGCCTTCATCACGAAGATCGCGAGGAGGAAGAAGATCGTGATGCTGACGTAGACCCAACCCTCGGCATCGAGCCCGAGCATGACCGGATGCTCGTCATGCGCAGCCTCGTGGGCAACGGTCGCGGTCATCTGATCGACCTCGCCTGCGCTCGGCGGCACATCGACAGGGGTCACATCACCGGCGGGAACTTGCATGGCGACTTCCTACGACAGGCTCGCGGCGACCGCGGCCCTGGCTTCCAATTCGCCGGGACGAACGCCGGTTAGACGCTCCACGACATCGGCCGCCGCTTCGCTCGCCGCGGCATCGATCTCGCCTAGGGCCTTGGCGCGCGCATCTGAAATGCGGGCTTCCGCCGACGCAAGACGCGCATTCAGTTCGGCATCGAGAGCGGCGAGCTTGGCTTCGTTTTCGCGAACCGTAACCGCCTTCGCATCCGACACGACACTCGTCGCGGCATCGCGGGATTTGGCAAGCACCGCATTATAGGCCTCGCCCGTATTCGCGGCAGCCGTGTGTGCCACTTCCGCCGCCGACAGATCGGCCGCAATGATGCTGGCCCGTTCGTCGACGACCTTGCCGATCTTCGGCAGCGTCAGGCGGACGACGCCGAAGTAAAGGATGGCGAATGTGATCGCCAACCAGAACATCTGCGGCAGAAAATTGGACGGGTCGAACTGTGGCATGACTTACCCCGATGCGAATCCGGCTGAGTGATCAAAAGGGCACCGACCGACGCGCATCACGCGCCGGTCCGAAGCCCTGGAAGATCAACCGAACGCGAGCGCGAGCGCAACGACGGCGGCGATGAGGCCGAGGGCCTCGGTCACCGCGAAGCCGAAGATCAGACGGCCACCGAGCTTGTCGGCAGCGGCCGGGTTGCGCAGCGCGCCCTGCAGGAACTGGCCGAAGATCGTGCCCACGCCGATGGCGGCAATGCCCGCGCCGACAGCAGCGAGACCGGCACCGATGAGCTTGGCTGATGCGATATCCATGTTGAAACCCTTCCGTTGAACTAAGCTGTTGGGATTACGTTGAAACTAGTGAAGATTGACCGCGTCGTTCAGGTAGATCGACGTCAGCAGAGCGAACACGTAGGCCTGCACCACGGCGATCATCACTTCGAGCGCGGTGAGCGCGACGTTGACGCCGAGCGGCAGCAGGCCGAACACGCCGAGGCTGACGACGAAACCGCCGAACACCTTCAGAAGCACGTGGCCCGCGGTCATGTTCGCGAACAACCGGATCGCCAGCGTGAACGGCCGCGACAGGAACGAGACGAACTCGATCGCCGTCACCAGCGGCAGCAGCACGATCGGGCAGTCCTTGGGAATGAAGAGCGAGAAGAAGTGGAGCCCGTGGCGCGCGAAGCCGACGCCCAGCACCACGAGGAACACCAGCGCGGCAAGGCCGAAGGTGACCGCGATGTGGCTGGTCGGCGTGAACGCGCCCACGAAGGGCAGCAGGCCGAGAAGGTTGCAGCCGAGCACGAAGATGAAAAGCGCGAACACCAGCGGCACGTACCTGCGGCCTTCCGGCCCGACGTTTTCCGCCAGCATGTTGCGGATGAATTCCTCGAGATACTCGACGGAAGCCTGCCAGCGCCCGGGAACGAGCTTCGGGGCAGCAGTGCCGATGAAGAGGAAACCCGCGACCGTGACGAGCGCGATCATCATCCACAGCGAAGAATTCGTGAACGAGACATCGTAGCCGCCAAGCTCAAGCGAGCTGAGCGTCTTGATCTCGAACTGTTCCATCGGGTTCGCCATTGAACGCCCGCGCTCCTGAACCTTAGTTGTTGTCGTCCGGGTTGCCGTCGAAGTCGCCGCTCTTGCGCATCACCGTGCGCAGACCGGCACCAAAGCCGAGCAAAAAGAACAGGATCATTCCGTAAGGCCCTGTTCCGAACCAGCCGTCGATCAGCCAGCCGAAAAAGGCACCCACGAGGATCGCACCGATGAACTCGATGGCGATCGACCAGCCCCTGTTCTCTTCCCGTTTCAGCCCGTCACGTTTCGGATTGGCCCGTTCTTTCGCCTCGGCAAGCCGGCGACCGAGGTCGTCCGGTTCAGAGCGTCGGTCGTCTGCCAACGATCATCTCCATGCCTAGAGGACGGTTCGAACAGTCCACCCGAAACACAAGCCGTTTCCGGCAAGCGACGAGACGCCGGAGCCGAAACCCCGAACGCGAGCGCACGTTTAGTGGCGGGTTTTCGCCAAGTCAACGCTCGCCTTGCCGCAGCGCGGCATGGCATACACGGCGGCATGTCTACTCCGCCGCGAGCAGCGTTTCCGCGCGGCCGAGGTCCACGGAAACAAGCTGGCTGACGCCCTTCTCGCCCATGGTGACGCCGTACAGGCGGTGCATCCGGCTCATCGTGACGGCGTTGTGCGTCACAATAAGGAAACGCGTGTCGGTCAGCGTCGTCATGCGGTCGAGAAGATCGCAGAAACGCTCGATATTGGCATCGTCGAGCGGCGCATCGACCTCGTCGAGCACGCAGATCGGCGCCGGATTCGTCAGGAACAGGCCGAAGATTAGCGCCACGGCCGTCAGCGCCTGCTCGCCGCCCGAAAGCAGCGTCAGCGACTGCAGCTTCTTGCCCGGCGGCTGCGCCATGATCTCAAGGCCGGCTTCGAGCGGATCGTCCGATTCGATGAGTTCGAGCCGCGCCTCGCCGCCGCCGAACAGGCTGGTGAAGAGGTCGCCGAAGTGGCGGTTCACCTCCTCGAACGCGGTGAGCAGCCGCGCGCGGCCTTCGCGGTTTAGCGAGCCGATGCTGCCACGCAGCCTGGCGATCGCGGTTTCCAGCTCCTCGCGCTCGGATGTCGAGGTGGTCAGCGTCGTCTCGATCTCTTCGAGTTCCACGTCGGCGCGCAGGTTCACCGGCCCCATGCGCTCGCGCTCGCCGGTCAGGCGGTCGAGCCCGGAGTTCAGCGTTTCCGCGTCCTCCATGTTCTCGTCGCTGAACTCGAAGCGCTGAGGCAGCATCTGTGGCGAGCACTGGAAACGCTCGACCGACAGGCGGTTGAGTTCCGTGCGCCGGTGCTCACAGGTCTCGACGCGCACCTCGATGCGCCCGCGTTCTTCGCGCAGGGTCGAGAGAATCTCGGTCGCCTCGCGCGCCTCGCCGTCGATGGTGCGGAGCCCGCCCTCGGCCTCGGCGAGCCGGTCCGCCGCCGCCTGACGCGCGGCCTCTGCGTCAGCAAGATCGCCCGCGAGCCGCGCCTGACGCTCGGCAATCGCTGCGGGCACGTCGGCGATTTCGGCAATCGTTGCGTTCGCCGCCGCGATTCGCGCGGCAAGCTCCTCGCGCTGTGCGGTACTGCCCGAAATGCGACGCTCCCAGGCTTCGCGTTCGGCGGTGATCGCGTCGCGTCGCGCACCATCGCTTTGCAGGCCGCGCTGGAGGGCAACATGTTCGGCGCGCGCCATCGCGAGGTCGGAGCGATGCGCATCGGCCGTATTGCGCGCCGCCGTCACCGCTTCGGTCAGCCCTTCTGCTGCGGGAACCTCCAGAAGCGCGGCTTCCAGTTCCTGCGTCTTCTCGCCGCACTCGGCGATCTGGTCGTTCGCGCGCGTCACGGCTGCCGCAAACGCTTCGAGCTGCGCGGCGCGGCGCTCGACCTCACCCGCGAGCTGCGACATCACCTTCGCCGCTTCAGCACGCGCGGCTTCCGCCCGGCGCAACGCCTGTCGTTCGCCGTCGATTGCGGAGGCGGTTTCGGCGACAATCGCGCGCGCAGCGGCGAACTCGGTATCAAGAGCTTCCACCGCCGCCTCGGCGTCGGGCAGCAATGCCTCAACCTCGGCGAGCCGGTTGCGCTGGCGCAGCTTTTCCGCCGCCGCGCTGCCGTCGCCCGCTTCGGTGCGGAAGCCGTCCCAGCGCACCAAGCGGCCTTCGGTGGTCACCAATCGCTGGCCGACGGAGAGCTTCGCCGCCATCCGGTCCAGCATCTCGTTGTCGACGACACCGATCTGTGCGGCGCGCCGCGCGATTTCCTCGGGCGCCTCGATCACCTCGGAAAGCGGCCGCGCGCCTGCCGGAAGCGCCGGATCCCATTCGCCCTTCGTCGCCCCGCCCCACCGGCGTCCGCTTTCGCCGCCCACCGGCGCCGCCGTGTCGTCGCCGAGCGAGGCCGCGAACGCCGCCTCGAAACCCTTCGCCACGCGCACACGGTCGATCAGCGGCTCGGCATCACCACCACGGCTCGCCGCGAGCGAGCGTTCGAGCGACTGCCTCTCACCGGTGAGCGCGGATAGCGCCGCCTGTGCCTCGCCCCGCTTCGCCTGCGCCGCATCGCGCGCGGTCTCCGCCCCGGCGCGGCGTTCCTCTCCGGTCGCGATCGCGGCGGAGGCACGCTCGGCTTCCGCCTCGGCATCCTTCGCGCGGCCCTCGGCGGTGATCAGCCGCTCGCCCGCGTCATCACCCTGCGCGGCCGCGGCCTGTGCGGCGAGCGTGCGCGTCTTTTCGGATTCGGCCCGCGCGATCTGGGAACGCAGCGCCGAAAGCTCGGCCTCGATCGCGCGGCGCTGTCCCTGCGCCTCGGCCTGCGCGGCAAGCGCATCGGCAAGCGCGCGCTGATCCGCCTCGACGACGGCTTCGAGATCAGTGATGCGTACTTCCGCCGGACCAAGCGCGGCCTCAGCTTCGGCGAGCCGCCCGGCGATGGCCCCGTCTTCCGCCGCCAGCCGTTCGAGCGCGGCGTGCGCATCGTGGTGCAGCGCATCTTCTCGCGCGATGTCGCGCTCCGCCGCCTCGCGCCGCGCTTCGGCCTCGCGGCGTCGGCGCTCGACCTCGTTGAGCTTGGCGTTCAGCGAATCGCGCGAGAGCTTCAGGCGTTGCAGGATCGCCGCGGCTTCGGCCTCGGCCTCGCGCAGCGGCGGCAGGTTCGCGGCGGCGTCCGCCTGCCGCGCCGAGATCGCCGCGCCGAGCCGCGTCGCGTCCTCGATCTTCCCGCGCAGCGCTTCGGCCTCGGCCTTCGCGGCATTCGCGTCGGCGTTCGCCTCAGCGGCCTTCGCGTAGAGCAGCATCGCCTCGGCGATCCGAATCTGCTCGGAGAGTTTCTTGTAGCGCTCCGCCTGACGCGCCTGCCGTTTCAGGTTCGCGGCCTGCGCGGACAGGCCCTGCAGCACATCGTCGAGCCGCGTCAGATTGGTTTCCGCCGCGCGCAAGCGTTGCTCGGCATCCTTGCGGCGCACATGAAGACCCGAAATCCCCGCCGCCTCTTCGAGCAGCAGGCGGCGGTCTTGCGGCTTCGCGGCGATGATCGCGCCGATGCGACCCTGGCTGACGAGCGCGGGCGAGTGCGCGCCGGTCGCCGCGTCGGCGAACAGCAGCTGTACATCCTTCTGGCGCACGTCACGGCCATTGACGCGGTACGCAGAGCCCAGGCCGCGCTCGATGTGGCGAACCACTTCGAGATCGTCCGAATCGTTGAACTGCGCGGGCGCGCGACGGCTCGAATTGTCGAGGTGAAGCGTAACGTGCGCGGCGTCGCGCGCCGGGCGGCGGTCGGTGCCCGCGAAGATCACGTCTTCCATGCCGCCGCCGCGCATGGATTTGGCACTCGATTCGCCCATCACCCAGCGGATGGCTTCAAGGAGGTTTGACTTGCCGCAGCCGTTCGGACCGACGACGCCCGTCAGCCCGTCATCGATCCTGAGTTCCACAGGATCGACGAAGGATTTGAACCCGGCGAGTCTAATCCGCCTGAAATGCACGCGCCCCCCGCTCTCTCACGCCCACACGCTTCACGCTACTTCGCGGCATCCTTGAGCAGCGGCTCGAGGTCCGCCCAGCTGTGCACGCCTTCGAGTGACTTGTCGTTCAGCACGAACGCGGGCGTGCCCGTCACCTTGTACTGCTCGACCGCCGTCTTGCGGATCGTCTCAAGCTGGCTGCGCTGGTTCGCATCCGTGAGGCAGGCCTTGAACTTCGCTTCCGGAATCCCGCGCGCGCGCACGAACGTGTCGAGCCCGCCGAGCTTCGCGTAGGTGACGACCTGTTCGTCCGGCGACAATGATTGCAGCTGGGAGGTCTGCGCCTCGGTGAGCTTGGTGAACGGCTCGATCCATGTCTGCTGGTTCTTGAAGAAGGCGTCGGCCAGCCCGAAGAATGCGCTCGGCCCCTGGCAGCGCGCGAGCATCGTGGCGCCGTAGTCCGCCGGGTTCAACACGAAGTTGCGGAACTCGTAGAGCACCTTGCCGGTGGCGATGTACTGGCCCTTGATCGCCGGCATCGCCATTTCGTGGAAATCGCGGCAGTGCGGGCAGGTGAGCGACGCGAATTCGATGAGCTTCACCGGAGCGTTCGGGTTGCCGATGCTGAAGCCGCCCTCGGGGGTCGCCTTCACGGTTTCGAGCCACTTGCCTTTCCCGGCCGGTGCGGCCGGTGTCGCCGGCGTTTCCGCCTTGGGCGCAGTGCCGGCCTTGCTCCCGGCGGCTTCAGATGATTCCTGTCCGCAGGCCGAAAGCACTGCGACGGCTCCGAACAAACACAATGCCTTGAAGCGCGCTTTTCTCAACATCTGGTAGTCCACCCTCAAAGAAACCCAATACCTGCCACAAATGCGGGTGGGACACTATGGCGAGGCCCGCACCCCAAGTCAAAGCCGATCAGCGCATTTTCAGCTATCGAATGACGGGCAGACCCTTCGTCCCGCTCATCTGCCGTGCAAGGTCTTCAAGGCTCTGCCGAAGCCCGTCGTCGGCGATCGCCTTCAGGCTGCCCGCCACGTCTTCGGGCACCTCGCCGGGGGTCTGCACGGCCTCGCCCGCGGGCGCGCGCTCAACGGCAAGCCCCTGCCGGATGGCGATGCGCGCGACGGCATCATAGCCGAAAAAGCGGTTCACCCGCTCAATGATCTGCGGCGCGACGTGCTGGATCATCAGCGCGTGCGAACCGGTGGCGGAGAGGTTGAGCGTGCCGCCGCTGCGCTTGCCGTGCGGGAAGCTCAGCGATTCGGGCGTCGAATGCCGCGCATAGTCCGGCCCCACGATTTCCGGCCAGCGCGCCACGACCGCACTATCGACGAAGCCGAAGCGACGGAACGCCTTGCGCCCGACAAGCGGCACAAGCTCGGCCACCGACCGGCTCCCGCCCCTTCTGTCACCCGGTTTCCTCATGAAGAAACCCATGCCATAGGCGCGCCATGCCCGCCAAGGAAATCGCCCCCAAGCACATCGCGGCGCCGCTGCTCGCCTGGTACGACCGGTCGCACCGCCGCCTGCCGTGGCGCGCGCCGCCCGGCGCGAATGCGGCCGATCCCTATCGCGTCTGGCTTTCGGAGATCATGCTCCAGCAGACGACCGTGGCGGCCGTCATCCCCTATTTCGAGCATTTCACCACGCGCTGGCCGACGGTGGAGGCACTCGCCGCGGCCGAGGACGGAGACGTGCTCGCGGCATGGGCAGGCCTCGGCTACTACGCCCGCGCGCGCAACCTCCTCGCCTGCGCGCGCGCAGTTGCAGAGGGCCACGGCGGGCATTTCCCATCCACCGAAGAGGCGCTGCTCGGCCTTCCCGGCATCGGCGCCTATACAGCCGCGGCGATCACGGCGATTGCCTTCGGCGAGCGCGCCGTCGTCGTCGACGGCAATGTCGAGCGCGTCGTCGCGCGGCTGTTCGCGGTTGAAGAGCCCCTGCCCAGCGCCAAACCCGCGCTTCGCACGCTCACGGATACGATCACGCCCACCGCGCGCGCAGGCGATTTCGCGCAGGCGATGATGGACCTCGGCGCCACGGTCTGCCGCCCCCGGTCTCCCGATTGTCTCGTCTGCCCCATCGCTGACTCCTGCGACGCGGCGCGACGCGGCATCGCCGATCTGCTCCCGAAAAAGGCGCAGAAAGCACCGCGCCCGGTGCGCTACGCAAACGTCTATGTGCTGCGCGACCGCGGCGAGATCCTGCTGGTGCGGCGCCCGCCGCGCGGCCTTCTCGGCGGGATGCTCGGGCTACCGATGAGCGAGATCGCCGACGCTCCGATGGCCGATAACACGCATCCCGGCGCCCCCGCCCTCACGCGCTGGTCACGCGGCGAAGGGCGTGTGACCCATGTTTTCACGCATTTCGAGTTGCATCTGACTGTGTTTTCGGGCGATCTGTCGGGCATAACGAAACCGGCGGGGGATTGGCGTGCAGCGGATGAGTCCGCCGCGCGGGATTTGCCGACGCTGTTTCGTAAAGCATTGGACTTTGCAGCCTGTGTGGATGATTTTTAGCCGTTGTGTGTAGCGGCGTACGCCTGATCGGAGTGGGATTTGTCGATATCAAGGCACGTTGCGTTCGCGCTCGCCGTTTCGCTGGCCGCCTGCGGCGGACAAAAGGGAGGCGGTGAAGGCCGCGCCCCGACCGTGGTCGGCGGCGTTGTCGAGCCTACGCGCTTCGTCGACAGCATCGATGCCGTCGGCACCGCTTTTGCCCGCGAATCCACCACATTGACCTCCACCGTCACCGAACGCGTGGAATCGCTGCGCTTCGCCGATGGCGCCTATGTGCAGGCCGGCACCGTGATCGCCGTGCTGCGCACCGTCGAGCAGAATGCAGACCTTGCCAGCGCGGAGGCCCGCTCGCGCGAAGCGCAGCAGCAGCTCGGCCGCCTGCGCGAACTCCAGCAGCGCGGCTTCGCCACCAATGCCAGCATCGATGCACAGACCGCCGCGCGCGATCAGGCACGCGCGCAGGCAGGTGTCATCCGCGCACAGATCGGCGACCGCATCATCCGCGCGCCCTTCTCCGGCGTCGTCGGCCTGCGCCGCCTCTCGCCGGGCAGTGTCGTCACGGCGGGCACCGAGATCGCGACGATCAGCGACATCAGCTCGATCAAGCTCGATTTCACCGTGCCCGAGCGTTTCATCTCGGCGGTCAAGGCCGGCCAGAATATCGAGGCGCGTGCGCAGGCCTGGCCGGGCGAGGTGTTCCGCGGCACCGTGGAGGGTGTCGAGCCGCAGGTCGATCCCATCACCCGTTCGGTTGCCGTCCGCGCGCTGCTCCCAAACCCTGAGCGGCGCCTGCACCCCGGTATGTTGCTCACCGTTTCCATCGTCACCAATCCGCGCGATGCGCTCGCCGTCCCTGAACTGGCATTGGTTGCGCAGGGCGACCGCCAGTTCATCTTCCGGCTTGATGAGAAGAACGTCGCCAACCGCATACCGGTCGAGGTCGGGATGCGGTCGGGCGGCATGGTGGAAATCACAGGCGGCCTCAATCGCGGCGACCGCATCGTCGCCGATGGCGTCGTGAAGGTGCGCGACGATGCGGAGGTTCGGCCGGTGTTCCCCGGAGAGCCTGAAAAATCCACGACCGGAGCCCTCTCCGGCGCCGCAGCCGGCGCAGGGAAGTCCCGGTGATCCTCTCCGATGTCTCTGTCAAACGCCCGGTGTTCGCGGCTGTCGTCAGCCTCATCATCGTGCTGGCCGGCGCCATCGCCTTCTTCTCGCTGCCGGTACGCGAGTATCCGGCCATCGAGCCGCCGATCGTTTCGGTCGAGGTGGCGTATCCCGGCGCGGCCGCCAGCGTCGTCGAATCGCGCATAACGCAGCTCGTCGAGGACCGGATCGCCGGCGTCGAGGGCATCGAAATGATCCGCTCGCGCTCGCGCGACGGCGTTGCCGACATCAATATCGAGTTCTCGGCGACCCGCGACGTGGACGACGCCGCAAACGACATCCGCGACCGTGTCAGCGGCCTTGCCGACGATCTGCCGGACGAGGTGATCCCACCTGAAATCCGCAAGGTCGACGTCGATTCGATGCCGATCCTCTGGATGAACCTCTCGGCCGAAGGACGCGATCCGCTGTGGCTCGCGGACTATGCGGACCGCATCCTCGTCGACCGCTTTTCCTCGATCGACGGTGTCGCGCGCGTGCAGATCGCCGGCCTTTCGAAACCCGCGATGCGCATCTGGCTCGATCGCGAGAAGCTCGCCGCCTATCGCCTGACGCCGGGCGACATCGAGGCTGTTTTGCGCGCGCAGAATGTCGAGCTGCCCGCCGGCCGCGTCGAGGCGGAAACGCAGAACCTCACGGTTCGCGTCGCCCGCGCCTACAGTCAGGTAGATGATTTCCGCGGACTCGTCATCTCGCGCGGTGCGGACGGGCATCTCGTCCGCCTCGGCGACGTCGCGCGGGTCGAGGTGGGACCGGAAAACCCCTACAACTTCTTCCGCACGAACGGAAAATCGGGCGTCGGCATCGGCATCGTTCGCCAGTCGGGCGCAAACACGCTTGCGGTGGCCGATGAGGTCAAGGCGCGACTCGCAGAAACCCGCAAGATGCTGCCCGCCGGGGTCAGCCTCGACGTGTCGAACGACAGTTCAGTGTTCATTTCAGCAGCCATCAAGAACGTCTGGATGACGCTTGCCGAGGCATCGGTCCTCGTCATTCTCGTCATCTTCCTGTTCCTCGGTTCGCTGCGTGCGACGATCATTCCCGCCGTCACGGTACCGATCTGCCTTATCGCGACCTTCGCCGTGCTCTGGGCGCTTGGGCTCTCGATCAACCTGCTCACGCTGCTCGCGCTGGTGCTCGCCATCGGCCTCGTCGTCGACGACGCGATCGTGGTGCTCGAAAACATCTACTACCGCATCGAACATGGCGAAACGCCGCTCGTCGCCGCCTACGAAGGCGCGCGGCAGGTCGCCTTCGCCGTGATCGCGACGACCGCTGTGGTTTGCGCGGTGTTCGTGCCGATCATGTTCCTTGCCGGAAACACCGGCCTCCTGTTCCGCGAGCTTGCCGCCGCGATGATCGGCGCTGTCGCCTTCTCGGGCTTCATCGCGCTGACGCTGACACCGATGCTCTGCTCGAAGATGCTCACCGCCGAATCGGGCAGCAACCGCATGACGCGCTGGGTCGATCAGCGTTTCGAGCGCCTCCAGTCTGCGTACGATCGCGTGCTCGGCCGTCTGCTGGATCGGCCGCTGCTGATCGGCAGCATCTCGGCCGGCATCGTGGCGGGTTGCATCGCACTCGCGACCACGCTGCCCTCCGAGCTCGCGCCGCTTGAGGACACGGGCAACCTGCAGGTGAACGTGACAGCCGCCGAAGGCACGGGCTACGACCAGATGGTCCGCTACATGGAAGACATCCAGGCCCGTATGCTGCCGATGATCGACGATGGCCCCATCCGGCGTATGATCGTGCGTGCGCCCGGCAGCTGGGGCACGAGCGAGGATTTCGCGAACGGCCGCGTCACCGTGTTCCTGAAGGATTGGTCGGAGCGCGATCAAACGACGGCGGAAGCCGGGCAGATGATCCAGAAGGCGCTGGAAGACTATCCGGGCGTCCGCACCTTCGCATCGGGCGGGCAAACGCTCGGCGCAAACCGGGGCAGCCGGCCGATCCGCTTCGTCATCGCCGGCGCGACATTCGAGGAACTCGCCCGCGCCCGCGATGCGATCATCGATGCCGCCGCGTCCTATCCCGGCATCGAGAACCTCGAAGCCGACTACAAGGAAACGAAGCCGCAGCTTCTCGTCGACATCGACACGACGCGCGCGGGCGACCTCGGCGTGTCCGTCAGCGAGATCGGCCGCACGCTCGAAACCATGATGGGTTCGCGCCGCGTCACCACCTACATCGATCGTGGCGAGGAATACCGCGTCATCGTGCAGGCCGAAGCCAAGGACCGGCTGACGCCACAAGACCTCTCCAACGTCTATGTCCGCTCGCGCACGGGGGACGTCATTCCGCTGTCGAACCTCGTCTCGCTGCGCAGCTTCGCGGATGCGGGCGAGCTCGGCCATTTCAACAAGCTCCGTGCCATCACGCTCGAAGGCTCTGTCGCCCCCGGCTATTCGCTCGGGGAGGCGCTCAACTGGCTGGAGGCGGAAGCCTCGACGCTGCCCGAAGTTGCCGCCATCGGCTACGACGGCGAAAGCCGCGCCTTCAAACAGACCGGCGGCGCGATCTGGGGCGTGCTCGGCGTCACCATCCTGCTCGTCTTCCTCGTGCTCGCCGCGCAGTTCGAAAGCTGGGTGCACCCGGGCGTCATCGTGCTCACCGTGCCGCTCGCGGTCGGCGGCGGGCTGCTCGGCCTCGTCGTGATGGGTCAGTCGCTCAATCTCTACAGCCAGATCGGCATCGTCATGCTCGTCGGGCTCGCGGCGAAAAACGGCATCCTCATCGTCGAGTTCGCGAACCAGCTGCGCGACCAGGGCGTCGCGTTCGACGACGCGATCCGCCGTGCCGCCGTGCGCCGCCTGCGTCCCGTCATCATGACCTCGATCGCAACGGTCGCGGGCGCGGTGCCGCTGATGTTCGCGTCGGGCGCGGGCGCAGCCTCGCGGCAGGCGATCGGCACTGTCGTCGTCTGGGGCGTCAGCCTCGCGACGCTGCTCACATTGTTCATTATCCCCGTCTTCTACCGGCGCCTCGCCCGTGGCACCGGTTCACCGCTCGCGGTTTCGCGCAAGCTGGACGAGGAGCGCGGCATAGCGCCCGCGCCTGCCGAATAAACGCGTGGCGCTCGCCAAGTCGCTGCGCATCGCCTTCCTGACCGTTCCGGGCGTGATGCTGCTCGGCTCGTTCTCCGGCGTCGTCGCGGGGTCGGGCGAGGGCAATCCGTGGTTCGCGACGCTCCTGAAACCCGCGCTCTATCCGCCCGGGTTCGTGTTCGGCATCGTCTGGACGCTGCTCTACGCGCTGATGGGCGTCGCCATCGCCCGCATCCTCGCGGCGCCTGCAGGCCCGGAGAGGCGCCGCGCCGCCTTGCTCTTCGCCGTCCAACTCGTGCTCAACCTCGCGTGGTCGACACTGTTCTTCAAGCTGCACCTGCTCGGTCCCAGCTTCGCGCTCATCCTCGTCATCCTCGCCGCCGCGCTCGCCACGACATTCGCGTTCGCCCGGCTGGACCGCATCGCCGCATGGCTGCTCGTCCCCTATCTCGTATGGCTCTGCTTCGCCGCCGGGCTGTCCTTCCGCATCTGGCAGTTGAATCCGGGCGCCGCGCCGCCATATTAGGCCCACAACACAGCGAAGGCCCCGTCCATGCAGTCCAAAAACCGCTTCTTCGACGATTTCTCGCGCATGGCGACCGGCGCCATGGGCTCGCTCGCCGGCATGGGCCGCGAGATGGAAGCGGGCTTCCGCGCGCGCATGGAGGAATTCGTCGGCGGGCTCGATCTCGTGAAGCGCGAGGAATTCGAAGCCGTGAAGCAGATGGCCGCGAACGCCCGCGCTGAGAACGAGGAGCTGAAGGCGCGAATCGCCAAGCTCGAAGCCGCGGCAGGAACGACACCCGCGAAAGCCGCCCCGGTGCGTAAGCCAGCGGCGAAGAAGGCGGGCAAATCAGCGCCCGCGGCCTGATATCCACAGCAAATTCGCGGCCGCCGGCGCGCAGCGTCTTGCGTGTCGCCTGTGGGCATCGCACCATATATGGTGCAGGCTTGAACATTATCGGACCAGCTATTGACCGAACTCGAACTTGAAATGGCCCAGGCCACGGCGGCGCCGCTCGATATGCTCGAGCATTATTTCGGCGCGCATGGCTGGTCGTTCGAGCGCGCCAGCGACGAGGAACTCATCGCCCGCGTCGAGGGCAGCTGGACAACGTACCAGCTCCGCGCGCTCTGGCGCGAGGAGGAACGCGTCCTCCAGTTCATCGCCATGCCCGACATCCGCGTGCCGGAAAACCGCCGCGCCGCTGTGTGGGAGGCGCTGAGCCTCATCAACGAACAGCTCTGGCTCGGCCACTTCGAGATGTGGTCGGCGGATGGCACGCTCCTCTTCCGCCACGCCTCGATGCTCGACGGCCCGGACGAAGACAGTGGCCTCTCGCTCGCACAGGCCGAAACACTCGTCGAAGCCGCCGTCGACGAGTGCGAACGCTACTACCCCGTTTTCCAGTTCATCCTCTGGGCCGGCAAAACGCCGCGCGAAGCCTTGGACGCCGCACTCATCGACACGGTGGGCGAGGCTTGAAGCCTGAAACGATCACGGTTTAGGAAACCGGGCCTGACGCTGTCGTCGGCGTGATCTGCGCTTTTCCTCCGGCATCCCATGTCACGTCATGATCGGCCTCGATCACACCGTTCACAATCTGCCCTGCCTTCAGCTTCGCATTGTTCCCCGGAGCGAACGGCGCATAGATCGGCGCCAGAACCCATTTCAGCGCATCATCCGATTTCCCGCCTTTTCCAAGAGCGCTCATGTCGCCCGTCACTGGAATGCGCTGCGTACCGTTCTGGATGTGCGTGAGCCGCGCGGAGAGTTGCCCCCGGCTTCCTGCCGATCCGCTCATCTTGGTGTCCAGCACCTCCCCGAACACCGGCGTGCCCTCGGCAAGCACGAGCTTTCCATCGATGAGCAGCGGCTTGTTGAGCCTGAGTACGATGCGCATACCAGGTTGCGCGGTGCGGGACGACACTTCGTTCAGCACCATCAGTTCGAGAACGGTGCCTTTCGTCAGCCGTCCAGCCGACATGGTCGTGACCGCCGGCACGGCCTCGGCAGTCACGGGCGAAGTCTGTTCCTGCGCGATTGCCGCCGAAGGCAGCACCAGCGCTGCCGCCATCAATCCCCAGCCGTTCACACCCGTCCCCCAACAGGATTCCACATGCCCGATCATGTTCCGTATGCGTGACGATTGCAATTGCCCCGAAGGCGTGGTGAAGCGCGAGCGGGAGGGCGATGGTGCCCTTCCGGAGTCGAAAATCTTGGGGGCCATCATGGTTCGCACCGCTGTGGTTGGAATTGCAGCACTCGCCGCCGTCCTAGGCGCAACACCTGGTCTTGCGAAAGACACGAAGAAGCTGAATTACGTGATCGTGAACGAGGCTGTCGGCGTGCCGGTATTCCCGCACGACATCACCGACCGTCCTTACGAAGTGCTGGGCGAAGTGAAGGCCGAGGTTCGCAAGGCCACGATCTTCAGCAAGGAAGCCAGCCAGGAAAAGATTTACCGCGAGCTCTGGGAGCGCGGAGAAAAGCTCGGCGCCGATGCCGTGATCAAGGCAAGCTACGGCGATTCGCGCGTCACGCTGATGAGCTGGGGCAGCACCGCCGTAACCGGCACCGCCATCAAGTTCATCGCTGCCGCTCCAGCGCCGGCCGTTGCGCCTGCCACCGCGGAACCTGCGGCTACAGCGGCCGAACCCAGCCCGGCTGCAGCACCGATCGAGGCCGCCCCGGCCGCGGCAGAAACAACACCGCCAACGCTCTGACCCTGCGAAGGCGGCGCTGCGCTACCCCGCCAGCGCCGCCTTCAGCAGTTCGTTCACCACCTTCGGGTTCGCCTTGCCGCCGGTCGCTTTCATCGTCTGGCCGACGAAGAAGCCGAACAGCGCTTCCTTGCCGCCCTTGTATTCGGCGACCTTGTCTGCGTTCTTCGCAAGCACGTCGGCGATCGCCGCGTCGAGCGCGCCGGTGTCGGAGACCTGCTTCAGGCCCCGCTCTTCCACGATCTTCTCGGGGTCGTCGCCGGTTTCCAGCATGATCTGGAACACGTCCTTGCCGAGCCGGCCCGAAAGCGTGCCGTCGCCGATCAGCGCGAGCAGCGTCGCGGCGTGTTCGGGGCTGATCGGGCTGTCGACGACATCCTTGCCGAGCGCGTTCAGCGCACCGAACAGGTCGGAGATCACCCAGTTGGAGGCCGCGCGCGCCACCTCGGTGAGCGGCTTGCCCTGCTTCGCTGCACTCAGCGCCAGCATACGCTCAAACCAGTCGGCGGCTTCCTTCTCGGCCGTCAGCACGCTTGCGTTGTAGTCGCTGATGCCGAGGTCGCGCACATAGCGCGCGAGCTTCGCATCCGGAAGTTCCGGCAGTTCCGCGCGCAGCGCCTCGACGAAAGCATCGTCGAACACCAGCGGCAGCAGGTCCGGGTCCGGGAAATAGCGGTAGTCGTGCGCGTCTTCCTTGGAACGCAGCGAGCGCGTTTCCATGCGGCCGGGATCGAACAGGCGTGTTTCCTGCACGATCGTGCCGCCGCCCTCGATGATCTCCACCTGCCGCTGCGCTTCATACTCGATCGCCGCCTGCACGAAGCGAACGCTGTTCACGTTCTTCACTTCGCAGCGCGTGCCGAGATCATCGCCGGGCCTGCGCACGCTGACATTCACGTCGGCGCGCATGGAGCCTTCCTCCATGTTGCCGTCGCAGCTTCCCACGTAGCGAAGGATCGAGCGCAGCTTCTTCACATACGCCCCCGCCTCTTCCGGCGAGCGCATGTCGGGCCGCGAGACGATCTCCATCAGCGCGACGCCGGAGCGGTTGAGATCGACATAGGAATAGCGCGGCGACTGGTCGTGCATCGACTTGCCCGCATCCTGCTCCAGATGGATGCGCTCCAGCCCCACCGTCTTGGTGCGCCCCTCGCCGAGATCGATGTGGATTTCGCCTTCGCCCACGATCGGGTGCTGGAACTGGCTGATCTGGTAACCCTGCGGCAGATCGGCGTAGAAATAATTCTTCCGGTCGAAGCGCGACCAGCGGTTGATGACGGCGCCGAGCGCAAGACCCGTACGCACCGCCTGCTTCACGCACTCGCCGTTGATCACCGGCAGCATCCCGGGCATCGCCGCATCGACAAGGCTCACCTGCGTGTTCGGCTCCGCCCCAAACGCCGTCGCGGCGCCCGAAAACAGCTTTGCGTTCGACGTGACCTGCGCGTGCACCTCAAGGCCGATCACGACCTCCCATTCGCCGGTTTCGCCTTTGATGCGGTAATCAGTCATTTGTTCTTCCGCCGATTGTGGCGATCACGTCGCCGTCTCGCCAATATCTTTTCTCGTTCCGGATTTGAACGGCCCTCCTTCTTTCCGAAAAGCCGTTTCGCTCCCTCGATGAGACCGTCCCGAACGCACACCTCCAGGACTTCACCGAAGAAATCTGAAAGAGACACCTACCACCACGCCTCCGGCCGCGCGGTGAAGCCCGCCGCCTGTTCGATCGCATAGCCCGCGTTCAGCACGCCTTCCTCGTCGAGCGGACGCCCGATGATCTGGAGCCCGAGCGGCAGGCCGTCGTCAGAAAGCCCGCCCGGCACAGACATCGCCGGAAGCCCCGCGAGACTCGCGGGCACGCAGAACACGTCGTTGAGGTACATCGCGATCGGGTCGTCAACGTTCGCGCCGATGCCGAACGCCGCGCTCGGCGCGGTCGGCGCGAGAATCACATCGCACGTTTCGAACGCCTGCATGAAGTCGCGCTGGATCAGCGCCCGGACCTTCTGCGCCTTCAGATAATAGGCGTCGTAATAGCCCGCCGAGAGCACGTACGTGCCGATCAGGATGCGCCGCTGCACCTCCGAACCGAAGCCCGCCGAGCGCGTCGCCTCGTACATATCGATCAGGCTGCCGTTCTCCGGCGCCTCGCGCAGCCCGTACCGCACGCCGTCATAGCGCGCGAGGTTGGACGAAGCCTCCGCAGGCGCGATGATGTAGTAGGTCGGCAGCGCATACTTGGTGTGCGGCAGCGAGATATCGACGATCTCCGCGCCCGCATCGCGCAGCATGTCCGCGCCCTTCTTCCAAAGCGCATCGATCTCAGCCGGTATGCCCTCGACCGTATATTCCTTCGGAATGCCGACGCGTTTGCCCTTGAGGTCGCCGGTCAGCGCCGCCTCGAAATCCGGCACCGGTAGGTCGAGGCTGGTCGAATCCTTGGGATCGAACCCGCACATGGATTTCAGAAGGATCGCGCAGTCGCGCACGTCGCGCGCCATCGGTCCCGCCTGATCGAGCGAACTTGCGAACGCCACGATGCCCCAGCGCGAACAGCGGCCGTAGGTCGGCTTGATCCCCGAAATGCCCGTGAACGCCGCCGGCTGGCGGATCGAGCCGCCAGTGTCCGTGCCCGTCGCGCCCGCGACGAGCCGCGCCGCGACCGCCGCCGAGGACCCGCCTGAGCTGCCGCCCGGCACGAGGCTTTCGTTGCCCTTGCCGCGCCACGGGTTGATGACCGTGCCGAACGCGCTCGTCTCGTTCGACGAGCCCATGGCGAACTCGTCCATGTTGAGCTTGCCCAGCATCCCCGCGCCGTCTGCGAAGAGCTTGCCGCTCACCGTCGATTCATAGGCCGGCTTGAAACCTTTCAGGATGTTCGAAGCCGCCGCGCTCTGCACGCCCTCGGTCGCGAACAAATCCTTGATGCCGAGCGGAATGCCCGACAGCGGCTTCGCCTCGCCCTTCGCCAGCGCCGCGTCGGCCGCCTCGGCGGCCTTCAGCGCAAGCTCCGGCGTCTCCACGGTGAAGGCATTCAGCACGCGCGCGGCTTCCACCGCCTTCACATGCGCCTCGGCGAGATTCTTCGCGGAGAAGTCCTTGGCGCGCAGCCCGTCGCGCATCTGGCCAAGCGTCAGGTCGGTGAGCGCCGCCATTATTCGATCACCTTCGGCACGGCGAAGAAGCCGTATTCGGCCTTCGGCGCGTTCTGCAGCACCTTGTCCTGAATCCCGCCGTCGGTGACGACATCCTCGCGCCAGCGCAGCGTGTTCGGAATCACGGCCGCGAGCGGCTCCACGCCGTCCGTATTCACCTCGCCCAGCATCTCCACCCAGCCGAGGATCTTGGAAAGTTCCTCGGCCATCACGGCGGACCTGTCGTCATCGATCTTGATACGCGCAAGATGCGCGACGCGTTTGACGGTTGCAGCGTCAACGGACATGCAAAAACCCCGGATTGATTGAGCCCGAGCCGTTAGCACGCGGCTTCGTTGGCGGGCAAGCGTCTGTGCCTGCTCGCAGGCATCAATCGATGCCCGCAACCCGTTTTCCATTCACCCGAAGCTCGACCCCGTCGCGCGGCACGATATCCAGCTTGCCGGCCTCCAGCGCCTTGATGATCGAGCCGTCGCTGTCCGAAAAATATGTACCTTCCCGGCCAAGTCCTTCACGCCAACCGTCTGCGGTCTGGCTGTAGGCATAAGTCGTACTCCAGCACGTCGGTTTTTCCTCGGCCTGCGTGCACCTTTCGCGAAAGAAAACGGCATCCTCTCGACCATCTTCGTTGAGATCTGCAATCACGGCCATGCAGCGACTTCTTGTGCCGCCGCAGGCCTTCAACTGATGATCAAAATCGATGCCGGGATTGCTCAGATAATCTATCAGCGTTGTCGGAATTGCCCGCTTTCCGCCGTATACGGACATTCGTTTCAAGGCTGCGCGCGTTTGAGTGGCGGCATCGGCCGCCTCGCGGCTGGCGTGCGCTTCCCAGGGGGATGGCGTTTTGTCGATTCTGGCCACCTCCTGCCGGATACGTTTCGCTTGCGGATGATCGCCTATCCCCCTCAAGTCGCTCAGCGCATCGCGTCCCGGCGCGCCCAGATCGAACTTCAAAGCTGCAAAGTCGAAAGTCTCAACGGGCGCTTTGCCGCTCATCAAGCGTGCTGTCTGGTTCCTTGCGGAAATCTCACGGAAATCGATAACGGGCGTCGCAAGCAGAAGGAAAACCGCGCCGAGCGCAAGGCCGAGGCGCACGTTTGCGGTTCGTACGGCATCCGCCCAACCATTGAATCCGCGGATCAGCGGCCAAAGGTAGCAAAGACCGTAGGCAATTGCAAAACCCGTGAAAATCATCGCCCATATGCGATCCGGCATCAGCCCATAGGCGTCGATCCGTCTGCCTGTGGAAACGGTCGCGATCACGGCAAGCGGGAGCATTACGAAGCCCAGCGCCGCCGCACCGCTCCGCAATATGCGGAAGGAAGGCGCCTGCCCATTCGTCTCGCGAACAACAGCGTTCGCCAGCAACAGCGCGAACAGCACTGCCCCCAGCATTAACGGTGTCGCATGGCGTGTCGTGTCCCAAAGTGCCGACAGACCTGTCACAGGCAGGAAGCAGAGAAACAGCAGCAGCACGAACGCAAGGAACGGCGTCAGCACCGAAAGCACGCTCACCAACGCCCGCTGCATGGCATTCATGACCGCAGACCATTCGCGAGCCAGAGAAATGCCGAGCGATACGGTCGCCCCTCCAATAACGGCAGAAAATACAGGCTTCGCGAAGAGTTCGCCGAAGATTTTCACACCGATCAGATTGAACAGGCTAGCCCAAAGGGCGAACAGCAGAGACACTGCCAGAACAAACCCGCCAGCACCCATGGCGATCACGATGTTGCCCCAGCTGTGCTGATGTAGCGTCTCGTAAGGCAACCTGCGGCGGTCTTCGTCACGCACCGTTTGGTAAGCCGGCAATGCAATGGCGAGCGCAGCGAACAGGCAAAGATATTGCCAGACGAACCCTGTACCATACGCGCTGCTGTCGGCCTGTGGCCCTGCGCGGAGATTCCACCAGACGACGCCCCCAGCGATGGTGCCGCACATAACAGCGAATAGGGCTGACCACCGGGGTCGCACGCCGGAAAGCGTGAAGGCCAGTATCACCCCGGCAATGGCTACAGCGGTTGCGGCCGCTGTCTGCGCATCTCCGACCGCTTCACCATCACGAACAAGCAACCAGAAGATCAAGCCACACAAAGCGCCGTAGGCTGCCAGCGTCAGATGACGCCGCAGCCCGTCCTTCAAATTGATCATGGCTCCCCCCGTTTACGTTGCTTCTACGCCGGACATTTCCCCGCGCCCGGCCCCTTCACGAAGCGGCCCGGGCGCGCCGCGGTGGGCTCGCCGTTTTTCAGCACCTGCTGGCCGTTCACGAACACGTCGCGCACGCCCACCGAATACTGGTGCGGCTTGTCGAAAGTCGCCTTGTCGGCGATCGTCGCGGGGTCGAACACCACGACGTCGGCGTAGTAGCCCGGCGCGAGGCGGCCACGGCCCTCGATGCCGAGTTGCTGCGCCGAGAACGACGTGAGCTGGCGCACCGCCTGCGAGAGGCTGATCGTCTTCTCGTCGCGTACATACTTGCCGAGCAGGCGCGGGATGTTGCCGTAGGCGCGCGGGTGCGTGCTCGATTTCAGGAACACGCCCTCGGTCGCGGGCGCATCCGCGTCGGAGCCGTAGCTCATCCACGGCAGCGTCGTCTGCTTGGCGACGTTCGCCTCGCTCATCAGGAAATAGGCGGTGCCCACGCGGCTGCCGTCCTCCACCACGAGGTCCATCGCGGTTTCTTCCGGGCTCTTGCCACGCTCGCGCGCGACTTCGCCGAGCGTCTTGCCGGTCAGCGGCTTCAGCTTCTCGCTTTTGAAGCCGAGGAGGAGGAGCCCGTCGGGTGTTCCCGCCTGATAATAGAGGTTTTCCCAGCCCTTGCCGGGGGCCTTCATCTCGGCGGCGACCTTCGCGCGGATCGCGGGGTCTTTCAGCCGCTGGATCCATGCCTCCTCGCCGCCCGCCTGCACCCAGAGCGGCATCGCCGCGTCGAGGCCGGTGGCGCCCGCGGGGTAAGTGTACATGGTGGCGGTGATGTCGAGGCCTTCCTTCTGCGCGGCCTCCACCTTGGCGATCACCGGGTCCAGCGTATCCCAGTTGTCCTTCCCCGCCTGTTTCAGGTGATAGATGATCGCGGGCGCCTTCGATTGGCGCGCAATGTCGATCAACTCGTCCACCGCCTGCAGGATACTGTCCCCCTCCGAGCGCATGTGGCTGATGTAGCGCCCGCCGCAAGGCCCAGCGGCCTGCATCAGCGCTACCAGCTCTGCGGTTTCCGCGAACGACCCCGGCGCGTAGATCAGCGCGGAGCCGACGCCGAGCGCGCCTTCGTTCATCGCGGAGCGCACCAGCGCCTGCATCCGCTTCAACTGCTCGGGCGTCGGGTCGACATCGTCCTCGCCGAGTTCATGGATACGCACGGTGGACGCGCCGACGAAGCTCGCCACGTTGGGCGAGATGCCACTCTTCTCGAGCCCCGCCAGATATTCGCCAAGGCTCGTCCACGTGATGTCGTATTTCACGTCGCCCAGGCGGGCCGCCTGGAGCTGCTTCATTTTTTCATTGAGCGGCCCCATGGTCCAGCCCTCGCCCATCACCTCCAGCGTCACGCCCTGCTTGAGGTCGCCAAGCCCGCGCCCGTCGACGATCAGCGATTCGGTCGCCCAGCTGTGCGTGTTGATGAACCCCGGCGCCACGGCGAGGCCGGTGGCGTCGATCTCGGTCCGCCCGCGCGCGGCGGGGCCCACGGAAACCACCTTGTCGCCGTCGATGGCAACATCGCCCACCGCGGCCGCGCCGCCCGAGCCGTCGTAGATCGTACCGCCTCGAATCACGAGGTCGTGAAGCGCGGGCGCAGCGCTTCCCGCCGCGCAGGCCGCAAGCGGCAGGGTGATGCAGATGGCAAAGGGAACCTGTGTGATACGCATGGTGTTAACCCCTGTATTCTCGTCGCATGGCGACCATGCTAAGCGCCGGGGCAAAGGAGTCCAGCAACTTGGCCGCACGTCGGTTTCTCGCCATCATCGCCGCTCTCATCGTCCTCGCGATCGTGGGTGCGTTCGCGTACCAGCTGTTCGCGCCCTACCTGATGCGCGCGGCGTTCGTGCCGGATGTCAGCTTCGCGGAGAGCCCGAAGCCGCCGCCCACATTCTATGATCGCGCGGACGCATGGCTCGCCCGCCCCGGCCTCCCGGCCGACGTGGTGCGCTGGACACCCGAAGGCTACAGCCCGGCGCCGAAACCCGCCGTCGCGGTGTTCTACGTGCATCCGACCACCTACCTGCGCGGCGACCGCTGGAACGCGCCCATCGCGCTCACCGGCGATCCTCGCTTCCGGCAGACCATTTTCCTGAAGAGCCAGGCGAGCGTGTTCAACGGCATCGGCGAGATCTGGGCGCCGAAATACCGGCAAGCTACGTTCGGCGCCTTCCTGTCGCTTGGGGAGCCGGATTCGGCGAAGGCCTTTGCGGTCGCCTACAGCGATATCGAAAAGGCGTTCGAGCTGTTCCTGCGCGAAATCCCCGCGGACCAGAAGATCATCCTCGCCGGGCACAGCCAGGGATCGCTGCATCTCGTCTCGCTGCTCGCGCAGAAGATCGCGGGCACGCCCGTGGTGGACCGGATCGTCGCGGCCTATCTGATCGGCTGGCCGATCTCGATCGAGGCGGACCTTCCCGCGCTCGGCCTCAAGCCCTGCGAAACACCCGAAGAGACGCGCTGCATCATCGCCTACCAGAGCTATGCGGAGCCGGCGCAACCGGAATCGATCTTCGATCCGTTTTATACGACGACAGGTCTCACCGGAGCGCCGCGCAAGGACACACACCTGCTCTGCATCGATCCGCTGGCCGGGCCTGCCGCGCCGCTCGAAGGCGTGGATCCCGCAGCGGAGGCACCGCCCGAAACCGCCGAAGCCGAAACGCCGGCGGACGGCGAAGCTGCCGATGCGAGCGCCGAAGCCGCGCCCACGGCGGAGGCGGAGGCAGAGGCCGACCCCTACGGCGCGGCGCGCAACCTCGGCACTTTGATCCCGTTCGACGAGACCTATTCCGATGCCCGTCTCGAACCCGGAATCGTCGGCGCGAAGTGCATGGAAAAAGGCTATCTCAGCATCGGCGAGAAACCGCCGGAGGCGCTGCGCTCTTATGTGCTGCCCGGCAACAACTACCATGTTTATGATTACCCGCTGTTCTGGGCGAACCTGCGCACAGATGCCGAGCGTCGCACGCAGGCCGCACTCACGGCCCGCGCCGCGGCATCCCGGCGGACGAAGTGAGCACACGTTCGGCGGCGGATTTCGCGGCAGAGTTGCCATCGGGCGGTGTTCTTGCCGGGCTCGATCTCGGCACAAAGACCATCGGCGTCGCCTTCTGTGATGCCGAATGGCGCTTCGCGACCGCGGCGGAAACCATCATCCGCCGCAAGCAGGCACAGGATTTCGCCGAGCTTCGCCGCCTCGCGGGCGGCCGCGCGCTCGCCGGCATCGTGCTCGGCTATCCGGTGAACATGGACGGCACGGACGGCCCGCGCGCGCAGGCCACCCGCGCCTTCGCGCGCGCGCTGGAAACGGAATTCGCCCTCCCGGCCCTCCTTTGGGACGAGCGCCTCTCCACCGTCGCGGTCACCCGCGAGATGATCGCCGCGGACATGAGCCGCGCGAAGCGCGCCGAACGCGTCGACGCCCTCGCCGCCGCGCATATCCTGCAAGCCGCCATCGATGCGCTGGCGCTGACCGCTTAGTTTCGCGCCGCATCCTCGCGGTCAATCGCCACAAGCGAAACGCCCTTCGTCTCGCGCATCACGAGCGCCGCGACCAGGCTCACCGCCCCGGCGAACATGATGTACACCGCGATCGGCCACCACGTTTCATACTCGCGCAGCAGCGCCGTACCGATCAGCGGCGCCCACGAGCCCGCGATGATCGCCGTCAGCTGATAGCCGAGCGAGACGCCCGAATAGCGCATCCGCGTGGGGAACATCTCGGTCATGATCGCGGGCTGCGCCGCGTACATCAGCGAATGGACCATCATGCCCGTGATGATCGCCGCGAGCACGATCCCCGTCGCCCCCGTATCCAGCATCGGAAACGCCGCGAACGGCCATACCATCGTCAGCAGAGCGCCCGCGATATAGAGCGGCCGCCGTCCGAACCGGTCGGTGGCGTGCCCGACGGCGGGGATGATGAATGCGTGAATGATGTGCGCGAAAAACAGCAAAGTCAGGATGCGCGTAGTGTCGACGCCCCGGTGCGACAGGTACGTGATCGAGAACGTCACCACCATGTAGTAGAGGATGTTCTCCGCAAAGCGCAGGCCCATCGCCGTGAACACGCGGCGCGGATAGAGCCGGAAGACTTCGGTGAGGCCGTTGCCGGCGGCGTGCGCCTTTTCCTCCATTTCGGCCTTCGCGGCCTTGAAGATCGGCGAGTCAGACACCTGCGTGCGGATGTAATAGCCGATCCCGACGATCACGACCGAAAGCCAGAAACCGACGCGCCACCCCCACGACAGGAACGCCTCCTCGGAAAGCGTCGCCGAGAGCACGAGCAGCACCACCGTCGCGGCAAGGTTGCCGAGCGGCACCGCCGCGTGCGGAAAGCTGCCCCAGAAGCCGCGGCTGCGGTTCGGGCAATGCTCGGTCACGAGCAGCACCGCACCGCCCCATTCGCCGCCGAGCGCGAACCCCTGGATGAAGCGCAGCGTCACCAGCAGCAGCGGCGCCCAGTAGCCGATCTGGTGGAACGAAGGCAGGCAGCCCATCAGGAAGGTGGAAAGACCGATCAGGATCAGGCTGAACTGCAGCAGCGACTTGCGGCCGACCTTGTCGCCGAAATGCCCGAAGATGATGCCGCCGAGCGGCCGCGCGATGAAACCCACCGCATAGGTCGCGAACGCCGCGATGATGCCGTCGAGTTCGTTGCCCGTGTCGGGGAAGAACAGCTTGCCGAACACCAGCGTCGCGACGGTGCCGTAGAGGAAGAATTCGTACCATTCGACGACCGTTCCGGCCATCGAAGCCCCGACAACCTTCTTCAGATACGGCAGATCGGCAGTTTCTTCGTGCTTCATTGACGCTCCCCCGGCTTTTGCATGGGCGTGCCCGGCGCGTGTCCGCCCGTCAAGCCTGCAGGTTTGCCGTATGAAACGCCTGTCCTACAGCACACCGGATGATGTAGCAGACTGCGATGCCCGCCCGCGCCACCACCCCTCTCGTCAATCACCGCCGCGCGCAAACGCGAAATCCGCGCATTGGCCTCCACTTCCTCCACTTTGCTCGGCAAGTTATTGATTTTTCGAGGGCGGGTTTGGGCAGCGCCTCTTACGGCCTTCCCGTTCCCCCGCCGGTGCCTTGCGCCCTCCTCTCCCGTTTCGCCCCTTGCCCGTCCGGGCGCGTGCGTCTAAAGGCTCGGCTTTAATGACATCGACACCAGAACCCGCTCCGCTACCGGCCGTGCCGCCGGGCGTGCATCCCTTCCCGCACGCACATCTGCTTGGAATCGAAGGCCTGAAGCCTTGGGAAATCGGCTTCCTTTTGAGCGAGGCCGAACACTGGGTCGAACTCAGCCGCAGCGCGCACAAGCGCGACGAACGGCTGGCGAGCCTCACCCAGATCAACGCCTTCTTCGAAAACTCGACACGCACGCTGCTGTCGTTCGAGATCGCGGGCAAGCGCCTCGGCGCGGACGTCGTCAACATGTCCGTCCAGTCCTCTTCGATGAAGAAGGGCGAAACGCTGCTCGACACGGCGCTGACGCTGAACGCCATGCACCCCGACGTGATCGTCATCCGTCACGATGCCTCGGGCGCGGTCGCGCTCATCGCCTCCAAGGTCGATTGCCCCGTGCTCAACGCGGGCGACGGCCGCCACGAGCACCCGACACAGGCGCTGCTCGACGCGCTCACCATCCGCCGCCGCAAGGGCCGCATCGAAGGCCTCAAGGTCGCGATCTGCGGCGATATCCTGCACAGCCGCGTCGCACGCTCGAACTTCCACCTTCTCGCTGCGCTCGGCGCCGAGGTGCGCGCGGTCGCGCCGCCCACGCTGATGCCCGCCGGGATCGAGCGTTTCGGCGTCACTGCCTTCACCGATATGGACGCGGGCCTCGAAGGCGCAGACGTCATCATGATGCTCCGCCTGCAGCGCGAGCGCATGGCGGGGGCCTATCTCCCCTCCGAACGCGAGTATTTCCATTTCTACGGCCTCACCGCGAAGCGCCTCGCGACCGCGGGCGACAACGTACTCGTCATGCACCCCGGCCCGATGAACCGCGGCGTCGAGATCGAATCGCAGGTCGCGGACGACATCGCGCGCTCCGCGATCACCGAGCAGGTCGAGATGGGCGTCGCCGTCCGCATGGCCTGCCTCGACGTGCTGACCCGCGCCCGGCGCGGCGTGGCTGATTGGGAGGCACGGGTATGAAGCCGCTCGCCATCACAGACGCGCGCATCATCGATCCCGCGCGCGGGATCGATACCACGGCGGACATCCTCATCGCCGACCGCACGATTGCCGCCATCGGCAGGCCCGAGATTCCATCCGATGCGCTGCGGATCGACGCTGGGGGTCTCGTCGCCGCGCCGGGCCTTGTCGACGCGGGCGTGTTCAAATCGGAACCGGCCGCGTTCCTTGCGGGCGGCATCACGCGCACGCTGTTGATGCCTGATCAGTCGCCGGTGATCGACGACCCCGCGCTTGCCGAACGCGCCCAGCGCATCGGCAAGCCGCACGTGTGGGTGCATCCGCTCGCCGCCGCCACGCGCGGTCTCGCGGGCACCGAGCTTGCCGAAGTCGCGCTGATGAAGGCGGCAGGCGCCGTCGCCATCGCAACCGGACGCCGTCAGATCGCCTCCGCAGCAGTCATGTACCGGCTGCTGCAATATGCGGCCGCGTTCGATCTCGTCACCGTCGTCCATGCCGAAGACGCCGCGCTCACCGAAGGCGCAGAAGCGACCACGGGCGAAACCGCGACACGGCTGGGCCTCGCCTCAGCCCCCGCCATCGCCGAAGCCGTCGCCATCGCACGCGACGTGCGCCTCGCCGAAGCAGCGGGCGCGCGGCTTCACATCCATCAGGTGACGACAGCTGAGGGGCTGGATGTGATCCGCGCCGCACGGTCGCGCGGCGCACGCATCACCTGCGGCACGGCACCAGCCTATCTGCTGCTGAACGACGAGGCCGTCACCGGCTACCGCACCTTCACGCGCCTCTCCCCGCCGCTTCGAAGCGAGGATGATCGCCGCGCGCTGCTTGGCGGTCTTGCGGACGGCACGATCGATTGCCTCACCTCGGCGCACGATCCGCGCGGGCAGGACGAGAAGCGACTGCCGTTCGCACACGCGACGCCCGGCATGTCGGGCGCGGAGACGCTGCTCGCGCTGGCGATTTCGGCGGGCGAAAACGCGGGCGTTCCCCTCTCACGCCTCATCGCGATGATGAGCGCGACACCGGCGGCGATCTTCGGGGTTCCGGGCGGAAATCTCGGTGAAGGGGCGCCGGCCGACATCGTGCTGTTCGATCCCGGCGCGCCGTGGCGCATCGCGGCGTCGAAGTTCGTCTCGGCAGGAGACAATACACCGTTCGACGGGCTTCCCGTTCAGGGTCGCGTCAAATGGACCGTGAAAGGCGGCGAAATCGCTTTCGCCGGCTGATCAGGCCTTCTTGGAAGAGGTGGCTTCCGGCGCGCCCGCACCCTTGCGGACGAAGCAGCTATAGCCCCCGGCCTTGAGGTCGCGGCAGAGGTCGACCGCTTCGTTGACGTTCGCGAACGAGCCGATAGCGAGACGGTGATATGTGGCGCCCTTCACCGCGATCTGGCTCCGGATCGGCTCGAATTCGCCAAGCGCGCTGTTCTTGCGGATCAGTGTCTTCCAGCCCGCGTTCAGAAACTCGGGCTTCGCATAGGAACCGAGCTGGACGACCCAGGCGCCATGCGTCGGCTTCTGCAGCGCACGAATCTCCCGCTTCACGGCGGAAACAGGCTTCGGCGCCTCAAACCCGGGCTGCACCGCCCGGATCTTCACGATCGGCTGCGCAGGCTCGGCCGCGACCGGCACCTCGGCCCGCGCAATGGCGACAGGCTCGGCACGAACGATCGGCGCGGCCTCAGCAATGACCGCCGCGGGTTCAGCGACAACGGCAACAGCCACAGGCTCCGGCGCGCTTTCCACGACAGGGGCTTCAACGGCCGCCACCACGACGTCCGCCCGCGGCTGCGCCCAGGCGAGCGCCACCGGGCGGCCAGCGTCATTCGCGGCCATCTCCACGCCAAGCACGGAGGCTGTGCGCCACGAGCTGTCGGTGTTGGAAGCAATTGCAGCCCATTCCGCAACGCGGGCATCGACCGCATCGGGGGCGAGGTCCATCGAGGCGGTCGTGCGCGCCGCAGCCCATTCACCGGCAAGAGCCTGTGCAAGCGCGAGATTCTGGCGAAGGCGCGGGGTCGAATTGCCCGCGCGAACGGACGTTTCGAGCAGGCTGATCGCCTTGCGCGTCTCACCCGAAAGCGCGAGTGCGAGGCCAACGTCGGCGGCAAGTGAAGGCTCGGCGGCAAGCGCATCGAGCGACGACAGCGCCGTGTAGCGGTTGCCCGCCGCAAGCGACGAAAGCGCAGCACGGAAGCGGACGTTCGCGTCCGCAGGGTTCATCGCCGAAAGGTCGCCATAGGCTTCCGCAGCCGACTGGTAGCGACCGGCCGCCGTGTAGGCCTTGGCAAGCGTGAAGCGCGCGTCGGCGTTCTGCGGATCGGCCGTAACGGCAAGCTCGGCGAAGCTGATCGCAGCGACGGGATTACCGGCCAGCCGCGCGGCTTCCGCCTGCTTGATGAGGACGACCGAAGGCTGCGGCGCATCGACGGAGCCGATCGCCGTATTCACGTGCGCCACCGGGCTGTTCGAGGATTGGCACGCCGTCAGAGAGACCCCGAGCGTGAATGCGCTCGCGGCCAGCTTGAGCACCGTATTGCGCTGAGTCTGCATGGTCTTGGCCCCTTCACCCCGTCGTTCGCGCCTAGTTGGCGGCGGTCTTCCTCACGTCTTTCAACGCGTCCGGAAAATGCGTGGACAGATATTCGTCGAGCGCCGCGGTCACGAGCTGCTGCGCGGACTGGTGCGCATAGACGCACGCGAGGCGCAGCTTCATGTGGCGCTCCGGATCGAGGCGCAGCGTGAACGCGGCCTTCGCCTTGGAGCCTGCGATCGCCCGCGGGCGATGCACGGGCTGCGCGGGCGCCACGTTGATTGTCGGGATCGGCGCTGCGATCGGCGCAGACACGGGAACCTCGGGAAGCTCAGTCATTTCCGGTTCCGGCGCGGCAACAATCGCAGCCGCTGCGGCTGCGAACTCGTCCGCGATCGCCTGCTGCTGCGCGGCAACCGGAGACGGCACGGACGGATCGAAATCCGCCGCCGGACGCGGCTGGAAATGCATCGGCTGTGCCGGCATCAGCGCGGCGCGCTGTTCGGCGGTCAGCATGTCGGTGCCGCCCATGTCGTTCCAACCGAGATCGTCGTCAGACGCAAAGCCGTAGCCTTGCGGACGCATCGCCGGACGCGCTTGTCCTTTCCGCGCGAGTAGACCGGCGGTCAAAGAAGCATAGTTGGCCTCGTTCATAACTTACCTTTCCCCGGAACGGCCCCTTGCATCTTATTGTTAGCTTGCAGCTTTCCGACCGAACCCGCCGGCGGCCCGCGCGGCAGGAGTCGGCACGTGCTGGCCCGGTGCGTTGAACACCGTCCGGCGGAAATTCTTCTCAAGGCGGTCCGCGATGTACGTCCACAGCTCTTCGATTTCCTGCGCGGACTTGCCGTCAGGCTCGATTTCCATGACCGTGCGGCCGTCGATCATCGATGCCGCGAAATCGGTGCGATGATGCAGTGTCACCGGCGCGACCGTGCCGTGCTGCGAAAGCGCGACGGCGGCCTCGTAGGTGATCTTGGCGCGCGGCGTCGCCGCGTTCACGACGAAGATCAGCGGCTTGCCGGCACGCTCGCACAGCTCCACCGTGGCACCTGCGGCGCGCAGGTCGTGCGGGCTTGGGCGGGTCGGGATGACGACGAGTTCAGCGACCGAAAGTACGCTCTGGATGGCGACGGTGATCGCCGGCGGCGTATCGATCACGGCGAGCTTGAAGCCCTTCTGCCGCAGCATTTCAAGATCGGTGACGAGACGCGCGACGGTCGTCTGCGCGAATGCGGGCATTTCGGCCTCACGCTCGTTCCACCAGTCGGCAAGCGAGCCCTGGGGATCGATATCGATGAGAACGACGGGCCCCGCGCCGGCCCTCTGCGCCTGAACAGCGAGATGGCCGCTGAGCGTGGTCTTGCCCGAACCGCCCTTTTGTGAAGCTAACGCGAGAACGCGCATTGGCTTTTCCCCATAGACTCTGCGAATTGCAGGGGCATGGATCGCACGCACAAAGCTAATTTTCGGTAAAGCCTTGGGGTTATTTCTTGAAAACTCTCCGATGATTGCGTGCGAAAAATGCGGCGGGGAGTTTCCGCATACGGCATCGTAACCGCTGTCGGGGATTCCCTTGCCGGAAAGACTGCTCTAGAGAACGCCACCATGCGACACGGCCTCATCACCGCGACTGCGTTTCTTGCCCTTTTCGTTTCGGTTCCGGCACTTGGCGGCGTCAAGGAAGGCGTCGTCAAATGGCAGGCAAGCGACTACAAGGGCGCGGTCACCGAATGGATGCCGTTCGCCGCCAAAGGCGACCCCGACGCGCTCTTCAACATGGGGCAGGCCTATAAGCTCGGCCGCGGCGTTCCGCTCGACAAGGCGAAAGCGGAAGACTTCTATCGCCGCGCCGCCGACAAGGGCCACGCGCCCGCCCAGTCCAATCTTGGCATCCTGCTCGCCCAGCGCGGCGAGAAGGCGCAGGCGGCGGAACTCTGGCAGAAGGCGGCGGCGAAGCGTGATGCCCGCGCGCAATACATGCTCGGCGTACTCCATTTCAACGGCGACACACTGCCGAAGAACTGGCCGCTCGCCTATGCTTACATGACACAGGCGAACAACGCGGGCCTCCCGCAAGCCGGGCGCGCACTTGCCACCATGACGGCAAGCCTGTCGCCTGCCGACCGGGCAGCCGGCAGCGAGATGGTCGAGGCGATGACGACGGGTGACAAGCTTGCATCAAGCGGCAAGCCCGTGCCCGCGCCTGCCCCGCGCAAGCTCGCCAACACCATCGCAGCAGAGAAGACGCCGGCAGCAACGCAAAAGCCCGCGCAGACGCCCGCGGTGATAAGCCCCCGCCCTGCCGCCGCACCCGGCCGCACGATTGTCGCCAACACTGAAATCCCAGCGCCCCGTGCCGCCGCTCCAGCGGCCGCAAACCCCGCAGGCGGCGAATGGCGCATCCAGCTCGGCGCGTTCTCCCAGGAAGCCCGTGCCCGCGAGGCGTGGACTGCGCTGCGCCGCGAATATCCGGCGATCGTATCAGGCCTTGAACCGGCTTACGCGCCGAGCGGCAACATGGTCCGCCTGCAGGCTGGCCGCTTCGCGAACGCCGGCGATGCCAACGCCATTTGCCAGCGCCTGCGCGACAGCGGCAGGCCGTGCTTCGCGGTCCACACCAATTAACCTTTCATCGACGGCTTTGCGCTAGCTCTGGATACCCGCGGGACGCGTATGTCCCGAGAGTTGCTTTGGTGCGGGACAGACGGCGAATGATCGGCAACAACATCAGCGAATTCCCACGACGGCACGCTGCGATCCGCAGCGGCAGATTCTGCACGCTCCACGCCGCGGGCGTGGACGTCAGCGCCGCGCTTCGCGATGTCTCAGCAGCCGGCGCCTTCATCGAAACCGATCACGCGCTCCAAATCGATGAGCCGGTCGTACTCTCCCATCCGCTTGCTGGGGCGATTCGCGCGCGGGTCGTCCGCGTCGGCCGCGATGGCGCGGCGGTGCGCTTCCTCGTGGGCGAGGATGCGGCGACCTTCGCGCTTGCCTCGCTCTGCGCCGGTATGACGTCGGCCGCCGATCACGCCCTGAATGCCTGACAGCATCCCGATGCGCGGACCCTTGCGGCAGCGCCTGCGCGCATGGTGGGAAGGCTATGACCTTGCCGAGCTGAAACGCCGCCTCGCCGCCCGTGTCGCCAACGAGGATGCAGCGCCCTCCCAGCAACTGTCACCGCGCCCGTCGCCACTGGCCCGTGCGCAGGCGGTTCCATCGCAGCCGTCCGAACCCACGAACTGGACGCCCGAACGGCTGGCTGCCGCACAGATCGTGTGGGGTAACGGCTCACTGACGCCGCGCGGCACATCCCAATTGAGGGCGCTGTCCGCGCGCGCCGGGCTGGGGCAACGCAGCCGCATTCTACATCTCGGTGCGGAACTCGGCGGCGTGGCGAGCGAACTCCAGTCGGCGATCGGCTGCACGGTGCTCGCCGCCGAAACGCAGAAGCCGCTCGCCGACGCTTCGGATGGACGCGTGAGGCTGCTCCGCGCTGCCGACAGCGCCCTGCTTTCGGACGCGGATTTCATCCTCGTCGATGGCGTCGCCGAACGCGGCGAACCCCTGACGACGCTGCTGCGCAGCCAGTGCGAAACGCTCGTGCCCGGCGGGCAGGTGGCGGTGCGCAGCCTCGTGCTCACCGACGAACGCCAGACGACATCGCCGCGCTACCGCGAATGGGCGGATACGGAACCCGTGCGGCCGCGCCTGCGCTCCGTGGAGACGCTTTCTCGATTGGTGGAGGATGCGCGGCTCTCCGTCGTCGCGGTCAGCGATATTTCCGCGGACTATGCCGCCGAGGTCGAATACAGCTGGGGCGGCGCGATCGACCGAATTCGGGCGATGCACCGCACGGCCGCAGGGCAAGCCCTGATCCCGCAGCTCCTGGCCGAAGGCGAGCGCTGGCTGAACCGCATCGAACTCATCCGCGAGGGCGCGATCGGCGCCCGTATCCTGATCGCGACGCGGCGGGACCGCGCGAGGCGCTAGAGCCTGTCCTGTTCATTTTGAGGCGTCGTGACGGAGCGGAAAAGGGTGCATGGGTAGGAGCGAGGAGGGAGCGATGCAGAAGCATCGTGACCGACGAGCGACGCCCCCATGCGCCCATTTCCGCCCGCCGCTTCGCGGTTGCGTTACCGCGCCCGCCGGACGGCGTCGCGCGGTTTGCGCGTAGCTCTGCTACGCGCCGCACCACGCTCCTTGCCGGACGAACACGGAAACGCAATCACGATGCCTCAAAATCAACAGGACAGGCTCTAAGCCGAAATCCAGTCGGCGCGGGGAATGCCAAGCGCGTGCAGCAGCACGG
This sequence comes from Sphingosinicella xenopeptidilytica, assembly GCF_042676985.1. Taxonomy (NCBI): domain Bacteria; kingdom Pseudomonadati; phylum Pseudomonadota; class Alphaproteobacteria; order Sphingomonadales; family Sphingosinicellaceae; genus Sphingosinicella; species Sphingosinicella xenopeptidilytica. The sequence continues at coordinate 112,084 of NZ_JBHTIK010000004.1, read as the reverse complement.
TGAGATCGCCGCGACGAATCCGCATGTCCGCCGCATCGGCAAGCTTCGGCTTGGCGTGATAGGCAACGCCGAGGCCCGCCGTCTCCACCATCAGCAGGTCGTTGGCGCCGTCGCCGATCGCGATCGTCTCGGCAAGCGCGATGCCCCTCTCGTGTGCCGCGCCGGTCAGCGCCTCGCGCTTGGCGTTCGCGTCCACGATGGGCGGAACGACCTTGCCGGTGAGTACGTCGCCGTAGGTTTCAAGAACATTGGCGCGCGCCTCGTCGAAGCCGATCATCTCCGCGACCGGGCCGGTAAAGCGCGTGAAGCCGCCGGAGACGAGCAGTGTGTAAACACCGTGCCGCCGCAGCGTGCGCACCAACGTCTGCGCGCCCGGCGACAGGCGCACGCGGTCGCGCAGGCAGTCGTCTATGGCAGCAACAGGAAGCTGGGCAAGCAGCGCAACGCGGCCTTCGAGCGCGCCGATGAAATCGATCTCGCCGCGCATCGCCGCCTCGGTAACGGCACTGATCTCGGCCTTGAGGCCTGCGTAATCGGCAAGCTCGTCGATGCATTCGACCGTGATCATCGTCGAATCCATGTCGGCGATGAAAAGCCGCCGCCTGCGCTCCGCTGCTGCCTGAACGATGACGTCGGCGTGCGGAACCGCGACCTCCACGGCGTCGCGCACAGCCGCGGCGGGACCGGCTCCCGAGAACTCGGCAACAGCCTCAGCTTCCGTCCAGCTCGCAGCGCCGGCATCCATCCCGGCAGAGGCAGCGGCATCGCGTGCCGCGCTTACGTCGCCTGCGGATAGACGCTCCGATCCCACGATTGTAACAAGCTTCATGGCCTCGCCTTCCTCGCCGCCGCTGGCGGTCATTGCAGGGCCGACTGCCAGCGGCAAGTCGGCGTTCGCGCTGCGCATGGCGGAAACGCGGCGCGGTGTCATCATCAATGCGGATGCGAGCCAGTGCTACCGCGATTTGAGCGTGCTTTCCGCCCGCCCCTCGTCCGCTGAGACCGCGCGCGCGCCGCACCGGCTTTATGGCTTTCTCGATGCCGAATCTCCGCTTGGCGCCGCCGGGTGGGCAGGCCTCGCACGGCGCGAGATCGCGCGTGCGCATGAACAGGGCCTGCTGCCGATCCTTGTCGGCGGCACAGGCCTTTATCTCCGCACGCTGCTGCACGGAATCGCCCCGGTGCCGGAGATCGATCCGGACGTCCGCACCGCAGTCCGCGCGCTCGATACCGCCGCGCTCGCACAGACGCTTGCCCGCGAAGACCCGGCCATGGCCGCGCGCCTCCACCCCAACGATACTCAGCGCATGGCACGCGCGCTGGAGGTGATGCGCAGCACCGGCATCTCGCTCGGCGATCATCAAGCGCAGCTCTCGGGCGGATTGCTCGGCGTGGTGGCCCTGGAGCCCGCCGTCGTCGAAATCGACCGTGACGAACTCGGGCGCCGCTGCGATACGCGCTTCGATACGATGCTGACGGATGGCGGCCTCGATGAAGCGGCGCGCCTCCTTGCCATGAACCTAGACCCGGCGCTCCCGGTGATGAAGGCGATCGGCGTCCCGCCACTCGTCGCGCATCTCAGGGGCGAATCCACGCTGGAGGCCGCGATCCTGCGCGCGAAGCTCGATACGCGACGCTACGCCAAGCGCCAGCGCACGTGGTTCAGGAACCAGACGCCGGACTGGCCCCGGCTTCGGCCTTAGAGGTCTGATCGAGGCTTTCGCGTACCTTCTGCGCGAGCCCCTCCATCGTATAGGGCTTGCGCACGGTCTCGGCAGGCGGATCGAGGGGCTCGCCATCGACGCCCGTGCGAGCGAAACCGCTGGTGTAGAGAAGGCCGAGATCCGGCCAGCGCGACAGCGCCTCGCGTGCCAGTTCGTCGCCGTACATGCCCGGCATCACGATATCGGTGAAGAGCAGATGGATACCCGGATGCTCGTCGAGGATTTCGAGCGCTTCCTTGCCGTTCGCGGCATGGCGCACCGTGTAGCCGAGCTCGCGCAGGTTCTCGACCGTCACCATGCGGAGCTGGTCCTCGTCTTCCACCACAAGGATCGTCTCTTCGGAACTTCCACCCGCGAGTGGCCCTTCCGCGCGCGGCGCGGACGAAACGATGCGCCCGATGATCTGCACCGGCAGATAGATATCGACGCGCGTGCCCTTGCTCGGCGTGGATTCGATCGAAATATGTCCACCGGACTGGTGGACGAAGCCGTGCACCTGGCTGAGGCCGAGGCCGGTGCCCTTGCCAACGGGCTTGGTGGTAAAAAAGGGCTCGAAGACGCGCTCGACAACTTCCGGCGGCATCCCCTGCCCCGTATCGGCCACGCTGATCAGCGCATAGGCGCTCGCCGCCTCGCCTTCGGATAGCGGCTCGTCATCCGGCACGTAGCGCTTCGTCTCGATCCTGAGCGCGCCGCCGTCGGGCATCGCATCGCGCGCATTGGCGGCGAGGTTGATGATAACGTTCTCGAGCTCGCCGGGATCGACGAACACCGGAGGAATGTCGTCGCCGAACTTGGTTTCCACGCTGATCCGCTCACCGAGCGTGCGGCCGATCAGCTCGATGACGCCCTTCATCAGTATGTTGACGTCAACGGTCTGCGGATTGAGCGACTGGCGCCGTGAGAAAGCGAGCAGCCGCGCGGTGAGCGACGCGGCGCGGTTCGCACCCTCACGCGCATTGTCGATCAGCTTCACGACGCGCGCGTCGTCTGCGCTGATCCGCCGTTTCAGAAGGTCGAGGCTGCTGATGATCACCGCGAGCATGTTGTTGAAGTCGTGCGCGATCCCGCCCGTGAGCTGCCCGACGGCTTCCATCCGCTGCGCCTGCCTCAAACGGTTTTCCGCGGCCTCGCGTGAAGCGATCTCGGCGCGGAGCGCGACGTTCGCCTGTGTCAGCTCGTGCGTGCGCGCGGCGACCGCCGCCTCCAGCACGTTGCGCCGGATTTCCCCCGCCTCCTCGCGCTCCAGCGCCAGCTTGGTGCGGTACACCATGTAGGCGAGCGCGATCATCGAGATGAGCGCCGCCACCAGCAACGCAACGCCGAGCGCCGCCAGTCGGTAGAGCGACTGCGCGCCGAGCTGGTCGCGCTTCACCACTTCCTGCTGCCGTCGGTCGAGCACAGCGCGCTGCTCGGCAACGATCTCGTTCATCATCGCCTGAATCTCATCCATCAGGCGGCGCCCATAGCCCGAGGCGACGTCGATCCGTGCCGCCTCCATACGGCCCCGGCGGGTCATCTCCACGGACCGCGCCATCTCTTCGAGCTTCAGCGCGATGAGACGCCGCAGCACGACGAAACGCGCCGTCTGCCGCTCGTCACCCTCGCCGATCCGGCGCTGCAGGTCGTCGAGCACGGTCGAGCTGCGCGCGATCGCGGCTTCATAGGGTTCGAGGAAGACCGGGTTTTCGGTCAGTATGTAACCGCGCTGGCTGCGCTCGGCCTCCTGGAGCGCGTTGATCGCGCGCTCAGCCGCGACAAGGCTCTCGAAGCCCTCGCTGGTTCGGGCCACAGCTTCGGTACGCGTGCGTTCGATGTCGACCGCGCGCTGGAACGCGGCAAACGAAATCGCGCCAATGCCGATCAGCGCGGCAAGCAGCGCGAAGACTCCGACGACGAAATGCCAGGTCCGGGTCCCGGCGCGGCTATCCTCGAACCCGGTGGAAACGGTAGCGTCTTCCATCCGGCGTATCTTGCCGAACTTGACGATTGAAGGCGAGGCCTCAAAGCACGACGCCAGTTTTGCATCTATCATGCGTTATTAAAATTCAATTTGTACGAATATTACAAGCAATGGGGTTGCCCTGAACGTTTTAATCTCGTACATGCGCGGGCCGAATCAAGGAAACCATGGCCGTGAACGAACAGAAAACCGGAGCGGAAAATCTCATCCAGGCGCTGACCGAGCTCGGCGTCGATACCGTTTTCGGCTATCCGGGCGGCGCCGTGCTGCCGATCTACGACGCGCTGTTCCAGCAGTCGGTGATCAAGCACATTCTCGTCCGCCACGAGCAGGCCGCGGTCCATGCTGCAGAGGGCTATGCGCGCTCGACCGGAAAGCCCGGCGTCGTGCTCGTCACCTCGGGCCCCGGCGCGACCAATGCGGTCACCGGCATCACCGACGCGCTGCTCGATTCCATCCCGATCGTCGTGCTCACCGGGCAGGTCGCCACGCACCTCATAGGCTCGGACGCCTTTCAGGAGTGCGACACGGTCGGCATCACCCGCCACTGCTCCAAGCACAACTATCTGGTGAAAGACCCGGAGCGGCTGGCGGACATCGTCCACGAGGCGTTCCACATCGCCACCTCGGGCCGCCCCGGCCCTGTCGTCATCGACATCCCGAAAGACGTGCAAGTCGCACGCGCTGGCTATCGCAAGCGCTCGGCGCTGCACAACGGCTACAAGCTGCAGCTGAAGGGCGAGCTGAAGGATATCGAAGCCGCCGTCGAGATGCTGGCGAAGGCCGAGCGTCCGATCCTCTACACGGGCGGCGGCGTCATCAATTCGGGCAACGGCGCCTCGCAGTTGCTGCGCGAGCTGGCGCGCGTCACGGGGGCGCCCGTCACCTCGACGCTGATGGGCCTTGGCGCCTTCCCCGCAGCCTCCCCACAGTGGCTCGGAATGCTCGGGATGCACGGCACCTATGAAGCCAACATGGCGATGAACGAATGCGACCTGATGCTCTGCATCGGCGCGCGCTTCGACGATCGCGTGACCGGGCGCCTTGACGCCTTCTCGCCGAATTCGAAGAAGATCCACATCGATATCGATCGTTCATCGATCAACAAGAACGTGAAGGCGGACCTCGGCATCATCGGCGATGTCGGCCACGTGCTCGAAGACCTGCTGAAGATCTGGAAGGCGCGCGCCCACAAGGCCGTCGACCAGAAGGCATGGTTCGCGAAGATCGACGAATGGCGGAAGAAGGAAAGCCTCGGCTTCAAGCAGACCGGCAAGGAAATCCTGCCGCAATACGCTATTCAGCGCCTTTACGAGGCGACGAAGGCCAAGGCGCCGATCATCTCCACCGAGGTCGGTCAGCACCAGATGTGGGCCGCGCAGCACTTCCACTTCGAATCTCCGCGCAAGTGGCTGACCTCGGGCGGGCTCGGCACGATGGGCTACGGCCTTCCCGCCGCGATCGGCGCGCAGCTCGGCAACCCCAAGTCCCTCGTCATCGATATCGCCGGCGAAGCCTCGATCCTGATGAACATTCAGGAGATGTCCACCGCCGTGCAGTATCGCCTGCCGGTGAAGGTGTTCGTTCTCAACAACGAATACATGGGCATGGTGCGCCAGTGGCAGCAGCTCACCTATGAAAGCCGCTATGCCGAAAGCTACAGCGAGGCGCTTCCCGATTTCGTGAAGCTCGCCGAGGCCTACGGCTGGAAGGGCATCCGCATCGAAGACGTCGACGGGCTCGACGCCGGCATCGCCGAAATGATCGCCTATGACGGCCCGGTGTTCGTCGATTGCCGCGTCGCAAAGCTGGAGAACTGCTTCCCCATGATCCCATCGGGCGCCGCACACACGGAAATGCTCCTGAACCCGTCCGACGTGAAGGGCGAACTCGACGAAGACGCGCAGGCGCTCGTCTGATGCGCGATCTCGGGCCTATCCGGCGGCACACGCTCGCCATCACCGTCGACAACGAGTCCGGCGTTCTTGCGAAGATCGTCGGGCTGTTCTCCGCGCGCGGCTACAACATCGAGAGCCTGACCGTGGCTGACATCACGGAATCGCATGATGTCAGCCGCATCACCATCGTCACCTCTGGCTCGCAGGAGGTGATCGACCAGATCGAGGCACAGCTCGACCGGCTCGTGACGGTTCACAAGGTCAGCGACCTCACCGAGCTCGGACCGCACGTCGAGCGCGAAATGGCGCTGCTCAAGGTAGTGGGTGGCGGCGACAAGCGCCTCGAAGCCATGCGCCTTGCCGACATCTATCGTGCGCGCGTCGTCGATGCGACGATCGAGAGCTTCATCTTCGAGATCACCGGGTCCACCGAGAAGGTCAACACGTTCATCGCGCTGATGCGCGAAGTCGGCCTTGTCGAGGTCGCGCGCGGCGGCGTTGTCGCCATCTCGCGCGGCAAGGACCCGAGCTGAGTTTTTCGTCACTCCCTCCCAATCGAACAGAGAAAGTCCTGATATCATGCGCGTTTATTACGATGCCGACGCCGATGTGGGCCTGATCAAGGGCAAGAAGGTCGCGATCGTCGGTTATGGCAGCCAGGGCCACGCCCATGCACAGAACCTGCGCGACAGCGGCGTCGCCGAAGTCGCCGTGGCGCTGCGCGAAGGCTCGGCCACCGCGAAAAAGGCCGAAGGCGCCGGCTTCAAGGTGTTTTCGAATGCCGAGGCCGCCAAGTGGGCCGATGTCATCATGGTGCTGGCGCCCGACGAACATCAGGCCGCGATCTATGCGAACGACCTCGCGCCGAACATGAAGGAAGGCGCGGCGCTCGCGTTCGCGCACGGCCTCAACGTCCACTTCGGCCTCATCGAGCCGCGCGCCGATATCGACGTGTTCATGATCGCGCCGAAGGGCCCCGGCCACACCGTGCGCAGCGAATACCAGCGCGGCGGCGGCGTGCCCTGCCTCATCGCCATAGCGCAGGATGCCACCGGCAACGCGCACGACGTTGCACTCTCCTACGCCTCCGCCGTCGGCGGCGGTCGCTCGGGCATCATCGAGACGACGTTCAAGGAAGAGTGCGAAACCGACCTGTTCGGCGAGCAGGCCGTGCTTTGCGGCGGTCTTTCGAGCCTCATCATGGCGGGTTTCGAAACGCTGGTGGAAGCCGGTTACGCGCCCGAGATGGCGTATTTCGAGTGCCTGCACGAAGTGAAGCTGATCGTCGACCTGATGTATGAAGGCGGCATCGCCAACATGCGGTACTCGATCTCGAACACCGCCGAATACGGCGACTACAAGACTGGTCCGCGCATCGTTACCGAAGAGACCAAGGCCGAGATGAAGCGCGTGCTCGCCGACATCCAGCAGGGCCGCTTCGTAAAGGACTTCATCCTCGACAACCGCGCCGGCAACCCCGAGCTCAAGGCTGCGCGCAAGAACCAGAACGCGCACCAGATCGAAGAGGTCGGTGGCCGCCTGCGCGCGATGATGCCGTGGATCGGCAAGAACAAGCTCGTCGACAAGGCGGTGAACTAACGCCTGTCACGATAGCTTCGGTTGACAGGAACGGCGCGCGCGGCACAGGCTGCGGGCGCCGTTTCCCGTTTCAGGAGCCCCGCCATGAAAGCCCAGCTTGTCGCCCTCGCCCTCATCGGACTTGCCGCCCCCGCGTTCGCCCAGGGCCAGCCGGGCGCCGAGGCCGCCGCGAAGGTCGCCGCGGGCACCTACACCGTCGATACAGACCACACGCAGATCGCGTGGGGCATCAACCATCTCGGCTTCAACGTCTATTATGGCATCTTCGGCAATCCCACGGGCACGCTGACGCTGAATCCGGCGAAGCCCGAGGCTGCCAGCGTTTCGCTGACCATTCCCGTCGACAAGGTGACGACGACCAGCGAAAAGCTGAACGCACACCTCAAGACCGCCGACTTCTTCGACACGGCAAAGTTCCCGACCGCCACCTTCAAGTCGACAGGCGTCGTCGTCGACGGCCTCAAGGCGAAGATCACCGGCGACCTCACCATAAAGGGCATCACGAAACCCGTGGTGCTTGATGCGCGCTTCACCGGCACCGGCCCCAATCCGATGAGCAAGATCGAAACCGTCGGCTTCGAGGCGCGCGCAACGATCAAGCGCAGCGACTACGGCATCACCTATGCGCTGCCCGTGCTTGGCGACGAGGTCAGCCTCCACATTACGGCCGCCTTCGAACGCCGCCCCTGACAGCAGGTGGGCGTGTCGGGCAAACTTACATAACGATTATAGCTAACGCACTGTTAACTATCGTCTATCCTGTAAAAGCTGACTCCCTCGATTCTGGCATCGTCTCTGCATCTGATCGACCGAACACGGTTTGATCAGAGGATAATGTCATGAAGTATGCTTTTGCTGTTGCCGCCATGCTCGCCTCCACCAGCGCGTCGGCCGCTGTGATTTCATCGTCGGTGGGCGGCGTTCCCGTCGGCGCCAACATCTACGAGAGCTTCGATGCGATCGGCCCCGGCGGCACGACCGCGAGCGGCATCACCGTTTCGTTCGCCGGCACGGATGCAGGCACGGCTTCGCTTCCGAATGTTGGCGGCAAGTATGCGGCGCCTTACATTTCGGGCGGCAACGGCACGCTGTTCGGCAACGCGCAGGCGGATGGCCAGGACGCCACCCAGTATCTGACGACCGGCATCGGCACCGTCACGCTCGACCTTGGTGATGATCACCAGTATTTCGGCATCCTGTGGGGCTCGGTCGATACTTACAACTCGCTCGCCTTCTACGCCGGCGATACGCTGCTGTTCACCTACTCGGGATCGGACGTCGCGGCGATCGCGAACGGCGATCAGGGCGCGGCCGGCACCTATTACGTGAACATCAATTCGGACACGGCCTTCAACAAGGTGGTCGCCTCCAGCTCGGGCTATGCGTTCGAGTTCGATAACGTCGCGCTGGCCTACAAGCCGATCACCGATGTGCCCGAACCGGGCGCGCTCGCGCTCTTCGGTCTCGGTGCGATCGGCCTTGTCGCCGCGCGTCGCCGCAAGGGCTGAACAGCTTCGGTCTCAGGTGGAAAGGGCGGTCTTCGGGTCGCCCTTTTTCTTTGCCCCGCAGGCGATTGTCGCTTGCCTTTACAGTTCGATACCGGCGCTCCGCACCTTAACCATCGAAGCCGCTGATCCAGCGGGCTGAGGGAACGCTGGCACCACTTTTGCATTTGATCCATACGAAATGATGGAGAGGAAACCGGCAATGATCGTTCGGTATGGCATCGCAGCCCTGGCAACCCTTCTGGTGGCCGCACCCGTCGCAGCGGAACCCGTCGAAAACGGATCGGACGTCGCCGCCCTCCTCTCCGAGCTCGATGGCCGCTGCTGGGCCGTGGACATCGACGGCGCCATTCTCGATGCGGACGCCATGGCGCAGATCGAAGGCCCGGTCGATATCGAGCTCGAATGCGTGATGAGCGAGGTGAAGCCAGCCGTCGCCGGCGCCTCGCAGACAAAACCGCTTCCGGCAAACATCATCTGAAACGCAGCGGAACGCGCACGAAAAAGAAAGGCTCCCGTTTCGGGAGCCTTTCCGTTTTTTGAAGTGCTGCTTGGCGTTCAGGCGGCGCGGCGGCGGCGCGCAGCGGCGATGCCGGCAAGCCCAAGCCCGAACAGACCGAGCATCGCGGGCTCCGGAACATCCGTCGACGGCGGCACGCCGGGCGTCGACGTGATGACGCCCTGGAGTACGGCATCGTTATCGAGTTTTTCCTTGGTCCAGAACGCGCTGGCGAGCGCATCCTCAATCGTGAAGCCGAGGATATCGACGTAGTAATTGATGCCGCCGATGAGGAACGAATCCGAAGCGCCGACATTGATCGTGAAGGTCACACGGTCGGCACAGCCGTTGATGTTGACGCCCTGATAGTTGGATTCGCCGTTGTCGCACAAACCACGCGGATCATTGTCCGTTTCGAGGTGCGCGAAGTCGAAGATCGAGACGATATCCTGCGTCTCGCCATCGATCGTGAGCGTGGTCGTCACCTTCAGCGTCGCCGATTCCAGCGAAGTACCGGTAATCGGGTTGTTGTGGTGCGTGAACGTGCCGAGGTTGAAGCCTTCGTCCTCGTTCACGCTGAACGCGGGCGGAGCGGCGCCGTCGAAATCATAACCGCTCTTGCCGAAGCCGGTGCTCGTGCCCCAACGAATCTCGTTGGTGTTGATGCCGGAAATGCCGGCAACGGGATCAGTCGCCGTCCAGACACCTGACACGCTATCAATGGAAATAACGGCAGCATTGGCCGCGCCGGCCAGAAGACCGCTTGCCGCAACACCTGCCAGAAGAACCTTGAACATTACATACTCCCCTGCCCGATTTATGGATAGCTGCCTGACATGCCCGGAGGCACCGTTCAGACAGTTATTTTCGTTTTGCAAGGAATATGCCGATCTGGAAATTTCTTTACGTTCCAGCGCCTTGTTACTGACATTGATGTTTGGTTCCGGATCACCAATGAATATCGTTACGTTTCTGTAAAGAATCTCGACAGCGACTACCCGAATGGCTTGCCGACATCATTTCAGGCCAAAGCTCTGGACAAATCCGGCCGCTTGCCACATAGACTGCCGCCCATGATGCGGTCCGACAGCCTCGCCCTCTCTCAGCGCGCCCTTCTCGCGCTCCTTCGACTTACGCGCCCTTAGGCGCGCGGTTTCCGCTGTCTGGCGCTCTGGACGCGCCGCCGCCTAAGGGTCTCGATCAAACCGAACCGCAAAGGTTCGCTCCCATTTTCCGAGATTTTGAAGGTGTGCCATGTCCAGTCAGAACTATGTGAAGATTTTCGACACCACGCTGCGAGACGGTGAGCAGTCCCCCGGCTGTTCCATGAACCTCGCTGAAAAGCTGCGCGTCGCCGAGCAGCTGGAAGCGCTTGGCGTCGATATCATCGAGGCAGGCTTCGCCATCGCCTCCGAGGGTGATTTCGAAGCCGTACAGGCGGTCGCCCGTCAGGCGAAGAAGGCCACGGTGGCGAGCCTCGCACGTGCCGCCACCGGCGACATCGACCGCGCATGGGCCGCACTCAAGGAGGCGGTGAGCCCGCGCATCCACACGTTCATCGCCACCTCGCCGCTCCACATGCGCGTGAAGCTGGAGATGGAGCCGGAAGCGGTACTGGAGAAGATTCGCGCCTCGGTAAGCCATGCGCGCAATCTCTGCCCCGATGTCGAATGGTCGGCGGAAGACGCGACGCGCAGCGATCTCGATTTCCTGTGCCGCGCCGTCGAAACCGCGATCCGCGCCGGTGCCACCACGATCAACCTGCCTGATACGGTCGGCTACGCCACGCCGGAAACCTACGGCGCCATGTTCCGCGATGTGATCTCCCGCGTTCCCAATGCGGATCAGGCGATCTTCTCCACCCATTGCCACAACGACCTCGGCCTCGCCGTCGCCAACACGCTTGCGGCAGTCGCGGGCGGTGCACGGCAGGTGGAATCGACGATCAACGGCATCGGCGAGCGCGCGGGCAACGCCGCGCTCGAAGAAATCGCCATGGCGCTTCGCGTGCGTCACGACGTCATGCCCTTTGAAACCGGCGTCGAGACACGCGAGATCACCCGCGCTTCGCGGCTGGTCTCAGCCGTCACCGGCTTTCAGGTTCAGCCCAACAAGGCAATCGTCGGCGCCAACGCCTTCGCGCACGAAAGCGGCATCCATCAGGACGGGATGCTGAAAGACGCGAGCACTTACGAGATCATGACCCCGGAATCGGTGGGTCTCTCCGAATCCAGCCTTGTCATGGGCAAGCACTCGGGCCGACACGCCTTCCGCCAGAAGCTGGAAGAGCTGGGCTACAAGCTGGGCGACAATGAGTTCCAGGACGCCTTCAAGCGCTTCAAGGATCTCGCCGACGCCAAGAAGCACGTCTACGACGAAGACATCATCGCCCTCGTCGACGACGAGACGATGCGCGAGAATCAGGCGATCCAGTTCAAGGAGCTGGAAATCTACTGCGGCTCCCACGGCCCGCAGCGCGCCATCCTGACGCTCGAAGTGGACGGCGAGGAACAGACCGTCACGACGCGCGGCAACGGCCCTGTCGATGCCGTGTTCAAGGCGATGCGCAAGATCGTGCCACATGACGACGCGCAGCTGACGCTCTACGAAGTCCATGCCGTCACCGAGGGCACGGACGCGCAGGCGACAGTCAGCGTCGTGCTCGCCGAAGACGGCCGCACCGTGCGCGGCACGGGCGCGCATGTCGATACGATGGTCGCGTCCGCGAAAGCTTACGCAAATGCGCTCAACAAGCTGATCGTGAAGCGCGGCCGCAGCGAGCTTCCTGCAGTGGCCCGCGCAGGCAATTGAGCCTGACGGCTGAACGCTGATTTCCGGCATCCGGGCGGGCGCATGGTTGCGCCGCACGCGGAGTCATGGTTACCAGCGGCAATGTCGTTGGGGTCGCGCATCAAAATTTGCCTTGCGTTTCTGATTGCTGCAGCGGCCCTCCCCGCTACGGCGGGTACGGTCGCGCGCTTTCAGGACGATGACCTCGCGCTCTACAGCGAAACCGGCGAGGCGCGCCTCCTGCGGCGCAGCGACCTGACGCCGCTGCTGCGCGGCAAGCCGGACTGGTCGGTAACGGCGGATATCGCCGCGCTCGGCAAGGCCGAGAAGAAATCGTGGCATCTTGTCGATGCCGATTGCCTGCCGCCCGCCTTCGAGCGGTGTCTGTTCTTCCTGGCCGAAACCGGCCGACCGGGTGTCGCGCTGCGCGAGTACGACACGAAGGCGGGTGGCTTCGTACCGAACGGCTTCGCACTGCCGCCGGGACCAACGCAGGCGATCTGGTACGACGACAGCCGCATCCTCATCGCCGCCAACACCGGGCCGGGATCACTGACGAGTGCAGGCGTGCCGCGCCTCCTCAAGCTCTGGACACGCGGTCAGCCCGCTTATGCCGCAACGACGATCCTTGCCGCGCCGCTCGATGCACGCGGTATCCGCCCGTTCTTCTCTCTCTCGGGCGGCGGCCTCTTTCACGCTGCCGAGGTGACGACGGCGAGCGGAGATTTCGAGCTTTATCATTTCGGCTGGGCGCAGAATTTCCGCCGCTCGCAGCTACCGGCCGATGCGCGTCTGCTCGATTTCTTTCAGGGCCGCGCCATCGCCGTCCTCGGCGACAGCGGCTGGATGACATCGGACGGCCGCCATCCCCCGGGTAGCCTCGTCGCCTATCCGATGGCACCGCTGCTCGGCCCCGCCAGCCAGACACTGACCGAGCTTGCCTACACGCCGCCCTCGGGTTTCCGCATCATCGCCGCAAAGGCCGGCCGGGACACGCTTTACGTCCACCTGCGCGGCGCATCCGGCGACCGGCTGGTTTCGCTCAGGAAAGGCGCGCCGAGCTGGCCCGCCGCGAACATCGTGCTACCCTCGGCCGGCCCGCTCGAACTCGTCGCGGCGAGCGACCTTGCGGACGTCGCGCTCGTCGTTGGCGGCAGCGCATTCCATATTGTGGGCCGGGGGCGAACGCGTACCATAACGCCATGAAGCCTCCCGCCCCGCTCGACCTCATCACCGTCCTCCGGCTTGCACTCACGATCTTCTGGCGGCAGTTCGCGCCGATCATCCTGCTCGGCCTCGTTTTCCTCACCTTGCCCGCCGTCGCGCTCCGCACGCTCAGCATCGCCACCACGGCCGCGCCCGATCCGGCGCTCGGCACCATCGCCGAAACGCTGCGCTGGCTGCTGGTGATGATCTTTCTCTGCGCCGTCACCGGCGGCGTTCTCGCCCGCACGAGTGATCCGCGCGCGTTCATACGCGCAGGGCTCAGCCGGCTCCAGCCGGGGCTTGTCGTCGCGCTCGTCATCGGCATCGGCCTCATGACGCTGCGCATCATCCTGCTGCTCGTCTCGCGCCTGCTGCAATTGGGGCAGATGAGTTCGCTGCTTTTCGTCGTCGCCTGCATCGCCGTCTTCGCCGTCTGGGTGCTCGCGATCCCCGCGGCACTCCACGAGCGGCAATGGCCGATGGTCGCATTTCAGCGCTCGGCAGAGCTGACACGCGGCAATCGCTGGCGCCTCTCCGCACTGTGCATCTTCATTGCGCTTGCGCTGACGCCGGTGATCATGGCCATCCGCTTCGTCGTCTTTCACGCCGCGCAGACGCCGCAGCAGGTCGCCGCGATCGTTCAGTCGATGACGATCACCTCACCCGCGCTCTGGATCGTCCAGCTTTCGACGCTGCTCATCTATGGGTTGTTGTCGGTGGTGCCCGTCGCGCTCTACCTGACGCTTGCAGGGCGCAGATAGAAAAAGGGCGCCGCCTTCCGGCAGCGCCCTGTTTTCTGCAAAAGCCGTGAGGCTTAGCGCGAGTAGAACTCGACGACGAGGTTCGGTTCCATGCGGACCGGATAGGGCACCTCATCAAGCGTCGGCACGCGCACGTAGGTCGCCTTGCCGTCGCCATCGACCGAGACATACTCGGGAATTTCACGCTCGCTGAGGCCCTGCGCCTCGAGAACCAGCGCCATCTCCTGCGCCTTCTTGCGCAGCGAGAGCACGTCGCCCGCCTTCACGCGGCGGCTGGCGATGTTGCACTTCTCACCGTTCACTTCGATGTGACCGTGGTTCACGATCTGGCGCGCGGCGAAGATCGTCGGCGCCCACTTGGCGCGGTACACGACCATGTCGAGGCGCTGCTCAAGGAGACCGATCAGGTTCTGCGAGGTATCGCCCTTCATGCGGACGGCTTCCTCATAGACCTTGCGGAACTGCTTCTCGGTGACGTCGCCGTAGTAGCCCTTCAGCTTCTGCTTGGCGCGGAGCTGGATACCGAAGTCGGAAAGCTTGCTCTTGCGGCGCTGACCATGCTGGCCGGGGCCGTATTCGCGCTTGTTGACCGGGCTCTTCGGACGACCCCAGATGTTCTCGCCCATGCGGCGATCGAGCTTGTACTTGGCATTGCTGCGCTTGGACATGCGCAATCCTTTCAATTCGCGTTTCAAAAATGCCCGGAACCGCACCGCCCCGCCAAAGCGCAGAACGCGGCCACTGCTTCACCGGACGTGCAGGGCCAATTGCGAAGGCGCGCGTTTAGCGGCACGCGCGCCAAAGGTCAAGAACCCGACCCCGCCTGCCGCAGCAGGGGGTTGGGATGCTTCGCCTCCAGCCCACCACTTCCATAAGGCCGCGTCAGGATTTCCAGAGAATGGCCGTTCGGATCGTCGAAATACACGCCCCTGCCATCGTCCCAGCGGTTGATTTCGCCCGGCTGCTTGTGAAACGGATTGGCCCACCAGCCCTGCCCCGATGCCTTCAACCGCCCGAAAATCGCATCGAATTCCGTCTCGGAAACGAGAAAGGCGAAATGCCGCGGTACAATCTCGTCTGCCGTGCTGATGAAGTCGAGAGATGTGCCGCCAATCCGAACGACGGCGAAATACCCCATCACCTGATGCGTCGGCAGGCCGAAAAGCTCTGTCAGCCAGCGCGCCGTCGCTTCATTGTCACGCGCTTCAATGATCGTGTGATCGAAAGTGATCGCCACCGGAACCCTCGCTACCGTTGCTATGCGCGAGACGTATAGACTAGCGCCGCTCTTTCGTCAGCGCGGTGATGATGCCTCTGAAGGTTCGCACCTCCTTCGCCGAGAAGCCGGGGCGCGTCAGCATGTTCCTGAGTGTGCGGCGCGAGGCGGGCGCGCGGCTTTCGACGCGGAAGTATTCTGCCGCGTCGAGCGCGGTTTCGATCTGCCCGATGAGCCCTTCGAGATCGGCCTGCGGGGCCGGGCCTTCGTAATTGTCGAAGGCCGCAGCCTCGCCGACCCCGGCTTTCGACCATTCGTAGGCGAAGAGGATCACGGCCTGCGCGAGGTTCAGCGAGCCGAACGCGGGGTTCACGGGCACGGTGAGAATCGTCTGCGCGAGCGCGACATCGTCGGTTTCAAGGCCGGAGCGTTCGGGGCCGAACAGGATCGCCGTGCGTCCCGCGCGGCCGCGCGTATCTTGCGCCGCCTTTTCGGGGCCGACGACTTCCTTGGTAAGCCCCCGCTTGCGAACCGTCGTGGCGTAGACGAAGGCGCAGTCCGCCACCGCATCGGCCACGGTTTCGAAGACCTTCGCGTTTTCAAGCACGAGATCGGCGCCGCTCGCCGCCGGACCCGCATCGGGGTTCGGCCAGCCGTCACGCGGGGAAACGAGCCGCATCTCGGCGAGCCCGAAATTGAGCATCGCGCGCGCCGCCTTGCCGATGTTCTCGCCAAGCTGCGGCCGCACCAGCACGATGGCGGGCGGCGGCGCGGCGGCCACCGCATCCGTCACTTCGCGCCCGTCCTCGCAACGGTCTCAATGGCGCCGATGAACTCCTCGAAGTCCTTCGCCTCGCGGAAATCGCGATAGACGCTCGCGAAGCGCACGTAAGCGACGGCGTCGAGGCTCTTCAGCCCCTCCATCACCGCCTGCCCGATCACCTCGGCCTCGATCTCGGCCTCGCCGATCGCTTCCATCTGGCGAACGATACCGGAGACGAGCCGCTCGATGCGCTCGGGCGCGATCGGGCGCTTGCGGCAGGCAATCTCGATGGAGCGGGCAAGCTTGTCGCGCTCGAACACTTCCTTGTCGCCGGACTTCTTGAGGATCACGAGTTCGCGAAGCTGCACGCGCTCGAACGTCGTGAAACGCGCGCCGCACGCCGGGCACTGCCGGCGGCGGCGGATCGCGCTGCCGTCTTCCGTTGGCCGCGAGTCCTTGACCTGGCTATCCTCGCCTCCGCAAAACGGGCAGCGCATCGCTCGTCCCCCCTCCCGCTATGCCTTTACCGCGTCAGAGCCCCGGATAGATCGGGAAGCGATCGCAGAGCGCCTTCACGCGCGCCCGCACGTCCGCTTCCACCGCACCGTTACCCGCTTCGCCGTTCGCGGCAAGGCCGTCCAGCACATCCGCGATCATGTCGGCGATGAGCGTGAACTCCGCCTGCCCGAACCCGCGGGTCGTCCCTGCGGGCGAGCCGACGCGGATGCCGCTCGTCTTCGTCGGCGGCAACGGATCGAACGGCACGCCGTTCTTGTTGCAGGTGATGTGGCTGCGCTCCAGCGCCTCGTCGGCGTCCTTGCCGGTCAGCCCCTTGGGGCGAAGATCGATCAGCGCGAGGTGCGTATCCGTGCCGCCCGCGACGACATCGCAACCGCGCTCCTTCAGACGGCCCGCAAGCGTCTTCGCGTTGGCGATCACCGCCTGCGCATAGACCTTGAAGCTCGGGTCGAGCGCCTCACCGAACGCCACCGCCTTCGCGGCAATTACGTGCATCAGCGGGCCGCCCTGAAGGCCCGGGAACACCGCCGAGTTGATCTTCTTGCCGAGCGCCTCGTCGTTCGAGAGCACCATGCCGCCGCGCGGGCCGCGCAGCGTCTTGTGCGTCGTGGTGGTGACGACGTGCGCGTGCGGCAGCGGGCTCGGGTGCAGACCCGCCGCGACGAGCCCCGCGAAGTGCGCCATGTCGACGAGCAGATACGCGCCCACCTTGTCGGCAATCTCGCGGAAGCGCGGGAAGTCGAGCGTGCGCGGATAGGCCGAGCCGCCCGCGATGATCAGCTTCGGCTTGTGCTCCAGCGCCAGCCGCTCGACCTCGTCGAAGTCGACAAGGTGGTCACTCTCGCGCACGCCGTACTGCACGGCGTTGAACCATTTGCCGGACTGCGCGGGCGGCGCGCCGTGCGTCAGATGGCCGCCGGCGGCGAGGCTCATGCCGAGGATCGTCTCGCCAGGCTGCACCAGCGCCATCATCACCGCGCCGTTCGCCTGTGCGCCAGAGTGCGGCTGCACGTTGACATAGGCGCAATCGAAGAGCTTGCGGGCGCGGTCGATGGCAAGCTGCTCGACCTCGTCCGAAGGCGCGCAGCCCTGATAGTAGCGCTTGCCCGGATAGCCTTCGGCATACTTGTTGGTGAACACCGACCCCTGCGCTTCCAGAACCGCGCGGCTCACGATGTTCTCGGAGGCGATCAGCTCGATCTGGTCACGCTCGCGGGTCAGTTCCCTGGTGATTGCGTCGAAAACCGCCTTGTCGGCAGTGGCGACGCCGTCGGTGAAGAACCCGTCCTGGGCAAGCGGCGTGGCGGCGGCGGTGCTCATGCTCGTATCTCCTTCGTGGGCTACGCCGACAATTTGTCGACGCGCCGCTGGTGACGTCCGCCCTCGAAGGGCGTGTTCAGAAATTCATTGAGGCAATCGCGCGCCGTCTCGATGCCGATCAGGCGCTCGCCGAGCGCGAGGATGTTCGCATCGTTGTGCTGGCGCGAAAGCCGGGCCATCAGCCCGTTCATGCAAAGCGCGGCACGCGCGCCCTTCACGCGGTTCGCCGCAATCGAAATGCCGATGCCGGAACCGCAGACGACAACGCCCTTCTCGGCCTTGCCTGAAGCGACCGCTTCGCCGACTGCGCGGCCGAAATCCGGGTAATCCACAGACTCGCCACCGTTCGTGCCGAGGTCTAGAACCTCGTGCCCGGCCTCCTTCAGCCAGTCCGCCACAGCGGACTTCAGGACGTAACCGGCGTGGTCGCTGCCAATGGCGATAACGGACATGGAGCGGCGGGCCTCATGCAAGCTGCGGGTGCGATTCGCGTGAGCGCACTATCTAGGGGAGCGCCCCTTCCGAAGCTACCAAGAATTGTAACATAGCTGCTATTCGAAGATGCCCCTGAGATCGAGCGTCGCCCGCTTTCCAACGGCCGCATAGTTCGCCTTCAGCCAATGCTCCGCCTTCACGCGGCCGAGATCGCGCAGCGCCGTGAGGAACGGCCAGTCCGCGTTCATCTTGGTGGCGGGCGGATAGGCGGTCAGTTCGTCGCCGCCGTCCACGCGGTGCATCAGGATCTTGCGGTAGCGCTTGCCCGCCACGATTTGCCCTTCCCCGATCAGCCGGTCGACGAACTCGATAGCGCGAAGCTCGCGGAGCAGCGAGCCGTTGAAGGCGATCTCGTCGATGCGGTTGTCGATGTCCTCGACGCTGGTGGGCGTCTGGCGCCGCTCGATGGGGCTCACCTGCACGAGCAATATGTCTTCCGGTCCCTCGTGGTAGAACAGCGGGAACAGCGCCGGATTGCCCATGTAGCCGCCGTCCCAATAGGGCTCGCCGTCGATCTCGACCGCCTGGAAGAGCTGCGGCAGGCACGCGGAAGCGGCGAGCACGTCTGCCGTCACCTCATGGCCCGAGAACACCCTCACCTTGCCGGTGAATACGTTGGTCGCCGCGATGAACAGCGTCAGCGCCTTGCAGCTGCCGATCTTCTCGAAATCGAAGGAGTCGGCGACGATGTCGCGCAGCGGATTGAGCCCCGCCGGATTGAACTGGTACGGGCTCACGGCACGGGAAACCTGCCGCAGCATCTCGCGTCCCGGCGCGCCGTGCCCCGTCCATGCGTTCCACCACGTATCCCACGGCGTGTCGCGCACGGGCACGAACATCGCCGCGTCGGACACGCGCTTCCAGAAACGGTCGAGACTTTCGCGCGCACCCTCGCGCCCTCCGGACATCCAGCCCTGTGCAAGCGCGGCGGCATTCATCGCGCCCGCGCTGGTCCCGGAAATCGCGGAGAGTTCGATGCGCTTGTCTTCCAGCAGCCGGTCGAGCACGCCCCAGGTGAACGCACCGTGGCTGCCGCCGCCCTGGAGCGCGAGGTTGATGGTTTTCGTCGCCATGATCGGAGCTTAGCGCACAGGCAGAGGCTTGCCTATCGGTCAAGTGTATTGCATGAATAATACACGACTAGGGGAGGTTTTCATGCGCATTGCCATGCTTGCCATCATTGGGGCCGCTTTCATCGTGCCCGCGGCCGCCGCGGACACAGCGATCATGGTGCTCGGCACCTACCATTTCTCGAATGCCGGTCTCGACAAGGCGAACATGAAGGCGGACGACGTGACCGCCCCTGCCCGGCAAGCCGAACTCGAACGACTGACGACCGCGCTCGCGGCATGGAAGCCGGACAAGGTGCTGGTGGAATGGCAGTATCCCCAGCCGTTCACCGTGCCGGAATACCGAGCGTTCAAGCCCGAAGACCTGAAGACCAAGACCAACGAGGTCATCCAGATCGGCTTCCGGCTGGCACGGAAGCTCGGCCATGCCGAGGTCTACGGCTTCGACGAGCAACCCGGCCCTGGCGAGCCCGACTATTTCCCGTTCGGCCCCGTCGAGGCGTTCGCCGCCGCGCACGGACAGAAGGCCGAACTCGACGCGGTCTTCGACTATTTCCGGCAGCAGGCAGACGCGCAAACGAAGGCACAGGAAACCCAATCGATCCCGGCGCTGCTGCTCACCATCAACGACCCGGCGCGCAGCACGGCCGAACACGCGAAGGGCTATTACGACATGCTCCGCTTCGGCGACGGGGAGGACCAGCCGGGCGCCGTGCTGAACGCGATGTGGTACATGCGGAACGCCAAGATGTTCGCCAAGATCGGCCTCATCGCGAAGCCGGGCGAGCGCGTGCTGGTGCTCGTGGGCTCAGGCCACAAATACTGGCTGGAGCATTTCGCCGGAACGACGCCGGGTTTCGCGCCGGCCGATCCAAGGCCGTACTTGGAAAAGGCCCGCTAGGCCGCGAGGCGCATTTCCAGGCGGTCCCAGATTTCCACGAGCGCGCGGACGAGGTCGTCCATCATCGCTTCGTCGTGGTTGGGGCCGGGGGTGAAGCGCAGCCGCTCCGTGCCGCGCGGCACGGTGGGGTAGTTGATCGGCTGCACGTAGACGCCGTACTCGATGAGCAGGATATCGCTGATCTTCTTGCACTTCGCGGGGTCGCCGACGAGCAGCGGCACGATGTGCGTGGTGGACGGCATCACCGGCAGACCCGCGTCGCCCATCTTCGCCTTGAGCGTGGCGGCGGCGGCCTGCTGACCTTCGCGCTCCGCGCCCGAAGCCTTCAGGTGCCGCACGCTGGCGAGCGCGCCCGCGACGAGGACCGGCGCGAGGCTGGTCGTGAAGATGAAGCCCGGCGCATAGCTGCGGATCACGTCCGTCAGCGCCTTCGATGCGGCGATATAGCCGCCCATGATGCCGAACGCCTTGGCGAGCGTGCCCTCGATGATCGTCAGCCGGTGCGCGACGCCGTCCCGCTCCGAAATGCCGCCGCCGTGGTCGCCGTACATACCGACCGCGTGCACCTCGTCGAGGTAGGTGAGCGCATTATACTTGTCGGCGAGGTCGCAGATCTCGGCGATCGGCGCGATGTCGCCGTCCATCGAATAGACGCTTTCGAACGCGATCAGCTTCGCGGCGTCCTTCGGCGCCTCGGCGAGCAACTCTTCGAGGTGTTCGAGGTCGTTGTGGCGGAAAACGCGCTTCTCGCAGCCCGCGCCGCGGATGCCCGCGATCATCGAGGCGTGGTTCAGCTCGTCCGAGAAGACGATGCAGCCCGGCAGCAGCTTGCCGAGCGTGGAGAGCGTCGCCTCGTTGGAGATGTAGCCCGAGGTGAAGAGCAGCGCGGCTTCCTTGCCGTGAAGCTCGGCCAGCTCATTCTCAAGCTCGAGGTGATAGTGCGTGTTGCCGCCGATGTTGCGCGTGCCGCCCGAGCCCGCGCCGACATCGCGCAGCGCTTCTTCCATGGCGCCGATCACGTCCGGGTGCTGGCCCATGCCGAGATAGTCGTTCGAGCACCACACGGTGATCGGGCGCGCGCCGTTGTGACCGGCGAAGCAGCGCGCGTTCGGGTAGTTGCCCCGGTTACGCAGAATGTCGATGAACACGCGGTAGCGACCCTCGGCGTGCAGCCGGTCGATCGCGTCCTTGAAAATGCGGTTGTAGTCCACGCTCTCTAACCCGTCCTGCCCGCTCTTTTGCCCGCTTTACATCGGAGGTGGCGGTCCCGTCACCCCACTTTATGTCGCAGGCCTCTGTTGCGATCTGTTCGCAACTTTTACGAGGGGCTGGAATGACTTAGATCAACTTCTCGACAAGAAAACTGTCGATGGCGAATTTCGCCGCCCAGTTGAGGTACGCCCACTGGCCATACTCGCCGTCGATGGGGAACGAACCGCGCACGCCGCCGACGAGATCGGGATTGCCTTCCACGGCAATCGTGCGACGCACGAAGGCGTTGAGCCCCTTGCCCGCCTTCACGAAACCCTCGCCGCCGCCAAGCGGAGCGAGATAGAACAGGCTTTCGGCGATCTGCACGTTGCCGGTGAGGCACGACCAGTCGACCGCCGCCGCCCAGTCCGAGCGCAGACGACCCGGAAGCGCCCCGTCGCTGCGCAGCGCGCCGACGAGGCCGCGCGCCATCGTCAGCGCCGCATCGAGATAGGGCTGTTCACTGGAAAGCCGGTGCGCCTCCACAACACCACGCAGATAATAGCCGAGCGTGTGGGTGAGCGGCCGGTCCTTGTGCTGCAGGCAGCAATCATTGACCCAGCCGTTCGCCTGCATCTTGCCGAGCGCCCAGTCGACCTGTTTGAGCCCCGCCGCGCCATAGCCTTCGCCGGGCGCAGTGCGCTCGGCCTCGAACAGGCCCCACGACACGTGCGTTTCGTAAGCCTTCTCGCCTGCGTGCGTGAACGGCGACGGATGCGAGCGCCAGCAGCCGTCCGGATCGAGCGAGTCCCTCAGGAAACGCGCGGCGCCGTGCATGGCCTCCAGATACTTCGCATCGCCGAGCGTGCGTGCGCCGATGGCAAGGCCGATCAGGATCTGGCCGGTGTTGAAGGTGACGGACTTCACCGGCACGGCATCAATCTTGCCGCCCTGAAAGCCGCCATCGTCGAGCTGGATCGCGCAGATCCAATCGAGCATCCGCCGCGCCCGGGCTTCCTCGCCCAGCGTCAGCAGCGTCGGAATGATGTAGCCGGTCGTCTCGGGGTAGCTCGTCGCCCAGCCCTTGGCGACGTGATAGTCGCGGGCGACGCCGCCGTCTGCGGTGGCGGAGCAGTCCTGCGCACGGCCAAGCCATGCGGTGCACGCCGCCACAGCCGCATCGATGCCGGGATCGGCAAACGGCAGTCCGGCCGCGTCGCGTTTCTTCGCCTCGCGTTCAGCGGGCGCAAGCTGGAAGTCGTTGTAGAGCGATTTCAAGGTATTGAGCATGAACCCTGCCTAGCCGGAGACGGTTAAGGTTTTATCGCCGGCCGCCGAGGCCGAGCTTGCGCGCGATGCGTCCCCGTCCCGAGGCAAGCCACGGCCCGGGATCGTCGCCGCGCCAAAGCGCGTCCACCGCCCGCCAGCCGGACCCCGATTTGGGGACGACCGCGCCGGATGCGACCGCACCGGGATCGCGCCAGCCGAACCGGTGCCGGGGCTGGGCGGAAGGCAGCGGCAGGCGCATCTGGTCGGCAAACTGCACTGCGGGCAGATTCACACCGTTCAGCGTCGCCAGCTCCGACTGGTAGTCCGTGCGGCACGCGGTCGGCTCAATCATGTAAAACGCGCCCGTTTGCGCGTGGCGCTTGAATTCGAGGCTGCCCATGCCCTGGAAGTGCGCGGCGGCGAAGAACGCCTGCGTGTCGGCCGCGAGCCGCGCGTGCGCTTCGGGTGCGGGCGCGCAGCCCGCCGTGCCGCCCACGCGCGGCGGCCAGCTCGCCGTCTTGTAGCCCGTATAGGCAGCGAGCATGTCGCTCTCGGCGCCGAAATAGCCGAGGCAGAAGAAGACGCTGCCGTCATCCCCGGGCACATACTCCTGCGCCACGAGTTCGCCCGCGGCGGCGAGCATGTCCGGGATCATCGGGGCGGCGTCGGCAGCGCTGTCGAACACATACGCCTTCTTGAAACGCGCCTGATAGGCGGCGACATGCTCGCTCGGCTTCACGATCAGCGGCGGCGTCAGCTTTTCAAGGAGCGCGAGATCGTCGGCGCTGCGCAGCGTCACTGTGCGCGGCACAGAAAGCCCGGCGCGCGCCGCGATCGGCATGAACCGATCCTTGTTGACCATCGCCTCTACGACATCGCGCTCCGGCATCGCGATGCGATAACCCGGAATCCGGTCCCGGTTCGCAGCCACCGTGGCAACGCCGTCCTCGCGCGTCAGAAACAGTACGGGATCATGATCGAGCCGGGCGCGATAGACGGCCAGCGCCTCGACAAGCCCTTCGCCTGCAAGCGGCGCCTTCGCCTTCGTGCCGTGACGCGTGGCGGTAAACGGCCCCATCGTGTCGTCGAAGGCATGCACGCGGATGCCCACCGCCGCCAGCGACCGCACGACGCCGAGGCCGTTGAGGCCAAGGCCCACGACAAGCGCGCTGCCGCTCAAAAGCTGAGGTCTCCCCACGCCGGCGGTGCAAAGTAGCCGTCCACCATTTCCTCCGTCACGTCGCGGAGCGCGGCGGGACGCCAGCGCGGCGACTTGTCCTTGTCAATGAGCTGGGCGCGGATGCCTTCGAAGAAATCATGGCCCGACTTGATCGCCGACACCAGCCTGTATTCGCGGCGGAGGCATCCGGCGAGGTCGTCGCCCCGTGCTTCGCGGAGCGCGCGGAGGCTGATTTTCATGCTCGTCGGCGACATTTTCATCAGCACGTCGCGCTGCGCCACGGCCCAGTCGCTGCCGAGCGAAAGCGATTCCATGATCGCCTCCACCGTATCGAAGGCGAAGTGCCGCTCGATCTCGGCGCGAACCGCCTCAAGCGGTGCGGGGCCCGCATCCGAATGAAAGGCGTTCAGCGTCTGCGCGACATCGCCACCTTCGGCGAGCGCATCGGTCAGCGCCTCGATCTGCGCGCTCGTGCAGTGGTGCGTGCCATATCCGGCATACATGCAGTCCGCCGCTTTCAGCCGCGCGCCGGTCAGGCCGAGATAGGTGCCGACCTCGCCCGGCATCTGCGCAAGCGCATGTGTGCCGCCAACGTCCGGGATCAGGCCGATGCCGGTTTCAGGCATTGCGAACAGCGTCTTTTCCGTAACGACGCGATACGGCGCATGAACCGAAACACCGACACCGCCGCCCATGCTGAACCCGTCGACAAGCGCCACATAGGGCTTCGGAAACGTGCCGATGGCGAGGTTCATGCGGTATTCGTCCGCGAAGAAGCCTTCCCACTCCGAAGTGCCTCCCTTGCCGGAATGGTAGAGGCCCACCACGTCGCCGCCCGCGCAGAACGCCTTTTCGCCCGCGCCGCGGATGATCACCACCGAAACGTCGTCGTCCACGGCCCACGCATCGAGCTGCCGATGCAGCGCGAGGCACATCTCGCGATTGAGCGCATTCAGCGCCTGCGGCCGGTTCAGCGTCATCAGCCCGGCACGGCCGCGCCTTTCGAACAGGATGTCGTCGGTCATTCAGCTCCCCTCGAAGTCTTTCAGAATGCGCGCGGCGCGGCGGTGGAGGTCATACGCGCAAGCAGCGCGCCTTCGCCATCGAAAAGGTCCGCCTCAAGAAAGGCGATCATGCGACCACGCTTGATGACGCGGCCTTCCGCGTAGAGTTTCCCGGCCTTCGCGGGCAGCAGGAAGCTCACCTTCATCTCGATCGTCGCCACGAAGATGCGCTTGCCCGCATCGGCGACACAGGCCATCTCCGCCGCGTCGTCGAGCATCGCGGCAACGATGCCGCCCTGCACCGTGCCGTTGGGATTGCAGAACGCAGGCGTCGCGACGAACGACATACGGACGCGCCCCGCCGGGTCCAGCTCCAGAATCTCGGCGCCGAGCAAAATGCCTGTGGGCGGCAGATCGGCGTTGAGGCGCGCGAGCAATTCCTCATGCGTCGTCATAAGTTTCGCCGCGATCCCTTTGTTAGAGATAATCTACATCGAGCCCGCGCACCGCGAGTGCGGGCACCAGCGCGGCGGACTTTTCGTCTCTCAGTGTGAAAACGGCAAGGCCTGTCGGCTCGCACCCGGTCCAGTCCGCGTCGCGAAGCAGGTGCGCGACGCGGCGTGCGATGCCTT
The DNA here is from genome assembly GCF_042676985.1 of Sphingosinicella xenopeptidilytica. Classification (NCBI taxonomy): domain Bacteria; kingdom Pseudomonadati; phylum Pseudomonadota; class Alphaproteobacteria; order Sphingomonadales; family Sphingosinicellaceae; genus Sphingosinicella; species Sphingosinicella xenopeptidilytica. The sequence continues at coordinate 86,579 of NZ_JBHTIK010000004.1, read as the reverse complement.
GCCCGCCGTGGACGAAGCGCAGGGGGCGGCGGGCGGCAGCGGCAAGCTCATCCTCCACCAGCGGGAAGTGCGTGCACGCGAGCACAACGATGTCCATGTCCACACCGTGCGGTTGCCCTGTCAGCCCCGCCATCACCGCCGCATAGTCCTCCGCCGGAACCTCCTCCCCGCGCAGCTTCGCCTCCGCCATCGCCGCAAGCTCCGGCGTGCCATGGCGGAGCACCACGCAGTCCGAAGCGAACTCGGCGGCAAGGTTATCGACATAGGCCTGCCGAACCGTGGCCGGCGTGCCGAGCACGCCGATCACCTTGGTCTCCGTCGCCTCGGCGGCGGGCTTGATCGCGGGCACGGTGCCCACCACCGGCACGTCGAGCGCGGCGCGCACGTGCGCCAGCGCGATCGTGGAGGCGGTGTTGCAGGCGATGACGATGAGGCGGGGCCGATATCGCTCCGTCAACCGCCCGAGCAGCGCGGGCACGCGCGCGGCAATCTCCGCCTCGCTCTTGCTGCCGTAAGGAAACCCGGCGTTGTCCGCCACGTACACGACCGGCGCCTGCGGCAGCGCGGCGCGGATCGGCGCCAGCACGGAGAGGCCGCCCATGCCCGAATCGAAAACGAGAATCGGCGGGCAGGTCATGCCGACATCATTCGCGCACGCTCGCGCCATTCGGCGGACAGCAGCTTCAGACCCGAAAGCGCCTGCAGCGACGCGGGGTCGGACTTCCCCGCCCCGCCGACGATCAGGCCGAAGACACGCGCCACGGTCCATTCGGGATGCGGCCTGCGTTCGAGCGTCAGCGTATCGCCGACCGCGACGACGCCGGGCTCGATCACACGGTAGTACCAGCCCGAACGACCCGTCTTGACGATCTCGGCGACGAGCGCCGGGCGCCCGAGCCGGTGCGCGGGTTTCCAGCAGGGTTTGCGACCCTGCGAGATTTCGACGAGTGCGGTGCCGAGCCGATAGCGATCCCCGATGCAGGCGCCGTTCTCGTCGAGGCCCGTCGTCGAGATATTCTCGCCAAACGCCCCCGCCGCGCCGAGCAGCGCCTGATCGGGCATCCGTTCCGCCCACCACGCATAGTGATCGCGCGGATAGTGGTGGACCGCCATGTCGACGCCGCCGTGGTGGACGGTATCCGCCTGCTCGTCGCCATCAAGGCCGAGCGGCTTCACCACCACCGCGCCGAGCCGGGGCGCCTTGACGATCGCGCTCATCTCCTCGCCGCGCAGCGGGCGGGCGGTGCCGGTGAGCACGGCTTCTATCGTGAGTCCCGTCATGATCCGCGATTAGCGCCCGCGCCGCACCCCGGTAAAGCCCGTGCTTCTCAAGGCGTGCGTTTTCGACCATAGATGCCGCCATGTCTCCCGTCCCCAAACCCGCCGCCGCCTACCCCGCTACCCGCCTGAGACGCCCCCGCGCACATGCATGGTCGCGTGCGCTGTTCGCGGAAGTAGCGCTCTCTCCGGCCGATTTCATCTGGCCGCTTTTCGTCACCGATGGCACGGGCGAGCGCACGGCGGTGCCGACGATGCCGGGCGTCGAGCGCCTGTCGGTCGATCTCGTCGCCGAGGCCGCGAAGGAAGCCGAAGGCCTCGGCATCCCCTGCATCGCGCTCTTCCCGAACACGCCCCCCGAACGCCGCACCGCCGACGGCCGCGAGGCACTCAACCCTGACAATCTCACCTGCCGCGCCATCAAGGCCATCAAAAACGCCGCGCCCGGCATCGGTGTGCTGACGGACGTCGCGCTCGACCCCTACACGACGCACGGCCACGACGGCCTGCTCGCGGAAGACGGCCGCATCCTCAACGACGAAACGATCGAGATGCTGCAGGGTCAGGCGCTGGTGCAGGCCCGCGCCGGTGCGGACATCATCGCCCCGTCGGACATGATGGACGGCCGCGTCGGCGCGATCCGCAAGGTGCTGGAAGCGGGCAGCTTCCACGACGTGCAGATCATGAGCTACGCCGCCAAATACGCCTCCGCCTTCTACGGCCCGTTCCGCGACGCGGTCGGCTCCGGCGGTTTCCTCAAAGGCGACAAGAAGACCTACCAGATGAACCCCGCGAACGCCGACGAGGCACTGCGCGAGGTCGCGCTCGACATCGCCGAGGGCGCGGACAGCGTGATGGTGAAGCCGGGAATGCCGTATCTCGACGTGATCGCCCGCGTGAAGGACGCCTTCAACATCCCCGTGTTCGCCTACCAGGTCTCCGGCGAGTACGCGATGCTTGAAACCGCCGCGCGCGCTGGCCTCATCGAGCGCGACCGCATGATCATCGAAGCGCTTACCGCGTTCCGCCGCGCGGGCTGCTCGGGCATCCTCACCTATTACGCGCGCGACGCGGCACGGCTGCTCGGATGACAGCCGCCGAGGGTGTCCAGACGCGGGGATTGGCGGCACGGCCGCTGTTCATCGCGACGATCTTCCTCGGCTCGTTCCTCCTGTTCCTCATCCAGCCGATGCTCGGCCGCATGGCGCTGCCGACGCTGGGCGGCGCGCCCGCGGTGTGGAACGTCGCCATGCTGTTCTATCAGGCGATGCTGCTCGCGGGGTACGTCTACGCGCACGCGATCAGCCGCATGGCACAGCGGCGGCAAACGATCCTCCACCTTGCCGTCTTCGCCATCGCGGCGCTCACGCTGCCGATCAGCCTCGCCGACATCGGGGGCCGCGAGACACTGCCGCCGATGCTGTGGCTGCTGGCACTGCTCGCCGCCTCGATCGGCCCGGTGTTCTTCGTCGTCGCCGCGCAGGCGCCGCTCATGCAGTCGTGGTACGCGCGCGTCGACGATCCGGCAGCGGCGGACCCCTATTTCCTCTACGCGGCGAGCAATGCGGGAAGCCTGCTCGCGCTCCTCGCCTATCCGTTCGCGGTCGAGCCGTACCTGCGCCTCAAGGAGCAGGCGTGGCTGTGGTCGGGCGGCTTCGTGATCCTCGCCCTTCTCGTCGCCTTCTGCGCGCGCCGCCCGGCGCGTGAACCCGTGCCCGCCGCCGAGGCCGCACCGCCCGCCACGTGGCGCGAGCGCGCAGTCTGGACGGCGCTTGCCGCCGTGCCTTCGGGCCTGCTGCTCTCGACGACGACGCACCTGACGACGGACATCGTCGCCGTGCCGCTGCTCTGGGTGGTGCCACTCGCGCTCTACCTTGTCACCTTCATCGTCGCCTTCTCGATGGGCGGCGCGCTCTTTGTGAAGCAGGCGAAGATGGCGTCGCCGATCCTGCTCCTGCTGCTCGGCGGCTACACGTTCCTCGCGCAGGGCGTGTTCGCGCTCCTGATGGCGCTCACCAACCTCGTGCTGCTGTTCGTGGTCGCGCTGGCACTCCACGGCCACCTCGCCGAGAGACGCCCGCCACCGTCACAGCTTACAGACTTCTACCTCTGGATCTCGCTGGGCGGCGTCATCGGCGGCTTCTTCTCCGCGATCGTCGCGCCGTTGGTGTTCGACTGGGTGTATGAGCACCCGATCCTGCTCGTGTGCGCCGCCGCGCTGATCCCGGCGAAGCCGCTGACGAAGCGCATCGGAAAGCTGTGGCACGGCCGCCGGGGTCTCGTTCTCGACATCACCCTTCCAATCATCGCGCTCGCGGCCTCATGGTGGGTCCATACCGAACTGATCCTCGCCGACCGTGCCGAAACCGCAGCGCCCGCGCTTGCGCTCATCGCGCTTGCCGCCGTGCTTTCGATCGGGCGGCGGCTCACCTTCGCGGCCTGCTTCGGCGCGCTGATGCTTGGCCTCGGCGGCTGGCAGGCGATCGCGATCAGCCGTATCGAGCTTGCGCGCGAGCGCAGCTTCTTCGGCATCTACACGGTGAAGGCAGACGGCGAGCGGCTCATCCGCCTCCTGGAGCACGGCACGACGCTGCACGGCGTGCAAAGCCTGATCCCGGACCTGCAGAGCGAGCCGCAGTCCTACTACGCCAAGGGCAGCGGCATCGCCGAGGCGTTCACCGCACTGCCGAACATTGCTGGCCGCTTTGCCAAAGTCGGCTACGTCGGGCTCGGCGCAGGCTCGCTCTCCTGCTTCGCGAAACCGGGACAAGGCTGGACCGCCTTCGAGATCGATCCGCTTGTGGTGCGGATCGCGAAGGACGAGCGCCTGTTCACCTATATCTCCCGCTGCACGCCGGACCTCCGCATCGTCATGGGCGACGCACGGCTCTCGCTCGCGAAGGAGCCGAAACACACCTACGACCTCATCGCCATCGACGCCTTCACGTCGGACGCGATCCCCATGCACCTGATGACCGAAGAGGCGTTCAAGGTTTACGCAGGCGCGCTGAAACCGGACGGCGTGCTGATGGTGCACATCTCGAACCGCCATATCGATCTGCAGCCGGTGATCGCCGCCATCGCGAGCGATATGGGCTGGACGGCGCGTGTGCGCGATCACACGCCCTACGATCCCGGCCTTCCCGGCATCGACTATTCGCGATCGATCTGGGTCGCGCTCACGCCCACGGAAATGCGGATGCAGGATCTGATGTACGGCGGCGGCGCTGGCCCCGCAGGCTGGGCGATGCTGCGCGAACGGCCCGACCTGCAACCCTGGACCGACGATTTCGCGAGCATCATCCCCGTGCTGAAGCAGCAGTAGGCCGCCTCAGTCCCGCGCGTAAACGCGCTTCCCCGCAAGCCACGTCTCCAGCACCTTCACCTTCCAGATGTCCCCGGCGGGCATCTTGAAGACATCGCCGTCGACGAGGATGAAGTCGGCCCACTTGCCGGGCGTCAGCGTCCCCACGCTGCGTTCCTGCTGCCCCGCATAGGCCGCACCCGTCGTGAAGGCTGCGAAGGCCTGCTGCAAGGTCAGCGCTTCGTTCGCATACCAGCCTTTCGGCGGCTGCCCGTCGCGGTCCTGCCGCGTGACGGCGGCGTGGAGACCATAAAACGGATTGGCCGGCTCGACCGGGAAGTCCGACCCGCCCGCGATGCGCGCACCGCTGTTCACAAGCGATTTCCATGCATAGCCGCCCTTGATCCGCTCGGGCCCCACCCGGTCCTCCGCCATCGCCTTGTCGGAGGTGGCGTGCGTCGGCTGGATCGAGGCAATGACGCCGAGCTTCGCGAACCGACCGATGTCGTCCGGCGCCAGGATCTGCGCGTGCTCGATGCTGGGGCGCACCAGCGGCTGGCCCATCTTCTGGATGTCCGCGAACGCGTTCAGCACCTCGCGGTTCGCCTTGTCGCCGATGGCGTGGACGTTCACCTGAAAGCCGCGCATCGAGGCGGCCGCGATCACGTTGCGCAGCTTCGCACCCTCGATGATCATCAGGCCGGTGTTCTCGGGATCGTCGCTGTAGGGCTCGATCATCGCTGCACCGCGCGAACCGAGCGCGCCGTCCGCGAGCAGCTTCACGGTGTTCAGCGCAAGACGATCCTCAAAGAGCCAGCCGGTCGCCCCCTTCGGCGCGATCGCGCGCAGGGCATCCGCGCCGCCCGCCATGGCAGAGATGCGCACGGTGAGCTTGCCGTCCTTCGCAAACTGCTCGTAGAGCGCCCACGTCGCCGGATCGATGCCCGCATCATGAACGCCGGTGAGCCCTACCGAAGCCATGATCTGGAGCGCCGTTTCAAGCGCGGCGGCCCTTTCCGCAGCGGTCGGCGGCGGCAGCTTCTTCTCGATGAGCGCCATGGCCGTATCGACGAGCACTCCGGTCGGCTTGCCCTTCGCATCACGCTCGATACGTCCACCCGCGGGGTCGGGCGTTTTCGCGGTGATACCGCTCGCCTTCAAGGCCGCCGAATTCGCCCAGCCCGCGTGACCGTCGACGCGGGTCAGCCAGACTGGCCGGTCCGCCACCGCGATATCGAGCTCTTCGGCTGTCGGAAAACGATCGAGCCCCCAGCTCACCTGATTCCAGCCGCCGCCGACGATCCACTTCCGCTCCGGGTTCGCCGTGGCATCGGAGGCGATCTTCGCGAGCGCCTGATCGATGCTTGTCGTGTCCGAAAGGTCGATCTGCAATGCGATAAAGCCGAGAGGCATGACATGGCCATGCGCGTCGATCAGGCCGGGAAGCAGCGTCCTGCCGCCCGCATCCACGATATCGCCGTCCACCGTCTCGCCGGGCTTCAGCAAGCGTTCGACACGGCCGTCGTCGCTGACGATGAGCCCCCCGAATTTCTGAAGCCTGCCGATATCGTCGAGCGTGTAGCCGTTCGCATTGACGATCACGGTTCGCGCGTCTGCGGCGCCGGCCGAAAGGAGCGCCGCAAGCGCGAGTGCAATCCGCATGATCTTTATCCCCTGAACCGCCTGAGCAGCGATGACGTGTCCTGCCGTCCTCCGCCCATCTTCTGGACATCGGCATAGAACTGGTCAACCAGCGCGGTGAGCGGCATCGAAAGCCCGATGCTCCGCGCTTCGCCGAGCACGAGCGACAGGTCCTTGCGCATCCAGTCCACCGCGAAGCCGAAGTCGTATTCGCCCTTGATCATGGTAGGCGCGCGGTTCTCCATCTGCCAGCTCTGCGCCGCACCCTTCGAGATCACGTCCACCACGGCATTGGCGTCGAGCCCCGCTTCCATCGCGAAGTTCATCGCCTCGGCGAGGCCCTGCAGCACGCCCGCGATGCAGACCTGGTTGACCATCTTCGTAAGCTGACCCGCCCCCGCCGGTCCCATAAGGCCGATGCGCTGCGCATAGGCCTGCATCACCGGCTCGCCGCGCGCGAAGCTCTCCGTATCGCCGCCCACCATGATCGTCAGACGTCCGTTTTCCGCGCCCGCCTGACCGCCCGAAACCGGCGCATCGAGCACGCCGATGCCGCGTGCCGCGCCCGCCTCGGCAAGCTCGCGTGCGATCGCGGCGGAAACGGTGGTGTGGTCGATGTAAAGGCTCGCCGGCGCCATCGCGCCGAACGCGCCGTCCGGCCCCAGCGTCACGGCGCGCAGATCGTCATCGTTGCCGACGCAGGTAAGCACAATCTCGGCGCCCTTCGCGGCCTCGGCGGGCGTTTCCGCAAGCGCGCCGCCGTTCGCAGCGACCCACGCCTCCGCCTTCGCCCGCGTGCGGTTGTAGACGGTAACGTCATGGCCCGCCGCCTTCAGGTGCCGTGCCATCGGCGCGCCCATCACACCCATTCCGAGAAATGCGACCCGCGCCATCGGCAGCCTCCTGTTTTGATCCGCTCGAGCGGGTTCCTAGCGGCTGTTTGCCTCGGCTGCCAGATGGGCTATGGCGCCGGTGCCAATTCAACAGGTCAGGATGACAAGATGGGCGATTCTCAGGGTGTGGCGGCTTTGCCGGTGACGTTTGCCGATATCGAGGCAGCGCACATGGCGATCATGCCGCACATCGTCCGCACGCCCTGTCTGAAATCGCGCACGCTGTCCGATATCGTCGGCGCAGAGGTGTGGCTGAAGTTCGAGAACCTTCAGTTCACCGCCGCCTACAAGGAGCGCGGCGCGCTCAACACGCTGCTGTCGCTCACCGACGCGCAGCGCAAGAAGGGCGTCATCGCGGCTTCCGCCGGCAATCACGCGCAGGGCATCGCCTATCACGGTACGCGGCTTGGCATCCCGACAACGATCGTGATGCCGCGCTACACGCCCGTGGTGAAGGTGCAGCAGACCGAAAGCCACGGCGCGGAAATCATTCTTCACGGCGACAACTACGACGAGGCCTACGCCCGCGCCCGCGAACTTGAAGTCGAGCGCGGTCTCACCTTCGTGCACCCCTTCGACAATCCCAAGGTGATCGCCGGGCAAGGCACGGTCGCGGTCGAGATGCTCACCGACGCGCCGAAGATCGATACGCTGGTCGTGCCGATCGGCGGCGGCGGGCTCATCTCGGGTATGTCGATCGCGGCGCGCGCGATGCGCCCCGATGTCGAGATCGTCGGCGTGCAGGCGGCGCTCTATCCCTCGATGGCCGCGAAGATGAAGGGCGAAACCCTGCCCTGCGGCGGCGACAGCATCGCCGAAGGCATCTCGGTCAAGGAACCGGGCACGATCACGCAGGGCATCGTCCGCGCGCTCGTGAAAGACATCCTGCTCGTCGACGAGTCCAAGCTGGAGCAGGCAACGGCGATGCTGCTCAACATCGAGAAGACCGTCGTCGAAGGCGCCGGCGCCGCAGGCCTCGCCGCCCTTCTCGCCTATCCCGAGCGTTTCAAGGGCCGCGTCGTCGGCCTGCCGCTCACCGGCGGCAACATCGATACGCGTCTGCTTGCGAACGTGCTGCTCCGCGATCTCGCCCGCGCCGGCCGCCTCGCACGGCTGCGCATCCGGCTCAACGACCGGCCGGGGCAGCTTTTCGGCGTCGCGCGCATCTTCGACGACATGCAGGTCAACATCGTCGAGGTGTACCACCAGCGCGTGTTCACCAACCTGTCGGCGAAGGGCATCTATGCCGACATCGAGTGCGAAACGCGCGACCGCGACCATCTGGAACGGCTGATCGCGACGCTGAAGGACAGCGGCTACGAAGTCTCGTCGGTCGAGATCGCCTGAGGCGCACCATGGCCGATATCTGCATCCTGACGCCGGACAGCGGCTACGCCGACTCTGTGCCCCGCGCCGAGAACGAGCTTCGAGCAGTCCTTGGGGAAGCCGTGCGCTTCCAGCCGTGGACGGCGCCTCTCTCTCACGGTGACGGCATCGCCCTGCCGCTCCTCGCGTGGGGCTACCAATCGCGCGGCGCCGACTGGTCGGCAGCGCTCGACACGTGGGAGGCGGCTGGCATCCCGATGGCGAACCCAGTGCCGCTGATGCGCTGGAACACCGACAAGCGTTACCTCTTCGATCTGGAGGCGAAGGGCGTGCCGGTGATCCCCACGGCCTTCGCACAGGCGCTTTCGGACGTGGACATGGCCGAAGCGCGGGCACGCTTCGGCGACACGGTGATCGTGAAGCCACCGGTATCGGGCGGCGCCGATGGAACCTACCGTCTGGCGCCCGGCGACCCCATACCCGCCGACGTGGCAGGGAAACCGATGCTGATCCAGCCGATGATGGCGGCGATCGCCACGGAGGGCGAATATTCGCTGTTCTACTTCGGTGGCGCGTTCAGCCACGCGATCCTCAAGGTGCCGTCCGCCGGTGACTTCCGCGTGCAGGAGCAGTTCGGTGGGCGCGAGATCACCGTCGAAGCTTCGGAAGACGCCCGCGCGGTGGCCGAACAGGCCCTGCGCGCCGCCCCCGCCGAGGCCCTTTACGCACGCATCGACATGGTGCGCGGTGCAGACGGTGGGCTGCGCCTGATGGAGCTTGAGCTGATCGAGCCCGCGCTCTTCCTGTCGCACGCCGCCGATCGCGGCCGCCTGTTCGCAGAAGCGCTTAGCGCCCGCTTAACCCTCTGAGGGCTAGACTTGGCCCTGCAATGGCCAGTCGTCACCTCCGTCCCGCCGCGAACGCGCGTCCCGTCATCCGGCGGCGCGCGCGACAGACGCCGCGCGGCGTCCGGCCGGTGAACGTGCAGTGGAAGGTCGCCTACGCCGACTTCGCCACCGCGATGATGGCCTTCTTCATGCTGCTCTGGCTCATATCGAGTTCGGAGAAAGTGTCGCTCCAGGGCATCGCCGACTACTTCACCCCCTCGGTCGCAGCGCCCGCAGCCGGCGCGGCAGCCGAAGGCGATATCGCGTTCGCAAGCGGCGGACCCGAGCCACTCTCGCTCGCGCCAAGCGACAAGACCCGCGCCCGCGCCGACGCCCTGCTCCGCGACATCCGCACGGCCTTTGCGGCGGACCCTGACCTTGCGCCACTTGCAGACAATGTCCTCCTCGAACCGGCCGCGGACGGCATCCACATCCAGCTCACCGACACCGCCCTCCGCCCGATGTTCGCCGAGGGCAGCGCCGTGCCGCTCGCCCCCGACGCATTCCGCACCATCGCAGCGCGCATCGGCACCCTGCCGAACCGCATCGCCGTCGAAGGGCACACCGACAGCGCCGGAGAGGGAGACGACTGGCAGCTTTCCGCGCGCCGCGCGGTCGCCGTGCGCGATATCCTCGCGGCCGGCGGCGTGCCTGCGGACCGCTTCGCCGCCGTGACCGGCCGCGCCGCGAGCCAGCCGCTGCTGCCCGATGCCCCTGCCCGGCCCGAGAACCGGCGCATCACCATCATCCTGCTCGATGAACCGCCCGCGCTCGCTCCCGGCGCCGGGCGACGAGCCGTGCAGGCGATGCCTTCCCAAACCGGCAACATCGCACCATAATTCGCAGCCGTGACTGACCAAACGTTCCGATTCCCGCGATTTTTCGTGACGGCGCCCAGCCCCTGCCCCTATCTGCCGGGCAAGCTCGAGCGCAAGGTCTTCACAGAGCTGCGCGGCGAGGATGCGGTGGAGCTCAATGAGGCGCTGTCGCGCATCGGCTTCCGGCGCAGCCAGAACGTCGTCTACCGGCCGAGCTGCGAGGGCTGCAACGCCTGCGTTTCGGTGCGCGTCCTCGCGCAGCGCTTCGCCCCGAGCCAGACGCAGCGTCGCATCATGCGCCGCAACGACGACATCGAGGTCAGCATCTGCGAGCCGTGGACGACGCCCGAGCAGTTCGATCTGCTGCGTGCCTACCTTGGCCAGCGCCACCCCGAAGGCGGCATGACGCGCATGGATGCCTACGACTATGCGGAAATGGTCGAGCAGACGCCGGTCAACACGCTCATCATCGAGTATCGCGAACCGATGACGGACGGACGGCAGGGGCGCCTCATCGGCTGCTGCCTCACCGATCGGCAGGCGGATGGCCTGTCGATGGTCTACAGCTTCTTCGATCCCGCGCACCCCACGCGCTCGGGCCTCGGCACCTTCATCATCATGGACCACATCCGGCAAGCCGCCGCCGCCGCGCTCGATTACGTATACCTCGGCTACTGGATCGAGGGCTGCGAGCGCATGAGCTACAAGACCCGCTTCCGCCCGATCGAGCGACTCACGACGCGCGGGTGGAAATCCGTGGAAGCCTCCGAACCCTTCGCCTGAACGAGATGTGCCGGAAATGCGGCAGGCCGAACGGAACATCGTGCCCGTCCGCTCGGCGGGGCATTTCGTCGCCGCGGCAGTTGTCTCACCGTGGCGACCGACCAACCTTTGCTGAGCCGGGGGGCGAACCGGACAGACAAAGGTGATTCAAATGAAAATCGAAAAACTCCTTGGGGCGGCGCTCGGCGCCGTGATGGTTGCGGGTGTTCCGGCAGTGGCGTTTGCCCAGAGCGCTGACGCACCGCCCACGATCGACACCAATGGTGACGGCAAGCCCGATGCCTGGGACACGAATGGCGATGGCAAGGCCGATGCGTGGGATACGAACGGCGACGGCAAGCCCGATGCGGTGGATGCCGATGGCGACGGCAAGCCCGACGCCCAGTAATCCGGCAGGCCTCTCTCCCTTCCAGACCCCGGATACGCCGGTGGACCACGCGGTCCGCCGGCGTTTTCCGTATCAGAGGTTTGGCCGCAGCCAGCGCTCGGCTTCGTCAACCGGAATACCGCACCGCGCGGCATAGTCCTCAAGCTGATCGCGGCCGATGCGCGCGACGCCGAAGTACGACGACTCCGGATGCGCGAAATAGAAGCCGGAAACGCTCGCGGTGGGAAGCATCGCCAGCCCTTCCGTGAGCACGATTCCGGTCGCCGCCGTTGCGCCGAGCAGGCGGAAGAGTTCGGGCTTCAGCGTGTGATCCGGGCAGGCCGGATAGCCGGGCGCCGGGCGGATGCCCTTGTAGCGCTCCTTGATCAGTTCCTCGTTCGTCAGCCGCTCGTCCGGCGCATAGCCCCAGAGCTCGCGACGCACGCGCTCGTGAAGATATTCGGCAAAGGCTTCGGCGAGGCGATCGGCGAGCGCCTTCAGCATGATGTCCGAATAATCGTCATGCGCGCGGCGGAAGCGTTCGGAATGAAGGTCGATCCCCTCCCCGCCCGTCACCGCGAAACCGCCGATCCAGTCGGCTTCGGGCGAGATGAAATCGGCAAGGCACATGTTGGGGCGGCCCGCGCGCTTCTCGATCTGCTGGCGGAGCATGGCGAAGCGGCCGATCTCGCTTGTGCGGCCCTCGTCCGAGAACACCACGATGTCGTCACCCTCGCGCCGCACCGGCCAGAAGCCGACGACACCGCGTGCGCTGAGCCAGCGCTCGCCCGCGATCTGCTCCAGCATCTTCTGCGCGTCCGCAAACAGCGACCGCGCGCTTTCGCCCACCACCTCGTCCTTGAGGATCGCCGGGTAGTTGCCCGCGAGTTCCCACGCGCGGAAGAACGGCGTCCAGTCAATGTACGGGATCAGCGTATCCACCGTCACATCGTCGATCACGCGGACGCCCGACGTCGCGGGCTTCACCGGAGGATGCGCCGCGAAATCCGCAGGGAATCCATTCGCGCGCGCGTCTGCAAGGCTCGCGAGCTTACTTTCGCCCCGGCTCGCACGCTCCTCGCGGATCATCGCGTATTCGGTGCGCGTTTCCTCGACGAGCTTGCCCTTCATATTGTCGGACGTCAGCGCACTCGCGACGCCGACCGCGCGGCTCGCGTCGAGCACGTGCAGCGTCGGTCCCGAATATGCAGGTTCGATCTTGAGCGCGGTATGCACGCGGCTCGTCGTCGCGCCGCCGATCAGCAGCGGCATCGTGAAGCCTTCGCGCTCCATCTCGGCCGCCACCGTCACCATCTCGTCGAGCGACGGCGTGATGAGGCCGGAAAGCCCGATCATGTCGGCATTCTGTTCGCGCGCGGTTTTCAGGATCGTCTGGAACGGCACCATCACGCCGAGGTCGATGACCTCGAAATTGTTGCACTGGAGCACGACGCCCACGATGTTCTTGCCGATATCGTGAACGTCGCCCTTCACGGTCGCCATCACGATACGCCCCTTGGCACGCGAACCCTCGTCCTTCTGCGCCTCGATGAACGGGATGAGATGCGCGACCGCCTTCTTCATCACGCGCGCCGACTTCACCACCTGCGGCAGGAACATCTTGCCCGAACCGAACAGGTCGCCGACGACAGACATGCCCGCCATCAGCGGTCCTTCGATGACCTCGATCGGCCGCGCGAACTGCTGGCGCGCTTCCTCCGTATCCTCGATGACATACGCGTCGAGGCCCTTCACCAGCGCGTGTTCCAGGCGCTTCTGCACGGGCAACGTCCGCCATTCCTCGGTCGCCTTCTCGGCAACCTGGCCATCGCCGCGAAAACGCTCGGCGATCTCCAGCAGGCGTTCGGTCGCATCCGGGCGGCGGTTGAGCACCACGTCCTCGCACGCTTCGCGGAGTTCGGGATCGATCGTGTCGTAAACGTCGAGCTGGCCCGCGTTGACGATGGCCATGTCCATGCCCGCCGGAATGGCATGAAAGAGGAACACGCTGTGCATCGCCCGGCGCACCGGCTCGTTGCCACGGAAGCTGAACGAGAGATTTGAAAGCCCGCCGGAGATGTGCACGTATGGGCAGCGCTTCCGGATTTCGCGCGCCGCCTCGATGAAATCGACGCCGTAATTGTTATGCTCCTCGATCCCTGTCGCCACGGCGAAGATGTTAGGATCGAAGATGATATCCTCAGGTGGGAATCCGTTCGCGGTGAGCAGCTTGTACGCGCGCTCGCAAATCTCGACCTTGCGCGCGGCAGTGTCCGCCTGCCCCACCTCGTCGAACGCCATCACGACAGCAGCCGCACCATAAGCGCGCACTTTCCGCGCCGCCTCAAGGAAGGCTTCCTCGCCTTCCTTCATGCTGATCGAATTCACGATCGGCTTGCCGGTCACGCACTTGAGGCCCGCCTCGATCACGCTCCATTTCGAGCTGTCGATCATCACTGGCACGCGGCTGATATCAGGCTCGGCCGCGAGCAACTTCAGATAGGTCTCCATCGCCTGTTCTGAATCGAGCAGACCCTCGTCCATGTTGACGTCGATGATCTGCGCACCGTTCTCAACCTGATCGCGCGCGACCTCGATGGCGGTGGTGTAGTCGCCCGCCATGATCAGCTTCTTGAACTTCGCCGAGCCGGTAACATTGGTGCGCTCGCCGATGTTGACGAAGCGCGCGGTGTTGTCTGTCATGATGTGCAGTTCAGGCGAGTGTGAAAGCGTCGAGCCCGGCGAGGTGCATCGCCGGTTCGGGGTGCGGAATGGCGCGGGGCGGCAAGCCTTCAACCGCCTTCGCCATCGCGGCGATGTGCGCGGCCGTCGTGCCGCAGCAGCCGCCGACGATGTTGATGAGCCCGGCCTCCGCCCATTCGTGGATCATGCCGCCCGTGGTGTCCGGCGCCTCGTCGTACTGGCCGAGTTCATTCGGAAGACCGGCGTTCGGATAGATCATCACCAGCGTGTCCGCGATGCGCGACAGCGCCTGCACGTGCGGGCGCAGTTCCTTCGCACCGAACGAGCAGTTGAGTCCGATCGTCACCGGCTCGGCATGGCGCACTGCATACCAGAACGCCTCGACCGAATGGCCGGAAAGATTGCGACCCGACATGTCGGTGATCGTCATCGAGATCATCATCGGGATGCGCACGCCGCGCGCCTCGCCGAGTTCGATGATGCCCATGATCGCGGCCTTGGCGTTCAGCGTGTCGAAGATCGTTTCAATGAGGATGAAATCCGATCCTGCATCGAGCAGCGCTTCGGCCTGTTCCTTGTAAACGTCCTTCACCTCGTCGAACGTCACGGCGCGAAAACCGGGATCGTTCACATCCGGCGACAACGACAGCGTCTTGTTCGTCGGCCCGATCGCGCCCGCGACAAACCGCGGGCGACCGTCGCGCGCGGTGGCAGCATCAGCCTCCTCGCGCGCGATGCGGGCGGCGGCATGATTCATCTCCGCGACCAGATGCTCGGCGCCGTAATCCGCCTGGCTGATCCGGTTGGCGTTGAAGGTGTTGGTGGCAAGGATATCCGCGCCCGCATCGGCATAGCCGCGCGTGATCGCGCGCACGATATCGGGACGGGTGAGGACCAGAAGATCGTTGTTGCCCTTCTGATCGTGGCCGGTGTCGTATTGGCCGCGATAGGCCGCCTCATCCAGCCCATAGGTCTGGATCGCCGTGCCGAACGCGCCGTCGTTGATCAGGATGCGCTTCGCGGCTTCCGCGCGAAGTCTTTCCGCTGCGTTCGTCATGCCGCGCGCTTTCCAAGCATATGGCAGATCGCATAGCTGAGATCCGCACGATTCAGTGTGTAGAAATGGAATTCGCGTACCCCGCCCGCATAAAGGCGGCGGCAGAATTCGGCAGCAACGGTGGCGGCGACGAGACCGCGCGCGGCGGGCCGCTCCTCGAGGCCTTCGAACAGCCGCCCCATCCAGCCGGGTATCGCCGTACCGCACATCTCGGCCATGCGTTTCGTCTGCGCGAAATTGCTCACCGGCAGGATGCCCGGCACGATCTCGGCGCTAAGCCCCGCCGCCGCCGCATTATCGCGGAAGCGGAAATAGGTTTCCGGCTCGAAGAAGAATTGCGTGATCGCGCGGTGTGCGCCCGCGTCGAGCTTGCGCTTCAGATTGTCGAGATCCTGCACCACGCTCGCGGCTTCAGGGTGCATTTCCGGATAGGCGGCAACGCTGATCTCGAAATCCCCGATCCGCCGAAGCCCCGCGACGAGCGCGGCGGCATTCTCGTATCCATCGGGATGCGGCACGAATCGTTCGCCCGCACGCGGCGGATCGCCGCGCAGCGCAACGATATGGCGAACACCTGCATCCCAATAGGCGCGCGCGACATCGTCGATCTCGCCGCGCGAGGCATCCACACAGGTCAGATGCGCGGCGGGCGTCAGCGTCGTTTCGCGCACGAGGCGCGAGACCGTGGCATGCGTGCGTTCACGCGTCGAACCGCCCGCGCCATAGGTGACGGAAACGAAACGCGGCTCAAGCGGCTCGAGCGTCTTGATCGAATCCCACAGCGTCTCTTCCATCTTCTCCGTCTTCGGCGGGAAGAATTCAAACGAGACGGCAATGTCGCCGCGCAGATCCGCGAACAAAGGCTGGCGGACGGCGTTCTGCGCTTCCGTCATCTGGTCGAGCGTCAGGATCATGCCGCTTTCCTTTTCGCGAGCGGGGCCTTTTCCCCAAGCCAGATGCTGACGGTCAACGTGCCCCCTTTCAGATGATCCACAACACGGCCTTCAAGACCGCTTTCGCGCATCCAGCCAAGCACCGCCTCGTCGGCGAAGCCAAGGCGTGTGTGCGCGTGATTCGAACGCAGTTCCTCAAGCGTATGCGGAGCGAAATCGATCACGAGCAGTCGCCCGCCCGGCGCGAGTACGCGCCCCGCCTCGGTGATCGCGGCCGCGGGATTGTCCGCATAGTGCAGAACCTGGTGCAGCAGCACGGTATCGATGCTGCCGTCCGCCTGCGGCAGCGCATACATATCGGCCTGCCGCACCTCGCAGTGCCCGAGCCGCGCCGCCTCCAGCTTGCCGCGCGCGACGCGGAGCATGTCCGCACTGCGATCGACGCCGACTGCGCCCTGCGATCCCGGCGCGAGCAGTTCGAGCATCCGCCCCGTTCCCGTGCCGATATCGAGCAGATAGCCCACGGGCCGCGCCGCAAGTGCGCGCAGGATCGCGGCCTCGACCTCGCCATCGGAGACGTGCATCGAACGAATGCCGTCCCAGCCCTCGGCGTGGGCATCGAAATAGCTGTGCATTTCCGCGACGCGGCGCGCACGAATCTCGTCGAGCCGCCGCGCGTCGGCGACGACGGCAGCACTGTCGTCCAGCATACGATCCAGAAGCCCGCCGACTTCGCCCGCGAGCCCCGCGCCTTCAATCCGCAGGAAAACCCAGGCGCCTTCCTTGTGCCGCACAAGAAGCCCCGCCTCGGCAAGAATGCGCACATGCCGCGACACGCGCGGCTGCGATTGCCCCAGAACCTCGGCCAGTTCGCCGATCGACAGCTCCATCGAACGCACGAGCGCCATGATCCGAAGCCTTGACGGATCGGCGAGAGCGCGGAAAAGGTCGAGCGCAGGCTGCATGAAAAGGGATATAAAGATATCTTTATATGCGGTCAATGAACGAAATACGTTGTCACGCCCTATCGGGGAACTCTACGTTCCGCGCCTTGTCGCCCAGCGTTATCCGGGAAGCCTCATGTCCGCACGCACCGTCTCTCTCGTCGCCCTCCTCGCCGCACCGCTCCTCACCGGCTGCGTAACGACTCCGGGCGGCGTTTCGGAGGCCGAGCTCGACCGGTTCGAAAAGACCAACCGGGCGATCTACAAATTCAACAAGGGCGTCGACACGGCGGTCATCAAGCCGGTGACGCAGGGCTACCGCGCAGTCGTCCCCGGCATCGCGCGACGCGGCGTCTCGAATGCGCTCGACAATGTCGACGAGCCGCTGTCGTTCATCAACGCGGTGCTGCAGGGCAAGTTCAAGGTGGCCTTCCGCGCCGTCGACCGCTTCATGATCAACTCGACGTTCGGCGTCGCCGGCCTCTTCGACCATGCAACCGAGATGGGCCTTCCCAAGCAGGAGGAGGATTTCGGCCAGACACTCGCGGCGTGGGGCGTCGGCTCCGGCCCTTATATCATGCTGCCCCTGCTCGGCCCCTCGACGCTTCGCGACACCGTCGGCTTCGGCGTCGATTCGGTGACGGACCCGTGGCCGAAGTTCCAGAAGCATGTCGCGGGCCTCAACGGCACCGAGCGGATCGGCGTCACCGCCGGCGAAGCGATCGACCTGCGTTCGCGCCTCATCGATACGGCCGACCCGCTGCTCGCCACGGCGCTCGACGAATATGCGACCGTTCGCGCCGCCTATCTCCAGCAGCGCCTCAGCGACATCTACGATGGCGATCCGCCCGAAGACGATTTCACGCCGACCTTCGACGACGAGACTCCGCCCCACGCAATGCCGGGCGAAAACGCGGCATCAGAACCCGCGGACACGCCCGCCCCCGCGACCGACGAAGCGCCCATGCCCACACCCGAGTCTGATACGGGCGAGCCCAAGGCCGAAACTGTCACGCCGTAAGGGGCGCGGGCACCAACCGCGAATCGCGCCGGCCAGTCTCCACATACGGAATTTATCCTGCCGAATCCGATACCTGCGGCATTTTGGAGGGTACCAGCCATGCGCCAGCTCGACCGGCCGATGCCCGGTGCGGATTGCCGCTGCGAAGAATATCTATTGTTTTACAAGACATTAAGTCGACACCCGTGAAGCAGGCGGCGGACCGCGGAAGTTCTTCACAAAAATATTTTGCACAGCGGCATCAAAACTCTTCCCACAGACAAGGTTTTCCGTGACAATCCGCGCCGCTCCCATTATTGGGCGCAGGGTCAATACAAACTGTTCTAGGGGAACAAGTCGATGCGCAATGTTACCAAGGGTTTCGCAGCTCTCGCGCTCGTCGCCGGCCTCGGCATCGGCGCTTGCAGCGAGAAGACCGAAGAAGCCGCTGACGCGACCGCGGACGCCGCGGCTGAAGACGCTGCTGCTGCTGCTGATGCCGCTGTCGCCGAGACCGACGCTGCGGTTGACGCCGCTGCCGACGCGACGGCCGACGCCGCTGCCGATGCGGCCGCTGGCGCTGCCGACGCCGCTGCTGGTGCGGCCGACGCCGCTGCCGGCGCTGCCGACGCCGCTGCGGACGCCGCGACGGAAGCTGCTCAGTAAGCTTTACTGACAGTTCGGAAAAAAGAACGGGCCGCATCTTCGGATGCGGCCCGTTTCTTTTTGTCCATCGTCAATCTTGATTGATGACGCCAAAGAAAAAGGCCGCCGGGATCACCCAGCGGCCTTTCTTTTGACTGCGGAAGGCTGGACTTAAAAGTCCATGCCACCCATGCCGCCCATGCCACCCGGCATACCGCCCGGCGCCGGCTTGTCGTCCGGCAGCTCGGCGATCGTCGCCTCGGTGGTGATGAGCAGGCCCGCGACCGATGCGGCGTCCTGAAGCGCGGTGCGCACGACCTTGGTCGGGTCTACGACGCCGGCCTTCACCAGGTCTTCGTAGGTGTCGGTCTGCGCGTTGAAGCCGAGCTTCTCGTCCTTGGCGTCGATCAGCTTGCCCGCGATGACGGCACCGTCATGACCGGCGTTCTGCGCGATCTGACGCACCGGCGCCTGCAGCGCGCGGCGGATGATATCGATGCCGCGGGTCTGGTCTTCATTGGCGCCCGTGAGGCCTTCGATCGCCTTCGTCGCGTAGAGGAGCGCCGTACCGCCGCCGGGGACGATGCCCTCTTCAACGGCCGCGCGCGTGGCGTGCAGCGCGTCGTCGACGCGGTCCTTCTTCTCCTTCACTTCGACTTCGGTCGCACCGCCGACCTTGATCACGGCAACGCCGCCGGCGAGCTTGGCGAGACGCTCCTGGAGCTTCTCGCGGTCGTAGTCGCTGGTCGTCGTCTCGATCTGGGCGCGGATCTGCTCGACACGGCCCTTGATCTGCTCGCCGTCACCGGCGCCGTCGACGATCGTGGTGTTGTCCTTGTCGATCGTGACCTTCTTCGCCTGGCCGAGCATTCCGAGCGTGACGTTCTCGAGCTTGATGCCGAGGTCTTCGCTGATCATCTGGCCGTTGGTCAGGATCGCGATATCCTCGAGCATCGCCTTACGGCGATCACCGAAGCCCGGCGCCTTCACGGCCGCAACCTTGAGGCCGCCGCGCAGCTTGTTGACGACGAGCGTCGCAAGCGCTTCACCCTCGATGTCCTCAGCGATGATGAGGAGCGGACGGCCGCTCTGCACCACGGCTTCGAGGATCGGCAGCATGGCCTGCAGGTTCGAGAGCTTCTTTTCGTGGATCAGGATGTGCGGGTTGTCGAGCTCGACCTGCATCTTCTCCGGGTTCGTGATGAAGTACGGCGACAGGTAGCCGCGGTCGAACTGCATACCCTCGACCGTCTCCAGCTCGCTGGTGAGGCCCTTGGCCTCCTCGACGGTGATCACGCCTTCCTTGCCGACCTTCTCCATCGCTTCCGCGATCATCTTGCCGACTTCGGTGTCGCCGTTGGCCGAGATGGTGCCGACCTGGGCGATCTCGTCAGAGCCCGCGACGGCCTTGGAGCGCGACGCAAGGTTCTCGATGACCTTGGCGACAGCGAGGTCGATACCGCGCTTCAGGTCCATCGGGTTCATGCCGGCCGCGACCGACTTCATGCCCTCGCGGACGATCGACTGGGCGAGCACCGTGGCGGTGGTCGTGCCGTCGCCGGCGATGTCGTTGGTCTTCGAGGCCACTTCGCGCAGCATCTGCGCGCCCATGTTCTCGAACTTGTCCTTGAGCTCGATTTCCTTCGCGACCGTCACACCGTCCTTGGTGATGCGCGGCGCGCCGAAGCTCTTGTCGATAACGACGTTGCGGCCCTTCGGCCCCAGCGTCACCTTCACCGCGTCGGCGAGGATATCGACGCCGCGAAGGATGCGCTCACGCGCGTCGCGGCCGAATTTTACGTCTTTGGCTGCCATGATTGACTACCCTTTCCTGGGATCTGAAACGAAAAAAAGCGCGTTCTCAGCTAACGATGCCGAGAATGTCGCTTTCCTTCATGATGAGCAGGTCTTCGCCGTTGACCTTGACCTCGGTGCCCGACCACTTGCCGAACAGAATGCGGTCGCCAGCCTTCACGTCGAGCGGGGAAACCTTGCCCTCTTCGTTCTTGGCGCCAGCGCCGGCGGCGACGACTTCGCCTTCCTGCGGCTTTTCCTTGGCGGTATCCGGGATGATAATACCCCCGGCGGTCTTTTCGTCAGCCTCGATGCGGCGGACCAGCACGCGATCGTGCAGAGGACGGAAGCCCATTCGTGTCACCCTCTCGTTCAAGTTTCGAATTCGGATATTAGCACTCACGCGAAGTGAGTGCCAACGCGGCCGGATATGTGCCCCACCCCCCGGGGTGTCAACGGCTGGCCTGTGAATTTTTTTGTAACGTCCCGGGGCCTATCCTTGGCCTTCAAGGCCCTTGCCGCTACACCGGCTCAATCCTTTTAAGGAAGCACTATGGCGATCCTGCGCGGTTTCTGGCGATTTCTGGTCGGCGTCAAGGATGCGCTCGCGCTCCTCTTCCTGCTGCTGCTGCTGTTTGCGATCCTCGCGCTCAGGCAAGGCTCCGCCCCGATCAGCGTGCCGGAGGGCGACGCGCTGGTGCTCAACATCGATGGCTATGTCGTCGATCAGGCCACGGATCCCGACCCCCTCGCGATGCTGACGGGCGGCCCGAGCCTCCCCGGCGAGACCGAAGCTGCCGACGTGATCCACGCGATCAACGCCGCCGCGAAGGACAAGCGCGTGAAGACGCTTGTTCTCGATCTCGATGGCTTCTGGGGCGGCGGCCTTGCGAACCTGCAGTCGATCGGCTCGGCGCTCACCGCGTTCAAGACGAGCGGCAAGAAGGTCTACGCCTTCTCCTCCGCTTACCTTGACGACGGCTACTACCTCGCCGCGCACGCCGACGAGGTGTGGCTCGCTCCCCTCGGCGCGGTGCTGCTCACCGGCCCCGGCGGATCGGGCCTGTATTTCAAGGACGCGCTCGACAAGCTGAAGGTCGACGTCAACGTGTTCCGCGTCGGCACCTTCAAGTCGGCGGTCGAGCCCTTCACGCGCACCGAAGGCTCGCCCGAGGCGAAGGCCGCCGATCAGGCGCTCGTCGACAGCCTGTGGGAAACCTGGATGACGGACGTCTCGACGCGTCGCAAGAGCGCCGATGTCCGCACGTATATGCAGGCCCTACCCCGCCTGCTCTCCGCATCGGGCGGCGGCTTCGCGCAGGCGGCGCTCAAGGGTGGCATGGTCGATCACATCGGCACGCGCGTCGCGTTCGGCGAGATGCTCGCGAAGGTTGTGGGCAGCGGAGACAATGGCGGACCGGGCGGTTTCAACGGCATCGCCCTTGCCGATTATCACTATGCGCACAGCGGCGCCGGGCCGATCGGCGGCGGCGATGCCATCGGCATCGTCTATGTCTCCGGCGAGATCGTCGACGGCGAGGCGCCGTCCGGTACTGCAGGCGGGCAGACCATCGCGGGCCTTATCGACGAGGCGCTGACCGACGACAGCATCAAGGCGCTCGTTGTGCGTATCGATTCCCCCGGCGGCTCGGTCACGGCATCGGAGCAGATTCGCGAGGCGCTGATGACTGCGAAGTCGCAGGGCCTGCCCGTCGTCGCTTCGTTCGGCCCGGTTGCTGCAAGCGGCGGCTACTGGATCGCGACCGCCGCCGACGAAATCTACGCGCAGCCCTCCACGATCACCGGCTCGATCGGCGTGTTCGCGATCATCCCGACCTTCCAGCGCACGCTCGCCGAGCTCGGGATCAACGCCGACGGCGTGAAGAGCACGCCCTTCTCCGGCGCGCCCGACGTGCTCGATGGCATCACACCCGAAGTCGGCGCGCTGCTGCAGGCCTCGGTGGAGGATATGTACGCCCGCTTCATGCGGATCGTCGGCGCGGCGCGGAAGCTTCCCGTCGAGCGCGTCAACGCGATCGGCCAGGGCCGCGTGTGGGACGGCGGTACGGCGCGACAACTGAAGCTCGTCGACCATTTCGGCGGTCTCGATGCCGCGGTCGACGCCGCTGCGAAGCGCGCCGGGCTCCAGCCGGGCAAAGTCCGCACCGTGGACGTCGAGGTCGCCCCGCCGATCCCGCTGCAAGTGCTGAACAGCCTGTTCAGCAGCGACAAGGGCGAAACCGCGCCGCCCGATGCGCTTACGCGGCTTGCGCGTGTGCAGCAGTTCAGGAGCCTGTCGATGCTCGCGGAAACCAGCGCGATCGCCTCCGGCCCCTCGATGCAGGCGCGCTGTATCGCTTGCACCGGATTGCGCCCTGTGTCGGCAGTGGCAAAAACGCCGCCGCCCACGTGGTTGAAGTGGCTGTTTCACTGATCGGAAGCCCCCGGCCGCAGCGGCCCGGCT
Source organism: Sphingosinicella xenopeptidilytica (assembly GCF_042676985.1). Taxonomy (NCBI): domain Bacteria; kingdom Pseudomonadati; phylum Pseudomonadota; class Alphaproteobacteria; order Sphingomonadales; family Sphingosinicellaceae; genus Sphingosinicella; species Sphingosinicella xenopeptidilytica. The sequence continues at coordinate 63,782 of NZ_JBHTIK010000004.1, read as the reverse complement.
GTATGCCCCGCGCCACAGTGTGACATTTTCGTCGACGTTAGGAAGATGTTTGTCGAATCCGTACAATATTACGGAGCTGGTCTGGCGTATGAGGCCGCAGATGCGGTGATCGTGCCGCGAGGGGCTGGGGAAGAATGGACGAGGACAGAGGACGTGAGCCAGTCTCTACGCATAACCGTTGGCGCGGTGATGCTGGTGCCGGTGGTCGCAGCTTTCCTGCTCACCGGTTTCCCGGCCAAAGCCGCCGCTAAAGACCAGACGGCGCATCTCGCCGACCCGGGCGTACACACCCGCATCGATGAAAACGTCAGGCAAAGCTGCCGCAATGAACGGCAGGGCAGCGTCGAGCATTCGATCTGCCTCGCTGAACGCCGCAAGGATGCATGGCGTACTGCCGCCGAAACACGGCCAAGCGACCGCAAGCAGCCGTCGCTTTCGCTGCGCTGAAGCGAGTCGCCGTCAACCCAACCGGATCAGGCGCGGTTCAGACGTGGATGGCTTTGCCTTCCACGGCCATTGCCGCTTCCTTCAGCGCTTCGGAATGCGTCGGGTGCGCGTGGCAGGTGAGCGCGATGTCTTCGCTTGAAGCGCCGAACTCCATCGCCTGCGCGGCCTGCGCTATCATCGTACCGGCAAGGCTGCCAACGATGTGAACGCCGAGCACGCGGTCGGTGGCCGCGTCGGCGATCACCTTCACGAAGCCGTCGGTATCGCGGTTGGTCTTGGCGCGGCTGTTGCCCGCGAACGGGAACTTGCCGACCTTGACCGCGATGCCCGCCGCTTTCAGCTCGTCCTCGGTCTTCCCGACGCTCGCCGCCTCCGGCATCGTGTAGACGACCGCCGGGATCACATCGTGGTTCACATAGCCGACACGGCCCGCGAGGAAATCCGCCACCGCGACGCCTTCATCTTCCGCCTTGTGCGCGAGCATCGGCCCCGGCGTCACGTCGCCGATCGCGTATATGCCGTCCACCGCCGTTTCGAACTTGTGGCCGACCTCGATCTGGCCGCGCGCATTCAGCGCCACGCCCGCCTTTTCGAGATCAAGACCTTCGGTGTTCGGACGACGGCCGATGGAAACGAGCACCGCATCCGCTTCCAGCGTTTCTGCCGTGCCGCCTGCCGCCGGCTCCACCGTCACCGCAGCCGCGCCCTTGGCGACCTTGACGCCGGTGACCTTCGTTGAAGTGCGGAATTCCATGCCCTGCTTCTTCAGAAGACGCGCCATATCCTTGCGCACGTCGCCGTCCATGCCGGGGAGGATCTGGTCGAGATATTCGACGACCGTGACCTTGGCGCCGAGGCGCATCCAAACCGAGCCGAGCTCGAGACCGATCACGCCGCCGCCGATGACGACGAGATGCTTCGGCACCTTCGGCAGCGACAGCGCGCCGGTGGAATCGACGACGACCTTCTGGTCGATCTCGACACCCGGCAGCGGCGTCACAGAGGAGCCTGTCGCGATCACGATCGACTTCGCCGTATAGGCTGTTCCGCCCACGTCGATGCTCGACTTGCCTGTGAAGCGCGCGCGGCCCTTCAGCCAGGTCACCTTGTTCTTCTTGAACAGGAAGGCGATGCCGTCGGTCAGCCCCTTCACCGCTGCGAGCTTCTCGTCCAGCATGGCGTTCAGGTTCAGCTTCACGCCCGCGGTTTCGACACCGAACTTCGCAAGGCTGCCGTCCGCCGCGTGCGCATAGAGTTCGGAGGCGTGGAGCAGCGCCTTCGAGGGGATGCAGCCGACGTTGAGGCAGGTGCCGCCCAGCGTTTCGCGGCTTTCGACACAGGCCACCTTGAGCCCGTTCTGCGCGGCCCGAATGGCGGCGACATAGCCGCCGGGGCCTGCACCGATCACGATCACGTCGAACTCTTCAGCCATCGTCAACCTTGCCTGTTCTATGTGGGAGTCACGGATTCGTGCCGCTCTTACCGCAGTGGGTGGCGATTTAGAAGCGAACATGAAATGATAATGCCTGCGAAACGAATTTCATCGAGTCGCAAGGGGGGGTGTTCAGCCGGCGTGACACGTATCGAGTTCATCAATCGCAGTGCGGCCTCGAATGTCGCGAGCCAGGTCAACCTGTTCGCGGCGCCGCTGCTGATTTTCCGCTGGGAAGAGGCGGAATACTGGCAGGCGGAGATCCTTGCCGCGATCGAAAAACGCCGGCGCGCGTCCAAAGGCATGAAGCGCACCAACATCGGCGGCTGGCACTCGAAGCGCGACCTGCCCGGCTGGCAGGACCGCGCGACGCAGATGCTGACGCACTGGGCGGCGGCGCGCGCGACGGATGCGACTGCGCAGTGGCGTCAGGGTGAACAGCAACCGGCGCCGCAGCAATGGCGCATGGACGGCTGGGCCAACGTCAATCCGCCCGGCGCCTACAACCAAGCACACGATCACGTGATGCTCAACTGGAACTGGTCCGCCTGCTACTACGTATCGGGCGCGCCGTCGGCTACAGACAAGGGCGGCGCGATCGTCTTCGAAGATCTCTGGAGCGGCGTGCAGACCTTGCAGTCCGGGTCGCGGCGCAGCTTCCGCTACGCCCCTTCGGACGGCGAGATGCTGATGTGGCCCTCATGGGTTTCGCATCGCGTCGAGCCCCAGGAAGGCGACAGCGAGCGTGTCTCGATCGCCATGAACTTCCACAGCCCGTGGCTCGAACGCTCGCGCTACTGGACACACCGTCCCGGTTTCATGTGGCGCAACATGCCATGGCTGATGCGCCCGCTCGCGCGCCTGCGCGGCAGCTGGGACCAGAGCCCGGAAGGCGTGCCGCCGGGCTTCGATATCGACGTCGACGAGAGCCTTTAAAGGTCCAGCACTAGCCGGGTCGGGTCTTCCAGCGCTTCCTTGACGCGGACGAGGAAGGTCACCGCCTCGCGGCCGTCGATGAGCCGGTGATCGTAGCTGAGCGCGAGGTACATCATCGGGCGCACGACGATCTGGCCGTCCCGCACCACCGGACGCTCCTCGATGCGGTGCATCCCGAGCACGCCCGACTGCGGCGGGTTGAGGATCGGCGTCGAGAGCAGCGAGCCGAACACGCCGCCGTTCGAGATCGTGAAGGTGCCGCCCTGCAGCTCCTCGATCTTGAGCTGGCCGTCGCGCGCGCGGCGGCCGAAGTCGCCGATCGCCTTCTCGGTCTCCGCGAACGAGAGCGCATCGGCATTGCGCAGGATCGGCACGACGAGGCCGCCCGGCGAGCTGACCGCGACGCCGATGTCGGCGTAGTTGCGATAGACGATCTCGTCACCCTCGATGGCCGCGTTCACCGAGGGCACGTCCTTCAGCGCAAGGCAGCAGGCCTTGGTGAAGAAGCTCATGAAGCCGAGGCGAACGCCATGCTTCTTCTCGAACATGTCTTTGTAGCGGTCGCGCGCTTCCATCACCGCCGTCATGTCGACGTCGTTGAACGTGGTGAGCATCGCGGCAGTGTTCTGCGCTTCCTTGAGGCGGCGGGCGATCGTCTGGCGCAGGCGCGTCATGCGCACGCGCTCTTCCTGACGCGCACCGGCAGCAGGCGCCGCGGCGGCGGGTGCCGGGGCTGTCGCGGCGCCACGCACATCGGCCTTGGTGAGGCGTCCGTCCTTGCCCGTGCCCTGCACGTTCGCGGCATCGACGCCGGTTTCGGCGAGCGCCACGGTGACGGCGGGAGACTGCTTGGCTTCGGCGGCCGCGGCAGCCTTGGCAGGCGCTGCCGCCTTCGGAGCCGCGGCCTTCGCGGGCGCAGCAGCCGCACCGCCCGCTTCAAGGCGCGCGATCACCGCACCGACATTCACCGTATCCCCCACCGCGGCGAGCTGCTCCGAGAGCACGCCCGCGGACGGCGCGGGCACCTCGACCGCAACCTTGTCGGTCTCGAGGCTGACGATCGGCTCATCCGCCTTCACGGCATCGCCGGGCTTCTTCAGCCACTCGCCGACAGTGGCCTCGGTGATCGATTCACCAAGCGCGGGGATAACGACGTCGATAGCCATGATCTCTCCTCAACCTTCGATATCGTGGCCGAGCGCCTGCGCCACGAGCTTTTTCTGTTCGGCAGCGTGCCGCTTGGCAAGACCGGTCGCGGTCGCGGCGGCGGCCGCGCGGCCCGCGTAGACCGGCTCGGTCTTCACCCCGGCTTCCTTGAGCGCGCATTCGAGATAGGCGCGCACGAAGCTCCAGCTACCGGCGTTCTTCGGCTCTTCCTGAGCCCACACGACCGTCTTCAGCTTTTTCATCCGCTTCAGGCGAACCACGAGCGCTTCGAGCGGGAACGGATAGATCTGCTCGATACGGACGATCGAGGTGGCCTTGTCGCCCGCCGCATCGCGCGCGTCCGCGAGGTCGTAATAGACCTTGCCCGAGCAGAGCACGAGCCGTTCGATCTTGTCGTCCGCCGGCGGGTTCGTATCCGACTTGATACGCATGAAGTGCGAATCGCCGCTGAACTCCTCGATCCGCGACACCGCCGACTTGTGCCGAAGCAGCGACTTCGGCGTCATGATGATCAGCGGCTTGCGGAACGGGCGCAGCATCTGGCGGCGCAGCACGTGATAGTAATTCGCCGGCGTCGTGATGTTGCAGACCTGCATATTGTCTTCGGCGCAGAGCTGGAGATAGCGCTCCAGACGTGCCGACGAATGCTCCGGCCCCTGCCCTTCGTAGCCGTGCGGCAGCAGCATGACGAGGCCGTTCGCCCGCAGCCACTTGATCTCGCCCGACGCGATGAACTGGTCGATGATCACCTGCGCGCCGTTCGCGAAGTCGCCGAACTGCGCTTCCCACAGCACGAGCGTCTTCGGATCGGTCAGCGCGTAGCCGTATTCGAAGCCGAGCACGCCGAACTCGCTGAGCGGCGAGTCGAACACCTTGAAGCGCGGGTCCATGTCCTGCAGCGGGATGTATTTGCTGCCGGTCTTCTGATCGACCCACACGGCATGACGCTGGCTGAACGTGCCGCGGCCGGAATCCTGACCCGAAAGCCGCACGCCGAAGCCGTCCTGCAGCAGCGTGCCGAAAGCGAGCGCCTCGGCGGTTGCCCAGTCGATGCCCTCGCCCGCCGCGATCGTCTCGCCGCGCGCGGCGACGACGCGCTTCAGCGTCGGGTGGATCGAAAAGCCTTCGGGAACGGTGGTCAGCACCTTCGTCACCGCATCGATGCGGTCCATCGGCACGCCGGTGTCCGCCGAACGGCGCGCGGTTTCGGGGTCAGCCGGGCGGCCGAGCCCTTCCCAGCGCCCCTCGAACCAGTCCGCCTTGTTCGGCTTGTAGCTCGGCGCCGCCTCGAAATCCTTGTCAAGCCGGTCGACATAGGCGTTCGTCGCCCCCTCCACCCAGGCTTCGTCGATCACGCCTTCGGCGATCAGGCGCCCGGCATAGACCTCGCTGACCTTCGGCTTGCCCTTGATGACCTTGTACATCAGCGGCTGCGTGAAGCCCGGCTCATCGCCCTCGTTGTGGCCGAAGCGGCGATAACACCACATGTCGATCACGACATCGCGGTTGAACTTCTGGCGGAACTCGGTGGCGACCTTCGTGGCGAAGGTCACGGCCTCGGGATCGTCGCCGTTCACGTGGAAGATCGGCGCCTGCACCATGCGCGCCACGTCCGACGGATAGGGCGAGGAGCGTGCGAACTGCGGGCTCGTCGTGAAGCCGATCTGGTTGTTGATGATGAAATGGACGGTGCCGCCCGTGTTGTAGCCGTCGAGCCCCGAGAACCCGAGACATTCGGCGATGATGCCCTGCCCCGCGAACGCCGCGTCGCCGTGCAGCAGCAGCGGCAGCACCTCGTCACGCTCCACGTCGCCGCGCAGCGCCTGCGCCGCGCGCACCTTGCCGAGCACGACCGGGTTCACAGCTTCGAGGTGCGAAGGGTTCGGCGTCAGCGACAGATGGACGGGGTGGCCGTCAAAATCGCGATCCGTCGAGGTGCCGAGGTGATACTTCACGTCGCCCGATCCGCCGACGTCGTCGGGGTTCGAGGAACCGCCAGCGAATTCGTGGAAGATCGCCTGAAACGGCTTCTGCATCACGTTTGCGAGCACGTTTAGGCGCCCGCGGTGCGCCATGCCGATCACGATTTCCTGCACGCCGCCGGCGCCCGCGTACTTGATGACGCTTTCCAGCGCAGGCGCCATCGCCTCGCCGCCGTCGAGACCGAAGCGCTTGGTACCCACGTACTTGCGGCCAAGGAAGCTCTCGAACTGCTCGGCTTCGATGATCTTGTTGAGGATCGCCTTCTTGCCTGCATCCGTGAAGTGAATCTCGGCGTTGCGGCCTTCGATCCGCTCCTGGATGAAGCGGCGCTCCTCCAGATCGTTGATGTGCATGTATTCGACGCCGACATGCTCGCAGTAATTGTGCTTCAGCACCGCGACGAGCGCCGTGATCGTCGTTTCCTCGAAACCCATCACGCCGCCGAGATACACGCTGCGGTTCAGCGCATCGCCGGTGAAGCCGTGATATTCGGGGGTCAGTTCCTCGGGGAACGGGCGCTCGGCAAGCCCGAGCGGATCGAGCTGCGCCGCAAGGTGCCCGCGCACGCGGTAGGTGCGGATCAGCGTCATGGCGCGGATCGCATCGTCCGCCGCCTGCCGGATCGCTTCGACGGACGGCGCCGCGACGGCCCCGCCCTTCTTCGCCGCCGGCGCTTTCGGCTCCGGCGTCATCTGCATCGGATCGAGCGCCGCCGTCAGGTCGTCGGTCGCCGTATCCGGCCAGCCTTTGCGCTGCCACGACGGGCCGGAAGCGACGCTTTCCAGCCCCGCGAAGTGCCGCTGCCATTCCGGGTCGACCGACGCCGGATTGGCTGAATACTGGCGATAAAGAGATTCAACGAACGAGGCGGAAACGCCTTCGAGAGCGGAGGGAGGCTGGCCTTCGAAACCCATGGTTCCTGTCATTCCTGGCGTGCGGAGGGTCCTGCGCGCCTCCCTACGCAGGACCTTCCTAAAAAGCACCTAAAAACTTGACAATTTCGTGATGCCTTAGTGCCCGAGCACCTTCGCGAGCGTGGTGCCGAGTTCGGACGGGCTCGGGGAAACGACGATACCCGCCGATTCCATCGCCTTGATCTTGTCCTCGGCGCCGCCCTTGCCGCCCGAAACGATGGCACCGGCGTGGCCCATGGTGCGTCCCTTCGGGGCGGTGCGTCCCGCGATGAAACCCACCATCGGCTTCTTGATCGGATGCGATTTCAGGAACTCGGCTGCGTCTTCCTCGGCCGAGCCGCCGATTTCACCGATCATGATGATCGATTTGGTGTCGGGGTCGTTCAGGAACAAGTCCAGCACGTCGATGAAGTTGGTGCCGTTCACCGGATCGCCGCCGATGCCGACCGCGCTGGTCTGGCCGAGGCCGACCGCCGTCGTCTGGTGCACCGCTTCATAGGTGAGCGTGCCGGAGCGGGAGACGACGCCGACCGACCCCTTCTTGAAGATGGAGCCCGGCATGATGCCGATCTTGCACTCGTCCGGCGTCAGCACGCCGGGGCAGTTCGGGCCGATGAGGCGCGACTTGGAGCCCGAGAGCGCACGCTTCACCGGCACCATGTCGAGCACCGGAATACCCTCGGTGATGCAGATGATGAGCGGCACTTCCGCCTCGATGGCCTCAAGGATCGAGTCCGCCGCGAACGCCGGCGGCACGTAGACGACGCTGGCGTCCGCCTTCGTCACGTCCATCGCCTCGCGCATCGTGCTGAACACGGGGAGGCCGAGATGCTCCTGCCCGCCCTTGCCCGGAACCACACCGCCGACCATCTTGGTGCCATAAGCGATAGCGGCTTCGGTATGGAACGTCGCGGTCGCGCCGGTCAGGCCCTGACAGAGAACCTTGGTGTTCTTGTTGATGAGAATGCTCATGGGGTCAGGCCGCCTTCTTCACTTGCGCCACGATCTTCTTCGCCGCGTCGCCGAGGTTGTCGGCGCTGACGATCGGCAGGCCGCTGTCGGCGAGGATCTGCTTGCCGAGCTCGACGTTCGTGCCTTCAAGGCGAACGACGAGCGGAACCGAGAGGTTCACCTCGCGCGCCGCCGCCACGATGCCTTCCGCGATGATGTCGCAGCGCATGATGCCGCCGAAGATGTTGACGAGGATGCCCTCGACCGCCGGATCATTGAGGATGATCTTGAACGCCGCCGTCACCTTCTCCTTCGTGGCGCCGCCGCCGACGTCGAGGAAGTTGGCAGGCTCCGCGCCGTTCAGCTTGATGATGTCCATCGTCGCCATGGCGAGGCCCGCGCCGTTCACCATGCAGCCGATGTTGCCGTCGAGCTTCACGTAGGCGAGGTCGTACTTCGACGCCTCGATCTCCATCGCGTCCTCTTCGGTAAGGTCGCGGAGTTCGAGGATGTCCGGGTGGCGGAACAGCGCGTTGCCGTCGAAGCCCATCTTGGCGTCCAGCACGAGCAGCTTGCCGTCCGTCGTCTCGACGAGCGGGTTGATCTCTAGCAGCGAAGCGTCGGTGGTCTTGAACGCCGTGTAGAGCTGCTGCGCGAGCTTCGCCGCCTGCTTGGCGAGATCGCCCTCCAGCTTCAGCGCCGCCGCGACGCCGCGGCCGTGGTGCGGCATGAAGCCCGAGGCTGGGTCGATGCGGATGGTGTGGATCTTCTCGGGCGTGTGCTCGGCGACTTCCTCGATGTCCATGCCGCCTTCGGTGGAGACCACGAAAGCGACACGGCCGACGGCGCGGTCCACGAGCAGCGAGAGGTAGTATTCCTTGGCGATCGGTGCGCCCGCCTCGATGTAGAGGCGGTTCACCTGCTTGCCGGCATCGCCCGTCTGGTGCGTCACGAGCACGCGACCAAGCATCTCGGCAGCGTTCGACTTCACCTCTTCAACCGACTTCACGACACGCACGCCGCCCTTGGCGTCAGCGCCGAGGCCGTTGAAGCGGCCCTTGCCGCGTCCGCCGGCGTGAATCTGCGACTTCACGACATAGACGGGTCCGGGAAGCTGCTTCGCCGCCGCCTCGGCCTCATCAGCCGTGAACGCCGGGAAACCGGCCGAGATCGGCGCGCCGAACTTCGCCAGCAGCTGCTTGGCTTGATACTCGTGGATGTTCATCAGCGATCCTTATTTCAGCGAGCTGTCGAGGTTGCGGCAGGCGTCCATCAGTTCCTTCACCGCGTTCACCGACACGTCGAAGTTGGCCTTGGCCTCGCCCTTCAGCTCGATCTCCACGATCTTCTCGACGCCGTTCGCGCCGATGACGATCGGCACGCCAACGTACAGGTCCTTGACGCCGTACTCGCCCGAAAGGAACGCCGCGCACGGCAGCAGCCGGCGCTTGTCCTTGAGGTAGGAGTCGGCCATCGCGATCGCCGAGGAGGCCGGTGCGTAGTAGGCCGAGCCGTTGCCGAGCAGACCGACGATCTCGCCGCCGCCCGAACGGGTGCGCGCCACGATCGCGTCGATCTTCTCCTGCGTCGACCAGCCCATCTTGATGAGGTCCGGCACCGGGATGCCCGCGACGGTCGAATATTCGACCACCGGCACCATCGTGTCGCCGTGGCCGCCGAGCACGAAGGCGGTGACGTCCTCGACCGAGACGTTGAACTCTTCAGCGAGGAAGTGGCGGAAGCGCGCCGAGTCGAGCACGCCGGCCATGCCGACGACCTTGTTCGCGGGAAGCCCCGAGAACTCGCGCAGCGCCCAGACCATCGCATCCAGAGGATTGGTGATGCAGATCACGAAGGCGTTCGGCGCGTGCGCCTTGATGCCCTCGCCCACGGCCTTCATGACCTTCAGGTTGATGCCAAGCAGATCGTCGCGGCTCATGCCGGGCTTGCGCGGCACGCCGGCGGTGACGATGCAGACGTCCGCGCCCGCGATGTCGGCGTAGTCGCTGGTGCCCTTCAGGCGCGCGTCGAAGCCTTCGACCGGAGCCGACTGCGCGAGGTCGAGCGCCTTGCCCTTGGGCATACCGTCCGCGATGTCGAACAGGACAACGTCGCCCAGTTCCTTCATTCCGACGAGATGTGCGAGGGTGCCGCCGATCATCCCGGCGCCGATCAGAGCAATTTTATTGCGTGCCATGGGTCTCTCTCACTGAGGGCAATGCGTGGAACGCCGGCCGGACGACCGGCGAAAACGCGATCCCGATAGCCCCTGATTCGCGGCGCTGCAACCGTTCGTAAAAATACGCGCAGTGCAAAATTCTCATCACTGTGTGCGACGCAGCAAATGAGCCGGGCTTCAGGCAGTCCTTACGCCGTGCCCTTCGGCCATGTAGTCGGCCGACTGCATCTCCATCAGGCGGGAGACCGTGCGCTCGAACTCGAAAGCATAATCGCCGGCCGGATAGAGATCTCCGGGAAGCGCATCGGCGCCCATCAGCAGCTTGACGCGGTATTCGTAAAGCGCGTCGATCAGCGCCACGAAGCGCGTCGCCTCGTTGCGCTTCTCCGGCCCCATCTTCGGCACGCCGACGATGATGACCGTGTGATAACGCTGCGCGACCGCAAGATAGTCCGCTGCCCCCCGCGCCTCTCCGCACAGCCGCTTGAACGAGAACACAGCGACACCCTTCAGCGACTTCGGCACATGGAGCGTACGCCCGCCGCCCACGTCGATCGTCTCGGTGGGCACATGCGCGCGATCTTCCGGCGGGTAATCGGTGAGACGAAAGAAGGCTTCGGAGAGCGCGGCGGTCGCCTCTGGCCCGTTCGGCACGTAGTAAGTCGGCATCCCCGCCAGCCGGTCGAGCCGGTAGTCGGTCGGGCCATTGAGGCTCACGACATCCAGTTCCTGCTCGATCAGATCGATAAACGGCAAGAACAGATCGCGGCTGAGGCCGTTCTTGTAGAGGTCGCGCGGCGGTCGGTTCGAGGTCGCGACCACGGTGACACCGTGCCCGAGGATGGCCGTGAACAGGCGCGAGAGGATCATGGCGTCGGCGACGTTCGTCACCTGAAGCTCGTCGAAGGCGAGCAGGCGCACGCCCCTCGCGATGTCCTCGGCTACGCGCAGGATGGGGTCGTCGACGTTCTGCTCGCGCCATTTGTGCAGCGCGGTGTGGACCTCCAGCATGAAGGCATGGAAATGCACGCGGCGTTTGGGGACGGCGGGCGCGGCCTCGTAGAAGAGGTCCATCAGCATCGATTTGCCGCGGCCGACCGCACCCCACATGTAGATGCCGCGCGGGCGCACGCTCTCCGCCTTGCCGAACAGGCGGGAAAGCAGGCCGTTCTTCGTCGGCGGACCCGCGCGCAGTTCGGCTTCGAGCTTCTGGAGCCGCGCGGCGGCGGCGGCCTGATCGGGATCGGCCTTCAGTTCATTCGCCGCGATCAGCGCGCGGTACGCCTCGACAACGCTCAACGCGGCGCGACCTTCCTCAGCACGCCGGAGAACGAGGCGATCGGCCCGTCCTGCGTCACGAGACCACGCAGAAAGATGAGCTTGCCGGTTTCGCGGGTGATCTCGCCGGTCGCGTAGATATCCTTGCCCGGCACACCGGCGCCAAGGAACTCCGTGTTCAGCGTCAGCGTCACAGCCCGGTGTGCTGTGAGCGCGGGCGCAGCGATGGCAAACAGCGCCATATCGATGAACGTCGTCACATAGCCGCCGTGCAGGCGGCCCTGGTTGTTGCGATGCTTTGTCTCCGTGGGAGAGCGGCACTCGACGCCGCCGTCCGCACCGGCACGGAAATAGACCGGCCCGACGAGGCTCTGGAAACTGTCCTCGTCAAGCTGACTCCAGCGGCGCCAACCTTTGAGCGGCCCGTCCGCAATCTCTATGGTCGGCATCGCGCGGCGGTCAGGCCTTTCGCGGCCGGGCGGGCCGGGTGAGCTTGCGTTCGATCGCCGTCACCAGCTTCGAAAACTCCTTGGTTTCCACGGCATCGGGCGCGATCTCGGCGAGCGGCAGGCAATAGACCGCCATCTCCTCGACCTTGCTCGAATAGGGGATCGCGTGAACGTCGGGGCAAGCCTCCAGCGTCTCGCGGTGCAGCGCGCGGCGCTTGTCCACCATCGTGAACACCGGGATCACCGGCGGCTCGCCCTTGTGGTGCCGCGTCAGATGCTCGGCGAGTTGCTCGTTGGTGCGCGCGGAAAGCGGCGACATCGTCATCGGCTCGACGATCAGGTCAGCCGCCCGGAAAATCTGGTCGGCGAGCAGGCCGAAGCCCGGCGGGCAATCCAGAACGACGCGGTCGTACTCGCTCGCGACAGCCGCAAGCCGCTTCGCCAGCAACTTCGCACGCTGCGATTCGACGAGCTGGACATCGAGCTTGCGCAGCGATTCGTCCGCCGCGAGCACATCGAGGCCCGGCCACTTGCTCGGCACGATATAGGCCTCGATATCGCCGCCGCCGCTTCCGGCGAACAGCTTGCGGGCCTTCTTGCTGGGTTCGACCTGCAGCAGGTCCGATGCCGCGCCCTGCGCGTCGAGATCCCACAGCAGCGTGCGCCGCTTGGCCTGCGTTGCGAGGAGGTGTGCGAGGTTGACAGCCACGGACGTCTTGCCGACGCCGCCCTTCAGGCTGAAGACTGCGATGACTTTCATGCCGCTCCGCCGTTGACGTCCTGTTTTTCCATGCCACTCATGTGGCATTTCTAAGCCACGTAGCCAACAGGGGAATCGCCGCCGATGACATTGCAATCCGGGCTCGACCGTCGCAGCCTCCTCGGCGGAATCGCCGCTTTCGGCGGTCTTGCGCTGCTTCCGGCCTGCGCCGCGACGTCCCAAACCGCTGCCCCCGCCGCCGCGCCCGTCCGCAACTGGGCGGCGTTGAAGGCGCTTGCCGAGCGCTATGTGGCGGAGCGCAAGGTGGCGGGCATGATCATCGGCGTGGGCAATGGCGACGCCCCCGCTTTCTATACCGGCGCGGGAACGCTCGGCTTGCAGCGCGAAACGCCGGTCGACGCGAAAAGCATCTGGCGCATCTATTCGATGACAAAGCCGATCACGGGCGTGCTCGCCGCGCAGATGATCAGCGAAGGTGCGCTCGGCCTCGATCAGCCGATCGCCGACATCCTCCCCGCGTTCAAGGCGATGAAGGTCGCCATCGACCCGGCGACCAGCCTCGAAGCCCGCCCCGCGAGCGGGCCGATCACGGTGCGCCACCTGCTCACGCACACCGCCGGGTTCACCTACCACTTCATGCCGAGCGCCGTCGGCAAGGCGTATCGCCGCTTCGGCCTGATGCCCGGTATGCGCACGGTCGGGCGCGAGCCGGGCGACGGCGAATCGCCGAGCAGCCTGCAGGCCTTCGCGAACGCCGTCGCCGAGCTTCCCCTCGTCGCCGACCCCGGCACGGCGTGGAACTACAGCATTTCTCTCGATGTGCTCGGCGCCGTCATCGAAAAGGTCGCGCGCAAACCGTTCGAAACCGTGCTCCAGGAACGGCTGCTGACACCGCTCGCCATGCACGACACCGGCTTCTCCGTGCCCGCCGCGTCAATGGACAGGCTTGCCACCAACTATCTGCTCCACAGCAACAACCTCGTGCCCGTCGATGCCCCGCCGAAGACCGAATATGCCGTCCCCGCCAGCTACCCGGCGGGCGGCGGCGGGCTCGTGTCGACGGCGGACGACTACATGCGTTTCATGCGGATGGTCGCGAACGGCGGCCACCATGGCAGCGCGCAGATCATCTCGCCCGAAGCCGCGAAGCTCGCGGTCTCGAACCTGCTCCCCAGGGGCGTCTTCTATGAAGGCAATCAGGGCTACGGCGCAGGCGGGCGCGTCGTCACCACCGCCGGCCCGGGCCTCATCCCCGGCAGCTACGGCTGGGGCGGCGCGGCAGGCACACTCGCCTCGGCGCTCCCCGCGCAGAAGCTCAGCGTCGTGCTGATGACGCAGTACATGCCGCAGCAGGCCTATCCGCTCCCTGAAGACCTCGGGAAAGCGCTCGCTGCCGATCTCGGCCTCTAGGACCGATCGACATTCAGAAGATGACGTGGCGAAAATGGTGGATTTTCGTGACCCGGAGCGGAGCGTACTAAAGGTACGTGAGCACCGGAAGCGCGGAAAGCCGCCATTTGCAGCCCGTCAGGGCTGAATGTCGATCGGTCCTAGCGCGCCCGCGCCTGCGGGTATGTCCCGAGCATCCGCACCCACTTGGTGTGGTACTTCAGCTCATCGAGCGCGCGCTCGACATTGGGGTCGTCGGGGCGGCCTTCGATGTCCACGTAGAACTCGGCGGCTTGGAACTGGCCGTCGCGCATGTAGCTTTCGAGCTTGGTGAGGTTGACACCGTTGGTGGCGAAGCCGCCGAGCGCCTTGTAGAGCGCGGCGGGCACCGAGCGCACTTCGAACAGCAGCGAGGTCATGGCCGGAAGTCCCGCCTCCGGCATCAACGGCTCCCGGGCCAGCGAAACGAAGCGCGTGGTGTTGTGCGCCTCGTCCTCGATCCCCTCGGCGAGCGGCGTAAGGCCGTAAAGCTGCCCGGCGAGCTGCGAGGCGACCGCTGCCACCGTCTTGTCCCCATCATCCGCGACCTTCGCGGCCGAGGCAGCCGTGTCGAACGACGCCACCGGGCTGATACCCCATTCGCGAAGGCGTTTGCGGCACTGGCCGAGCGCCTGCGGGTGGCTGATCGCGACCTTCACGTCCGAAAGCGCGGCGCGCGGCACGGCGAGCAGTGAGTGTCGCACGCGCACGAAATGCTCGGCGACGATCCACAGCCCCGACTCCGGCAGCAGGAAGTGAATATCGGCGACGCGGCCGTGCAGCGAGTTCTCGATCGGGATGATCGCCCGCCCCGCGCGCCCTTCGCGCACCGCATCGATGGCGTCGGAGAAGGAAAGACACGGCAGTGTCGGCGCACCCTGCCCCATCTCTCGCGCGGCCTGATGCGAATAGGCGCCGGGCGCGCCCTGAAAGGCAACGGCGGTTTCCGGCGTTTTTTCAGCGGCTTGCGCAAGCTCTTCAACGAGCCGCGCGGCGGATTCGGGATAGTTCTGCATCGCCGCGCTCTTTGCGGCGCGGGGGCTTCCCACGTCAAGCGCAGCCTGCGGCGATCTGGAGCTTGGCAATCCCGACTCCTGAAACTATGTTCCGCGCGATTTTGAACCGGGGGGCTTCAGAGAAAGGCCCCGCTCTTCGGAGGGCGCAGTGGACAGTTACGAATGGAACAAGATTATCGGCTGGGTGCTCGCGGCCGCGATTGCGGTGCTTGGCCTGTCGATCCTCACGGGATTCGTCTACGCGCCTGGCCACTCCGAAACGAAGGGCTACGTCGTCGAAGGCGTCGAGGTCGAGGCTGACGCCGGCGCCGGTGCTGCCGAAGCCGTGCAGCCGATCGCCGCGTTCCTCGCCACCGCCAACCCGGCGAAGGGTGAAGCGCAGTTCAAGAAGTGCGCTGCCTGTCACACGGTCAACAAGGGCGGTGCCAACGGCCAGGGTCCGAACCTTTATGGCATTCTCGGCGCCAAGGTCGCGCACCTCGCCGGCTTCGCCTATTCGGACGCCGTGAAGAGCCATGGCGGCAACTGGGGCTGGGACGAACTCAGCCACTGGGTCGAATCGCCCCGCAAGTACATCGCCGGCAACAAGATGAGCTTCGCGGGCATCTCGAAGCCGCAGGATCGCGCCGACCTGCTCGTCTACCTCAATTCGCAGAGCGACAGCCCGCTGCCGCTGCCGACCGCGCCGGCGGTTGCCGAAGCGCCCGCCGCTGCGGCTCCGGCCGACGCTGCTGCCGCTGAAGCTACGCCCGCTGCCGCCGCTCCCGCGGAAGCCGCACCTGCGGAAGCGACGCACTAACTCCGAATGAACGCTGGGCGCTGGCCATAGGTGAGCCAGCGCCACAGCCATTCGAGCGGCCCCATTCTGAAGCGGCCGAGCCACCACGTGGCGAACACGGTCAAAACGACCGCGATACCAAGCGCGATCAGCCAGCTCTGCGCGATCGAGACTTTCCCGTGTAGCCCGAGCGCGAAGCCGGGGAAAAGCAGCCACTGCCCGATCAGCGTCTCGCCGATATAGGTGGTGAATGCCATCCGCCCCGGCGCCGCGAAGATCCCGAGTACGCGCCGCCCGCCCACGGTCTGCAAAGCCGCAAGCACAAGGCCCGTGTGCCCCAGCGTCGTCGCCAGCCGCCCGATCTGGTAGGTGACCTCCGAAATCGGAATCGGCACCATGAACCCGGCAGCGACTGCCTGCTCCGCCTCGATGAAATTGATGGGAACACCGATCGCGTAGCCGACAAGCGCGACCTTGAGATAGGTTTCGCGCTGTAATCCGCCGCCAAGAAAGCCGGCCTTGAACAGCCCGGCACCCACCAGCATCGTCGCCACCGCATCGAGCGACCACCAGCTGAGCCCGGCAAGGTCGTTCCACTCACTGGCGATCGTCGCCTTGTAGGCGATGTTGTCGGCAAGGCTGCCCTGCCGCGCCGCGCGTGAGTGTGCATCGGCCTCAAGGTCGGGCTGGATCGCGGCAAGATAGTCCTGCCACGCAACGATGCGCTCGTCTTCGTCGCCCGCCCCTGCGGCGATCGCGGCCTCCGCGTGTTCGCGCGTGTTCATCCCTTCGACGACCGCCGCAGCGCCGATCGCGGTAAGAACCGCGATTCCCCCGAGCCCGAGGCCGATGAGCGCACGCGCCGGAAGGTCGCGGAACGGAAACAGGAACAGCCCGGCGATCCCGTAGATGAGCAGGATGTCGCCCGGCCACATCAGCAGGTAGCCGTGGATGAGGCCGAACACGATAAGCGCGGCCATGCGCCGATAGTAGATCGATAGCGCCGAGCGAGCACCGTTCGGACGGCTAGCGAGAATCACGAACCCCGCGCCGAACAGCAGCGAGAGTAGCCCGCGCATCGTCCCTTCGATGAAGAGTTGCTGTACCCACCAGACCGCGCGGTCGGAAAGCGCCCAGCCGGAAATGCGCGGATCGGAGGCGATACCGGGGACGCTGCCCATACCCCAGATGTTGAGCAGCATGATGCCGAGAATGGCGATACCGCGCAGAACATCGAGCGCCTCGATGCGTTCCGCGCTGTCCCGCGCTTCGCCCATCCCCCTCCCCGGTTCGGGCGCTGTCGTTCAGGTTCGCCCTAGCAGGGGCCACCCATAGCAGAAATTTCGTAGAAGCCCGCCACGATTTCCCATGCTTCTTCGGCCGTTTCCACGAAGTGGAACAGCGAGAGGTCGTCGCGCGAAATCGTGCCTTCCTCGGCAAGCGCCTCGAAGTTGATGATCCGCTCCCAGAATTCGCGCCCGAACAGCAGCACGGGGAACGGCTTCACCTTGCGCGTCTGGATGAGCGTGAGCGTCTCGAACAGCTCGTCGAACGTGCCGAAGCCGCCGGGGAACGCCGCCACGGCCTTGGCGCGCATCAGGAAGTGCATCTTGCGAAGCGCGAAATAATGGAACTGAAACGAAAGCGCCGGGGTCACGTACCGGTTCGGCAGCTGCTCGTGTTCGAGCACGATGTTGAGCGCGACGGATTCGCCGCCCGCATCGTGCGCGCCCTTGTTCGCCGCCTCCATGATCGAAGGCCCGCCGCCCGAGCAGACCACGAAATGCCGCTCGCCGTCCTCGCGCGGCAGCGAGGAGACGAGGTACGCGAGCTTGTAGGCTTCCTCGTAATATTTGGCCTTGGCGCGCAGCCGCTCGGCGACCCGCTTCTCCCAGTCCGTCCGCGCCGCCGCGACGAGCGCATCGGCCGTTTCGGGAGACGGGATACGCGCCGATCCGTAGAGCACGAAGGTGGAGGCGATGCCGTGCTCTTTCAGCAGCATCTCGGGCTTCAGCAGTTCGAGCTGAAAACGGATCGGCCGCAGCTCCTCGCGCAACAGGAAATCCTGATCCTGAAAGGCCAGCCGATAGCTCGGGTGCTCGGTCTGCGGGATCGGGGTCGTATTGGCGGCTACCGCCGCATCCTCTTCCGCCGAAGGGAAGGTGCGGTGCGAAACTGTGGTCTTGTCATCCATTCAGGCGTCTCTAGCGTCGAAAACCGCTCGCGTCAGCGGCAATATGGCCCGCGCCCCATATCAAGATGCAGGTGATCCTGATGGAAAGCGTCGCCATCGGGGCCGATCACGATGTTGAACCGCGCGCAGCCGGCGCGGTGCGCGGCGCGCAGGAATGATTGCTCGTCGCCCGGCCCGCGCCAGCCGGATTTCACCGCGACCGTGCGGCCATTCGCCAGCGTGAAGCTCGCGATATCGACCGCGTTCGCGCGCGCATGTTCGGAGAGCCGCGCGCCCGGCTGGCTGTTGCGTGTGCGGCAGGCATAGGTGCCGTAGCTCTGGATGCGAACGACGTCGGCGCCGAAATGATCGCGCGCCGCCGGGCGCACACCTTCATGCACCCACCGATAGAGCGATTCGGCGACCGGACACGAAACCGCCTTCAGCCCGGCGACGGGCACGCCGATATCGAGCAGCAGCACCGCGTCCTCGTATCCACACTGGCCTTCGACGTGCGGATCGAGCTTGCGGTACTTCAGCCCCGGAATCCGGTCGAGCCGCGCGAAGCAGGCCGCCGCGCTATCGGGCAGCCGCGCTTCCGGCGGCCGCTCGGAAACCGGCGGCGCTCCGCCCGAGCAGGCCGCAACGGCTATGAGCGACAAGGCGGAAAGAAAGCGACCCCACATGCCTCTCTTTTAGCGCGGCAAGCGTCCCCCGCAACCGGCCCCGCCGTTCTCGGTCCGTCGCATTTGACGCACACGTTAACCTTGCTTCAATCCGCATCGGGAAACGTCGCACCAACCGCTCCTGAGAGAGCTAAGGAAGAGTTGCGGGATAGTAGGTAGCGTATGAAACGGGCGTTTTTCCCGCGGGCAGAGACCGTGCTCGACGGCATCTATGTGGATCTGGTGCGCAGCATCTACGCGGCGCTCATCCCCTCGTTGATCATGACCGTAGGTTTCATCACGGGCGGCACCCTGGTGGTCCACCAAACCGGCGACATTACGCTCGCCCTCCTCGTGGCCGCCGGAACGCTCACGAGCCTCATCCGGCTCGCCGTCGCCTTTGGCGGCCGCAAGGAGGCGTTCGATACCGGGCTCGGCGTCGAACGCGCGCAGCGTCTGGAGCGGCACTTTGCGGCGGCGTATCTCGCCTTTGCAGTGTGTCTCGGCGCATATGGTGCGCGCGTCTTCATGCTGCCCGCAACCGAAGCGCACCTGTTTACCGTCGCCCTGCTCGTCGGCTACGGCGCCGGTGTTTCTGCCGGAATGGCGCTGCGGCCACGCCTTGCGATCGCCAGCATGGCCATCGGCCTCGTCCCCGGAATCGTTTCGGCCTTCATGGTGCCGAACGAGAGCTACTGGGCCACCGCCGCGATGATGACCGCACTGCTCGCCGGCGGCATCCGCAGCCTGCTCGATCGCTATCGTTTCACCGTGCGGGAGATCAGCCGGCGCATCACCTTCGGCAATCTCGCGCGCACCGACGGCCTCACCGATCTCCCGAACCGCCTCGCGCTTCGCGAATGGTTCGAGGAGCATGTCACCCTCAATTCGCGCGCCGGACTCGTCGCGGTCCATTGCCTCGATCTCGACGGCTTCAAGACCGTCAACGACGAGCTCGGCCACCCCGTGGGCGACGCGCTGCTCGCGGCAGTCGCCAAACGGCTCACCTACATCATCCGGGAAACCGACATGGCGGCGCGGCTTGGCGGCGACGAGTTCGCGGTCGTCCAGTGCGGCATGAAGCACCCGGAGGAGGCCGCCGTGCTCGCGCGGCGCATAGAGGCGGCGATCCGCCAGCCGTTCCGGCTCGGCGGGCGGGTCGCGAAGATCTCCACCTGCATCGGCTACGCCGTTTCAGACGACCGCGCCGAGGATCTCGAACCCCTCATCAGCCGCGCCGACGAAGCCCTGTACATCGCCAAGCGCCGAGGCGGCGGCATCGCCGCGCAGGTCGATGACAAGGCACAGAAAATTCCGGCTGCCGCCTAGCGGAAACGCAGGTTCTCGCGCGACAGATCCGCAAGCGTGCGCGCGCCCATCAGCTTCATGTCGCGCTCGATCTCGCCGCGCAGCTTGCCGATGATGCGTTCGACACCCGGCTGCCCCGCCGCGGCGAGCGCATAGAGATAGAGCCGCCCGCCCGAAACCGCGCGCGCACCCAGCGACAGCGCCTTCAGCACATGCGTACCGCGCCGGACGCCACCGTCGAGGATGATCTCCAGACGGTCGCCCACGGCATCGACGATCTCCGCAAGCTGATCGAACGGCGCGCGCGACCCATCGAGCTGGCGCCCGCCGTGGTTCGAAATCATGATCGCGCTCGCGCCGATATCGATCGCCCGGCGTGCGCACTCCGCGGACATCACGCCCTTCAGGCAGAACGGCCCGCCCCATTCGGCGCGAATCTGTTCGGCCGCCTTCCAGTCCATCGTCTGGTCGAGCAGCGAGGTGAAATATTCACTCACCGTCACCGCCGTGTTGCTGCCCTGCTTGATGTGATCCTTGAGGTTCGAAAGTTCGAATCGCTCACGCAGCAGGTAATTCAGCGTCCACGACGGGTGCGTAGCGAAGCTGAACATGCTGGCAAGCGTCAGCTTCGGCGGCGAGGTGAAGCCGGTGCGGAAATCGCGCTCGCGGTTGCCGCCGACGATGGTGTCCACGGTGAGCGCCAGCGCATCGAACCCGGCGGCCTTCGCCGCCTGGATCATGGCGCTGTTGAGGCCCTTGTCCTTGTGATAATAGAACTGGAACAGCTTGGGCGTGGAAATCGTGCGCCCGATCTCTTCGAGGCTCACGGTCGCAAGACTGGAAATCCCGCAGAATGTGCCGAACTTTTCCGCCGCGCGCGCCACGGCACGTTCGCCGTCGTGGTGAAACAGACGCTGAAGTGCTGTCGGCGAGAGGAACAGCGGCATCTCGATGCGCTTGCCGAACAGCGTGGTGGACATGTCGACCGTTTCCACGCCCGCAAGAACGCGCGGCACCAGGTCGCAGTCGTTGAACGCGGCCGTGCTCCGCGCCAGCGTAATCTCGTCGTCCGCCGCGCCGTCGATGTAGTGGAACACAGGCGCGGGCAGGCGCTTTTTCGCAAGTTTGCGGAAATCCGCGATATTGTGACAATCATTGAGACGCATTGCGAACTCCCCCGGACCTTATCCCCCCGCCTGTAGCATCGAGACCCCTTGCCACAAAATGGCCATTTGACTCTTCGCCGCGCATCTCTATGAGCGGCGGCGGGCCACGCCGTCCCAACGCGGCGCGCGCTCTCTGTAAGGAGAGATTATGACTGACGTTACGAAACCGGGCACCCTGCCCGCTCGCCCCCAGTTTTCTTCCGGCCCCTGCGCCAAGCGCCCCGGCTGGGATCCCCTGAAATTCAATCTCGACGTGCTCGGCCGCTCGCATCGCGCAAAGCTCGGCAAGGCGCGCCTGAAGCTCGCCATCGACCTCACCCGCAAGGTGCTGGGCGTGCCGGACGATTACCGCATCGGTATCGTCGCCGCCTCGGACACCGGCGCGGTGGAAATGGCGATGTGGTCGATGCTGGGCGCCCGCCCCGTCACGACGATTGCCTGGGAGAGCTTCGGTGAAGGTTGGGTCACCGATGTCGCCAAGCAGCTCAAGCTCAACCCCACGGTGCTGAAGGCGCCCTATGGCGAGCTTCCCGATCTCGGCACCGTCGATTTCGCCAGCGACGTGATCTTCACGTGGAACGGCACCACCTCGGGCGTCCGCGCGCCGAACGGCGACTGGATTCCGGCGGACCGCGAAGGCCTCACCTTCGCCGACGCGACCTCCGGCGCCTTCGCGCAGGACCTGCCGTGGGACAAGCTCGATGTCACCACCTTCTCTTGGCAGAAGGTGCTGGGCGGCGAAGGCGGGCACGGCGTGCTCATCCTCTCCCCGCGCGCGGTGGAACGGCTTGAAACCTACACGCCCGCATGGCCGCTGCCGAAGATCTTCCGCATGACCAAAGGCGGCAAGCTGATCGAAGGCATCTTCGTCGGCGAGACGATCAACACCCCCTCGATGCTCTGCGTCGAGGACTACATCGACGCGCTCGAATGGGCGGACGGGCTCGGCGGCTGGAAAGCCCTCGCCGCCCGTGCGGATGCCAATGCGGCCGCGCTCAATGCGTGGGTCGAAAAGACGCCGTGGATCGAAAACCTCGCGGTCGACCCCGCGACGCGCTCGAACACCAGCGTCTGCCTGAAGATCACGGACCCGCGCGCCGATGCGGAAACGCCGAAGAAGATCGCCTCGCTCCTCGAAAAGGAAAACGCGGCGCTCGACATCAACGGCTACCGCGACGCTCCCGCAGGCCTCCGTATCTGGTGCGGCGCCACCGTCGAGACCGCCGATATCGAGGCGCTGACGCCCTGGCTCGACTGGGCCTTCGCGCAAGTCGTTTCCAACTGAAACCGTCACCCCGACTTTAAGGCCGGGGTCCATCCCAACGTGAAGGAATACCGGCCCAAACCGGTATGACGATGAGGAAAGTGCATCCCATGCCCAAGGTTCTGATTTCCGATAAAATGTCCCCGAAGGCCGCCGCCATCTTCAAGGAGCGCGGCGTCGAGTTCGACGAGAAGCCCGGCCTCACCAAGGACGAGCTGAAGGCGATCATCGGCCAGTACGACGGCCTCGCAATCCGCTCGGCCACCAAGGTCACCGCCGATATCCTCGAAGCCGCGACCAACCTGAAGGTCGTCGGCCGCGCCGGGATCGGCGTCGACAACGTCGACATCCCCTCCGCCTCCGCGAAGGGCGTCGTCGTGATGAACACGCCGTTCGGCAACTCCATCACCACCGCCGAGCATGCCATCGCACTGATGTTCGCGCTCGCCCGCCAGCTCCCGGAGGCCGACGCCTCCACGCAGGCCGGCAAGTGGGAAAAGAACCGCTTCATGGGCGTCGAGGTCACGGGCAAGACGCTCGGCCTCATCGGCGCGGGCAACATCGGTTCAATCGTTGCCGAGCGCGCTCTCGGCCTCAAGATGAAGGTCGTCGCGTTCGATCCGTTCCTGACACCGGAGCGCGCCGAGGACATCGGCATCGAAAAGGTGGAGCTCGACCAGCTCCTCGCCCGCGCCGATTTCATCACGCTGCACACACCGCTCACCGATTCGACGCGCAACATCCTCAGCCGCGACAACCTGCTGAAGACGAAAAAGGGCGTCCGCATCGTCAACTGCGCGCGCGGCGGCCTCATCGACGAGGCGGCGCTCAAGGAACTGCTCGATTCGGGTCACATCGCGGGCGCCGCGCTCGACGTGTTCGTCACCGAACCGGCGCACGAAAGCCCCCTCTTCGGCACGCCCGGCTTCATCTCCACCCCGCACCTCGGCGCCTCCACGGACGAAGCGCAGGTGAACGTCGCCATTCAGGTCGCCGAGCAGATTTCGGACTTCCTGCTGTCAGGCGCCGTTACCAACGCGCTCAACGTGCCGTCGCTCTCCGCCGAGGAAGCACCGCGCGTTCGCCCCTACATCGAGCTTGCCGAAAAGCTCGGGCTCCTCGCGGGCCAGCTCGCCAAGGGTGCGATCAGCCACGTCACGGTCGAGGTCGAGGGTGCCGCCGCCGAGCTCAACATCAAGCCGATCACCAGTGCGGTGATCACCGGCCTGATGCGCCCGATCTCGGACACGGTGAACATGGTTAACGCTGTTCACATCGCCCGTGAGCGCGACATCGGAATCGCGGAAGTCCGCCACGAACGCGAGACGGACTACCACACGCTGCTGCGCGTGACGGTGAAAACCGAGGAAGGCGAACGCTCGGTCGCGGGCACGCTGTTCGGCATGAAGCACCCGCGCCTCGTCGAGCTGTTCGGCATCAAGGTCGAAGCCGATCTCGACGGCTCGATGCTGTTCATCGCGAACGAAGACAAGCCGGGCTTCATCGGCAAGGTCGGCTCCGCGCTCGGCGAAGCGAACGTCAACATCGGTACCTTCCACCTCGGCCGCCGCGGTCAGGGCGGCGAGGCGATCCTGCTGCTCTCGGTGGACGGCGACATCGCCGATCCGCTGCTGTGGACGCTCTGCAAGCTCGACGGCGTGAAGGACGTGAAGGCCCTTCGCTTCTAAGTAACGGTATGCGCGGCCTGAACCTTGTTTCGGGCCGCGCACGCCGCTAGAGCCGGGCCACCATGACCGATCCGATCTCCAAGGGCCTGCTCCCCGAAGGCTTCCGCGACCGTCTGCCGCCGCAGGCCGAGGCGGCCGCCGACCTGCTCCGCACGTTGCTGGATCAGGTTTCGGCGCATGGCTACGAGCGCGTCTCGCCGCCGCTCGTGGAGTTCGAGGACAGTCTCGTCACGCGCCTCTCCTCCGCGCGCCCGCAGGATCTGCTCCGTTTCGTCGATCCGCTGTCGCAGCGCACGCTGGCGCTCCGTCCCGATATCACCGCGCAGGTCGGCCGCATCGCCGCGACACGCATGGCGCACATCGCGCGCCCGCTGCGCCTCGCCTACGGCGGCCCTGTGCTCCGCGTGCGCCCTGCGCAAGTCGGCCCGCAGCGCGAAGCGATGCAGATGGGCGCCGAACTCATCGGCTCCGATCACGTCGATGCCGTCGCCGAACTCCTCGGCATCGCACTTGAAGCCCTGTCAGCGGCGGGCCTCACCGACATGTCGGTCGATCTCACCCTTCCCGATCTCGTCGGCACGCTCACCGCCGGGCCGTGGCCCGTCACCGCACCGCTCGCCGACGTACAGACCGCGCTCGACGGCAAGGATGCCGCCGCGCTGCAGGCACTCGGCGCCGCGCAGTACAGCACGCTCATCGAAGCCGCCGGCCCCGCCGATACCGCGCTCGCACGCCTCAAGGCGCTCGACGCCGCAGGCGCACTCGACACGCGCATCGCGGGCCTCGAGCGGCTGGTGGCGACCGCTGCTCCGCACGCCGCCGTCACCATCGATCCCACCGAGCGCCACGGCTTCGAATACCAGACGTGGATCGGCTTTTCCGTGTTCGCCGCGGGCGTACGCGGCGAGGTCGGCCGCGGCGGCACCTATCTCGTGCGCCACCCGGGCGGTAGCGAGGAAACGGCGGTGGGCTTCTCGCTCTATGTCGACGGCCTCGTTGACGCAGGCCTCGGTGCCTCGCGCCGCCGCCGTCTGTTCGTGCCGCTCGGCGAAGCCGCGCAGGCCGCCAAACTACGCGCCGAGGGCTGGACGACGGTCGCCGCGCTCACCGACGCGGACACGCCCGCGCGCCTGCGCTGCGACTACGCGCTGAAAAACGGCGAACTCATCAAACTCTAAAGCGCCGCCTTCAGGAACGCGTCGACGTCCGCCGTCGCAGAGTCGCCATCCGCACCCAAATCCTGATTGAGTTCACCGTGGCTGCTGTCCGGCACAGCCACCGCCCGCGCCTTCGCCCCCGCCTTTTCAAGCGCCTGCACCAACGCCCGCGACTGGCCGAGCGAAGCATCACGCCCCTCGACATAAAGTGCCAGCCACGCAGCGGCGTTCGGCGCGGCGGTATGCGTCATCGGCGATAGCGCAGCCTGCCGTTTCGGATCATCCCCGAACGCCGGACCATACAGCTTCTGCACGACCGGCCCGCCCGTCTTCATGTGCGCAGCCACGTCATACCCCGCGCCGTCCAGCAGCACGACCGCCTTCACCGCGCTCATCGGCACGTCCGCTGCCTTCAGATACTGCGGATCGGTCGCCACCAGCGCCGCGAGGTGCGCCCCGGCGCTATGCCCCATCAGCGCGATCCGGTTCGGATCGATGCCATACTCGGCCGCGCGGAACCGCAGCATGTCGATCGCGGAGGCAACGTCCGCCGCCTGCTGCTCCACGGTCGCCTGCGGCACCAGCCGGTAGTTGATCGATGCGAAGGCATAGCCCTCGCCCGTGAAGTGCTCCGGTTTCCGCCCGGAAGCCTGCCTTTTGTCCCCAAGACTCCACGCCCCGCCATGGATGAACACGATGAGCGGCGCGGGCGCGGCGCCCTTCGCGCGGTAGAAGTCGATCGCCTGCCGCGCGTCGTTGCCGTAGCTCACCGTCACGGTCGGCATCGCGCCCGCACCCGGGCCGTTGCGCATCGCGTCGAGCGCGCGCTTGCAGTCCTCCGAAACCTTGTCGCGATTCTCGATGATGCACTGGCGCACCTTGGGCTTGTCGGCCTTGTCGCTGCCGCACAGCGTCTCCATGTCGGCGCGACAGGCCATCAGCCCGCCGCCCAAGCGCGGCCGCTGCTGCGCCTCTGCCGCCGCACCCGCCAGCACGAGCGCCATCGTCCCAAGAATCAGCTTCGCCCGCATTTCATCTCCCAGCCTTCGTGTTCCATACGCGTGATAGAGCGAATAACCTTCGCCTCCCATGCAAAAGCCGTGGACGCACGTGCGCTTCAACCCTAGTGAGTGCCGCCGTGTATCGACGCTGAATGGAGACGTCCCCGAAATGGCCAATGTGACCGTGATCGGCGCCCAGTGGGGCGACGAGGGCAAGGGCAAGATCGTCGACTGGCTATCGGCCCGCGCCGATGTCGTCGTGCGCTTCCAGGGCGGTCACAATGCGGGCCACACGCTCGTCGTCGGCAACAACACCTACAAGCTGAGCCTCCTGCCTTCGGGCATCGTGCGCGGCACGCCCTCGGTGATCGGCAACGGCGTCGTGCTCGATCCGTGGCACCTCAAGGCCGAGATCGAGAAGCTGACGGCCCAGGGCGTTGCGATCAGCCCCGAGAATCTCGTGATCAGCGAGACCTGCCCGCTGATCCTCCCCTTCCACCGCGATCTCGACGCGCTGCGCGAGGACGCGAGCGGCGCCGGCAAGATCGGCACCACCCGGCGCGGCATCGGCCCTGCCTATGAGGACAAGGTCGGCCGCCGCGCGCTTCGTGTCTGCGACCTCGCGCACCTCGATGAGGCAGGCCCGCAGATCGACCGCCTGCTCGCACACCACAACGCGCTGCGCGCCGGTTTCGGCGTTGATCCGATCGATCGCGACACCCTCATCGCCGATCTCGAAGCCATCGCGCCCGAGGTGCTGCCCTATGCCGGTCCGGCGTGGGTCGGCCTCAACGAGGCCCGCCGCGCGGGCAAGCGCATTCTCTTCGAAGGCGCGCAGGGCGTGCTGCTCGATGTCGATCACGGCACCTATCCGTTCGTCACCAGCTCGAATACCATCGCTGGCACGGCGAGCGGCGGCTCCGGCCTCGGCCCGTCCGCGACCGGCTATGTGCTCGGCATCGTCAAGGCCTACACAACGCGTGTCGGCTCCGGCCCCTTCCCCACCGAACTCGACGACGCAACCGGCCAGCGCCTCGGCGAGCGCGGCCACGAGTTCGGTACCGTCACGGGCCGCAAGCGCCGCTGCGGCTGGTTCGACGCCGCGCTGCTGCGCCAGTCGATCGCCGTCTCCGGCGTCACCGGCATCGCGCTCACCAAGCTCGATGTGCTCGACGGTTTCGAAGAATTGAAGATCTGCACCGGCTACGATGTAAACGGCGTCCACTACGATCACCTGCCGGCTCACCCCGCCGCGCAGGCCGCCGCGAAGCCGATCTACGAGACGTTCGACGGCTGGCACGAATCGACCGCCGGCGCGCGCAGCTGGGCACAGCTCCCCGCGCAGGCGATCAAGTACGTCCGCCGCATCGAGGAACTCATCGGCTGCCCGGTGGCGCTCGTCTCGACAAGCCCGGAACGCGAGGACACGATCCTCGTGACGGACCCCTTCGCGGACTGAGCGTCTGTCCGCTCAGGCGCGGGCGCGGGACCGCCGTAGCGCGGCAAGTCCGACGATTCCGAGACCCAGCAGTGCAAGTGTACCCGGCTCGGGTATCGGTGCGACGTCCGCGATATCGGCAAGGATCACCTGAAACCTCGCCTCGCGCCCGGTGAAATTGAAAACGTCGTACCGGCCGCTCTGATACCCGATCGATAGCCCGTCGTCGGTAAAGTTCAGGATCGGCGCGCCACCCTCACGCGTTACGAGGCTATCGGAAATCACCGACAGCCCCACGATTTTCTGCGCGCTGTCGAACACGATATTGCCGATTTCCAGAATAAACGTCTGGAAATCCCATGTGTCGCGCGAATCGAGCGTCAGCACGTTGGTCGCCGCGTCCCAGTCCACGTGAACGATACCGCCGCCCCAATGGCTGGGATTCCTCACGAAATCGCTGCTGTCGAGCTCGTTGCCGGCGCCCAGCACGGACCCTGTCCGTTCATGGACGAGCGCCCCGCGCACACTATAGTCCGGCAGGTCCGCTTCCGTGCGGAAATCCGCGCTGATGACGGCGGCGGCCGCATGAAAGCTGAGCAGCGAAGTCGCTGCCAACGCGCCAAGAAATCTGAACATGATCCAATCTCCTTGCCGGTATCCGGACGAGGGCGTGACACGGCAGCCGCGACACCGCGCGGGCGTTTTCACGTCTCAGTTTACAGGAGCGGTTCTAAACGGTTGGTTTCTTCTTGAAGCCGCGCGGCACGATGCCTTTCGCCTCCTCCACCTCAACACGCTCCACCTTCGCGGCGGGCGGGCCCTCGTGGCAGGCCGTGATCAGCTTTTCGATGGCTTCGGCGGAGCCCACGGCGAGCGCCTCCACCGTGCCGTCGATGCGGTTGCGCACCCAGCCGTCGAGGCCGAGGCGCTGCGCGGTTTCGAGCGTCCATGCACGGAACCAGACGCCCTGCACGCGGCCATGGATGCGCAGCCGCCGCGCAACTCGATCCGTCATCCCACCTGTGCGCGGTGCATGAGGAAGGCGTCTGCGAGCACGCAGGCCATCATCGCCTCGGCAACGGGCACGGCGCGAATGCCGACGCAGGGGTCATGCCGCCCCTTGGTCATCACCTCCACCGCTTCGCCGTAGCGCGTGATCGTCTGCACCGGCGTCAGGATCGACGAGGTCGGCTTCAGCGCGATACGGCAGACGACGTCCTGCCCGGTCGAAATGCCGCCCATCACGCCGCCGGCGTGGTTCGTGTCGAACACAGGCGGATCGCCGGCCCCTGCGCCCGGCCGCATCCGGTCGGCATTGTCCTCGCCGCGCAGGCGAGCCGCCGCGAAACCGTCGCCGATCTCGACGCCCTTCACAGCGTTGATCGACATCATCGCCGCCGCGAGTTCGCCGTCGAGCTTCGCATAGAGCGGCGAGCCCCAGCCTGCGGGAACCCCGCTCGCAAACACCTCGACCACCGCGCCCACCGAAGAACCGGACTTGCGCACACTGTCGAGCAGCACCTCCCAGCGCGTCGCCGCATCCGGGTCCGCGCACCAGAAGTCGTTGTCGCCGAGCGTGTGCGCCGCGAACCGCTCCACGCGATCGCCGCCGATCTCGACGACATGCCCAAGGATGCCGACACCCTCGATCACCTTCCGCGCCACCGCCCCCGCCGCCACGCGCGCCGCCGTCTCGCGCGCCGACGAACGCCCGCCGCCGCGATAGTCGCGGAAGCCGTACTTCTGGTCGTATGTGTAGTCGGCATGGCCGGGCCGGTATTTCTCGGCGATGTCGCCGTAGTCCTTCGAACGCTGGTCGACGTTCTCGATCATCATCGAGATCGGCGTGCCCGTGGTCTTGCCCTCGAACACGCCGGAGAGGATTTTCACCTCATCGGGCTCGCGCCGCTGCGTCGTGTGGCGGGACTGGCCGGGCTTCCTTTTGTCGAGCCACGGCTGAATATCGGCCTCGGTGAGCGCGATCCCCGGCGGGCAGCCGTCGACGACGACGCCGAGCGCCGGGCCATGGCTTTCGCCCCACGTCGTGAACCGGAAGATGCGGCCGAAGCTGTTGAACATCAGGCGAGCGCGATGTCCGGCGCGTCCTCGGCCTTCATGCCGATCACGTTGTAGCCGGCGTCGACATGGTGGATTTCGCCCGTCACCCCGCTGGCGAGGTCGGAAAGCAGGTAGAGCGCCGCGCCGCCCACGTCCTCGATGGTGACGTTGCGCCGGAGCGGACTGTTCAGTTCGTTCCACTTCAGGATGTAGCGGAAGTCGCCGATGCCGCTCGCCGCCAGCGTCTTGATCGGCCCGGCGGAAATCGCGTTCACGCGGATGTTCTCCGGCCCGAGGTCCATCGCGAGATACTTCACGCTCGTTTCAAGCGCCGCTTTCGCCACGCCCATCACGTTGTAGTGCGGCACCACCTTCTCGGCGCCGTAGTAGCTCAGCGTCAGCACCGAGCCGCCGTTCGGCATCATCGCCCGCGCGCGGCGCGTCACCGCGACGAAGCTGTAGGCCGAGATGTTCATGGTCAGCAGGAAGTTCTCGAGGCTGGTATCGACATATTTGCCGCGCAGCTCGTTCTTGTCCGAAAAGCCGATGGCGTGGACGAGGAAGTCGATCGTCGGCCAGCGCGCCGCCAACGTTTCGAACGCGGCATCGAGCCCCGCCATGTCGGAAACGTCGCAATCGATCAGGAAATCCGATCCGACGCTTTCGGCGAGCGGGCGCACGCGTTTTTCCAGCGCTTCGCCCTGATAGCTGAACGCGAGTTCCGCACCATGATCCGCAAGCGCCTTTGTAATCCCCCACGCCAGCGAACGTTCATTCGCGAGCCCCATGATCAGCCCGCGTTTTCCCTGCAACAATCCAGCCATGTCTGCTTTCAGCCTTTCGGTTGTCCCCCCGATTCCGCGTCCTTTTGCCCATTTTCGGGTTCCATTGCCAGTGCCGCGTTTAGCTCCGCGCCGATCACGAATCCCATGCCCGCAATGAAGAAGAACAGGAGCGTGATCATTACGCCCGCGAGCGGCCCGTAGAAGCGATCGTAGGTGGAAACGTCGGCGAGCAGGCGCGGCAGGATCAGCGTCGCCCCCACCCATACGCCCGCGGTAACGGCAGCCCCCGGCCATTTTGGCCCCTGCTTGCGGAAACGCCCCGGCGTCAGGCTGTGGAACAGCAGGTAGAGCGCGATGAACAGGATCACGAGCGGCCCCAGCCGCCCGATGTCGATGATCTGCTCGACCATGTCGATCCACGGCAGGAAGCGGACGACGACCTCCTCCGCCGCCACGATGATCACCTGCGCCGCGAACGCCGCCAGCATCAGCATCACGCTGCCGAGGATCACGGCGAGGCTGCCAAGCCGGCGCTGCCAGACGGGCGCTGCATATTCGGCATGATAGGCGCGGCGCAGGATGTCGCGGATCGTCTCGATGTAGCTCCCCGCCGTCCACAGGCCGACGACGATCGAGAAGGTGAGGATGCCGGTCGATCCCTGCATCGCTGCCTCGATCGGCGGGCCGACGATCCCGGCAACGGATGGCGGCAGCGTTCGCAGAAAGCCTTCGACGGCTTCGAGCCCGGCATCGGACCGGCCGAGCATCCCCGCAATCGTGCCAAGCACGATGAAAAACGGAAACAGCGCCAGCATCGAAAGATAGGCGAGGTTCCCGGCGTGGATGAAGCCGTCGTCCCACACACCCTTCGCAACGCGAAAGGCCACGCGAACCGCGCGCCGCTCTTCCTCAAGCAGCCGCGCGAAAAGACGGATCATGCCATCCCGGCGCGGGGATCGTGCGCCTTGCCGCTGTCCCACCCTTCCGCGAACGCCTTCAGCGCGGCGTCGCTTTCGGGAATTGCGATCACCAGCGTCACCAGCAGATCGCCGCGCCCGCCGTCCTTCTTGTGGAAGCCCTTGCCTTTCAGGCGCAGCACCTTGCCCGAAGAGGCGCCCGGCGGCACGGAGAGCATCACCGAACCGCTCGTCGTCGGCGCCTTCACCTTCGCGCCGAGCACGGCCTCGTCGAGCCGGATCGGCAGATCGAGGCGGATATCGTCGCCGTCACGTTTGAAGAAGCGGTGCGGCGCGGTACGCAGCGTCACGATGGCGTCGCCGCTGCCGCCCGGCCCCGCCTCGCCCTGACCGGCAAGCCGGATCTGCTGGCCTTCCGCGAATCCGGCCGGGAGTTTCAGGTCCACCGTCTTGCCGGAGGCGAGCGTCACGCGCTGCGGCTTCAATTCGGCGGCTTCGGCGAAATCCACGGCAAGCTTGTAGGCAACGTTGCGGCCTTTGGCAGGCGCCTGGCGCGGCCCCGCGCCGCCGCCGAAATCGAAGCCGCCGAAACCGCCACCGCCGCCACGCCGCCCGCGCCCGAACAGCTCGGAAAGCAGATCGTCCGCCGCACCCGCAAAGCTGAAATCCTCGCCGCCGGCCCCCGCGCCGCCGGTGTGCGTGCGGCTATAGCCGCCGCCCGGCCCGCCGCCGAAGCCGAACGGCATCTTCGGATTGCCCTGCTCGTCGATCTCGCCGCGGTCGTATTGCGCGCGCTTGTCCTTATCGGAAAGCAGGTCGTAGGCCGCCGTCACCTCGGAGAATTTCTCCGCGGCTTTCGGGTTGTCCTTGTTGCGGTCGGGGTGCAGTTCCTTGGCCAGCTTGCGGTAGGCGGATTTGATTTCCGCATCGCTTGCCCCACGCTGCACACCAAGGGTCGAATAGAGATCGCTCATCGTCCCTACGCTCACCACAATGCCTCCGGAAAATCCACTGTTGCCGAAATACAACAGACCGGAGATAGGGAGGAATTCCGGCGTCGCAAGAGGCGATCAGGCGCTCTTTTCGTACCATCCGCGCGAACGGTTCACGATCGCGACGAGCGACAGCATCACCGGCACCTCGATCAGCACGCCCACCACCGTTGCGAGCGCAGCGCCCGATGTGATGCCGAACAGGCTGATGGCGGTCGCCACCGCAAGCTCGAAGAAGTTGCTGGCGCCGATCAGCGCGGAGGGGCCTGCGATGCAGTGCGCCTCGCCGAATGCCCGGTTCGCGACATAGCCGATCCCGAAGATCAGATAGCCCTGAATCGCAATCGGCACGGCGAGCAGCGCGATGACGAGCGGCTGCGCGAGGATCTGCTGCCCCTGAAAGGCGAACAGCAGCACCAGCGTCGCCAGCAGCGCGGCAAGCGACATCGGCTGGATCGCGGCGAGCGCGCGCTGCAGCCGCGCTTCCCCGCCAGCCGCGAGCAGCCGCGCACGCACGATATGCGCTGCAATCACCGGCACGACGATGTAGAGCCCCACCGAAATCAGCAGCGTCTGCCACGGCACCGTGATCGCGGAGAGACCAAGCAGCAGGCCGACGATCGGCGCGAAGGCGACAACCATCACGGCGTCGTTGAGCGCGACCTGACTGAGCGTGAAAAGTGGCTCACCGCGGCAGAGATTGCTCCACACGAACACCATCGCCGTGCAGGGCGCAGCGCCGAGCAGGATAAGCCCCGCGATATAGGATTCGATCTCCGCTTCGGGCAGCAACGGGCGGAACAGCCAGCCGATGAAAAGCCAGCCGAGCGCCGCCATCGTGAAGGGCTTTATCGCCCAGTTGAGCGCGAGCGTGACGCCGATGCCGCGCCAGTGCGCGCCGCCCTGCCGCAGCGCGGCAAAATCGATCTTCATCAGCATCGGGATGATCATCAGCCATACGAGCAAGGCGACCGGCAGGTTCACGCTGTAAACCTCCGCGCCCGCGATCACCGCGAACAGGCTCGGCATCGCCGATCCGAGCAGGATGCCCACAGCGATGCAGGCGATCACCCACAGCGTCAGATAGCGTTCGAACAGGCTCATGCCTTGCCGATCTCCGCCAGCCGATGCCTGAGGCTCAACCGATCAATGGATGCGATGGGAAGCACCGTGAACAGCGAGATGCGGTTTTTCAGCTGCCGGTAGGCATCAAAGAAGGCGGCGTGAATTTCGGCTTCGCTGCCTTCGACTGCGGCCGGATCGGGGATTCCCCAGTGCGCCGTCACCGGTTGCCCCGGCCAGATCGGGCAGACCTCGCCGGCGGCGTTGTCGCAGACCGTGAACACGAAATCGAGCTTGGGAGCCCCCGGTTCCGCGAACTCGTCCCAGCTCTTGGAACGCAGATCTTGGACGGGATGCCCAAGGCTGCGCAGCACGTCGAGCGCCGCCGGGTTCACTTCTCCGCGCGGCTGGCTACCGGCGCTGAACGCCCGAAACCGCCCCTCCCCGATCTCGCTCAGTATGGCCTCGGCCAGAATCGAGCGCGCCGAGTTCGCGGTGCAGAGGAAGAGGACGTTGTAGGGCTCCATCGTCTCACCCGCAGCAGCGCTGGCCGGTTGCGGCCGGATCGGCGGCGATACGGCTGAGTTCCGGTCCGGTGCCATAGTCGACGGCATCGCCGGTGGTCAGGAACGTCTCCCAAGCGATGTTCTGCGGATCGGCAATCCAGCTCTTGGTGGATTTCGCGTAGCAGCAGGTTGTCGCGCCCTCATCGAGAACGGGGCGGTCCGCTTTCTGTAGACGCCCGTAAACCTCCGTCAGCTCGTCCGCATTTTCCACTTGGATACCGAGGTGAGACAGGCCCGGTGCCGCGCCGTCGTGCGTGGAAATGGCGAAGTTGACGCGCGGGTCTTCAAGCATCCACTTCGCGTAGTCGGCCTTCACCACGGTCGGCTCCGCAGCGAAGAGCGCCGAATAAAAGCGGGTCGAGGCTTGGAGATCGCTCACCGCGACATGGACGTGAAGACGTTTCATCGGTCAGGCTCCTTTGGCGAGACGTTCAGGGACTGCGGCATCCGCGCAGGAGCGTCCGCCGCAGCAGTTTTCGAGGAGATAGTCGGCTAGCCCGCGAACGGTTGCGAAGCGCGCGCTGTAGATCAGCGTTCGCCCAAGCCGCGTTTTTGCAACGAGCCCTGCCCGCTCTAGATGAGCCAGGTGGAACGATAGCGACGATGGCGGCATCCCCAGCCGATCGGCAACCGTACCGGCGGGAAGCCCCTCTGGCCCGGCTTCGACGAGCAGGCGGAACGCCGCAAGCCTATGCTCCTGCGCCAGTGCGGAGAGCGCCGCGATCGCGGCTTCACTTGTTGAAATGCTCATTGCCGACTCACCCTTCTATATTTCCAGAATTATCGAATCATATGAACTCGTCAATCCACATTTCGATAATAGTCGAATTGTTTTGACATGCAGTTCCCTCCCCGCGTTGCAGGGGCTATGAAGCGCGCCATGATGACGCTTCCCGACGATCCCTTCGAATTCTTTGGCCGCTGGTTTCAGGAAGCATCCACTTCCGAGCCCAGTGACGCCAATGCCATGTCGCTCGCCACTGCCGATGCCGACGGCCGGCCCTCGGTGCGGATCGTGCTGCTGAAGGATGTCGATCCGCGCGGCTTCACCTTCTACACGAACACGTTGAGCCGGAAGGGCCGCGAGCTTGCCGCGAACCCGCACGCGCACCTCAATTTTTTCTGGAAATCACTGGGCCGCCAGGTCCGCATCGACGGCGCCGTGCAGCCGGTGAGTGCGGCCGAGGCCGACGCCTATTTCGCCGTGCGTCCCCGCGCCTCGCAGATCGGCGCATGGGCGAGCTTCCAGTCGGAGCCGCTGGACGACCGCGCGACGCTCGAAGGCCGCGTTGCCGAATTCACCGCGAAGTATGATGGCGGTGACGTGCCGCGCCCGCCGCATTGGTCGGGCTACCGCGTCGTGCCCTCGCGAATCGAATTCTGGCAGAACCGCGAGAGCCGCCTGCACGAGCGTTATATCTACGACCGCGACGGCAGCGGCTGGGCGCGCTCGATGCAGTATCCGTGATGGACACCGCGAGGCTCGAAGCGCGCGGCAGGCTCACCCGCCGGGCGGCGATTGCCTCGTTCTCGGCGGCGCTTGTTCTCGGTGCGGTCAAGAGCTGGGCCGCGATGGAAACAGGCTCCGTCGCCATGCTCGGATCGCTCGCCGACACCGCGCTTGATCTCATCGCGTCGATCATCACGCTGATCGGCGTGCGCGTCGCCGCTGAACCCGCCGATGCCGATCACCGCTTCGGCCACGGCAAGGCGGAGCCGATCGCTGCGCTTCTGCAAACCGTGTTCATCACCGTTTCCGCCATCGGCATCGGCTGGCGCGCGGTGCAGGCGTTCACGAACGAGACACCCCCAGCCGAAGCCGAACTCGGTATCGGCGTTTCGATTTTCGCGATTCTGGTGACGCTGGCGCTCGTCTCCTACCAGCGCGTCATCGTCAGCCGCACCGGTTCGCTCGCGATCGATGCGGACCGGATGCACTACCAGTCGGACCTGCTGCTGAACCTCTCCGTCATCGCGGCGCTGGTGCTCGATGCGATGCTCGGGATGCGCGGCGCGGACCCGCTGTTCGGTGTGTTCATCGCGCTCTGGCTGGTGTGGGGCGCCTTCAAGACCGCGCGGCACGCGCTCGACATGCTGATGGACAAAGAGTGGCCGGACGAGAAGCGCGAACAGTTGAAAGCGCTCGTCTGCGCGGTTCCGGGCGTCGAAGGTATCCACGAGCTCAAGACGCGCCATGCGGGGCACACCGACTTCATCCAGTTCCACATCTGGGTCGATCCGCACATGACCGTGCAGGCCGCCCACGATATCGTCGATGTTGTCGAGGCCCGCGTGCTGGAAGCCTTCCCCGGCAGCGACATCCTCGTCCACGTCGATCCGAGCGGCCATTTCGATACGCGCGCCACGCAGGAGGAAAGCCATGCCAAATAAGCTGCCCTTCGCCCAGATCGATGCTTTCGCGGGGCGCGCCTTCGAAGGCAATCCGGCGGCCGTAATGCCGCTGAACGCACGGCTCGCGGACGATGTGCTGCAGGCGATCGCCGAGGAGAACAACCTCGCCGAAACCGCCTTCTTCATCCCCTCGGACGCGCCGGACGCGGACTACGACCTCCGCTGGTTCACCCCCGCGATCGAGGTGGACCTGTGCGGCCATGCGACGCTCGCAAGCGGTCATTATCTCCTCTCGCGCGATGTCGATCTCGATCGCATCCGGTTCCGCACCCGCCTCGCCGGTGTGCTGGAGGTGCGGCGCGCAAACGGCGCTTACGAACTCGATCTCCCCGCCCGCCGCCCGATACCGGCGGCGGCGGACCCGCGCGTCGTGAAGGCGATCGGCCTCCAGCCCGAAGCCGTACTCGGCTTTCCCGGCGAAAACTGGCTCTACGTCGTGTCCGATGCCGCCGCCGTCCGCACCATGAAGCCCGATTTCGGTCTGCTGCGCGAGGTCGGTAACCACCTCGTCGTCGTCACCGCACCCGGCGATGATGGCTACGACGTCGTCAGTCGCGTCTTCGCGGCAGGCGCGGGCATCGACGAAGACCCCGTCACCGGCGCCGCGCACGCCATGCTGGCGCCCTACTGGGCGGATCGGCTCGGCAAGCCCGCGTTCCAGGCGTTCCAGGCCAGCCCGCGCGGCGGCCGCGTCGCCTGTCGCCTCGAAGGCGAGCGCGCCGTGCTCGGCGGAACCTGCGTCACGGTGATCGAAGGCAGCTTCACCCTTTGAACTCGCACGGCGCGCGGATCATCGAGAAAGAGGGCTATCGGTGAGCATCAAAGAAATCTTCTTCCGTTATGTCGGACCGATTCTTACGATCCCTGCGATGATCGGGGCGCTGTTCATTGCTGATTGGCTGCTGGTATGGAACGGCGTTCGCCATGCTCGATCGCTGTGCGCCGACCCGGGACCGCTTATCATTCATGATCGCGCTCTTTGGGAGTTGTATTCGAAGCCTCTTCGATCACAACCTTTGCCTTTAGATTACACCGCCAAGCGGATTGTCGTAAGGCAGTTACGCGAAAGACTGGGAATTACCATGGAGAGTTCGAGAATATCATCCAACAACCCTCTCCTTATAACTGCAGATTATTCGCAAATTGCAATCAAATATGGAAAAATGCCGATAGCGGAATTAAACTACTATTCTGCGAGAAGAATTTCACCAATATTCGAAATTCTTTTTTTTGCCGATCCGGGCACGAAATATGGGTGCGGGGAAGAAAGAAGTTATGATTTTCCGGAATTTTATTAAATAGCCTAATGCGAACGTGATCTGGACAGCCGCCTCGAATTTGCAAGAGTTATCAACGATGTGGATGACACCGGATAGCCAGCCTCTTTGAAGAACCCTCTCGCCCCCCTATCTTCCCGCGCATGACCCTCCGCGTCGCCAGCTACAACATGCGCAAGGCCATCGGCCTCGATCGCCTCCGCAAGCCCGACCGCGTACTCGCCGTGCTCAACGAGCTCGATGCGGACATCATCGCGCTTCAGGAGGCCGACCGCCGCCTCGGCGAGCGGGCGAGTGCGATCCCGCGTGACATGATTGAAGCGGAAAGCCCTTACCGTGCCGTTCCCATCGAAAATCGCCCGAACAGCATCGGCTGGCATGGCAACGCCATCCTCGTGCGCAAGGACCACGAGATCATCCACGGCGAACCGCTCTTCCTGCCGATGCTGGAGCCGCGCGGCGCCGTGCTGGCGGACCTCCGCGTGCGCGGCGAACCGGTGCGCGTCGTCGGGATGCACCTCGATCTCTCCGGGCTCTATCGCGCACGGCAGGCGAAGATGCTCGTCGATCACCTCGGCGAGCGCACGACGCAGCTCCCCAGCATCCTGATGGGCGATCTCAACGACTGGATGGTGAACAGCAAGGCGCTCAAGGAATTCCAGCGCCACCACCAGTGCGCCGCCTGCGGCCCCAGCTTCCCGACGCGCCGCCCGCTCGGCACGCTCGACCGCATCTTCGTTTCCGATCATTTCAAGGTGGAGGAGAGCGGCGTCCACACCTCGCTCACCGCGAAGCGCGCCAGCGATCACCTTCCCGTGTGGGCGAACGTCGCGCGCAGCGCCTGAACGTTCAGGCCGCGGCCAGCGCCGAAACTGTCCCGTCGATCCAGCCCCCGCCGAGCACGCGCTCGCCATCATACAGAACACACGCCTGCCCGGGCGCG
Organism: Sphingosinicella xenopeptidilytica; assembly: GCF_042676985.1. NCBI lineage: Bacteria > Pseudomonadati > Pseudomonadota > Alphaproteobacteria > Sphingomonadales > Sphingosinicellaceae > Sphingosinicella > Sphingosinicella xenopeptidilytica. The sequence continues at coordinate 25,231 of NZ_JBHTIK010000004.1, read as the reverse complement.
ACGCCATACTCCGGCGCCGCGAACGTCACCCTGCGGCCATCGAAGCGCGCAGGCGCAGGCTTCGCCATCGATCGCACCTTGGCGAGAACGTCGATGCCATCGCCAATGTCCGCGCCGAGCCAGTTGATCTTGCCGAGCACCGCCGCAGCAACACCCAGCGCCGCACGCGGCCCGACGACGACGCGCCGCGTCTCCGGCTCCAGCCGCACGACATATAGCGGATCGGAAAGCCCGCCGATCTCAAGCCCACGCCGCTGGCCAACCGTATAGTGTATGAGGCCCCGATGCTGCCCGAGCACGGCGCCGCCCATGTCAACGATCTCACCCGGCTCGCCCGCCTCGGGTCGCAGCTTGCGCACGATTCCGGCATAGTCGCCGGAGGGCACGAAGCAGATGTCCTGACTGTCCGGCTTATCTGCCACGATCAGCCCGAAGCGCCGCGCATGTTCGCGCACCGCCGGCTTTTCCATGCCGCCGAGCGGGAAGCGCAGGTAGCCGAGCTGCTCCCGCGTCGTCGCGAACAGGAAATAGCTCTGGTCGCGCGCCGGATCGACCGCACGGTGAAGCTCCGCCCCGCCCGCCCCCTGCACACGCCGCACATAATGGCCCGTCGCCATCGCATCGGCGCCAAGGTCGCGCGCGACCGACAGGAGATCGCGGAACTTCACCGTCTGATTGCACGTCACGCAGGGAATCGGCGTGCGTCCCTGCACATATTCGTCGGCGAACGCCTCGATCACGCTGTCCTTGAAGGCGCTTTCGTAGTCGAGCACGTAATGCGCGATGCCGAGCCGGTCCGCCACACGCCGCGCGTCGTGGATATCGCTCCCCGCGCAGCAGGTGCCCGCCTTCCCCACAGCCGTGCCGTGGTCGTAGAGCTGAAGCGTAACACCAATCGTCTCGTAGCCAGCTTCCTTCACGAGCGCCGCGACAACGCTCGAGTCGACGCCGCCGGACATGGCGACGACAACACGCGCACCGGGCCGGAGGCCGCCGAGGTCAGTTATGCTGCTCATGCCCGCGCATATAGAGGTCGCTTACCATTTTTGCACCTTCCGTCCCGTATGTGGTGCCGAAGGCCGCGCTTGCGGTTCCTCGGTCCCGGTGATTCGCTAAAGGCAGGTACAACGATTTCAAACACTAAGTCGGGAAGGGCGGCGTTAAGCTCTGTTGCCGCAGAATTTACCTTGGCGTTTAGGCGTTCTTTTAAGGGTCTGAGGCTAGGGTGCATCAACAAGGCAGTCGCGTAGTGTTGGAGCCAAAAGAATAATGATGGAAAATCAGAAGTTTCGCCCTGCATCAGTGATCGGCCCCCTGGGGGAGCCGCTTACGCTCGACACGTTGCCGCCCTCGGACACGCGCCGCTGGGTGGTGCGCCGCAAGGCCGAGGTCGTGGCTGCGGTGAAGGGCGGGCTCATCTCTGCGGACGACGCGTGCGAGCGCTATGGCCTCAGCCCCGAGGAATTCGCGGCATGGGAGCGCGCCGTGGACCGTGTCGGTATGCCCGGCCTCCGCGTCACGCGCGTTCAGCACTACCGGGCGCTCTACGATCGCGAAAGCGCCTGACACCGAATTAAAGAACCGGCGCCCCTTCCTGTGCGGGCGCCTGCCAAAGGGCGGGAGACATCGGGGGACGTCTTCCGCCCTTTCTGCGTCCGGCGCATGGCGACACCACGCCGCGGCACGCCATTTCTTTACGTCATTTTCACCATCCCGGCCGCACAGTTCCGCATTGTTTGAACGTCGGGAAACGTGTGCGCGTGGAACAGGCCGTAAAAGCGCCAGAGTCGAAAGCGCCGGAGCAGAACGGAAAGCCGCAGTTGCTGCTGATCGCCCTGCTCTGTGCGGCCGCAGCGCTGCTCGGCCTTGTGTTGCTGCGCGACCCTGCCCCCGCCGCCGCCAATCCAGCCCCCACCGCAGCCGTTCCCGTTTCTGACCGGCAGACCAGCGTCGAAGCCCGGCTTCGCGAACAGGTCGAAGCGATGATCGGCGCGATCGTCGGCCGCGAGAACGTGCGCGCCGTCGTTTCGGTAGAGATCGAACCGGACCAGACACGGCAGGTTACAGAGGCTGGCGACCCCGGCACGAACAGCACCGAGACGACGACGATCAGGAGCAGCGGCCAGATTCGCCGCCTCACCGTTTCCGTCATGGTGGACGGCCGCCATGTCGAAGGGCTGGACGGCGTAGGCTACCAGCCGCGCACGAAGGCCGAACTCGCGCGCTTCACACGTCTTGCGCAGGGCGCGGTCGGCTTCGACGCGATGCGCGGCGACTCGCTGACCGTCGAGACCGTGCGCTTCGCGCGCGCCGAGGCCGCACCTGCGTTTGCGGGCACCGTGGATACGTTTCTGCCGCTCGCACGCGCGCTTCTCATCGGCATTCTTGCGCTCGCCGCGCTGTTCCTGATCCTGCGCATGTTCGGACGGCGCACGCCCGTCGTAACGTCCGCGCCTGAACCCGAAGCGATCGAGTCTGCACAGCCCGCAGCCTTCGCGTTCACGAACGATACCACACACAGCCCCACGCTTCGCCGTGCCGGTGATGCCGTCGCCGCGCGCCCCGCCGCTGCCGCTGCCATTGTCCGCCAGTGGATGTCCGCATGAGCGCCCGCGCAGCAGCCCTCCGCGCCGAACCCTTCGCCGCACCGGCGGAACCGCTTGCCGCGCTCACCGGCGTCGAGCGCGCCGCCGCGCTGATGCTCGCGCTCGGACGCGAACATGGCGGCGCGATCTGGGCACACCTCGGCAACGACGAGGCACGGGCGCTCAGCGCCGCCATGGCCCGGATCGGCCCGGTCCCCGCCCCGCTCGCCGAGCGCCTGCTGGCCACATTCGCCGGCGAGCTCTCCAGCCCCGCGGCTCTGGAGACGGCGAGGCCCGCGAGCGAGACGACGTGGGACACGCTCGGCAACGTCAGCGAAGACGTTCTCGCCGCCTATCTTCGCGGTGAACACCCGCAGACGGCGGCGGTCGTGCTCGGCCGGATCGGGCGTGAGCAGGCCGCACGCGTCCTCTCGCGCCTGCCGGAAGACACCGCGATGGATGTCGTGCTCAGGATGCTCCGCGTCGGCGCCGTGCGGCAGGATGTGCTCGATACGGTCGAGGAGACACTGCGCGCCGATCTGCTGTCGAACCCCGCGCACAGCGCGCGCCGCGACACGCACGAAGTGATGGCCGAGATTTTCAATCACCTCGACCGCGATGCAGAGGCGCGCTTCATGCTGGCGCTCGAAGACCGCGCCTTCGATGCCGCCGAGCGCATCCGCGCGCTGATGTTCACGTTCGAGGATCTGGCCCGGCTCGATGCCGCCAGCATCCAGACGCTGCTGCGCAACATCGACAAGAACCGGCTCGCCGCGGCGCTGAAAGGCGCCGGCGAGGCACTGCGCGAATTCTTCTTCATGAGCATGTCGGAGCGCGCCGCCCGCATCCTGCGCGAGGATATGGAGCTGATGGGCCCCATTCGCCTGCGCGAGGCGGAAGAAGCCCGGCAGGCGATCGTTCAGGTGGCAAAGCAGCTCGCAGACACGGGCGAGATCGTTCTCGCCGACAACCGCGACGGCAGCGAGGAGTTCGTATTCTGATGCCTGCGTCCTACCGAGGGAGAAGCACCATGGACGACCTGCGTCCCGATTATGAACCCACGCGCGCCTATGCGGCGGAAGTTTCGCCGGAGGACGCTGCCGACGGCCTGCCCGGCGCGGTGGAGCTCGAATCGGTGTTCGATGTGCCCGTGCGCGTGCAGGCGGTGCTCGGCCGCTCGGCGGTGGAAGTCAGCCAGCTCCTGAAGCTCGCGCCCGGCGCCGTGATCGAGCTTGATCGGCGCGTCGGCGAAGCGATCGAAATCTTCGTGAACGACCGCCTCGTCGCGCGCGGAGAGGTCGTGCTCGTCGACGAACACCTCGGCGTCACCATGACGGAAATCGTGAAGCAGGACGCCTAATCGCACTCCAGAGCGTGTGGAGATTCAGCCCGCCATAGGCTGAACATACACACTCTATGTTAGCTTCCAGGCGATGGGGATCACCAGCTTGGTGGGGCCGCCCGGTGGTGGTGGCACGGTGCCGATCTTCTGCGGAATGCGCACGGCCTCGCGGTCGAGGATTTGCGATCCGGTCGGCTCGACGAGTTCGACACCCGTGATCTTGCCCCCGGCATCCACGCTGATCCGTACCTTCGCGGTGCCTTGATCGCCCCGGATCTGCGCGCTGCGCGGATAGGAGTGCTGCGCGGCGATGAGCCGCGTCACGGTCGATTTCCAATCGGCAGCCGCCGCCGTCCCCGCCGAAGCGAGGAGAACGAGCGCGGCAATCGCAGTTTTATGGACCCACCCTTCCATGGTGGTGGACGCTAGCGGCCCAAGTCTTGCGAAATGGTTTATTTCGTTTGGGAAATGATCGACTTAGAGGAACCGCACTGGATGCTTCAGAGCTGGCGTTCGACCATCATCTTCTTGATCTCCGCGATCGCTTTCGCCGGATTCAGGCCCTTCGGGCAGACGTTCGCGCAGTTCATGATGGTGTGGCAGCGATAGAGCCGGAACGGATCTTCCAGCGCATCGAGCCGCTCGCCGGTCATCTCGTCACGGCTGTCCGCGAGCCAGCGATAAGCCTGCAGCAGGATCGCCGGGCCAAGGAACTTGTCGGAGTTCCACCAGTAGCTCGGGCAGCCCGTCGAGCAGCACGCGCAGAGGATGCACTCATAGAGCCCGTCCAGCTTCTCGCGGTCTTCCGGAGACTGCACGCGCTCCTTGCCCGAAGGCGTCGTGGAAACGGTCTGCAACCACGGCTTGATCGAAGCGTACTGCGCGTAGAAGTGCTTGAAGTCGGGCACGAGGTCTTTCACGACCTCCATGTGCGGCAGCGGCGTGATCGCAACGTCGCCCTTCACTTCGTCGATCGGCTTCGTGCAGGCGAGCGTGTTCGAACCGTCGATGTTCATCGAGCACGAACCGCAGATACCCTCGCGGCACGAGCGGCGGAAGGTCAGCGTCGGATCGACCTCGTTCTTGATCTTGATGAGCGCGTCGAGAACCATCGGCCCGCAGCTGTCGAGATCGAGCTCATAGCTGTCCATGCGCGGATTCTCGCTGTCGTCCGGCGACCAGCGGTAGATTTTGAACGTCTTGATGTGCGTCGCGCCCTCGGGGGCCTTGTAAGCCTTGCCCTTGCCGTTCACCTTGCTGTTCTTCGGAAGCGTGAATTCGGCCATCGCGCGCGTCTCTCCTGTTCTCTCGCGCGTGCTGCCTAGCGCAATCGCGTGGCGGAAAAAACCGTAAAAAACGCCGTGTCCCGCAATAAGTCCTCAAGCCGTCACACGGTGGCGATACGGCGGCGGGCGATGATCACCACGCGCCCCCTGCCCCCGATCTCTGGCGGCGACCCGCTGCTCGGCTTCTATCACGAACAGTTGCTCCGGCACTGGACGCCGCGCCAGCGTGCGCTTGCCGCCGGTCTCGGGAAGCTGGCAGGGCGCAGCACGCACGACCCCCGCTGCCGCGCGCTCGGCATCCCCGAAGACGAGGCGCGCCTGCTCGCGGGGATCGTCGACCCCGCGCATTACCTGTCGCAGCTCTACCGCCGCGGCATCCACCGGCTGCTCAATCCCGCCGCCATCCCACTCGCCTCCAGCCTGCTCAAGGACAAGCGCAGCTTCGCCGCCGTCATTGCGAACGCGGAATTGCCGGCGCCGGAAACCTTCTCCGGCCCGGCTTCTCCCACCGCCGTTGCCGCCTGGTTCGAACGGCACGGCGAGATCGTCGCCAAGCCGAACTACAGCTCGCGCGGCCGCGGCGTCGCCCGCTACCGGCGCATCGCGCACGGCTGGGCGGACAGCAACGGAACGCGCTTTCAGGCCGACGCGCTGGCGGCACATCTGGCGCGTGTCGTCGGCCGCGGCGGCCTCCTCCAGCAGGCATTGCGAACGGCGCCGCGCCTGTCGGACATTTCCCCGGGCGCCCTCCCGACGCTGCGCGTGCATACGTTCCGCCTCGGCGGAACGCTCGCCGCGCACGGGCTCGTGCTCCGCATCGGCGGCGGATCGGGGCCGGTCGATAATTTCAGCCGTGGAGGCCTTGCCGCCGCCGTCGTGGACGGCACCGCCGGAGACGTCATCGGCAAGGCAGACGGCCGCATCCGGCATCTGCGGCGTCACCCCGCGACCGGCATTTCACTCGAAGAGATCGACCTGCGCGATCTCGCCGACGCCGCCGTCCGGCTCGCCATCGCGGCGCACGCGACGATTGGCGCCGGTTATGGCCTCATCGGCTGGGACATCGGCCTTGCCGATTGCGGCCCCGTGCTCATCGAGGGCAACTGGAACCCCGGCCACCAGCTCACGCAGTTCACGAACGCCTGCGGCCTCTCGCAGCTTGCCGTGGGCCGCGCCTATCTGCAGGCGCTCGAAGCGCTGCCCGCCAGCGCGTGGGCCGATGCCGCGCCGCTGCAGTGGGATGGCCAATATCTGCCCGCCCCCAAACTTGCGCCTCTTCCCTCTCCGTCTATAAGCACCGCTGGGCTGCAAACCGACTGAGAGACCTGTGGACACGCCAACGACGCTTCTTCTCGCAGGAAAGAACGAAACGCCGATCTGGGGCATGTCTTCCGCCGAACGCATCCGACGCATCGCAGCCGCACGCGCACCGCAGGCGGATCAGTCGGGCGTCATCGTCGCCGACACCCGCTTCGCTTTCGACCCGCAGTGGTTCGGTTGGATCGCTGAACGCCCCGGCACCGCCCTCACCCTCGGCGGTCGCCCAGTACTCGCGAACGTACCGCCTGACCGCGCCGAAGCCGTGCGCGATGCCATAGAGGCTGGCAGCAATGCCTGGGCGGAAGGGCTTGCCGTCACCGCCTATGAAGACGGCATCACCATCTACAACGCCACACTCCGAAAGCGCGAACGCCCGTTCCTGATCGAGCTGATCCCGGCGAACGTCCGCGCCATCGAACGCGCGAGCTACTTCGGCGCCTACAAGGGCGTCACCGACATCCTCACCAAGTATCTGTGGCCCGAATGGGCGCTCGTCCTCACCCGCATCGCCGCACGCATCGGCATGACGCCCAACATGGTGACGACGATCGGCGCTGCGCTCTGCGTGTGGGCGACGATCCTCTTCTGGGACGGCCACTACTGGACCGGCATGGCGGCAGGCCTCGTCTTCATGGTGCTCGACACCGTCGACGGCAAGCTCGCGCGCTGCACGATCACCTCGTCGTGGTGGGGCAATGTCTTCGATCACGGGCTCGATCTCGTGCACCCGCCCTTCTGGTGGTACGCGTGGGGCGTCGGCCTCGCTGCGCATGGCCTCGCACTCGATCCGCCCGTGTTCTGGATGGTGATGGGCGTGATGGTCGGCGGCTATGTGCTGCAGCGGCTCATCGAGGGCTGGTTCATCCACGTCGCCGGAATGCACATCCACGTCTGGCAGAAGGTCGACACCGATTTCCGCCTGATCACCGCGCGCCGCAACCCCAACATGGTGATCCTGTTCGTCAGTATGCTGTTCTCGCGCCCCGATCTCGGGCTTCTCGGCGTAACGGCGTGGACGGTGCTCAGTCTCGTCTTCCATTTCGTCCGGCTGCTGCAGGCGATCGTCGCGCGGCGCCGCGGCGCCCTCGCCTCGTGGCTCAGCGACGGAAGCGCGGCGTGAACGACACCATCCGCCGCTTCGGCTACCCGGCAACGCTGGTTGCCGAATACGACCACTGGATCGTTCTGCTCCGCCCCGCACAGCCCACGCTCGGCAGCCTCGTGCTCGCCGCGAAGTCGGACGCCACAGCCTTCGCGGACCTCGAACCCGCCGCCTATGCGGAACTCGCGAACGTCAGCCGCGATATCGAGACCGCGCTTCGCGCCGCCGTCGATCACACCAAGCTCAACTACCTGATGCTGATGATGGTGGACCCGCACGTCCATTCCCACGTGATCCCCCGCTACGAGGGCACCCGCAGCTTCGAAGACCGCGCGTTCCCGGATGCCGGCTGGCCGAAACTCCCGGCGCTCGGAGAAGCGGTGGAATTGGACGCAGCCGGAATCGCCGCCGTTTCTGCGTGGCTCAAAGGGTTCTGGCCCGCGCGCTGAAAACCCGCGCAATGTTAACCATGATGAAACACCGCCGGCCGTATGCGGATGGGGCGGGAACCGGATGTGCCGCTTTTCCCGGTGTATGGGGCTTGTGCTGGCTATGGAGCGTTTCAGGGATTTGATCGCGCGCGTTGACGTGTCGCCGTTTATCGCGATCATAACCCACTGGAAGATCAGCAAGAAGGTGCTGGTGAGCTACGGCATCGGCGGGCTCGCGATGGCGGTGCTTGCGATGGTCGCCACCGGCTCGCTTCTCGTCACCCGTTCCACCGTCTCCGAAGTCGCCCACCTTGCCGACAGCGCCCGCTCGATTGCCCGCGCCCACGCCACTGCGATGACCGCGCAGGGTCGTATCAAGGACTATGTCATCCGCCCCGACGCCGCGCTCGTCGCGGAGGTCAACACAAGCCTCAATGCGGCACAGGATGCGCTGAAGCGCGCCGAAGACGGCGCGGCCATAGTCGGCGAGGAGGCCACGCTCGCGCGCATCGACCGGCTACGCGGCGTTTTCCGCACCGAGTTCCGCGGGATCGTCGAAAACCAGACCGCGATCACCCGCCTCGTGTCCGGTACCATCGAGGCCAAGGGGCCGGAAATCGGCGCCGCACTCCACGATATCGTCACGGCGAGCCACCGCGCAGGCGACCATCAGACAGCCTATAATGCAGCGCTCGCACTCGAAACCTATTCGCTGCTGCGGGTCGATGTGAACCGCTATCTCTCCTCGCCCTCGCCCGAGATCGTGAAGCAGACCAAATCCGACCTCCTCAACCTCGAAGATGCGCTGAACGGCGTGTTCGAAGGCCTCACCGATCCGGCGCTCACGCGCAAGGCCGACGGCATCATCGTCAGCCTCGTCGCCTACGACAAGGCGTTCGACGAGATCGTCCGCCGCACCAGCGACCGCGACGCAGCCGTCGACCGGCTGCTCGGCAAGACAGGCCCGGCGTTCGAGCGCAACGTGGAGGCGTTCTCCGAAGCGATCGCCGATCAGCAGGGCATGGCCGATCTCGCCGCACAGGCTGCCGCCGGCGGCGCGATTCTCATCACGCTTCTTGCCGGCGCCGCCGGTATCGGCGTGTCGATCGTCGCGGGTCTCCTCACCAACCATCTGATCGCACGCCCGATCGCGACCATGGCGAACACGATGCTCGCGCTCGCCCGCGGCGAAACCGGCACGCACATCGAAGGCGCACAGCGGCGCGACGAGGTTGGCGACATGGCGCGGGCCGTGGCCGTGTTCAAGGAGAACGCGACCGAAGTCGAAGAGCGCCGCCGCGCCGCGGTGGAAGCCGAACGCCGCGACCGCGAGCGCGAGGAAGCCGCACGCGCCGAACGCGAAACCGAGCGCCAGCACGCCGCCGCCGAGAAACGCGCCGCGCTTAGCGAGCTTGCCGACGCATTCGAAACCAGCGTTCGCCACGTCGTCGCCGCCGTAGACAGTGCGGCGCGCCAGATCGCGGCGGGCTCGCAGCAGGTAAGCGACGCAGCGCGCAGCAGCGCCGTACTCGTCACCGATGTGACGGTCTCGGCGGAGGAAGCCAGCCACAACGCGCTCACCGTTGCCAATGCGTCCGAGGAAATGGCCCGCTCGCTCGCCGAAGTCTCGCACCGGGTCGTCGAGTCCTCGGCGATGTCGGAGCAGGCCGTGTCGCGCGCCCGCGCCACGGACGAGATCGTCGCCGGACTTTCGGTCGATGCCGAGAAGATCGGTGAGATCGTCGGCCTCATCAATTCGATCGCCGAGCAGACCAACCTGCTCGCACTGAACGCGACCATCGAGGCGGCCCGCGCCGGCGAGGCAGGGCGCGGCTTCGCTGTCGTCGCCAGCGAGATCAAGGCGCTCGCGAACCAGACCAGCAAGGCCACGATCGACATCAACGAACGCATCGGCGCGATCCAGTCGGTGACGCGCGAAACCGTCGGTGCGATCGAGGAGATCGTCTCCACGATCGGCGAAATCAACGGCATCGCCGCCACGGTCGCCGCTGCCGTCGAGCAGCAGGCCGCCACAACCTCCGAAATCGCACGCAATACGCATCAGGCGTCCGACAGCACGCACGCCGTCGCGCGCAACATCGATCAGGTACGCTCCGGCGTCGAGGCGACAGGCATCGCGGCAAAAGACGCACTCGACGCAGCCGCCGACCTCAACCGGCAGGCCAGCACGCTCACCACAGAGGTCGACCGCTTCCTCGCCCGCGTCCGCGCGGCCTGACGCACCTGCCATGACCGCGATGCAGAGCGAGCCTCCGGTCGCTGTCGATCCGGCAGCCCATCGCCGCCATGACGCCCACCTTTTTCGCGGCTGGGTCATCGACAAGTTCGCACAACTGGAGCACGCGCTCGCGCCGCTGCTGAACGATGCAGCGAACCGTCCCGAATATGCCGCGCTCAAACCGAAATTCCCGCATCTTGCCGGTCAGAAATTCGAACGACTGCGGAAAATAGCCGAGATCAATGCGCCGATCGGCCTGAACTCGGCGCGGATTCTGAAACTGCTCGATCGCTTCAAGGCTTTTGAAATCCTTCGCGGTTTCCTCGCTCACGGAACCGTCGAAACGGCGCGCACCGATGCTGGCCGCGACATCTATATCTTCCGTTTGGTCCGCTATGGTGCAGACGGACCGACTTACGAACAACTCGTTCTGACAGCCGAGGAAGCAAAGGCCCAACAGAAACACCTTCGCTCCACCATCGATGCGCTGATCAGCCATTTAAAACGCAAGAGCATCTCCACCTGACAGAGCACGAACATTCGTGTATCGCCCCCGCCCATGCTCAATATCAACGGCATCACCGTGCGGCTTGGCGGCCGCATCATTCTGGACGGCGCGACCGCGTCGCTGCCCACGGGAAGCCGTGTCGGGCTGATCGGGCGCAACGGCGCGGGCAAGTCCACACTGATGCGTGTTATGTGCGGCCTCCTCGAAGCCGATGGCGGCGAGATCGAGACCGCGAACCGTTCACGCATGGGCTATATCGCACAGGAAGCCCCTGCCGGCACCGCGACGCCGCTTGAAACCGTGCTCGCGGCGGATACGGAGCGCGCTGCCCTCCTCACCGAGTCCGAAACCGCGACCGACCCCGATCGCATTTCCGAAATTCACGAACGCCTGAACGCCATCGATGCGTGGACGGCGGAGGCACGCGCCGCGCGCATCCTCGTCGGCCTCGGCTTCGACGAGGAGATGCAGGGCCGCACGCTTGATAGCTATTCGGGCGGCTGGAAGATGCGCGTCGCGCTCGCCGCCCTGCTCTTCTCGGAACCCGACCTGCTGCTGCTCGACGAGCCTTCGAACCACCTCGACCTCGAAGCGACGCTCTGGCTCGAAAACTTCCTGAAGACCTACCGCGCGACGATGATCATCATCAGCCACGAGCGCGACCTGCTGAACAACGTCGTCGATCACATCCTGCATCTCGAAGGCGGCAAGATCACACTCTACCCGGGCGGCTACGATGCGTTCGAGCGGCAGCGGGCCGAACGGCTGGCGCAGCTCGAGGCGGCACGCTCCGCGCAGACCCGGCAGCGCGAGAAGCTGCAGGATTACATCGCCCGCAACAGCGCCCGTGCGAGCACCGCGCGGCAGGCACAGTCGCGCGCCAAGGCGCTGGCGAAGATGCAGCCGATCGCCGCGATCGCCGAAGACCCCAGCCTCAGCTTCGAATTTCCGAACCCGAGCGAGCTGAAGCCGCCCCTCGTCACGCTCGACATGGCATCGGTGGGCTACACCGAGGGCAACCCGATCCTCTCGCGCCTCAACCTTCGCCTCGATCCGGATGACCGCGTGGCGCTGCTCGGCCGCAACGGCAACGGCAAGACCACGCTTGCCCGCCTGCTCGCCGCGCAGCTGCCGCCGATGGAGGGCGACATGCGCACGGCGGGCAAGATGCGCGTCGGCTATTTCACGCAGTACCAGGTCGAAGAACTCGATACCGAAGACACGCCGCTCGAGCACATGACGCGCATCATGAAGGGCGCGACGCCCGGTGCCGTCCGCGCGCAGCTCGGGCGTTTTGGCTTCTCCGGCGACAAGGCCCTCACCAAGGTCGGCAAGCTTTCGGGCGGCGAGCGCGCGCGGCTGGCGCTCGCGCTCATCACGCGCGAGGCGCCCCACATGCTGATCCTCGACGAACCGACCAACCACCTCGACGTCGATTCGCGCGAGGCACTGGTGCAGGCGCTGAACGAATATTCCGGTGCAGTCATGCTCGTCAGCCACGATCGCCACATGCTCGAGCTGACCGCCGATCGTCTGGTCCTGGTGGACGGCGGCCGTGCCGAGGACTTCACGGGTAGCCTTGAGGATTATACCGACTTCGTGCTCGGCAAATCGAACGACCGGCAGACAGGCGGCGCATCCTCCGGGAACCGCAAGGGAGCCCGCAAAGCCGCAGCCGACACACGCGAGCAGGAAAAGCGCCTGCGTGCCGCCGTGAAGGCTTTCGAAGCGGACCTTGCGAAACTCGCCGCCGAACGCAGCGCGGTCGACCTTGCGATGTTCGACCCCTCGGCGGCCGCCCCCGCGCACGCGAGGAAGACGATGGGCGAACTGATGAAACTGCGTGCCGATCTGACGGACCGGATTCAAGCTACCGAGGCAGAGTGGCTCGCCGCGTCGGAAGCGCTGGAGGTTGCGGCCTAAGCCGGAGGCGCCAGCCGCCGCAGCATCGTCTTTGCAAGATCGAGCGCACGCGCACGCGGCAGGCGCGCGGACGAGAGGCTGTAATCGAGCCACAGCCCGTCCATCGTCGCCGAGACGAGCGCGGCGATATCGCGCGGCGGCACCGGGCCCTCAGGAAGCCGCGCCACAGCCTGAGCGAGCAGCGCCTGCAAGCGCGCGTTGTAATCCACGCTCACCGCGGCGAAGTCCGGATTGTTGCGGACAAGCGCCCAGAAGGCGATCCACGCACCAAGGATATCGGGGTTCGACCATTCGTCGCTGAAATGCACCTCGAACAGCCGATCGATCGTCTTCCACGGGTCCGCGTATCCGGCTGCGAGTTCTTCCGCGAAGCGCGCGATGAAGCTGTCGCAAAGCTCCTGATAGGTTTCCAGCAGCAGGTTGTCGGGATTGCTGAAATAATGGCGCAGCAGCCCGTGCGACACGCCGGCCCGGCGGCAGATTTCACGCCCCGTGGTGCCGCGCGGGCCGAGCTGCGCGAGACAGCTGATCGTCACCGCGAGCAGATCCTGCCGCCGCAGCGCCGGTGTCTGCCGGCGCGCGCGGCGCCGTTTCGTTTCTTCTGTCGTGGACGCCATGCCTGCCTTCACCATCAAGGCAGACGTATCGCAGGCTGCGGGCCTGTCGCGCAAGCCGAAGCCAGTGGCCCCGCTCAGTCTAGATCGGGATCGTGGTAGTTTTGCACGTAGGATGCGATCAGCCGGTCGACCGCCTCGCGCGTCACCCGGTTGTAGTCTTCGGAAAAGCCGAGTGTCGCCACCATCTTCCAGTGCCCATACATCAGGGCCACGAACAGAAAGGCGATTTCGCGACATGCCTTCTGGCTCAGCGTCGGGTTGCTGATCTGGATCTCGTGCGCGATCGTGTACTGGAGCAGATTATACTGCCCGCTGAGGTTCATGCGCACCGCCTCGGAACTCGCAGCAAGCGAGAACATCGCGTCGTAAACGCCATCGTCCTTCGGCTTCTGGTTCCCCGCGAGGAAGTCGAAATAGAAATCGAGGAACATCGGCAGGCGCTCGGTCACGGCAGCCTCGATGATGCCTTTCATCAGGCAGTCGCGGTAGCTTGCCGCCAGCGCATCGCACACCGCGACCATCAGGCCTTCGGGATCGGGGAAATAGTGCCGGATGAGCTGCCGCGACATGTCCGCTTCCTTGGCGATCGAATCGTAGGAAGGCATGGGCAGGCCTTCGCGGCCAATCGCCTTGATGGCAGCCTGCACGATCTCAGGCTTGCGAATTTCAGAAATGGGCTTCGGCATGACGCCCCCGGGTAAGCTTATGGTTACTAATAGGTACCCGCGGGCGCGAGTGGCGCGAATGCTAACAGCGATGAAAGCAGTAGCAAGAGAATAGTTAACAAGACGCAGAAAAGCGTTCGGCAAATGCAGGGTGCAGCACGCCGGTCGGGCCTCCCTATCGGAGACCGGATTTCATTGCGAACTCAAAGACATGCCTTCCAGCACGCGAATCCGCCACTTTCCATTTGAAAGCAAAAAGGGGGCCAATCGCCGGAAAGCACGTATTTCAAACGATGCGGCCCGCGCACCGTCTTCAAACTGTAAAGTAACCCGACAACGACCGGGCGTGTTCGTTCATTGCCAATGGGGAGCGCGCGCAGCGGCGCGCTCCGTTTATTTGCAAGATATCCTCGAACGTACGCTCAAACGCGGCGGCGACGCGTGAAACCAAGGCCCACGAGACCAAGGCCGAACAGCGCCAACGCGGCCGGCTCGGGCACCCGCTCGACGATGAACCCGGTCCAGAATACGCGAACATCGGGGCCGCCGACCACAGGACGGAAAAGAAGCGAAAACAACCCCGGCACGTCAGGCCGGTTTTCGTTCAGCATCTCAGGGAGCGCCTGATTGTCGAGGAAATCGAACCCGAGAGCCGATTCGACGAACAGGATGTCGGCGCTCACCAGCGTGTATCCTAGCTCGGTCCAGCCGCTGAATCCCGTCGTCGGAACAAGCTGCACGATATCGAAGGGCGCGCCCGGCGTCGCCGGCGGATTGAACTTGTCGTTGCCGACAACCACGTTGCCTTTCGTGTAGCTCACCGTCTTGCTGCCGACCTCGGCCGTGAAGTCCGTAACATTACCGATGTAGATGATGGCTCCGGCGACCGGGGCGTTCGGGACGACAAGGGCGCCACCCGGCGTGTTATCGTAGCTGAAACTGCCCGAAACCGCGATGCCGTCGAACGTCCCGCCGACAGCCTCGTTGGTCGTGAACGTGTAATTGATCACCGCGGCCTGCGCCGATGCGGCAAGCGTCATGGCAGCGCCGCACCATGCGGCAACGATAAAGCGTTGCATGTTGGATCCCCCCTGTCGGGCGCATAGTCGCCCGTTTTCAAAACAAGCAACGATTGTGCCAGCACCGAAACAATCGCGCGTTTGCGCAGCGCTGCGAAAGCGCTTTCCATTAGCAAGCGAAGAGATTGTAAATTCAGCCGACTCCGGCAGCACTTATCCATGCACCACGATGCGAGCAGACCATCAAACGATATCAGAGGATAAAGCAGCCGCCATCTGCACGGCCATATCCGCACAACGTGCGAATGGTGGTGACCCCTACGGGAACGATCAAAGGCGGCTATATGATTGTTACTATTCGCGTATTTCCACCATTCCTGTGTCATATACCATCACATCTACCAACAATTGGCCCCTGACGAAGTGGCCGGCTTAACGACAGTGCCGATGACCTGATCCCCTGCAACTGAGGTGACATTGTGAAAGTGGTCCACACGTCTCTCAATGAAGAAAATTGCCGCCTCGGTCGCCCTTTCCACGCTCGCTGCGACAGGCGTCGAAGCCCGGCCCGATGGCTCCGCGACCGGCCAGCAGATCAGCCGCGTTGGAACCCGGGCGTCCGTCGCAGGACCGGAGGAGAACTTCACCGGCCGGGTGCGCGTCGACCCCCTGTTCGCCGCGACCCCGGAGGTCAATGCGTCAAGTGCCTATGTGACGTTCGAGCCCGGGGCACGGTCCGCCTGGCATACGCATCCCGCAGGGCAGCGTCTGATCGTAATGTCGGGCGTGGGCCTGACCCAGGAGGCGGGCAAACCGATCCAGGAAATCCATCCCGGCGACGTGATCGAATGCCCGCCCGACATCAAGCACTGGCACGGCGCCGCGCCCAAGACCGCCATGACCCACCTGGCCGTCACGGGCGTGGTGAACGGCAAGAGCGTGGAGTGGATGGAGAAGGTGACCGATGAAGAATATAATGCGCGCTGATCGTCGTCCAGCGAGCCTCGGAATAACCGTGCTTGTGTTTGCCTTCGGGGTGGCGCCTCCCTCAGTCCACGCGCAGCAGAACGCCTCGGAGGCGCATAGCATGAGTAGCAATCAAGTCGCCTTCCAGACCCTGTCCGCCAAACAGGCGGCCATCCCGCTGATCGCCGCCGCAATGGCCACGAGCGACATGCCCCGGCTCAATGCCGCCTTGACCCGCGGACTGGATGCTGGCCTCTCCATCAGCGAGGCTAGGGAAATCCTCGTCCAGCTCTACGCCTATGCCGGCTTCCCGCGCAGCCTCAACGCGCTGGGCGAGCTGGCGAAGCTGGTGGGGGAGCGCAAGCAGCGGGGTATCCAGGATGCACCCGGACGCGAGCCGATCAAGGCGATCCTGACCGGCGAAGAGTTGCGCGCCGTCGGCAGAGCCAATCAGACGAGGATTTCCGGCGCGCCGGTCGCGGGACCAGTGTTCGAGTTCGCGCCAGTCATCAACGAGTTCCTTCAGTCCCATCTCTTCGGCGATATCTTCGAGCGCGACAATCTCGACTGGCAAAGCCGCGAGCTGGCCACCGTCGGCGCGCTGGCCGCAACGCCGGGCGTGGAATCACAACTCCGCTCGCACATGGCCGCCAGCATCCGGGTGGGCCTCACGCCCGCGCAGCTTCACCAGTTGACCGGCGGGTTGGAGCAATGGGGCGACATCGCCGCCGCCAATCGCGCCCGCACGGCGCTGACCGAAGCCCTCGCCACGCTGAATATCCGGGAGTGACGAAGCGGATGCGTGACGCGCACGAGCCCTTTATCAGCCGCGATAGCGCAGCGCGTCGACCATGATTGCAAAGGCCGGGGATGCATGGCGGCGGCTCGGATAGTAGAGATGGTACCCGGGGAATGGTTCGCACCAGTCTTCCAAAACCCGAACAAGCCGCCCCGCGTTAATTTGATCGAGCGCCTGATCTTCGGGCATGTAGGCAAGGCCGAGTCCGGCAAGGGCTGAATTGAGCCGCAACGCGACGTTGTTGAACACGAGTTGGCCTTCGACCCGGACTTTAACCTCGCGCCCGTCCTTGTCGAATTCCCACGGAAAGAGACCCCCGTAGGTCGGCAGGCGGATGTTGATGCAATTATGCGCCGTCAGCTCCTGCGGCGTCTGCGGTTGCGGATGCTTCTCGAAATAGGCGGGCGAGCCGACCACAGCCATCCGCATATCGGGACCGATCCGTACGGCAACCATGTCCTTGGCGACCTGTTCGCCAAGCCGAACCCCGGCGTCGAAGCCTTCCGCGACAATATCGGTGAGGCCATAATCGACGATGATTTCGACATGGATATCTGGATAGTCGAGCAAGAATCGGACAAGCCCTGCCTGAAGCACGGTCATCGCCGGATGCTCCCCGGCGGTGATGCGGATCGTGCCGGCGGGTTTCTCGCGCAGTACGCTCATCGCGGCCAGTTCCTGCTCGATCTCCTCGAAACGCGGTGCGACGCTGTTCAGCAGTCGCTCACCTGCCTCGGTTGGCGCGACACTGCGGGTCGTGCGGGTAAGCAACCGCATCCCGAGCCGCGCTTCCAGGCCCTTCACGGTCTGGCTGAGCGCGGACTGCGACACGCCCAACTGAGCGGCGGCACGGGTGAAACTGCGTTCCCTCGCCACGACCGCGAAGGCGGCCAACACGTTGAAGTTCTCGTTCGACATTGTTTAGCTCAACTTATGACGACTAGCAGATTATAGCATCTAATCGCGAAAGTGTGAGCGCGCTATATTCATCTTGAAACTGAAGGGTTGTGCAGTCTGCCTGCTGCCGCAACGGCCAGGTGAAGGAGCGACGGTCGTGCAAAAGCGCATTCTTGGTAACAGTGGGCTGGAGGTTTCGGCGCTCGGCCTTGGCTGCATGGGCTTGAGCTACGGCTATGGCCCGGCGACCGACCGAAAGGATGCGATCGAACTCATCCGGGCGGCGTATGAGCGTGGCGTGACCTTCTTCGATACGGCGGAAGCCTATGGGCCGGGGCTAAACGAGGAAGTTGTAGGTGAAGCACTCGAACCAGTCCGCCATCAGGTGGTGATCGCGACCAAGTTCGGCTTCCGTAACGGAGTGCCGGCCGAAGGACTCGACAGCCGGCCCGATAGCATCCGCCAAGTCGCCGACGCGGCGCTGAAGCGCCTTCGCACCGACTGGATCGACCTTTTCTATCAGCACCGCGTCGACCCCAACGTGCCGATCGAAGAGGTAGCCGGCGCCGTTAAGGAACTCATCGAAGCGGGAAAAGTCGGGCATTTCGGCCTGTCGGAAGCTGGCGCGGATTCTATCCGGCGCGCCCATGCCGTGCAGCCGGTCGCCGCCCTGCAAAGCGAATATTCGATGTGGTGGCGCGAGCCGGAAGCTGAAATCCTTCCCGTGCTGGAAGAACTTGGCATCGGCTTCGTTCCCTTCGCACCGCTGGGCAAAGGGTTCCTGACGGGGAAAATCGACTCCAACGCCACCTTCGGCGAGAAGGACTTTCGCAGCACCGTGCCGCGATTTACGCCTGACGCGCTCAAGGCAAATCAGACGGTCGTGGATCTCGTCACCTCCATCGCGACGGAAAAGGGCGCGACGGCGGCACAGATCGCGCTGGCCTGGCTGCTCGCACAGAGCCCGTGGATCGTGCCTATCCCCGGCACCACCAAGCTGCATCGTCTTGAGGAGAATATCGGGGCGGCGGCCGTCGCGCTGACCGGCGACGATCTTGAACGTATCGACAAGGCGCTGGCCGGGATCAAGATCGAGGGCGCACGCTATCCCGCTTCACACCAGAGCTTCGTCAATCGCTGAGTGATCTAAGAGAAAGCAACACCATGACCAGCAATATTCCCGCTGTGACGCTGAACAACGGCGTGCAGATGCCAAGCTTGGGTTTCGGCGTGTTTCAGGTGCCCGATCCTGCGGAGTGCGAACGCAGCGTCCGCGATGCCATCGACGTTGGCTATCGGCTTCTCGACACCGCGACCTCCTACGGCAATGAGGAGGCCGTCGGCGCAGCGATTAAAGCCCACGGGATCGACCGAAGCGAGCTGTTCGTCACGACCAAGCTCTGGATTGAGGACGCGAGCTATGAGGGCGCGAAGGCGGCCTTCGAACGTTCGATCAACAAGTTGCAGTTCGACTATCTCGACCTTTGGTTGATCCATCAGCCCTATGGCGATGTTTATGGCGCCTGGCGGGCGATGGAGGAGTTGAACCGCGACGGGCGCATTCGCGCGATCGGCGTCAGCAATTTCTACCCTGATCGACTGGTGGATTTCGTGCTTCACAACGAGACCAGCCCTGCGGTGAACCAGATCGAGATCCACCCTTTCCATCAGCAGGACGACGCGCAGAAGATTCTGGAAGAGTACAAGGTCCAGCCCGAAGCATGGGGACCGTTTGCCGAGGGCAAGAGCGGACTGTTCTCCAACGACGTGCTCCAGTCGATCGCGGGCAAGCACGGCAAGAGCATCGCGCAGGTCGTCCTGCGCTGGCTGAACCAGCGCGGCATTGTCGCCATCCCCAAGTCGGTGCGCAAGGAGCGCATGGCGGAGAATTTCGCGATCTTCGACTTCCGGCTCGATGACCAAGACCTCGCTACAATCGCGACGCTCGACAAGAAGGCCAGCAGCTTCTTCGACCACCGCGACCCGGCGATGGTGAAGTGGCTCGGCACCCGAAAGTTTTAGGTCGAAAAATCCCGGCGGCGCGGCGGTCCCGCCGACATTTGAAAGTATAGACGGGTCATGGCTGACGCTAACGGAAATGAGATTAGTCGTCGCGGCTTGCTGGCGGCAGGCGGCGGCCTCGCGGCGGTGCCGCTGCTCAGTGCCACTGCCGCGCGGGCTGCGCCTCCGGCCATCGGCTCTGTTCGTTATCCAGCTACCCAGTCGAGCGCGCGAAAGCGGCTCGGGTCGCTCGAAGTGTCGGGTATCGGCATCGGCGTCCAGAATATGAGCCGCACATACCAGACGACGATCCCCAGCCGATCCGAGATGCACAACATCATCCGGACAGCCTTCGACCGCGGCGTCACCTTCTTCGATGCGGCCGAAGCCTACGGTCCTCACGAAGTTGAGCGTATCCTTGGCGAAGGTGTCGCGCCTTTCCGCGACCAGATTGTGATCGCAACCAAATTCGGATGGAATATCGACCTCGAAACCGGCGCGCGTGGCCCAGGCCTCAATAGCCGTCCGGACCATATTAAGCTAGCGGTCGAAGGAATGCTGAGGCGCCTTCGCACCGATCGCATCGACCTTCTTTATCAGCACCGGGTCGATCCGGACGTTCCGATCGAGGATGTTGCCGGCGCCATCAAGGATCTCAAGGCGCAGGGGAAAGTTCTGCATTGGGGCTTATGCGAGATGGGCCGTAACACGTTGCGGCATGCTCATGCGGAGCTACCCGTCACCGCCGTTCAGAATGAATATTCGATGCTGTGGCGCGGGCCGGAGGCGTGGGTGATTCCGCTCTGCGAGGAACTCGGCATCGGCTTCGTGCCGTGGAGTCCACTCGGAGTAGGTTTCCTCACTGGCGCGATCGACGGGCAGACGCGGTTCGCGGATGGCGACATTCGCAAGGTTGAGTCACGCTTCTCGCCGGAGAATATGACCGCCAACCTCGCGCTCGTCGCGCTGCTAAGACAATGGGCGGAGCACAAGCAGGCGACGCCCACGCAAATCGCACTCGTATGGCTGATGGCGCAGAAGCCCTGGATCGTGCCGATTCCCGGAACCACGCAAATGGCGCATATGATCGAGAATGTCGGGGCAGCGGCGGTGCAACTGACGCCCGCCGAGATGGCCGAGCTTAACCGTGCTGTCGCGGCTATTCAGGTCCAGGGTGCGCGCCTTCCCGACGCCGTGCTCGCCTTTTCCGGCGTCGAAGCCCCGCCGAAACGCTGAGGTTGTGATGGTTCCGATGAACAGCCTGTCGCTGCGCTCACTTCTTGCGGCCCCCGCCATTTTTTCGCTGGCTGCCGGTACTGCGGCGTGTGCGGAAACGGGCAGCGGCTCGCAAGGGGCAGGATCGAGGACGCTGGTGGCCTATGTCACCCGATCGGGAAATACGCGGGTTATTGCCGACACTCTTCAGCGCGTACTTGCCGCTGACCTCTTCGAGATAAGACCAGCGCAGCCCTATCCATTGGACTACGAGGAGCACGTCGAGAGGGCGCGGCGGGAGCGGGATCAGGGCTATGAGCCGCCTCTTGCAGAACGAGGCCCCGACATTGCTGGTTACGACACGATTTTTCTCGGATTCCCGATCTGGGGGGAGACGACTCCGCCACCGATCCGCTCCTATCTCAAGGCATACGATTTCAGGGGCAAGATCATCCGGCCCTTCATCACGCACGGCAGCTATGGCGTTGGCAACAGCTTGTCGATCCTCACCAGCCACGCGCCCGGCGTACCGATCGAGCCGCCTTTCGTGATGGAAGCAGATCAGGAGCGCCGGACGCTCAATGAGATCAAAGGATGGCTCGCTGAGATTAAGGCATCTTGAACTCGCGGTAGCGACCACCAGTCGGCCTCATTGTCAGACAAGGAGTTGCGAGATGAAGCCGCGCATATTGGGAAACAGTCTGGAAGTTTCGGTTCTTGGCCTTGCCTGTATAGGCATGAAGGCCCTTCACGGACCGCTTGTCGACAAGGCGGAGGAGATGAGGAGATAAAGCTGGTCCGTATCGCCCACGATCACGGCGTCACCCTATTCGACACCGCCGAATCATATAGCGGGCCTGCCTGCTCCGATCCAAACAGACCGGCCTTTCTAACAAGGACCGGACCAGCGTTGGGATGAAGTAATCATGATCCAAAATATCATCAATTTTGGACCACTTAGAAAGGGGGCCGTTCATAGTCGCGAACCATCAAACATGAGGCTGATTGGAGCACCCCAACCCTCCCGCTACTCGTCTCTGAGTTTCCCGCCACGACCAGCAGGAGGCGACGTCAATAGTGTAGTTCTGGCCATGTGCAGCTATTATATTTTCCAACCTGACCAGGAGATTACGAGCAGATCAGCATGACCCGCTCGCATCCATCAGCGTGCAGAACGCGTACTCGCGCGTACGCCGCAAACCATGTCGACACAGGCTATCCGGCGGGCGCGGCCATCTTCCTCGTCGCGCGCCAATACTGCGCTTGCACCCGAGCATGCCACGACGTGGAGCGCGATCCTTGCCCTCGAACCGAGGGCACTGCCCGATGCATGGATCGAGATCAGTTATTTCAACGTCCGCTCCTGCAACGGCATCGTCGTTGAACATGCGCTGGACGCGTTGCAGTATTGCTTAAGAACGATCGGGCATGTACGGGCGTTATCTGCGCTGCTCCGGCCCGTGATGCCTATTGAGGACGGCACTATCTGTCCGTCACCACGGAAGATCAATGGATCATCGCAGCCCGGCGCGGTTCGGTGCGAGGGACGTCGGCGAGAAGCCCGCCCGCACCCATGCAGGCGATGTCTGCGCCTGTCACGTCGAGGCCCGCCCACAGCCGCTCCAGAACCCAATCGAAGCCGTTGCGGCGCGGGCTGCGCGCGCAGCCGGGAAGGCCGATCACCGGCCGCGTACCGATACGCGCGAGGCACAGGAGATTGCCGGGATCGACCGGCATCCCGAGCCGCAGCACCGCGCCCCCTGCCTGTTCGATCGCGGCGGGGATCACGTCGCGCCGGTCGCTGATCGCCGAGGCGCCGCTGATGAGGACGATGTCGGCATCCGCCGTCTCCGCAAGTACGGCTGCGAGCGCATTCGCCGTATGCGCGCAGCGCATTTCGCGCCATGCGGCAAGGCCGAGCGCGGCGCAGCGTGCCTCCGTCACCTCCGCGGTTTTCGCGAGCAGCTTGGCGGATGTGCCGGGGAGCGTCGTCTGGATGAAAGCGACGCGGCGCCTGCCGAACGGTGCCAACCGCAGCACGCCTCGCGCGCTGTTCGCCGCGCTTCGGGTCAGGGGCTCGGGCACGGCGAAGGGGATGATCTTCACCGTTGCGACGATCTCGCCCTTTGCGGCGGGCGCGAACGGGGCGAGCGTTCCCAGCGTCACCGCCTCGTTATGGGCATTCACGGCATCGATCGCGGCGGTTTCCACGAGCAGAAGCCCGGCGGTGTCGGCAACGATGTTGGCGCGGCCGTGCGCGGGCGGCTGGGCGGTGAGGCCGGGGCCCGCAGCGGCGGATGCGAGCAGGGCAGCGGCGGCATCCTCGTGCAGATCATCGCTTTCGAGCGCTGCCACGACGAGTTCGGCTAGGCCCGCCGCGCGGGCATCGGCGATGTCCGCCGCATCAAGACGCTTGCCCTTCGCGATCCGTCGCGCGCCGGTGTGGACCGCGTGGGCGAGATACGCGCCCTCCGCGCGCTCGAGGGGGACGGGGCCGAACTTCACGCGCCGCGCCGCACCGCGATCATCTGGGCGGCGATCGAAAGCGCGATCTCGGCGGGGTTCGCCGCGCCGATGGCAAGCCCGGCGGGGCCATGAACACGTGCCAATGCCGTATCGTTGAATCCGGCAGCGGCGAGTCGTTCGCGGCGGATCGCCTGGTTCTTCCGCGATCCGAGCGCGGCGATGTAGAAGGCAGGCGAGTTCAGCGCCGCGATCAATGCCGGGTCGTCGTCCCGGATCACCAAGTGTTTGCCCGTGCAACTCGACGTCTCAATCGGCCGTGACTTCATGATGGTGAAACCTGCAGACGTGCCCTACAGCCGAGCCCTGACGCTCGCGAAGAAGCTGCGGCCCGGCTCCGGGAAGCCGTCGGTGAGCTGGTAGGTCTCGTCGAACAGGTTGCGCGCGCCGATACCGAGCGTCACGTTCTCCATCACGTCGAAATCGATGCGCAGGTTGGCGAGCACGTGGCTGCCGGTTTTGTAGTAGCGCGTGCCGGCCGTGTTCACGGTCCAGCGGCTCGACGCGATGTCGACATTCGGGACGATGTGGAGGCGCGAGGCCGGCGACCAGTCCGCCCAGACAAACGCTTTGTGTTCCGGCACGCCAGTGGGCTGGAACGCCGCATTCGACGGATCATCGAGGCTCCGGTGCGTCCACGTGTAGTTGGCGCCGAGGCCGAGCGTCTCGCCGAGGCGCGCATCGAGCGACAGCTCGACGCCGTAATAGTCGCCCTTGCCGAGGTTGCGGCTTTGCGTGACGGCCTGCGGATCGCAGACACCGGGCGCCGTGCAGACCTCGATGATGGTCGGGAAGGCGACGATCACGTCGGTAACGCGCGAATAAAACGCCGCGCCTTCCACGCGTACAGCGCCATACTGGCGGCTGCCGCCGATCTCGAAATTGGTGGCGCGCTCCGCCTTCAGGTCCGGGTTCGAGGTGGCGCCGCCGAAGCGCGAACTGAAGCGTTCGAACACGGTGGGGAAACGCGCACGCGACGAGATGCTGGCGTGGACGCGCGTCGCATCGTCCGGCGTCCAGACGAGCCGCCCCTGCCCGTTCAGCGCGCTGCTGTTGCGGATCGGATAGGAGAACAGGCGATTGCCCGGAAGGCCGGGGACGGCGCCATATTCCTCCGCGCGCTTGAGGTCGCGCCAGTCGTAGCTGGCGCCTGCGGTGAACGTGAGCGTCGGCGACAGCGCGAGACGGTTCTCGACCGCGACGCTCCACGTTTCCTCGAGGTTCTCCTGATCGGGCTCCCACGTGCCGGCCGGGAAGACCTGCTGCGACTCGATATGCTTGTCGCGGCGGTAGTGCGCGGCGACGCTGAGGCCGTAGCTGTCGGTGAGATCGACATCGAGCTGCGCCGAGCCGCCCCATGCGGTGTCGTTGTACGGGCTGTTGAAGGCGCGCGGGCGCGTCTGCGCCGTCTGTGCGGCGGTGTCGAAGGAGCGGAGCAGGTTGTCGAGCTTGTTGCGGTAGGCCCGGGTCTTGAGCGTGGCATTGTCGCCCAGCGCCGTCGTCGACAGGAAATAAATGCTCTCCACGTCCCACTGTGGCCACGCCCAATTGCGCTGCGTCGCCGTGTCGGTGACATGGAGCGGCGCGTTCTTCGCGCCTTCCTGCCGCGTGTAGCTGATCGAATATTCGTCCGTGGCGTTCGGCGTGAAGCCTAGCTTTACGTTAACGCGCCAATCCTCCGTGCGGGTGAACTCACGCTCGCCGCCGTCCTCGACCGAGCCTGCCGAAGCTTCATAGCCGCCGGGCAGATCCCAATGGTCCTGGAAGTTCCGCGTGTAGGAACCCTGCGCGTA
>NZ_JBHTIK010000003.1:0-10018 GCF_042676985.1 Sphingosinicella xenopeptidilytica | reverse complement strand
CCTGCATCCGAGAAGCTGGAGATAATCCGGATCGTCGAGCAGTCGCACCTGCCCGCCAAACGCACGCTGGATCAGCTCGGCGTGGCACGGCGCACCTTCTACCGCTGGTATGATCGTTACCTTGAAGGTGGCCCCGAGGCGCTGGCAGACCGACCATCCGGGCCGAGCCGGGTGTGGAACCGCATCGGCGAGGATGTCCAGCAGCAGATCGTCGAGATGGCGCTGGAACAGACCGAGCTGTCCCCGCGAGAACTGGCGGTGCGCTTCACCGACGAGCGGCGCTACTTCGTGTCCCAAGCTACGGTTTACCGGCTGCTCAAGGCTCATGATCTGATCACCAGCCCGGCCTACACCGTGATCAAGGCGGCAGATGCGTTCCACACACAAACCTCCCGCCCCAACGAGATGTGGCAGACCGACTTTACCTACTTCAAGATCATAGGATGGGGCTGGGTCTATCTCTCGACCGTGCTCGACGATTACTCGCGCTACATCATTGCATGGAAGCTCTGCACCACCATGCGAGCCGAGGACGTCACTGACACGCTCGATATGGCACTGGCAGCCTCAGGCTGCGACCACGCCAATGTGCTGCACAGGCCCCGCCTGCTCAGCGACAACGTCCTATGTTGGGAAGGCGTAGCGTGAAAAGGCCAGCAGGTCTCGTTGCGCCGAGGGTGATCGGCGCTGGTGATTTTATGATCCAGATGGCTTCCATCGTCAAGGAAAGCACTCTCGGCCATAGCAAACACAGGATCCATCGATCGTCGAGATCGTGGTCCTCACCGTCCTTAAGATGAGATGCGCATGCCAGATGGAAGGCCCGAACATTATCTACAGGGTCGCTGCAGCGCCCTCATGGCTCCACAGAGAGGGGTCCTTCCATCTGGTGTCCGCCCGTTCGACGAACGGACGGTACTCGGTTCCCGTCTTGATGACGGCGTGTGCGACGCGCGCCATCTTGGCGGTAAGCGCAGTCATCGCCTTGCGGCGGCGATCGGGATCGTCGGCATGGCCAGCGACATAGCGAGAGAGCTTGTCACGGAAGCTGTTGTTGGGTTGCCGGATTGCGACCTGAGTCGCCATCCAGAAGGTACGCCGCAGCCGGGCGTTGCCGTACTTCGACAGCTTCGTCCGCCCGCGGAACATCCCGGACTGACAGGTCGCGAGGTCGAGGCCGCAGAACTTGAGGAACTGGCGATGGTGGCTGAAACGGCGTAGATCGCCGGCCTCGGCCAGAATCGTCAAGGCATTGATCGGACCGATGCCGGGGATCATGCGCAGGAGCTGATAATCGCGGTTCGTGGCCAGCGCGTCATGGGCGATCCGTTCGATCTCGTTGCGCTGCCGGATAAGGGTGCGCGCCTGGGCGATGACCATGCGAAACATGGTGACCGCGGCGGAATGTTCATCGATCGGGAGCGCGATCGATGAACAGGCGGTCTCGTAGATATCGTTGACTACCCGTGCCTTGGAAACCTTGCGTCCGATGAGCGGCCATGCCTGTTCGGTGAACGCTTCTCGCCCGATTGAAGTTATGCTGCCCGGCGTCGGGAAGCGTTCGATCAGCGCCAGAAACCAGTCGGACCGGCTATTGCCGGCGAAGCGCTCGATCTCCGGGAAATACAGCGGCAGATAATGCGTGAGAATCCGATGCCAGGTCTGGGTCTTGGCCTTGGAAATGGCTTCGTGCGTCTTCGACATCTCCTGCAGATCGTTGATGCCGGCGGCCAGCGGATCGATATAGCGCTGGGTCGCACCGATCCGGAGCATGTGCAGGATCACCTGGGCATCCTTGGAATCATTCTTGTCCCAGCCATTGTGCAGGGCTTCGCGTGTCCGGGCCAACGCGACCGACGAAATCAGGCGCAGCTCGAAACCGGCGGATAGCAATCGATGTGCCAGCGTGCGGTGATAGTTGCCCGTCGCTTCAAATCCGACAATCACGGGCCTGCCGATGGCCGCCAGATCATCCGCCAAGCGATCATAATCCGCCTTCGTCGCCATCACCGTCATGCGGCGCCGGCGGCCGCCCTCCGGTCGTTCAAGGAGAACCTCCTGGCGGTGCTTGGACATATCGATGGCTACCAGCACGGCATCGCGTGACGTAGAATGAAGCTTGGTCATGATCGGTCAGCCTCCAAAGGGTTGTGTCGACAACTTCACTTTAGAGACCTGCTGGCCGGTCATGACTGCCTTGATGAAGCCGGCGGGCGCTACGCGCCCTTGTCTCCATCAAGGCAATGTGGCCCTTCAATAGGCCGCTTCCCAATGTGCTATGGGGCCGAATTTACCGGTCGCCTGGTCGATCTCTGGGCGTACCACCATAGTGTCCGGATCGACTTCTCCCGGCCCGGTAAACCCACCGACAACGCCTATATCGAGACGTTCAACGGGTCATTCCGGAATGAATGCCTCAACGTCCATTGGTTCGCTTCGCTGCCCGAGGCGAAGCGGCTGATCGAGGCCTGGAGGCAGGACTACAACGTTAGCCGTCCTCACATGGGTCTTGGCAATTTAACACCGGCAGAATATCTTGCCGGAACAGGATTTTGCCGGGCCCCGATCGGGGCCCGGCAAGTCGGAAACTAACGCTGAACCTGGACCACCATTCCCAAGCGCTTCAGGCCCTCTCGGGCTCTCTCCAGAATCGGACCAATTTTCTCAAGGCAGACCAGTCACGCGCTCGCCAGTGCGCGTTGTAACGGTAATCTCCATTAGTCCTCTAATTTCCAAATATGCTTTTTGGCAGTTTGCTATCGACTGAAAAACCTCCACGCCGGCTTGGCGCGCAAGGCTCATGAGGAAAGCGCGTAGTCCAATCCGATATCGGCCGCGGGAGCACTTTGGGTGATGCGCCCGACTGATACAAAATCGACGCCAGTCGACGCGATTTCCCTGATCGTATCGAGCCGCACGCCGCCTGACGCTTCGATGGGGACGCGGCCACCGACAAGCGCGACGGCCCCTTTGAGCTTGGCAGGAGACATGTTGTCGCAGAGCAGACGATCCGCCCCCGCCGTCAGCGCAGGCTCGATTTGTTCGATCCCGTCAACCTCGACCTGGACTTCCAGCCCGGTATTGGCGGCTTTCGCAGCCTTGACCGCTTCGACAATGCTGCCAGCGGCGGCGATGTGGTTGTCCTTGATCAGGATACCGTCATCCAGACGCATGCGATGATTCCGCGCCCCGCCCACCTTGGCGGCATATTTTTCGATCGCCCGAAGACCGGGAATTGTCTTGCGCGTATCGAGAAGGACGCAATCCGTCCCGGCGATCGCTTCGACATAAGATCGCGTCACCGTCGCGATGCCGGTCAGATGCTGGAGCGTATTGAGAGCGGACCTCTCAGCCGCGAGCATGAGCTGCGCGCTTCCCGCAATTCGCAGGAGGGGCTGCCCAGCGGCAACATTGTCCCCATCTTGCACCAGAAATTCGATAGCGACCTCGGGGTTGAGCTTACGGAAAAACGCGGCCGCCAGCTGGAGCCCGGCAACCACTATCGGTTGGCGGGCAGCCAGAACGGCGGAAAAGCGCGCGCTGGCGGGGACTGACACACGGCTCGTGACGTCCCCGCTCCCCAGATCCTCACTCAGAACATAATCGACGAAGTTGTCGAGTTGCTGCTGATCCAGGCCCGCGATCAAATCCGACTCACGCATCAGGATACCGCGTCCGCCAGATCTTCAACTTCTTCCTTGTCGGCGAAGACGCCGGTCAAGCGCCTCTCCTCCTCGGAGATGTTGATCAGTCGCCAGTCCTCGCCCTTGGGGACCATGCCCTCGAACGACATGAGCTTGGCCAGTGGCACGCGCGGTTCGACAGCGCCAAGTGCCGGTTCACCTTTCTGAACAGCCTGGGCGGCGCGATACATCTGGGTGCGGAAGGTGAAGATCGCCTTGTCGCTCGAACCTAGCAGATCCTCGCTGCGGTCGGCGATCGGCCCCATCGATTCCCACATCGCCATATCCTGACAGGGAATGCCGTAGATGCCGGTAAAGTCGCCGGCTTTCATCAGCGCGCGATCCTGCAGATAGTTGTTTTCGGCGTTGCGCCGCTTTTTGAAGGTAACGGGCTCGACGTCCTTGCCGATCTCCGCCCCGCAGAACGTGCGCCAGGCATCCTGACTGATGCCCTTCGTCGGATGCCAGGCGATCCAGTAGAACATGGTGTTCACGTCGTCGATCGGGACCAGCATCTGCGACAGATGATATTGGTCGTTGGACGGGATGTGCACCGTGAACGGAGCCTGGAACAGCGTCATGCGTACATAGTCCTGCTTGTCCGCATCGATGATCGGCTTGCGGATAGCAGCATAACGAAAGCCGAACGGCGTTTTCTGCACTTCAATCTTGGGCGCCTTGTCGGCCGACGGGCGAAGCCACGCGGTGTCCGTAGCCGTCGAACCGCTTACTTCGGTGGCCGTCGGCATGTTCGATGAATGGAGGCTCGAACTGTGCGCCGAATCGATCGACCCTTCGAGAACCTGCGCCCAATTGCACCCGCCATGCATTTTCACGATGCTGATCTTCGCGGCTGGAGCCGCCGACCAGTTCGGCGGACTGAAAGGGATGACATTTTCCGGGTCCCCCATCCACACCCAGACGAAACCAGCAGATTCGACCACCGGATACGCCTTAGTCTTCATCGTGCCGCGCAGCTTCGCATCAACCGGCTCGGAAGACATGTCGACGGCATTGCCGTCCACATCGAATTTCCAGCCATGATAAAGGCAACGCAGGCCGCATTCCTCGTTGCGACCGAAGGCAAGGGAAGCGCGCCGGTGCGGGCACAGCTCGTCGAGCGCACCGATGCGCCCCTCCGTATTGCGGAACACGACCATGTTCTCACCGAGCAAGCGAACACGCAACGGCGTGCCGTCTGGCTCGGCGACGTCCTCGATCATGCAGGCGGGCAACCAGTGCTGCCGCATCAGCTTCCCCATTGGGGCCTCGCCCTCCACACGGCAAAGCAAATCATTTTGTTCCGGAGTCATTAGCTACCCTCCTCATTTTGGCTTGGCACGGAGACGAATCACCCTCAAGATACGCCCTTTAAATTACTTCTATATCGTAGTAACGGCTTTTTCAAGCCTGATTTTCGGGTTGAAGGGAGCGGCAGGCGAAGAATGGTAATGCGTTGCGACTAGGAATTATTGGGCTCGGCCGGGGTTTCATGCTCACTATGCCCGCGCTGAAGGCCGATTCTCGCGTAGCGCTTGCCGGGGCTTTCGACCTGCGCCGCGAAGCTCGAGAACGCTTCGCGGACGAATTCGGCGCGCCAGCGTTCGACACGCTCGACGCGCTCCTGCATTCGCCGGATATCGATGCGGTTTACATAGCCACCCCGCATGAGTTGCATGCCGAGCAGGCGATCGCAGCTCTGCGAGCCGGAAAGCATGTGCTGGTCGAAAAGCCGATGGCGACGTCGCTTGCAGATTGCGCGCGTATGGAACGCGCAGCCGCTGATGGCGGCAAGGTGCTCGTAGTCGGACCCAGCCACGGCTTCGATGCACCCGTACAGGCTGCCGCGCAATTGGTTGCCTCAGGCAGGTTCGGTGCCGTGCGGATGGTCACGGCGCTTAACTTCACCGATTTCATGTTCCGGCCCCGGCGTCCGGAAGAACTGGATAGCGCCCGTGGCGGCGGCGTTGTCTACAGTCAGGCGGCACACCAGATCGATGTCGTGCGCCGCATTGTCGGGCAGCCCGTTTCATCGGTTCGCGCCGTCGCCGCCAACTGGGATAGCAGCCGCCCGAGCGAAGGCGCCTATACGGCGCTGATGACATTTGAAGCCGGTGCTGCAGCGTCGCTGACCTATAGCGGATATGCGCATTATGACAGCGACGAACTAGTGGGGTGGATAGCGGAGCTTGGCTATGACAAGGACCCGGATCGCTACGGCGAGGCGCGTAAGAGGCTTGCGACGCTATCATCGCAGGATGAAATCGAAGCCAAACTGAAGCGCACATACGGTGTCCCGGCTGTCGCTGCCGACACGCCAGCGCCGCATCATGAGCATTTCGGTTTCATCATCGTCAGCTGCGAACGCGCGGACCTGAAACTGTCGCCCAAGGGGCTCTCGATTTATGGGGACGCCGAACGCGATTTCCAGCCGATCGAGCGCCCTGCCCTGCCACGCAAGGAAGTCATCGATGAGTTTGTCGGCGGTTGCCTAGGTATTCGCCGCCCGATCCATGACGGGCGCTGGGGACTTGATACCATGGCCTGTTGCGTCGCGCTCCTCGAATCGAGCCGACGCAATACGGACGTAGCACCCAACCAACTTCTCGACACTCTATCGGAGAAACCGTGACAATGACCAGACTGAGCCTTTCCCTCGCCTGTTGGGGCTATGACCGCACCGAAGCCCTCCAGAGGGGCGCGGTTCGGCCCGACGGCATCGACCTCAACTTTCAGGTTCTGGATGTCGAGGAAACCTTCTTCCGCATGCTGCGCAATCGAGAATTCGATGTCGCTGAACTGTCGATGTCGTCCTATTGCGTGACCCTGGGCCGCGAAAATCTTGGCTTTATCGCCATTCCCGTCTTTCCTTCGCGCTTCTTCCGCCACTCCTGCATTTTCGTCTCCGCCAAGAGCGGCATCGAAAAGCCCGAGGATCTCGTCGGCAAGCGGATCGGCGTGCCCGAATATCAGATGACGGCTCCGGTCTGGATCCGCGGCATCCTGCAGGACGAGTATGGCATTGATCCTGCGTCGGTCACCTACGTCACGGGTGGTGAAGAGGAGCCGGGACGCGAGGAGAAGCTGAAGCTCAATCTACCCGACAAGTTCAAGGTCGAGCCGATCGGACCCACACAGACCTTGACGCGCATGCTGGCGGATGGAGAGATCGATGCGCTGCATACTGCGCGGGCACCGTCGACCTTCTATTCGGAGCCCGGCAAGGTTCGGCGCCTTTTCCCCAATTTTGTGGACGTTGAAAAAGCCTATTTTGCGAAAACGGGAATCTTCCCCATCATGCATGTCGTAGCCATCCGGCGAGACGTGTATGAGAAGAATCGGTGGATTGCCCAGGCGCTTTACAAGGCATTCGTAGAAGCCCAGCAGTTGAGCTATGAACAATTGCTGGTGTCGGCATCGCTGAAAACGATGTTGCCATGGCAGATCGCCGCAGTGGAGGACACTATTGCTACGATGGGTAGGGGATGGTGGCCCTATGGCATCGAAAAGAACCGCCACGTCATCGAGACATTCACGCGTTACCATCACGAACAGGGCCTGTCGCCCCGCCAGCTCACCATAGAAGAGATGTTCGCGCCGGAGACTTTCGCCGAGTTCCGCATCTAAGAAACCATCCTGCACGGGGCAAGTCTACTGCTCACATGATCGTTCTCGGGACACGTTTAATATCCCGAGGACGATCATAGGAATATGGGTTTCGGGTGCCGGGTACGGTTTTGCGATGCGTTTGTGCGGCGTCTGTGCGAGTGGAGGATCGGTTGAACCCGTCAGGAGTGAACAGATGTCGAAGTACGCCCCCAAACTCGATCCGGAACTGAGTTTGGGCTATCAGGTTCGGCGCTGCCACCGACGGTTCGATCGGCTCTTGAGTGCCTATTTGGCCAAGCACGAGCTCAAAACCGGTTTCTGGTACTATCTTCGTGTCCTATGGCTCAGGGACGGGGTGACCCAAAAATATCTGAGCGACATGACTAACGTCACCGAAAATACGACGGTCGCCATGATAAACGCCATGCTTCGGCAAGGGCTGGTGCAACGCGCCAAGGACAAGGATGATCGTCGAAAATTGCGGATTACTCTTACAGATCATGGTCGTGCGCTCGAAAAGGAGCTGATGCGATACGCGATCGACATCAACAAGGTCGCTGTTGCTGGCATCGAGCCGCACGAAGTTGAAATCTGTCGATCGGTCCTCGAGCGCATATCGGCCAATCTCGCTGCCGAATTTGATAGTCTGCCTGCGAAGCCTACTGACGAAGGATGACTCCTCCGCATCATCCCTGGATCAGGGGCAATTAGGCCATGAACGGGGAAAGACGTGCGCGCCATGGCTGAACGGGAAGGCCTCGCGGCCACTCCAACTCCCGATAAAGGGGAGCCAGAGCGCAGCCTGACCGACCGTTTCGGCCGAACGATCACTTATGTCCGCCTGTCCGTCACCGATCGGTGCAACCTGCGCTGCCGCTATTGCATGGCCGAGCGGATGGAGTTCCTGCCGCGCCGGGACCTCCTCACCCTGGAGGAACTGGCGGAACTGGCGGATGCCCTGATCGCGCGGGGTGTGCGACGCATCCGCCTGACCGGTGGCGAGCCTCTGGTTCGTCGCGGCATCGTCGGCTTGGCGGAGGCGATCGGGCAACGCATCGGCAACGGCCTCGATGAGCTGACGATGACGACCAACGCTACCCAGCTCGCCCCAGTAGCGCGCGACCTCCTTGGATATGGCATCCGCAGGCTCAACATCAGCCTCGATAGCCTCGATAGCCGCGAGAGACTCGGGGCCGCGACCCTGCGTCGCCGGTCCCGAACGACCCGTTTCACCTGAACAGTCTAGCTGGCAAGCGGCTCACCCTCCCAAATCTCGGTACCAATTTGCGATTGGGCTTCCTTTGAATAACGAGGTCCCGAAACGGCGCCAAAAGCGAAAAGGGGCGTCCACTTGGTCAAACACGACCTCGGAGATGGTCAACGACAGGGTATCCAGAATTTCATCGAGATGATCAATGTTCGTGGTCCCGGGGATCGGAACGACGAAGTCACTCTTTGAAAGCAGCCAGGCGAGGCAGAGCTGCGCCGGAGTGCAATCTGCAGCCCGGGCCAACCCAGCCATCTGATCATAAAGCCCGAGGTTCTGCGTCAAATGAGGTTCCTGGAAACGCGGCATCGCGGCTCTCAGGTCGCCTTTGTCAACGCCGGTCAGATTCCAGGCCATTGTGGCGGAGTAAAAGCGGGCCATCGATGGTGCGGCACGACGATATGAAGAAGGCCCCGATCGGGGCCTTCTTCATATCGTTAGAGCCCTGATCAGAGGGTGGTGATCTCGCCGGTCTCGGGGTCGACGATCTCGGTGGCATGGTTTTGCTCCGCCCTGGTGGCGGTACGGCGGCGATGGGCGGATTGCTTGAGACGATAGCTGTCGCCGTTCATGGTCAGGATACTGACGTGGTGCGTCAGCCGGTCGAGGAGCGCGCCGGTCAGCCGCTCCGATCCCAGCACCTGGGTCCAGTCCTCGAACGGCAGGTTGGAGGTGACGATGGTCGAGCCGCGCTCGTAGCGCTGTGAGAAGACCTCGAACAACAGTTCGGCTCCCGTGGGCGACAAGGGCACGTAGCCGAGTTCGTCGACGCTCAGCAGCTTGACCGCGGCGAGATCGCGCTGGAGCTTGAGCAGGCGGCGCTCATCACGCGCTTCCATAAGCTGGTTGACCAGCGAGGCTGCGGTGGTGAACGCAACCGTCAGGCCCTTCTGGCAGGCCGCCAGCCCAAGGGCGAGCGCGACATGGGTCTTGCCGGTGCCGCTGTTGCCGAGCGCGATGACGTTCTCGCGGCGCAGGATATACTCGCAGCGGGCAAGTTCGAGCACCAGCATCTTGTTGAGGCTGGGGATGGCGGTAAAGTCGAACGTGTCGAAGCTCTTCACCGCCGGGAACCGGGCCGCCCGGATGCGTCGCTCGACCGTGCGCCGTTCGCGGTCGATCAGTTCCGGCTCGATCAGCCGCAACAGGTAGCGGGGATGATCGACGCCATTGCGGGCGCACTCGCGGGCGACCTTGTCATACTCGCGCAGCACCGTCGGCAGCTTCAGCTGCTTGAGGTGATGGGCGAGCAGCACCTGTGGCGTACGGTCGCGGTCATAACGATGCTCTTCCTGCCTGTGGTAGCGCGAAGGGGTCAGCGGACAAGCTGCGCTTCCAGTTCGCCAAGCACGCGATAGCAATCGAATACGCCGGCGACTGAGGAATTGGGCTGGGGCGATGCCGGCGTGGCCTCGCGCACCGTGCCGATCGCGGGCGACTTCGCGGCGCATGTAGTGAA